>NZ_BARG01000013.1 GCF_000376565.1 Streptomyces hokutonensis | reverse complement strand
CAGGGCGCACACCTCACCCGTGTAGACGGGTCCCGCAGTGGGGCCATGGGCTCGACCCCCGCCGCACGTACAGCTTCTTCGCCCGGAACGTCTGCTCCTCCGCGCTCGCATCCTGGGGTCGGCCGGACCCTCCCAGGCTGTGCCAGGTGTGGGTGTCGAACTGGTAGAGGCCGCCGTAGGTGCCGGAGGGGTCCACCGCTCCGGGGCGGCCGCCGGACTCGCAGGTGGCGAGGCCGTGCCAGTTGAGCTGGTCGGCGCCCTGTACCGAGGTGGGCATGGGTTTGGTGCCGACCCTCACCAGCTGGGGGCGGGGTTCCTGGACCAGTTCCTCGTCGATGCGGCGGGGCTTCTCCTTGACGCCGTTGACCGTGCGGAGGGCGTAGGTGGCGCGGCGCAGGCCCGGGCGGCCGGCGCGTTCGACGACCTCCGTGCCCTTGAAGAGGGTGGGGTCGTCGGTGCGTTCCACCCGGAAGGGGATCGGCTCCTCGCGGACCTCGCGGGTGCCGGTGATCCGCAGGACCGTGATCGTCTGGCCGTCGCGCGGGAAGCTCTCGGGCGGGACCGAGGTGGTGTCCTCGCCGTGCAGGCCGATGCCGGCCTCCCGGACCACCTCGCCGACCGTCGCCGCGTTGGTGCGGATCGTGCGGGCGCGGCCGTCGGCCATGATCGTGACGGTGCGTTCGGTGCGCACGTCGAGGGCGAGTCCGGCGCGGCCGATGGGCTGGGAGCGGGAGGTCGAGAGGTACGCGCCCTCCGCGCGGACGCCGAGTTGTTCGAGGGCGCCGTCGACCGTCCGGGCCGTGGTCCACACCTCGCGCCGGTGCCCGTCGATGGTGAGCCGCACGGGGCGGCCGTAGCGGACCGCGACCTCGTCGCCGCTGGCGAGGTCCGCGTCCCGGCCGGGGGCCACCACGTCGTGCTCGCCGACCTCGACGCCCTGCTGGGCGAGGAGTTCGGTGACGTCGTCGGCGAAGGTGTGCAGCGTGCGCGGCCGGCCGTCGACGCTCAGCTCGATCGCCTTGTCCTTGGCGACGAACGCGGTGGTGCCGCCGGCGAGGAAGGCGACGACCAGCGCCTGCGGGACCAGCCGCCGCATGGTGGATCCTGTGGCGGCCGTACGGTCGGCTCTTCGTCTGCGGTCCGCGCGGCCCGGCGCGACGGTCGCCGCCTGGCGCGGGAACACGGGTTCCGGCGCCTCGTAGGCGGGGCGGTACGTGTCCTCGTACACCTGGGTCGCGTCGGTGTACTCGTCGGTGTACACATCGGCGCGCACACCGCGGTCATACGTCTCGTAGGTCTCGTAGTTGCTCACGCCGACACGCTCCAGAAGGCCAGAAGGGTCCGGATCGGGCCAACAGAACCTAGCGGAGCGACCGTCACTCTCCAAAGCGACGCGGCTACTCAGGGTTGTGTTCGAAAGGGTCCCTGACGCCTCAGTAGCCAAAGGCGCGGGCCGTGTTGGCCGCGAGGGCCGTCGACAGGGCGTCCTCGTCGATGCCCCGGACGGAGGCCATCGCGCGGACCGTGACCGGGACGAGATAGGGCGCGTTCGGCCGTCCGCGGTAGGGGGCCGGGGTCAGGAAGGGGGCGTCCGTTTCCACCAGGACGAGCTCCAGGGGCGCCACGGCCAGCGCGTCCCGCAGGTTCTGGGCGTTCTTGAAGGTGACGGTGCCGGCGAACGACATGAAGTACCCGGCGCTGGCGCAGAGTTCGGCCATCTCGGCGTCGCCGGAGTAGCAGTGGAAGACGGTCCGCTCGGGGGCGCCCTCCTCCTTGAGGACGCTCAGGACGTCGGCGTGGGCGTCACGGTCGTGGATGACCAGGGCCTTGCCGTGCCGCTTGGCGATCTCGATGTGGGCGCGGAAGGAGAGTTCCTGCGCCGCCTTGCCCTCGGGGCCGGTGCGGAAGTAGTCGAGGCCGGTCTCGCCGACGCCCTTGACGTGCGGGAGTCCGGCCAGCCGGTCGATCTCCGCGAGGGCATCTTCGAGGGCCGCATCGCCACCGGGGACCCTGGCCCCCTGCCTCGACCAGCCGTCGGGGTCGCCGTGCACGATGCGCGGGGCCTCGTTCGGGTGGAGGGCGACCGTCGCGTGGATCGCGTCGTGGCGGGCGGCCGTCTCGGCGGCCCAGCGGGAGCCCTTCACGTCGCAGCCGACCTGCACGAGCGTCGTGACACCGACCGAGGCCGCCTTGGCGAGCGCCTCCTCCACCGTGCCGGACTGCATGTCGAGGTGGGTGTGGGAGTCGGCGACGGGCACCCGGAGGGGTTCCGGGAGCGGAGGCGCCGTGTTCTTGTCGCTGGGGGCAGGCATGCCCCGATCCTACGAAAGGGGCATGCCCGCCCGGTCGCCGGAGGCGGTCAGCTCGCCTTGCGGTGGAACGGGTGCAGAAGGTCCGACAGGTGCCAGTGGTGTTCCCTGGGCTCCGGCAGCGGAGTCACCGAGTCGTCCGTCTCCTCCGCCGCTGCCGCCGCCGCTCGGGGCCTCGGCGCCTGGTACTGCCGCTGCGCCGCGTCCCGTACCGACGACACCTGGCCCGCCCGCATGATGCGCACGACATGCCCGTCGCAGTTGTGGCACGCGGGGCGGCTCAGGGGCGACGGCACGACCTGGCCGTCCGCCACGTACATCACGAACTGGTGGCCGTCGGTGTCGACGTGGTGCTCTATCTCGTATGCCTGCTCCCAGCCGTGCCCGCACCGCATGCAGGCGAAGGAGTACGACTCGTTCACCACGGCGGTGGCAGCGCCCCGGAGGCCGGTCTGCCCTGCGATCTCACTCATGCCAGCTCCTGCTTGCTTTCCGCTGGACAAGCGCCCCCTGCGAGGGGATTCCCCCCGGAATCCCGATGGAGGCGAGGGACGGGTGCGTCCCTCACTCCAGTGGACGCCTCGGGGAGGGCGAACGCACCAGACCTGTCGTCTGTTGGAGGCGATTTGGACTCTTCTTGTCAAATCGCCCCGGCCAGCCGGTCCTGGCTTTGCATTTCGCGACACTGCTTTGCTCCGCCATGGGGCGCGTGCTCATGGGAGGAGCGCCCTGCTCAGAGGGGCCGTCTTCGCAGCTCAGAGCGGCTTTTGCGCGGTCTTGGCGGCCACCACCGCATCGAACACCTCGCGCTTGGGAACGCCCGCTTCGACCGCGACCGCGGCGATCGCCTCCTTACGCCGCTCCCCCGCCTCCTCGCGCACCCGCACCCGCCGCACCAGCTCCTCCGCACCGAGCTCCTCGGCCTGCTCCGGCGCCCCCTCCACCACGACGGTGATCTCGCCGCGCACGCCTTCCGCCGCCCACTCGGCCAGCTCGCCGACCGGGCCGCGCTTGATCTCCTCGTACGTCTTGGTCAACTCCCGGCAGACGGCGGCCCGCCGCTCGGCGCCGAACACCTCCGCCATCGCGGCGAGGGTGTCGTCGAGCCGGTGCGGTGCCTCGAAGTAGACGAGGGTGCGCCGCTCACCGGCCACCTCGCGCAGCCGCGACAGCCGCTCGCCCGCCTTCCGCGGCAGGAACCCCTCGAAGCAGAACCGGTCCACCGGCAGCCCCGACAGCGCGAGCGCGGTGAGCACGGCCGACGGCCCCGGTACGGCGGTCACCTTGATGTCCTTCTCCACGGCGGCGGCGACCAGCCGGTACCCCGGGTCGGACACGGACGGCATCCCCGCGTCGGTCACCAGCAGCACGCGCGCGCCGCCCACCAGCGCCTCGACCAGCTCGGGGGTCCGCGCGGACTCGTTGCCCTCGAAGTACGACACGACCCGCCCCTTGGGCTGCACGCCGAGCGCCTGGGTCAGCCGACGCAGCCGCCGGGTGTCCTCGGCGGCGACCACGTCGGCCCCGGCCAGCTCCGCCGCGAGCCGGGGAGGGGCGTCCTGAATGTCGCCGATGGGGGTGCCCGCCAAAACAAGGGTTCCAGTCACGTTCCCATCCTCGCAGGGCCGACAGATCCGGACGCATCCGGACCGAGACCGCCCATGCACGGGACTCACACAGCGCTGTTCCCTACGATGGCGCGGTGACCAGTACCGCGTCCTCCACGGACACCCGGCAGGGCCAGGCCCCTCAAGAGCAGCGGCCGTCGTGGCAACAGCGGCTGCGCCGTTTCGGCTACACGGCGGGGCCCAGAAGCGACGTACGCGACCGGCTGTCGCCGCCGTACGCGGAGCCCAGCCCCCGGCTGTGGGCGGCGCTCGGCTTCTCGCCGGGGCTCGTCGACCGCCTCACCCGCTGGTCGGGCTGGGGCGGCCCGCTGCTGGTCACGCTGATGGCCGGCGTGATGCGCTTCTACCACCTGGGCAGTCCGAAGGCGGTGATATTCGACGAGACGTACTACGCCAAGGACGCGTGGGCGCTGGTCCACCGCGGCTTCGAGGTCAACTGGGACAAGAACGCCAACGACCTGATCCTGAAGACCGGCGGGCACGTCTCGATCCCCACGGACGCGGCCTACGTCGTACATCCGCCGGTCGGCAAGTACGTCATCGGCATCGGCGAGCTGATCTTCGGCTTCAACCCCTTCGGCTGGCGCTTCATGACGGCGCTGCTCGGCACGCTGACCGTGCTGATGCTGTGCCGCATCGGCCGCCGCCTCTTCCGCTCCACCTTCCTGGGCTGTGTCGCGGGCGTCCTGATGTCGCTGGACGGCCTGGCCTTCGTGATGGCCCGCACCTCGCTGCTCGACGGTGTGCTGATGTTCTTCGTGGTGGCCGCGTTCGGCTGCCTGCTGATCGACCGCGACAGGGCGAGGGAGAAACTCGCGGCGGCGCTACCGGCCGACGCCTACGGCCGCGTCCGCCCCGACGCGCACACCGCCGACACCCTCTCCTTCGGCTGGCGCCCCTGGCGCTGGACAGCGGGCCTGCTGCTCGGCCTCGCGATCGGCACCAAGTGGAACGGCCTCTACATCACGGCCGCGTTCTTCGTGATGATGCTGATGTGGGACGTCGGCTCCCGCAAGGTCGCGGGCGCCCGCAACGCGTACGTGGCGGTCCTGAAGCACGACCTGGGCCTGGGCTTCGTAGCGACGATCCCGGTCGCCATCGCGGTCTACCTCACCTCCTGGATCGGCTGGATCCTCTCCCCCGCCAACGGCTCCGGCGGCTACTTCCGCAACTGGGCCGCGACCGACGGCAAGGGCGGCACCTGGAGCCACGTCCTGCCGGACTGGCTGCGCAGCCTGTGGCACTACGAGCACGAGGTCTACGAGTTCAACGTCGGCCTGCACTCGCCGCACACGTACATGTCCAACCCCTGGAGCTGGCTGGTCGACGGCCGCCCGGTCTCGTACTTCTACGAGTCCCCGTCCCCCGGCGCGGACGGCTGCCCGGTGAACGCGGGCGACAAGTGCGCCCGCGAGGTCCTGGCCATCGGCACCCCGATGCTCTGGTGGGCCGCCTGCTTCGCGATCCTCTACGTCCTGTGGCGCTGGGCCTTCCGCCGCGACTGGCGCGCTGGCGCGATCGCCTGCGGCGTCGCGGCCGGCTACCTCCCCTGGTTCCTCTACCAGGACCGCACGATCTTCTTCTTCTACTCGATCGTCTTCCTGCCGTTCCTGTGCCTGGCGGTCGCGATGCTGATCGGCGCGATCATCGGCCCACCGGGTTCCAGCGACACGCGGCGGGTCACGGGGGCGGTCGGCGCGGGGGTGTTGGTCCTGCTGATCACTTGGAACTTCATCTACTTCTGGCCGCTTTATACGGGGACGTCGATTCCTATTGATCAGTGGCGGTCTCGGATGTGGCTGGATACGTGGGTGTAGGCGGGGCCGGGGGAAACGACATGGACGACCACCTCGACGCCGCGGTCAGAGCGCTGTCCTGGAACCCCGCGTCACCGGGCAGTGTGCTGCTGCGACTGCTCAGACTTGACCACCGGGACGTGCGGTGGACCATCACCCAGCGCGCCGACCTGCCCCTGGAGGTCGTCGACGCGATCCTGGCGGACCCCGATCGCAGGCTCCGCCAGGACTTCGCCGACAGCGCCGCCGCCGACCCGGCCCAGCGCGCCCGGCTCATCGACGATCCGGACCCGAAGGTCCTGCTCGCCCTCGCCATCGGGCCGTCGCCGTACCGGGGCCGGGTGGAACCGCTGCCCGACTGGGCGTACGAGCGGCTGCTGAAGCACCCGGACTCGCGCATCAGCTGCGAGACCGTCATGTCGTACCTCGTCCCCGCCCGCATCCTGGTCGGCCTGGCGGACCGTCCCGACAGCGCCCTTCGCAAGGCGGCCTGCCGCGCCTGGGAGGAACTGCCGGACACCACACGCGAGTTGCTGCTCCGGGACGACGACCTGGAGGTGCGGCGGGCCGCCGCCATGCAGGTCTGCCACGAGGACGAGGACCGGACGGCGTGGCTGCTCGAAAGCCTCGTCGGCTCCCACCTGCTGTACCAGGTTCTGGAGACCGGGCGGCTGAGCCGCGAGCTCGCCGAGCACCTGCTGGCCCAGCCGCGCCGGGCCTCGGTCGCCGCGAACCCCTCCCTCCCCCCGGATCTCGTACGGCAGTTGGCCGTCGACCCGGACCCGCACATCCGGCTCGTCGTCTCCGCCCGGCCGGAACTGACGGAGGCGGAACGCGCGGCCATCGACTACACCGTGGATCCCGAGGCCCGCCTGTCCCCACTGAACTGGGTGTGGGACGCCCGCGAGGACGTCGACCTCCTGCGCCGGTGCGCGACCTCCGCGCACACCTGGCTGCGCCGCAGCGCCGCGGTGTGCCCGGCCCTGCCACCGGACATGGTCGAACTCCTCGCCCGGGACGAGGACTTCGCCGTACGGCTGCTGCTGTGCGAGTTCCATCCCGAGCCGCCGCCGGAGCTGCTGCTCGACCTGTATCTGCACGGCACGCACCGGGCCGTGATGATGCTCATCGCCAGGCCCGGATTCCCGTCGGCGGGAATGGCCGCCCGCTTCCTCGACGCCCCGGATCAGGACCACCGCCGACTGGCGCTGCGTGATCCCGCGCTGACCCCGGAGGACCTGGACCGGCTCAGCCGTGACGGGGGGTTGCGCGGGCCGGCCGCCCGGGACCCGCGGCTGCCCCTGCCTCGGATCCGTGAACTGCTCGCCGACCCGGACCTGCTCGGCTCCGTCGCCGGCAATCCCGCGCTTCCCGCCGAGGAGATGCACCGGCTCCTCGACGCGGCGGGGGTGCCCGCCTGATCGCTCTTCGGCGGGTCTCCGTTGAGACAACAAGAGGCAACACCCCTCACAGCTTTCCCCACGCCCCATGCACAAGGGGGTAAAAGCCACCGTCATCGGCAGTGTGTTCGCCGTGATGGTGAGAGGAGCGGGGTACGGGGCGTACAACGTCGTATCCGCACTGAACGACAGTTCAAGTGTCGGCGGTTCCGGCGGACCCGCGTCCGTGAAGAGCGGGCCTCCGAGCGCGTCGGAGGTCAAGGCGACGACGGCCGCGTCGTACACGAACAACGACGCGGCGGCCGATCCCGTACTGGGGGTGGTTGGTCGCCTTTGGGCGGGCGGAGGGTGGTTCGGGTCTGGGCGCGGGCAGGTTTACGGCGGGCTGGGGGTAGCTGGTCTGACGGGGCGGTTTGATTGCCATCGCATATCTCGGTGGACGTCTGGGGATGTCCACGCCCTGAGGCGTATCAGCCACCGTTCGGCTGGGTGAGGCTGTCGAGCAGGCTTGCGGTGCGCTGGGTGTCGGGATGGTCCTCGCCCAGCACCCGCCGTCGGCGCGCCAGAGTGTCCTCGCACAGCGCCAGCGCCTCCTCCACCCGACCCACAGTCGCCAGCCGATTCACCAGGTTGGACGCGGTGCGCAAAGTGTCGGGGTCGTCCTCACCCAGCACCCGCCGCTGCCGGGCCAGGGTGTCCTCACCCAACACGACCGCCTCCTCCACCCGACCCACCTCCGCCAGATCAACCGCCAGATTGGACGCGGTGCGCAGGGCGTCGCGGTGATCCTCACCGAACACCCGCCGCCGCCGGGACAGGGTGTCCTCACCCAGCTCCACCGCCTCCTCCGCCCGCCCCACAGCCGCCCACCGGATCGCCAGGTTGTACGCGGTGCTCAGGGTGTCGGGGTGGTCCTCACCCAACACCCGCCGCTGCCGGGACAGGGTGTCCTCACCCAGCTCCACCGCCTCCTCCGCCCGCCCCACAGCCGACAACCGATTCGCCAGGTTGGACGCGGTACGCAAAGAGTCGGGGTGATCCTCACCGAATATCCGCCGCCGCCGGGACAGGGTGTCCTCGCACAGTTCCACCGCCTCCTCCGCCCGCCCCACAGCCGCCAACCGATTCGCCAGGTTGGACGCGGTACGCAAAGAGTCGGGGTGATCCTCACCGAATATCCGCCGCCGCCGGGACAGGGTGTTCTCGCTGAGCTCCAATGCCTCCTCCACCCGTCCCACAGCCGCCAGATCAGACGCCAGGTTGGACGCGATGCCTAGGGGGCCGGGATGATCCTCACCGAACACGCGCCGCTGCCGGTCGTACAGGTCCTCGTGCAGGGTGTGAGCACCCTCATGATCGCCAACAGCACTTGATGCCATCGCTAAGTAGTTGACGGCCCACCAGGTGTGAACGTGATCAGGGCCTAGCAGGGCGTTCCAGGCTTGGTGGAGGTCTTCGAGGCGGGGCAGGATCGCTGGTGCGCTGCCACGCTGTAGGAGGTAAAGGCAAGCTTCGCATGCGGCGAAGCGGGCGTCCTCGCTGACCAGGTCGGCGTGGTCGATGGCCAGTAGGTGAGGTAGCAAGTCGGGCCAGCGAGGCCAGGACGCAGGGTCCTGCGCCCTGCCGGGGAACGCCGCAGCGAGCAAGACGCTGGCGTTGCGCGCGGCAGCAGCACGCTCCCCGTCGGTGAGTTGGTCTTTGAGGACAGCCTGAGTCAGACGGTGCAGGTGCAGGCTCCCGCCCGCCACTCGGGCCAGCCCGTGCTGGTGGAGTGCCGACAGAACACGGTTTCTCGTGCGCCAGTCCGCCACTGCCCTGCCCGCGGACGAATCCTCGTCAGCCTCTTGCCGGATGCTGGTGGGCAGAGCAAACGGTTCCGGAGCGAGCAGTGCACAGGCGTTCATCACCTCCGCCGCCTCCGGGTCCTGCTCCCGCAGCCGTTGCATGCTCAGCCGGATCTGCGCGGCAAACGACCACCGATAATCCCGCGGCCTGCCCTCATCGGTGACCTCGCTGGCCTTGACCGCCAGCAGGGCCAGGTAGTCGTCCACGGCCGTCGTCGTCAGCACAGCAGCCGCCTGCACCAAAGCCAGCGGCAGGTCATCCAACGCCTCCGCCAGCCGCCCCGCATCCGCCTCCGTCAGCCACCGCGTCCGACTGCGCAGCAGATCGATCGACTCCCGTCGCGCCAGCACATGGACATCCAACGGCGAGGCCACACCGTGCCAGTCCGGGTTACGAGAGGTGATCAGCACATGCCCTGCCCCGGACGGCACGAAGTCCGCCAACGCCGCAGGGTCCTCCGCGTTGTCGAAAACGACCAGCCAGCGCGACCGCGACCCCAGCTCATGCCCCAGCGCCCGCATCGCCTCCTCAAGAGGCGTCTCCGGCTGCGCAGCCCCCGTCTCAACCGCCAGCAAAGCCAACTGCCCAGGAATCAGCGCCGGATCCTCCGCCCGCACCCACCACACCAGCTCGTACTCTCCGCAAAACCGGTGCGCGTACTCGGCCGCGAGCTGCGTCTTACCCACACCCCCGCGGCCATCCAGCGCCACCGCACGACCGCCCGCCAGCCGCGACCGCACCTCGACCAACAGCGCATCCCGGCCCACGAACCCGGCATTACGCGCCGGCACGTTCCACACCCTCGGCAGCGTCCCCGGCAGTCGCGGCCCGCTCGCCCCCATCCTCCGCAGCCGCCCCGCCCCGCCTTGGCCCGGAGGAAAGCCTGGAGGCACCCGCGGAACCCCCGCCGGCCCCGCCACCGCCGCCAGCAGCACCTCCCGCGCCTGCTCCTCCCCCAGACCGAACAACGCCGGCGCAAGCAACGCCTGCACCATCGGCCGCACGGCGCAGTCCTCGATCCGGACCGGGATCAGCTTCTCCCGGGCGGCCAGCTTCGCGGTCCACTCCTCGGTGGTCCACCGCTCGGAGTCGAAGTACGCGGCCGAGAACAACGCCACCGTCGGCCCGGCAGCCAAGGCCCGGTCCATGTTCTGGATGACGTTCTCGCCGGCCCCCCAGTGCCAGACGGCCAACTCCACGTCGTACCCGGCATCCTGCAACTGCCAGGCCACCCACTCCGCCCACGCCTGGTCCGCCCCCGCGTGCGAGACGAACAACCGTGGTCCGCCCGGCACAGCCCCGACACCCGCCACGTGAACCCCCGTACCAGCCCCGCCCCCTACCACCACACGAGACTAGAACCCACCCAGACCACCGCACACAGGCTTTCAACCAAGTCGCCGTTGTTCAGTGGTCGTTATTGGTCCAGCTGCCGCTGCCTGCGACGCAACCTCGTCGCGCCGACGACGGCGACGAAGAGACTGCCGCCTACCGCCATCGGGAGTTCAGAGGTGAAGGGCCTCAGAGGCGGGTTTTCAAAGAAGGTTCGAGCACATGCGATTCCGATCAGGGCGCCTGTCAGGATGATCGCCCACAGGATCGGTATGACCAGCCATGTGCTCCGGGTGCTCAGCCATCTGTTCATTCGGCGTCTCCTGCCTGACGCGCCCTGGTGAACACTCCCGCTCGGATCTGAAGCACTACACCGAGCACTACGAGTCCCAGGGCAAGAGCGGAAACAACCAACCCCACTCCGGATGAGACGCCCAGAAGTCGGGCTCCGCCGTCCAGAACGAAGCCGCCCCCCATCGCTATCCGGCCCCAGCCAGATTTACGAGACTGCGCGTGCGGTGCGACTCCCCGGCCGATCAAGGCCAACACGCCCACGGCTACGACGAAGCAGCCGGCACCCAATGTGATCCACCCGGACATGGCACCCCCCGCGGGAACGGTACTGGACGAGCGTGGCCTGCGGGATGGCGGTGCCGAAAGCACCAGACAAGTGTTCCACCATGTCCGTGTCCTCGTGCGTACGCCTCACTTCCTGGAGGAGGCCGGTGCCGGGGAGGCCGGGGCCCGCACCTCGCACCACACCACCTTCCCCGACACCCCCTGCTCCACCCCCCACCGCACCGCCACCGCGTCCAGCAGCATCAACCCGCGCCCCGACTCCGCACCGAGGCCGGTGTCCGTGGTGGCGTCCAGGAGGACGGGCAGGGCACGCGGGTCGGGGTCGGCCACCTCGACGCGGATCCGGTCGCCGTCCGGACCGACCCGGGCGACCCCGCCGACCCCACCGACCCTGGTGACCCGTACCCGTACCGGCGTTCCCTCGCCCACGTGCCGGATGACGTTGCTCACCAACTCGCTGACGCACAGCTCCACTTCGGGGTGCGGGCCGTCGCCGCCGAGGTAACCGCGCACCGCGTGCCGTAGTTCGGGGACCGCCTTCGGTACGGCGAGCAGGGCGGCTTCGAAGTGTGTCGCGTTCACCGTTCCGCCGCCTCACGGAGTACGGCGGCCAGGCGGCGGGCCGTGTCGAGGTTGCAGTTGCCCAGTGCGACCAGCCCCTTGGAGCCGCCGGACGTCCCCGCGAAGCTGGGCAGGTCTGCCCGGAGTGACGGGAGTGTGATGCCGTGGGCGGCGAGTGCGTCGCGGAGTTCCTCCGCGCACAGGACCGTGTCGTAGGGGCCGGAAGTGGGTTGTAGGGGCATCTCTCCGTGCGCCTTTCTGTGCTCTCTGTGACGAATCACTCACACAGTGACGTGACAGGCCCTACCGTGAAAGGAGTTCGAGTTACGCCTGTCAACGAGCAAATGGCGGTGGTGAGTTGTGCCCCCTCGCAAGGACACCGACGCGTCGGCGAACGTCCCCTCCTTCTATGGCGCGGAGTTGCGCTTCAAGAGGGAACTCGCGGGTCTGACGCTGGAACAGTTGGCGGAGGGCAGCTATCGGGGGGTGCCGTTCCTGAGCCAGATCGAGCACGGGGAGCGGCGGATGCCGCTGGATCTGGCCCGGCACGTGGACAAGGTCCTCGGGACGGACGGGTTTTTCGAGCGCCGTTGTGAAGACGCGCGCAAGGCGAAGCAGTCGGGGCACGCGGAGTACTTCGCCGATGTCGCGGAGATGGAGCAACACGCGGGCACTATCGAGGACTGGGCACCGATGCTGCTGCCTGGCCTGCTCCAGACATCGGCCTATGCCCGCGCGATCGTACGAGCCGCCATGCCTCGGGCCAGGGACGCTGAGGTGGAGAAGAAGGTGTCCGCCCGGATGGGACGAGCCAGCCTCTTCGAGGCCGACAACCCCCCTGCGTTCTGGGCGATTCTCGACGAGTCCGTGATCCGCCGCCGGGTGCTCGCCGATGACGGAATGGCCGAGTTGCTGGAGCACGTCGCGCACGTCATCACGACCACTCGCTCCATTCTGCAGATCGTCCCGGAAACCTCCTCGACCCACCCGTTCATGATGGGCATGACCAGGACCATGACCTTCGCCGACGCCCCACCGGTGGTGTACGTCGAGAGCCTGCACAGCGGCCAACTCATCGACTATCCGGCGCTCGTGAAGGACTACCGCGAGTCGTACGATCTGCTCAGGGCCGCCGCACTGTCACCTGAGGCGTCCCTGGCCATGATCCAGGCAGCGGCAGAGGACTATCGAAATGGCAAGCACGAAGATCGACTTGAGCGCCGCCCTCTGGCGTAAGAGCAGCTACAGCAACGGCACCGGCGGCGAATGCCTCGAGGTCGCCGACGGAGTCACCGGCCTCATCCCCGTCCGTGACTCCAAGGTCCCGGACGGCCCCGTACTCCTCCTCCCCGCCTCCGCCTGGTCCGCCTTCACCGCCGGTCTCCGTTAGGACAACAAAAGGCAACACCCCTCACAGCTTTCCCCCACGCCCCATACAGTCGAGGGACTGTTAACGGGGAGGGGAACGACCCATGCGCAAGGGGGTAAAGGCCACCGTCATCGGCAGTGTGTTCGCCGTGATGGTGGGAGGGGCGGGATACGGGGCGTACAACGTCGTGTCCGCGCTGGGTGGGAGTTCGGGTGTGGGCGGTTCTGGTGGGCCCGCGGCCGTGAAGACCGGGCCGCCGAGCGCGTCGGAGGTCAAGGACACGACGGCGAAGTTCTTCGCGGCCTGGGAGAAGGGGCAGGCGGCGACGGCAGCTACGTACACGAACAACGACGCGGCGGCCGACACCGTGCTGGAGTCCTACAGCGGGGCCGGGCACATCACCGGGGTGAAGATCACCCCTGGCACGACGACCGGGGCGACCGTGCCGTTCACCGTGAAGGCAACGGTGTCATACGACGGGAAGTCGAAGCCGCTGGCGTACAGCAGCCGACTGACCGTCGTACGCGGCAAGACCACCGGACGGGCGCTCGTCGACTGGCAACCGGCCGTCATCCACCCGGAGTTGAAGAGCGGCGACACGTTCGTCACCGGCGAGTCCGCGAGCCCGGCGATCGAGGCCGTGGACCGGAACGGGACCGTGCTGACCAAGGAGAAGTACCCGTCGCTCGGGCCGATACTCGACGAGCTGCGCTCCAAGTACGGCGCCCAAGCGGGCGGTTCGGCCGGTATCGAGCTGGCGATCAAGCACCAGGCCGAGGGCTCGGCCGACACCACGCTGCTGACCCTGGAGAAGGGCAAGGCCGGCAAGGTGCGTACGACGCTCAGCGCGAGCGCGCAGGCCGCCGCCGAGAAGGCCGTGACGAAGTACTCGGAGTCGTCGATCGTGGCGCTCCAGCCGAGCACCGGACAGGTGCTGGCGATCGCCAACAACCGTAACGACGGCTTCAACGCGGCGTTCCTGGGGCAGTTGGCGCCCGGTTCGACGATGAAGATCATCAGCGCCGCCACGCTCATCGACAACGGGCTGACGACGATGAACGGCCCGGCGCCCTGCCCGCCCTCCGCGGTGTGGCAGGAGCAGACCTTCAAGAACCTGACCAACCTCAAGCCGAACGAGAACGCCACGCTCGCCGACAGCTTCGCCCGGTCCTGCAACACGGCGTTCGTGAAGTTCGCCGACTCGGTCAAGGTGGACTCGCTGACCCGGGAGGCCCAGGACCGCTTCGGGCTCGGCCGGGACAACTGGAAGACCGGCATCCCGTCCTTCGACGGCTCGGTGCCCGCGTCCGGCGGCCCGGACACTGCGGCGAACCTGATCGGTCAGGGCCAGGTGCAGATGAGCCCGCTGAACATGGCGTCGGTGACGGCGACCGCGAAGACGGGCACGTTCCGCCAGCCGGTGCTCGTCGCGCAGAGCCTCGACGACCGCCAACTGGCCACCGCCAAGGGCCTGTCGGCGAGTACGTCGGCGCAGCTGCGGGCGATGATGTACCGCACCGCGACCAGTGGCACCGCCGCCGGGATCATGGCCGGGCTCGGCCCGAACATCGGCGCCAAGACGGGATCGGCCGAGGTGGACGGGCAGTCGAAGTCCAACAGCTGGTTCACCGGCTACCGGGGCGATGTCGCCGCGGCGGCCATGACGCAGGACGGCGGCCACGGCATCGACGCCGCAGGACCGATCGTCCGGGCGGTACTGGCGGCAAGTGGCTGAACTCACTCCCCGGGGAAAGTGAACCACCCGCACAGGACGGGACTCTAGGGTGGGCGTGGTCGTTGGGGTGTGTGAGGGCTGAGGGCGACGGGGGCCCAAGGGGATTCGCGGAGGATCGGGAACTGTGGGCACGAGGGGCAAGAAGAAGGCCGCCGCCGAGCGACGGAAGGCGAGACCCGCCATGGTCGGCGGGGTGATCGCCGTGGCCGTCGTCGGCGCGGGCGTCGGCGCCTACGCGCTGTACGACGGAGGTGCGTCGGCCGAGGCGCACACGTCGACCACCGCCGACCACAAGGCCGTCAAGAAGGGCCCGTTGACGGCGGCCGAGGTCCAGACGACCGCGAAGCGGTACCTGGCCGACTGGCAGCAGGGCAAGGTCGCCCAGGCCGCCGCCACGACCGACAAGTCGACGGCCGCCACCGCGCTGCTCACCGGCTACAGCAAGAACGCCCACATGACGGGCGTCACCGTCACCGAGGGCACCCCCACCGGCGCCAAGGTCCCCTTCACCGTGAAGTGCACGGTGTCGTACAAGGGCCTCACCAAGCCGATGACGTACGCCACTTCGCTCACCGTCGTACGCAGCGCGAAGGACGGCAAGCCGTATGTGCAGTGGCACGCCTCGGTCGTCCACCCGGATCTCGCGGACGGCGACACCCTGGTGACGGGCGAGTCCGGCACCCCGCCGATCAAGGCCTACGACCGGGACGGCGGCGAGCTGACGACGGCCAAGTACCCGTCCCTGGGGCCGGTGTTGGACGGGCTGCGGGAGAAGTTCGGCAAGAAGGCGGGCGGCAAGGCGGGCATCGAGCTGCGGGTGGTCCGGGGCAAGAAGTCCAAGGAGTCCGACAAGACGCTCGTCGAGCTGAGCAAGGGCACGCCCGGCAAGGTGAAGACGACGCTCAGCCCGACCCTCCAGGCGGCGGCCGAGACGCAGGTGAGCAAGCAGAAGAACTCCTCGGTCGTGATGATGCGCGCGTCGACCGGCGAGATCCTGGCCGTCGCGAACGCCTCGCACGGCTTCAACGTGGCCTTCCAGGGCTCCCTCGCGCCCGGCTCCACGATGAAGATCGTGACGTCGACGATGCTCTTCGAGAAGAACCTCATCACCCCGGACGCGTCCCACCCCTGCCCCAAGACGTACAAGCTGGCGGGCTGGACCTTCCACAACGACGACGACTCCGAGATCAAGCAGGGCACGTTCAAGCTGGCCTTCGGGGCCTCCTGCAACAACGCCTTCATCAACTTCGCGCCCAAGCTGACCAACAGCGACCTGACGACCGAGGCCCAGCAGGTCTACGGCCTCGGCATGAACAACTGGGCCATCGGCGTCCCCACCTTCGACGGCGCGATCCCGGTGCAGAGCGGCGCGCAGATGGGCGCCTCGCTGATCGGCCAGGGCGGGGTCCGGATGAACCCGCTGAACATGGCGTCGGTCTCGGCCACGGTCGACACGGGCACCTTCCACCAGCCGTACCTGGTCTCCCCGACGGTCGACAACCGCACGATCGCGAAGGCCTCGCGCACGATGTCGTCGACGACGCAGTCGGAGCTGAAGGAGGTCATGAAGTACACCGCGGACTACGGCACGGCGGCGAAGGCGATGGCCGGGCTCGGTTCGGACTACGGCGCGAAGACCGGCTCGGCGGAGGTCGACGGACAGAAGAAGCCCAACGGCTGGTTCACCGCGTACAAGGGCGACCTCGTGGCCGCCGGCGTGGTCCAGGCGGGCGGCCACGGCGGCGACACGGCGGGTCCGATCGTGGCGGCCCTGCTCAAGCTGGGCAGCAGTCTCGGAGGCTGAGCCTCAGGTGCCGACGGGTGCGGCGGCCGTATAGGTCCGCCGCAGGAAGCGCATGATCGTCTTCGTCTCGAACTGGACGACGGAGACGCCCTGTTCGGAGTGGAACTCGACCACGGCCTGCACCCGCCCGCAGGGCCACACGCGCACCTCGCCGCTGCCGGCCGGGGCGCGCAGCCCCTCCTCCAGCAGCTCCCGGTCGAAGGTCCAGGCATGCGGTCCGGGCAGGTCGATACGGACGGTTCGCGGATCGGATTCGGGGTCGTACCGCAGAACGACGGGCACGGCGGCGGGGTCCAGCCGGTCCACGTCCTCGTCGGTGACGATATGGGCTCGCGCGTACTGTTCGACTACGGACATCGGGCGGCCCCTTACGCTGAGTGACCTGTGTGAAAGCTATGCATCCGCTTCCACTACCCCAATGTCGCATATTTTCCCGGGAGCGCCCCTCGAGGCGACAGATCTCACATAACGAATGGGGATCTTCTCGCTCTTGCAAAGGACTCGCAACAACCATCTAAAATCAACCCGTGCATGTCCCTGACGGATTCATCGACGCCCCCGTATCCGCCGCGACCGGATTGGTCGCCGCCGGCGCCATCGCCGTGAGCCTGCGCGGCGCGCGCCGCGAACTCGACGAGCGGACCGCGCCGCTGGCCGGCCTGGTCGCCGCCTTCATCTTCGCCGTCCAGATGCTCAACTTCCCCGTCGCGGCCGGCACCAGCGGCCACCTCCTGGGCGGCGCCCTGGCCGCGATCCTCGTCGGCCCCTGCACCGGCGTCCTCTGCGTCTCGGTCGTCCTGCTCATGCAGGGCATCCTCTTCGCGGACGGCGGGCTGACCGCGCTCGGCGTGAACATCACCGACATGGCGATCACCACGACGGTCGTCGCGTACGCCGTCTTCCGCGGCCTGGTCAAGATCCTCCCGCGCACCCGCCGCTCGATCACCGCCGCGTCCTTCACCGCCGCCCTGCTCTCCGTCCCCGCCGCCGCCCTCGTCTTCACCCTCCTCTACGCCCTCGGCGGCACCACCGACGTCTCGATCGGCAAGGTCGCCACCGCGATGATCGGCGTCCACGTCCTCATCGGCGTCGGCGAGGCCGCGATCACCGCACTGACGGTCGGCGCGGTGATCGCCGTACGCCCGGATCTCGTCTACGGCGCACGCGGCCTGGAGCAGCGGCTGAAGCTGCGGGTGAACGGCGAACTCGTCGACGCCACGCCCGAGTTGGAGCCAGTACGTGCCTCGCACCGTAAGGTGTGGATCACCGGTCTCGTCGCTTCCCTCCTCCTCGCCGGTTTCGTCAGCTTCTACGCCTCCTCGAACCCCGACGGCCTGGAGAAGGTCGCCGCCGACCAGGGCATCGACCGGGCGGCGAAGGAGCACGCCTCGGCCGACTCCCCCCTCGCGGACTACGGCGTGCGCGATGTCGAGGACGCCCGGCTCTCCGGCGGCCTCGCGGGCGTGATCGGCGTCGGCGTCACGGTCGTCGCGGGCACGGGAGTCTTCTGGGCGGTCCGCAGGCGCCGTAGCACCTCGCAGGCGGCCTGAGATGGGCGCGGGCCACGCCCACCGGCTCTACCGGCACGGCCACTCCCGCGTGCACGCGCTGCCGCCGCACACCAAGCTGGCCGCCGTGTTCGCGTTCGTGGTGGTCGTGGTGTCGACCCCGCGCGAGGCGATGTGGGCGTTCGGGCTGTACGCCGTGCTGCTCGCGTGCGTCGCCCACGCCGCCCGTGTGCCCGCAGGCTTCCTGCTCCGCCGCCTGCTGATCGAGGTGCCCTTCGTCGCGTTCGCGGTGCTGATGCCTTTCGTGGCCGAGGGCGAGCAAGTGACCTTCCTGGGGCTTGAGTTGAGCGTGAACGGCCTCTGGGGCGCCTGGAACGTCCTCGCCAAGGGCACGTTGGGCGTCGCCGCCTCCGTCCTTCTCGCCGCCACCACCGAACTCCGCGAACTCCTCCTGGGCCTCCAGCGGTTGAAGCTCCCGCCGCTCCTCGTCCAGATCGCGTCCTTCATGATCCGCTACGGCGATGTCATCACGGACGAGATGCGGCGGATGCGGATCGCCCGCGAGTCACGGGGTTTCGAGGCCCGGGGCGTCCGCCACTGGGGTGTGCTCTCGAAGTCGGCGGGCGCGCTGTTCATCCGCTCCTACGAACGCGGGGAGCGGGTCCATCTGGCCATGGTGAGCCGGGGTTACGCGGGTTCCATGCCGGTGATCGACGAGGTGACCGCCGACCGGGCGCAGTGGTCGTACGCCCTCGCACTGCCCTGTGCCGCCCTTGTCGTATGCCTGTTGGGATGGACGCTGTGACCGACTCCCCTTCGTTGGATGTCTCCGGGCTGGCCTTCGCCTACCCCGACGGCCATCAGGCCCTGTTCGGCGTCGACTTCACCGTCGCGCGCGGCGAACGGGTCGCCCTGCTCGGCCCGAACGGTGCCGGCAAGACCACTCTCGTGCTGCACCTCAACGGCATTCTCACGGGCGGTGCGGGCACCGTGACGGTGGCCGGACTCCCGGTCGGCAAGCGGCACATGGCGGAGATCCGGCGCCGGGTCGGGATCGTCTTCCAGGACCCCGACGACCAGCTCTTCATGCCGACGGTGCGGGAGGACGTGGCGTTCGGTCCGGCGGCGGCCGGGATGAAGGGCGCGGAGCTGGAGCAACGGGTGCGTACGGCACTGGAGTTGGTGGGGATGGCTGACTTCGCGGACCGTCCCCCGCACCATCTGTCGTTCGGGCAGCGGCGCAGGGTGGCGGTCGCCACGGTGTTGGCGATGGAACCGGAGATCCTCGTCCTCGACGAGCCCTCCTCCAACCTCGACCCCGCCTCCCGGCGCGAACTGGCCGACATCCTGCGGTCGTTGGACGTGACCGTCCTCATGGTCACGCACGACCTGCCGTACGCGCTGGAGCTGTGCCCGCGCTCGCTGATCCTGAGCGAGGGCGTGATCGCGGCGGACGGCGCGACCGGCGAACTCCTCTCCGACGACGTGCTGATGCGGGCCCATCGTCTGGAGTTGCCCTTCGGGTTCGACCCGCGGTCCGTGACAATGGGCGCGTGACGAACGAGGACCATACGTCGCTGCTCCTCGACGAGCAGCTGTGCTTCGCGCTGTACGCGGCCCAGCGCGCGCTGACGGCCGCGTACCGCCCGCTCCTCGAGGAGCTGGAGCTGACCTACCCGCAGTACCTCGTCCTCCTCGTCCTGTGGGAGCGCGGCGAGAGCACGGTCAAGGACCTCTCGACCGCGCTGCGTCTCGACTACGGCACGCTGTCGCCGCTCCTGAAGCGCCTGGAGGCGGCCGGGCTCGTCCACCGCGAGCGCGCGGCCCACGACGAGCGCTCGGTGCTGGTCGCCTGCACGGAGCGCGGCAGCGCGTTGAGGGAGCGCGCGGCCCGGGTGCCGGGCGCGCTGCTCGCGGCGACGGAGCTGGAGATGCCGGAGGTCGTACGGCTGCGCGGGGAGCTGTGGCGGCTGGCGGAGCGCGCTGAGGCGGCGGCGGAACGGGCCCGCTGACCTCGGGTTACCGGCGGTTGCTACCCCCTGGTAGCCGCAGGCGCCCTACCGGTCAGTATCTTGTGCACGATGTAGTTGCCCACTCTTGTATTTCCGTCCCGTGTTTCCGTTCTGGGGGAGGTCCCGCCATGGCCGACGACACCGCCGTCGACACCCGCCCGACGAAGATCATGTACGTCGCCGAGGCCACCGCGCACGGCGGCCGGGACGGCTATGTCAGCAGCCAGGACGGCCAGCTCGCCCTCCAGGTCGCGATGCCCCCGGCCATGGGCGGCGACGGCAACGGCACCAACCCCGAGCAGCTCTTCGCGGCCGGCTACAGCTCCTGCTTCCACAACGCGCTGGTCCTGGTCGGCCGTAGGGCCGGCTTCGACCTGACCGGTTCCACGGTCGCCGCGAAGGTCGGCATCGGCCCCAACAAGCAGCGCGGCTACGGCCTCGCGGTCGCCCTCAGCGTCTCCCTCCCGGTGCTCGACCCGGACATCGCGGCGAAGCTGGTGGACGCGGCCCACGAGGTCTGCCCGTACTCGAACGCGACGCGCGGGAACATCGACGTCACGATCCTGCTTGGTTGAGGTAGGACAGCGGACCGGCGGGACCAGGAGTGCGGACGTGGACGTGAACGGCGTGGTGGCCGAGGGCTTCGAGCCGGTCAGGGAGGCGTTCGCGGCCAACTTCGAGGTACGCGGGGACCGGGGCGCGGCCGTGACCGTGTACCGGGACGGCCACCGGGTCGTCGACCTGTGGGCCGGCACCAAGGACGTCGACGGCACCGCGCCCTGGCAGCGGGACACGGCCCAGATCGTCCGCTCGGCGACGAAGGGCGTGGCAGCGGCCGTACTGCTCCTGCTCGCGCAGCGCGGGGAGCTGGACCTGGACGCTCCCGTGGGCGACTACTGGCCGGAGTACAAGACGGCCGGCAAGGAACGCACGCTCGTGTGGCACCTGCTCGCGCACCGTGCGGGCGTCCCGGTGCTGGACCGCCCGCTGACCCCGGCGCAGGCCGCGGACCCGGTGCTGGGCGCCGCGGCGGTGGCGGCACAGGCACCGGTGTGGGAGCCGGGCACGGACCACGGCTATCACGCGCAGACGTACAGCTGGCTGA
The DNA here is from genome assembly GCF_000376565.1 of Streptomyces hokutonensis. Lineage (GTDB taxonomy): Bacteria > Actinomycetota > Actinomycetes > Streptomycetales > Streptomycetaceae > Streptomyces > Streptomyces hokutonensis. The sequence goes on along the minus strand of NZ_BARG01000013.1, from coordinate 87,964 downwards.
CCGGTGAGCTGGTGCGGCGGGTGACCGGCCGGTCGATCGGTGAGTGGATCGCGGACGAGATCGCGGGCCCTGTCGGGGCGGACCTGTGGGTGGGGCTGCCGTCCGGTGCGGCGGGGCGGGTGGGCCGGGTGGCGCAGGTCGAGGCGGCCCCGGCGGACGCGCACGGCCTCCGTGTCCGCCCCAAGCGGTCGGTCTCCGAGGCGTACGCGAACCCCGACTCCCTCACCCGGCGCGCGTTCGGCGCGATCACCCCGATGCCGGACGAGAACGACCCGGCGTACCGGGCCGCCGTACTCCCCGCGTCGAACGGCATCGCGACGGCGGACGGCCTGGCCCGTTTCTACGCGTCCCTGATCGGCGAAGTGGACGGCGGGACACGGCTGTTCACCCCCGAGACGGCCGAGCTGGCGCGCGCGGAGCGCTCCTCGGGCCCCGACCGCGTCCTCGTGATCAACACCCGTTTCGGCCTGGGCTACATGCTGCACGGCGGCGCGTCCCCGCTCCTCTCCGACGGCTCCTTCGGCCACCCGGGCCGGGGCGGCGCACTGGGCTTCGCGGACTCCGATTCGGGCATCGCGTTCGGGTATGTGACGAATTCGTTCCGGAAGAGTGTGACGGCTGATCCACGGGCGCAGGCCCTGGTCAGGGCGGTGCGTACCGCACTGTCGTAGCGCACTGGTACGGCTGCGGCCGTCGGTACCACGGCCGGCGTTCACGGCCCTGGGGCAACAATGGGGTATGCGCTGCTGCTTCTCGGCTCCCCTCGCGGCCCTCGCCGCGCTCCCCACTCCGTACGACGTCCTGCGCTCCGGCACGCTCCTCGCCCCGGCGCTGCTGCGTGCCGCCCACGCCCGTCCCGGACGCGGCGGATTCCGCCAACTGGCCGCCGTCCACCTGGAGTTGGTCACCCTCACCGAGGACAGCGCCATCATCACCTGGCACACCCGGATACCCGGCACCGACGACGGTTTCGGCCACCCCATCCCCGCGGTCACCGAGGGCGAGGTCGTCTACGGCACCCACCCGGGCCGGCTCAACCGCGTCGCCGCCGAGGACCGGCCCACCGCGCACCACCAGGTGGAGCTGACCGGCCTGGAGCCCGGGCAGACGTACTACTACCGGGCCCGCTCCCGGGGCGTGACCGCCGTACCGACGCCGTTGCAGCATGTGCGCGGGAACGCCGTCGGGACCTCGCGGCACGGCCTCGGCTCGCTGACCGGCACGTACTCCTTCACCACGCCCCAGCCCCCGCCCGGCAGGCACCTGCTGTCCATCGCGCTCTGCAACGACCTGCACCTCGGCGAGACCACCGCGGGCCGCATGGCGGGCTTCCCGCTGCTGCGCGGGGTGTCGCAGGCGGCGGGTCTCGCCGCCTATCCGGAGATCATGACCCGGGCCCTGGTGGAGGAGGCCAAGCGGCGCGGGGCGGACGTCCTGCTCGCCGCCGGGGACATCTCGGCGGGCGGATCGCCGCAGGATCTGGCCGAGGCCAGACGCATTCTGGACGGCTTCGGCACGCTCGGCCGGGACTATCTCGTCGTACGCGGCAACCACGACCGGGCGGGGAGTTCCGCCGACACGTTCCGGGAGGGGTTCGGCGATGGCTTCGGCGGCGGGCCCGGGTACTTCGCGCATGATCTCGGCGGGTTGCGGATCATCGGGCTCGACACGTACGCCAAGGCCGGCAACGGGGGTGACGCGGGTGGGCTCGGTGAGGAGCAGCTGTCCTGGTTCCGGGCGCGGCTGAGGGCGGAGCCGGACCGGCCGACCGTCGTCTTCGGCCACCATCCGCTGACCGTACGGGACTCCGTGTTCCCGGTGACTCGGGGGCAGCAGCTCGATCGGCGGCAGGCGCGCGCGATCGTCGACGCGTATGCCTCGGCGCCGGGGGTTTTCCTGCACCACGCGGGCCATACCCACCGGAACAAGCGGACGCTGCTGGTGCGGGCGCCGCATGTCGTGCAGCAGGAGGTGACCGCTGCGAAGGACTATCCCGGGGGGTTTCTGCTGCTGCGAGTTCACTCTGGGGGTTACGCCCTCAACCACTACAAGGCTGGTGGTGTTGAGGCGCGGGAGTGGGGGGAGCGGTCTCGGCGGGTGGCGGGTGGGCTGTGGCCGCACCATGCGCTTGGGCGGGCGGCCACGGATCGTAACAGCGTTCGGGCCCATGATCTGTCCGGTGTTGGGGCGCTGGGGGTGTCTGTTGCCTGAGTCGATCGGGTAGTCGGTTGGGTGCTGCGCCGTTGGGGCTGGTCGCGCCGTTCCCCGCGCCCCTAAAACTGGCCCTTCGGGCCGTTTTAGGGGCGCGGGAACGGAATGGGCGGAGTGTGCGGGGCGTTTCCCGTCCATGACGCTCAAGAACGACGCGCGCACGATCACCAACCCGCCCGCGCTCCACGACCCCACCCCCTTCGGGTACAGCCACGCGGTGTCCGCGCCCGGTGAACTCGTCTTCATCGGCGGGCAGTACGCGTCCGACGAGACGGGGGCGCCGGTGGTGGGGGACTTCTCGGCGCAGGTGGACGTGGCCTTCGCGCGACTCCGGTCGGCGCTTGCGGGAGTGGGTCTCGGGTTCGAGCACGTGGTGCGGCTGGGGACGTTCGTCGTCGACCACGACCTCACGAAGCTGGAGACCCTGGGCAAGGCGCTGCACGCGCACTTCGGCGACCGTCTGCCGGCCCAGACGCTGAGCGGGGTCGCCTCGCTCGCGCTGCCCGGGATGCTGTTCGAGGTGGACGCGGTGGCGGTACGCCCCTGACCGGCGGTGACGCCGGTCAGGGACCGTTGACGGGCCGGGGCTCCGGTCAGCCGTCGGACTCCGGCGACGGGAGGTAGGCGCCGGGGACGTCGTCCGGTGCGTAGATCTTGCTGTCGCCGGGGTAGGGCTTGGTCCAGTTGTGGGTCTGGTACCAGGTGTAGCGGTTCATCTGGGTGGGGTTGGCGTAATCGGGGACCGCGTGGGGGCCGGTGAGGCGCTGGTGGGAGGCCCAGGTCTTCCACTCTGCCGCGAGCGTCTTCTCGGCCTGCGGGACCGCGACCGTTGTCGGTGCGGCCAGGGCGTTCTTGTCCTGGGCCGCCGGGGTGTCCGAGCCGCAGGACGGCTGGGGGCTCACGCCCAGGGTGAGGGACGTGCGGTTGGGGACCGCGGTGAACGGGGTGGTGTCGGGCTTGTTCGTGAAGGCGCCGTACATGGGGGTGGCCGCGCTGTCGAGCTGGTTCATCGGGTGGATGCCGAGGATCTGCTCGATCGTGCGGACCATGGTGATCTGCGAGTAGTAGTGGTCGTCGACCGTGCCGTGGTTGGCGTACGGGCTGATGACCTGGACCGGGGCGCGGTGGCCGTCGACGTGGTCGAGGCCGGCCTGGGAGTCGTCCTCGACGACGAAGATCGCCGAGTCCTTCCAGTACTTGCTGTGGGTGATCTTGTCGACCATCTTCCCGACCGCGAGGTCGTTGTCGGCGACCTCGGCGGCGGCGTTGGCCGGGCCGCCGGTGTGGTCGTTGGAGAACCAGAACATGTTCAGGTTCGCCGGGCCGTTCTTGTCGAAGTCCTGCTGCCAGATCTGCTCTTTGTAGATGTCCGGGACGTCGAGGTCGAACAGCGGGAAGCCCTGCACCGACACGTCGTTGAGGGAGGGGATCGCCGAGCCCGTCTTGATGGGGTAGGCGGTCTCCGCTCCGGTGGCGGCCATGTTCTTGCTGTCGCAGTACAGGTTCTGCCAGGTCGCGCCGGCCGGCTTGGTCTCCAGCGACTGGAACTCACCGAAGTCCTTGACGGACTTGCCGGCCGCCTGCGCGCCGGTCCAGATGAAGCCGGTCTTCTGGTGACCGAGGACGTCGTTCTCGGTGTCGTAGCTGCGCGTGTACTCGCCGGCCGACGACTCCGTGTACTCCGGATTGTCCGACTGCATCAGCCAGTTGTGGCCCTCGGCGGAGTTGGTGCCGATGTCGTAGAAGTTGTCGTAGAGCCCGAACTGCTCGGCCAGCGCGTGCTGGTTGGGCGTCACGTTCTCGCCGAACTGGGTGAGCGAGGCGTTGCCGTTGCCCTGCGGGAGGTCGCCGAAGACCTGGTCGTAGGTGCGGTTCTCCTTGACGAGCAGGAAGACGTGCTTGATCGTCGAGGGGTCGCCGATCCGCGTCGGGACCGGGACGGCCTTCGCGCGGCTCTTGCTCTTGGCCGTGGCGACCGAGCCGGGCGTCCAGCCGTTCTGCTTGAAGACCTTGGCCGTCTGGGACTTGACGGTCAGGTCGCTGGGCAGCGTGAACTGCGTGACGCTCGACGTCGTGTCGTGCGTGTTGTGGCCTGCCGCGTCGGGGCGGAGGGCGTCCACGCCGCGGGTGTTGGCGACGACGATCTGCTTGCCGTCGGCCGTGATGCCCGAGGGGAAGTAGTCGGTGGGGAGCAGGCCGACGTAGCGGGCGGGCTGCTGCGGGGAGCTGTAGCGGTAGACGGCGACCGCGTTGGCGCGGCCGAGCGTGACCAGCAGCCGGCCGTCGTCGGTGAGCGTCACCGCGTTCGGCTCGTAGCCGACGGACGCCTCGGGCCACGGCTGGGTGGCGATCGTCTGGACGACCTTGTCCTTGCGGGTGTCGATGACCGACACGCTGTTGTCGGCGGTGTTGGTGACGAACACCGCGCCCTTCTTGGCGTACACGGCGGTCGGGTGCAGTCCTACGGCGATGGTGCCGACGGCGGCGGACGGGTCGGCGGTGTCGATGACGCTGACCGTGCCGGTGGTGCTGGCGCCGGTCTTGGGGTTCGCGGGCACGTCGGTGCCGTAGGAGTTGATGGTGGTGTCGCCGGCCTTCGCCGGGCGCCCGCCCTCGTTGCTGACGTACAACTTGCCGCCGACCAGGGCGATTCCGCGCGGGGCGGTGCCAACTGTCCAGGTCTGGTTGATGGTTCCGGTCGCCGCGTCGATGGCGACCACCTTGTTCTGGCCGTTGACCGCCGAGTAGACGGTGGAGCCGTCGGGGGAGAACACGGCCGCGCCCACGAGTGCCTGCTTGGCGCCGTCGGCGGCGATCGGGACGGCGGTGGGGCTCGCGAGGGTGCCGTCGGCGTTGACGGTGAACTTGGTGTAGCCGTTCGCCTGCCCGAGCCACAGCTGCTTGCCGTCGGGCGAGTAGGTCGGCCCTTCCTGGCCGACGGCGCCGCTGCTGATGCGCAGGTCGTCCGCCGTGCTGGTGCCGATCTTCTGCTTGATCTGACCGGTAGCCAGGTCCATGACCACCAGAGAGGCGTCGCCGTCGGCGATCGAGGCGGCGAGGTGGGTGCCGTCCGGGCTGACCGTCGACGACATGATCTTGCCGTCGTTGATGACGGTGCGGCTGCCGTACGGCTTGATGTACTGGTCGCTGGAGATGACCTGGCCGTTGGCGGTGGTCTGGCCGACCTGCTGGGTGCCGAACTGGTATGTCGAGGCGACCGCCGTGCCCGTGACGCCGAGGGCGACGGCGATACCGGCCGTCACGAGCAGTGCCCGGCGGCCGACGTGTCTGCCGAAGAGGTTGACCTGGTTTTTCTCGTTGATCCGACGCTGGCGGGTTACCTGCACGGAACTGTTCCCTTCACTGGGTTTCGAGCAGTTCGACGTTGCCGTCGAACTGCCACAGCGGATTCGGGGCATCGCCGGTCGAAGTCCGCACCAGGAAGTAGCCGTTGACTTCCTTGGGACCGTCGCCGTCCGCCACGAACCGCCCGTCCGAGGTGATGTCGAGCTGGTAGATCGCCGACCCCGTGACCGCGACTCCGGGGAGATGCCAGCTCACGACGCAGCGCCAGTCGTTGCCCGCGCCCTCCTGGGCTGCCTGGCCGTCGCTCTTGGTGCAGGCCGCCGAGGTCCGGAGCTGGGCCTCGGTGACGGCGGGCCGGTGGAGTTGCTCGGTCTGGAGGCGGTACAGGTGCGCGAACACGATGGCGAGGGATTTCTGCACCTTCGCCTGCTCGATCCCCGAGCCCGTCGACGGAGTCGCCACGGCGACCGCCCCTACGGTGACTGCGGTCAGCGCGGCCAGCGGCAGCACGCCGAAGGTGAACGCGCGGCGCCCGGAGCCGTCGTAGGCCGGGTTGGTGAAGTCCCGCCGTACGAACAGGAGATGAGCCAGCGCGGTCGCGAGTACGGCCCACGCCAGACTGACCGCGACCGCGATCAGGAGCGGGGTGAGCTGGGCCGGGCTGGTGAACAGGCCGTTCCAGGAGATGAAGGCGTAGCCGGGGAGGGCGAGGCGCACGGCGACGGGCAGCGGCAGCATCTGAGCGACCTGCATCGCGAGGGCCACCAGCACCGGCAGCAGCAGCCCCATCGAGGACCGGCCCAGCGCGACCGACCCGAGGAGGCCGATCGCGGCCAGCGCCAGGGTCGGGGCGAGGGCGCAGAGCCAGGCGAGCAGGACCCGGCCGGCCGCGTCGCCCGGGGACAGCAAGTGGCCGTCGAGGCCGACCAGCGGCTGGTTGCCGACGGCCAGGAGCCCGCCGACCGTGCTGGAGACGGCCAGCCCCGCCACCAGCGCCAGGATGACGGTGACGCTGGCCAGCGTCTTCGCCACGAAGATCCGCGCGGGCGAACGGACCGCCACCAGCAGATGCCGCCAGGTGCCGAGCCGGTCCTCGGCGGCGAACACGTCACCGGCGACGAGGGACGTGAGCAGCGGCAACGCCCAAGTACCCGCGAAACCAAGCATGACCAACGGCCCGGCCCACCCCGTGGCGTGCATCCAGCGCCCGAAGAGGGTGTCGGAGGGGAGGGTGTCCTGCTGGCTCACCCCCGCGACGAAGAGCGCGGGCGCGACCCAACAGGCGAGCACCAGCAGCCGGACCCGCCACTGCGAGACCAGCTTGACGAGTTCGAAGCGGTAGCCGCGCGCGACGGAGACGGGGGGTGCCGTGACGGTCCGTTCGGCAACGGCGACCGCGGTCATCGACCCGCCTCCTGATCGGTGAGCGCGAGGAACGCGGCCTCCAACGGCGATACCACGGGCGCGAGTTCACGCACCGCGATGCCCGACCGCACGACCTGGGCCACCAGTTCGTCGAGGGCGGGCGTCAGCGCGCGTACGACGAACACGTCGGCGTCCTGCCGTACGACGCTGTCGTCGACGATCCGGACGCCGGCGGTGTCGGCGGCGAGCCGGCGCGCGGCCCCGGGGTCCGACGTCCGCAGCCGGTAGTCGAGTTCACGGCTCTCGGCGGCCAGCTTGCTCAACGGCCCGGAGAACACGACCCGTCCGGTGGCGAGGATCGTGACCTCGGAGCAGAGCGCCTCCAGGTCGTCCATACGGTGGCTGGAGAGCACCACGGCGGTTCCGTCGGCGGCGAGTCTGGTGAGCACTCCGTGCACATGTCTCTTGCCCGCCGGATCAAGGCCGTTGGACGGTTCGTCGAGGATGAGCAGCCGGGGTCTGGTGAGCAGTGCGGCGGCGAGCCCGAGCCGTTGGCGCATCCCGAGCGAGAAGCCACGCGCCCGGTCGTCGGCGACATCGGTGAGGCCGACCTGGTCGAGCACGTCGTCGATGCCCGCCGTCCGCGCGTCGCCGCCACGAAGGGCGGCCAGCGCGGCGAGGTTCTGCCGGGCGGTGAGAGAGGGATAGAGACCGGGCCCGTCCACGAAACCGGCCACACCGTCGGGGGCGGCGAACGCCCGCCCCACCTGCTGACCGAGGATCTCCAGCCGCCCGCTGTCGGCGACGGCCAGCCCCAGCAGCAGACCGAGCAAGGTGGTCTTGCCCGCCCCGTTCGGCCCGACCAGACCGTGGATCTGGCCCTGCGTCACATCCAGATCGACGCCATCGAGCGCGACGACCTCGCCGAAGCACTTGCTGATCCCGCCGGCCCGGACCGCGTGGAGTGTCTCCATGAGCCCCTTCTCTCCCGAATCCTCAGGGACCTTAGGGGCACCACACACCACACACACAGACAGCCGTCTGAACGCCCATGGAACGGATCGTCAAGTCGTCGACAAGCAGGGTGAAGAAACGGTCAACCCGCGCGCAGCATCAGCCCGATCCCGGCCACCAGCAGCACGGCGGCGGCGATCCGGGGCGCCCCGAACCGCTCCTTGAAGAAGACCGCTCCGATGGCCGCGCCGACGATGATCGACGACTCGCGCAGGGCGGCGATGGGGGCGAGGGCCGCGCGGGTCTGGGCCCACAGGACGAGTCCGTACGCCAGCACGGACAGGGCGGCACCGAGGAAGCCGACGGCGGCGAACGGCCGTAGTTCCGAGAGGAGTTGACCCCGTCGAAGGGAGAAGGCGTAGACCGGGATCATCCACCCCTCCGCCGCCATCAGCCAGGCGATGTACCCCAGCGACGACCCCGAGGCGCGCACACCCAGCCCGTCCACGACGGTGTACGCCGCGATCGACAGCCCCGTCGCCAACGCGGCCCCGATCGCCGCCCAGTTGGGCCGCCGCCCGCGCATCCCCCACAGCGCGACACCGGTCAGTCCCGTGCACGACAGCGCGATACCCGCCGCCGCCCACCCGTCCGGCACCTCGTGCGCGAAGACGGCGGCGAAGACCGTGACGACGAGGGGCGCGGTGCCGCGCGCGATCGGATACGCCTGCCCGAAGTCCCCCAGCCGGAAAGACTTCATCAGCAGCAGTGTGTAGGCGAGATGAATGAGCGCGGAGGCCCCGATATACGGCCACGCGCCTGCGTCCGGAAAAGCCGTGAACGGCACGAGCGCCAGCCCGATGACCGTCCCACCACCCGTGATGAGCGTGAACCCGACCAGCTTGTCCGTGATTTGGTGCGCGAGGGCGTTCCAGCAGGCGTGGGTGACAGCGGCGAGCAGGACGGCGGCGGCGACCAGTGGCGTCACGAGATCTGCTCGCGCACGTCCACCAAGGTGGCACCTGCGTACGCGACAAGTTCCTTCGGCTCCATGGGAAACACCGCATGCGGATTGCCTGCGGCGGCCCACACGACATCGTGCGCGAGCAGCGAACGATCCGCGAGCACCCGAGTCTTCGTACGGTGCCCAAAGGGCGGCACGCCTCCGATGGCATACCCCGTCGTCTCCCGTACGACCTCTGCCTTGGCCCGCGTGACCTTCTCGACGCCGAGCTCCTCCCGGACCCGCTCCACGTCCACCCGCGATGCCCCGTCCATCAGCACCAGCACCGGTACCCCGTCCGCCGCGAAGATCAGGGACTTGCAGATCTCACTCAACTCGCACCCGATCGCGGCGGCGGCCTCCGCTGCGGTACGGGTCGCGTCCGGGAAGCGCCGGATGCTGTTGAGGAGTTCCGCGAGTCCCAACTCCCTTATGGCTTCGGCGAAACGAGGGTTGGCGCCGGAGTCTGAGTCCTGGGGGTTTTCGCTGCCGTTCGTGGTCATGTACGGCACGCTAGCGGGGGGTGTACTGGGCCTGCGACTGAGTTCTTACCGTTGGGCCACTCGCTTCTTTGCCAGTGTCGGACTTCCACGGACCGAGTAAAGGGCGCTCCCTACGGTCGCGTCGCCTGCGGCGATGACCCTCCGGGTCACCCTTGACTAGGTCCGCTCCAGCCCGTCTGAGAAGCGAGCGAGCGGCCGGGGAGGAACGGGTGGCCGAGGTCCCTTGACCCCTCACGTGGGCTGCGTCCGCACCCGGCGGAGCGGATGCGCGTCCGCGCCTCGCCAGCACGCCGCGCCGGCTCAGCGGCCAACCCCCGGTGAGGGGCGAACGAGCAGTGGGTGGGGGCTTGGGGGTCTCCAGAAGCTGGGCCCCAGACTAACCACTCTCCACCCCCATGACTGGTTAGAAAAGACCACAGCTTTCAGAGGGGGTCAGGCCGGGTCAGCGGTAGAACACGGCATCCTCGCCCTCCCCGGCTGCCGCATTTCGGCGCACCGGATCCCAGACAGGGACAAGGCGACCAAGGCAATCAAGGCGATGGGCAGAACCGGGCCTCCACCCCGATCACCACCCAGGACCGCCCCGGCACCCCGTCCAGTCCTCCGGCCCCCATCCGCCAATCACCCGCCACACACCACCCACCGCCCGCCATCCACACCCCCCCCACCGGCCGTTGGCCGCTGAGCCGGCCCGGCGTGCTGGCGAGACGCGGACGCGCCCCGTTCCGCTGGTTGCGTACGCAGCCGACGTAAGGGGCCGGTATGCCTCGGCCCCCCATTCCTCCGGGCCGCTCGCTCGCTTCTCAGACGGGCTGGAGCGGACCTAGTCAAGGGTGGAGCGCAGCGGAATCGCCGCAGGCGACGCGACCGCAGGGAGCGCCCTTTACTCGGTCCGCGGAAGCCCGACACTGCCAAAGAAGCGAGTGGCCCAACGGCGACTTCACAACGTACGTGACGAACTCGCCCCAACCAGGAGTGGAGAGGGCCAGCTGTGCACCCAGCTTGTTCTTGGAGTTGCGGATACGTGGCCGAGGGCGAGCGTCCGCGCAAGACGGTGTGGACCGAGGTCAGGTTGTGAGGGTGACGTCCTTCGTCGTGTCGACTCCCGCCGTGCGGCCGGGGCCGGTGTGGTACTTCCAGTAGAGGTTCGTGTGGGCGATGACCTGCTCCGGCGGCGGCGCACCCCACTGGCTGAGGTCGGTCGTGGTGTGGGCGTCGCCGACGAGTGTCACGTCGTAGCCGCGGGTGAACGCGCTGTGGAGTGTGGAGCGGATGCACTGGTCGGTGGATGCGCCCGCCACGACGAGGCGTCCGACCTGGGCGGCGGCCAGCACCTCCTCCAGGTTGGTGTCGTCGAAGGAGTCCGGGTAGGTCTTGTGGATCAGGGGTTCCTGGTCGCGGAGAGTCAGTTCGGGGACGTACTGCCAGCCCTCGCTGCCCTTCGGAGTGTTCTCGTCGGAGTGCTGGACCCAGATGACCGGGACGTCTTCCTCGCGTGCCCGGTCGGCGAGCGCGGCGATGTTGGCGACGACCGCGTCACGCTCGTACGCGTCGGCCACGACGGCGACCTGGACGTCGATCAGCAGGAGTGCGGTGTGGGGCCGTTCTGCGAGTGTGGTCATGTTCAACACGCTAGTCCGGCCCACTGACATCGACCCGGTTCAGATCGGTCTGAAGCTCGGTTCCACGGATTCCGGTTCATCCGGATCAAACCCGTCCGGGTCGAACTCGTCCGTATCGGGCTCGTCGTCGTCCACCTCCCGCAGTCGCTCGACGAAGTCGAGGACGAACGCGGTGAACGGCCCCTCGAAGACCTCCAGTTCCAGGCCGTGGCTGTCGGTGACGACCTTCCACCGGTCGGGGTCCGGGTCGCAGGGCCAGAAGAAGTGCTCGTTGCCGGAGTGGTCGTAGCCCCAGGAGATCAGGCCGCCGGGTTCCGGGTGGACGGGGAAGGTGTGCAGGTCCGGAACGCGGCGCCGGGCCGCGGCGCGCCTCTCGTGGACCTGGCGCATCCGAGCGAGGAGGGGGCTGTCGCCGCGGGGGTGGAAGATCACCAGCTCGTCGCAGATCACGCCCGTGCCGTAGGTGTCGAGGAACGCCTTGAAGTCGGTGGGCAGCGGCGAGGCGACGTACGCCTCGGTCTCGGTCCAGTCGTCGGCCGACAGCGTCCGTGCCACGGTCGACGGGCCGAGCAGCCGTACCAGATCGTCCAGCGCTGTCACGGCCGTAACCCTGTCACCGACGCGATCTGCCGCGCCACCCGAACTCGGTGGCGCGGCAGATCAGTTGTCCAGGGCCTCAGTGCCTCGCGGCAGCCGCCTCAGGCCCGGACCAACTCCCGGTCCTCGTCGGGATCCGAGTCCTTGGCGTCGAGGGCGCGCAGGCCCTCGCCCTCGACGTCGACGTTGGGCAGTGCCCTGTCCAGCCACTTCGGCAGCCACCAGGCCCGCTTGCCGAGCAGGGCCAGTACCGCGGGGACGATCGCCATGCGGACCACGAACGCGTCGAAGAGGACGGCCACCGCCAGGCCGAAGCCGATCATCTTGACCATGGCCTCGCTGGAGGTGATGAAGCCCGCGAAGACCGCCATCATGATGACCGCCGCGGCCGTGACGACCCGGGCGCCGTGCTTGAACCCGGTGACGACGGCCTGGCTGGGCTTCTCGCCATGGACGTACGCCTCGCGCATCCGGGTCACGAGGAACACCTCGTAGTCCATCGCCAGGCCGAAGACCACGCCCACCAGGAAGATCGGCATCATCGACATGACCGGGCCGGTCTCCTCGACGCCGATCAGGCCCGCCAGCCAGCCCCACTGGAAGACGGCGACGACCGCGCCGAGCGAGGCGAGCACGCTGAGCAGGAAGCCGAGGGCCGCCTTCAGCGGGACCAGGATCGAGCGGAAGACCACGATCAACAGCAGGAACGCCAGGCCCACCACCAGGGCCAGGTACGGGATCAGGGCGTCGTTGAGCTTCTGGGAGAAGTCGATGTTCATCGCCGTGGTGCCGGTGACCAGGACCTGCGCGTCCGTGTCGGCCTTGATGCCGGCGCCCTCGCCCCGGATGGAGTGCACCAGGTCCTCGGTGGTGACCGACGACGGCTTGGAGTCGGGCACGACGGTGATCGTCGCGGTGTTACCGGCCTTGTTGAACATGGCCGGGCTCACCGAGACCACGTCGTCGAGGGTCTTGATCTTGTCGGTCACCGTGGTGACGGCGGCCTTGGGTGCGTCGCTGTTCTTGGCGTCCACGACGATCATCAGCGGGCCGTTGAAGCCGGGACCGAAGCCCTCGGCGAGGAGGTCGTAGGCCCGTCGCTGGGTGGTGGACGTCGGCTGTGAACTGTCGTCGGGCAGGCCCAGTTGGAGCTGGCTGGCCGGCAGCGCGATCGCGCCGAGGCCGAGCACGCCGAGGATCAGGACGGCCGCGGGACGCCGTACGACGAAGCTCGCCCAGCGGGTGCCCATGTTGGGCCTGGCCGCCTTGGCGGCCTCCTTGGCGCTGCCGCCGCCCAGCCACTTGGCCTTCTCGCCGGTGGGCCTGATCCTGCGGCCCGCGTAGCCGAGCAGCGCCGGGATCATGGTCAGGGCGATGAGCACCGCGACCACGACCGTGCCGGCCGCCGCGACGCCCATCTTGGTGAGCATGGGCACGTTGACGACTGCGAGACCGGCCAGGGCGATGACCACGGTGAGGCCCGCGAAGACGACCGCCGAGCCTGCCGTGCCCACGGCCCGGCCGGCCGCCTCCTCGCGTTCGCGGCCCTCGGCCAGTTCGGCGCGGTAGCGGGAGACGATGAACAGCGCGTAGTCGATGCCGACGGCGAGGCCGATCATCAGCGCCAGCGTCGACGTCGTCGAGCCCAGGTCCAGGGTCTTGGCGAGGGCGGTGATCGTCGAGACACCGATGCCGACCCCGATGATCGCCGTCAGCAGCGGCAGGCCGGCCGAGACGAGTGAGCCGAGGGTGATGAGGAGGATGACGGCGGCCAGGGCGATACCGATGATCTCGCCGATGCCCATCTCCGCGGCGGCCTGGAGCGCGTCACCGCCGACATCGACGGTCAGTCCGGTGGCCCGGGCCTGGGCCGCGGTGTCCTCCAGGGCGTTCTTGCTGGCGTCCTTGAGTTCCATGCCGGCGACGTCGTACTTCACCGAGGTGTAGGCGACCGTCCCGTCCTTGCTGACGGCGTTCGTGGTGAACGGGTCGCTGACGGAGACGACCTCGGAACCGTCGGCCAGGTCCTTCACCGTCTTCTCTACGGTCGCCTTGTTGGCGGCGTCGGTCATCTTCTCGCCGCTCGGCGCCTTGAAGACGACGCGCGCGGTGGCGCCGTTCGAACTGGAGCCGGGGAAGCGCTGGTCGAGGAGGTCGAAGGCCTTCTGGGCCTCGGTCCCGGGTATGGAGAAGGAGGTGGAGCCCGCGGCGGGCGCGCTGGCCGCGCCGACTCCCGCGAGGGTCAGCAGGGCGATCCAGATGAGGGCGACGAAGTGGCGTCGCCTGAAGGCGAGACGGCCGACTTTGTAGAGGAACGTGGCCACGAGGGCGTACTCCCGGTCAGGTCGTGGGGTTCTTCGGGGCAGGTGTGACCGGCCGGTTGGGGACACGGCTGATCGGCCCGACGACGTGAGCGGTTACGTCAGGTGGGCGTGCTGTGGGTCTTTCAGGTGGTGGATGCGCCCAGTGCGGGGAGCACCACGGCGTCGATGTACGAGGTCAGATAGGCCTTGGTCGGCGGCAGGTTCTCGATCACCGTGCGGGTGGCGAAGGCGCCGATCATCATGTGCACCACGAACTCCAGCGCGGGGCAGTCCGCGCGGACCTCGCCCCGGTCGACGGCGCGCTGCATGACGACGCGGAACTCTTCCATCTCCGGTTCGATGAGCAGTTCCCGGAACGCCTGCAGCAGGTCCGGGTTGTTGTGCGTCGCCATGGCCAGACCCCGCATCAGCGCGGAGTTCTGCTCGATCCGGCAGTCGTCCTCGCGGGCCACCATGGCGTGCATGTCGCCCCGGAGTGTTCCGGTGTCGACGTCGGTGGGCCGGCCCGGCTTGTTGTGCCGCACCGCTTTGGCCACCAGCTCGGCCTTGCCGCCCCACTGGCGGTAGAGGGTCGCCTTGCTGGAGCGGGTGCGGGCGGCGACGGCGTCCATGGTGAGGGCGTCGTAGCCGACTTCACGGAGCAGGTCGAGCACGGCCGCATAGAGCTCGGCCTCGCGCTCGGGTGTGATGCGACTGCGACGCGCCGTTGCGACTTCAGTCATGCGACTCACCTTCCAGCTCCGAACGACACGGTTTCGTACATGACGAATGTAGCGCACCTCTCTACGAAACGAAACCGTTTCGTACGTGTGCTGAGTCACCCGCCGCGCTATTTCACAAGTTGCTCCGGTCCGTCCCGCGGAAAAGCATAGGGACGTGAGCTATCTGCGCCTGCCGCACCTCAACGGAGACCTCCTGAGCTTCGTGGCCGAGGACGACCTCTGGCTGGCCCCGCTCGACGGCGGGGGCCGCGCCTGGCGCCTCACCGTCGACCGCACCAAGGTCGGCCACCCCCGTTTCTCCCCCGACGGCCGCCACCTCGCGTACACGACCTGGCGGAGCCTGGTCCCGGAGATCCACCTCGTCCCGGTCGACGGCGGCCCCGGCCGCAGACTCACCTACTGGGGCAGCGCCGACACCCAGGTCTGCGGCTGGACACCCGAGGGCGACATCCTGGCGGTGGCCTCCCACGGCGAACCGTTCTCCTACTTCACCTGGGCCCACAAGGTCCCCACCGACGGCGACCCCGGCGGCCGCCTCCCCTGGGGCCCGGTCTCCGACATCCAGCTCGCCGACATCGGCGGCGAACGCCAGACCCTCCTCCTCACCGGCACCCCACCCCACGAACCGGCCGCCTGGAAGCGCTACCGCGGCGGCGCCATGGGCCGCCTCTGGCTGCACGGCCGCCGCCTCCTCGCCGACCTCGAAGGCCACCTCCACTCCCCGATGTTCGTCGACGGCCGCATCGCCTTCCTCTCCGACCACGAGGGCATCGGCAACCTCTACTCCTGCTCCTACGACGGCTCCGACCTCCGCCGCCACACCGACCACGACGCCTTCTACGCCCGGCACGCGGCCAGCGACGGCACCCGGGTCGTCTACCAGTGCGCCGGCGACCTGTGGATCGTCGACGACCTGTCCGCCACCTCACTCCCGCGCAAGCTCGACGTCCGCCTCAGCGGCCCGCGCCCCGGCCGCCGTACGTACCAGGTCCCCGCCGCCCAGCACGTCGACGGCATCTCGGTCGACGAGACGGGCCGGGCGAGCGCCGTAGTCGTACGGGGAAGTCTGTACTGGCTGACGCACCGCGACGGCCCCGCCCGCACCATCACCGACACCCCGGGCGTACGGGTCCGGCTCCCCGAGATGCTCGGCTCGGGCGGACAGGTCGCCTACGTCACCGACGCGGACGGCGAGGACGCGATCGAGATCGCCTACCTCCCCCGCGCCACCGGCGACCGCGCCCCCCGCCGGCTCGCCTCCGGCGAGGTGGGCCGCGTACTGGAGCTGGTCTCGGACCCGGCGGGCGAACGCCTCGCGATCGCCGCACACGACGGCCGACTGCTCCTCCTCGACGCCACGGAGGACTCCAACGGCGAGGTCACGGAACTCATCTGCTCGCTCAACGGCCCGGTACGGGACCTCGCCTTCTCCCCCGACGGCAGCTGGCTGACCTGGTCCCACCCGGGCATCGGCCGCTCGCTGCGCCAGATCAAGATGGCCCGCATAAAGGACCGCCTGATCGTCGACGTCACCAACGGCCGCTTCGAGGACGAGAATCCGGTCTTCACCAGGGACGGCCGCTACCTCGCCTTCCTCTCCTGGCGCGGCTTCGACCCGGTCTACGACGTCCACACCGGCGACCTGTCGTTCCCGCTGGGCTGTCGCCCCTACCTGGTCCCCCTCTCCTCGGCCACCCCCTCCCCCTTCGCCCTGACCCCGGAGGGCCGCCCGGCCGCCGGTGGCCTCGACGCGGCGGAGGACGACGAGGGCGCGGACGGCGCGGTGACGGTGGAGGTGGAGGGCCTGGAAAGCAGGGTCACCCCGTTCCCGGTCTCGGCCTCCAAGTACTCGGCGCTGTACCCGGTTTCGGGCGGCGGCCTGGTCTGGCTGCGCTGGCCGATCTCCGGCGCGCTGGGCGAGACCTTCGCCAACCCGGACGACACCAGTGGCCGGCCGACCCTCGAGTACTTCAACATCAGCAAGGCGAAGAAGTCCGAACTCGTGGACCACCTCGACTGGTTCGCGGTGAGCGGCGACGGCTCACGCCTGGTGGTGGTCGACGAGGACGAACTACGAGCAGTCCCCTCCACGG
Organism: Streptomyces hokutonensis; assembly: GCF_000376565.1. Taxonomy (GTDB): domain Bacteria; phylum Actinomycetota; class Actinomycetes; order Streptomycetales; family Streptomycetaceae; genus Streptomyces; species Streptomyces hokutonensis. The sequence continues at coordinate 71,264 of NZ_BARG01000013.1, read as the reverse complement.
AGTCCGGCGACGGAGACTCGACCGTCTGGATCGACCTGCGCCGCATCCTGCACGAGGTCGACCCGCCCGCCGAATGGCGCCAGTCCTACGAGGAGGCCGGCCGCCTGATCCGCGCCTACTACTGGGACCCGCAGATGTGCGGCATCGACTGGGACGGAGTCCTGGACCAGTACCGCCCGTTGGTGGAACGCGTCGCGACCCCCGACGACTTCGCGGACCTGCTCCGCGAAGTCCTGGGCGAGCTGGGCACATCGCACGCCTACGTCACCCCGTCCCGGCGCAACGAGGGCCCGCCCCACTACCAGCGCCGCCAGGGCCTGCTGGGCGCCAACCTGGTCCGCAGGGAGGGCGGTTGGACGGTGGCCCGCATCCTCCCCGGCGAGTCCTCGGACTCCAAGGCCCGCTCCCCGCTGGCCGGCACGGGCATCCGCGAGGGCGCGGTCCTGACCCACGTCGACGGCCGCCCGGTGGACCAACTCACCGGCCCCTACCCCCTGTTGGCGGGCGCGGGCGGTACGACGGTGGAGCTGACGTTCACTCCCGCGGAGGGCGAAGGCAGATCCCGCCGCGTCGCGGTCGTCCCCCTCATCGACGAACGCCCCCTCCGCTACCAGGACTGGGTGGCCAAACGCCGTGCGGTGGTACGGGAGTTGAGCGGCGGCCACTGCGGCTACCTCCACATCCCCGACATGGGCGGCTCCGGCTGGGCCCAGTTCAACCGCGACCTGCGCCTCGAGGTCTCCCGCCCCGCCCTCATCGTCGACGTACGCGGCAACGCGGGCGGCCACATCAGCGAGTTGGTCGTAGAGAAACTGACCCGCACGATCCTCGGCTGGGACCTGACCCGCAACGCCCAGCCGGTGTCGTACGCCTCAAACGCCCCCAGGGGCCCGGTAGTCGCGCTGGCGGACGAGGCAACGTCCTCGGACGGCGACATGATCACGGCAGCCTTCAAGCTCCTGAAACTCGGCCCGGTGGTGGGCCAGCGCACCTGGGGCGGAGTGGTCGGCATGACCGGCCGCCACCAACTCGGCGACGGCACGGTGATCACGGTCCCCATGAACGCGGCCTGGTTCGACGCCTACGGCTGGTCGGTGGAAAACCGCGGCGTCACACCGGACTTGGAGATCCTCCGCACCCCATTGGACTGGGCAGAGGGCAGACACGCCCAGTTGGACGACGCGATCAAGCTGGCGCTGGACCTGCTGGCGATCCATCCCGCGGCAACACCGCCTGACTACAGCGCCGTACCGGACCGCTCAAGACCAAAACTCCCCCCACGCTCTTAAGAGACAGCAGGGCGAGTCACCCAGGGGCGCGGGGAACTGCGCGACCAGCCCCCACCGGGCCCGCACCCGACAACGAAACGTGGGACGCCCCAAAAAAACAGGGCGCCCCACGCAATCGGACAACGACTAGACGTCGTAGTCCTGATCCATCCGGTCCTCTTCACGCTGCATCCGCTCAGAGGTCTCATCCCGCTGCTGACCCCGCTCAGACACCTCGTCCCGCTGCGCGCCGCGCTCCCCGCGCTCCCCGCGCTCACGCCCCTGGCCCGCCTTCTCCTTGGCCTTGTTCGCGAGCTCTTCGGCCTTGTCCTGGAACTGGTCCTTCATACCCATGTGGGTTCACTCCCGTAGTGGGGGGAAACGGCCCTTGGTCGGGCCTCGACCAGATTCACACGGGTGGACACAGTTCGCATTTCGGTCAGCTACGTTCCGTAGCGCGAGCCTCCTCATCAGCGGCTCCACCCGCCCCGACCAGCCCCGACCGCATCCCTTCCAACCGCGCCCCGAACCGCCGCATCTCCCGCTGCCCCACCGCCCCGATGATCCCCGGCAGATACCCGCGCACGCCCTGCGTCCCCCGCAGCCACCCCTGCCCGTACACATGGCTCGACCGCCGTTCGATCCCGGCGACGATCCGGTCCACGGCCGGCCCCAGCGGATACGTCTTGTTGGCCGGCCACGGCAACCGCTGCCGCAACTCCCGCATGACGTCGTCCTGATCGGCCCCGCGCACCATGTCCGTGTCGGTCCACGACAGATATCCGACGCCGACCCGCACACCCTTGTAGCCGACCTCGGCGCGCAGACTGTGCGCGTACGCCTCGACGCCGGCCTTGGACGCGCAGTACGCGGTCATCATCGGCGCGGGCGTGATCGCGGCCAGCGAGGCGATCTGCAGCAGATACCCCCGGCTCTCCATCAGCACCGGCAGGAACGCCCGCGCGGTCACGGCGGAGCCGATCAGATTGACCTCGATCACCCGCCGCCACGCGACCGGATCGGAGTCGACGAAGGGCCCGCCGCTGGCGACACCGGCGTTGGCGACGACGATGTCGACCTTCCCGAACCGCTCCTTGACCTCGGCGGCGACCCGCGTCATCGCCTCGTGGTCGGTGACGTCCGCGTACCAGGAGGCGCTGTCGGTGTGCAGCCGCTCCGCGACCTGCTTCAGCGCGTCCGGCTCCAGCCCGACCAGCGCCACCTTCGCGCCGCGCGCGGACAGCTTGCGGGCGAGCAGTTCGCCGACACCCCGCGCGGCCCCGGTCACGACCGCGACCTGACCCTCCAGGCTCACCTTGCGGCTCATGCGCCCTCCTTGATCTGATCGCTCGGGTCCAACTCGATGTAGGTGGCGGCCAGTTCGCGGATCTTCGCGCTGACCAGCTCCGGCGCCTCGACGGGGGTCATGTGTCCGAGCCCCGTCAGTTCGGTGCTGCCGACGCACTGGGGCAGCGCGGCGGCCAGCGCCCGCGCGTGCACCGGCGGCGTCATCCGGTCCGCCGTACCGACGACGACGGCCGTGGGTACCGCCAACTCCCGTACCCCGTGGTCGAGTTCGAGGGTGTCGAGGACCTGCGACCACGCGTGCCGCACCGTCCTCGGACACGCGTGCACGATGCGCGCGCACGCCTCGACCATGTGCGGCGCGGAACCGGGTCCCATCGTCGCGTACTTCAGGATCCGGCGCGCGGCGGGCGTGACCGGCCCGAGCGGCGCCCGCGTCCCGAGGACCTTCCGGGTCAGCCGGGTGCGGGTCCGCCCGGCCCGCATCGGCACCACGAGCGACTCGTCGACCAGCCGCGAACTGCCCGTACTGCACAGCAGCACGGCCACCGCGTGCTCCCGGAACCGGGCCCGCCCGGCCGCCGCCAGTACGGTCATCCCGCCCATGGAGTGCCCCACGATCACGGCCTTCTCACCGGGGGCGAGAGTCGCTTCGAGTACGGCTTCCAGGTCGTCGGCGAGCGCGTCGGTGCTGTAGGTGAGGGCCGCCGGACTGCGCCCGTGCCCGCGCTGGTCGTAGACGACGACCCGGTGGTCGACCGCCAAGTCCCTTGTCTGCGCGGCCCAGAAGGCCGTGGAGCAGCACCAGCCGTGCGCGAGGACGACGGCCGGCGCGCCCTCGGGCCCGTGCACCTCGACATGCAGCCGGGAGCCGTCGGCCGAGGTGACGGTCAGCTCGCGGACGGGGACGGGCGGGGCGTACGGCCCGGACGTGACGTGCAGGAGACGGCTCATGCGTCCACCACCTCCGACTTCTCGGTCTTCTTCTCGGCGGGCGCCCGCACGACCTCGTACTCCGCGAGGTTCACGCGCCGCGTGGCCGTGCGGAACTCGGTGGTCGTGCCGGGCCAGATGGTGGTGTTGCGGCCGTTGGCGTCGAGGTACCAGCTGGTGCAGCCGCCGGTGTTCCACACGGTCCGCTTCATGCGTTCCTGCACCCGCCGGTTCCAGGCGTCCACGGCGGCGGGCCGGGCGTCGAGGGCGACGCGTCCGCCGAGGACGTCCAACTGCCGTACGTAGTCGGCGAGATAGTTCAGCTGGGACTCGATCATCAGGATCATGGAGGAGTTCCCGAGGCCGGTGTTGGGCCCGATGATGGTCATCCAGTTGGGGAACCCGGCCGCCGAGGCACCGCGGAGCGCCTGCATTCCGCCCTGCCATGCCTCGGCCAGCGTCCGCCCGTCCGCGCCGACGACCCGGTCGGCGATCGGCATGTCCGTGACGTGGAAGCCCGTACCGAAGACGATCGCGTCGACCTCGGCCGTACTGCCGTCGGCGCCGACGACGGTCGAGCCGCGCACCTCGCTCAGCCCGCTGGTGACGACGTCGACATTGGGCTGGGCGAGGGCCGGATAGTAGGCGCTGGAGAGCAGGATGCGTTTGCAGCCGATGCGGTAGTCGGGGGTGAGTCTGGCGCGCAGGGCCGGGTCCTTGATGGAGCGGGCCATGTTGCGCTTGGCCAACTGCTCCACCATTCCCAGCTCGTTGGGCCGCTTGGTGAACGCCTGGACCTGCAACTCCCGCAATCCCCAAAGGAGTCCGCGGCGGGCCTGGGTGGTGAAGGGCAGCGCGCGGTGCAGGGCGCGTTCGGCGCCGCTGATGGCGCGGTCGACGCGGGGCATGACCCAGGGCGGGGTGCGCTGGAAGAGCGTGAGGCGTTCCACCTCGGGCTGGATCGACGGCACGATCTGGATCGCGGAGGCGCCGGTGCCGACCATGGCGACGCGCTTGCCGCGCAGGTCGTAGTCGTGGTCCCAGCGGGCGGAGTGGAAGACCTTGCCGGGGAAGGAGTCGAGGCCCGGGATGTCCGGGATCTTGGGGTCGGAGAGCGGTCCGGTCGCGGAGACGACGAGGTCGGCGGAGTAGGAACCGCTGCTGGTCTCGATGTCCCAGCGCAGCCGCTCCGCGTCCCAAGTCATCATCTTGACCTCGGAGTTGAAGCGGAGGTGGGGGCGGAGCCGGAAGACGTCCGTGACGTGCTCCAGGTAGCCGCGGATGTGCTCCTGCCCGGAGAAGGTGCGCGGCCAGTCGGGGTTCGGCGCGAAGGAGAACGAGTACAGGTGGGACGGTACGTCGCAGGCGCACCCGGGGTAGCTGTTGTCCCGCCAGGTCCCGCCGACGCTGTCGGCGCGCTCCAGGACGACGAAGTCGGTGACGCCCTCGCGCCGCAGCCGCACCGCGGCCCCCAGCCCGCCGAACCCGGACCCGATCACCGCCACCCGCACATGCTCGCGTTCGGTCATCCCGTGCCCTCCCATACGACCGTGCAACCGCGCCAGTGAACACTGGCGCAATCGGACTGTAGAGCAGCTCCGTACTCATGGGTAGGGGGCGGTACCAGGAAAGTTACCTGGGGTACGACATAGGGTGCGGACGTGGCGGAGAAGGCAGAACAGAAGCGCGAGTACCGCATGGAGGAGCTGGCCGAGCGGGCCGGCATCACGGTGCGCACCCTGCGCTTCTACCGCGAGCGCAAACTCATCCCCCCACCGCGCCGGGAGGGCCGTATCGCCTGGTACGACGAGACGCACCTCGCCCGCCTGCGCACGATCTCGGCGCTCCTGGAGCGCGGCCACACCCTCAACGGCATCGCGGAACTCGCCGAGGCCTTCGACCACGGGCGCAACGTCGGCGAGCTGCTGGGACTGGGCGCGCCGACCGAGGAGACCCCGGTCCGGCTCACCCCCGAGGCCCTCGCCGACTACTTCGGCGACCAGGCCACACCGGAGAACTTCGCCGCATCGCTCGAACTCGGCTACCTCGGCACCGACGGCAGCGAGATCGTCCACATCAGCCGCCGCCTCCTCGACGTCACGGCCGCCCTGGTCCGCGAGGGCATCCCCCTCGCCGCCGTCCTCGACGCGGGCCGCCGCGTCCGCGCCCACACCGAGTCCCTCGCCGAACTCTTCGCCGACCTGGTCCTCGCCCAGGGCGGCACGCCGGAGGACCTGCAACGGCTGCGACCGCTGGCGAAGAGCGTGGTGGAGGCGGAACTGTCGATGGCGATGGACCGGCGACTGCAAGGCGGTCACGACCAGGGGCCTGGCTCTGGTCCTGGTCCTGGTCCTCAGAGGTCGTAGACGACCGTCACACGGTCAGAGGTCGTAGACCACCGTCACCGGCGCGTGGTCCGACCACCGCTCGTCATGCGTGGCCGCCCGCTCGACGTACCCCTTGACCGCCTTCGCGGCGAGCCCCGGCGTCGTCACGTGGTAGTCGATGCGCCATCCGCTGTCGTTGTCGAAGGCCCGCCCCCGGTACGACCACCACGAGTACGGCCCCTCCACGTCCGGATGCAGCGCCCGTACGACATCGACGTACGCCCCGTCCGCCGCGTCGAGGACCCGGCTCAGCCACTCGCGCTCCTCCGGCAGGAAGCCGGAGCTCTTCTGGTTGGCGCGCCAGTTCTTGAGGTCGGCCGGCTGGTGGGCGATGTTCCAGTCGCCGCAGACGACGACCTCGCGGCCGTCGGCGGCGGCCCGCTCGCGCAGGTCCTTCAGATAGGCGAGGAACTCGTCCATGAAGCGGATCTTCTCGTCCTGCCGCTCGGTGCCGACCTCGCCCGAGGGCAGGTAGAGGCTCGCGACCGTGACGCCGGGGAGGTCGGCCTCGACGTAGCGGCCGCTGCCGTCGAACTCGGCCGACCCGAAGCCGACCTGTACGCGGTCGGGTTCACGGCGGGTGTAGAGGGAGACGCCCGCGCGGCCCTTGGCGGCGGCCGGCGCGTGCACGACGTGCCAGCCCTCGGGGGTGCGGACGTGCTCCGGCAGCTGCTGCGGCTCGGCTCGCACCTCCTGGAGGCAGAGCACATCGGCGGAGGTCCCGGCGAGCCACTCCACGAAGCCCTTCTTCGCGGCGGCCCGCAGTCCGTTGACATTTACTGAGGTCACAGTGAGCACTCCGGCACGATACCGGCACACCGGACGGAGTCCGGATCCCCCTTTCGGGCAGGGATACGATTTTCGGCGTGAATCTACGCACTGTTCCCTTCGACCACCCCGACGCCGTGAAGCTGAACGACGAGGTCCAGGCCGAGTACCACGTCCGCTACGGCGACGGCGGCGACTCCACCCCGCTCTCCCCGACGGACTTCGAACCGCCCAACGGCGTGTACCTGATCGCCTACGACGAGGACGACAGGCCCGTCGCCACCGGCGGCTGGCGCTCCCAGGACGCCAACGGCGAGGGCAACGAGGACGGCGACGCCGAGCTCAAGCGGATGTTCGTGATCGAGCAGGCGCGCGGCCGTGGTCTCGCCCGCCGCATGCTGGCCGCCCTGGAGGAGAACGCCCGCGCCGCCGGCCGCGTCCGCATGGTCCTGGAGACGGGCACCAAGCAGCCCGAGGCCATCGCCCTCTACACGTCCAGCGGCTACGAGCCCTGCGTGAAGTTCGGCTACTACCGCCACTTCGACGACAGCAGGTGCTTCGCGAAGGCGTTGTGATCGCTGTGACCGCTGTGACCGCTGTGACCGCGGACACCTGTCGGTCCCTCAGGCGACAGGTGCCCGCGCCGGGAACGCAAAGATCCCGCCCGATCTTCCGATCGGACGGGATCTTGTTGCTGTGTGGACCTGTGGGGATTTGAACCCCAGACCCCCTCGATGCGAACTACAGGCAAGTCGGTCGCTGAGGTTTCTGGACCTGGTCACAGGGATGGCAGCGGTTCGGGACGGTCACTTGCAGTCCCCACGGTTGCTGTACTTCCGTGCTGTACTGCTGGCGCCTTGCGGATCCGAACTCCGTGACCCTAGGGGAGTTTCCAAAGGGCACCCGCCGACCGCAGGGTCTTGAGCGTGCTCTCGCGCTGGGCCGCCACGGCCTGCAACATCTTGGACATCCCGTCCTCGGCACCCACCGACCGCAGGGTCTTGAGCATGTTCTCGCGCTGGGCCGCCACGGCCTGCAACATCTTGGACATCCCGTCCTCGGCACCCACCGACCGCAGGGTCTTGAGCGTGCTCTCGCGCTGGGCCGCCACGGCCTGCAACATCTTGGACATCCCGTCCTCGGCACCCACCGACCGCAGGGTCTTGAGCGTGCTCTCGCGCTGGGCCGCCACGGACTGCAACATCTTGGACATCCCGTCGTACGGATACGTAACCACGACTCGGACGTCAACAGGCTTATCGACCGGTGCCTGCGTCGCACTGGAGGCATCACGGACGGTCAGCTTCAACGCCATGACATACGGAATGTCAGTCGAGTTGACCAGGGCGCGAGCCTTCTTCTGAGCAGTGCTTTGTTTCTTCGGCACGGCACTTTCCTTCCCACGGGTCCCATGCTCCCCGCTAGACCATTGCCGTGTCTGGGCGGAGTTCAGTGAGCACGGGCCCCGGGAGACCTTGACCGTCGTAGCCATTCGCGGCATGGGCGCGAGGCAGCGGGTCGGGCGGTGCGTGTCCTGCCCTGCAGAAATGAAGACATGGCAGATCGTCAATTGTCAAGTCCCGCAGAATCGGTGGGCGCGTACGAAGGATGGAGGAACGTCTTCAAGGATGCCGCCCTGTCATCAACTTACTTTCAAATCAAGGGAGTTGACCCGAATTGGCGTTTCACGTGAAACCAACTACTTGGTGGAGGTGCCCACGGGTCGGGGGAGAGAGTTTGAGGTCTGGTGATCTGTGGGGCGAGAGCATGAAAGGGGGCTATTACACTTGATCCAATGGAGAGGGTCATTGATCCTCACCGTGCGAAGCAGGCACTCGGCCCCCTTTCTTGCTCTCGGAGGGGCCCCGCAGGTCGGCAGACCTTAAAGTCTCGGAGCGACCTCCCCAGCCCCCACGGTTCTGCCCGCCACGGCCCGCAGGCTCCAACGAGACCAACAGCCGTCGCGCACCTGCTTGTGGAGTCAAAGCGTCGGTTGGTCCGTGCCTGATCATGCGATGCGACTGTGGGTAGTGCCGTCTTCCCCTAGGTCGGGCCTGGTGGTGTGGGTCGGGGTGGGAAATCAGGCTCGGTCCGGCGCATCGGCCCTTGGCGGGATCGGAGTGTGAAGCGTGATCACCCCGGGGCATCGAAGGTGGCGCGGGGCCGGGGCCGGGCCGGCGCGGGCCGAAGGCAGGAGCGAAGGCCCGAGTCCCGAGCCGCGCGCCGGCCCGCAGTGCGGGCCGGGGGTGTGTGATCAACGCAGCGACGGTCGAAAGCCAGCAGGGACAGCGCGACCGGATGGTCGAAGGGCCAAGAGCCCCCGCCGCTTCCCCGTGCCGCTGCGGGCCTGCGACCCAAGGGGGTTGAGGCGCAAGCCCTGAGGGTCCTGTGGAGCGTGGGGGGGGGCTGAGGAACCTTACGGTTGCTGTCGTGTCCTGTTATCCCAAGGTGCGCGACGGCTGTTGGTCTCGTTGGAGCCTGCGGGCCGTGGCGGGCGGGACCCCCTCCCCACCCGAAGGGTGGGGCTTGATGAAGTAGAGAAACCTGTAACAGCTCAGGCGCCCGGGGCGACGTAGCAGACGGCGGGGATGCCCTGGCCATCGCCGAAGTGGTGTGTGGTCTCGCCGATCTTGTGCCATCCGAGCCGTTCGTAGAGGCGCATCGCGGGAGCGTCCTTGGCCATGACATCGAGCACCAAGCGGAGATCATGTTCACGGCCGTAGCTCATCGCGGCCTCTGTCAGCCGCCTGCCCGTGGCGTGCTTCCGCGCTGCCTGAACGACGAATAGCCGGCCTAGAACGGCGACGTGCGATTCATCGGCACCGCTCTGTTCCATCCACAGCGCGACGGCGGCTTCGCCGTGCGGGCGCATGACAGCTACGTGCCCGACGACATCCCCGTCCATCTCGGCCACCCATGCCGCAAGGACATCGTCTGAGCTGATCCATGCGTCTGGGTCCTCGACTCCTTCGACCGGGTATCCATCGGTCTCATGGACCTTGATCAGTGCCGCTGCGGCTCCGGGTAGATCGTCCCTCCCGAAGGGGCGTACGACCGCAGGATTCACCTTCAACTCCTAGCTCTCGACGGGCAGTTCATAGAGCAATCCGGTCTGGTCAGCTCGGTGCACGTAGCGGGACACCTCGAAAGGCACTCCGTCTTGATCGAGGCTGGTGTGCAGCACTTCGAGGACTGGCACGCCCGGCAGGAGACTCAGGATGGCGGCCTCTTCGGGCGTCGGCATCCTCGCGCTGATCTCGTCCCGCACGCGCGTCATGACATGGCCGAGATCTTCAAGACGGCCGTAGATGCCGTCCTTCCCCGTCTTGGCCTCCATCAGCAGCGTGCCTTGAGCCTCGTCCCACCGTACGAAGGTCGAAACGATCTGCACCGGTTCGTCGTCGGCGAAGTAGTGGTTCTCGCGGTGCACGACGCTCTCCTCGTCCGCAGACACCTTCAAGCGCTCCGCGACGTCGGCCGGCGGCTTCTCTCGGGTGATCGAGGGAACATCGATCCGCGCCACCTTGCCTTGGCGCTTCGCTTCTAGCCGGAACGGCGTCAGCCCCGTTTCCCGGTTCTTGAGCGAGTAGCGATCACTCCCGAACCGGAACAGCCGCTGCGGCTCACGCACGAAGACGCCGCTTCCGTGCTTCGCCGTGACAAGTCCCTGCTCGGCAAGGAGACGGATGGCCTCACGCGCGGTGTTGCGGGCCGAACCGTACTGCTCGGCCAACGCCCGTTCGGACGGCAGCTTGTCGCCGCTGCGAAGGTCTCCGCTCTCGATCTGACGGCGGAGTTCATCGGCGATGCGACGGCTGGGCTGCTGCGGAGTCGGCGGGCGGGTGGACGTCATGGCCACACTCTAGCAACTGGCTCAAGCCACCTGCTTGACCCCGGCGCCGGCGTGTGCTCAACTGGCTTAAGCCAGTAAGTGGCTCAAGCCAGTTGGCACAGCAAGAACGTGCCACGAGCAAGGAGTGACGTATGCCGTCCTTCAAGATCGATGTTTCGACCGCCATGGTGTTCGTGGCGACCGCGCCGACGCCGAAGCTCGCCAACAAGCAGACCGGGGAGCGGGCCATGGACCGGGAGACCGGTGCGGGCCTGTCGACGGTGGGTCTGCTGATCTCTGACGAGGGAGAGGGCAACCTCTACCAGGTCACCATTCCCGAGACGGGCATCCCCGAGGGCCTGATGCCGGGCACGCCGGTGCGGGTGATCGGTCTCAAGGCGCGTGACTGGGAGAACGAGTTCAACGGCCAGAAGCGGCACGGGATCTCGTTCCGCGCGGTCGCCGTGACGCCGGGGGTCTGACCATGACGGACCTGGCGACCTGGCTGGAGGCCGGGACCATAGCGGCCGGCGCCGGTGGCCTCGGCTACGCCAAGCACCGCGCCCCTCGCGTGTACTGGTCGGTGGTGGGCCTGCCCCTCACGTGGGGCCGGTTCACCTGGACCTACCGGGACACGATGGAGGTGTGCGGGCTGACGGTGCAACCGTCCGGCTTCCGCGCCTTCGTGAAGCGGAACCTGGCCCGTGCCGAGGTGCGGCCGGTGCCACCGAAGGTCCGCCGCGTGCGGGGCACCTCTACCGGTCTGCGGGTCACCCTCCGGCTCCCGGCCGGCCTGGAGCCCGCCGATCTCGCCGCCTCCTCCGAGCGTCTGCGCCACGCGTGGGGCGTACGGTCGGTGATCGTGCGGGAGACCAAGCCCGGCTATGTCGAGTTGCGGATGACCGGGTGGGACGTGCTGCGCCGGGTCAAGCTGCCGCGCAAGGCCCAGCCGCGTGACCTGGTCGTTCCGGTCGCACTGCGGGAAGACGGCACGGTCTTCGTGCGGGACTACCGCAAGGTGCCGCACGCCCTGACGCTGGGCGCGAACCAGTCCGGGAAATCGATGTATCAGCGCAACCTGATCAAGGGGCTGGCTCAGTTGCCGGTCGGCCTGATCGGGATCGACTGCAAGCGCGGTGTCGAACTCGGCCGGTACGCCTCGCGCCTGTCGGCACTGGTCACCGACCCTCAGTCGGCCGGCGACCTGATCGACGCGCTGGTCGGCGAGATGGAAGAGCGTTTCGACCTGCTCGCCCTGTACGGGGTCTCGGACCTGTGGGAACTGCCCGACGAGGTCCGGCCGGTGCCGCTGATCGTGCTGGTGGACGAGATCGCGGAACTGTTCTTCGTGACCTCGAAGAAGGATGAGGCGGCCCGCGATCACGCGGTCATGAACCTGGTGCGCCTTGGCCAGATGGCCCGCGCGATCGGCGTCTACCTGGAGGTGTGCGGGCAGCGCTTCGGCTCCGATCTGGGCAAGGGTGCGACCGCGCTGCGTGCTCAGCTCACCGGCCGGGTCGTGCACCGTGTCAACGACAAGCAGACCGCCGACATGGGGCTCGGCGACATCGCTCCGGATGCCGTGATGGCCGTGACCGCGATCGCCCCGGATCGTCCCGGTGTCGCGGTGGCCGGCGACACCTCCGGCGGCTGGTCCCGCATCCGCACCCCCGAGACCACCCCCGGCGAGACAGCGGCCGTGTGCCGCGAGTTCGCCCACCTCACCCCGGACCTGCCGTTCCTGGCTCCGTTCCGGCCGGTCGGACAGGTCGTCGTTCCACCGAAGCCGGCCGCTGCGCCGCTGGTGCAGCCCTAGCCGGGCACCGAGCAACACCCCTCGTTCCACGGTCGGCGCGACCGCCTCGCGCCGGGTCCCTACCCGAGCCATGTCCGAACACAGGGAGGTATGCAGATGTCCGCCTCGATGATGTTCAACCCGGAGCCCTCCACGCGGGTCCACTTCCACGACTACGGCACCGACCACCCGCCCATCCTGGCCCTCGACGCAGAGGACTACGCCCTGACCATCTCGGTCTTCGAGGGCCGCTCGCCCGGCGAGCACAAGGCGTTCGCCGAGAAGCTGGCGCAGACGGTGGCCGGCTACCTCGCGGCCGTGGACCGCTGGGCCACCGCGCAGAGTGCCGACGCCGCGTCCACGCAGGACGGGTGAGCGCCGTGGCTGCACGCAAGACCCCCGAGCCCGTCACCGCCGACCCGGAGCCCGCGAAGTGCCCGGTCTGCAAGGGCACCGGAGAGGTCTCCCGCACGGTCCACGTCGGCCGCAAGCACCGCGCGGTCGGCCAGCAAACCGGCCTTTGCCTCAACTGCCTCGGTTCAGGCGAAGCCCCCGCCGAATGACCTGCCGGGGCCGGGCGGATGGAGATCACTTCCCCGCCCGCTCCTGGCCCAACTCCATTGAAGGGAGGTGCCGTTCATGGCCCGCTCGGTCCGTCTGGACGCAGTCCTGATCCAAGCCGTCATCGCCGGTGCCCTCTCGTTCGCGCACCTGCACGACCTCGCCGAAGCAGCGCATCAATCCGGCTGGAAGGCCTGGGCCTACCCGGTCTCGGTCGACCTGCTGATGGTCGCCGCCTGGCGTCGACTGCGCACCGCCCGCCGCGACCGCGCGGCCTGGACCTGGTTCGTGATCGCCCTGACCGCCTCGCTCGGCGCGAACGTCGCGACCGCCGGACTCCTCGACCTCCACCACGTTCCGGCCTGGCTGCGCATCCTCGTCGCCGGCTGGCCCGCACTCGCCTTCCTCGGCGGGACCCTGCTCGCCCACGCACCCTCGATCACCGCCCCGGCACCTGAGCCGGAGCCACAGCCCGCGCCGGTGATCGACCGCCCCGAAACGCCCGACCCCGCACCGGCCCCGGAGATCACCGCGCCGGACCCCGCACCTGCTCTCCCGAAGGCGGCCCCGGCCGTGCCTCCGGCACTGGTCGACCACGCCCGCAAGATCGCGACCGAGCACCGTACCCGCACCGGGAGCGCGATCGACACCGCCACCCTGCGCGTCCGCCTCGGGGTCCCGGAAGACCTCGCCGGCGCGATTGTGGCCCAACTCGCCTGATTCCCAAGGAGGTTCAGCCGTGTCCCGTCCGAACCGCTTCTTCAACGTGATCCGTATCGGCCCCGTCAAGGTCGGCTCCTTCAACAACGGCCGGGGCCAGACCAAGCACACCGCCGCGTGCACCGCCCCGAGTTGCGGCTTCTCGACCGAGCACGACGACCGTTCCGCCGCCGAACTCGCCGCCCACACCCACCGGTGCACCTGATCAGAGAGGGACAGTCCGATGCAGTTACCCGAAGACCAGTGGCGCGCCGGACACATCCCGTCCGACGTCTACCGGCAGATCCCGCACGGCACCGACCTGCGCAAGGTCGTCATCGTGCAGGAAGCCCCGCGCTCCTACAAAGGCCCCATCGTCCTGACCCTGGTCATCGTCGCCGGATCGATCGCCGTGCTCCTGGTGATCGCCTTCGTCGTCCAGGTCATCGCCGGCGCGGCCATCGCGGTCCTGTCGGCCAGCGGCGGCATCAGCTACACGATCAGCCGCAACAGCAAGGACAAGTAGCACCCTCCGGGGCGGCCTCAACCGCCAAGTTTCCGCCGCCCCGGACGGCTCGACCTCTTCCCGATCTTCCGACCTGAAAGGGCTCTGCTCATCATGCCTGTTCGTCTCCCGAACCGTCCGGTCTGCCACCACTGCGACGGCTTCCCCGTCGTCGCCATCACCACCGGCACCCGCAACCGCGACGGCTCCCGCGTCCTGCTCCGCGTCACCTGCACCGCCTGCGACGGCACCGGCCACTCCGCCGCCCCCGCGTCCGCCCTCGTCCGGATCGGTGGGTGACCGCGTAATGGGAATCTTCCGTGACCGACTGCCCCGCGACACCGGCAACCCGCTCGACTCGGACGCCGACCGCGCCCGCAGCGTCGCCAAGGCACACGCGAAGCTCGACCAGTCCCACCCCCAGCCGTCCAAGCCCAAGGGCAACACCGCCACCCCGGCCGCACCCTCGGCCAACACCCCGCAGAAGCGGGGGTGGCGACGGTGACCGCCCTGTTCCGCAAGCTCCCCGCCGACCTCACCCCGACCGAGGGCAGTCCCGGCCTGCGCGTCAAGGCCAGCACCCGCTACAGCAGTTCCCAGGGCGACTACCGGTGCGGCGGCTGCGGCGCGGAGGACCACGCCAACGGCGACACCGACGTCACGGCCCTGGTCGAGGACTACAGCGCCAACCACGGTCCCGCCCACCGCAACGGGGGCCGACGATGACCGCGTCCCGGGTCCTGGACCTGTTCTCCTGCTCCGGCGGTGCCGCCATGGGCTACCACCGCGCCGGCTTCGCGGTCGACGGCTGCGACCTCGCCGACCGCCCCCGCTACCCCTTCGCCTACCACCGGGGCGACGCCCTCGATTACCTCGACCGCCTCATCACCACGGGCGCCATCGAGCGGTACGCCCTCGTGCACGCCTCCCCGCCCTGCCAGGCCAAGAACACCCTGACGGTCGGCACCAACCACTCACAGGGCTGGGGCGGCACCCATGAAGACCTGGTGGCACCCACGCGCGCCCTGCTCGACCGGACAGGCCTGCCGTACGTGATCGAACAACCCAACGGCAAGGCGGAGATCCGCAAGGACGTCACCCTGTGCGGCGAGATGTTCGGCCTCGCCGTGCTGCGCCACCGCAACTTCGAACTCGGCCGCTGGGCCGTCGCTCGGCCGGCTCACCCCAAACACCGTGGATACGTGCGCGGTTGGCGTCACGGCGTCTACCGCGACGGCCCGTACGTGGCCGCGTACGGGGAGGGCGGCGGCAAGGCCACCGTTCCCGAGATGCAGCACGCCATGGGCATCACCTGGACCGACGTCCACGAAGAGCTGACCGAAGCGATCCCGCCCGCCTACACGCAGTGGATCGGTACCGCGTTCCTGACCTGCCGTCAGGAGGTGTTCGCGTGACCGACACCGCCACCCCGGCGGGACTCGACCCGGCCACCCTCAACGACGTGCTGAGGGTGGCTGGCTCGGCCCACTTCGACCGCTGGCAGGACCAGATCCGCCGAACGGGCGGCTGCTCCGACCCGATCCGCCTCACAGGCGCCACCAAGACCATCGACCCGACCACCAAGACGATCCTGTACGCGTACACGACCGAGCACGAGCCCGGCGGCACACTGCGGATCGCCTGCGGCAACCGCCGTGCCTCGCGCTGCCCGGCCTGTGCCTGGACCTACGCCGGCGACACCTACCACCTGATCCGCGCCGGCCTCGTGGGCGATCCCGCCAAGGGCACCCCGCACACGATCCGGGATCACCCCCGGGTCTTCGCCACCCTCACCGCGCCCTCGTTCGGTCCCGTCCACAACCGGCCTGGAAACCGGCCCTGCCGCTGCGGCACCCGCCACGGCGAGGAGGCGCCCGAACTCGGCACTCCGCTCGACCTGGCGACGTACGACTACGCGGGCGCGGTGCTGTGGAACAACCACGCCTCCGACCTGTGGCGCTACTTCACGATCTACCTGCGCCGCGAGATCGCCAAGCGCGCCGGCCTCACGCAGAAGGACGCACATGCTCAGTCCCGCGTGGCCTTCGGCAAGGTCGCCGAGTACCAGAAACGCGGAGCCGTCCACTTCCACGCGGTGATCCGCTTCGACGGACCGGACGGCCCCGACAGCCCACCACCCGCCTGGGCCACCCTCGACCTGCTCGACGACGCGATCCGTGCCGCCGCTGCCCGCGTCGCGGTCGACGTCGACCCCGCCGGGGACCAACCGGCCCGCACCCTCGCCTGGGGCACGCAGCTCGACGTCCAGCCGATCGGCGCCTTCGGCCACGGCGAAGAGATCACCGAAGCCGCCGTGGCCTCCTATGTCGCCAAGTACGCGACCAAGGCAGCGGAGACCACGGGCACGGTCGACCGCCGGATCGGCAACAAGGAAGCCCTCGTGCTGCTCGGCGTGCCCGACCACCCCCGCCGGCTCATCGAAGCCTGCCTCGACCTCCACGCGCTCTACCCGGACCGCAAGCTCCGCGACTGGGCCCACATGCTCGGCTTCCGGGGCCACTTCTCCACCAAGTCCCGCCGCTACTCGACCACCCTGGGCGCCCTCCGACAGGTGAGAGCCGACTACCGCTCAGCCCAACACCGCGAAGCCCTCGGCCTGCCCGACCCCGACGACAACCCGGAGGCAACCACGCTCACCCTCGCCCACTGGACCTACGCCGGCCACGGCCACACCCCCGGCGAATCCTGGCTCGCCGCCAACATCCACCGGGACATCCAACTCAACCGCGAGACCGCCCGCGAAGCCCTGCAAGACCAACTCGATGGGGAGGAAGCCGCAGCATGACCGCGACTGTGATCACGCGCAAGTGGCACACCACGGCGGAAGTCGCCGAGATGCTCGGCTACGGACTGTCCAAGACCAAGATGCTCGTACTGACTGGTGAGATCCGTTCGATCAAGGACGGCCGCAACCGCCGCATCCTGCCCCGCTGGGTGGATGAGTACGTCGAACGCCTCGCGAAGGAAGCCGAACAGAGGTGGTCGGCATGAGCGGCAAGCGTGGCAACGGCGAAGGCTCGATCTACCCATACAAGAACAGCTTCGCCGCGTACGTCTGGGTCACAACTCCCGAAGGCAACCGCAAGCGGAAGTACGTCTACGGCAAGACCCGGGAAGAGGTCCACGAGAAGTGGATCAAGCTGCATGCTGAGGCGCAGAAGGGGCCGGTGGCCACCTCCACGCCGACGCTGGCGCAGTACCTCGCGCGGTGGCTCCGAGAGGTCGTAGAGCCCGACCTGAAGCCCAAGACCGCCGAGACCTACGCCATGCACGTCCGGCTCTACATCGCACCGGGGCTGGGCTCAAAGCGGCTCGACAAGCTCACCGTGCGGGACGTCCGGAGTTGGGTCAACGACCTGTTGGATCAGTGCCAGTGCTGCGCTCAGGGCCTCGACGCGAAGCGGGACAAGCCTCATTGCTGTGCCACCGGCGACTGCTGCGAGCGCATCCCGTCGCGCCGTACGGTGCAGGACGCCCGCGCCGTACTGCGGTCGGCGCTGACCAACGCGATGACGGAAGAGCTGATCTCGAAGAACGTCGCGGGCCTGGTCAAGGTGCGATCGGCGCGCAAGGTGAAGCGGCATCCGTGGTCAGTGGAGGAGGCTCGTCAGTTCCTCGAAGCGGCCAGCGCTGCACATGACTCGCTGTACGCGGCCTACGTGCTGATCCTGGTCTTGGGCTTCCGGCGGGGCGAAGTGCTGGGCCTCACCTGGAAGAGCGTGAACCTGGACGCCGGGGAGGTCACGGTGGAGATGCAGCTACAGCGGATCAACCGGCGCCTGGTCCATGACGAGACCAAGACCGAGGCGTCCACGGCCACGCTGCCGCTGCCGCAGATCTGCGTGACTGCGCTCCAACTCCACTGGAAGGAAAGGGAGTTGGCGAAGCAAGCGGCCGGCGAGCTGTGGACCGACTCCGACTTCGTGTTCACCACGCGCTACGGCACGCCGTTCGAGCCGCGCAACTTCAACCGCCGGTTCACCGATCGCTCGTCCAGGGCGGGCGTCCGCCGCATCCGGCTGCACGACACCCGGCACACGTGCGGCTCGCTCCTGGCCGCGCTCGACGTGCACCCTCGCGTCGCGATGCAGATCCTCCGACACAGCAAGATCGCGGTCACGATGGAGGTCTACACTCACGTGCCCTCGGAGTCGACTCGCCGGGCACTGCGCAAGCTGGGCAAGCACCTTGGGAAGCAAGATCCAAAGTAGTTGCTGTACTTCGCTGCTGTACGGCACCAAAGAGCCCCAGCCGGATCACTCCGTCTGGGGCTCTGAGCTGCGGTGGACCTGTGGGGATTTGAACCCCAGACCCCCTCGATGCGAACGAGGTGCGCTACCAGACTGCGCCACAGGCCCTTGCAACGAGTGAAACTCTAGCATCCCCCTCAGGGTGCTTGGAAATCCGTTCCTTGCCTGGTCACTCGTTGGCCGCGCGGGGCCGCTCGCCGTCCTCGTACTGGTCGAACAGCGGGGTACGGCCGCGCTCACGGGCCCGGCGGGCGGAGGCGGCGCGGCGGGCGTCGGTGCGGCCGTCCGGCGTCGCCTTGTCGTCGTCCGACAGGTCCTCCGCCTCCTCCTCGTGGGCCGCCTGCTGTGCTTCGTGCTCCGGCGCCACCGAGCTGGAGCGCGCGGAGCTCCACGCGTCGGGCGCCCCGAGGTCCACGTCGGAGGTGGCGCGCGGGGCGACCGGTGCGGTGACGTACGTCGGCAGGGGTACGGGTACGGGGTCCCAGCTGTCGCCCTGGCCCGGCCGACGCTGCCGTTCGCGCTGCTGGTCGACCCACTCGGCATGGTCGGTCTGCTCGACGAGGGCACGGCGGTCGGCAGCGAGGGCGGACATCCCGGGGTCCGTCTCCGGTTCGGGTCCCTCCTCGGCGTCGTCGATGCCGGCGTCCACGGTCGCGCGTCGGCGCGGCTGACGCTCCCTCAGCCGCTGCGCGGCGGCCTCGGCCTGGCGGCGGTCCATCTGGTAGGCGAAGCGGCTGCGTTCCTGGGAGCGCAGGTAGGCGATGTAACCGCTGAGCAGTACCGCCGGCACACCGGGCGCCCAGAGCAGGGCGAGCCCGCCGACCGCCGCGACGATCGCGCCGAGCGTGAAGGCGAGGAAGAGCATCACGGTGGTACGACGACGGCGCGCGAGCACCTTCACCCGCCGGGCGCGCGCCGCGGCGGCTTCCTCGGCAGGCGTACGCCGTCCGACCGGGACGCGTCTACGGGCGGACGCGGGGGCGGACTTGGGGCCGGGCTTGGCCGTCTTGGACGCCTGGGCGGAGGCCGGGGCGGGGGCGGAGGCTTGCTGGGGTGCCGGTTTGGCCGTCTGGTCCCGGGCCTGACCCCGTGCTTGGTCGCGGGCCTGGTCCCGTGCTTGGTCGCGCGCCGGTTCGCGACCCGGTTCGCGACCCGGTTCGCGCGCGGGTTCACGCGCCGACTCGCGCTCCGCCTCCCGCGCCGCTTCCGACCGGTCCGGGCCCGGCCGGCGGACCTGTGCGTGCACCTGGGGACGGGCCGGGGGCATGGCGAAGGCCCGGACGTCCACCGAGTCGGTGACGGCGTCCGGCACGACGGCGCTGGGCTCCCCCTCCTCGGTGGAGCGCGCCCGCAGGTCCTTGGCGTACCGGCGCTCCATTCCCGCCCGTCCGGACAGCAGCCGGATGGCGGTGCTGAAGCGTTCCGTCGGACGGGCCTCGTTCAGCTCGTCCTGCCTACGGAGCCACATCGGCACCAAGTAGGCGGCCCAGGCCCCGACAATGACTGCGTAGATGAGGCCGCTGCTGCTCACGCCTCACACGGTAGAGGGGTTTGCGTGAGGCCATCTGCCAATTGAGCCGGTGTGTCGCACGATCTGGCTGATATTTCGAGCTTTTTTTGTGACCGATGCGATCAACAGGCCGCGGAGTTGGCGAATTCATTGCCCCAAGCCGGTCATCCGTCGATCACTTTCGAACACTTATTCCATTTCCGGGGATCCGTGCTTCCGGGCCCAACAGGCTCCCCGTTACGCGGGATTGTCGTGCGGTGTGCTCCGGGAACGCGCCCGCTGCCAGCGGGCCAGCAACCCTTCGGGGACCTCTTCCGCGGTGAGCGCGAAGACGAGATGGTCGCGCCAGGCGCCGTCGATGTGGAGATAACGGGGCCGAAGCCCCTCCTCACGGAATCCGAGTTTCTCGACGACCCGGCGGCTGGGGCCGTTCTCCGGGCGAATGCAGACCTCGATGCGGTGCAGTCCGACCGCCCGGAAACAGTGGTCGACGACGAGTGCCACGGACGTCGGCATCACTCCGCGCCCGGCCACCGACTCGTCCACCCAGTAGCCGATGTGGCCCGAGCACATCGAGCCCCAGGTGATCCCGGCGACCGTCAACTGCCCGACCAGGCGCCCCTGGTACTCGATGACGAACGGCAGCATCCGGCCCGCGTTCGCCTCGGAGCGCAGGTGTCTGACCATCTGGCGGTAGGTCGGCCGGTGTGCGATCGGTCCGCTGGGCGTGGGCGGCGGAATGGTCGCCTCCCAGGGGCGCAGCCAGTCCCGGTTGCGCCGGTTGACCTCGCGCCAGTCCCGCTGGTCGCGGAGTTTTATCGGCCTCAGGACGATGTCGCCGTCCGCCAGTACGGCGGGCCAGGATGGGCTGTTCAGCTCGCACCCCCACTGGTGTCGGCGGGTCTGGGGTGATCGCCGCCTCGGATCTGGTCGACGGCGTGCGCCAGCAGGGGTTCCAGGACGGCGAGGCCGTCCTTCACCCCGCCGGTGGAACCCGGCAGGTTGACGATCAGTGTGCGCCCGGCGACCCCGGCCAGGCCACGGGAGAGCGCCGCGGTCGGCACCTTCTCCCGGCCGTACGCGCGGATGGCCTCGGCGATGCCCGGCACCTCGTAGTCGATGACCGCGCGGGTGGCCTCGGGGGTGCGGTCGGTGGGCGAGACGCCGGTGCCGCCGGTGGTGACGACGGCGTCGTAACCGGCGTCCACGGCGGCGCGCAGGGCGGCCTCGACCGGGCGGCCGTCTGGGACCACCTGCGGTCCCTCGACCGCGAAGCCGAAGCCCTTGAGGCCGACGGCAATCAGGGGGCCGCCCTTGTCCTCGTAGACCCCGGAGGCAGCGCGGTTGGAGGCGGTGACCACCAGTGCCCGGTACGGCGCGGGCAGCGCACCGCCGGCCGGATCGTCGGGGCTCATGTCCGGCTCCAGTCCCCCGACTTGCCGCCCGTCTTCTCCTCCACGCGTACGTCCGTGATGACCGCTCCCTTGTCGACCGCCTTGACCATGTCGATCACGGTGAGCGCGGCGACGGAGACCGCGGTGAGGGCCTCCATCTCGACGCCCGTGCGGTCCGTCGTCTTCACGGTGGCCCGGATCCGTACGGCGTCGTCCGCGACCGACAGATCCAGTTTCACACCCGACACCGACAACGGGTGACAGAGCGGGATCAGATCGGGAGTGCGTTTGGCGCCCATGATCCCCGCGATGCGCGCGGTGGCCAGGGCGTCGCCCTTGGGGACCCCCTCGCCGCGCAGGAGTTCGACCACGCGGGGCGAGACGAGGACGCGTCCGCTGGCGGTGGCGGTGCGTGCGGTCACGTCCTTGCCGGACACGTCGACCATGCGGGCGGCGCCCGCGTCGTCGATGTGCGTGAGGCGGTCCTGCTCAAGGGGTCCGGGGGTGTCCCCCCGGAAAGGCTCAGTCATGCTGTGTGGCGCTCCCGGTCCGGGCGTGTTGTGCGCGACACGGTACCGCCAACCAGGAGTGCTCAGCCGAGCAGGACCACCTCGACCTCGGTGCCGGGCTCGACGGACTCGACGTCCTCGGGGACGACGATCAGCGCGTCGGCCAGCGCGAGGGCCGCGACCAGGTGCGATCCGGCGCCCCCTACGGGGGTCACTTCACCGTCGGCATACGACCCACGGAGGAACTGCCGACGCCCCTTGGGCGAGGTCAGCGCCTTGTCGGTGGTGAGGGTGGCGCGGGTTCTCGGGCGGTGGACGTCGTCGAGGCCCATCAGGGTGCGGATCGCGGGGCGGGCGAACAACTCGAAGGAGACGTACGACGACACCGGGTTGCCGGGGAGGGCCAGCAGCGGGATGTGGTCGGGGCCGATGGAGCCGAAACCCTGGGGTTTGCCGGGCTGCATGGCGAGCCTGCGGAAGTCGATCCCGGCGCCCTCCTCGTCCTCGTCGCCGACGGAGGACAGCGCTTCCTTGACGACGTCGTACGCCCCGACGCTCACGCCGCCGGTGGTGACCAGGAGGTCGGCACGGACGAGCTGGTCCTCGATGGTGGAGCGGAGGGTGTCGGCGTCGTCGGCGACGGCGCCGACCCGGTAGGCGATGGCTCCGGCGTCGCGGGCGGCGGCGGTGAGGGCGAAGCTGTTGGAGTCGTAGATCTGGCCGGGGCCCAACTGCTCGTCGGGCTGGACGAGTTCGCTGCCGGTGGACATGACGACCACGCGCGGGCGGGGGCGGACCCGGACCGTGCCGCGGCCGATCGCGGCGAGCAGGGCGATCTGCGGCGGGCCGAGGATCGTGCCGGCGTCCAGGGCGCGGTCGCCGGCCTTCACGTCGCTGCCCTTCGCGCGTACGTGCGCGCGTGCCTCCGCCGAGCGGTAGACGTGCACGTGACCGCCGGCCGTCTCGGGGGCCTGGCTGCGGGCGCGCATGCCGGTGACCGGGCCCTCGCCGAGGCCTCCGTCGGTCCACTCCACGGGGACGACGGCCTCCGCGCCGGGCGGCAGCGGGGCGCCGGTCATGATGCGGGCGGCCTGGCCGGGGCCCACGTGGAGGAGGTCGGCCTGGCCCGCCGCGACATCACCGACGACCGTGAGGACGGCCGGGTACTCCTCGCTCGCGCCCGCGACGTCCGTGACCCGCACCGCGTAGCCGTCCATCGAGCTGTTGTCGAAGGGCGGGAGCGAGACCGGCACCGTGATGTCCTCGACCAGGACGCAGCCCTGGGCGTCGAGCAGTTGCAGCTCGATGGGTTCCAGGGGGCGGACGGTCGCGAGGATGTCCTCCAGGTGCTCGTCCACCGTCCAGAGGTGGTCGGGTCCTGTGGTGCGGGTCGCGGCGGTGCTCAACGTTGCTACATCTCCTCGGCTACGTAACTGCGAAGCCAGGCGCGGAAGTCCGGGCCCAGGTCTTCACGTTCGCACGCGAGTCTGACAATGGCACGCAGATAGTCGCCCCGGTCGCCGGTGTCATAGCGGCGGCCCTTGAAGACGACGCCGTGCACGGGGCCGCCGACCTTCTCGTCGTCGGCCAACTGCTGGAGGGCGTCGGTGAGCTGGATCTCGCCGCCGCGGCCGGGCTCGGTCTTGCGCAGTATGCCGAAGATGTGGGGGTCGAGGACGTAGCGGCCGATGATCGCGTAGTTCGACGGGGCGTCGGCGGCCTCCGGCTTCTCCACCAGGCCGGTGACCTTGACGACGTCGTCGTCGGCGGTGGCCTCCACAGCCGCGCACCCGTAGAGGTGGATCTGTTCGGGCGCGACCTCCATGAGGGCGACGACGCTGCCGCCGTGCTGCTCCTGGACCTCGACCATGCGGGCGAGGAGGGGGTCCCGGGGGTCGATCAGGTCGTCCCCGAGGAGGACGGCGAAGGGCTCGTGACCGACGTGCGGGGCCGCACACAGCACCGCGTGGCCGAGGCCTTTGGGGTCGCCCTGGCGGACGTAGTGCATGGTCGCGAGGTCGCTGGACTCCTGGACCTTGGCCAGCCGGCTCGCGTCGCCCTTCTTCTGGAGGGCCGATTCGAGTTCGTAGTTGCGGTCGAAGTGGTCCTCGAGGGGGCGCTTGTTGCGTCCGGTGATCATGAGTACGTCGTCGAGCCCCGCCGACACGGCCTCCTCGACCACGTACTGGATCGCGGGCTTGTCGACGACCGGCAGCATCTCCTTGGGAGTTGCCTTCGTGGCCGGCAGGAACCTGGTGCCGAGACCGGCTGCGGGAATGACAGCCTTGCTGATCCTGGGGTGCGACTGAGTCATACCCGAACCCTATCCGGTGCCTTTGTGCAGAATCTGTGGCTCCGGTTAATACGCTCTCATATGAGCACATTGGAAAGGATACGGGTGGGACCTGTGCGTCACCTAGGACATGAAGCCGAGCCTGACAAGCGAATGTTGCGACGAGAGTTCCTCGCGGTGAGGAACAGGTTGACGGCCGATGACGTGCGGGAAGCCGCCGCCGCGCTCGCCGATCGCGCGCTGGAGCTGCCCGAGCTGGCGCACGCGCGCACGGTGGCGGCGTACGTCTCCGTGGGGGGCGAACCGGGAACGCTCGCCCTGCTGGACGCGCTCCGCGCGCGGGACGTCGACGTCCTGCTCCCCGTGCTCCTCCCGGACAACGACCTGGACTGGGGCGCCTACGACGGCGAGGGCTCGCTCGACCGGGTCCAACACGGCGGAAAGATGGCCCTGTTCGAGCCGTCCGGGAAGCGGCTCGGCCCGGAGGCCGTGACGGCGGCCGACGTCGTCCTGCTGCCCGGTCTGGCGGTCGACGGGCGCGGGATGCGGCTGGGGCGCGGCGGGGGGTCGTACGACCGGGTGCTGGCGCGGCTGGAGCGGGCGGGCGCGCATCCCGCGCTGGTGGTGCTGCTCTACGACTTCGAGGTCGTCGCGAGCGTCCCGGCGGAGGCGCACGACCGGCCGGTGCGGGCGGCGGTGACACCGGGCGGCGTGCACCGGTTCCCCGGGAACTGAAATGGCCCTCCACGCGCGCGTGGAGGGCCGTTTCTGATGTCAGCGGGTCACGGTTTCAGCACCAGGGTGTCGCTCGTGCTGTTGTCGACCGCCTTGGACGAGAAGGACCACGGCAGCAGTTCGCCGTCGACCCACTTGCTCGTCTGGTCGGTGTAGTGCGCGCTGAAGGCGTGCCCGGAGGCGCCGGTGAGGTTGATCCACTTGGACTTGTCGAAGTTGTCCAGGTTGACCACCATGCGCATCGACGGCACCCACACCACTCCGTAGCCGCCGGCCGCGTTCCAGCCGGTGGCGTTGACCGTGGCCTCGCCGCCGCTGAGCTTCCAGGGGCCGCGGTTGAGGATGTACTGGACGAGGGCGGGGCCCTCGGTGCCCAGGGTCTGGTTCTTCAGGAACAGGCGGTGCAGCCGGCCCCAGCTCCAGGTGTCGATGTCCTTGCCGAGCTTGGCGGTCAGCTCCCAGCGGGCGTCGATCATGGCGCGCTTGAAGAGCTGGTTCATGTTGCTCGCGCCCGGGCGGGTGCCCGACTTGGGGGTCGTCCACCAGTCGCTGGTGGGGTCGTCCATGAGCTTGCGGACGACCTCGAACCAGCGGTCGCCGCCGTCCGGCTGCGCCTGGTCCGCGTCGCGCTCGCCGCACTCGCGCACCTTCTGGTTGGTCTCGTCGGCGGGACCGGTCGTGTCGACCGGCGAGACGAAGATGCACTGGCCCTTGACCCGCAGTTCCTTGGGCAGTTTGTTGCCGAAGGCGAGCTTGAGGATGTTGCGCCAGACCGAGTTGAAGTAGGCGGCGGCCGCCGAGTCGGCGTCCTGGGTGTAGTCCCAGCCCTCCAGGAGCTTCTGCGCCTGGCGCACGTCCGGGTCGGGCTCGTCGATCTTCAGTAGCTTGGGCACCAGCAGCTTGGCGATCTCGCTGCTGTCGTCGAGCTGCATCTGCCGCATGTCGTCGGTGGAGATCTTGCCGCCGCCGCCGATCTTCGACTCGATCAGATCGGTGATGCGCTGGCTACGGGTGCCGTAACCCCAGTCCGTGGTGAGCGTGTACGGGTACTTGTCCTTGTCGATCACCGCCTGGTTCGCGGTGACGATGTAGCCGCGCTTCGGGTTGTACTCGTACGGCAGCGCGGCCTGCGGGATGTAACCGGTCCAGTCGTACTTGGAGTCCCAGCCGGGCACCGGCAGCGAGCCGTCGCCCTTCCCGCGCACGGGGATCTTTCCGGGCAGCGTGTAGCCGATGTTGTTCTTGGTGTCGGCGTAGACGAGGTTCTGCGAGGGCACGTCGAACTTCGTGGAGGCCGCGCGGAACTCGCTCCAGTCGGACGCCTTGTCGATGGCGAAGACGGCGTCCATGGTGGTGCCCGGGTCCTCGGCGGTCCAGCGCAGGGAGATGGCGTAGCCGTCGCCTCTGTCCGGGGCCGCGGTGTCGACGGTGGCCTTCTTGCCGACCTTCACGAGCTCGTCGTTGCGGTCGGACAGCAGCGGACCGTTGTTGGTCTCGCGGACGACGATCTTCTTGGACGCACCGCCGGCGACCTTGATGGTCTCCGTGCGGCTGGTGAAGGGCTTCGTCGTGCCGTCGTACAGGTAGCCGTCTCCGGAGAGCTTCTCCAGGTAGAGGTCGGTGGTGTCGACCCCGGAGTTGGTCATGCCCCAGGCGATGTCCTGGTTGTGGCCGATGACGACGCCGGGCATGCCCGCGAAGGTGTAGCCGGTGACGTCGTACTGGCACTTGCTGGAGATCGCGCGGCAGTGCAGGCCCATCTGGTACCAGACGGACGGCAGCGACGCCTCCAGGTGCGGGTCGTTGGCCAGCAGGGGCTTGCCGGTGATGGTGTGCTCGCCGCCGACGACCCACGAGTTGGAGCCGATGCCCTGGCCGTTCACGCCGACGGCCGTCGGGAGGTCGTCCAGGACGTTCGAGAGGCCCGCGAGCTGGCTCGTGAGGGCCGAACCCGACGAGGACGACGTGGAACCCGTCGAGCCGCTCGTGGACGTGCTGGAGGAGCTGTCACCGCCGTTGAACGTCTTGGTGTACTCGTCGTACTCGCCCACGGTGACGATCGGCTCGTTGCGGCTGTACGGGTAGTCCGGGTACAGGTCCGCGATCTGCTGGGGGCCGAGGCGGGAGGTCATCAGCGCGCGGTCGATCTCGTCCTGCATGTTGCCGCGCAGGTCCCAGGCCATCGCCTTGAGCCACGAGACGGAGTCGACCGGGGTCCACTTCTCGGGCTTGTAGTCGTTGGTGAAACCGAGGGCCGCGTACTCCAGGGAGATGTCTTTCCCGTCCTTGCCCTGGAGGTAGGCGTTGACCCCCTTGGCGTAGGCCTGGAGGTACTTCTTCGTGGAGGCCGACAGCGTGGTGTCGTACTCCTTCTGTGCCACGCGGTCCCAGCCCAGGGTGCGCAGGAACTCGTCGTCCTTGACCTGGCTCTTGCCGAACATCTCGGACAGCCGCCCGGCGGTCATGTGCCGTCGTACGTCCATCTCGTAGAACCGGTCCTGCGCCTGGACGTAGCCCTGCGCCATGAACAGGTCCTCGTCGGAGGACGCGTAGATCTGCGGGATGCCGTAGCTGTCGCGCTTGACGTCGACGGGTCCCGACAGGCCGTCGAGGGTGATCGAACCCGTGGTCTGCGGCAGGGAGGCACGGACCGTACTGACGGACCAGTAGGCGCCGTAGGCGATGCCCCCGATGATGGCCATTACCAGGACGAGAACCAATAGACGGGCTTTGCGCCCCTTTTTCCTGCCGGACTTGCCGGGCTTATGACCCGATGAGGCGGTGGTGTTGGGGGGCATCGCTGTCCTTGCTGTCCTAACGCGAGCGGCAGGGCGGGCTGTGCTTTTGACTGAGCGCTGGAGCAACCATAGGCGCAGGCTTCCGAGCGACTTGACGCGGTGTCGGGTACCGGCGCGGACGGGCGTTCGATCTTGCCTCGGGAAGTGTCAAGAAAGCGTCAAGAGTTAGGTAAGGTAACGAAGTACTTGGATGCGTGGCGCCGCAGTCTCGCGTCCCCTGTACATGTGCTGCCGCCCCGGACGCGCGTCAGCCGAGGAAGGGAAGCCTTCTGACTGTCCACCACCTCGACCAGCTCCTGCTCGTCTGCTCGCTCGTCCTGCTCGTCGCCGTCGCGGCGGTCCGGATCTCCTCGCGCAGCGGGCTCCCCAGCCTGCTCGTCTACCTGGGGATCGGCATCGCCATGGGCCAGGACGGCATCGGCGACATCCACTTCGACAACACCGAGCTGACCCAGGTCATCGGATACGCGGCCCTGGTCGTGATCCTGGCCGAGGGCGGCCTCGGCACGAAGTGGGCAGAGGTCAGGCCGGTCCTGTCGTCGGCCGCCACGCTGGCGCTTGTCGGGGTGGCGGTGAGCGTCGGCGTCACAGCCGCGGGCGCGCACTATCTGGTCGGACTGGAGTGGCGGCAGGCGTTCATCGTCGGGGCGGTGGTGTCCTCGACGGACGCGGCGGCGGTCTTCTCCGTGCTGCGCCGAATCCCCCTCCCCGCGCGCGTGACGGGCACTTTGGAGGCCGAGTCCGGCTTCAACGACGCCCCCGTGGTCATCCTGGTCGTCGCCTTCTCCACGGCGGGCCCGGTCGACCACTGGTACACGCTCGTGGGCGAGATAGCCCTGGAGCTGGCCATCGGCGCGGCCATCGGCCTCGCGGTGGGCTGGCTCGGCTCCTGGGGGCTGCGGCACGTGGCGCTGCCCGCCTCCGGCCTCTATCCGATCGCCGTCCTGGCAATCGCGGTCACCGCGTACGCGGCGGGCGCCCTGGCGCACGGCAGCGGCTTCCTGGCGGTCTATCTCGCCGCGATGATGCTGGGGAACGCCAGGCTGCCCCACTGGCCCGCGACGCGCGGCTTCGCCGACGGGCTCGGCTGGATCGCCCAGATCGGCATGTTCGTCCTGCTCGGCCTGCTGGTCACCCCGCACGAACTGGGTGACGACGTCTGGCCGGCGCTGATCATCGGCCTGGTGCTGACGATGGTGGCCCGGCCGCTCAGCGTGGTGGTCAGCCTCACGCCGTTCCGGGTGCCCTGGCAGGAGCAGACGCTGATGTCCTGGGCCGGGCTGCGCGGCGCCGTGCCCATCATCCTGGCGACCATCCCCATGGTGAACGGCGTCACCGGCAGCCGTCGTGTCTTCAACATCGTCTTCGTCCTGGTCGTCGTCTACACCCTCGTCCAGGGACCGACGCTGCCCTGGCTGGCGCGCACGCTGAAGCTGGGCGAGGGGCCGGAGGCCGCCGACCTCGGCATCGAATCGGCGCCCCTGGAGCGGCTGCGCGGACATCTGCTGTCCGTCGCGATCCCCGCGGAGTCCAAGATGCACGGCGTCGAGGTCAACGAGCTCAGGCTGCCGGCCGGGGCTGCGGTCACCCTGGTCGTACGCGACGGAAAATCGTTTGTTCCGTTGCCCTCGACGGTTCTGCGGCGCGGCGACGAACTCCTTGTCGTGGCGACGGATCCGGTCCGGGACGCGGCCGAGCGGCGGCTGCGGGCGGTGGGCCGCGGCGGGAAGCTGGCGGGGTGGCTGGGCACGGACAATGCCACGGCCAGTCATTAAGGGCATGTTTCGTACGGTTCACACGTTCACCAATCGCAGGTGAACGCGCGCGTGGTGCCCGTTTTCACAGGTCCACCGGGCTTCACTCCCTGTACGATGAAGGCACATTCTGATCGAACCAACTCTGCCTGACGCAGTGCTGGCGCGACCGTATGGCGGCCGAATCCCTCCTCCGCAGTGGGCACCGGTATCTACCGCAGTTCCGCGCAAGAGGACAGTGCTCGGCGCCCCCCGCACAGGGCGCGCTACCAGGTGGCAGAAAGGCACGGGCCGTGGCATCCACGGTCACCTCCAGGACGGGATCCCGTCCTGGATACGGGCAGCTGCTGCGCACACGCGGCGCCTGGACGTTCCTGCTTCCCGGCTTCGCGGCGCGCCAGCCGTTCGCGATGCTCACCATCTCCATCGTGCTGCTGGTGCAGCACACCACCGGCTCCTACGGCGCTGCGGGCGCCGCCGCGGCCGTCACCGGCGTCTCCATGGCCCTGTTCGCGCCCTACAGCGGACGCCTGGCCGACCGCCACGGACAGCGCGCCGTACTGATCCCCGGCGTCCTGGTGCACTCCCTGTCGGGCCTCACGTTCACCGCGCTCGCGCTCGGCCACGCTCCCCTGTGGGCACTGTTCGTGGCGGCCGTGCCGACCGGCGCCTCGGTGCCGCAGGTCGGGCCCATGGTGCGCGCCCGCTGGGGCGTGAAGCTCCAGGACTCGCCCCTCATGACGACCGCCGCAGCCTTCGAGTCCGTCACCGACGAACTGACCTTCGTCTTCGGCCCGTTGCTGGCGACCGCCCTGTGCACCACCGTGAACCCGGCGGCCGGCCTGGTCACGGAGGCCGGGCTCACTCTCGTCGGCGGTCTGCTGTTCGCCGCGCAGAAGAGCACCCAGCCCTCGGTGACCGCCGACGGGCACGCGCGCGTGGAGCACGTTTCCGCACTGCGCGTCCCCGGAGTGCGCGTGCTGATCGTGACCTTCCTGGGCATCGGTTCCGTCTTCGGCGGCATGCAGGTCTCCCTGGCCGCCTTCACCGAGTCGATCGGCGAACCCGGCCTCAACGGCGTCCTCTACGGCACCTTCGCCGCCGGCAACATGCTCTCCGGAGTCGTCTGCGGTGCCGTCGCCTGGAAGGTCGCCCCGCAGCGCCGGCTCCTGGTGGGCTACGCGGCCCTCGCGCTGACCGCGTCCGCCCTGTGGACCGCCCACTCGGTGCTGCTCCTGGCTGGCCTCGGTCTCCTGGTCGGCATGTGCATCGCGCCCGCCCTGATCACCGGCTACACCCTGGTCGAGGGGCTCGTCCCGGCAGGCGCCCGCACGGAGGCCTTCACGTGGCTGACCGGCGCGGTCGCCCTCGGGCAGGCCGCCGCCGTCACCGTCGCAGGACAGCTGGAGGACCGCCTGTGGGGCGGCGCCGGTTTCCTGGTGCCGATGGCCGGTACGGTGCTCGCCCTGGGGACCCTGATCGCGCTCCGGTCCCGCCTCGCGACCCGGCCCCACAGCCGCACCGTGGCACGTGGCGTCGGTCACCGCGTGCCGGTGGCAGTGGACTGATCCCCGGGAATAGGTCAGTATGGACGCTCGTTAGCACTCATTGAGTGAGAGTGCCAGGAGGAAGACACAGTGCCGACCTACCAGTACCAGTGCACCGAGTGCGGCGAGGGCCTTGAAGCGGTCCAGAAGTTCACCGACGACGCGCTGACCGAGTGCCCCAATTGCGGTGGCCGCCTGAAGAAGGTGTTCTCCGCGGTCGGCATTGTCTTCAAGGGCTCCGGCTTCTACCGGAACGACAGCCGCGGCTCCTCGTCGAGCAGCTCGCCGGCCACCTCGAAGCCGTCGACGTCCTCGGACGCGAAGCCGTCCACCCCGTCGACCACTTCCTCGTCCTCGGACTCCAAGTCGAAGTCGTCGAACTCGGGCTCCTCCACCGGCAGCAGCAGCTCCGCCGCGTAGACCGCCCGGGCCGCGCAGAACTTCTCGACCGCGGGACCCTGTCGTCGTACGACGACAGGGTCTTCGGTGTTTTCCGAGAAGGTTCCACGGCGGTTCCCGGGCCGGATTCTGCGCCTTTTCGGCGGCCGCTAGTGTGCTGCTCATGGCGAACGCAGAGATCGGCGTAATCGGCGGCTCCGGCTTCTACTCGTTCCTGGACGACGTGACCGAGATCCAGGTGGACACGCCCTACGGGCCGCCCAGCGACTCCCTCTTCCTCGGCGAGATCGCCGGCCGACGGGTGGCGTTCCTGCCCCGGCACGGACGCGGCCACCATCTGCCGCCGCACCGCATCAACTACCGGGCCAACCTCTGGGCGTTGCGCTCC
Organism: Streptomyces hokutonensis; assembly: GCF_000376565.1. GTDB lineage: Bacteria > Actinomycetota > Actinomycetes > Streptomycetales > Streptomycetaceae > Streptomyces > Streptomyces hokutonensis. The sequence goes on along the minus strand of NZ_BARG01000013.1, from coordinate 39,613 downwards.
GTGGGCGTGCGCCAGGTCCTCGGCCCGTGCGCGGTGGGCGGGCTGCGCCCCGAGTACGGGCCGGGCACGCTGCTGGTGCCGGACCAGCTGGTGGACCGTACGAAGTCCAGGGCGGCGACGTACTTCGACGGGCTGCCGCTCCCGGACGGCACGGTGCCGAACGTGGTGCATGTGTCCCTGGCCGACCCCTACTGCCCGACCGGCCGGGCAGCCGCGCTGAAGGCTGCGCGCGGGCAGGACTGGGAAGCGGTCGACGGCGGCACGCTCGTGGTGGTCGAGGGGCCGCGCTTCTCGACCCGCGCCGAATCCCTCTGGCACCAGGCCCAGGGCTGGTCCGTGGTCGGCATGACCGGCCACCCCGAGGCACCGCTCGCCCGTGAACTGGAACTCTGCTACTCCTCGTTGACCCTGGTCACCGACCTCGACGCGGGCGCCGAGACCGGCGAGGGCGTCTCCCACGACGAGGTTCTGCGGGTGTTCGCGGCCAACGTGGACCGGCTGCGGGGCGTGCTGTTCGACACGGTGGCCGCGCTGCCGGAGAACGGGGCACGGGACTGCCTGTGCGCGAACGCGCTGGGCGGGATGGATCCGGGGTTCGAGCTGCCGTAGCCGGGCGGAGTCCGGGGGCTCGGGAAGTGCGGAACTTCCCGTTCGGGTGAGGGAGTTGTCCACAACCGGCGGGTAGCACACGGGCTCCGGCGGACCGCGGCGAATTCCCGCATCGTGGGACGGCAAGCCGATCCCTCGTCGCAGGTGGTGGTCCACATGTCCCTGTCCTCTCCCGGCTCTCCTCCCATCTCCCCTCCCTTTCCACGCCCGTTGGGCACGGACGCTCCGGCCACGTGCGAGGTGCCGCACTTCGCGCCGGTGCGGGTGCGCGGCGGGTGGTACCAACTGCGCCGGCTGCTACGGCACCGGAGGCGGGCCGTGGCAGCCGGGCTCGCGGTGACGGCGGTCGCGCTCATCGCGGCCGGCCCGCGCAATACGGCGGACGCGCGGCACGGCGAGCGGACCCGCGGGCATCCGGTGGCCGATCCGATGCGTCAGCAGCGCCGGGCGGTCGAGTGGGTGTCGGCGCCGGTGCGGATCGCCGACGCCGCCACGGTCCGGCTGCTGCGGTCCGGCGACCGGGTCGACGTGATCGCGGCTCAGGACACGGCTGCGGGCGGTGACGCCGAGGTGGTCGCGCGCGGGGCGCGGGTGACGAAGGTGCCCGACCCGCTCGACGAGGCGGCTGGCAGCGGGGCGTTGGTGGTGCTGTCGGTGCCGCGCGCCACGGCGGCGCGGCTGGCCGGTGCGAGTGCCACGGCACGGCTGGCGGTGACGATGTGTTGAGCCGTGCTCTCCGTATCGTGAGCCGCGCCTTCCGGCGCATGTGCGAATTCGTGTCAAGTCCCTCGTTCGAGCTACCGAATTGGACACGGCGGCCACGCCTTGACGTAGGTTGCGGAGCTGTTCGTTCCACACCGTGCGCGTGCGAGAAGAGGCTCCGAGTTGAGCGAGAAGAAGAAGGAACCGGGCGTCTGGCAGGGGTTCAAGACCTTCCTGATGCGCGGGAACGTCGTCGATCTGGCAGTAGCGGTGGTCATCGGCGCCGCCTTCACGAACATCGTCAACTCGGTGGTGAAGGGGCTCATCAACCCGCTCGTCGGCGCGATCGGCACGCAGAACCTCGACAGCTACAGCTCGTGCCTGAGCGACAGCTGCTCGGGCGACAAGGGCATCCAGCTGATGTGGGGCTCGGTCCTGGGCGCCGCCCTCAGCTTCGTGATCACCGCGGCGGTGGTCTATTTCCTGATGGTCCTGCCGATGTCGAAGTACCTGGCCCGGGTGGAGGCCCAGCGCAAGGCCAAGGAGGGCACCCACGAGGTCATCGAGATCACCGAGCTGGAGGTCCTCAAGGAGATCCGCGACGCGCTCGTCGCCCAGCGCGGCAACGGGCATCGGGAGCCGTAGCCGACGGCTCAGATGTGCCGGCGGCTGAAGCAGACGGCTCAGATGTGGTGGGGCGGCTTCTCGTCGAGGAAGCGCTTGAGGTCGGCGGCGCCGCCCTCACCCTCGGCCCGCTCGCCCCACCCGCGATCCGTGTCGTCCGCGGAGGGCCGGCTCAAGGGGTCGTCGAAGACCAGCGCGGGCTTCGGCCCGATCGGATCGCGCGGCTCGGGGGCGGGGGCGGTACTCATACCTCCAGGGTACGGCCGAGGGGGCGCCTGACGCCGCCGCGGGCCGAGCGGTCGGTCCCGGTCGAGCCGGCCGCTTCTGAAATCCCTGCCGTTATCTGCTGTGCTTGTCCGCATGACGTCCGAGATTCCGAGACCCCTGCGCCCGCTCACCGCCCGCGGCCGGGACGAACCGCACCGGGTCGCCTCGCCGCTGGAGCTCTTCTTCGACCTGTGTTTCGTCGTGGCCATCGCGCAGGCGGGCGTCCAGCTGGCGCACGCCGTCGCCGAGGGGCACGCGGGGCAGGGCGTCCTCAGTTACGCGATGCAGTTCTTCGCGATCTGGTGGGCCTGGATGAACTTCTCCTGGTTCGCCTCGGCGTACGACAACGACGACGTGCTCTACCGGGTCGTGACCCTGGTGCAGATCTCCGGCGTCCTGGTCCTCGCGGCCGGGGTCTCGCGGGCCTTCGAACACCACGACTACCTGATGGTCTGGCTCGGCTACGTGATCATGCGGCTGGCGATGGCCACGCAGTGGCTGCGGGCGGCACGGGCCGCCCGCGGGCCGGAGCGGACGATGGCATTGCGGTACGCGGGCGGCGTGCTGCTCTGCATGGTCGGCTGGACGGGCCTGGTGGTCCTGCCGGAACCGGCCCGGGGCTGGGTGTTCCTCGTGATGGTGATCGCCGAGCTGTGCGTGCCGCGCTACGCGGAGAAAGACTTCCCTACGCCGTGGCATCCGCACCACATCTCGGAGCGGTACGGGCTGTTCACGATCATCGTGCTGGGCGAGACGATCGCGGCGGCCACGGTGGCCGTGAAGTCGGGGGTGGACGAGCACGACGCTCTGGGCGAGCTGCTGCCCATCGCGGCGGGTGGGCTGCTGATCGTGTTCGCCGCGTGGTGGATCTACTTCGTGGTGCCGATCCACGGCCATCTCCGGTCCAACCGGCAGGCGTTCCTGTGGGGGTACGGCCACTATCTGATCTTCGCGTCGGCGGCCACGATCGGCGCCGGCCTGGAGGTGGCGGTCACGGAGGCCATCGGCAAGGCGCACATCTCCACACTGGCCGCGTCGGCCGCGGTGACCGTGCCGACGGCGCTGTATCTGCTCAGCGTGTGGGCGCTGCACGCCCGTCACTACAAGGTGGGCGTCGCCCAGCAACTGGTGCTTCCCGTCTCGGCGTTGCTGGTGGTCTGCTGCACCTTCCTGGGCTCCTGGGCGGTGCTCGCGGCGGGCCTGGTGTCGGCGCTGACGGTGGCGGTCGGCAGCACCCTGACCGCACTCACGGCCGGCGTGGAAAGCAAGGCCGAGGCGACGGCGCCAGTAGGCTGACCGACAGCCACGACCGGCCGAGCGGCAGCGGAACAACCTCCGACGCCCAGCCGACCAGCACCCCAACAACCGCCTCCACCGCGCCGCCGGTCCCCGAATCCGCCGCGCGCTGCGTGAGACTGAGCTCCGTGACAGTTGACGCATTGACGGACGTGGCCGGGGTGCGGGTGGGCCATGCGACGCGGTCGGGGGACGGTTGGCTCACCGGTACGACCGTGGTGCTCGCGCCGGAGGGCGGGGCGGTGGCCGCCGTGGACGTGCGCGGCGGCGGACCCGGCACCAAGGAGACCGACGCGCTCGATCCGCGCAACGTCGTGCAGCGGGTCGATGCGGTTGTGCTGACCGGCGGCAGCGCGTACGGGCTCGACGCAGCGTCCGGGGTGATGGCCTGGCTGGAGGAGCAGGGGCGCGGGGTGCGGGTGGGCGTGGAACCGACGCACGTCGTGCCGGTGGTGCCCGCGGCCTGTGTCTTCGATCTGGGGCGGGGCGGCGACTTCAAGGCCAGGCCGGACGCGGCCACCGGGCGGGCCGCGGTGGAGGCCGCCGCGATCAGCGGGCCGGGAGTGCGGGTGCGCGAGGGGGGCGTGGGCGCCGGTACGGGCGCAGCGGTCGGACCGATGAAGGGCGGCGTCGGGACCGCGAGCATCGTGCTGGAGTCGGGGATCACGGTGGCCGCGCTGGTGGTGGCCAACGCGGCGGGGTCGGTCGTGGATCCCGAAACGGGTGTCCTGTACGGGGAGTTGTTCCAGGGGCGCGTGACGTATCCGGAAGCGCACGTCCACGAGGCCGCGCGCCGGCGTCTAGCCGAGACCGCCGCGAAGCACACGCCCCCTCCGCTGAACACCACGCTCGCGGTGGTCGCGACCGACGCCGAACTCACCAAAGCCCAGGCGCAGAAGCTGGCCGGTACGGCGCACGACGGCATCGCGCGTGCCGTACGGCCGGTGCATCTGCTCCATGACGGGGACACGGTGTTCGCGCTGGCCACCGGGGCCCGACCGTTGGACACCGAGAACCCCCTGGCCCTGAACGACATCCTCGCGGCCGGCGCGGACGTGGTGACCCGGGCGATCGTGCGCGCGGTGCGGGCCGCCGAGTCGGTGGACGGGCCGGGCGGGGCGTGGCCGTCGCACGAGGAGCTGTACGGGAGGCGGTAGGGGCCCTGCAGGCGGTGGGCGTCCGGTGTTTCCGGGGATCCGTCCCGGTGTTTGTCGCGGTTCTGTCACCGGATGGCGTTCGTGGGGAACGGCGGGAACCCGTGCGGGGGCGGGGACCCTCTTTGTCCACGCATCGCAGCGGATCACGCACATCACACGAACCTGGAGCAGCCCGTGACAACGCCGGACATAGCAGCGCGGCGCGTACTGGGGGCCATCGCCGCCCTGGTGGTCGGCACCCTCACCCTCAGCGCGTGCGGCGGCAACGCCAGCGCGGACACCGACACCAGCGGCAAGGGCGGCGGCGGGACGTCCGCCAAGACGTCCACCGCGAAGATCGTCATCTCGGCGAAGGACGGTGCGACGAACGCGTCCATCAACGCGACCGGCGTGCAGGTCAGCAACGGCACGCTGACCGACGTGAAGATGACGGTGGCCGGGTCGGGGCAGGCCGTGGAGGGCGTGGTCTCCGCGAACGGCGCGAGCTGGAAGCCGAAGGAGCAGTTGGAGCGCGGTACGAAGTACCAGATCTCGGCGACCGCGAAGGACTCGAGCGGCAAGACCTCCGCGGCCAACTCGATCTTCACGACGGTCAGTTCGGCCAACAGCTTCATAGGGACGTACACCCCGGACAACGGGACGACGGTCGGTGTGGGGATGCCGGTGTCGTTCACCTTCGACAAGGTGATCGGCGACAAGAAGGCCGTGCAGTCGCACATCACGGTGACGTCCAGCAGCGGGCAGCAGGTCGTGGGGCACTGGTTCGGGGCGCAGCGGCTCGACTTCCGGCCGCAGGAGTACTGGAAGGCCGGTTCGAAGGTCACGATGAAGATCGACCTGGACGGCGTGGAGGGCGCGAACGGCGTCTACGGCGTGCAGAAGAAGACCGTGACGTTCACCGTCGGCCGCTCGCAGGTCTCCACGGTCGACGTGAACACGCAGACCATGACCGTGGTACGGGACGGCCAGACCCTCAAGTCACTGCCGATCTCCTCGGGCAGCCCGGAACACACCACGTACAACGGGCAGATGGTGATCTCCGAGAAGTTCACGCAGACGCGGATGAACAGCCGGACGGTCGGGCTGGGCGGCGAGTACGACATCCCGGACGTGCCGCACGCGATGCGGCTGACCTCGTCGGGGACGTTCATCCACGGCAACTACTGGTACAACAAGGCCAATCCGCCCTTCGGCCAGACCGGCACCAGCCACGGCTGCGTGGGGCTCGCGGACGTACAGGGCGCGCAGGGCGCGACGAACGCCCAGTGGTTCTACGACAACTCCCTGATCGGGGACGTCGTGATCGTGAAGAACTCCCCCGACAAGACGGTCGCCCCGGACAACGGGCTCAACGGCTGGAACCTGGCGTGGAGCGAGTGGACCGCAGGAAGTGCTGCCTGACCGGCAGGTTTTGACGGATCTTCGGGCCGCGCGGGAACATCTCGTGCGGCCCGCTCGTTTTCCGGGCATACGTTTTCTCGGTTCACAGGAATGATGTCCGACCGAGGGGCTACGGTATGCACCCACAAGGTGACATGCAGCAACGCCGGGAGAAGCCTTGAGCGTTCCGTACGACACGGCAGCGTACGAACCACCCGAGTCGCACGAGTCTCCGGAGGAGCACCTCGCGCGACTGCTCGGCCGTGCCCTGAACTCCTTCGAGCTGCCGGACGAGACGATACGGCAGGTCCTGGACTGCGCGCTGGCGTACGACAGTTCGCTGCACTCGGCGCACCACAGCGCGGGCCTGCACCGGGAGACGTACCGGCACACGTGGCTGCTCACCGACGGTTCGGCGCTGACCCTGTGGGAGCTCGTCCACAACACCGTGCTGGGCCGTGAGGCGCAGCACGAGGTGTATGTCGACGAGGAGGAGCTGCGGACGGCGACCGCGCGGCTGCCGATGCCGCCGGACACGACGGACTTCGAACTCCCGGTGCTGGTGCATCTGTCACCGATCCCCGAGCCCCGGCACTCGTATCTGGCGGACAACTCGGCGGACCACGCGCGGCGTTTACTGCGCCGCGCGGAGAATCCGGACCAGCCGGACGAGGAGACGGCGGCGCTGCTGGCGACGGCGTTCGGGCACCAGATCATCCAGGCCTTCGGCCGCCCGTACCGAGCGGGTCGCGCGGCGGTGTGCTTCTCGCTCTACGAGCACGCGTTCCTGCTGCCCGACGGCGCGGAGATCTCCCTGTGGGAGGTCGAGCACACGGCCACGCCCGACGGCCGTCACATGTGCGAGGTGTACGTCAGCGAGGACGCGGCCCGGGACGCGATGGAGCGGCGGGCGGCGCAGGTCTCGTAAGGCCCCGGGCCCGGTTCAGCGCCCGTCGCTGAGCTGTCGTACGAGACCCGCGAAGGCGTCGCGCTCGGCGGGGGTCAGTTCGACGGACTCCAGGTGGGGGGCCGTGTCGCGCTGGCCCGGGAGGCCGTGGAGCGGGTGGGCCGCGTGCCAGACGGTGGGTTCGGCGAGGGCGCGGCGCAGGATGCGCGTCAGGCCGAGCACCCAGGCGACGGTCGCCAGGGCGAGAACGGCCACACCGGTCAGCTGGAGTATCGAGACGTGCGCAGGCATGCGTTCCAGTAGACACCACGGTCCGGGACCGTGGTCCCGGACCGTGACGAATCTCGCAGTTGCCGTGAACACCTCACGGCGGCCCAAAAGCGGCTAGGCGGCGACCGGTTGCTTGGCGTCCGCAGCCGGGGCGGATATGTCCTCCGGTGCTCCGGGGGCCGTAGTCCCGGCCGCCGACTTGCGTGCGCCCTTCAGTACGACGACCAGGCCGGCCGTGACGCACATGCCGACCGCGATGGCGATCAGGTAGAGGAACGGGCTGCCGATCAGCGGGACCACGAAGATGCCGCCGTGCGGGGCGCGCAGGGTCGCGCCGAAGGCCATCGACAGGGCGCCGGTGATCGCGCCGCCCACCATCGAGGACGGGATGACCCGCAGCGGGTCGGCCGCCGCGAACGGGATGGCGCCCTCGGAGATGAAGGAGGCGCCCAGCACCCAGGCGGCCTTGCCGTTCTCGCGCTCGGTCTCGGTGAAGAGCTTGCCGCGCACGGTCGTCGCCAGGGCCATCGCCAGCGGCGGGACCATGCCGGCCGCCATGACCGCGGCCATGATCTTCATCGCCGAGTCACTGGGGTTGGAGACCGCGATTCCGGCGGTGGCGAAGGTGTACGCGACCTTGTTGACCGGGCCGCCGAGGTCGAAGCACATCATCAGGCCGAGCAGGGCGCCCAGCAGGATGGCGTTCGAGCCGCTGAGGCCGTTGAGCCAGTCGGTCATGCCCTTCTGCGCGGAGGCGATCGGTTTGCCGATCACGACGAACATCAGGAACCCGACGACCGCCGTGGAGATCAGTGGGATCACCACCACCGGCATGATCCCGCGAACCGCCTTCGGGATCTTCACCTTCTGGATCGCCAGCACCACACCACCGGCGATCAGACCGGCCGCCAGACCGCCGAGGAAGCCGGCGTTGATGGTGGAGGCGATCATGCCGCCGACGAAGCCGGGCACCAGACCCGGCCGGTCGGCCATGCCGTAGGCGATGTAGCCGGCCAGCACCGGGACCAGGAAGCCGAAGGCGACGGCGCCGATCTGGAACATCAGCGCGGCCCAGCTGTCGGTCTGCGTCCACACGAAGTGCTGCATGACCGAGGGCGCGGACTTGATCTCGTAGCCGCCGATCGCGAAGCCGAGGGCGATCAGCAGACCGCCTGCCGCGACGAACGGGACCATGTAACTGACGCCGGACATCAGCCACTTGCGGAGCATCGTGCCGTAGCCCTCGCCCGGCTCGCCGCCGCGTTCGACGGGGGTCGGCGCGGATCCGCCGCTGACCTCGCCGCGCTCCGCCTTGCCGCGGACCTCGGTGATGAGTTCGGCGGGGCGGTTGATGCCCGCCTTGACGCCGACGTCGACGGTCGGCTTGCCGGCGAAGCGTTCCTTCTCCCGTACGGGGACGTCATGGGCGAAGATCACGGCGTCCGCCGCCGCGATCACCGCCGGGTCGAGCCGGGTGAAACCGGCCGAGCCCTGCGGCTCCACGACGAGTTCGACACCTGCGTCACGACCGGCGTTCTCCAGCGACTCGGCCGCCATGTAGGTGTGCGCGATACCGGTGGGGCAGGAGGTGACGGCGACGATCCGGAACGGACGCTCGCCCTCCCCCGCCGTGTCCGTGCTGCCCGCCGCGGCGCCGGCGGAGGCCGCCGCCGGCGTCGCGGCGGAGTCTGTCGAGCCCTCGGGCTCGTCGCCGCGGATCAGCGCCGCCGCGCTCTCCGCGTCGGCCACCGACCGCAGCGCGGACGTGAACTCGGCGTTCATCAGCTGCCGGGCGAGCGCCGACAGGATGGTGAGGTGGGCGTCGTCGGCGCCCGCGGGCGCGGCGATCAGGAAGATCAGGTCGGCGGGGCCGTCCGGCGCGCCGAAGTCGACGCCCTCGGCGCTGCGCCCGAAGGCGAGCGACGGCTCGGTGACGTACTCGCTGCGGCAGTGCGGGATGCCGATGCCGCCGTCGAGGCCGGTCGGCATCTGTGCCTCGCGGGCGGCCACGTCGGCGAGGAAGCCGTCCAGGTCGGTGACCCGGCCCTGGGCGACCATGCGCTCGGCGAGGGCACGTGCCGCCGCCTCTTTGGTATCGGCGGACAGGTCGAGGTCGACCAGGTCCGCGGTGATCATCTCGCTCATCGCGGGCTCCTTCGCACGCGTATCGCCCGGGGGGTGTGGTGGGCGGGGGTGGGGACGGGGGTACTGCGGTGGATCACGGTGGGGGTTGCGGCGGCGGTTAAGAGCGGGGAATGCCGCCGCCCGGTGGCCGGTTCGAGGGGCGCTCTGAAGGCCGTAGATCTGAAGGCCGTAGAAACGTTCATGCGACCGGCTCCGTCAGTACGCGGTCCACCGGGACGTCGGCCGTGACCGTCACGGCGGACGGGTCGAGGTCGGCCGGGGTGGGCATCACGCTGCCGGGGAGCTGGACGGCTGCCGCGCCGTGGGCGACGGCGGAGGCGAGGGCCTCCGGGCCGTGGCCGCCGGCGATCAGGAAGCCGGCCAGCGAGGAGTCCCCCGCGCCGACATTGCTGCGTACGACGTCGACGCGCGCGCTGCCGTACCAGGCGCCCGAGGCGTCGACCAGGAGCTGCCCGTCCGCGCCGAGGCTGGCGAGGACCGCGCCCGCGCCCAACTCCCGCAGTTCTTCGGCGGCCTTGACCGCGTCGCCGACGGTGGCGAGGGGGCGGGAGACGGCCTCCGCGAGTTCCTCGGCGTTGGGCTTGACGACGTCCGGGCGTTCGCGCAGGGCCTCGATGAGCGCGGGTCCCGAGGTGTCCAGGGCGATACGGACGCCGGCCGCGTGGGCGCGGGCGACCAACTCGGCGTACCAGGACGGCGCGAGGCCGCGCGGGAGGCTGCCGCAGCAGGCGATCCAGTCGGCGTCACGGGACTGCTGCCGGACCGTCTCCAGGAGCAGTTCCTGTTCGGCGGCGGTCAGTTCGGGGCCGGGGGCGTTGATCTTCGTGAGGACGCCGTCCGCCTCGGCCAGCGCGATGTTCGAGCGGGTGGCCCCGGCGACCGGGACCGGCGCGACCTCGATGCCCTGCGCGTCGAGCAGGCTGGCGACCAGCGCGCCCGGCGCACCGCCGAGCGGCAGCACCGCGACCGTGCGCTGCCCGGCGGCGGCGACCGCGCGGGAGACGTTGACGCCCTTGCCGCCCGGGTCCATGCGCTCGCCGGTGGCCCGTATGACCTCGCCGCGGTCCAGGGAGGGGACCTCGTAGGTGCGGTCGAGGGACGGGTTCGGGGTGACCGTGAGGATCATGCGCGCACTACTTCCATGCCGCCGCGCTCCATGGCGGTGGCGTCTTCTGGGCTCAGCCCGCTGTCGGTGATCAGGAGGTCCACGTCGCTCAGGGCGCCGAAGCGGGCGAAGTGCTCCTGGCCGTGCTTCGCGGAGTCGGCGAGCAGCACGACGCGGCGGGCGGCGCCGATCGCCGCGTGCTTGACCGCGGCCTCGGCGAGGTCGGGCGTGGTCAGCCCGTGCTCGGCGGAGAAGCCGTTGGCGGCCACGAACACGACGTCGGCGCGGATCTCGCCGTACGCCCGCAGCGCCCAGGCGTCCACGGCGGCGCGCGTACGGTGCCGTACGCGCCCCCCGACGAGGTGGAGCTGCATGCCCGGGTGGTCCGCGAGGCGGGCCGCGATGGGCAGCGAGTGGGTGACGACGGTGAGCTCGGCCTCCAGCGGGACGATGCCCGCGAGGCGGGCCACCGTCGTACCGGCGTCGAGGATCACCGTGCCCTGCATGGGCAGTTCGGCGAGGGCCGCCTTGGCGATGCGGTCCTTCTCGTCGGCCGCCGTCGACTCGCGCTCGGCGAGGTCGGGCTCGAAGTCGAGCCGTCCGGCCGGTATGGCCCCGCCGTGGACCCGGCGGAGCAGGCCCGCGCGGTCGAGGGCCTTCAGGTCGCGGCGGATCGTCTCCGCGGTGACCTGGAACTCCTCGGCCAGCGACACGACGTCGACCCGGCCGCCGTCACGGGCCAGCCGGAGGATCTCCTGCTGCCGCTCCGGTGCGTACATGTCCGTTCGCCTCCGACCTGTGCCCGAACTTGTGGTTTCGCTCGGAGGCTACGCCCACATTTCCGGAAAGTAAACAGGTTCGGGCATCGGACAGACATGAACGGACATTGGTCGCCCGATCAGCCGTACCGTTCCGCCTTGATCCTCTTCTCGGCGGCGAGGATGGCGTGCACCAGCTCGTTGCGGGCGGCCTCCTGCCGCATGGCCATCACGAGCTGGGCGCGGTGGTGGAGGACGGTGACCTTCACGGCCGGACCGGGGTCCGGCAGGGCGGTGGCGACGTAGGCGCCGACCCGTTCGACGACCTCCGTCAGCTCGGGGCGGAGCACCTCCACATGGCCGACGATCCCCTTGATCATGTTGCCGGCCTGCCGGACGTCCCCGAAGTCGGCGTCGGCGCAGGGCTTCTGGGCGAGGCGGCACTGGGCCTTGTAGAGATCGCCGAGCCACTCGGCGGGCTTGTCGAAGTCGGTGTTCGCCTGGTCCCTGCGACGGATCCTCTGCGTCCAGGCGAAGACCCGCCTGTGGTGCACGAGGGTGTACGTGCCGAGGACACCCATGAAGAGAGCGGAGACGGCGGTCAGCGCGAGGGAACCCGCGCCGGTGCCGATCGCCAGCGTGGTGGTGCTGGTCATCATGCTGTGATCCGTTCGGGGGTGGAGCGCGAGCGGTACGGGGTCCGGTGTGCCGGGGCCGTGTCAGATCCCGGCGGCGAAGTGACGCAGTGCGTCGACGTCGTGGACGACGAACTGGCGGTACCTGGCGTCGATCACGCCCTGGTAGCGCAGGGTCCGGATCGCGTTCTCCACGGTGGAGATGGCGACCTGGAGCGAGGCGGCGATGTCCTTCTGGCCCGGACCGGTGATGACGGTCGAGCCCGTCCGCGGGTCGGGAACCCCCGCGGTGTCGGCGAGGTGCGCCAGCAGCCTGCCGACGCGCTCGACGGGCGGCCGGGTGGCCATGGTGTAGAGGAGTTCGTCGCTGCGGTTGCGGTCCTCGAGGCTGCACAGGAGGGCGCCCTGGATGGTGTGCCGCCGGCGCAGCAGGACGTTGAGGTTGCGGGCCGGGCAGGGGACGGCCACGGTCGGGGTCAGGCACTTGGTGAGGACGGCGGAGTCGGGGGTGATGAGCTTGGCCTCACCGACCAGCTGGCCCCTGCCCCGGAACCGCGTGACGGTGGGGACGTTCTCCCCGTCGCCCAGCGGGAAGCGGTCCTGTCGTACGACGCCTTCCCAGATGATGTACACGTCCGGGCCGTCCGGGCCCAGCGGCAGCAACGCGTCCCGGACGAAGGTGCTGCCCCGCAGTCCGGCCTGTAACAGGACCTGCCAGTCCTCGGCGGAGAGGCGTTGCAGGAAGCTTCCCTCAGGCTGGTTCTCGTGGCCCAGGAGAAGCTCGGCCGACCGGGAGGTGTCGACGGTCGAGGGCATGTTCACTCCCCCGCTCCGGCGGCAGTGGTGGCGCGTGTCCCGGCGTACGCGCCCCGAGGGGCGTGATGGTGACGGTGTGTCACGGGCGAGGTACCGCGGGGTCCGCGGCACGACGGCGGAATGACGCCGTCGTCGTTGACGGTGCGCATTGACCTGATCCCTTGCTCTGTCAGTGCTGTGGAACCCCACTGGTCAGCGGGGTTCCGGGTGGTGGGTCCTGCTCCCTCTCCGGGAGGTGCGGCAGCGCCCGGGTGGTGAGGCCGGGCGGGTGGAGACAGTTGAGCGATGGAAACCGTACCGCTCGCCGTGAGCGAAGAGCCAGTCGCCTTTTCGAAGGCGGCACGAGGAATAGCGATCATGAACCAGAACCCCTTACCGTGGGGTTTTGTTACAGAAGATCGCACGTAATCCCGATGCGAATACCACCGCACCCTATACGGATTTACCGATCCTGATTATTCACATGCCCCCGCAGAGGGCGAGAGGACCCTTCTCGGGTGAGCAACATATGACGCCCGCACAAACCGGCGGCAAAAACGAGAGGCCCCGGGGCACCACCCCCAGGACCTCCCGGAAAGGTCCGGACCCACCAGGGATCAGACCGGTGCCCAGTAAACACCACGGATGGCCTTTAGGTCACTCCCCGTCAGGCAACAAGGAGCCCTGAGTGCCCGGCGGCCAGCCGAAACCCCGGCGATGGGGGTTGCACGGCGAGCAGCGCACCACCCCGCGCACGCCACCGGAACACCCCGCCGGGCGGCACGTTTTACCCCCTTTATGCACGCAGGGGCGAGACGACCCCGACTTCACCGGGCACTGACAGCGTTATCAAATGAAGGCCATCGATCAAGAGTCAACAGATCCGGCCAATACGGTTCAGCCCGACCGGCCGCCCCCGCGAGCGGAAGCACACCCACCGGAACCGGCCCGGCGAGCCGCCCCCACCCGGCGAATTAGCCCGCCGCGACTTCCGCAATTCCTTTTCGAGAGGCAATCGGAGTCGACAGGAAATGCGGTGCTTCCGCGCGGGCAACGGAATCCCGTACGGGAATCCACAGTTCGCCGCCGCACATCACCAAATATCGACTAATGGATAAGGGAACCACTCCCGGCCCGCCCCTCCCGCCATCATCTTTCACCCTGTCAGTTTTCTTGCGGAACAGGGGAGTTGGGCACGCGCGACACCCGAAGCCGGAGTGTTCACCACATAACCGATGATTCTGGTACTCAATGCCGCGTTCGGCACCGAGTGCGCCGCCGGACCTGCCCGGCGTACGCCCCCGTCCGACCACCGGCGTACGCCATCCTCCGGCCGGTTGCGCCGAGCGCCCCGCCCCCGGTACGGCCTCGGGGCGGGGCGCTCGACTGCGGTGCGTCAGCGGACGGCATCTGTGGATGGCGTCATGGGACGGCGTCAACTCCCGTCGGAGGCAGCCCCCTTGGCCGCCCTCTCCTCCGTGGCCGCCCTCTCCTCCGTGGCCGCCCGCCCCGGCAGCGCGAACATCAGCAGGAAGATCAGGCCCATCACCGCGGCCACCCAACCCAGCGCGTTCTGGAAGGCGTTGACGAAGGCCGGGCCCACCTCGGCCTGGGTCAGCCGGTCGCCGATCGAGCCGAAGAAGACGACCGACACCAGCCCGAGCCCCAGCGCGTTGCCCATCTGCTGCACGGTGTTGATGAGTCCGGACGCCGAACCCGCGTACTCGCGCGGCACCTCGGAGAGGATCGTGTCGGTCAGCGGGGCGAAGATCAGCCCCATGCCGGCGCCCATCACGACCAGCGGGAGCGCCATCTGCCAGGAGGCGATGGCCAGTTGGTACCGGTCGGACTCCCAGAGGTAGAGCAGCACACCCGCGGCCATCACCAGCGCGCCGGCCTGGAGGACGTTGCGTCCGCCGACGCGCGGTACCAGCTTCTGGACGGACATCCCGGCCGCCACCGACACAGCGATGGAGAACGGCACTCCGGTCAGCCCCGCCCGCAGCGGGCTCCAGCCCAGGCCGGTCTGCATGTACAGCGTCCAGACCAGGAAGAAGATGCCGAGTCCGACGCCGAAGACGGTCTGCACGGCGATGCCGGCGGCGAAGCTCTTCACCTTGAACAGGGAGAGTTCGACCAGCGGGGAACCGTCCCGTGCCGCCTTCTTCTTCTCGTACGCCACCAGCCCCCAGAAGACGCCGATGGAGCCGGACATCGACACGAACCCCCAGGCGGGCCAGCCCAGTTCCTCGCCGCGGGTGAGCGGGTAGAGCAGCATCAGCAGGCCGAGGACGACCAGGGCGACGCCCACGAGGTCCAGCTTCAGGGCGCGCGGGGCCCTGGACTCGGTGATGAAGCGGCTGCCGAGGATCAGGCCCGCGATGCCGACGGGCAGGTTGATCAGGAAGATCGGACGCCATTCGAGACCGAAGAGGTTCCACTCGGTGAGCAGGGCGCCGAGCAACGGTCCGGAGACCGCGCCGAGGCCGACGATCGCGCCGAACAGCCCGAAGACCTTGCCGCGTTCGTGCGCCGGGAAGGTGGCATGCACGATCGACAGCACCTGCGGCACCATCATCGCGGCCATCCCGCCCTGCAGGATGCGCGAGGCGACCAGCATCTCCGGGTTCGCGGCGAAGCCGCACAGCGCGGAGGCGAGCGTGAAGCCGCCGATCCCGAGCAGGAACAGCCGCTTGCGGCCGTAGATGTCGCCGAGCCGTCCGCCGGTGATGAGTCCGGCGGCGAAGGCGAGCGCGTAACCGGCCGTTATCCACTGGATCTGGCTGAAGGACGCGCCCGCGTCCCGCTGGATCGACGGGATCGCGACATTGACGATCGTGACGTCGACGAGGTCCATGAAGGCCGCGGTCATCACGATCGCGAGGGCGAACCAGCGCCGCCGGTCGGCCGTACGTGCCGGTTCCGTCGAGACGGCCGGGCTGTCCACAAGGAGTTCGGTGGAGGTCATGGCTCGAAGCTATGACCTCATTAGGTCAGATCGTGTCCTAGTTCTACGGCATCCTCGAATCCATGACGACGGACACCCCAGGCCGGCTCCTCCAGTTGCTCTCCCTCCTCCAGACGCCCCGCGAGTGGCCCGGCGGCGAGCTGGCCGACCGGCTCGGGGTCTCCCGCCGTACGGTCCGCCGGGACATCGACCGGCTCCGCGAACTCGGCTACCCGGTGCAGGCGACCCTGGGCACCGACGGCGGCTACCGCCTGGTCGCGGGCAAGGCGATGCCGCCACTCGTCCTGGACGACGAGGAGGCCGTGGCCATCGCGGTCGGCCTGCGGGCGGGCGCCGGGCACGCGCTCGAGGGCGTGGACGAGGCGTCCGTACGGGCGCTGGCCAAGCTGGAACAGGTCCTCCCCTCGCGGCTGCGGCACCGGGTCGCCACCCTCCAGGCCGCCACCACCCCGCTGACCAGTGGCGACGGGGCGAGCATCGCGCCCGAGACGCTGACCGTGATGGCCTCGACGGTGGCCGGCCGGGAGCGGCTGCGGTTCGCGTACCGCGCGAAGGACGGCACCGAGTCGCGCCGCGTGACGGAGCCGTATCGACTCGTCTCGACCGGCCGGCGCTGGTACCTCGTGGCCTACGACCTCGACCGCGAGGACTGGCGGACGTTCCGGGTCGACCGGGTGAGCGAGCCGTTCGCGACGGGGGCGCGGTTCGCGCCGCGCGAGCTGCCGACGGGGAGTGCGGCGGAGTATCTGCGGCGGTCGATGTACCGGCGGCAGGAGTCCTACGAGTACACCGTGACGTTCGCCGCGCCCGCCGACGTCGTCGCCGCGCGCGTCCCGGCCTGGATGGGCACGCCCGAACCGCTCGACGCGCACAGCTGCCGCCTGCGCGCCACGACCGGCGACGAGATCCGCTGGCTCGCCGCCCGGCTGGCCCTGCTGGAGTTCGAGTTCACGGTGCAGGAACCGGAGGAACTGGTGCGCTGCGTAAGGGAGTTGGGGGAGCGGCTGAGCAGGGCGGCAGCAGGGGGCGGGCCGGTACGGCACGAATGAGGCGGCCGCACGCCCCTCCATCGCGCCTCACGCACTCCACTACGGCTCACCCCACCCCCCGCGCCGCCCCGATCTCCCTCCAGGGAAAGTCCCGCAGCGCCCGCAGGTTCCGCAGTGCCGACTCCGCCGGGCCGGCGAGCGTGCCCGGGTGTTCCTTTCCGGTCGCCCAGCCCTCTACGGCGGTGCGTACGGCGGCGCTCGCGACGGCGGCGGCGAAGCGCAGTTCCGGGGAGGTCGCGTCGGGGGTGCCGGCGGCGAGGGTGGGGTCGCCGTGGGTGACACGTTCCAACAGGACCTCGCCCAGGGTCCGTTCCGATGCCTGGCAGACCTCCGCCCACACCCTGCGCAGGCCGGGGCTGGACTCGGCCATGCCGATCAGGGTGCGCACCCAGGTCCAGGAGGTCGTGGAGACGCCCACCCCGGGGGTCAGCGTGTGGCGCACCCCGTGTTCCAGGGCCTCCGGCACCGACAGCGCCGGCGGGGCCGCGCGCACCGCGTCCGCCCAGCGCTGGGCGCCGGCCGCGTAGAGCGGGGCGACGGCCTCTTCCTTGGTGGCGAAGTAGCGGTAGAAGGTGCGCGGGGCGATACCGGCGCTCTGGGCGATGTCCTCGGCGCGGGTGGCCCGCAGCCCGTGTCTGGCGAAGAGTCCGGCCGCCGCCCGGGCGATCTGCATCCGGGTCTCGGCCTTGCGCCGCTCGGTCAGCGAGAGCGGTGCGGAGGGAGAGTCGGGACGGGGATCCGGGGCTGGGGTGGGGCTGCTCACACCGGCAGGCTATGCCGCTGTGGCACAATCTGCCATTCGGCGGGCCACCCCGGTGTTCAGGTACGGGGTGCCCCGCCATCCAGGCATGTCCGCACCTCAACCCGCCCCGCCCGTGCGTGAAGGTGAGCCGGGCCCCGGCGCCTGGGGGGACAGGTGCCGAAGCCCGGCTCGGGAGAGTCCCGGCGCCGGGGGGGGGGATTTGCGTCGGGACTTGGCTCAGAGGGTCACGGGGCAACGCCCATGGCCCCAACTCCTGGGCCCTGAAGTCTTGTTCCCAGGGCCCCGCACGTTGAAGCGGCGTTGCACGGCCATGTTTGCGCGGTCTCCCGCCACCCGGCGTACGCGGCCGGGCGCACACGGGGGTCGTACGCGCCCCTGTGGCTGCCGGGCCATGTGCCGGGGAGCCGGGGACTCTTGCCCCCGGCAACCCCTCCGGCGCCCCCGCCGGAGGGGTTGCTGCTCAGGGCCTTTCCTAGGCCGCCGCGTCGAAACCGGTCTGGCTGGCCAGCTTCTTCAGTTCCAGCAGGGCGTGCTTCTCGATCTGGCGGATGCGCTCGCGGGTGAGGCCGTGCTCCTTGCCGACCTCGGTGAGCGTGCGCTCCCGGCCGTCCTCCATGCCGTACCGCATCTTGATGATGGAGGCCGTGCGCTGGTCGAGGCGGCCGATCAGGTCGTCCAGTTCCTCGCTGCGCAGCAGGGTCATCACGGACTGCTCGGGCGAGACCGCGGAGGTGTCCTCCAGAAGGTCACCGAACTGCGTGTCGCCGTCGTCGTCCACCGACATGTTCAGCGAGACCGGGTCGCGCGCCCAGTCCAGGACGTTCGTCACCCGCTCCGGGGTCGAGTCCAGCTCGGCGGCGATCTCCTCGTGCTCGGGCTCCCGCCCGTTCTTGCGGTTGAACTCGCGCTGCACGCGGCGGATCCGGCCCAGCTCCTCCACGAGGTGGACGGGGAGCCGGATGGTCCGGGACTGGTCGGCGATCGAGCGGGTGATGGCCTGGCGGATCCACCAGGTCGCGTACGTCGAGAACTTGAAGCCCTTGCGGTAGTCGAACTTCTCGACCGCGCGGACCAGGCCCGCGTTGCCCTCCTGGATCAGGTCGAGCAGGGGCAGGCCGCTACGGGGGTAGCGGCGGGCCACGGCCACGACCAGGCGGAGGTTCGACCGGATGAAGACGTCCTTGGCACGCTCCCCTTCGGCGACCAGGGCCTCCAGCTCTTCGCGGGTGGCGTCCGCCTGGGACTCCTCCTCGCCGTCGAGGACCTGGCGCGCGAACACGCCCGCTTCGATGGTCTGCGAAAGCTCGACTTCCTTGGCGGCGTCGAGCAGCGGTGTACGCGCGATTTCGTCGAGATACATGCCGACCAGGTCGCGGTCGGCGATCTCGCCGCCATGGGCGCGAACACTGCGTGCCACGCCGGAGGTCTCGCCGGAGGCGGACTTACGACGGGCGACGGCACGGGTTGCCATGCGTGCTCCCTTGCGATGGTGGGTCAGCAGGTGTTCGTCGGATGGTCGGGCACTCTTTTCGTGACTCTTCTCGTGTGCCCTGCATCTGATGGAAACAACGACTGGAATCCGGACAGAATTCCCGACCCACTCCCCTATTTTTCTGATCTTGCAGTACCCTGTCCGGCCACAAGGGAGGCATGATGCCGTCGGAACGTACAGAGGTGCAGGTCAGGCCGGGAGTCGAGGATGACCTCGTCGCCCTCACCGACATCTACAACCACTACGTACGCGAGACCCCGATCACCTTCGACACCGCCGCCTTCACGCCGGAGGAGCGCCGTCCTTGGCTGCTCTCCCACCCTGAAGACGGCCCATACCGGCTGAAGGTTGCCGTCGACGGGACCTTCCAAGGAAACTCACAGCGAATCCTCGGCTACGCCACATCCAGCCCTTACCGGGCGAAGCCCGCCTACTCGACCTCGGTCGAGGTCACGATCTACCTCGCGCCCGACGCCGGCGGGCGCGGTGTCGGAACGCTGCTCTACAAGGCCCTGTTCGCGGACCTGGCGACCGAGGACGTGCACCGGGCGTACGCGGGGATCGCACAGCCCAACGAAGCGTCCACGCGGCTGCATGAACGCTTCGGTTTCCGGCCGGTGGGCACCTACCGGGAGGTGGGCCGCAAGTTCGGCCGCTACTGGGATGTCGCCTGGTACGAGAAGGAGTTGTAGCCCTCCCCGAAGGGGAGGGCGTTTTCGGCGCGAGCTCGGCCGGAAGGCACGCGGGCTCAGCCGAACTGCACCGACCGCTTCGCCATCCCCATCCAGAACCCGTCGATCACCGAGTGCTGCGTGTCCAGCTCGCCGCCGGCCTCCGCCGCGCCCATGGTGACGAACAGCGGGGCGAAGTGCTCGGTGCGCGGGTGGGCGTAGCGCCCGGCCGGTGCCTTGTGCAGGAAGTCGAGCAGGCCGTCCCAGTCCCGGGCCTCCAGCGCGCGCCTGCCCCAGTCGTCGAACTCGGAGGACCAGGTGGGCACTCCGTCGCCGGTGTGGCGCAGGGCCGCCAGGTTGTGGGTGAAGAAGCCGGAGCCGACGATCAGGACGCCCTCGTCGCGCAGGGGCGCCAGCTTGCGGCCGATCTCCATGAGCTTCACCGGGTCGAGCGTCGGCATCGACACCTGGAGGACGGGGATGTCGGCGGCCGGGAACATCTCGACGAGCGGGACGTACGCCCCGTGGTCGAGGCCGCGGTCGGGGACGTCCTGCACGGGGATGCCCGGGGCGCGCAGCAACTTCCGTACGGACTCGGCGAGTTCGGGTGCGCCGGGAGCGTCGTAGCGGACCTGGTAGTAGTGCTCGGGGAAGCCCCAGAAGTCGTAGACGAGCGGGACCGGGGCGGTGGCGCCGAGGGCGAGGGGGGCCTCCTCCCAGTGGGCGGAGACCATGAGGATCGCCTTGGGGCGGGGGAGGTCGGCGGACCAGGCAGCCAACTCGCCGGGCCAGACGGGGTCGTCCGCGAGGGGCGGCGCGCCGTGGCTGAGGTAGAGGGCGGGCATGCGCTCCGGTGCGGCGGTGGACATGACGGTCACTCCCCATGCTTGAACTCTCAAATTCCCTGCGTCAGAGCTTACGCCTCGTTTGTTTAACTTTCAAGGAGAGCTCTCGTACAGCGGAGTGCATGAACACGGCACCCACTTCCGCAGAACCCCGCTGGCTCACCGACGAGGAGCAGCGTGTCTGGCGCTTCTACATGCACGCCAGCACCCTCCTGGAGGACCATCTGGACCGCCAGCTCCAGCGGGACGCGGGCATGCCGCACATCTACTACGGCCTTCTCGTGCAGCTCGCCGAGGCGCCGGGCCGCCGGCTGCGGATGACCGAGCTGGCCATGAACGCGAAGATCACCCGCTCCCGGCTCTCGCACGCGATCGCGCGGCTGGAGAAGAACGGGTGGGTGCGCCGCGAGGACTGTCCCTCCGACAAGCGCGGCCAGTTCGCGGTGCTGACCGACGCGGGCCACGAGGTGCTCAGCCGGACCGCGCCGGGGCATGTGAGCGCCGTACGGCAGGCGTTGTTCGAGCGGCTGAGCCCGGAACAGCAGAAGTCCCTCGGCGAGATCATGGAGATCGTCGCCGAGGGACTTCAGCCCAACGAAGCGGGCGCGGATCTGCCCTGGCTCCGCTGAGCCGCTCAACTCAGGCGGAAACCAGGGCAGTTCCTGGGGATCGTACGTACGGGGCGTCCCCTTCCCCGTACGTACGGATGGTGCGAAGGGGGTACGACCGGGTCGGGCGTCGTCAGTGGGCGACGACCGGGACCTTGAACTCGTCCTCGGCGCCGTCACCGGAGGCGACCGGGTCGGAACCCTGCGTGCCCGCGTTGACGAGGACCGAGACGATGACCGCGGCCGCCACCAGCATGCCGACGGCGAACCAGATGGCGTTGGTGTAGCCGTGCACCTGGCCCTGCAGCTGGATCAGCTGCTGCTGGGTCTTGGAGGTACCCGCGCCGGCGATGTGGTCCTTGATGTACGCGGTCGTCGCGGAGGCGGCGATCGTGTTCAGCAGGGCCGTACCGATGGCGCCGCCCACCTGCTGCGAGGTGTTGACCATCGCGGAGGCGACACCCGCGTCCCGGGGCTCGACGCCCAGGGTGGCCAGCGACATGGCCGGCATGAACGCCGTACCCATGCCGAGGCCGAGCAGCAGCATCGCGGGCAGGATGATCGAGGCGTAGGACGAGCCGATCTCCAGCTGCGTCATCAGCAGCATGCCGACCGCGGCGACCAGGAAGCCGGGGCCCATGAGCAGGCGGGCCGGCAGGCGGGTCATCAGGCGGGTGCCGATCTGGGTCGAGCCGACCATCATGCCGACGATCATCGGCATGAAGGCGAAGCCGGTCTTGATCGGCGAGAAGCCCTTCACGACCTGCAGGTAGTAGGTGAGGAAGAGGAAGGTGCCGAACATCGCGATGATGGCGATGCCGAGCGAGAGGTAGATACCGCCGCGGTTGCGGTCGGTGATCACGCGCAGGGGCAGCAGCGGGGCCTTGACCCTGGACTCGACGATCACGAACGAGGCCAGCAGGACGGCCGACGCGATGAAGAGCGCGATGGTCGAGGAGTCGCCCCAGCCGTCGGTCTCGGCGCGGGTGAAGCCGTAGACCAGCGAGACCAGGCCGAGGGTGGAGAGCAGGACACCCGGGATGTCGAGCGGGTTGCGGTTGCGGCCGCCCTCCGGCTCGCGGATGACGAAGTACGCGCCGAGCGCGGCGATGATCGCGAACGGGATGTTCACGAAGAACGTCCAGCGCCAGTCGAGGTACTCGGTGAGCACACCGCCGAGGATGAAGCCGACGGCGCCGCCGCCACCGGCGATCGCACCGTAGATGCCGAACGCCTTGGCGCGTTCCTTGGCGTCCGTGAACATCACGGCGAGCAGGGAGAGCGCGGCGGGCGCGAGCAGTGCGCCGAAGGCACCCTGGAGGGCGCGGGCGCCGAACATCATGGCGCCGGAGGTGGCGAGACCGCCGAGGGCGGACGCGGCGGCGAAGCCGGTCAGACCGACGACGAAGGCGCGCTTGCGGCCCCACAGGTCGGCTATCCGGCCGCCGAAGAGGAGGAGTCCGCCGAAGGCGAGGGCGTAGGCCGTGACGACCCACTGCCGGTTGCCGTCGGAGATGCCCAGGTCGGTCTGGGCGGACGGGAGGGCGATGTTCACGATGGTCGCGTCGAGCACGACCATCAGCTGGGCGAGCGCGATGAACGCGAGCGCCTTCCAGCGGTTGGCATGGGCTTCGTGCTCGGCCGCCTCGGCGGCCTTGTCGAGAGCGCCGGGGGCGCTTCGAGCTGTTTCAGACATGGCGGTACCCACTTCGGGACTTCGTGACGGAAAAATACGGAAGAAGGACGTGTTCGGGGACGGCTCGTCGGCGGGTGACACTCCGTGGCCGCTACGACGACGAGAGCCGGTGCTTGTTGTTGAGACGGGCGTGACGCTCTGAACTAATCGGTCAGGGCTGCCGGAGATCCTCCATGGTCGCGGCGGTACCGGGCAGGACCGAGCGGGCCGGGGCCCGCAGTCCGTCCAGGAACAGCTGCAGGTGTCGGTGTACGAAGCGGTCGGCGCTGAGGCAACCGGTGCCGGCCGGGGGCCTGCTGAGCTGGGCCACGGCGACCATCAGATCGCCGACACCCACGTCCGTACGGAGCTGTCCCGACCGCATGGCGCGGTCCATGACCTCGCCGATGAGCTGCTCGACCCGCTCCCGCGCGGCTTCCAGATCCGGGTGGAACTGGTCGAACGTGCTGGAGATCATCGGGCACAGCGCGCTGATCCGCTCGTCGGCGGCCACGTGCACGAAGCGCTCCAGAGCGGCGAAGGCGTCGCCGGTCTCGTTGAGCGCCTGCTCGGCGGCCTCCGACGTACTGTCCATGACCG
Organism: Streptomyces hokutonensis; assembly: GCF_000376565.1. Taxonomy (GTDB): domain Bacteria; phylum Actinomycetota; class Actinomycetes; order Streptomycetales; family Streptomycetaceae; genus Streptomyces; species Streptomyces hokutonensis. Next base: position 16,292 of record NZ_BARG01000013.1, on the reverse strand, counting down.
AGACCACTACCTCGCGGACGAGGGCGTCACGGTCGGGGAAGTTGCGGTAGAGCGTGGCGTTGCCGACGCCGGCCCGGCGGGCGATCTCGTCGAGCGGCACATCGGAGCCGAACTCTACGAACATCTCCCGGGCGGCGGTGACGATCCGCTCCCGGTTGCGCAAAGCGTCGGCGCGCGGCCGGGTCACCTTTCGCTGTACGGGGGTCGCGGTCGTCACGGCGTACTCCTGGGGCTCTGAAGGTCTTGGACTGCTGACGCGATCCGGGGATCCACTCCCCGTTTCGCTCGGACACATGGCTAAACGGGGAAACGCTCCCCGGTTATTTCCCACTCAGCGGGACATTTGATGTGACCTGGGTCACACCCCGTTTGGACCCCTGTTCGGGCCCCTTTTCCCGCTCGACCACACGGTCGGTCTCCTCCAGCGCGCGCCCTCGCACCGCACGACACAGGGTGATCGAAAGGGTGCAGCCCGAGACCGGCGGCTGCCGTGGCGCGAAGGGTCCATGCATGCAGCCCAGCCGTCGGATACGCCCGCGCCGCGTGGCCGCCCTCGCGTCCGTGACCGTCCTGACCCTCGCGGTCAGCACCTCGGCCGGTACCGGACACCTCACCCCGGGCGCCACGACGGCGGCGGGCCCGATCGCGCTCGCCCGCACCTCCGCACTCGGCGCCTGCATGATCAACGGCCCCCTCGACACCGAGATGTCCGAGGGCATCCCCACCCCGGGCGGCTACTCCCGCTCCACCGGCACGGTCCACGCCCTGACCCTGATGGTCGACTTCTCCGACGCCCCCGGCCAGGGCACCGCCATGGACCGCTACCACGAGTTCTTCCCACAGACCCAGGAGTGGTTCCGCACCAGCTCCTACGGCCGCCTCGACTACCGCCCCGAGACCCCGGTCGACCACTGGCTGCGCATGCCCAAGCCCTTCAAGTCCTACGGCATAGAGCGCGGCGCGCCCTTCGACCCCGGGTACCGGCAGCTCGTCCAGGACATCGTCACCGCCGCCGACCCGACCGTGGACTTCCGGTCGTACGACCTCCTGAACGTCCTCGTCACCCCGAACGCGGGCCCCTCCGCCCTGGACACCGTCCTCTCGGTGACGTTCGCCGGCAACACCGAGGCCCCTGTCGCGGACGGCGTCCCCGTCTCCAACGCCTCCTTCGTCTACTCCCGCCAGGACGACGGCTCCGGCTCCTACGCCCGCACCGGCTACCGCGTCCTCCCCCACGAGAACGGCCACGTCTTCGGCCTGCCCGACCTCTACACCCAGGAGGGCGGGGGCGCGGTCGGCCACTGGGACATCATGAGCGAGGACTGGGGCGCCGACAACGACCTCCTGGGCTGGCACAAGTGGAAACTCGGCTGGCTCGACCCGTCCCAGGTCAACTGCGCGATGACCAGCGGCACTTCGGAGTACACCCTGACCCCGCTGGAACGCCCCGGCGGCGACGGCACCCGCCTCGTCTTCGTCCCCCTCACCCGCCGGACGGGCTACGCCCTGGAACTGCGCACCCGCGAGGGCAACGACGAGGCGGTGTGCCGCCCCGGCGTCCTCATCTACAAGGTGGAGGCGGACGTCGACACGGGGATGGGGCCGGTGAAGGTGTACGACGCGCACCGGGACAGCGGGGGCTGCACGCGGAGTCCCAATGTGCACGCCGAGTTGTCGGACGCGCCGTTCACTGCGGGGGAATCGTTCAACGATCCTCGTAGGGGGGTTCGGGTGGTGGTGACGGGGGCCGATGCGGCGGGGAATTATCGGGTGACGGTTACTCGGACGCGATAGAGGTGGCGAGGTGACGCGGCTCAAGGGATTGAGCACCGCTCTCCTGAAGCGGGTGTCGCAGGCTCGGCGGTGACCGCATCGGGCGCGGGCTTACCGTAGGGCTGCCGAGATCGCCGTACCGGAGAGCCGATGCCCGCTGAGACCACGTTGGACGACCGTGCCGGAGCCGTGCCCGCCGAGGCGGTCGCGCCGTTGATCCGGGGGGTCGCCGTGGTGCGTCAACTCACCGAGGCGGGCGGCACGTTGAGCCTCAGTGGGCTGGAGCGGGCCACCGGTCTTGCCCGTTCCACGGTCGACCGGATCACCGCGACGCTCGCCCGCATGGGATACGTCCGTCTCGACGGCCGGGACGCGGTTCTCACCCCTCGGATCATGGAACTGGGCAACGCCTACCTGGCCGCCCTGCGGCTGCCGTCCCTCCTGGACGCCCGCGCGGACGCCCTCGCCGACGAGCTGGACGAGTCCGTGTCGTTGGCGGTCGCCGACCGGGACGGCATCCGTTTCATCCACCAGGCGACCCGCCGCCGCGCGATGTCCCTGAGCTTCCGCATCGGCGACCTGCTGCCGGCCGAACGCACCGCGCCGGGACCGCTGTTCGCGACCGAGTGGACGGAGCACGACTGGGCGCGCTGGCGCGAGCGCCGGGCGGCCGACCCGGAGGACCGGGGCTTCCCCGCCGTACCCCCGCGCCCGCCGTCGTCCCCCGCACCCGACCTCGAACGGTCGGCGGCCCTGGCCCGCGAGAACGGCTGGGCGCTGGACGACCAGTTGATCGAACCGGGACTGATGGCGGTCTCCGTGCCGGTACGGGACCCTCGCACCGGCACGATCGCGTGTGTGGCGAGCGTGGTGAGCCACACCAGCCGGCACACGGCGGCGGATCTGCGGAACACGTTGCTGCCGCGGCTGCGGTCGGCGGTCGAGGCGATGGAGGAGGACCTGCGCGCGGCACCCCAGCCAGATTCGGTGGCCGCGCCCTCGGGCCTGGCGACCTGGACGGGCGCGTCCAAGCAGGAACTGGGCCGGGAGTTCGTCGAGTCCCTGGCCCGCGGGCTGACGGTCCTGACGGCCTTCGGCGAGGGCCGCGCCGAACTGACCCTGACGGAGGTCTCCCAGGCGACCGGCCTGGCCCGCGCGACCGCCCGCCGCGCACTGATCACCTACGAGCACCTCGGCCTGGTGACCCCGTCCGGCGACCGCCGCTTCACCCTGACGCCCCGGGTACTGTCGCTGGGCTTCCCCCCTCTCTCCCGCACCACCCTCCCGTCCCTCGCGACCCCGCACCTGACCGCCCTCGCCGCCCGCATCCACGAGTCCGCGTCCCTGGCGATCCTCGTGGGCTCCGACATCCAGTACACGGCCCGGGTCGCCACCAGCCGCGTGATGAGCGTGAACATCGCGGTCGGCACCCGTTTCCCGGCGTACGCGACGGCACTGGGCCGTGTCCTGTTGTCCGACGCCCCGCCGCCGACGCTACGACAGTCCCTGGCCGACCTACGTCCCCTGACCCCGCACACACTGACCGACCCCGGGGCGCTCTCGACCGCCCTGGAGCAGGTCCGGTCCCAGGGATACGCCCTGGTCGAGGAGGAGTTGGAGGCAGGCCTGCGCTCACTCGCCGTACCGGTCCGCGACCGCACCGGCCGGGTCGTCGCTGCGCTGAATACGGCGACGCATGTGGCCCGCCAGCCGGCGGAGGCGTACGTCGCGGACATCCTGCCCGAGCTGCTGGCGACGGCGGGGCGGATCGAGGCGGATCTGCGGGTGGCGGGGCGGTTCACTCGGGTGGCGCGGTCCTGACTCCGGTGGGGGGTGGGAGTGCTGGGGCCTGATGCACGGAGGGGGACCGGGTGTGACGGCTACGCCTCGGCGGCAGGTTCCGCGAGACCGCGCAGCCGTACCACTGTCGCCGTCCTGGCCTGGGAGAGAGCCCGCCTGACGGCTACCCCTCGGCGGGGAGATCCGGCAAATGGCCCGGCCGTACAGCTGTTGCCGCCCACGGCCCAGGAGAGAACCCGTCCCACGGCTACACCCCGGCGGCGGGATTCGGCGGCCAGCGCGGCCGTACCCGCTGTCGCTGCCCCGGCCCGCGAGAGAACCCGCCCGACGGCTGCACCCCGGCAGCGGGATCCGGCAGCCGACGCAGCCGTACCACTGTCGCCGCCCCAGCCCAGGCAAGCACCCCCGTGACGCCTACGCCCCGGCGGCGGGATCCGACAGCCAGCGCAGCCGTACCCCTATTGCCGACGCGGCCCAGGAATGAACCCGCCCGAACGGCTACGCCCCGGCAGCGGGATCCGTCGGCCGACGCAGCCGTACCCGCTGTCGCTGCCCCGGCCCGCGAGAGAACCCGCCCGACGGCTGCACCCCGGCAGCGGGATCCGGCAGCCGGCGCAGCCGTACCACTGTCGCCGCCCCAGCCCAGGCAAACACCCCTGACACCTACGCCCCGCCAGCCGTTCCCGGCAGACCGCGCAGCCGTACCACCCACACAACGATCGCGGCCAGGGTGATCGAGGCGACCGCGGTGGCCATGCCGGCCCGGATGCCGGCGGAGAGCGTGACGGCGCTCGCGGCCAGGGCGCCGAGCGGGACGCCCAGGCCGGAGGAGAGCATCCGGCGGGTGGTGTTGACGCGGCCCTGGAGTTCGGCCGGGGTCACCTCCTGGGAGTAGGTCATCGTGTTCACCAGGACGACCAGATAGGCGGTTCCCCAGGCCGCCAGCGCGACCAGGGCGATCCGCCAGTCGGCGCTGAGTACGACCACGAGTCCGAGCAACGCACCGACCGGCAGCACCAGTTGCAGCAGCGGGAAGGCGTCGTAGCGGCGCCGCAGTCGGGGCAGCAGCAGGGAGCCGCCGATGCCGCCGGCGCTCCACGCCATGTAGAGCAGTCCGATACGGCCGTCGGAGCCGTGGATGCCGAGGACGCGGTCGGCGAAGACGACGAGTTGGCCGACGATGGCTCCGCCGGAGAACGACTGGAGGGTGCCGACCACGGTCATGACCCGCAGCGTCGGATGCCCGGCCAGAAAGCGCAGGCCTTCGCGGACAGACTCCCGGAAACCAGGTCGTGGAACGGAACTGGGGGCGGGGGTGTTGGTGGTGGCGTGGGCGGGGGCGTTGGCAGCGGTCCGACGGAAGGCCGTTCGCCGGCCCGAACTGGCAGCGCGAGAAAGGGCGTTGGCGACGGCCCGGAGGAAGCTCGTTCGGGGACCCGAACTGACGACGCGGGAAGGGCCGTTGGCGACAGCCCGAAGGAACAGCGCGGAGCCGGCGAAGCTCACGGCGTCGAGGGTGAGCGTGCCCACGGGGTGGACGAGGGCTATGAGGACGCCCGCGACGCCGTTGCCGATGATGCGGACGACGGTCTCGGCGCCGTAGAGCGCGCTGTTGGCGTCGGGGAGCCTGTCCTTGCCGACGAGGGCGGGGACGAAGCCGTAGCCGCCCGCGTCGAAGAAGAGGGAGAGGGTGGAGGAGACGAACGCGACCACGACGACGTGTCCGACCGTGAGCGCGTGCAGGGCCTGGGCGAGTGGGAGCGAGCCCAGGCAGAGGGCGCTGAGGCAGTCGGTCACGATCATCAGGGTGCGCCGGTCGACGCGGTCGGCGACCGCGCCCGCGAGCAGACCGAACGCGAGGTAGGGCAGCGTCCCGGCCGCCGCGACCAAGGAGACCAGCAGCGGCGACCGGCTCTGCTGGAAGACCAGGACGGGCAGCGCGACGGTGGTGACGGCGGAGCCGAGCCCGGACACGGCACGGGAGAGCCAGAAGTTCCGGAACCCCGAGTTCCGCCGGAGGGGCGGGAGTTGAGGCATGGGCAGGGTGGTGTCTGTCATCTGTCGAACTCCATGACGAAGGACCGGCGGGCACGGTGGCCCGTCGGTGCGGGGTGCTGCGGGGGGAGTGTGCTGCTGAGGTGCCGGTGGCGGAGCCGGCGTGGAACATGAAGAAGGGTCGACACCCGGTCCGGTTGATGACCGGAGGTGTCGACCCGAAAGAGTGAACTGGGCAGATTATATCGAAGGCACTGCCAGGGATGTCAGTGCAGGGAGAGCGGGCGGTCGGCGGGGGCCGACGGTGGGGGCGGGGCGCTCTCGGCGATGGCGCGCCACACCTCCGCGCTGAGGTCGGGCATCCGCGCGGCCTGGACCTGGGCGGCCAGTTCGCGCAGCCGGAGGTCCGCGCCGAGGTCGCCGCCGCGGGTGGCGAGCATCTCGCGCAGCAGCCGGAAGCGGATCTGGTCCCGGTAGGTCAGCAGGTGCACATCGTTCTCGGCAGCCGCGACGAGCTCGGCGGCACGCTCCAAGTCGCCTTGCCGGTAGGCGAGTTGAGCCTTGAGGAGGAGTAGTTCCTGTACGTTCCTGGGCGGGCCGGCGAGCTTGAGCGCGGGCTCCGCCTCGGTGAGCAGGGCCTCGGCCCGGTCGAGGCGGGGCGGCAGGGCCTGGAGCGACAGGCTCGCCGCGGCCAGCCTGAGGCGCATCCAGAGGGTGAGTTCCTCGCGGCTGTCCAGCGCCGCGAGCGCCCGCTCGATGAACTCGAAGGCCTGGCTGAAGTTGCCCTGCCTGGCCCGGACGGTGGACGCCGTCCAGTAGGCCTCGGCGGCGAGTGCGCCCTCGCCGTGCGGCAGGCTCTCGCACACCTCGGTGCTGAGTGCGGCCGCTTCCGCGAGGTTGCCGAGTTCCGCCTCGGCGGAGATGAGCAGGAGCTTGGCGCGGACCAGGTCCGCGGTCAGTACGCGCAGTTGGTGCCGCCGCGTGAGCTCCAGCGCTTCCTGGGCCGAGCGTCGGGCGCCCTCCATGTCGCCGAGGTTGCGACAACATCGGGCGATGCGCTGGAGGATGTAGACGTGCAGGGCCGGGCGGTTCAGTTCGCGGCTCATCACGTCCAGGTTCTCCAGGACGGTGCGCTCCTCCTGGAACTCGCCGAGTGCCGAGTGCTGGCGGGCGAAGAGGTCGAGGGCCTCCCAGCGCGTGGTGGCGTCGACGTCGATGGCGGTGCTGAGCGCGTCGTTGAGCAGGTCCCGGATCTCACCGTCCCGCTCGCCCTGCGGGCGGGAGGAGAGGGTCATGACCAGGTCGGCGAGATCGTTCTCGGAGTACTGGGCGAAGCTCTCGACGGGCACGGCCAGTTGCTCGGACAGGTAGGCCACCGCACGGTCGGTCGGGGGGCGTGCCCCGGATTCGAGCCGGGACAGGTAGGCGGCCGACATTCCGGGTCCGGTCAGCTCCGACTGCGACTTGCCCTGCTGCAGTCGCAACTGACGCAGGCGTCGGCCGAAACTCGGCTGCTCCAGCATGAGTGAGATCCGTCCTTGAGGGTGATGATCACGTCAAGCCAGCGGCGCCCCGCACAGGCGCCCACGGCCCTAGAAGGCACTCAAGGGGGAGTCGCCTCAGCGACTCCCCCTGTCCAGGAGTATGGCAAACCTTGTCTACATTTGGCAAGGTCGCTTTTTTCTGAATCTTGACGCGTCAGGGCCAGTCGATGAGATCGGTGGCCGGCGCGGATTGGGCGCTCACCTGCGCCCGCTCGGAGGACTGGGTCGGTGCGTGTCCCGCAGCCAGGGACAGGGCTAGCGCCAGGGCGGCCAGTCCGCCGATGAGAACCTTCACGATGATCGATCCTTTGCCTTGTTTCCAGGTCGAGTGGATGGGCGCGATCACCTTTGACCGCGGACAAGGCGCACTCCAGAGGTGGCCATCTCCCCCGTGCGGCCCGCCTGATTCCCTCAAGCTAACCTCCGGCCTTCCGGTTTGGCAAGGCTTGCCAAAGGTTGGCAATTACCGATTGTTCACCTCGTCATCGTGTTGACACCCCCTGGCATCCATGTGTTCCTCACCGGTGCGTTCGGCCCGCCGGTCACGGGTACAGGCGGCGCTCGTAGGCGGCCCCGTAACGCTCTTCGAGCACGTCAAGCGGTACGTCCTTCCACTCCGTGCGCTTGGCGATGCGCGCCCTGGACGGCGCCGCGTCCGGTGTCCACGACCCGGGGTCCCAGACACCTGCCCGCATGAACGACTTCGCACAGTGGAAATAGGCCTCCTCGACGTCCACCAGAAGCGCCAGTTTCGGCCGATTGCCCTTGACCACCATCGAGTCCAGCAGTTCCGGCGAACGAACCAGCCGCGCCCGCCCGTTGACCCGCAGGGTGTCGCCCCGCCCCGGAATCACGAAGATCATCCCGACGTGCGGGTTCTGCAGGACGTTGAGCCAACTGTCGAGCCGCCGGTTGCCCGGCCGGTCCGGCACCGCCAGCGTCGTATCGTCGAGGACCCGCACGAAGCCCGCCGGATCGCCCTTCGGCGACACGTCACAGGTGCCGTCCAGCGCCGCCGTCGCGATCAGCACCAGCGGAGTGTGCCGGATCCACGCCCGCTCGAACTCGCCCAGCAGCGCGCTCGCCTTGCCGTAGACAACCGGGTTCGCCTCGCCGACCAGAGCGCGCAGCTCCTCCTCGGACGTGATCTCGACATGGCCGGGGTCCACCGGGGCGCCGGGCCCCCGCTCGTCCGGATCCGGTCGCGATACGGGACGGGCCCGGCCACTGCGGCCGGGATCCACCTGAGCCTCAGGACTCCGCTCCGCCGGATCCGGTCGCGATACGGGACGAGCCCGCCCACCACGGCCGGGATCCGCCACAACCTCAGAACCTCGCTCCACCGAACCCGACCCCGACACGGGACGGGCCCGCCCACCACGGCCGGGATCCGCCACAACCTCAGGGCCCCGCTCCACCGAACCCGACCGCGATACGGGACGAGCGCGGTCACTGGAGCCGGGATCCGCCACAACCTCCGAACTCCGCTCCGCCTGACCCGGTCGCGATGCGGGACGAGCCCGGCCGCCACGGCCGGAGTCCGCCACAACCTCAGGGCCCCGCTCCACCGAACCCGACCCCGACACACCACGGGCCCCGCCATCACCACCGGAGTCAGCCACAACCTCAGGACCCCGCTCCACCGAACCCGGTTGTCGCGGGGCGCGCCCCCGGTCACTCGGGGGCATCGGTCGGTGCCTCCGTGCGGACCACGACTGTCGTGGCCGTCTTCTCGCACAGGGCGAGTGCCGCGTCCGCGTCCGGGCCCACGGCGACCACCTGGCCGATGCGGTCCCAGCTGGAGCGCAGTGGTCGTACCGTGTCGCCGACCGCGATGTCGAGGGCGACGGTCAGCACGTCCGGGTGCTCGGTGGCCGTCGCCGCTCCCTCCACCGCCGTCACCGTGCCCGGCTCCGCGCTCAGGAAGCGGGTCGCCGCGGCCTGCCGCAGTGGGGGCCGGGAGTTCAGCTCGGGGAGTGTGCCGCCGGCCCAGGCGACGGTGTAGCGCTCGATGTCGAAGCCGTAGGCCGCCTCCACCAGGTCCCGGATGCGGTCGCCGCCCGGCCGGTTGTGCGACTCGATCACCCGGGGTCCCCGGTCCGAGAGCCGTACCTCCGTGTGGCTCGGGCCCTCCTGGAGCCCGATCGCGTCCAGGAAGGTGTGCACACAGCGCTCGACCGCGCGGGCCGAGTCCGGATCCAGCCGGGCGGGGACGACATGGCCGAGTTCCACGAAGTTGTCGGAGGTCAGCTTCTCGGTGATCGCCACGATCACGTGCCGGCCCGCGAAGGTGAACGCCTCGACGCTGAACTCCGGCCCGTCGACGTACTCCTCCATGACGAACCGCTCGATGGGGAAGGCCGAGGCGAACTGGTGCTCCACCCCGCGCAGTTCACGGGTGGTCTCCCAGACGTCGTCGAGTTCCGCCCCGGACCTGACCAGTTGGAGGCCGAGGCTGGCGATGCCGTCCACCGGCTTCACGATGAACGGGTACCCGTGGGCCGCCGCGAACCGGTCGAGGCTCTCCCGGCCGTCGAGTTCCTCGGCCGCGACGGTGATCTCCGGTGCCGCGGCGGCGAGATGACGGCGCATCAGGAGTTTGTCCCGCAGCAGCAGGGCCACCTCGTGGGAGACACCGCCGAGCCCGAGCAGGTCGTTGATGCGGGCGGCGGGCTCGACCCCGGCCTCGCTCGTCGTCACGGCGGCCGTGAAGCCGTACACCTGGTGGGCCGCGGTGATCAGGGGCGCGAGCGTGTCCCAGTCCCGGTAGTCGACCAGCAGGGCGGCGTCCACCAGCTCGGCGTGCTCCGCGCGGAACAGTTCGGGGCGCTGCAGGAAGACGACCTCGTGTCCCTGCTCCTTGGCTTTGCGGACGTTCTCGATCCGTCCGCCGACGATCAGCACACGCTGCTTGGACATGGAACTCCTCACTGGGACAGGGGTGTTGAGGGGGCCTGCCGCGTCGGCCGCTCCGGTCCCCACCGCACCCGCCTCGATCTCCACCACGGCCTCGGTGACCAACCGCTCCGCCAGCAGGCGCAGTTCCGGCCCCGTCGGGCGGGTGAGCACCGCCCAGGCGAGGCGGTCGCCCGAGTTCTGCGCGGGGCGCACCGGAGCGCCGGGGGCGAGGCGGGCGTCGTGTGCGACGACCTCGGGCCTGGCCGCCCAGGCGGCGAGGTCCAGCCCGGTCAGCCGTCCCGGTTCCGGTGCGGACAGGAAGAGGCTGCCGGCGGCGCGCACCGGGGCCGTGGGAGTGTCCGGCACCTCGCCGAGGGCGAGCTGCAGACAGGCGGCGAAGACGTCGAAGTCGTGGGCGCGGGCGACGAGTTCGAGGATGTGGTCGCCCGGGGTGCGGACGGCCACCTCCATGATCACCGGATCGTGGTCGGCGCGCGCCCGGAACTCCAGGTGGACGATGCCGGTGCCGAAGTTCAGCGCGGTCACGACACCCGCGCACAGGTCGTCCGCGGCCTTGCGCAGCAGCGGGCGGTCGGCGCCGTGGCCGGCTTCGTGGAACAGCTCGACGAAGTACGGCGGGCCGGTGGTCTCCTTGCGGGTCAGGTTGGTGAACAGGACCCGGCCCCGGTGCACCAGCGCCTCCACGCTGTACTCCTGGCCCGCCACGTACTCCTCGACCAGCAGTGGCCCCTCGTCGTCCCGCCGGGCCACCGCGTCGTCCCACTCGTCCGGGCTCGCGATCCGCTCCACGCCCTGGCTGCCCTGCAGCGACACGGGTTTCACCACGACGGGCAGCCGGGCGAGGGCCCACTCCCGCTGGTCCGACAGGCGTGGCGTGTGCCGGTGGGCGGGCTGCGGCAGGCCCGCACGGTGGAACTCGGCGCGCTGGAGCGCCTTGTTGCGGGAGACGGTCGCGGCGTCGAGACCGGGGCCCGGCAGCCCCAGGCGGTGCTGGACCATGGCGGCGGCCATGACATGGGCCTCCGCGAACGCCCACACCGCGTCCGGGGCGAGCCGGCCGGCCAGGGTCATGGCCGGGGAGAGCCAGCTCTCGTCCCGGGTCGCGATCACCTCCGGTACCGGTTCGAAGTCCACGACGCACGGGAACCGCCCCGTGAGGGCCGCGTACCGGGCGGGTGTCTCGACGACGCCCACACGCAGGCCCGCCTTCTGGGCCGCGCGCAGATAGCCCTCGGCCATGACGCCGGCGCCGATCAGGAGGACGGTCTGCTGCTGTCGCGGGTCTGTCATCGGGCTCTCCGGATTCGTGTCATTCGCGTGTCCGTCGCGGCGGCGCACAGCAGGGCTTCCAGGTCGGCCAGCCGGCGTTCGGCCCATCCCGGGGACCGGATCTCCGTGTCGATCTGCAGGAGCAGCCGGACGCCGGTGCCGTCTGCGTCGACGCTGAGGTAGTGGGCGGACCGCCAGAGCATGGCGCTGTCCATCCACTCGGTCTCGGTGTCGGCCGCGGCCCGGCGCAGCTCTTCGGCGTCGGTCTCCCGGACGGGCAACGCGGTGGCCCGGGGGCGGTAGTTGAGGGTGGGGACGCCGTCCAGCCGTACGCCCCGCTCCCGCTCCACCGCGGCGCGCAGTTCCGCCAGGGCGGCGGGCGGGCAGGGGCCGGCCGCATAGGCGCGCAGGGAGGCGGCGGCGGTACGGCGCACCAGCTCCGAGAAGGAGGCGTCCTCGGTGTCGGCGCAGCACAGCACCGGCTGGGAGCAGGGGACGACCGCGTCCACGGTCTCCGGGCGCAGCCGGTTCGCGGAGATCAACTGGACGGCGGCGTACCGCTCACCGGTGTCCGCGGCGTCGAGTGCCAGGACGGCCGCGGCGAGTACGGCGGCGGCGCTCTCTCCGGTGCGGGCCGCCAGCGCGCCCACGGCGAGGTCGAGTGCGGCGGATCTCCGGCGCAGGAAGCGGAACCGCTCACCGGTGCGCGGGCGGCCGCCGCGGACGGAGGTCGCGGGCATGCGCCGCAGCACCCGCTCGGCGTGGAGCAGTGCCCGGCGGGCGGCGCGGTCTCCCGCCTCGGACGCCTCGGCCTCGGCCAGTTCGCGCGGCTGCGACCCTTTGGCACCGGCCCCGGGCAGGGTGCGCGCGACCGGGTCCGCCCGCGCGCACCGCTCCACCAGAAACGCGCCGACCGGCAGCAACGCGTAGGCGTCCACGGCGACATGGCTGAAGGCCAGCGCGAGAAAACGGGGCCGCCCACCGACCCCGACCAGCGCGGCCCGCACCGGCCATTCCTCGGTGACGTCGAAGGGGCGGCGGGCGAGATCCGCGAGTACGGCGTCGGCCGGGACCTGGATCCCGGGCGCCGCGACATCATGCACGGCCACCCTCAACTCGCCCTGCTGGTAGACCTGTTGACCAGGCGGGCTGGACCGGATCACCCGGCTGCGCAGGGTCTCGTAGCGCTCCATGAGATCGCGTACCGCGCTCGTCGCCTGTTCCTCGCTCACCCCGGGGCGGAGGGGGTAGAGGCGGGTGATGGCCAGGCTGCGGCCGTGGGGGCGGGCCGCGTCCGTTTCCGCCAGGTAGTACTGCTGACTCCAGGTCAGGGGGGCCGGGCCGGTGCCGCCCGCCTCGAAGGGGACGGTCACCGTGCGCGGGGGGACCGGTGCCGCCGGCCCGGGCTCGGGTGTCATGCGGACCGGGCCGCCGCGCCGGCCGGGGACCATGCGAAGGTCAGTTCGTCGCCCGCCGCGTGTGCCCGCCCGAGGGCCTCGTCGCGGTCGGCTCCCTCGGCGATGATCCAGGCCGCGCGGTCCCGGTTGGAGCCGTTGGCCTCGTAGGTGATGCCCGCCTGGACTCCTGGGCGCAGGTGCACCTCGTGGACTCCCTTGAGCGCCTTGGCCTCCGGGATGCCCTCGATGGCGTCGAGACGGCCGCTTTGCCGCAGCATCAGGAAGTGGATCGCGGCCGTACGGTCGCAGCGCAGGGTCAGGTCGGGGGTGCCGCCGAGCAGCGCGATCATGTGGAGCCGGCACATGTCGACGCCGCTGGCGATGCGGACCGCCTCGGGGATGCGGTCGCCCGCGATCCGGCCGTTGACCTCGATGACGCGGGCGTCCGTTCCGTCGGCGGTGAGCTTCAGTTCCACGTGCGCGGGACCCCAGGTGACACCGATCGCGCGTACCGCCTGCTCGGCCTTGTCGACCAGGAGCCGTTCGCGCTCGGGCGGCAGTGCGGCGGGGAAGACGTGCCCCATCTCCAGGAACAGCGGCGGCTCGCTGCCGATCTTCTCGGTGAGGCCGAGCACCTTGCCGTGCACGATCTCGGCCGAGTACTCGGCACCGGGCACACACTCCTCCACGACCACCTTCGGCGTCACCGTGTGGCCGAGGTACTCGCCCAGTTCCATGACCTGCGTGGTGATCGCGGCGACGTCGTCGGCGGAGTCGCAGCGGCGGACGAAGAGACTGCCCGTCAGGTCGAGCGGCTTGACGACCACGGGGTAGCCGATGCTCTCGGCGGCGGCCACGGCCTGTGCGGGCGTCTCGGCGACCCGGAAGAGCGGGTTGAGGCCCGGGGTGTCCGCCATGGCCTCGCGCATCGCCGCCTTGGAGCGGCAGATCGCCACCGCCGCCGGGTCCGGTCCGGCCAGGCCCAGGCGGGCGGCGGCCTCCGCGCCCGTGTCGCAGTAGTACTCGTACACGGAGGTCACGCCGATCACCTCGCCCCGCGTGCCGAGTTCGCGGCAGAAGTCCACGACGGCGTCGACGGAGTCCACGTCGCAGGCCTGGATCTCCACGCCGAGTTCGGCGTAGTCGTGCAGCAGGGAGGGGTGCAGTGCGGCCGGGTCGGCGGCGACGATGATCGGGGTGACGCCCTGTTCCAGCAGGTAGCGGGCACAGTCCTGGCCCGCGCCGGTCCACGGCGAGTCGACGAAGACCACGAAACGGGTAGCCATGATTGCTCCATTCACTTGCTCAGGGGGGCGGTGCGCGCCAAGGGGAAGTCCTCGGGCGCGGGCAGGTCGCGCATCGTGCGCAGCCGGGAGCAGACCAGCCACAGGCCGCCGGCGCTCATCCCGGCCCCGGCGACGAACAGTGCGGTCCGTACGCCGGCCCACTCGCCGAGCGCGCCGCCCGCGAGGGAGCCGAGCGGCAGGATTCCCCAGACGAGGAAGCGCACGCTGGCGTTCATCCGGCCCAGCAGGTCGGGCGGGCACAGCGCCTGGCGGATGCTGGCCTGGCCGACGTTGTAGACGATGATTCCGAAGGCGGTGGCGAACCAGGGTCCGGCGAACAGCAGCGCGGCCCAGCCGTCGCCGGCGAACGGGATCAGCAGGGTGGTGGGCACCGTCGCGAGGTAGCCGAGCCGCATCGCGCGGACCTGGCCGAGCCGGAGCGCGAGCCGGCCGGAGAGGGCGGCGCCGAGCACTCCGCCGACCCCGCCGATGGTCATCAGGACGCCGACGAGGGTGCCCGAGAAACCGATCTCGTCCACCAGCAGCAGCGTCACCAGCGGCAGGGTCATGGCGTAGAAGAAGTTGTACGTGGCCGCCGAGCCGGTGATCGCACGGAACACGGGGTGGCGCAGCACGAAGCTCAGACCGGCCCGGATCTCGGCGCCCATGCGCCGGTCGGGGCGTCCTTCGGGCACCGCTTCGACGCTGCGGATGCGGGAGAGCAGGAACACCGACAGCAGGTGCGCGGCGGCCTGGGAGCACTGGGTGGCGGTGGCGCCGGCGAGTTCCACGAGGGAGCCGCCGAGGGTGGGGCCGACCGTCCGGGAGACCGAATTGGTGCTCTCCAGCCGGGCGTTGCCCTCGACGAGCCGGTCGCGGCCCACCACGACCGGGATGTACGACTGGTAGGCGATCTCGAAGAAGACGGTGGCGAACCCGATCAGCAGCATGCCCGCCAGCAGGACCGGGAAGGAGATCCGGTCCAGGAAGAAGCCGACGCCGATCAGGATCATCAGGACGGCCCGCAGCAGGTCGCAGACGATGAGGACGGGGCGTCGCCTCACCCGGTCGACCAGGACTCCGGCGGGCAGTCCGACGAGCAGGAAGGCGAAGGTCTGTGCCGCCTGCAGCACACCCATCTGCATCGGGGTCGCGGCCAGCGTGGTGGCGGCGAGCAGCGGGATGGCGGTCCTGCTCGTGTTCGTCCCGATCATGCTGACCGTCTGGGCGCCCCAGAACAGCCGGAACTCGGGGTTCTTCAGCAGTGACATCTGGACTCCGTGGCCTAGCGGCCGGTCGTGAGGCTGGTGGTCCATACCCCCGGGCCGGCGACGAAGGAGTCGTGGGCGCGGTTGACCCGTATCCGGCCGTCGTGTCCGTCGAGGTTCCGCAGCAGTTCGAAGACGTTGCCGGCGAGGGTGATGTTGCCCGCGTTGTCGCGGCCGCCGTCCGGTCCTACGACCACGGCGTTGGCGCCGATGGAGAACTCGCCGGTGATGGGGTTGGAGGTGTGCGCCCCGTTGGCCTGCACCACGTGCAGCACCGTGCGGCCGGGCCGGAACTCGGTGCCGAGGTCGGTGGTGTGACGCAGCCTCAGATAGCCGGGCTGGACGGTGACCATCTCGCCGCCGGGGCCGCGCTGTCCGGAGCCGGTGCTGGTGGTACCGGCCTCGGCCGCCGTCCGGCGGGCGCTGAGGAAGCCGCGCAGGACGCCGTCCTCGATCAGCGCGGTGGGTCCGCAGGCGGTGCCCTCGCCGTCCCAGGGGACGGGGAGCGGGCTGTCGGGTGCGGTCGGGTCGTCCACCAGGCCGACGCCGGGTGAGGCGACCGTTTCGCCGGTGCGGTCGGCGAGCGGGGAGCGTCCTTCGAGGACGGAGTCCAGCTGGAAGGCGGGGACGATCAGCGAGAGCAGCTTGACCAGGACCCGGCCGTCGACGAGGAGGTCGTCGTAGGCGAGTCGTGGTACGGGTCTGGTGGCCAACAGGCGGGCCAGGCCGATGAGTTCGGGCAGTTCCTCGGTGGCCAGCCGGTTCAGGAGGCCGGGGACGGAGCGGCCGTGGGACTGGTGGCCGATGTGGCCGATGCTCTCGCCCCGGGCGGTGATCCGGGTGTGCAGCTGGACGACGCCGGTGTCGTAGCCGAGGGGTGGGGAGCCGGCCCGGTGCAGGCGGATGCCGGAGCGGTCGGCGCGGGCGCGGAGTTCGACCTCCAGGCCGTCGTCGCCCGCGCTGAGCGCGCGGAGCCGTTCGGCGGCCTCGGTGTCCAGGCGGGGTGGTGGGGTGTCGGGGGTGCGGTGCGGTGTGCCGGGG
>NZ_BARG01000014.1 GCF_000376565.1 Streptomyces hokutonensis | reverse complement strand
GCACCCGACCAGCCGCCCGAAACTAGCCCATACGCGCACCTTTGGGTGCCAGTTTGATCACACAAGCAGGCCCGCCGTAAGACCCGTGTCAGCACCTGGTTACGATGCTGAGGGCCGGTGGACCGTACCCGGCCGGGCCCGACCGACAGAGAAGCCGGCGCGGCCCTAAATCCCCGCTCCCGGAGGGTTCTTCCGTGCCGGCTGGAACGCTGTACCGCGGCCGGGAAGGAATGTGGTCCTGGGTGGCTCATCGAGTCACCGGCGTCCTCATCTTCTTCTTCCTGTTCGTACACGTGCTGGACACCGCTCTTGTGCGTGTCTCCCCCGAGGACTACGACAAGGTCGTAGCCACCTACAAGACGCCGATCGTCGCACTGCTGGAGTACGGCCTCGTCGCCGCGATCCTCTTCCACGCCCTCAACGGCCTGCGCGTCATCGCCGTCGACTTCTGGTCGAAGGGCCCGCGCTACCAGAAGCAGATGCTCTGGTCCGTCGTAGGCCTGTGGATCGTGCTCATGCTCGGGGCGATCTACCCCGTGCTCGGCCACGCCGCTCGTGTTCTCTTCGGGAGCTGACGCAGATGTCCACGACTGAAACCGCAGCGTCGGGCATCGGCCCGGTGGAGAGCGCGGCCGTCTACACCGTAGACAACCCCGCGCCGCTCATCGAGGCCCCCCGCAAGCGCACCAAGAAGACCCCGAAGTCGACCCGGGGCAATTTCGAGATGTACGGCTGGCTCTTCATGCGCCTGTCCGGCGTCGTGCTGGTCGTCCTGGTCCTCGGCCACCTGCTGATCCAGCTGGTGCTCGACGGCGGTGTCTCCAAGATCGGCTTCGCCTTCGTGGCCGGCCGCTGGGCCTCGCCGTTCTGGCAGGTCTGGGACCTGCTGATGCTCTGGCTGGCGATGCTGCACGGCGCCAACGGCCTGCGCACGGTCATCAACGACTACGCGGAGCGCGCGAACACCCGGCTGTGGCTCAAGGGCCTGCTCTACACCGCCACGGTGTTCACCATCCTGCTGGGCACGCTGGTGATCTTCACCTTCGACCCGAACATCCGCTAGGCCACCGGGCTGAGGGACTGAGGAATTCTGATGAAGATCCACAAATACGACACCGTCATCGTCGGCGCGGGCGGCGCCGGTATGCGCGCCGCGATCGAGTCGACGAAGCGCAGCCGCACCGCGGTCCTGACGAAGCTGTACCCCACCCGCTCCCACACGGGCGCCGCGCAGGGCGGTATGGCCGCCGCGCTCGCCAACGTGGAGGAGGACAACTGGGAGTGGCACACCTTCGACACGATCAAGGGCGGCGACTACCTGGTCGACCAGGACGCCGCCGAGATCCTGGCGAAGGAGGCCATCGACTCCGTCCTCGACCTGGAGAAGATGGGCCTGCCGTTCAACCGCACGCCGGACGGCACGATCGACCAGCGGCGTTTCGGTGGCCACTCCCGCAACCACGGCGAGGCGCCCGTCCGCCGCTCCTGCTACGCGGCCGACCGCACCGGCCACATGATCCTCCAGACGCTGTACCAGAACTGCGTGAAGGAGGGCGTGGAGTTCTTCAACGAGTTCTACGTCCTCGACCAGCTGATCGCCGACGTCGACGGCGTGAAGACGTCCGTGGGCGTGGTCGCGTACGAACTGGCGACCGGCGAGATCCACGTCTTCCAGGCGAAGGCAGTGATCTACGCGTCCGGCGGCTGCGGCAAGTTCTTCAAGGTGACGTCGAACGCGCACACGCTGACGGGCGACGGCCAGGCGGCGGTCTACCGTCGCGGACTGCCGCTGGAGGACATGGAGTTCTTCCAGTTCCACCCGACCGGCATCTGGCGCATGGGCATCCTGCTGACGGAGGGCGCCCGCGGTGAGGGCGGCATCCTCCGCAACAAGGACGGCGAGCGCTTCATGGAGAAGTACGCGCCGGTCATGAAGGACCTCGCGTCCCGTGACGTCGTGTCCCGCTCCATCTACACGGAGATCCGTGAGGGCCGCGGCTGCGGTCCCGAGGGCGACCACGTCTACCTCGACCTCACCCACCTCCCGCCGGAGCAGCTGGACGCCAAGCTCCCGGACATCACGGAGTTCGCGCGCACCTACCTCGGCATCGAGCCGTACACGGACCCGATCCCGATCCAGCCCACCGCGCACTACGCGATGGGCGGCATCCCGACGAACGTCGAGGGTGAGGTCCTCACGGACAACACCACGGTGGTCCCGGGCCTGTACGCGGCCGGCGAGGTCGCCTGCGTGTCCGTCCACGGCGCCAACCGCCTCGGCACCAACTCGCTCCTGGACATCAACGTGTTCGGGCGCCGGGCGGGCATCGCGGCGGCGGAGTACAGCCAGAAGGCGTCCTACGTCGAGCTGCCGGAGAACCCGGCGCAGCAGGTCATCGACCAGGTCGAGCACCTGCGCAACTCCACGGGCACCGAGCGCGTGGCGGTCATCCGCCGCGAGCTGCAGGAGACCATGGACGCGAACGTCATGGTGTTCCGCACCGAGCAGACCATCAAGACGGCGGTCGAGAAGATCGCGGAGCTGCGCGAGCGCTACCGCAACGTCTCGATCCAGGACAAGGGCCGCCGGTTCAACACCGACCTCCTCGAGGCCATCGAGCTGGGCAACCTGCTCGACCTCGCCGAGGTCATGGCGGTCTCCGCGCTCGCCCGCAAGGAGTCCCGCGGCGGTCACTACCGCGAGGACTACCCGAACCGCGACGACGTCAACTTCATGCGCCACACCATGGCGTACCGCGAGGTCGGCGACGACGGCACCGAGTCCATCCGTCTCGACTACAAGCCGGTCGTCCAGACCCGCTACCAGCCGATGGAGCGTAAGTACTGATGGCAACCCCTGTTCTGGACAAGGAAGAAGCGGCCGGCCAGCCCGAGCCCGGCTTCGCCGACTCCCCCTACATCACGGTCACCTTCCGCATCCGCCGCTTCAACTCCGAGGTCTCGGCGGAAGCGACGTGGGAAGACTTCCAGCTGGAGATCGACCCCAAGGAGCGCGTCCTCGACGGTCTCCACAAGATCAAGTGGGACATCGACGGCACGCTGACCTTCCGCCGCTCGTGCGCGCACGGCATCTGCGGTTCGGACGCGATGCGGATCAACGGCAAGAACCGTCTCGCCTGCAAGACCCTGATCAAGGACCTCAACCCCGAGAAGCCGATCACGGTCGAGCCGATCAAGGGTCTGACGGTCCTGAAGGACCTGGTCGTCGACATGGACCCGTTCTTCCAGGCGTACCGAGACGTGATGCCGTTCCTGATCACCAAGGACACGAACGAGCCGACACGCGAGCGCCTCCAGTCGGCCGAGGACCGCGAGCGCTTCGACGACACCACGAAGTGCATCCTGTGCGCCGCGTGCACGTCGTCCTGCCCGGTCTTCTGGAACGACGGCCAGTACTTCGGCCCGGCCGCCATCGTCAACGCCCACCGCTTCATCTTCGACAGCCGTGACGAGGCGGGCGAACAACGCCTGGAGATCCTCAACGACCGCGACGGCGTGTGGCGTTGCCGCACCACCTTCAACTGCACGGACGCCTGCCCCCGAGGCATCGAGGTCACGAAGGCGATCCAGGAAGTGAAGCGGGCACTGATCACGCGGCGGTTCTGACCTTCCCCGTACTGCCTCAGGGCCCTGTTTCCGTTACTTCGGAAACAGGGCCCTCTGGTGTTTTTGGCCGGTTTGCGCTCCTGCCGACGAACACGTTCCGCCGTCACACTCCTCATCTGAAGCCAGTCGGCTCGGGAGGGGGACCATGGCGCTGCTGAAGGCACCCGTGCCGCTGGGATACGGGCACGCATCGAAAGAAGCCCACTCCATTGCCGCCCCACTGCTCACCGGGGCCGCGCTGGCCCTGGCCGGAGTCGTCGCCGCGGCGGACACGGACAAGAAGACCTTCTACTGGCCCGGCGTGAGTCTGCTGATGCTCGTGGCCACCTCGATGGCTCTGCTGGCCAGCATCCAACTGCACTACTACTCACGGCAGTTCTTCTACTCACGCCAGGACATCCACGACTGGTACGACCTCGACGGCAGCCCCGAAGACGAGGCGCTGTTGACCGAGCTGTACGCATCGCAGGGCGACGACTACGACAAGTGGGCGCGCAACAACGACCGGGCAGTCCGCTGCTTCAACGCGGGAACCGTCCTGCTGAGCCTGGGCATCATCACCGTCCTGATCCCACCGGACGGTAGCCAACAAGCCCCGTGCCGATGGGCGGCCGCCGGGCTGGTGCTGCTGTACACCAGCGCGGAGGTGCTTTGGACGCTCGCCATCTACCGCAAGAACCCGAAACAGCGCCGGAAGCTTGGGGACAGGCTGAGCGCGACCGCCAAACCGAGGGAGAACTCATGACATCCCATGCCATGACCTTGCCGGGCGAAGACAAGGTCGCTGAACCAGGTACCGCGGATTGCCGGGGCCACCGCTGCTTCATCGTGGTCGGCCCCGCACTCCAAGGCGACACAACAGCCGCCTGGCACACCACGCTGAAGGGCGGCGCCGAGGCGATGGACATCTATCTCGCCACATACAACGCCCAGTTCATGTACCGGCACGCGGAGAGCTGCGCGTTCCGTTACCTGCCTCCGTCCGTCCACGTGGCCTGCAAAGGGTCCTACGAAGCCTTGCAAACCGAGTCGGAGTTCGCGAACAAGGCGCGCTTCGACTTCAACCTGTAGCCGCCCCGCCCCAGAAGCCCGCCGGATCACCCCACTACGATGGCGCCCGTGGCGGGCGCAGGGGGTCGGACCGGGGGCCGGAGTGGTCAACGCACCCGTCTGTGGCTCGGCCTGGCCGTCCTGGTCGTCGGCAGTTTCACCCTCGGCGACAGCACGCACCGGGTCCGGGCCGCCGCGGACTGGCTCTCCGCATGGTGGCCCTGGCTGCTGCTCGCCCTGGCCCTGGTGAACCTGCTGCGCTCGGTCATCGCGCCCGGCTCTCTCATCGCACCCGGACTGCTCACCACCTTGGCCCTGGGTGGCCTGGCGGCGGCGCACGGCATCAGCACCCGCACCCTGAGCGACTTCGTCGCACCGGCCGCTCTGATCCTCGTAGGCCTGGCGCTGTCGTTGTCCTCCCGCGAGGCGGAGTCGCACCGGTGGACGCGGGTCCTGGCGACCGGCCGGGTTCGTACAACGGACGGGCTCGGCAGCCGTACGGACACGTCGCAGGTGGTACTCCGGGCCATAGCCGGTGAGTTGCGCGCCGACCTGACCGGCTCGCTCCTCGACGGCAGCCTGACGGTCCAGGTGACGGCGGTGGCGGGCCATGTGCATCTGACCGTGCCCAAGGACTGGCCCGTCACGGTCCGGACCGCCGGCACCGTCCTCACCCGCGTCAGCGGCACCGGCCCCCGGGCGGGCACCGATGCCGATACGGCTCGCGAAGTCGGTCTGCACCTTCTAGGGCTCGCCGGAGCCTTCAGCCTCGTCCGGGCGTGAACTCCCGTGCGTGTAGGGCAGGTTCACCCGCTGCCCCGCGAACCGGTCGGAGAGACTCTGGAAGAGCGCCCACTCCCCGTCACGATCCGGCAGTCGGTGATGCAGGGCGTCGACCAGGTCGAAACGGTGCAGGTCATAAACCACATGCATCAGCCCCGCATACGCCTAGGCCCCGATCACCGCTCCCTTGTACGCCACCGCTGCCGAGCCCAGCGCGAGCGCGACCAGCCACCATCGGCCCGGTTCGTCGTAGAGGGCGGCCAGCAGGAGAACGGTGCAGGCGAGGAAGGCGTGGCAGAGGTTGACCGCTGTGTCCAGCATGTCGCGGGCCGAACTCAGCGCCCGGGCGAGCGGGGCGGACACCTGCGGGAAGATACGCGGCCAGGAGGACAGGGTGGTGAGTCCGTAGCGTTCTCCCGCGCTGAGCTCGCCCGCCCGCAAGGCGTTGCCGAGTGCGGTGGGCAGCAGCGCGCGTTCCGGCAGGGTGGTCAGACGCCGGGAGGCATCGGCCGCGACCCGCCGGGCATCAGCACCCGCATCGGCCGCGATGTCGGCCCGGTCGGCGAGCGCCTGCCCGCGGCGGCGCTGCACCTCCGTCAACACCCCGGCGAATCCGGCCGTGACCGGCCACCGGTCCCAGTACCCCTCCAACACCCGCACCGCCCGTACCTGGAAGGGCTGCAACAGCATTCCGAGTACGGCAGCGCAAGCCCCGACCAGAAGAAGGGCCCCGGCGGCGGCAGCCGGACTCGACGGCAGGACGGCGCTCCAGTCGCTACGCCCCGAGAAGCTCCCCGCCCGCACCAACCCGTACAGGCAACCGACGAAGAGCGCACAGGGCACGAAGTGCACCGCCAGCACCCTTCGCACGCACTCGCCTCCCCCATGCGCTTGTGAACGCTGATCAGTATGGCCCCTTCCCGGTGGTGAGGGGAGCGGCACTGCCGGCTGTATGAGCCGCTCGTCCCTCGCCCCCCAGGGACCCTGGGACCGGCCGGGTCAAGGGTCTTCCCCAGCCCCCTCCCTGGCGACGTCGTGCCCGGCGCGCTGCCAACGTTGCGGTTCCAGGCCCTGGTTCGGGGGTCTGGACAGGTCGCGTCGGCTCACTGCCGGGAGGGGCTGGTCTCATGCAGCCGTACGAAGAGGAATACGGAAGGCGTTACCGGGAGGAGGAAGAGGAGTTCGGTGCCGAGGGACGCCGCGAGGAGCGGGTCGCCGAGTCGCTGGAGAGCCCCTTCGACGAGGAGGAGGAAGTCCAGCTGGCCACCGAGCTGTTGGGGGTCACCTCCGAGGAGGAGCTGGAGGAGTTCCTGGGCAAGTGGCTGAGGGCGGCCGCGCGGAAGGCCGGCGGCTTCCTGGGGTCCGCGACCGGCAAGGCCGTCGGCGGCATCCTCAAGAACGTCGCCAAGCAGGCGCTGCCCGCCATCGGAGGCGCCCTCGGAACGGCCATCGGCGGCCCCGGCATCGGCACCGCGATCGGCGCCAAGGCGGGCGACTGGGCGAGCAATCTGTTCGAGGTCGAGGGCGAGGGCATCGACCACGAGGAGTACGAGTTCGAGACCGCCCGGCGCTTCGTCGCCCTGAGCGGTGCCGCCGCGCGGAACGCCGCGTTCGGCTCGCGCCGGATCGCTCCGCGGGCCCTGGCGCAGCAGGCCGTCCACTCTGCGGCGCGCCGTTACGCACCGGGTGTGGCCCGGCGCTTCGGGAGTTTCGCCGTGCCGGCGTTCTGGTCCTGGCCGGGCCCCATTCCCGCGTTCGTCGAGGAGCCGGCCGTGGCACCGGCCGCCGCCTCCGCCGCCCCCGCCGCCAAGGAGGAGTGGGGCGCGTCCCCGGCGCTGGAGGAATGGCGGCACGGCGAGGAGCGGCGTGAGGAGGGACGCCGCGAGGAACAGCGCGGGGAGTGGGGCAACCGCGAGGAGCGACGCGGAGAGTGGGGCAACCGCGAGGAACGGCGCGAGGAGCGGCGCGAGTTCGGTGAGGAGCGTGGCTGGGAGCACGCCGAGGAGGAAGAGGAGGAGTGGGGTCGCGCCGAGGAGGAGCGGCGCGCCCGGGAGGAGGGCTGGGGCCACGAGGAGCGGGCGCACCACAACGGCCACCACGAAGGTCACCGCGAAGGTCACCGCGAACGCCATCACGAAGGTCACCACGAGGGCCATCACGAAGGTCACCACAACGGCCGTGCCCGGTCGGGGCGTTGGGTCCGGCAGGGCCGCAAGATCGTCATCATGGGGGCCTGACCGCCATGGACCTGCGGCCGGCAGCCACCGCGCTGCTCGAAGGCGAGGCCCGCGCTCTGCTGACCCGTCTGAACCGGGTCAGGCCGTTCGCGCTGCACGAGACCATGGTGCCTGCCGCCGCACCGTCCGCCGCCGCCCAGGGCGCGATCGAGCGCTTCCTCATGGAGGGCCGGAGCAGGCTCCGGCACCGGGTCGGCGCGTATCTGGAGTGGCTGGAAGGGCCGGGCGGCGACCGGGACCCCGAGTGGCAGCAGCATCAATTCTCGTTGCTGCGCTGGGAGTTCAACTCCGTACTGAGCCACTTCGACGTCTTCTCGGAAGCCGTCACCCAGCGCAGCGAACACGACGTCGGGGTGCAGCTCGCCGGCCTGGACGTCGCGGCGGTCGACGCGCTCGTCACGCCGGGCACCCCGCTCGCCGACCCACCGCCCATCATCTGCTACCTCGCCCGCGGTCCGGGCGGCGCGATCCGCCGGGTGCACACCCGCATCCCCGGCGGCGGACGCAGCCCGGTCTCCCTGATCCGCATCCCCCGCGAACGCATGGTGGGATACGGCATCGGCTCGTCCCTGGTCCACGAGGTCGGCCACCAGGCGGTCGCCCAGCTCGGGCTCCTCGGCTCACTGCGGCCTGTGCTGTACGACATCGAGCGGCACGCGGGTACGGCGGCCGAGCGGACGGCGTTCCACTACTGGGGGCTGACCCTCTCCGAAGTGCTCGCGGACCTCTTCGCCGTGGGGAAGCTCGGCATCGGCGGCACCCTGGGTCTGATGGCCGTGGTGAGCCTGCCGCGCCGGCTGGTGCTCGCGCCGGCCCTGAACGACCCCCACCCGTTCCCGTACATCAGGGTCCGCCTCAGCTGCGCCATGGGCGACGCCCTGTACCCGCATCCGCAGTGGCGGCAGCTCAGCGCGCTGTGGGCCGCGCTCTACCCACCGCACCGCGCCCCGCGCGAACTTCGCGAGCTGACCGCGATCCTCGAACGGTCCATGCCCCGCTTCGTACGGCTGCTGGCGGGCCACCGCCCGCCCTCATTGAGCGGCGCCCGGCTGGCCGACCTGATGCCCCGCTCCAGCCGTACGCCCGCGCTGCTGC
This sequence comes from Streptomyces hokutonensis, assembly GCF_000376565.1. Classification (GTDB taxonomy): domain Bacteria; phylum Actinomycetota; class Actinomycetes; order Streptomycetales; family Streptomycetaceae; genus Streptomyces; species Streptomyces hokutonensis. The sequence continues at coordinate 313,814 of NZ_BARG01000014.1, read as the reverse complement.
TGTCCCGCTACCGACGCTGGACACGACAGCCCGAGCTGCTGCGCACCGCCCCACCCACGCTCGTCCTCGCGGTCCTCGGCCAGGCGAGGGCCGCGTCCCTGATCACACCGGAGGAGGAGAGCCGCCTGCTGGGGGAGCTGATCACCCACTGGGCCCTTTCCACCACCCTCGACAACCTCGCGCCCCAAAGGGGCGCGGGGAACTGCGCGACCAGCCCCAACGGCGCCGCAGAAAAACAACAACCCATACCCACCCGTCCAGCGGAGCGCATACGCACACGTTGAGGAGGCCGTCATGGCCACGATCGAAGTACGGCCCCAAGACATCCAACAGGGCGGACGCGTCTCCCTGTTCGCCAAACCCGACCAGCCGGCCCCTGCCGGGACCACCATCACCTGGGAAGTCCTTGGCTTCGGACCGCTGCCGGCCGACCCCCAGGACCCCGCCCGCGCAGTCTGGGACGTCCCGGACGATCAGCGGCCCGGCGGGTACACCGCCCGGGTGACGTTCCACCTCCCGAACGCGGCGAACGACGTGGCCGCGACCGACCTCACCGTGCAGGTGCGGCCGATCGCCGCCGGCGACAGCATCAACGTCCAGCTGCGCAGGGCGGGTTCGGACCCGACGGACGACCAGGCCCTGTGGACGGCGATCCGCCGCTCCACCGACCGGATCTCGTTCAACGAGTACAGCGCCTTCATCGACCCGATCATGTCCGGCAGCGGGCTGCCCGACCCCAGCGAGCCGCGCAAGAAGATCGGGCCGCGCGCCACGACCTACCCCGGCGTGGACGCGTACCGGCTGCTGAAGGTCGCCACCGAGGTGTTCCTCATCGTGCGGTGCGGGGTCCGCGTCGACAGCGCCGATCTGACGTCCCCCTTCGACGGCGTCGATCTGGAGGAGGAGCGGCGGCGCTACGGCGAGTCGGGCGACGTGGACGGCGACGCCTTCGGGCGGGCCATCCAGCAGCGCTGGCTGCGCTACATCTCGGCCCACTCGCCGGGTGAACGCCGCCCGGACGAACAGGACTTGGCGCTGCTGCCCTACCTCGGGGTGATCCGGCTGAAGCTGGGCGAGCTGGCGATCACGGAGGCGGACAAGTTCGGTGTGGAGGCCTTCGGCATCCTGCGCGACAAGCTGACCTTCCCCTGCTTCCTCGAACTGATCTGGTCGTACTGGCACGAGGAGGGCATGCTGGTCCAGTCGGCCGACGCGATCGCCGCACGCTTCCAGAACGTGCACGGCCCCGGCGACTACGACCCGCTGGCCCACGTCGACATCGATCCGCTGCGCGCCCTCAGCCAGTTGATGTGGGGCTATGTGCAGGACGAGCAGAACCGGCTGTCGCCGCTGCGCCGGGCCTACGAGTACGACCACCAGTACGGGGTCACCCAACTGGCGCCGGGCGCACCGCCGATCAGGCCGGTGGACAGCCGGCCGCGGTTCCTTGAGGCCTTCCACACCCTGCTGAGCCTGACGTCCGTGTTCTTCCGCGAGGACGACGACACCACGATCATCGCGGACGGCTTCCCGGTCCTCAACGCGCTCAAGGACGTCCATCTGCTGCTGACCGAGGGCCAGCACAACCAGTACGGCGACCTGTCCTGGACCGCCCGCCAGGAGATGCTGATGGAGGAGTGGCTGCTGGCCCGCCCGGAGATGCGCGAGTTCCTGCCCGGCCGCACGATGGTCGCCTATCCCGAGCAGTGGATGGACCGCGTCGACACCATGAAGCGGCTCCAGGGCTGGACCCCGGACACCGTCATCCACTTCCGCGACCTCGGCCGGTTCGGCGAGCAACTGCTCCTGTCGATCCGCTACGGCAACTGGAACGCGGTCAACGACCGTACCCAGGCGGCGAACTGGGCCCGCTACTGGCGCTCGGAGATCCAGGGCTACCTGCACTCGTACCGCTCGGTGACCGGCGTGGACCTCGGTCTGGAGCGCACGGACGGGCGCGTCGACGCCACCATGCCCGCCGTACACCTGCGCCGCAGGCTGCTGGAGCAGCAGGGCCGGCACGCCGTCGGCGCGGGCTCCGACCAGCGGGGCGCGCGGCAGCTGGGCCGGCCCGAGCCGAGGGAGTCCCTGGGCCGCGCCGAGCCCTGGGCCCAACTGCCCCGGGCCGCCGCCGTACCGAGGGAACTGCCCCGCGGCAGGCAGCCCGAGCGACGGCCCGCCGGGCTCCCCCCGGGGCGTTCCGCCGCGGCCCGGCGCGGCCGCCCGGAAGGGGAGTGAGGTCATGCCGACGACCTCGACCGCCGTACGGAACGGGACGGAGCGCCCGCCGCCGACCCGGGCCGGGGATCTGCCCGCCACCACCGCCCGCAACCGCGGCTACGCCCGTTCGCTCGGCTGGGAGGCCCATCTCCCGGCCGTCCGGCGGGTGTTGGACCCGCACCGCACGGACTGGGACTGGGCGGCGCTCGGCTCCGCGACGCTGAAGTGGCAGACGGCGCAGGGCATTTCACCGGCGGACGGACTCATCGGACCCGCCACCTGGGCGCTGCTGCGCACTGCCGCGGGAGTGGCCGGGGACCCGGCCATCAGCTGTCAACTCCCCGCGTACGGCCCCGGTTTCCGCGTGCCGGGCCGGCCCACGCACCGGTTCGGGCGGCCGGAGGCCGTCCGTGCCCTGATGGCCGTCGCCGCCGCCTGGCACCGGGCCCACCCCCAGGGGCCCGTGCTCGACATCCGGGATCTCGGGCGCCGGGGCGGCGGCCCGCTGCCCGGGCGCACCTCGCACCGGCTCGGCCTCGAAGCGGACCTCTACCCGGTGAAGTCCGGCCACCGCCAGGGACCGACGCACTGGCGTCACGCCTCCTACTCACGGTCGCTCACCCAGGAACTCGTCGACCTGCTGCGGAACAACGGCGTGCTGCCGGTCCGGGCGATCTTCTTCAACGACCCGGAGGTGCACGGCGTACAGCCCCTGGAGAACCACGACAACCATCTGCACGTGCGCTTCGCGCCGCCGTCGCGCTCGGCACCGAAGTCGGCCGCCACCCACGGGAGTCACGCCCCTGTCCTGGAGGTCGCCGCACCCCCGCGGCTCGGCATCCTGAGCGCCCAGGGCAAGGCCCCCTACCAGTTCACCACCGAAGACGCCGAGTGGACCGCCCGCTTCATCATCGGGGAGTCCGGCGGCCGGGACGACGCCGACAGCCACGCGGTCATCTGGGCGATGTTCAACCGGTACGCGCTGCTCACCCGCCCCTACTACCGGACGTTCAACGCCTTTCTGCGGGCCTACTCGACCCCGCTGCAACCGGTCCTCAAGAGCTGGGGAGCGAGCAGGCGGAACATGGGCCGCGCCGACTTCGTCCGGACGGGCGGCACCTTCGGACCGCCCGCGCCGCCCGGCATCCCGCGCGGCCAGCGCCGCGCCTACCTGGACCTCCAGCAACGGCCGTGGGCCCAACTGCCGTCCGCCGCAAGGTCGGTGGCCGTGCGGGCGCTCGGCGGGGCGATCGCGAACCCGATCGGCAACGCCACGGAGTTCGGTTCGACGTACGTCTACTTCCACGACGCGAACCGGAGGTATCCGAACCCCGACGAGTGGCGGCGCTTCACCGAGCAGTACGCCGCGAAGATGGGCTGGCGGTGGATCGGCCCCGTGGCGGGCCTGGACCAGAACTCGAACACGTTCTTCGTCCAGCGCAGGCTGGCCGCACTGCCCGTCCCCGCCGTACGCGTTCTGGCGGGGTGAGCCGCGGAATCCGACCGGCCGGACCGCTCAACGGCACACGCGTTGAACCGCCGTGGCAGGGCGAGCACCATGGCCCGGAACACCGACGCAACTGCGGGGGTAGACGTCGACATGCCGGTGAACACACTGCTGCACCATGCCCATCTACCGGCCGAGGCCCGGGAACCGTCGTTCCACGGCCGGGAGCCGCAGCTCAGGGAAATGGAGAACAGGTTGCGCGAGGCCCGCGCCGGGGCCTCGCGGCTGATGGTCGTGGAAGGTCCGCCCGGCATCGGGAAGACCGCCCTGGTCCGCCGCTTCCTGCGTACGGCGGACCGGGTCCGCGTGCTGGAGGCCAGCGGCGCCGAGAACGAGACGGCCCTGGCCTACGGCGTCCTCGCCCAACTCCTCAGTCAGACCTCGGTGGGCGAGGAGGCGCCGGGGCCGCGGGACGAGCCCGGTGCGGTCGGCGCGCGGCTGCTCGCCCTCGCCCACCGGATCCCGGCGGACACCGTCGTCGTACTCGTCATCGACGACGCCCACTGGGCGGACGCGCCGTCGCTGGACGCGCTCACCTTCGTGCTGCGCCGGCTGCTGTCCGAGCCGGTCCTCACCGTGCTGGCCGTCCACGCGCCGGCCGATGCCCAACTCCCCAAGGGGCTGGGGAGGTTGCTGGCTGACGACGAGACCCTCCGCCTCGCGCTCGACGGCCTGACCGCCGAGCAGACCGGCGCGCTGTGCGACCGGCTGCTGCCCGCGGGCCTGCCGCCGCACGCCGTCGGCCGACTGTACGCCCACACCCGCGGCAATCCGCTGTATCTACGCGCGCTGATCCGCGAGGTGGACCCGGAGGTCCTGGCCGCTGCCGACTCCCCGCTGCCCGCGCCGCGTTCGTACCAGTTGCTGGTCCGGGACCGCCTCGCCCACTGCGACGCTCCGGCCCGGGACCTGGTGGCCGCGGCCAGTGTGCTCGGGCCGCGCGCGCCGCTGCACCGGGTGGCGCAGCTGGCCGGTCTGGAGAACCCGCTGCCCGCCGTCGAACAGGCCGTGGGACAGGGGCTGTTGGAGGAGGGTCCGGCGGGCGGCCCGCCCGAGCTGGCCTTTCCGCACCCGCTGGTCCAGGCCGCCGTCTACCACCAGTTGGGGCCGGCCCGGCGGGCCGAACTGCACACCGGGGCGGTGCGGGCCAGCAAGGACGCCGCGAGCCGTACGTGGCACCAGCTGCTCGCGGGCCGCAGCCCGGACCCGGCGCTCGTCGCCGACCTCGCCACGGGCGCCCGCCGGCAGGCCGCCGCCGGTCACTGGTCGCGGGCCGCGTCGATGGCCGCGCACGCCTCCCGGCTGGCGACGACCCGGCCCGAACGGGAGCGGCTGACCGTGGAGGCGGCGGACGCGCTGCTCTGCGACGGGCGGGCGGAGGAGGCCGCCGACCTGGTGCGCGCCCTGCCGGGCGACAGCACACGGGCCGCCCATCGCTACGCACACGGCCAACTCGCGTTCGCCCGGGGCGAGACGGCGAGCGCCCGGCTGCTCCTGGACGACGCGTGGCGGCACTGCGACCCCGCCCTGGACCCGGCGCTGGCCCGGCGCATCGCGGAACGGCTCTCCCTCGTCGGCCTCCTCCAGGGCGAGGCGGCGGCCGCCGTACGGTGGGCGCAGCGGGCCGGGGCGCTGCCGCCCGTGCCGTTCACCGGCGGAATGCTGCGCTACGCCCAACTGGCCGCCCTCGGCCTGACGGACGCCGTGGAGGAGGGCATCGAACGGGCGGCCGGGCTGCCGGAGTCCGTGCTCGTCCAGTCCGGCGACGTGGACCTGCTGCTCGGCCGCAGCGCGCTCAGGCTCGGCTTCGACGACCTGGAGGGCAGCCGGGCGGACCTGCGCTCGGCCGCGCCACTGTGCCGGAACGGTCCCGCGCCGCTGCGGGCGACGGCCCAGCTCCTCCTGGGCGAGACCGAACTCCGCCTCGGGAACTGGGACGTGGCCCTGCGCGAACTCGAATCGGCGGCGCAGACCGCCCTCACCCGCGGCCTCGGCTGGCTGGAGCCGGTCGCCTGCGCGGACGCGGCGGGGGCGCTCGCGCTGCGGGGACGGACCGAGCGCGCCGCCGAGTACCTCGCGAAGGCCATGGGCAGCGGCGGTTACGGCCACGGGGCATCGGGCTTCGCCCATGTGGCAAGGGCGCGGGCCCAGTTGGCGGCGGCGCGGGGAGCACAGGAAGAGGTGGCGGGCGCGCTGCTGCCCCTGCTGGAGCGGGAGCCGGTGGCGCGGACGGTCGTGGCGCCGTGGCGTGATCTGCTGGTGGACGCGCTCACCGCGCTCGGGGAGCACCGGCAGGCCGAGCGGATCCTGGACGGCCTCGACGCGCCCTCGGCTCACCGGGGCCGGCACTCCCGGCTGGCGGCCGCGGCCCGGGCGCGCGGCACCCTGCTGGCGGCGCGCCGGTCGCCGGGTGCGGCGGAGCTGTCGTTCCGCACGGCACTGGGCCACGCGGAACAGGTGCCGGACCCCTTCGGCCGGGCCCGCGTCCAGCTCGCCTACGGCGCGTTCCTGCGGCGTGCGGGCAGGCGGACCGACGCGACCGGGCAACTGCGCCGGGCGCTACGCACCTTCACCGAGCTGGGCGCCGCCCCGAGCGCGGCCCTCTGCGAACGCGAACTGGCCGCCAGCGGCGGGGCGTCCGCGTCCGACTCCCCGCTCACCCCGCAGGAACTGGTGATCGCCCGCCTGGCCACGTCCGGCCTGACCAACCGCCAGATCGCCCGCCAACTCGTCCTCAGCGTCAAGACGGTCGAGTTCCACCTCAGCCACGCCTACACCAAGCTGGGCATCACGTCCCGCATGGGCCTGCCGGCCAAACTGCCGGCGGCCCCGGCGGCTCAGCCGGTCCGGCCCACGAGCAGCTCGTAGAAGATCGGCTGCCCGGTGGTCGTCACCCGGTGCTGGAACCGTGTGCGTTCCAGCACCGCGAGACGCCTGTCGGCCACCAGCCGCCCGACCGCCGTGCCGAAGCCCTCCGGATCCGACTCGTCCATCCACCGCTCGTCGAGCGTGAAGGCGACGGGCGCGCCGGCCGGCAGCAGCGCGAGCGCGTTCTCAAGGGCCTTCGGTGTCGCGTGGGTGCCGCCGAAGGCTCCGGCCGACACCAGTCCGCCGAGCGCGTACGGGCGCAGCGCCTCGCGGAGCGCGTCGTCGTCGCGCTGGAAGTCGCCGATCACGTAGTCGGCGTAGACGCCCGGCCGGTCGCGCAGCGCGGCCTCGCGCGCCGCCGGCAGCGCGTCGACCCCGACGACCCGGGCTGCACCGCCGCCCCGCACCAGCTCGCCGACCAGTCCCGTGCCGGAGCCGACGTCGAGGACCGTCAGCCCGCCCGGCTCCAGGCCGAGGCGCTCGACCGCGCGCAGGAAGCCCGCCGCCGCCACCTGGGGCGAGGTGCACTGGAGCAGTTCCTGGACGACGTGTTCGTAGAGGCCGGGGACGGCGTAGATCCGCGTGTACTCGTGCAGATGGAGCGTCTCGTGGTCGCTCAGCTCGATGTACTCGCCGTCGGCCTCCGGCGGGCCGAGCAGTCGGACTCCCCCGAACACATCCACATCTGCCATGAGCGCGACATTATGCGAACGCGCCTGCGGTCAACAATCCCCGGCCTTTGCCGATCATCGCCCTAACCTGACGGCATGTCAGATGAAGAGTCGTACGAACTGCTCGGCTTCGACAACCTCCTCCTCCCCGTAGGGGATCTCGCCGAAGCCGTCCCCTTCTACGAACGTGCCGGATTCACCGTGGGGTTCCGGCTCGACGAGGCCGGGATCGCGATCCTGAAGGTCGGCGGCGAGACGCCGGGGGTGCTGCTGCGGCTGGAGGACGGGCTGGGGCACAGACCACCGCCCTGGCCCGCACCCCGCGTGTGGCTGGAGGTCCCGGACGCGCGGAAGGCCGCGCAGCGCCTCACCGCCGCCGGCATCGCGCTGCTCGACGCGCCGTTCTCCGTGGCCACCGGGTGGACCGTCGAGATCGCCGACCCCTGGGGCAACGTCATCGGGTTCACGGACTACACGAAGCGGCCGGAGCTGGCGCGGCGGGTGTGACACAGCTCCCAGCGCAAGTGAGTTGAACGCGTTCAAAAACATCTCTACAGTCTCTCCTGTCAGCGTTTTTGAACGCGTTCAAGAAGGGGGAGGCGCATGGACCGCACGGTCGTCGCCTACGTCATCTATCTGATCGTCAGCATCGGACTCACCGTCTGGGTGGCCCGCACGCTCAGCCGCAACGGGCGGATCTTCCTCGCCGACGTCCTACGGGGGAACGAAAAACTCGCGGAGGCCGTCAACCACCTCCTCGTAGTGGGCTTCTACCTCGTGAACCTCGGGTTCGTCGCCCTGTACCTCAGCGGGGACGGCACCATCGAGGACACCCGGGGCATCTTCGAGGCCCTGTCGACCAAGGTGGGCGTGGTGCTGCTGGTGCTCGGGGTGATGCACCTGGGCAACGTGTACGTGCTCAACAAGATCCGCAGGCGTGGGGTCATGGAGCGGGAGCAGGTGCCGCCCGTCGCGCCGCAGGACTGGGTCGGGGCGTGAGCGCGGTGGCAGCCGCCCCGGCGGACCGGGCGACCCCGGTCCGCCGGCTCACCGTCCTGTACGACGCCGACTGCTCCCTGTGCACCTTCCTGCGCGACTGGCTCGTACGGCAGTCGCAGCTGGTGCCCCTGGAGCTGGTACCGGCGTCCTCCGAAGAGGCGCGCCGGCGCTTCCTCGGGCTCGACCACCGGGCCACCCTCGACGAGATCACCGTCGTCGGCGACTCCGGGCAGGTCTACCGGGGTGCCGCCGCCTGGATCGTCACCCTGTGGGCGCTGCGCGAACAGCGGCCCCTGGCACACCGGTTGAGCACCCCCGCCGGCACCCGGCTCGCCAAGGGCGCCGTGCTCGCCGCCGCGAAGTGGCGCGGGGCGCAGTGGGGCCCCGGGCGGTGGGGCGGCGGTGTGTACCGGCAGAGCGACGGGTGGACGTACGACCCGAGCCGCGGGTGGTCGTACACCGGGCCGGGCTGCGTCGGCGGTTCCTGCCCCACTGGATAGGCTCTGTCCCCGTGCCCGCGAACAACGACGGCCCCGACGACGGCGCCACCCCCAGCAAGTCCGAGCAGACCCGCGCGCTCATCCTGGAGACGGCCATGCGGCTGTTCCAGGAGCACGGCTACGACAAGACGACGATGCGGGCCATCGCCAAGGAGGCGGGCGTCTCCGTAGGCAACGCCTACTACTACTTCGCCGGCAAGGAGCACCTGATCCAGGGCTTCTACGACCGGATCGCCGAGGAGCACCGGCTCGCGGTCCGCGAGGTGCTGGACCGGGAGACCGATCTGGAGGCGCGGCTCGCGGGCGTGCTCCGGGTGTGGCTCGACATCGCGACGCCCTACCACGAGTTCGCGGTGCAGTTCTTCAAGAACGCCGCCGACCCGGACAGCCCGCTCAGCCCGTTCTCCCCGGAGAGCGAGCACGCGCGCGTGCAGGCCATCGACGTCCACAAGGAGGTGCTGTTCGGCGCGAAGACCAAGGTGGCGCCGGAACTGCGGGACGTGCTCCCGGAGTTGATGTGGCTCTCCCAGATGGGGCTGGTCCTGTACTGGGTGTTCGACCGCACCGAGGGGCGGGAGCGCAGCTACCGGCTCGCCGAGCGCGGCGCCCGGCTCACCGCGCGCGGTGTGTCCCTGGCCCGCTTCCGGGTGCTGCGCCCGCTCGTCCTGGAGGTGCACGAGCTGTTCACGGACTTCCTGCCGGGCATGACCCACGCGCTGCCCGACCCGGCGAAGAAGCAGCAGGGTGACAAGCGCGGGGCGTCCGCCGCCGGTCCCGCCGACGACGAACGCCCCTGAGCGTTCCGGTCAGTTGACGGCGTCGACCTCGCCCTCGGCCAGCTCGACGTCGTAGACCAGCGGATCGTCCGTCACGGTCACCTGCCGGGCGGTCGCGCCGTACGACGGTGCCGTCGTCGCCAGGAGGTAGGTCCCCGGGCCGGGCACCGACACGATGTACGAGCCGTCCGCCAGGGACTCGACGCGGTCCAGTTCGCGTCCACCGGTCGTCCGCAGCGTGACAGCCGCGCCCTCCACGGGCTCCCCGTCGGTCGTACGGACGAAGCCGTGGACGGCCGAGGACGGGCCGTCGGCGACGGCCGGCGCGGCCTCCTCGGCGGGTTCCACCGCGAGGTGCGGCAGGCTCTTGTCGAGCCAGGCCGGGAGCCACCAGTTGGAGTTGCCCAGGAGGTGCATCGCGGCCGGCACCAGGGCCGTACGCAGGATGAACGCGTCCAGGGCGACCGCTGCGGCCAGGCCGACGCCCGCCGTCGCCGCGCCCGTGTTGCCGCTCAGGACGAAGGCCAGGAAGACGCAGACCATGATGAGGGCGGCGGAGTTGATGACGCGGCTGGTCTCCGCGAGGCCGACGCGGACCGCGCGGGCATTGTCCTTGGTGTGGACCCACTCCTCGTGCATACGGCTCACCAGGAACACCTGGTAGTCCATGGAGAGGCCGAAGAGCAGCGACAGCATGATGACCGGCAGGAAGGCGTTGATCGGGCCCTCCTTGCCGAGGCCGAGCATGTCCAGGCCCCAGCCCCACTGGAAGATCGCCACCAGGACACCGAAGGAGGCCGCCGCCGCAATGAGGTTCATCAGGGCGGCCGTCAGCGGGACCACGAGCGAGCGGAACGCGAGCAGGAGCAACAGGAAGCTCAGGCCGATGATCGTCGCGACGAAGAGCGGGAGACGGTCGCCCGTGACGGACGCGAAGTCCTTGGAGATGGCCGTCACGCCGCCGACATGACCGGTCGCGCCGGCCTCGGGGATCACCTTGTCGCGCAGGGTGTCGATCAGGTCGTCGGTCTCCACGGACTGCGGTGAGGTCTTCGGGACGACCTGGATGACCGTCACCCCGCCCGTGGGCGGCAGCGCGGCGACCCGGGCCACGTCCTTCGTGGCCTCGATGTCCTTGACCAGGGTGGCCGTGTCACCGCTCGAAGTGACCACCTGGAGCGGACCGTTGAAGCCGGGCCCGAAGCCGTCGGCCAGGAGGTCGTACGCCTTCCTGGTGGTCGTCGAGGCGTTGTCGTTGCCCTGGTCGGTGGCGCCGAGGCGCAGCGACAGCACGGGGAAGGCGAGGACGGCCATGACGACGAGGGCGAAGGCGGCGATCCGGCGCGGGCGCTTCTGCACGGCGGCCGACCAGCGGACCGCGAGATTGTCGGTGCGCTCCGGCTCGGGCCCGTTCTCCAGCTTGCGGCGCTGCTTGCGGCTGAGGACGCGCGGGCCCAGGAAGCCGAGCAGCGCGGGCAGCAGGGTCGTGGCCGCCAGGACGCTCAGGACGACCGTGAGCGAGGTGCCGATGACCACGCCGTCCAGGAAGCGCAGCTGCGTCACCAGCATGCCGGCGAGCGCGATGCACACCGTGCCGCCCGCGAACAGCACCGCGCGGCCCGAGGTGTTGAGGGCCACGACCGCCGACTCCTCGGGATCCATGCCCCGTTGGAGGCCGCGCCGGTGCCGGGTGACGATGAACAGGGCGTAGTCGATGCCGACGCCGAGGCCGATCAGGGTGGCCAGCAGGGGCGCCAGGTCCGGGATGTCGGTGGCGTGGCTGAGGAGCTGGGTGGAGAACAGGCCGGTGCCGACGCCGAAGATCGCGATGCCGATCGGCAGCAGGGCGGCGTAGAACGAGCCGAAGGCCAGGAACAGGACGATCGCCGCCGCGAGGATGCCGACGCCCTCGGCGATGCCGCCCGGCGGTTCCTCGACCCGCTGGACGGCCTGGCCGCCCAGCTCGACGTGGAGGCCGCTCTGTCGGGCCGCCTGCGCGGTGTCGACGACCTTCTGGACGAGCTCCTTGGGGACCGCGTTCGCCTGCTCGGCGAAGGTGATCTGCGCGTAGGCGATCGTCCCGTCGGAGCTGATCTGGGCCGCGCCCCGGGCGCCGGAGTAGGGGCCGGTGACCTCGCCGACGCCCTTCATGCCCGCGATCCTGTCCAGGGCGGGCTGGATACGCGTCTGTACGGACTGGTCCTTGACCGAGCCCGAGTCGACCTTCCACACCACCGTGTCGGTGTCGCCCGAGCTGTTCGGGAACGCCTTCTGCATCAGGTCGTACGCGCTCTTGGAGTCCGTGTCCGGGAGGGAGAAGACGTTCGCGTAGTCCGTCCCCGCCGTCGTCGCCGAGAAGCCCAGGCCGAACAGTGCCCCCACCCACAGCAACAGGACCACCAGCCGGTGCCGATAGCACCACCGTGCCAATGCCGCCACGCTCAACACTCCTTATGCAAAACCGAGTTGACTCGGTCGATCGGTCGGATGGTCCCCCAGGTCCTGGGCTACACAATTGGCGGTGGCACACGCGCGTGGACACGTCCTGGCCATGACTCTCAAGGAACTCCAAAGACCGGACGGCCCCGATGTCAGTGGTGCCGCCGATACTGGGGGCATGACGGCTCCAGGAACCGTGCTGGTGGTGGAGGACGAACCGAGCATCGCCGACGTCCTCGCCATCGCGCTGCGCTACCACCGCTTCGAGGTCATGACCGCGGGCACCGTCCGCGAGGCGCTCGCGCTGGCCGAGCGCACCCGCCCGGACTGCGCGCTGCTCGACGTGATGCTCCCGGACGGCGACGGCCGCGCGCTGGGTCAGGAACTGCGCGCCCGCAGGCCCGACCTGGCGCTCGTCTTCCTCACCGCGCGGGACGCGCCGGCCGAGATCGTCGGCGCCCTCGGCTTCGGCGACGACTACATCACCAAGCCCTTCGACATCGACGTGGTCGTCGCCCGCATCACCGCCGTCCTGCGCCGCACCCGCGCCGCCGACGTCCTCCCCCAGCGCCCGCCCCTGCGCTACGGCGACCTGGAGCTGGACGAGACGACGTACTCGGTGCACCGCGCGGACCGCTCGGTCGAGCTGACCCCCACCGAGTACGCCCTGCTGCGCTTCCTGGTGCGCAACGGCGGCCGGATCGTGCCCAAGGAGCAACTGCTGCGCCATGTCTGGCAGTACGAGCACACCCCGCCGGAGTCGACCGTCGTCGAGACCTACATCAGCTATCTGCGGCGCAAGCTGGACACCCTGGGAGCGCCCGTGATCACCACCCGGCGGGGCGTCGGATACGGGCTCGCATGAAATTCCGGCTGCCGAACTGCGAGCGCGGCGCCCACTCGCTGCGCGCCAAGCTGACCCTGGCCAACCTCGCGCTGCTCGCCCTCGGCATCGTCATGGCCACCGCCGTCAGCCTGATGGGCATGCGGCACTACCTGCTCGCCCAGGTCGACGCGGAGCTCACCAAGTCCCGTGACTCGCTGAGCAGTTCGCAGCTCACCATGCGGCAGATCAACGTACTGAGCTCACTGGCCGGCATCGGCGACCGGCTGGTGCCCCAGCAGCAGCCCGGCTCCCCGAAACCGGACACGGTGTTCGCGGCGGTCGACCGCCAGGGCAAGGTCCTCACCATCGCCGGGTACGCCCCGACCGCCGCGCAGCGCGCGCTCGCCGACGCCTTCGGCGACCCGGCCAAGCTCACCAAGGACCGCACACCGCGCGACATCTCGCTGCGCGGCGACTCCTACCGGGCGACCGGGACCCGACTCACCGACGGCACCTACATCCTGATCGCCGCCTCGACCGGCGGCCTGCACCACGGCATGGCCAAGGCCCTCAAGCTGGACCTCGCCTTCGGCAGCCTGCTGCTGGTGCTGCTCGCCACGCTCACGATGATGAGCGTGCGGCGGCGGCTGCGGCCCCTGGAGGACATGGTGGAGACCTCGACGGCGATCGCCGAGGGCGATCTGACCCGGCGTGTGCCCTCCAGCCACCATCCGACCCAGGAGGTCGAGCAGCTGCGCCTCGCCCTCAACTCCATGCTCCACCAGGTGGAGTCGGCGTACCGCACGCGCGAGCGCACGGCGGCCCAGCTCCGCCGCTTCGTCGCCGACGCCTCGCACGAACTGCGCACCCCCCTGTCGGCGATACGCGGCTATCTCCAGCTCTACGACAAGGGCATGCTGACCGAGCCCGACGAGCGCAGACGCGCCTGGGACCGGATGAACGCGGAGGCCGACCGCATGGGCCGCCTCGTCGACGAACTCCTCACCCTGGCCCGCCTGGACCAGCGGCCCGAACTGCGCTTCAGGAACGTCGACCTGAGCCGCCTGGTGCGCGACGCCGCCGAGGACCTGCGGGTCCAGCAGCCCGAGCGGCCGGTCACGGTCGGCGCCGACGGCTCCCTGCTGGTGCGCGCCGACGAGTCGGGCCTGCGCCAGATACTCGGCAACCTGGTGACCAACGTCCGCACCCACACCCCCGCCGACGTGCCCGTGCGGCTCGGTCTGGAGCGCGAGGACGGGGTCGTACGGCTGTGTGTCGCGGACAAGGGCCCGGGGCTGTGCCAGGACGACGCGGCCCGGATCTTCGACCGCTTCTTCCGGGCGGGCGGCGGTGCGGGCAGCGGACTGGGGCTGGCGATCGTGCAGGGCGTCGTCCAGGCGCACGGCGGGGACGTGGCGGTGCGGACGGCACCGGGCGAGGGGCTCGCGGTGACGGTGACCCTGCCGACGCGGGCGCCGGTGCCGTCGTAGGACATTCAGGTGGTGTCGTGGGCCTGCACGAGGGCCCACACCGTCTTGCCGTGCGCACCGCGGCTCCACACGCCCCAGGCCGCCGCGATGCCCTCCACGAGGTGCAGACCGCGGCCGGCCTCCTCGACGTCCGTCACGACCCGCAGCCGGGGTTCGACCCGGCCCTCGTCCGACACCTCGACGAGGCAGGAGCCGTCCGCGAGGGCCGTCACCGCGACCTCGAACTCCCGCTCGAGGAGCGGCCCGTGGCGTACGACGTTGGTGGCCAGCTCGGACACCAGCAGCACCGCGTCCTGGAGCGCCGGATCGTCACTGGCGTGCCCCCAGTCGGCCAGATGGTCGCGGACCCGGCGCCGGGCGAGCCCCACCGAGGCCGGGTGCCGGGGCAGCCGGAACGAGTTGCGTCTGACCACGTCGGCTCCTCACCCCGCGCACACCTCCGTCACATGGTGCTGCGTGCGCGGGCCGTCCGGCGTCACTCGGCCGGAGCCGGGCCCTGAGGACGGGGCTCAGATCCAGTCCAGCGCCCACAGCCGGAACACGCCGGTGCCGTCCGTGAGATAGGAGATGCCGCCGACGTCCTCGCTGCTCACGACGTACTCCTTGCGCTGCCACAACGGGATCAGCGGCACGTCCTCGGCGACGTCCGTCTGGACGTCCCGGAAGTCGTCGTCGACGCGGCTGCGGTCGGCGAACGTCTGGCTGTTGAGGATGAGCTGGTCGACCAGCTTGTTGCTGTAGCCGGTGTTCATGGTGGAGCCGGTGCCGACGAGCGAGGAGCCGAAGGTGTCCGGGTCGGGGTAGTCGGCGACCCAGCCGACCGCCCAGGCGTCCAGCTTGCCGGTGGCCCAGCGCTTCTGGAAGTCGGTCCACTCGTAGCCCTTGACGTCCACCTTGAACAGGCCGCCCGCCTCCAGCTGCTTCTTCAGCTCGGCGGCCTCCTCGGCGCCGGAACCGTGCCCGATGCCGTAGCCGTAGGTGAAGTGCACCGGGACGGAAACGCCGGCCTCTTCGAGGAGTGCCTTCGCCTTGCTGACGCTCTCGGAGGGGTAGGCGTCGAAGAAGGAGGTGGTGTGGCCGACGATGCCGGCCGGGATCAGCGAGTACAGCGGGTCGACGGTGCCGTCGTACACCGTGGCGGCCAGCTCGTCGCGGTTGATCAGCCAGGCCATGGCCCGCCGGACCAGGACGTCGTGCAGGGGCGTGCCCTTACGGGTGTTGAGGTACAGGTTGCGGGTCTCGGAGCTGTCTGCCTCCGACACCCGCTGGTTCGGGTCGCTGGCGGAGAGCCCGGAGAGCATCTTCGGCGGCAGCTGCCGGGTGGCGACCTGCACCTGCTTCGCCTTGTACGCCTTCTGCAGCGCGTCCGAGTCGGCGTAGTACCGCAGCTCGATCGGGCTCCCGGTGTTCTTGACCGCGCCCTTGTAGTGGCTGTTGGGCTTCAGGACGGCCTTCTTGCCCTTCGTATACGTCGACAGGATGTACGGCCCGGTGCCGTCGGCCTGGAACCCGTTGCGCGGGGCGTCCTTCGGGTACTTGCTGCTGTCGACGATCGCGCCGGCGCCGGTGGCCACCTTGAACGGGAACGTGGCGTCCGGCGACGACAGATGGAAGGTGACGGTCATCCCGGAGGCGGTGACCGAGCCGAGCGTGGAGAGCAGGGACGCCGGGCCGACGTCCGAGTTGATCTTCTTGACCCGGTCGAAGGAGTACTTCACGTCCGCGGCGGTCATCTTTCGCCCGCTCGGGAAGGTGAGCCCCTCGCGCACCACACAGCGGTACGTCCGCAGCCCGCTGCCCACGAAACCGCAGCTCTTGGCCGCGTCCGGGACGGGCTTCGTACCGCCCGAGTCGAACGTCATCAGCGACTGGAAGACATTGCTGTACAACGCCCAGGAACCCGCGTCGTACGCGGCGGCCGGGTCGAGCGACGTGACGGCGTCCGTCGTCCCCACCGTGATCGTCTTGTTCTTGTTCCCGTCCGACGGCAGCAACTGCCAGCCGCCCACTCCCACGGCCGCCAGAACCAGCAGCGTCGCGAGAATCCGTATGCGAACCGACCGCATCGGTGTGCCCTCCCCAGAACCCTCCCGGGTTCCTGCGCATATGCCACTCCCCTAGTGGCGCGGATCACCTAACCACAGGAGTTTCATCCGGGGGAAGAGGGTTCTGCCGAGATGAGAAAGAACTTACCGACGAGTGTTAATCGCCCGTTTCACAGACACTTCCCAGCCAATCCTCAGACCTGCTTCGGCAGGGCAACCAGGCCTGTTTCGAGGCCAGTTCGACCCACCGGGGTGACCGGCGCGGCGCGGCGCGCGGGCTCCGGCGCAGCCTTCGCGAAGACACGGTACGGCCGATGACCTGGGCGGGGCTTTGTCGTACCCGTGGGCTACCCTCACGGTTCCTGTACTTTGCACTTCCTTGGGGGGAAGCATGCGCAGCTTTGCCATGCCCGCACTTGCCGCTGTCGCCGTCTTCGCGCTCGCGGGCTGCGGGGGCAGCGACGACAAGGCGGACAGCGAGTCGTCCACAGCGCCCAGCTCCGCGCCGTCGGCACCCGCCACGCCCTCGACACCCGCCGCGCCGGCCGTCCCGTCGCCCGACGAGGCCCAGGCTCAGGCGCTGACGACCGTGCTGGACGCGCTGAAGCCCGGACTCGGCAGCGACGACAAGGACTTGAGCGACGCCCGGAACGTGTGCCTCGACATCAAGCAGGGCAAGGACGACGCGACGGCGGCGAAGAACGCCGCTGCCCGCTACGGCACGGATGAAGTGATAGCCGCCGGGATCGTGGCCGCTGTGAAGGCTTCCTTCTGTTCGTAGCCTGTTCGTAGCCCCGCCCCGTCAACTAGGCCTGTTTCGAGGCCAGTTCGACGATCGTGATGTCCGACGGCGCGCCCACCCGGGTGGGCGGTCCCCAGGCCCCCGCGCCCCGGCTGACGTACAACTCGGTGTCGCCGTAACGCTCCAGGCCCGCGACCGTCGGATTGGCCGCCGCCGCGATGAAGTTGCCGGGCCAGAGCTGGCCGCCGTGCGTGTGGCCGGAGAGCTGGAGGTCGACGTTGTGCTTCACGGCCTCGTGGATCTGCACGGGCTGGTGCGCGAGCAGCACGCACGCGCGCGTGGCGTCCCGGTCCCCGAGCGCCTTCCCGAAGTCGGGCCCCTGGCCCTCGCTCTCGCCCTGGATGTCGTTGACCCCGGCGAGGTCGAAGCCGGGGAGTTCGGTACGGGCGTTCTCCAGGGTGTGGATGCCGAGCCTGCGGACCTCTTCCAGCCACTGTTCGGCGCCGGAGAAGTACTCGTGGTTGCCCGTGACGAAGAAGCTGCCGTGCCGCGCCCGCAGCCCGGCCAGCGGAGCCGCCGCCGGCCCCAGGTTCTTGACGCTGCCGTCCACCAGGTCGCCCACGACCGCGATCAGATCGGGCTGCGTCGAGTTGATCGTGTCGACGACCTTCTGCGCGAACCCCCGCCCCAGGACCGGCCCCAGATGGATGTCGCTGACGACCGCGATCCTGAACCCGTGCGCGGACCGCGGCAGTTTGGCCAGCGGCACGGTGACCCGCTTGACCCCCGGGCCGCGCAGGACGCCGTAGGTGCCGTGTCCGACGGTCCCCACGGCGGCAGCGGCGGCCGCGCCTCCGACGACCCGGGAGACGAAGAGGCGACGGGAGGGGGCAGAGGTCCGCGGCTCTTCATGAGTCTCTTCGGGGGCTGCGGATTCGGTCTCTTCCACGGCCGTCTCGGCCCGCCCGCGCCGGTCGAGGAACCGGCGCAGCAGCGGCCGTAGGACCTCTCCCGCGAGGACGGCCATCAGCAGGTAGATGACCAGGGCCATCCACAGGAAGCCGGGCCAGCCCAGGACGCGCTGGAGCCAGAAGGGGGCACCGCCGCGCTCGGCGGCCAGGGCCGCGATCATCAGGACCGGGCCGGCGATCAGTACCACCGTGCCGGTGACGCGGGCGGGGCCCCACGCGCGCGTGGTGTCGCGGACGAGGCGGCGCCAGACGTACCAGTGCGCACCGCCCAGGACGGCTACCGCGACCAGGGCGACGAGAGCGATGACGACGATGGCCACTTCTTTATGACGTCTCGCGCAGTGCGCGCAGTCCACGCAACCCGAGGCCCCCGATGACCGTCCCCAATACGAAGGACACGACGGCCAGGGTCAGATGCACCCAGAAGTACGCCGTCGGGCGGCCGTCGTCGAAGGCCAGTCCGCTGCCGTCCGCGACGAGATTCTTGACGAAAGTGATCCAGATGACCCAGCTCCACACCCCGAAGGCGAGCAGGAACCAGGAGACGGGGCGGCTGAGCTTCATGAGTCCAGTATCGCCGTCGTCCTCCGGGGCCGGTGGCCGGGGTGGGGCCGGTGACGGGACTTCGGGTCGCCGGGCATGTACGTTCACGTGCGTGCCCGCTCCACAGCAGACCATCAGGCGATCCCTGCTGGTGCTTTCCGCCGCCCTGTCGTCCCTCGCGCTCACCGCGCCGCTCGCCCTCGCGGCTCCGAGTCCGACGCCGACACCGAGTTCGTCGGCCGGCTCGTCGGCGAGCCCGAGTACCAGTCCTACGGCCACTCCCCCGGCGAGCATGTCGTCCGTGGGCGGCGCCCGGCTCGCGCAGGCGGGGACGCAGGTCAATCTGGCGGCCGGCGTCCCGGTCGTGCCGAAGGACCTGACCGCGCGGTCGTGGATCGTGTCCGACGCCGAGACCGGTGATGTGCTGGCCGCGCACAACGCGCACTGGCGGCTGCCTCCGGCGAGCACCCTGAAGATGCTGTTCGCGGACACCGTGCTGCCGAAGTTCCCGAAGACGACCGAGCACAAGGTGGTCGCTTCCGACCTGGCCGGCATGGGCGCCGGTTCCAGCGTGGTGCCGATAAAGGAGGGCGAGAGCTACACGGTCCGCGATCTGTGGCTCGGGGTCTTCCTGCGCTCCGGCAACGACGCCGTGCACGTCCTGTCGCACATGAACGGCGGTGTGGACAAGACCGTCGCCGACATGAACGCGCACGCCCAGGACCTCCAGGCGCTGGACACGCATGTGGTGACGCCGGACGGCTACGACGAGCCGGGGCAGGTCTCGTCGGCGTACGACCTGACGCTGTTCGCGCGTTCCGGGCTGCAGAAGAAGGACTTCCGCGAGTACTGCTCGACGGTGAGCGTGAAGTTCCCGGGCGAGACCACGAAGGTGAAGGGCAAGTCGGTCCGCGGGACCTTCGAGATCCGCAACACCAACCGGCTGCTGAGCGGCGACTCGGACGTCTCGGTGTACCCGGGCATCGCGGGCGTCAAGAACGGCAACACGACCAACGCGGGCGCCACCTTCACCGGGGTCGCCGAACGCGGCGGCAAGGTGCTGCTGGTGACGGTCATGAACCCGGAGAAGGACGAGCACAACGAGGTCTACAAGGAGGCCGCGAAGATCCTCGACTGGGGCTTCCAGGCGGCCGGCAAGGTGCAGCCGGTGGGTGAGCTGGTCGCGCCGAGGAACGCGGCGCAGGCGAGCGCCCAGCCGGGTGCGACGGCCAGCGGGGAGGCGGGCGGGGACACGGCGGGCACGAAGCCGGCCGCGTCCTCCACCCCGGTGGCGGCCGAGGAGGACGGTTCGGGCGGGGTCGGGATCGCGCTCGCGATCGTCGGCGGGCTGCTGGTGCTGCTGGCCGGCGGTGTCTTCCTGGTCAACCGGCGCTGGCCGCTGCCGGATCTGGTCCGTCGTCGCCCGCGTCCCTGACCTTGGGGTCCTGGCTGCCGTCGGCCGGGACGTAGTCGTCGTCCTCGTCCGGTCTGCTCGGGGTCGCCGTCCAGGCGGCGCAGAACAGGACGAGTTTCGAGGTGAAGTTCATCCACAGCAGCAGGGCTACGGGGACGCCGAACGCGCCGTACATGCTCTTCGCGGCCACGCCCTGGATGTAGCCGCTGAGCAGCAGCTTCAGCAGTTCGAAGCCGACCGCGCCGATCAGCGCGGCCACGAAGAGCCGGCGGCGCGGGGGCTCGACGCCGGGCAGCAGGGTCAGGACGTACAGCAGAAGCAGGAAGTCGGCGAGTACGGCGACGGCGAACGCGGCGATCCGCAGCAGGATCCCGCCCCAGCCGCCCTGGGCGATGCCCAGTTGGTCGTTGATCCAGTCGACCAGTGCGGAGGCGACGGTGGAGACGGCGATCGTCGCGAGGACGGCGCCGCCCAGGCCGATCAGCACCCCGGTGTCGATGAGTTTGCGCAGCAGCGGGTTCTCGTCGCGGTCGGGCAGCTCCCACACCGCGCGCAGGCACTCCCGCATCGAGCCGACCCAGCCGATGCCGGTGAACAGCAGGACGGCACCGGCGATGAGGCCGACGGTGCCCGCGTTGTCCACCAGGGAACCGATGTCGAGCTGGTCGGAGATGCCGGGGACCTGCTCGGCGATCTTGTCCTGGAGTTCGTGCTGCTGGTCGGTGCTGAGGGTGGCGGCGGCGATCGCGGCGGCCACGGTCAGCAGCGGGAACAGCGCGATGAAGCTGATGAAGGTCATGGCGGCGGAGAGCTGCGACCACTTCACCCGGTCGAGGCGCTCGTACGACCGCCACGCGTGCGTGGCGGTGAGGCGCACCAGTAGCGGCCCGATGAAGGGGAGCTTCTTCAGCCAGTCCATGATCCGATTCTGCCCCCGTCCACTGACACCGATGTGCGGGTACCCACAAACAAGCGCGCGTGGCGCCCCATTGAACGGCATCCGATTAATCGCCCATTTCAGGGAGGCCGCCGATGCCGTACGACCAACCGCCCATAAGCGGGCGATACGGTCACGGGCATGCGTCCTCCACAGTCCCTCCTCGTCCTCGGCGGTACGTCCCGGATCGCACTGGCCACCGCCCGCAGACTCATCGCCCGCCGCACCCGTACGGTGTGGCTCGCGGGCCGCCCCTCGCCCGCCCTGGAGAGTGCCGCTGCGGAACTGCGCTCCCTGGGGGCCGACGTCCACACCGTCGCCTTCGACGCGCTCGACCCCGGCTCCCACGAGACCGTCCTCGGCAAGGTCTTCGCGGAGGGCGACATCGACCTGGTGCTGCTCGCCTTCGGCACCCTCGGCGACCAGGCCCGCGACGAGCGCGATCCGGCCGCCGCGGTACGGGTCGCGCACACCAACTACACCGGCGCCGTCTCGTCCGGCCTGATCAGCGCCCGGGCCCTGCAGGCCCAGGGCCACGGCTCCCTGGTGGTGCTCTCCTCGGTGGCCGGCGAACGGGCCCGCCGCACGAACTTCATCTACGGCTCCAGCAAGGCCGGCCTCGACACCTTCGCGCAGGGCCTGGGCGACGCGCTGCACGGCACGGGCGTGCACGTCATGGTCGTACGCCCCGGTCTCGTCCGCTCACGGACCATGGCCGACCCGAGGGCCGCCTCGCTCACGACCACCCCCGAAGCGGTCGCCACAGCCATCGAACTCGGCCTGCGCCGGGGCTCGGAGACGGTATGGGTGCCGGGGACCCTGCGCGTGGTGACGTCGGTGCTACGGCACCTGCCGCGGGGGCTGTTCAGACGACTGGCAGTCTGATTGCACTCAGTGGCTGGGGATCGTTCCACGATCCGTGCGGGCCGCCTGGGGTGGTACGACGGCGCCGCCGAAGGTGAACTCGCGGAGCTTGCGCCAGACGTCGTCGGCGCCCTGTTCGTAGAGCGCGAAGCCGGTGCAGGACCACTCCGCGCGGTAGTCGGCGAGCGCTTCGAAGGCGCGGTCCATCGACTCGTCGTCGATGCCGTGGGCCACGGTGACGTGCGGGTGGTACGGGAAGTGCAGCTCGCGCGCCATCGGCCCGGAGGCGGCGCGGATCTGCTTCTGCAGCCAGGTGCAGGCGGAACCGCCCTCGACCACCTGGACGTAGACGACCGGGGACAGCGGCCGGAACGTGCCGGTGCCGGACAGCCGCATCGGGAAGGGGCGCCCGGCGGCGGCGACCGAGACGAGATGGTCGTCGACCTCGGACAGCCGCGAGGCGTCCACCTCGGTGGGCGGCAACAGCGTGACGTGCGTGGGGATGCCGTGCGCAGCGGCGTCGCCGAAGCCCGCGCGCCGCTCCTGGAGCAGGCTGCCGTGAGGCTCCGGGACCGCGATCGACACACCGATCGTTACGGTCCCCACGTCGTCTCCTGTCGTCCTGATCGGTGTCCTGTTGGTGAGCGCGGGCAGCCACATGTGCGGCGGCCCGGCTATCGACTGTACGGCCACGACCGAGTTGTGGGCAGGCGCAACCGTAGTGATGTGCAGCGCTCTGTCCAGTGGTACTTCAGTGCGGTCGTACGCCTCAGTGCTTGGCGGGCAGGAAGCCGACCCGGTCGTACGCCTGCGCGAGGGTCTCGGCCGCGACGGCCCGCGCCTTCTCGGCGCCCTTGGCCAGGATCGCGTCGAGCGTCTCCGGGTCGTCCAGATACTGCTGGGTGCGCTCCCGGAACGGCGTCACGAACTCGACCATGACCTCGGCGAGGTCCGTCTTGAGCGCGCCGTACATCTTGCCCTCGTACTCCTGCTCCAGCTCGGCGATCGACCTGCCGGTGAGGGTCGACTGGATGGTGAGGAGGTTGGAGACGCCCGGCTTGTTCTCGGCGTCGTAGCGGATCACGGTCTCCGTGTCCGTGACCGCGCTCTTGACCTTCTTGGCGGTCGCCTTCGGGTCGTCGAGGAGGTTGATCAGGCCCTTCGGGGTGGACGCCGACTTGCTCATCTTGATCGACGGGTCCTGAAGGTCGTAGATCTTCGCCGTCTCCTTGAGGATGTACGGCTTCGGGATCGTGAAGGTCTCGCCGAAGCGGCCGTTGAAGCGCTCGGCGAGGTCGCGGGTGAGCTCGACGTGCTGGCGCTGGTCCTCGCCGACCGGGACCTCGTTCGCCTGGTAGAGGAGGATGTCCGCGACCTGGAGGATCGGGTACGTGAACAGGCCGACGGACGCGCGGTCCGAGCCCTGCTTGGCGGACTTGTCCTTGAACTGCGTCATGCGGGCGGCCTCGCCGAAGCCCGTCAGACAGTTCATGACCCAGGCGAGCTGGGCGTGCTCGGGGACATGGCTCTGGACGAAGAGCGTGCACCGGTCCGGGTCCAGGCCGGCGGCCAGCAGCTGGGCCGTGGCCAGCCGGGTGTTGGCGCGCAGGTCCGCCGGGTCCTGCGGGACCGTGATCGCGTGCAGGTCCACGACCATGTAGAACGCGTCGTGGGACTCCTGGAGGGCCACCCACTGGCGCACGGCGCCGAGGTAGTTGCCGAGGTGGAACGAGCCTGCGGTGGGCTGGATTCCGGAGAGCACGCGGGGACTGTCTGAGGCCATGTTCACCATTCTCTCAGGTCCCGGGACCCGGTCAGGAACCGGTCGGAACCGGGTGGGAACCGGATCGGAAGAGCTGTGGCACGGGTGGGAACCGATCCGCCTCGGGCGGTGTACCAGATATGTGAAGACGCGGGAGGGGGGCCGCATCGTCGATGAGGTCGCGGTGATCGCACGCGTATGCGCCGGAGAGCCGGAGGCGTACGCGGAGCTGGTGCGGGCCCACACGGGCATCGCGCTCAGGGCGGCCGCGGCTCTCGGGGCGGGTGCGGACGCGGAGGACGTGGTGCAGCAGGCCTTCGTCAAGGCGTACTGCGCGCTGGGCAGGTTCCGGGAGGGCTCGGCGTTCAAGCCGTGGCTGCTGTCGATCGTCGCCAACGAGACGAGGAACACCGTGCGTACGGCCGCGCGCCAGCGCACGCTCGCGGGCCGGGAGGCCGCGTTCGTGGAGGCCGAGCCGCTGATACCGGAATCGGCGGATCCGGCGGTCGCCACGCTGGAGACGGAGCGCCGTACGGCCCTGTTGTCCGCCCTGGAGCAGCTGAGCGAGGAGCACCGCCTGGTCGTGACCTACCGCTATCTCCTGGAGATGGACGAGCCGGAGACGGCCCAGGCCCTGGGCTGGCCGCGCGGGACGGTGAAGTCCCGGCTGAGCCGCGCGCTGAGGAAACTCGGGCGGCTGCTGCCGGATTTCCAGCCTCGGGAAGGAGGTGATGAGCGTGAGTGACGGACGGGAGTACTACGAGGGTGAGGGCACCGGCGCCGGCTCCCGGTTGCCGGAGGAGCTGCGGGCGCTGGGGCGTTCGCTGGACGCGCGGGGCGGTGGCGAGGGCGGGGCCGCCGGGGCCGAGACGATGGTCGAGCGGGTGCTGGCGCAGATACTGGCCGAGCAGATCCCGGTCCCCGTCCAGGAGGCCGGGCCGGGCGGGGTCCGGGCGCGGCTGCGCGCCGTGCGGCACTGGGCGCGGCTGCGCCGGCGCGCGCTGACGGCGGCCCTGTGCAGTCTGCTGACGGTGCTCGTGCTCACACCTCCGGTGCGGGCGGCGGTCTTCGACTGGTTCGGCTTCGGTGGGGTCGAGGTGCGGTACGACCCGTCTGCGGTGCCCTCTGCCGGTGCCGTGGTGCCCGGGTGCGGCCGGTCGGTGACCTTGGCGCAGGCCCGGCGGCAGGCGGGGTTCGAGCCGCTGGTGCCGGACGCGCTGGGTGTTCCGGACGCGGTGACGGTGACCGGCGAACCGCGTGGGCGCTTTCTGGTCAGCCTGTGCTGGCGGGAGGGCGGGCACACGGTCCGGGTCGACGAGTATCCGGCGCGGCTGGACATCGGCTTCGCCAAGACGGTGAGCCGACCGCCGGAGTGGCTGTCGCTGGACGCGTCCGTCGCGCCGGACGGCATACAGGACCCGGCGCTGTGGTTCGCGCGGCCGCATCTCCTGAGTTTCTGGCTGGTGGACGGGGACGGTGACCGCTATACGCGGGCGGAGCGGACGGCCGGACCGACGCTGCTGTGGACGCATCCGGTCGACGGAGTTCCCGGTGGTGATCTGACGTTCCGTCTGGAAGGGGTGGCGTCGAAGCAGCGGGCTGTGGAGATCGCCAAGTCGGTCGACCGCCGGCACGAGTCGGACGAATAGGGCGCGCGGAGTGGGAACTCCGGAGGGTCGGGCGGTGTACCAGAAGTGACAGGCGGCTCGCGGGCGGGCCGTACGGGGATCGGCTGGTCGGGGGTTCGGATGTCCGGAGTCGGAAGTGCGGTCAGGACAAGCGGAAGCGCGGGCAGGATGCGCGAACTGACAGCTCTGAGCGGGGCGTTGGCGATGACGCTGTCGCTGATGGTGTGGGGTGCCTCGGAGGCGGCGGCGGGCGGGCCGACCAGCGTGCTCGTCACCTCGCCGACAAGCGGACAGGCCACGGCGCTGTACTACTCGGACGAACGGTACGGAAAGCTCCAGCAGTTGCTCGGCCCCGAGGGCAGGGGCACCCGTGACAAGCCGCCCGAGGCCGATCTCACCCGTGCCCGCCAGATCAATGTCACCTGGCTGGCGCACGACATATCGCCGTGGCGGATCGACCGGGTCTTTCCCGTCGAGTCCCGTCCCCAGGCGGTGTGGATCCACACGGCGGCCGACGTGCCGGAGAACGCGAATCTGAACGGCTATTGGCACCGCGCCGAGCATCCGGCCCAACTGCGCGCTCTCTTGCGGAAGTTGGGAGTGACGGGCACGGGCGGCGGGTCCGACGGCTATTCGGGCATCTTCCCGGCACCGTGGCAGTCGACCGAGTCCGCTCCGGCCGTCGCCGCACCTGACACCGCCGTAGAGACCAGCACGGTGCGGGTCACCGCGCGGGACGAGGACGACGGCACCGACTGGTGGTGGGCGATACCGGGCGCCGCGGCCGGAGCGGTACTGGCCCTCGTGCTGCGGCCGTTCGCCCTACGGCTGCCGCCGAACCGGTGGCGGAAGGGGCGGGAGCCGGGGACCAGGCAGGAGTTGCGGGACGTGTGAGGGGTGGAGGGATGGAGGGGCGCGGGATGGAACGCGGGAGCTTGCGGGGCGCGTGTCTCGTGGGGGCGTCGGTGGTGATGGCTCTGGCCGGGGCGGCTCAGGTCGAGGCTGTCGGGATGGATCAGGTGCGGGTTCAGGATCCGCGCCGGGACATCCCGGATCTGGCGCTGGTCGTGGCGGGCGACACGGGCCGGACGGAGGCGTGGCACTCCGGGGAGCCGTCGTTCGCGCGCCTGTGGACGTTGTTGCAGCCGACGTACGCGGGCACGGAGCGGGTGCCGCAGGAGTGGGAGGCGGGCCGGTATCCGGCGGTGCGGATCACCGTGGTGTGGGGGCTCACCGGGGTCGGGGGCTGGCCTCGGACGAGTCGGGCTCCGGGTGGTGATGTGGCGGTGGAGCGGGAGGACCAGCTGTTCGTCGCCGAGGACGGCACACCGTGGGTGCGGACGGATCCGGCGCCGGAGGTGGCGGACGACGACATCCGCTGGCATCGGGCACCGCGTCCGGTCTTCACGCGGATGGAGAAAGCAGGGCTGCTCGGTGAGGTCAGGGGCGATACCGGCACTGTGAAGGATGCGCCCGGGCCCGCCGAGCGGGTCGGGTGGGCGACCGCGGGTCTCGCCGTCGGCGTCGGCGGCACGCTGCTGATACGCCGCGCGGCGGCCCGGCGTGAGGCCGGACCGCCGCGCGAGGAACCACGACAGGAACTCATTGACCTGTGAGAGTCGCCGATCTTTGACAACTCGACAGAGGGTGCGGGCCGGCTGTCAGCCGAGGTCGATCTCCGGGTACAGGGGGAAGCCGGACACCAGGTCCGTCGCCCTGCGGGAGATCTCGTCCGAGACCTTTGCGTCCAGGACGTGGGACGCCTTGCTCGGCGCGCCCGACTTCGTCGTGCCCGGCTCGGCGGTGGTGAGGACGCGGTCGATGAGGGAGGCGACCTCGTCCATCTCCACCGTGCCGAGGCCGCGGGTGGTCAGGGCGGGGGTGCCGATGCGGATGCCCGAGGTGTACCAGGCGCCGTTCGGGTCGGCGGGGATCGCGTTGCGGTTGGTGACGATGCCGGAGTCCAGGAGGGCCGTCTCGGCCTGGCGGCCGGTGAGGCCGTACGACGTCTCGACGTCGATCAGGTTGAGGTGGTTGTCGGTGCCGCCGGTGACGAGGGTGGCGCCCCGGCGCATCAGGCCGTCGGCCAGCGCCCGGGAGTTGTCGACGATCCGCTGGGCGTAGTCCTGGAAGGAGGGCCGGCGGGCCTCGGCGAGGGCGACGGCCTTGGCCGCCATGACGTGCGGGAGCGGGCCGCCGAGGACCATCGGGCAGCCGCGGTCGACCTGGTCCTTGAGGGAGTCGTCGCACAGGACCATGCCACCGCGCGGGCCGCGCAGCGACTTGTGGGTGGTGGTGGTGACGATCTGGGCGTGCGGGACCGGGTCGAAGTCGCCGGTCAGAACCTTGCCCGCGACCAGGCCGGCGAAGTGCGCCATGTCGACCATGAGGGTCGCGCCGACCTCGTCGGCGATCTCGCGCATGAGGCGGAAGTTCACCAGGCGGGGGTAGGCGGAGTAGCCGGCGACGATGATCAGCGGCTTGAAGTCGCGGGCCGAGGCGCGCAGCGCGTCGTAGTCGATGAGGCCGGTCGCCGGGTCGGTGCCGTAGGAGCGCTGGTCGAACATCTTGCCGGAGATGTTCGGGCGGAAGCCGTGGGTGAGGTGGCCGCCGGCGTCCAGGGACATGCCGAGCATGCGCTGGTTGCCGAAGGCCTGGCGGAGTTCGGCCCAGTCGGCGTCGGAGAGGTCGTTGACCTGGCGGACGCCCGCCTTCGCGAGGGCGGGGACCTCGACGCGGTCGGCGAGGACCGACCAGAAGGCGACGAGGTTGGCGTCGATGCCGGAGTGCGGCTGGACGTAGGCGTGGCGGGCACCGAAGAGTTCACGCGCGTGCTCGGCGGCGAGGGACTCCACGGTGTCGACGTTGCGACAGCCGGCGTAGAAGCGGCGGCCGATGGTGCCCTCGGCGTACTTGTCGCTGAACCAGTTGCCCATCGCGAGCAGGGTGGCCGGGGAGGCGTAGTTCTCGGAGGCGATCAGCTTGAGCATCTCGCGCTGGTCGGCGACTTCCTGGCCGATCGCGTCGGCGACGCGGGGCTCGACGGCGCGGATCACGTCGAGGGCGGCGCGGTAGGCGGTGGACTCGTTGGAGAGGGGCGCGGAATTGTCGGGCATGGGGACCTCCGGACGTGGCGTTCGGCGTTCACGGTACGGCCCAGGCGCACGGCACACATTGCAGCTCGGGCCGCTCCCCGATGGTCGGTCCCATCCCAGCGCGCCAGTCACGGCCCGCCGGTCAGCCTACCGGGCGGGCCGGACGGTGCGGCTCCCGCGTCCACCATGCGGGCGAGGATAGGAAAGGGGGCACCCTCACCCCCGGGAGACGCCGTGACCAGTACGGAAGCCCTCATCGCCGCCGCCGAGGCACACACCCCGCACACCTATCACCCGCTGCCGGTGGTGATCGCCGGCGCCGAGGGCGCGTGGATGACGGATGTGGACGGGCGGCGCTATCTGGACCTGCTCGCCGGGTACTCGGCGCTGAACTTCGGGCACCGCAACCCGCGGCTGATCGCGGCGGCGAAGGCCCAGTTGGACCGGGTGACGCTGACGTCGCGGGCGTTCCACCACGACCGGTTCGGCGCGTTCTGCGAGCAGTTGGCCGAGCTGTGCGGCATGGAGCTGGTGCTGCCGATGAACACGGGCGCGGAGGCGGTGGAGACCGCGCTGAAGACGGCCCGCAAGTGGGGGTACCGGGTCAAGGGAGTGCCCGACGGGCGGGCGAAGATCGTGGTGGCGGGGAACAACTTCCACGGCCGTACGACGACGATCGTCGGCTTCTCGACCGACCTGGAGGCGCGGGCGGACTTCGGGCCGTACACCCCGGGCTTCGAGATCGTGCCGTACGGGGATCTCACCGCGATGCGGGCGGCGGTCAGCGAGAACACGGTGGCCGTGCTGCTGGAGCCGATCCAGGGCGAGGCGGGGGTGCTGGTGCCGCCGGCCGGATATCTGGCGGGGGTGCGGGAGTTGACGCGCGAGCGGAACGTGCTCTTCGTCGCCGACGAGATCCAGTCGGGGCTCGGGCGGACGGGACGGACGTTCGCCTGCGAGCACGAGGGCGTCGTGCCCGACGTCTATGTGCTGGGGAAGGCGCTGGGCGGCGGGGTGGTGCCGGTGTCTGCGGTGGTGTCGAGCGCGGAGGTGCTGGGGGTGTTCCGGCCCGGGGAGCACGGGTCGACGTTCGGCGGGAATCCGCTGGCGTGTGCGGTGGCACTGGAGGTGATCGCGATGCTGCGGACGGGCGAGTACCAGGCGCGGGCGGCGCGGCTCGGCGAGCATCTGCACGGGGAACTGCGGCAGTTGAAGGACACCGGGCGGGTGACGGCGGTGCGCGGGCGGGGACTGTGGGCCGGGGTCGACATCGCTCCGGCGGTCGGGACGGGCCGGGAGGTCTCGGAGCGGCTGATGGAGCGGGGTGTCCTGGTGAAGGACACCCACGGGGCGACGATCCGGATCGCGCCGCCGCTGATGATCGGCGAGGAGGACCTGGACCGGGGACTGGCCGAGCTGCGGGCGGTGCTGGGGGCCTAGAGATCGGTGAGAGGGTTCGCACGGGAGCCCGCGGCGATCTCCCCTCCCCTAGAGTCCCTTTGTGCTCTTTGGAATGGTGTGCGCGCTCGGCGCGGCGATCTGCTTCGGTACGGCGACGGTCCTGCAGGCGGTCGCCACGCGGGCGGCGACGACGGGTGGGGGTGGGGACGCGGCGCTGTTGCTGCGGGCGCTGCGGCAGTGGCGGTACATGGCGGGGCTCGCGCTGGACGGGCTGGGGTTCGTGTTCCAGATCGCGGCGCTGCGGTCGCTGCCCATCTACGCGGTCGGGGCGGCCCTGGCGTCGAGCCTCGCGGTGACGGCGGTGGTGGCCGCGCGGCTGCTGAAGGTGCGGCTCAGCGGGGTGGAGTGGGCGGCCGTCGGGGTGGTGTGCGCGGGGCTCGCGATGCTGGGGCTGGCGTCCGGGGCGGAAGGCGATCAGGCCGGGTCCACGGCCTTGAAGTGGGCGATGCTGGGGACGGCCGGTGCGGTGCTGCTGCTCGGGCTGGTCGGTGGGCGACTGCCGGAGCGGGGGCGGGCGTTGACGCTCGGGCTGGGCGCCGGGTTCGGGTTCGGGGTCGTCGAGGTGGCGGTGCGGTTGATCGACTCGCTGAACCCCTCGGCGCTGGTCGGCAATCCCGCGACGTACGCGCTGCTGGTGGGTGGGGGCGCCGCGTTCCTGCTGCTGACGACGGCTCTGCAGCGGGGGTCGGTGACGACGGCCACGGCAGGGCTGGTGATCGGGGAGACGATCGGGCCGGCGGCGGTGGGCGTGGTGTGGCTCGGGGACCGTACGCGCGAGGGGCTGGAGTGGCTGGCGGTGCTGGGGTTCGCGGTGGCGGTGGTGGGGGCGTTGGCGTTGGCACGGTTCGGTGAGGCGCCGGAGGAAGCGTCCGACCAGGCCTCCGTAGAGACCGTGTAGGTCACGGCAGCACCCTGCACAGGGCCTCCACCGCTCCCGCCCACGCGTGGTCCGGCGGGGTGCCGTAGCCCACGACCAGGGCGTCCAGGGGGTCGGCCTGGGCGTGTTCGTGGCGGTAGGACGAGAGCGGGTGGAGGGCCAGGCCCTGCCAGGCGGCGGCCTGGACCACGGACTGTTCGGTGCCGGGCGGGAGGCTGAGGACCGCGTGGAAGCCGGCCGCGATACCGGTGACGTGGACCTCGGGGGCGTACTGGGCCAGGGCCTCGACGAGGCTGTCGCGGCGGCGGCGGTAGCGCAGGCGGGCGGCGCGGACATGGCGGTCGTGGGCGCCGGAGGTGATGAACTCGGCGAGGGTCAACTGGTCCAGGACGCCGCAGGTGTCGACGCCGCCCTTCGCCTTCACGACCTCCTCGGCGAGTGACGGGGGCAGGACCAGCCAGGCCAGACGGAGACCCGGGGCGAGGGACTTGCTGGCGGTGCCGAGGTAGACGACATGGTTGGGGTCGAGGCCCTGGAGGGCGCCGATCGGCTGACGGTCGTAGCGGAACTCGCCGTCGTAGTCGTCCTCCAGGACCAGACCGCCGGTGCGCCGGGCCCAGTCGACGACGGCGGAGCGGCGGTCGTGGCGGAGCGGGACGCCCATGGGGAACTGGTGGGCGGGGGTGAGCAGGACGGCCGGCTCGTCCGTCAACTGCCCCGGGTTCGTGCCCAGTTCGTCGAAGGGGAGCGGGCGGGTGCGCAGACCGGCCCCGTCGAGGATCCCCCAGTGCGCGGGCAGGCCGTAGGACTCCACCGCGATCGAGTGGGCGCCGCGGGCCCGCAGTGCCGTGCCGATCAGCCGCAGGCCGTTGGAGATGCCCGCGCTGATCACGATGTGCTCGGGGTCGGCGCGGACACCGCGGGCCCGGGCGAGGTAGGCGGCGAGGGCGGTGCGCAGTTCGGCACGGCCGCGGGGGTCGCCGTAGCCGAGGGCCTGGTAGGGGGCGGAGGTGAAGGCGCGGCGGGCCGCCTTGAGCCACTCGGTGCGGGGGAAGGAGGCGAGGTCGGGGGTGCCGGGGACGAGGTCGTAGGCGGGGCGGGTGTGGAGGCGGCGGGGCGGGGTCGTGTCGGCGGGCGGGACGACAGCGCGGTCGGCGACGCGGGTGCCGGAGCCCTGGCGGGCGGTGAGCCAGCCCTCGGCGACCAGGTCGGCGTAGGCGTCGGCGACGGTGTTGCGGGCCACGCCCAGGTCGGCGGCGAGGGAGCGGGAGGAGGGCAGCCGGGTGCCGGGAGCGAGGCGGCCGGTGCGGACGGCGTCGCGGAGCGCGTCCGTCAGGCCCCGGCGGACACCTGTGCCGGTACCCGTACTGGTGCCGGTCGGTTCGAGGTGGAGGTCTACGCCCAAAGTGGCCCATGATTTCGCCATGGAAATGGACCATACTCCTGGGCTGCCTGGCTTCTAGGGTCGAGACATGACCACAGCACAGGAAGCTCCTTACGCCCCCGAACACAGCCCCCGTCTCAACTGGGCCGAGCACGCCCCCGAGGTCTACAAGGCGATGGTCCGCCTCGACGCGGCGGCCCGTCGGGGGCTCGACCCGAAGCTGCTGGAGCTGGTGAAGATCCGCGCCTCGCAGCTCAACCACTGCGCGTTCTGCCTCGACATGCACACCAAGGACGCGCTGGCGGCGGGCGAGAGCGTGGAGCGGATCATCCAGCTGGGGGCGTGGGAGGAGTCGCGGCACTTCTACACCGAGAAGGAGCTCGCGGCGATCGAGCTGACCGAGGCGATCACGGTCCTCACGGACGGTTTCGTGCCGGA
Organism: Streptomyces hokutonensis; assembly: GCF_000376565.1. GTDB lineage: Bacteria > Actinomycetota > Actinomycetes > Streptomycetales > Streptomycetaceae > Streptomyces > Streptomyces hokutonensis. The sequence goes on along the minus strand of NZ_BARG01000014.1, from coordinate 281,357 downwards.
CGAGGTGTACGACCGGGCCGCCGCCCAGTTCGAGGAGGCCGAGCTGACCCAGCTGATCGCCGCGATCACGGTGATCAACGCGTGGAACCGGTTCGGGGTCAGCACGCGGATGGTGCCGGGGCACTACAAGGCGGGACAGCACAAGTGACCGTGCGGGCACGGGGGTCGGGCGGCAGCGGGGTCGGGCTGTTCCGGAGTCTGCATCTGCGGCGGCTGCCCGGTGATCCGCTCGTGCTGCCCGGGCCCTGGGACGCCGTGAGCGCGCGGGTGTTCGTCGACGCCGGATTCCCGGCGCTGGCCACGCCCAGTGCCGGGGTCGCCGCCTCGCTGGGGTACGAGGACGGGGCGACTCCGGCGGACGAGATGTTCGCGGCGGTCGCGCGGATCGTGCGGGCCGTGGACGTTCCGGTGTCGGCCGATGTCGAGGGCGGATACGGGCTCGCGCCCAAGGAGTTGGTGGAGCGGCTGCTGGAGGCGGGTGCCGTGGGGTGCAATCTTGAGGACTCCAACGGGGGTGTTCTCAAGGACCCACGGCACCACGCCGAATGGCTCGCCGAGGTGCGGGCGGTGGCGGCGGACCAGTTGTTCGTCAACGCCCGCGTGGACACCTTCCTGCATGGCGACGGCGATCCCGAACGGGCCATCGAGCGGGCCGCGTTGTATGTCGCGGCGGGTGCGGACTGCGTCTATCCGATCGCGGCGCCCACCGCGGTGCTGCCGTTGCTGCGGTCCGGTATCCAGGGGCCGGTCAACGTGTTCGCGCGGGCGGACGGCGAGGGCCCCTCGCCCACCGAACTCGGTGAACTCGGGGCCACGCGCGTGACGTTCGGCCCGGGGCTGCAGCGGTGGACGGCACGCGCGTTGCAGGGGATGGTGGCCGGGCTGAAGCGCTGAGCCGGCAGCCGTCAGGACAGCCATGCCTTCCACGTGGCGGGGTGGCTGTCCACCCACTTCTTCGCCGCGTCGGCCGGGGACAGCTTCTGGTCGGCGATCATCAGGGAGACCTCGTTCTGGTCCTCGGTCGTCCACTTGAACTTCTTCAGGAAGGCCGCCGCCTTGCCACCCTTCTTCGCGAAGTCCGTGTTGAGGTACTTCTGCAGCGGGGTGTGGGGGTAGGCGCAGGCGACCTTGGCGGCGTCGGCGTCGCAGCCCTCCTTGTAGGCAGGGAGCTTGACCTCCGTCATGGGCACCTTCTTGAACAGCCACTGGGGTGCGTACCAGTAGGTGAGGAAGGGCTTCTTCTCCTTGGCGAACTGCTTCATCTGGGTGATCTGCGCGGCCTCCGAACCGGCGAACACCACCTGGTAGTTGAGCTTCAGGTTGGCCACCAGCGCCTTGTCGTTGGTGACGTAGGAGGGCGAACCGTCCATCAGCTGGCCCTTGTTGCCGCTCTCCGCGGTGCGGAAGAGCGAGGAGTACTTGTCGAGGTTCTTCCAGTCCGTGATGTCGGGGTGCTGCTTGACCAGGTACGTCGGAACGTACCAGCCGATGTGCCCGGTCACCCCGAGGCCGCCCGCACGCGTGATCGTCTTCTTGTCGTCGACGTAGCGCTTCTCCTGGTCGGGGTGGCCCCAGTCCTCCAGGATCGCGTCGACCCGGCCCTGGCTGAGCGCGTCCCACGCGGGGACCTCGTCGACCTGGACGGTGTCGACGCGGTAGCCGAGCTTGTGCTCCAACAGGTACTGCGCGACGGCCACGTTGGCCTGTGCGCCGACCCAGGACTGGACGGAGAGCGTCACGGTCTTGGCGCCCTGCGCGTTGGCGAAGGGCGAGGCCTGCTTGGTCATGTCGGCGGCGCCGCAGCCGGTGAGCAGCACCAGCGACGCCACGGCAGCGGTCGTACGGACTCGCATGTCAGGCTCCCTTCCTGGTGCGGCGTTCGGTCGGCTGGGTCACGCGGTCGAGCATCAGGCCGAGGCAGACGATCGCGGCGCCCGCGACCAGGCCGGTCGCCAGGTCGCCCTGGGCCAGGCCGAACACGGCGTCGTAGCCGAGCGCGCCGCCGCCGACCAGGCCGCCGATGATGACGACGGCGAGGACGAGGACGACACCCTGGTTGACGGCGAGGAGCAACGCCGGGCGGGCTAGCGGGAGTTGGATCTGCCGCAGCTGCTGGGCGCCGGTCGCGCCGAGCGAGCGGGCCGACTCCAGGGCGGCCGGGTCGACCTGGCGCAGACCCTGGGTGGTGATGCGGACGACGGCGGGCAGCGCGTAGACGACGGCCGCCGCGACGGCGGGGGCGCGGCCCACGCCGAAGAGGGCGACGACCGGGATCAGGTACACGAACTGCGGCATCGTCTGGCAGACGTCGAGGACGGGGCGCAGGGCCCGTTCGAAGCGGTCGCTGCGGGCGGCGGCGATGCCGGTCGCGAAGCCGAGGACGAGGGTGACGGCCACGGCGGCCAGCACCTGCGACAGCGTGTCGAGCGACGGCTTCCACACGCCGAGCACACCGATCGCGGCCATGGCGAGGACGGCCGTGAGCGCGGTGCGCCAGGTGCCGATCACCCAGGCGAGGGCGGCGACGATCAGCAGCACCGACCACCAGGGCAGCCATTGCAGGCCGTCGCGTACGGGGTCCAGGACCCAGGTGGTGAAGTGGCCGGCCCAGTCGGCGGTGCCGCCGAGGTAGGGGACGCCGGAGTAGAGGTGGGCGGTCATCCAGTCGACGACGCGGTTCACCGGTTCGGCGATGTCCAGGGTCCAGCCGGAGGGCCAGTCGAGGGCGCCGGCGAGCCGGACGGCCACCGCCACGGCCACGGTGGCGCCGAGTGCGTACAGCCACCGGCGCGGGTCCGAAGCCGTGGGTTCGTCGGTCTGCTCGCCCGCCGCCGCCGTGACCCGGTCGAGTACGACGGCCAGCAGCACGATCGGGATGCCGGCGGCCAGGGCCGCGCCCACGTCCACGGAGGCGAGGGCCTGGTAGACGCGGTCGCCGAGGCCTCCGGCGCCGATCACGGAGGCGATGACGGCCATGGAGAGGGCCATCATGATCGTCTGGTTGAGGCCGAGGAGGAGCTGTTTGCGGGCCAGCGGCAGCCGCGCGGTCAACAGGCGTTGGCGTCCGGTGGCGCCCAGGGACTCGACGGCCTCCAGGACCTCCGGGTCGGCGTTGCGCAGGCCGAGCGCGGTGAGGCGGGCCATGGGCGGGGCGGCGTAGACGACGGTGGCGAGGACGGCGGCGGGGACGCCGATGCCGAAGACGAGGACGACGGGGAGGAGGTAGGCGAAGGCCGGGAGCACCTGCATGGTGTCCAGGACCGGGCGCAGCGCGCGGTCCGTGCGCTCGGAGAGGCCGCCGGCCAGGCCGAGCAGCAAGCCCACGACGACCGAGGTGAGCACCGCGACCACCATGAGCGCGAGCGTCTGCATGGTCGGCACCCACATACCGAGCAGCCCGCAGACGAGGAAGGCGACACCGGTCCCGACCGCGAGCCGGACGCCCGCGACCCGCCAGGCGACGAGCGCGCCGAACGCGGTGACGCCCGCCCAGCCCGCGGCGAGCAGCACCAGGTAGACGGCGCGTACGGAGAGGACGACGGCGTTGCTGATGTAGCCGAAGAAGTAGAGGAACAGCGGGGAGCTGTCGCGGTTGTCGATGATCCAGTCGTTGGCCCGGCCCAGCGGACCGGACAGGTCGACGGTGAGGGCGCCCGGCCAACTGCCGCTGGACCAGTGGGCGTCGGCGAGCGGTACGAGGACGGCCGCGGCGAGCGCGAGCAGCAGCAGCTTGTGTGCGGCCCGGTGCCGGAGGATTCCGGGGAGGGCGAGGCGCGGGACGGATGCGGTGACCGTGGCCATCAGACCGCCTCCTTGCCGATGCCGGCGAGCTCCGCCCCTGCCACGACGTCCAGCAGTCGCGCCTGGTCGACCACGCCCAGACAGCGGCCGTTCTCCACGACACAGGCGGGACGGCCGCTGCGGGACACGACCTTGATCGCCTCGGCGACGACCGCGTCGGCCGCGAGCGCACCGGGGTGCTCCGCTCCCCCGCAGTCCCCGGGCCGCATCGCCGTACGGACCGTCATGACGTCCGCGCGCGGTACGTCCCGTACGAACTCGCGGACGTAGTCGTCGGCCGGGGAACCGACGATCTCCTCGGGGGTGCCGAGCTGGACGATCCGGCCGTCGCGCATCAGGGCGATGCGGTCGCCGAGTTTCAGCGCCTCGTTCAGGTCGTGGGTGATGAAGACCATCGTGCGGCCCTCCTCGTGGTGCAGCCGGACGACCTCCTCCTGCATGTCACGCCGGATCAGCGGGTCGAGCGCGCTGAACGGCTCGTCGAAGAGGAGGACTTGGGGGTCGACCGCCAACGCCCGGGCCAGGCCCACGCGTTGGCGCTGGCCGCCGGAGAGCTGGGCGGGGCGCCGCTGCTCCATGCCCTCCAGGCCGACCTTGGTGACGACCTCGGCGGCCCGGCGGCGGCGCTCGGCCTTGCCGATGCCCTGGATCTCCAGGCCGTAGGCGACGTTGTCGAGGACCGTGCGGTGCGGGAGGAGGCCGAAGTGCTGGAAGACCATCGCGGCGCGGTGGCGGCGGAGTTCGCGCAGCCGGGACCTGTCCATGGCGCGGACGTCCTCGCCGTCGATGGCGATCGAGCCCGCGGTCGGTTCGATGAGGCGGGTGAGGCAGCGGACCAGGGTGGACTTGCCGGAGCCGGACAGGCCCATCACCACGAAGACCTCGCCCTTGCGCACGTCGAAGGAGACGTCACGGACGGCGGCGGTGCAGCCGGTGCGGGTGCGGAGTTCGGCGGTGCCGAGGGCGGCGAGTTCGGGGTCGGCGGGGATGTGGTCGGCCTTCGGGCCGAAGACCTTCCACAGGCCCTCCACGGAGAAGACGGGACTGTTCGCGGCAGTTGAGGTACTCATCACGCACCGCCCCCGATCAGGTCGACGGCCCGTTCGCCGACCATGAGCACCCCGATCATCGGGTTCACGGCGGGCATGGTCGGGAAGACGGAGGCGTCGGCGATACGGATGCCGTCCAGGCCGCGGACCCTCAACTCCGGGTCCACCACGGCCAGTTCGTCGGCCTCGGCGCCCATGCGACAGGTGCCGGCCGGGTGGTAGACGGTGTGCGCGACCTTGCGGGCGTACTCGCTCAGCTCGGCGTCGCCCAGGATCTCCGGGCCGGGGGCCACTTCCCGCTTGAGCCAGCCCGCGAGGGGCTCGGTGCGGGCGACCTCACGGGCGATGCGGATGCCGTCGACGAGGGTGCGGGCGTCGTAGTCGTCCTCGTCGGTGAAGTAGCGGAAGTCCAGGGCGGGTTTGACGGCAGGGTCGGCGCTGGTCAGGTAGAGGCGCCCCCGGCTCTTCGGCTTGGGGATGTTCGGGGTCATGGAGACGCCGAACTCGGGGCGTTCGTAGCCGAGGCGCTCGGGGTTGTCGGTGAAGGGGACCTGGTAGAAGTGGAACATCAGGTCCGGGCCCGGGCGCCCCGGGTCGCGGCGGACGAACAGGCCCGCGTCGGAGTCCATCGCGGAGTTCTCCGGGATCGGCCCGTTCGTCTCCCAGACGATCACCGACTCGGGGTGGTCGAGGAGGTTCTCGCCGACGCCCGGGAGGTCGACGGCGACCGGGATGCCGAGCGCTTCGAGGTCCTTGCGGGGGCCGATGCCCGAGTGCAGGAGCAGGCGCGGGGAGTCGACGGCCCCGGCGCAGAGGACGACCTCGCGGCGGGCGCGTACGAGAAGTTCCTCGCCGTCCTTGGTGCGGACGTGCACGCCCTCGGCGCGGGTGCCGTTCAGCTCCAGCCGGTGGGCCCAGGTCTCGAGGAAAAGGGTCAGGTTGGGGCGCTCGTCCATCACCGGGTGCAGATAGGCCACGGACGCGCTGGACCGCTTGTTGTTCTCGGGGTGGTAGGCGAGGTCGAAGAAGCCGACGCCGTCCGTGAAGGGGGCCTTGTTGAAGCCCTCGACGCGCGGGACGTCCAGCGCCTGCTGCGCCGCGTCGACGAAGTCGCGGGCGATGGCGTTCCGGTCCTTCTCGTCGACCGGGACGATGTTGTTGAGGAGGCGGGCGTAGTACGCCTCCATCGAGATCGCGCCCCAGCCCTTGGCGCCGGCCGCCTCCCACTCGTCCCAGTCGGACGGCAGCGGCTTGAAGGCGATGAGGGTGTTGTGCGAGGAGCAGCCGCCGAGGACGCGGGCACGGCTGTGCCGGATGTGGGAGTTGCCTCGCGGCTGCTCGGTGGTGGGGTAGTCGTAGTCCAGTTCGCCGCCGAGGAGGCCCATCCAGCGGCGCAGGGTCAGTACGTCATCGCGGCCGACGTCGCTGGGGCCGCCCTCGATGACGGCGACGGTGACGTCGGGGTTCTCGGTGAGGCGGGAGGCGATGACGGAGCCGGCTGTTCCGCCGCCGATGACGACGTAGTCGTATACGTGGGGGGTCTCAGGCATGGAGCAACTCCGGGTAAGGGTGGTCTCGTCGGGTGCGGGTGCGTTGTGGCTGGTCGCGCCCACGCGGCGGAGCCGCATATCGGCACAGTCCCGCGCCCCTTAGGTGGGCTGCAGATTCCGGCGTCAGCCGGCGAACCAGCGCACCGGCCCCGGCGCCAAGTTCTGGTAGACGTGCTTTGCCTCGCGGTACTCGGCGAGGCCGGCGGGGCCCAGCTCCCGGCCCACGCCGCTCTTTCCGAAGCCGCCCCACTCCGCCTGGGGGAGGTAGGGGTGGAAGTCGTTGATCCAGACGGTGCCGTGCCGGAGCCGTCCGGCGACGCGGCGGGCGCGGCCCGCGTCGGTGGTCCAGACGGCGCCCGCGAGGCCGTAGTCGGTGTCGTTGGCGAGCGCGACGGCCTCGTCCTCGGTGCGGAAGGTCTCGACGGTGAGGACCGGTCCGAAGACCTCCTCGCGTACGACGGTCATCTCGCGGTGGCACTGGTCGAGAACGGTCGGCTCGTAGAAGTAGCCGGTGGCGGGGCGTTCGGCAGAGGGCTCGGGGCGCCGGCCGCCGGAGCGCAGCACCGCGCCCTCGGCGAGGGCACCGGCGACGTACGACTCGGTCCTGGCGCGCTGCTGTTCGGAGACGAGCGGGCCGCACTCGACGCCGTCCTCGGTGCCGCGGCCGAGGCGGATCTTCGCGGCGCGGCGGGCGAGTTCGGCGACGAAGCGTTCGCGGACGGTCTCCTCGACGATGAGCCGGGAGCCGGCCGAGCAGACCTGGCCACTGTGGATGAAGGCGGCGTTGAGGGCCTGGTCGACGGCGGTGTCGAAGCCCCCCTCGGTGGCGCAGGCGTCGGCGAAGACGACGTTGGGGTTCTTGCCGCCGAGTTCGAGGGCGACCTTCTTGACGGTCACGGCGGCGGCCTGGGCGACCTTCGTGCCGCTGACGAGGCCGCCGGTGAAGGAGACGAGGTCGACGTCGGGGTGTTCGGCGAGGCGTGCGCCGACCGTGTGGCCGGGGCCCGTGACGATGTTGGCGACACCGGCGGGCAGTCCGGCCTCGACGAGCAGGTCGATGAGGGCGATCGTCGTCAGCGGGGTGATCTCGCTGGGCTTGACGACGAAGGTGTTGCCGGCCGCGAGGGCCGGCGCGATCTTCCAACTCGCCTGGAGGAGAGGGTAGTTCCAGGGGGTGATCAGCGCGCACACGCCGACGGGCTCGTGCACGACGACGCTGTGGACGTCGGGCGTGCCCGCGTCGACGACCCGGCCGGGGGCCTCGGCCGCGACGAGGTCGGCGAAGTAGCGGAAGGCGTCGGCGACACAGTCGATGTCGACCCGGCCCTCCTCGACGGTCTTGCCCGCGTCCCGGCTCTCCAGCAGGCCGAGCCGTTCGCGGTCGCGCACCAGCAGGTCGGCGACGCGGCGCAGCAGGGCGGCGCGCTCGGCGACGGGGGTGCGCGGCCAGGCGCCCTCACCGCGAACCCCCGCACCACCGCCCGCCTCGCCCCCGTCGAAGGCGGCGCGGGCGGCGGCGACGGCTATGTCGGTGTCCTTCTCGTCGCCCTCCGCGACCACGGCGAACGGCAGCGCGTCCGCGGGGTCGATGATCTCGCGGGTGGCGCCGGAGACCGCTTCCAGCCACTCGCCGCCCGCGTGAATGGTCTTCCCCGCGTGCTGTTCCGTCGTGTCGGCCATGATCGGTATTGCCTTCCGTTCCTGTTCAGCGCCCGAGCGTCACCTAACTGTCACTCTCGGGGACTGCGAGCGCCTGCCCGGACCGTCCGTATGCATGCGCGATCCCTGGCCGAAAGTGGTCCGGATCACTGAACAGGGGCACAAAAGCCGCACCACCATGGACTCCGACGACTCCTTTGACTAAAGTCAAAGAAATATGGAGCCAGTAACGGAATCCGCGCCGGTACGACCGGAGGACATCGCCGCCCTCCGCCGCTTCAACCGCTACTTCACCCGCCGCATCGGCGCCCTCGACGACCACTACCTCGGCCAGGACCGCCCGCTCGGCGAGGCCCGGCTGCTCTTCGAGATCGGCGACGGCGCCTCACTGCGGGAGCTGCGCGCCCGGCTCGCCCTGGACGCGGGCTATCTGAGCCGGATGGCGAAGGCCCTGGAGGCGCAGGGCCTGGTCCGGCTGACCGTGCCCCCGCACGACACCCGGCTGCGCCTGATCGAGCTGACGGCCGCCGGACGGGCCGAGGTCGAGGAGCAGCACCGCCGCGCCGACGCGCTCGCCACCGGTCTCCTCACCACCCTCACCGCACCCCAACGCACCGAACTCACCCACGCGTTGGCGACCACCCAGCGCCTGCTCCGGCTGGCCGCCATCACGGTCGCCCCGGTCGACGGCGCCGCCGAGGACGCCCGCGCCTGCCTCGACGCCTACGCCGCCGACATCGACGCCCGCTTCCCCGAGGGCTTCGACAAGACCGATCTCGTACGGCCGGAGGAGGTCACCGGGGAGGCGGGCGCGTTCTTCGTCGCGTACGAGGAGGGACGGCCGGTCGCGTGCGGGGCGCTACGGACCCTGGAGCCCGGAGTCGGCGAGATCCGGCACGTCTGGGTCCACCCCGACGCCCGCCGCCTGGGCCTCGCCCGCCGCATCCTCACCGAACTCGAACTCGCCGCCGCGGCCCACGACTTCGCCGTTGTACGACTCGACACGCACGCGACGCTCACGGAGGCGCAGGCGATGTACCGGGCGTGCGGCTACACGGAGATCCCGGCCTACGTCGACCATGTCTACGCGTCCCACTGGTTCGAGAAGCGGCTGGCCGGCGCCCGCTGACCCACCTCCCCCAGCAACTCCCTTACGCAGGCCCGCAACCACGCGTGCGCCGGGTCGGCGTCATGCCGTGGATGCCAGGCCAACCCCAGCTTCAGGACGGGGAGTCGCAGCGGCACGTCGAAGGTGACCAGGCCCAGGGAGGCCGCCAGCGGAACGGTCCAGTAGCTGATCAGACCGATCAGGTCGGTGTCGCGCAGCACGAACAGTGAGGCCGGGAAGGTGCCGACGGTGCCCACCACCCGGCGTTCCAGGCCGAGTTCGGCGAGCCGCTCGTCGACGGGACCGTGCAGCTTGCCGCGCCGCGAGACGATCAGGTGGTCGGCCACCCCCGCGAACCGCTCGGGCGTCAACTCCCCCTCCAGCAGCGGGTGTCCGGCCCGGACGACGCCGACCATCCGGTCCTCGTAGATGAGTTCGTGGTGCACCTCGGGCGACGTCGCGTCCACGACCCCGACCTCCAGGTCCGCGGTCCCCTGCCGCAGGACGGGCGCGTCCACATGGCTCTCGGCGAGGAAGCGGATCCGGATGCCCGGCGCCTCCTCGGCGGCCCGCGCGAGCAGCCGGGCGCCGTAGAGGGCGGCGAGCGCGTCGTGTCCGATGATCGTGAGCGTCCGGCTGACGGTCCTGAGGTCGGCGCCCCGGCCCGGCGCGAACAGCGCCCGCGCCCGCTCCACCACCGCGCTCACCTCGGCCCGCACGGCCAGCGCGTGTGGGGTCGGCACCATCCGGCGCCCGGCCCTGACCAGCACGGGATCGCCGAGCGCCTTGCGAATGCGGCCCAGGGTGCGGCTCATCGCGGGTTCGGAGAGATGCAGCCGCCGGGCCGCGCCCTGCACGCTCTGCTCCTCGAGCAGCACGTCCAGCGCGACCAGCAGATTGAGGTCCAGGCTCCCCGGGCCACCGGAGCTCACGGATTGCGTCACACGCATTCGCCCCTTGCAAAGGTTGCACTGGATAGCAGGTCAGTGCCGAGCCTACGGTGACAGGGCATCCCCCACCACACCGACGCTCCCCGGAGGAGCCATGTCCGCCATGCCCGCGCCCGCCCTGAAACGGTCCACCCTCCTCACCCTCTGCGCCTGTGTGCTGGTCGCGCAGAGCATGGTCGCCGCCATCAACCTCCTTATCCCGCAGCTGAGTTCGTCCGCCCTGCACCCCTCCCACACCGAACTCCTGTGGACCGTCGACGCGTACGTCATCGTGTTCGCCGGGCTCCTCATCCCGGCCGGCGCGCTCGGCGACCGGCACGGCCGCAAGGGCGCGCTGCTCGCCGGGCTCGCCCTGTTCGCGGCGGGCGCCGCCACCAGCGCGTTCGCCCAGAACCCGGCGACACTGATCGCGGGCCGCGGGCTGTCCGGCGCGGGCGCGGCGCTGATCACCCCGGCGACGATGTCGATCCTCGTCCACCTCTCCGCCCCGGAGAACCGGGCCCGCGCGATGGGCAGTTGGACGCTCGCGCTCGGCCTCGGCGGTCTCGCCGGGAACCTCGGCGGCGGCCTGGTCGGTCAATTCCTGTCCTGGCGCGCCCTGTTCGGGGCGATGGTCCCACTGGCCGCCCTGCTGGCCCTCGCGGTCGTCCTCACCACACCCCGCACGGAACGCGCCGCGCACAGCAACCTCGACCCCACCGGCACACTCCTCCTGACCACCGGCCTGGTCGCGGTCCTCTTCGGCATCATCGAGGGCCCGACCTACGGCTGGACCTCACCCCGCATCCTCACGGCCTTCACGACAGGCGCCGCCCTCACAACGGCCTTCACCCTCCACGCCCTCCGCTCCCGCACCCCGCTCCTCGACCCGCGCGTCTTCACCTCCCCCACCCTCCGCGCGGCCACCCTCGGCACGGCCACCGGCTTCTTCGGCCTGTTCTCCCTCTTCTACGTCAACTCCCAGTACCTGCAAGGCATCAAGGGCTACGGCGCCGCCGTCACCGGTGTCGCGATCGTGCCGTTGACGATCGGCATGGCCCTCGTCCCGAAGCTCGCCGTCCGCTGGTCGCACCGCCCGCGTCCCGTCATCGGCACGGGTCTCGCCCTCATCGGCCTCGGTCTGCTCGGCGCGTCCACCGCCGACGCGGGCACGCCCTACTGGACGTACGCCTGCTGGCTGCTGGTGATCTCGGCGGGCACCGGCCTGTCGATGCCCGCGCTCACGGTCGGCGTCGTCACCTCGCTGCCGCCGCACCGGACGGGCCTCGGCTCCGGCCTGGGCACCTCGGCCCGCGAACTCGGCGCGGCCCTGGGCGTCGCGGTCACCGGTACGATCCTGGCCGCCCACCCCGACCTCGCCCACGGCATGGGCCCGGCACTGCGCACGGTGGCCCTGATCGTCCTCGCGGCGACGGCAGTTGTGATCGTCGGCTACCGCGACCGCACCACCACACGTACTATCGCGTCCGGCGAGAAACGCGTAATATCGCGTCGCATCCGATCATCAACTCCCCTCACGCACCGCCCAGTTGAGGAGCCCCCGTGCCCACCGCCCTCCTGAACCCCGTCCTCGACCTGCTGACCCTCCGAGCCACCCTCACCGCCGCCGAACCGTTCACCGCCCGGATGCGCCGCCTGCGCGTCGAGGGCGACACCCTCGCCGGCCTCGACGTCCGCCCCGGCCAGCAGGTACGCGTCCTGGTCGCCGGCCTGACCCTTCGTACGTACTCGGTGTGGCGCTACGACCCGTCCGGCGCCGTCGAGTTGTGCGTGCTGGACCACTCCGAGGGGGGACCCGGGGCCCGTTGGGGGAAGAGCGTCGGCGTCGGTGAGCAGGTGCGGCTGCGGAAGCCCGAGGGCACCTTCACCCTCCGGCCCGACGCCACCCACCACGTCTTCGTCGGCGAGGAGACGGCCTCCGTCGCCTTCGGCGCGATGCTGGCCGCGCTGCCCGAGGGGGCGCGGATCTCCGGTGCCGTAGAAACGGAGTCGGACACGGACCGGCTGCCGCTGGCCCACTCCGACCACCTCAACTGGCTGACCAGGGGCGGGACTTCACTCCCGGACGCGGTGCAGGACCTCGCCCCCGAGCCGGGCGGGATCGCCTACGTCGCCGGGGAGGCCAGGACCGTGCAGGCCGTACGGCAGGTGCTCGTACGGGAGTTGGGCTGGGACCGGAGGTCCGTGCTCACCAAGCCGTTCTGGGCGCCGGGGAAGCGGGGGCTGGAGTAGGGGCAGCGGGTCGGCAAGTCGCCCCCGCCGGTCAGCAGTTCGCGCCCGCCGGACAGAAGGAACCGATCGCGGCGGTGAGCGGGGCGCGGACCAGCGCGGGATCGACGGACTCGGGGCCACTGGACCGGATCGCGTAGAGCGAGCCGTCCACCGCCTCGAAGCGGTGGTCGATCACCCGGCGGGCGCCCTTGTCCTGGTCGTCGTAGCGGTAGGTGAGTTCGGCCCAGGTGGGGCCGGAGGCGCGGTCGAGGACCCGGTAGCCCGGCTGGCCGGTGAAGCCGTAGCCGGGGTCGTTCTCGGCGAGATCGAGCGACACGGCCGGAGAGTTCTCGGTGATCCGGAAGATCTGCAGGCGGCGGGTGCCGTCCGGGGAGTCGTAGGAGATCACCGGGGCCTTGGCGCCCTGCCGTTGGGCGCGGGTCCAGCCACGAGGGATCTCAACGGTGTAGCCGGTGGGGTCCTGGGCGGTGCGGTAGGACGATCCGGGCCCGGTCGCGCCGCCACTCGCGCCCGCGCTCGTCCCCGTACCCCTGCCCGCACCAGCGCTCGCGCTCGTGCTCGTGTCCACGCGGTCATGGGTGACGCGCTCGTGCGTGAGGTACCAGAAGCCGCCACCCGCACCCGCGCCCAGCACCACCGCGGCGACGACCGCGAGGACCACCCGCCGGACCCGATGGTCGGGAGCGGGGGCGGGAGTGGAAACCGGGGCCGGGACAGGGGCCGGCGGCGACACCCACGCCGGCGGGGTGAGCGAGGTCTGGGTCTCCGCCGTCGACCACACCGACCAGGGCGCCTGCCCTCTCTCCTCGCTCGGCCCGCGCTCCGCCCCGAAGCCGTTCCAGTTGCTCATCACGAAACCCCCGAATCGCGCCACCCTGTACTGCCCCGTACTGCCTGCGACGGTAGTGACGGAAAGAGGAACGATCATGTTTCGTCGCAAACCGGGACAGTGCGCTTGCAGATTTGTGACGGCGAAGTGACCGAAGGCGACGATCAGGAGCTGTGAACTCGCTGTCCAATGAAGCGGGTTGGTCCACAATGTTGGCGTGGTCACCGCGATGCAGTCAGAGTTCGACGACGGTACGCCCGTACGGTTCCTGCTCTCTCCCGCGCCACCCGGTGCGGCCTCCGGGCGGGACGACGATCTCCCCGAGGGAATGGGGACGGCGGTGCCCGTGGCCGCCGGGCGGCGGGGCGTCGCCGACTTCGCGACCGGTGCCCTGCGCAGTGCCCTGGCCCCGCTCGGCGTACTGCTCCAGGAGGTGCACGGCACCGTCAACGCCGTGGCGGAGCCGCCGAGCGAGATGAGTGTGACGTTCGGCGTGCAGGTCGGGCACGACCTGAAGTTCGGGATCGTGAGCGGTGGCGGGCAGGCGCATCTCACGGTCACCGCGACGTGGCAGCCGCCCCGGGCCGACGGAGGCACGGCGACTCCGGGCACGGGGTGAGCCATGGGCTGGTTCCTGATGGCCGGGACGGCACCGGACGACGATCCCGCCCGCCATGTCGTGACCGTGCGGCGTAAGGACGACGGACTGGTCGCGGGGGCGGGCCTGGTGGTCGGCGCCGACACCGTGCTCACCTGCGCCCATGTCGTCAACGACGCGCTGGGGAGGCCCCTGTTCGACCCCCGTGAACCGGAGCGGTCGGTGATCGTCGTGGAACTGCACGGGATGCTCGGCGCCCGTCAGTACTTCGCGCACGTCGAGCACTGGATCCCACCGCGGTCCGAGGACGGCGGGCGGGTACTCAAGGGAGACGTCACCTGGCTCGGCGACCTGGCGGTGCTGCGGCTCCAGGCGACCGCCGGTGAACTGCCCGCACCACCGCGCCGGACCGCGATGTCGCCGGACCAGAAGGTGCAGGCATGGCACGGCAGCGGGAACGAGGCCACGTTCGCCGACCTCACCGTGACCCTGCTCGTCGGCCCCTTCGGCTACGTAGACGGATCGCCCACCGGCATGGCCGTGGGCCCCGGCTACAGCGGCGGCCCCCTGTGGTCCCCGTACCACCGTGCCGTGGTCGGGCTGGTGGCCGCGGCCTTCCTGCCGGGCCGGGACCCTGACTCCGGGGCCCAACTGCCGTACAGCCCCCAGGACATGACCCGCCGTAGCTGGGCCATCCCCTGGCAGCGCGTCGAGGCCGAACTGCGCGCGCTGGGCTTCCTGGACGCGCTGTCGCCCAAGCCCGTCGACCCGGAGGACCCGGCGTTCGGGATACTGGCGGACCTCGTCGCGGACCTGCTGCCTTCGGGGAACACGCGTGTCGAGTTCGGCCGTCGGCTGGCCCGCGCGTGCGGTGTCCGGTACGGCAGCGACGTCACACCGCCCACACCCGAGGAGTTCGCCTCCTTCCTGCTCGCGCATCCGCGGGCCCTGGCCGCGCTCGCCGCGGTGCTGCGCCGCGAACCCGGCGGCGCCTCCCGGCGGGTCCTGGCCGCAGCCGGTCTGGTCCGCTCCGCCAAGCTGCTGTCCCCGCAGGAGTACGTCGAACTGCGCGAGCGGCTGCGGCTGTTGGACCCCGCCGTGCTCGGGCGGCTGGCCGAGGCGGTGCGGGCCGCGCTGCCGCATCTCGCGGTCTTCCCGGACGGCGAGGATCTCGACGCGCTGCTCGACCAGTTGGAGGCACACCCCGGCGACGGCCGTTCCGCCGGCGGGGAGGCCAGGGTGCCGGCGCTGCTGCGGGTCATGGAGTACGTCGCCGCGCTCTGTGTGGAGCCCCAGCAGTCGGAGCTGCGCCTGTGGGCGAACGGGGTGACCTCGCGGCTGGGTGTCGCACAGGCCGCCCTGGACGAGCGGCGCTGGGACGCCAAGGTGTGGGCCCGCTCGGTGCGGGACCGGGCCACGCGCGGGCGGGTCCTGGTGGAGGTGACCCGGGCCGAGCGCGGCCGCCACCGGCTGGGCATCTGGTGCGACGAGGGCTCCGGGCCCCGCCGGGTGTCGGCCGAGAGCGTCGGATCGTACTCGTCGCCGGAGGCGGCCAGGGAGGTGCTGCGGGTCGTCACCTCCCTCACCTCCGACGCCAAGGACGCCCGGCCGCCGCTGGTCGAGGTGCTCGTGGACCGCAAGAGCCTCGATCTGCCGGTCGACGAGTGGAAGGCCCGGGTACCGGGCGAACTGGTGCCCGGTGTGCTCGGCGTGGAGTTCCCGCTGGTCGTGCACTGCCCCGAACTCCTGCGCCGGCACGGACGGTTCCTGCCCCACTGGCGCACCCGGTGGAGCCGGATCGACTCGGGGCGGACGTTCCTGGTCGACGAGTCCACCGACCCGGACTCGCTCTACCCGACTCTGCTCAACCAACTCGACACGGTCCGCGTCTCCGTGGACGTGAGCCCGGGTCCGGCGCGGGACCGGATCGTGCAGACGTGTCTCGTCCTGGGCATACCCGTGGTGGTGTGGGACCGCAGTGCGGACGGGCGGTCGCACGCCGTCCAGCACATGGCGGAGCTCGCCACCCGGGAACTGCCAGACGGGGTACGCAGCTACCGCGCGGACGCCTTCGCCAACCGGCCCGAGTTCCCCGGCCGTCCGGTCCTCGCCTGGGCCGACGCCGACCGCACCGTGCCCCGACTCCAACTGACCGAACCACAGGAGAGCGCATGACATCGGCCCCCGAGGCGGACTGGCGCCTCTTCCGCGGCGACGGCGTCCCCAGGGCCGTCGCGCTGCCGTCCGCCCCGCCGTGGCGCCGCTTCACACCCGTGCCGGCGCTGCGCCCCGAACTGCCGTATCTCATCGAGCGGCAGCACGCGGACGTCGTCAACGCCGCGCTGCATCTGCGCCGTCCGCTGCTGGTCACCGGTCCGGCCGGCACCGGCAAGTCGTCGCTGGCCCACGCGATCGCGCACGAGCTGCAGCTGGGCGAGCTGCTGGAATGGCCGGTCAACAGCCGCTCCACCGTCAAGGACGCCCTGTACCAGTACGACGCGATCGGCAGGCTGCGCGAGACCACGCTCAGCCGGGACGCCGGTGAACGGGAGCCGTCCATCGGCACGTTCGTCCGGCTCGGCCCGCTAGGCACCGCGCTGGTGCCGTCGGACACCCCGCGCTGTCTGCTCATTGACGAGATGGACAAGGGCGACGTCGACCTGCCCAACGACCTGCTCACCGTCTTCGAGCGTGGTGTCTTCGACATCCCGGAGCTGACCCGGCTCCCGGAGGACATGGCCGACGTCGAGGTGCAGACCTACGACCACGGGGGCACCGCCCAGGTGCACCAAGGGCTCGTTAAGTGCCCCGATTTCCCCGTCGTCGTCATCACCAGCAACGGCGAGCGGGACTTCCCGCCCGCGTTCCTGCGCCGCTGCATCCGGCTCCAGTTGCCGGTGCCGGACAAGGAGCGGCTGCGGGCCATCGTCGAGGCGCATCTGGGCGCGGAGGCGTTGCGCGCGGCGGACGACCTGATCGACGCGTTCCTGCGCCGCCGCGCCCCGGGCGAACTCGCCACCGACCAACTGCTGAACGCGGTGTTCCTGCGCACCGGCGGCGTCGACCTGAACGCGGAGGGGCTGCTCGACGCCGTACTGCACCAGTTGACCGGGGCGATGTGACCGTGGCGGGCGGCGAGGAGCGGTTCGGCGAGGCGCTGCGGGTTCTGGCGGCCTGCGGCCACGACCTGGACGCCGACCAGATCCTCGACGTGCTGTGGCTGGCTGCCCGGCTGCCGGTGGGCGAGGACGCGCCGCTGCGCCCCGAACCGTCCGCCGACCGGCGCCCCGCCCCGCCGCCCGCCCCCGAGCCGGACCGCCCCGCCGAGCAGCCGCCGCCCGACCCCGACGACCCGGACCTGCCGGACCTCATCCCGCCGACCCTGTACGCGGCCGCCCGCCAGACCCCGGCCCCGCGGCCGCGCTCCGGGCGGACCGGCCCGGAACCTCGCAGGGCCATGCCGGTCCGGGTGCCCGAGGGCAAGGCGCTCACCGAGGAACTGGCCGTCAGCCGGGCGCTACGGCCGCTCAGGCGCCGTCTGGACAGCCGGCACCGCCTGGAGATCGACGAGGAGCGCACCGCCACCCAGTTCGCCGAGACCGGGTTGCCGGACGTGGTGCAGCGCCCGGTGCGGGAGCGCTGGCTGCATCTGGTGCTGCTCGTCGACGACGGCCTGTCCATGCTGCTGTGGCACCGGCTCGGCGCCGAGCTGAGGGTTCTGCTGGAACGCCTGGGCGCGTTCGCCTCCACCCGGGTCCTCGGCCTCGACACGCGCGGACGCCGGCCGCGCCTGCACGCGGGCCCGTTCCGGCCCGACAGCCCCGAACTGCCGCTGAGCACCGTCAACGACCCCTCGGGCCGCACCCTCCTCCTCGTCGTCAGCGACGGCATGGGCGCCGCCTGGCGAGCCGGCTCGATGCACGCCCTGCTCGCCGGGCGGGCGGCGCACGGACCGGTCGCGGTGCTGCACACCCTGCCGCCGGAGATGTGGGAGGCGTCGGGCATCGCCGCCGAGCACTGGCAGATCACCACCCGGCGGATCGGTGGCGCCAACACCTCCTGGGAGATCTCCGACCCGGTACTGCCGCCGGGTCTTGGCGCGTTCGACGGCGTACCGGTGCCGGTGCTGGAGCCCACAGCGGTGTCGCTGCGCGCCTGGGCGCATCTGCTCGCGTCCCCCGGCACCTCCGCGGAGCTGCCGCTGCTGACCCGCCCCGGCGGGCAGGGTGCCGTCGGCGCCGCGCGCAATGTGGGCAGCGCCCAGCACTTCAGGGACGCGGCCACTCCGGAGGCGTACCGGCTCGCAGCCCATCTCGCGGCGGTGTCTCCGCTGTCAGTGCCGGTGATGCGGCTGGTGCAGCGGGAGGTGCTGGCCGCACGGCCCTCGCACCTGGCGGAGGTGTTCCTCGGCGGTCTGGTACAGCCGCACCCGGCACCCGTGCCGGGTCCGCTGCCCGCCAAGCACCGCGTGTTCGACTTCTCGGAGGAGTCCAAGGCGGTGCTGCTGGACGCCGTGCCGCAGGCCGAACTCCTGCGCACCGGACGGCTGATCGGCCACCGCCTCAGTGAACTCGCCGGAAACTCCCCGGACTTCCCCGCCTGGCTGGCCCACCCGGACGGCACGGCCCAACTGCCCACCTCCCACCAGCCGTTCACGAGTGTCGAACGGCGGCTGCTCGCCCGGTTCGGGGTGTCCTTCGACCGCGCCTCCCCGCTGGCCCTGCAGGAGCGGCTCGTCGACACCGGGCCGGCGGACGACTGGGGGCCGTTGACCCCCGAGGACCCCGTCCGGCTCGGCCCGTACGAACTGCGCGGACGCCGCCGAGGCCGCCGTACGGTGCTCTACCGGGCCGTCACCACGGACGGCGCGGAGGCCGTGCTGCGGGTGCCGCGGCCGGACCTGCCCGCCGCCAACTCCCGGTTGCTGGAGGTGGAGGCGGAGGCGCTGACCCGGATCCAGGGGCCGTACGCACCCGCGCTGCTCGCCACCGGGCTCGAGGACTCCCCGCCCTGGATCGCGATGGCGCTGATCGCGGACAGCGAGGCACCGCTCGCCCGGCCGCCGCAGCTCGTCGACTTCGTCAACGAGGCGATCCGGTCGGGCACCGCCCCCTTCGACACGCTGCGCGGGCTCCTCGTCGCCTACCACCTGGCCAGCGCGCTCGCCCTGTGCCATGCCTCGGGTCTGGTGCTCGCGGACCTCAACGCCGACGGCGTCTACGTGCTGCGCCGCACAGTGATCCTCGGCGGGCTCTCGGACTGCGCCGTCGACGGACGTCACTTGGGCCCCGGCCCGGTGCCGACGGCAGCGGACAACATCCGCTCACTCGGCGGACTGCTCCAACTCGTCAGCACCAAGGCCGGGTTGCGCCTGGCGGGTCTGGCCGAAGGCATGCACCTGTGGCAGGGCGGCACCTGGGAGTCCCTGCGCAAGCTGGTGCTGCGCTGCCTAGACGCCGATCCCCGACAGCGGCCGACGGCGAGCGAGATTGCGGACCTGCTGGCCCGGTACATCGCCCAGCACCGGACCCCCGGCTCGCAGGCCGCCGCCGTACGGACCGGCGCGCGCCCGGCGGCCCGGGTTCCGCTCACCACGCCCAGGCCGGCCGGGGACCGCCGCGGCCCGCTCCCGCTGCGGCTGCCCCGCTTCGGCGCGGGCCGCCGGGAGATGGAGGCGCGCTTGGAGCGGCTGCGGGTTCCGCTGCCGTACAGCAGGCGGCTGACCCTGCTCGGCGCCTATCACTACAGCGGGCGGTCCACGACGACGGTCGCGCTGGGCTCGCTGCTGGCGGCGGTACGGGGCGAGCCCGTGCTGGCTCTCGACGGCGCCCCTTCGGAGGGCGCGCTCGACGAGTTCCTCGGCGACCGCAACCCGGGCACCGTGCGGGACCTCGCCGACCTGCCGCCCGACCCGTCCTACGACGCCGTGCGCGCGCTGGCCACACCGCTCGCGTCCGGTCTCGACGTGGTCGCCCACCGCTCGGGCCGCTACGGCCCGAACCCCTTGCACGCGCAGGAGTACTCGCGCGCGCTGCAACACACCGCGCGCTACTACTCGTTCGTGCTGACCGACTGGTCACCGCAGCGGCTGGACGCGTCCGCCGACGTGGTCCTGGACCACACGGACCAACTGATCCTGTGCTCCGGCACCGCCGACTGGTTCCTCGACGGGGCCGCGCGCATGCTCGGCGCGGTACGGGAGCAAGGCCGCGGCCACTTGGCCACCGAGGCGATCCTCGTGACCACGCAGCCCGCCGGCAGCCAGACCGGCACGGGGCACCAGCACTCGAGCTTCGCCCGGCGGTTGGGCATCCGCCCGCACCGGATCGTGGACGTGCCCTTCGACAACGCCCTGCGCACGACGCGCTGGGAGCTGGAGCAGTTGCGGGTGGCGACGACGAACGCCTTCCTGGAGCTCGCGGAGCTGGTCGTGGGACCCGGGCCCGCCTGACCCACCCACCGCACGACAAAGGTCCCCGGCCGCCTGACCGACGGCCGGGGACCTTCGCGGAACGTCAGATCAGACCGAGCGACCGGACCGCGTCGCGCTCCTCCTCGAGCTCCTTCACCGACGCGTCGATGCGGGCGCGGGAGAACTCGTTGATGTCCAGGCCCTGGACGATCTCGTAGACGCCGTCCTTCGTGGTGACCGGGAAGGAGGAGATGAGGCCCTCGGGGACGCCGTAGGAGCCGTCGGACGGGATGCCCATGGAGGTCCAGTCGCCGTCCGCCGTGCCGTTGACCCAGGTGTGGACGTGGTCGATGGCGGCGTTCGCGGCGGAGGCCGCGGAGGACGCGCCGCGGGCCTCGATGATCGCGGCGCCGCGCTTGGCGACGGTCGGGATGAAGTCCTCGGCCAGCCACTTCTCGTCGTTCACGGTCTCGGCGGCGTTCTTGCCGGCGACCGTGGCGTGGAAGATGTCGGGGTACTGGGTGGCGGAGTGGTTGCCCCAGATGGTCAGGCGCTTGATGTCGGCGACCGTGGTGCCCGTCTTCTTCGCGAGCTGGGTCAGCGCGCGGTTGTGGTCCAGGCGGGTCATCGCGGTGAAGCGCTCGGCCGGTACGTCCGGGGCGGCGGCCTGCGCGATGAGCGCGTTGGTGTTGGCCGGGTTGCCGACGACGAGGACCTTGATGTCGTCCGCGGCGTTGTCGTTGATGGCCTTGCCCTGCGGCTTGAAGATGCCGCCGTTGGCGGAGAGCAGGTCGCCGCGCTCCATGCCCTTGGTGCGGGGGCGGGCGCCGACAAGGAGGGCGACGTTGGTGCCGGCGAAGGCGACGTTCGGGTCGTCCGTGATGTCGATGCCCTGAAGGAGCGGGAAGGCGGAGTCGTCGAGCTCCATCGCCGTGCCCTCGGCGGCCTTGAGCGCCGGGGTGATCTCCAGGAGACGCAGCCGGACCGGCACGTCCGCGCCGAGCAGCTGGCCGGAGGCGATGCGGAAGAGCAGGGCGTAACCGATCTGGCCGGCCGCGCCGGTGACGGTGACGTTCACGGGAGTGCGGGTCATGGCGTTCTCCGTTATGACAGCTGGCGGTGGGGCGGCACTGCCCCGGGGTGCGGGACGTACAAATGATCGATCTCTTGGCGTCAAGAGATCCACCGGTCAGGCTATCGCGCATCCGGGAT
This sequence comes from Streptomyces hokutonensis, assembly GCF_000376565.1. GTDB lineage: Bacteria > Actinomycetota > Actinomycetes > Streptomycetales > Streptomycetaceae > Streptomyces > Streptomyces hokutonensis. The sequence continues at coordinate 259,957 of NZ_BARG01000014.1, read as the reverse complement.
CGCGGACTGCCGGGTCTGTGTGGCCCACCCCACAGCGCCCGGATTCGGGGCACGGAAAAGGCGGCCGTCCGGCTCGGGAGAGGAACACCGGACGACCGCCGTGGGGGCACCGGGGTCCGGACTCCCGTGGGGGTGCTGACCGCCTGCCCCGATCCGGGACGGGCATTCCCCACGTTCACCAAATCCCCACATGCGCGCCCTGTGTGCGCTAGGTCGTGCACCCCTTCTGGCCCGACGCCAGCGTCACGCAGGCCTTCGCCTCGCCGGCGTCCTTCACCGCCACCATCGGGGTGTACGCGATGTTGTCACCGGCCGCCGTGATGCTGTCGCTCTCCTTGGTGGTGCCCGCGCTCACCCGCACGGAGTCCCCCGGGACACCCGCGGTGATACGGCCCCAGGCGGCGCCGCAGGTCTTGCTGTACCGGACCTCGACGACAGTCGTACCGACGGTCGCGGTCTTGGCGGTCGTCGCCGCGCCCGCGTCCGTGGTGCAGCCCATCGCCTCGGCGTCCTTGCCGGTGCACCCGGCGCCCACGCACTTCACCCCGGCCGGCAGGTCGGGGTTCGTGCTGACGGACGGCGAGGCCGAGGTGTGCGTGGCGGTCGTCTTCTTGTCCCCGTCACCCCTGTTGGTGAACAGGAACACGGCCGCGATCACGACCATCACCCCGACGACTCCGGCACTGAACATGAGCAACCGCCGCCTGGTGCCGGCCAGTCCGTCCGGCGGCCCCGGCCGGGGCGCCCGCGGCAGCTCGCCGTGCGGCACCGGAGACTCCGGCACCTGCCCGGCCCCCGGTCGCGCACCCGCGCCACCGGACTGCCCCGCCGACCCCGCATACCCGGCCAGCCCCCACGAGTTGCCGACCTGCGAGGCACCTTCCCGTACGTCGCTCTCGGGCGCCGCGGGCTGCGGCGGCACCGTCGGTGACACCCCCGCCGGGCCCGCGATCCCCGGGGTCGCGGTGGCACTCCCGCCCTTGCGGGCCGTCTTGCCGCCCTCGGCCTTGCCGCTCTGGGCCTTACCGCTCTGTGCGTTGGACGGAGGCGCCCCGAACTCGCCGAGCGCGGCCCGCGCCTGGGAGATCCGCATCGCCTCCATGGTCATGTCGTGCCGCATCTCCGAACGGCTCCAGGCCCGCTCGGCCAGCTCCCACATCGTGGTCAGATGGACGGGATGGGTGCCGGTGACCTCCGCGAGGGCGACGATCGCCCCCTTCGGCGCGAGGAGCCGGCCATTGAGATAACGGTCCCAGGACGTCTTGCTGTAACCCGTGCGGTCGGCCACCGCCGCGACGCTCAGGCCGCTGCGGTCCACGAGCCGGCGCAGCTGACCCGCGAACTCCTTGACCTGCGGATCGAGTTCATCCGGCAAGGCCCTCCAACGAGGCATTGCTTTCCCCCCTCTGCCCTGAATTGCCCACGCTAACGCGGTTGTTGGTCGAGTTCGTTGCAAATCCGCAAACTTGTCAATACATCGACACACTGGGCACATACCGGCGTTCACCCGAGCAAGACGGCCCCCACGACAGTCACGAGAAGCATCAGAACCAGCAGCACCAGCGCGTACCGGAGCAGTCGTCCGTCGGGCCTGCTCTCCCCCATCTCGGGCGGGGTGTCCCACCAGGGCAGGGTCGGATCGTCCCGGTACTCCTCCCCGCCCGGCGCCCGCTCCGGGACGGTGACCGGGCGGGGCCAGGCCTGGACCGCCAACTCCCAGCGCACCCCGATGCGTTCGGGGTCGGTGCCGGCCACCCGGCACAGCGCGACGACCGCCTGCCGGGGCGGGGGCTGGCCCGCGTTGAGATAGCGGTGCCAGGAGGACTTGCTGTACGCGGTGCGGGCGCCGAGTGCGGCCAGGCTCAGCCCGGTGCGGTCCTTGAGGAGGCGCAGGTGTTCCACGAAGTGCCGTACCTCCGCCGGGAGATCGTCCGGCAGCGGCTGCCAGCCGCTCATCGCACCTCCACCGCCCGCCCGCTCGTCGGCTCGTCCCACTTGCCCGTTCCGAGCGGAATGACGACGCCGGAAGGGGAACGGTTCCCTCGTCGCGGCGGGGTGCGGAGCGCGTAGCGAAACGGTCACCTCCCTGCCACAGCGCGCTGACAGCCGTTGAACAGCCCGCTCACCGCGCGGCACGCTGAGACGCAGACGGCGGCGCGTCCTTGCTCGGGGGAGGGGACGGGCCGCCGTCGTGTGTCGTGAACCGACCGGCTGTCAGCTGGTGTTGACCGTGTAGTGCAGCGTGTCCTTGAGGAACGGGATGACCAGCCACGGCTTCGGCTGCGCCATCATCGCCAGCAGGACGATCGCGAGGCCGAGCACGCAGTAGGTGACGACGTCGGTGAAGCGGGAGCGCACGGCGAGCATGCCGACGTCCGGCAGGACCCAGCGCAGGACGGCGCCGGCCAGCAGGGCGGCGCCGATGAGCAGGGTGCCGTAGCGGAAGACGTCGAAGGCGGTCAGCAGGAGGCCGAGGCCGACCGTGCCGAGCACCGCGAGGATCGGCCACTGGCGGGCCGGTGCCGGGGCGGCGCCGGACGCGGCCCGGCCGCCGCCCTCGGGGCGGGCGGTGTCGCGGGTGAAGAGGGGGAAGCGGCGGGTGGTGCGGCGCGGGACGCCGTCGGCGCCGGGGGCGCTGACGGGGTCCGTCACCTCGATGTCGTCCACGGCTTCCGTCCTCCTGCCGGCCGGTTCCTTGCTGTCAGGCGACACTGCGCTCCGCCGCCTCGACCACGTTGACGAGCAGCTGGGCGCGGGTCATCGGGCCGACTCCTCCGGGGTTCGGGGAGATCCAGCCGGCGACCTCGGCGACGCCCGGGTGGACGTCGCCCACGATCTTGCCGTCGGCGTTCCGGGAGACCCCGACGTCGAGGACGGCGGCGCCCGGCTTCACGTCCTCGGGCCGGATCAGATGGGCGGAACCGGCGGCGGCCACGATGATGTCGGCGCGCTTGAGGTGCGAGGAGAGGTCGCGGGTGCCCGTGTGGCACTGGGTCACGGTCGCGTTCTCGCTGCGCCGGGTGAGCAGGAGCGGCATCGGGCGGCCGATGGTGACGCCGCGTCCGACGACCACGACCTCGGCGCCCTTGATCTCCACGCCGTAGCGGCGCAGCAGGGTCAGCACGCCGTTCGGGGTGCAGGGCAGCGGGGCGGGCTCGTTGAGGACGAGGCGGCCGAGGTTCATCGGGTGGAGGCCGTCGGCGTCCTTGTCCGGGTCCATGAGTTCCAGGATGCGGTTCTCGTCGATGCCCTTGGGGAGCGGGAGTTGGACGATGTAGCCGGTGCAGGCCGGGTCCTCGTTGAGCTCCCGGACGACCGCCTCGATCTCCTCCTGCGTCGCGGTGGCGGGCAGTTCGCGCTGGATGGAGGCGATGCCCACCTGGGCGCAGTCGCGGTGCTTGCCCGCGACGTACTTCTGGCTGCCGGGGTCGTCCCCGACCAGGATCGTGCCGAGGCCGGGCGTGACGCCCTTCTCCTTCAGCGCCGCCACGCGGGCGGTCAGATCGGACTTGATCGCGGCTGCGGTGGCCTTGCCATCGAGAATCTGGGCGGTCATGACCCCATCCTCGCGGATGACCGGGCCCCGATTCCAATCAGGCGTCTCCACAACGCGTACGGAAGATGCGGAATATACGCAATATGCGGAATTCCGCTGGACGGGGGCAGCCGCCTCCAGAACCATGGGGACACAGTGCCGCGTGCAGTACCGGGGGAACGCAGCGCGTCCGTACCATCCGCACCATCCGCTTGATCCACTTGCTCCACAGGGCTTTCCTCCAGTCGGTGCCGCACGCCGTCCCCGCACTCGTCAGAGGCAGACGGAGGAGAGACGCCATGAGTTACGGCGACCCGAACAACCCGTATCCGTACGGACAGCCGCCCCAGCCATCACAGCCGCCCCCACCGCCCCAGCAGCCCCCCACCGCTCCCGGCTACACCTACGGCTACGGCTATCCCCAGCAGCAGCCGTACTCCGGCTACGGCTACGGCTACGGCTACCCGGGCGGCGCGACGATGCCCGCACAGTCGATGCCCGGGCTGCTCATGACCGCCCGCGTCTTCCTGTTCATCATCTCCGCGACGCAGATCCTGGCCGGTGTGGCCTGGCTCTACGTCGGCGCCTTCGTCAGCGATGTGACGGACGACGCCACCTCCGTGGTCCCGATGAAGTCGGTCGGCGACGCCGGTCACGCGCTGGCCGGTCTCCTCATCTTCTTCGGGCTCGTCAGCCTCGCCTTCGCCGCCCTGTCCATCACCCTGGGCGTCAAGTTCGGCCGCGGCGGCCAGGGCATCCGCGTCACCACGGTGGTCTACGGCGCGCTCGGCACGCTCGTCGGCTTCGTCTTCCTGATCGTCGCCCTCGACAACGGACCGGCCGCCGCGGTCCTCTACACGCTGCTGTGGGTCGGTTTCGGCGCGGTCATCACGGCGGCCCCGATGGTCGCCAGTGGCACGGCCTGGTTCGCACGTCCGCGCTACTGAGGACTCCGAGAAAAACAGGCGAACACTTTCGGTCACCCAGCGAAATTGATGTTTCGCTTACACAACACATGAGGATTCCAACTGGACAAAAAGTGATCACCCCCACGAGCATGAGCGGCGCAGTACCGCGGTTCATGTTCGGGGGGAAAACCGCTCAAGCAACGACGTTCCTCCGCGCAACCCGCATCGTCCCCACCAGACAGTGCAGACGGAGGAACCTCGCCATGAGCTTCGGCGATCCCAACAACCCTTACGGGCAGCCCCAGAACGCCCCGCAGGGCCAGCCCGGTTACGGCTATCCGCAGCAGCCCCCGCAGCAGGGTTACGGCTACCCCCAGGGCGGCCAGCCCGGCTACGGCTACCCCCAGCAGCCCGGCTACGCGGGCGGCCCCGGCGTGCCCGGCGCCCCGCGCATAGCCTCGATGGGCCGGCGTTTCGGCGCCCGCCTGATCGACGGCCTGATCCTCTTCGTCATCTACTTCGTGCTCTCCCTCGCGGGCGTCGCCGGCTCGATCAGCGCCATCAAGGACTGCGACCCGAACGCCTCCGACTACCAGTCCTGCGTCGACGACGCGGCGAGCCACATGGTGGGCGCGATCGGCGCGGTCGTCGGCGCCCTGATGATCTGCAGCCTGCTCTACGAGTGGCTGATGATCGGTCTGGTGGGCGCGACCCTGGGCAAGATGGCCGTCGGCCTGCGCGTGGTGAAGGCCGACACCGGCCAGAAGCCGGGCCTGGGCTCGTCGATCATCCGCTGGGTCATCCCGCTGGTCGGCAGCATCGCCTGCGGCATCGGCCAGCTCGTCGTCTACCTGTCCCCGTTCTGGGACAAGTCCGGCCGCCAACAGGGCTGGCACGACAAGGCCGCGAGCACGATGGTCATCCAGAACTGACGGTCCCCATACGGCTCAGGGCCGTGCCACCCGATTCCTCGGGGGCACGGCCCTGAGCCGTGTACAAGGCCGCAGCGGGCGACCTCAGTGGAAGAAGTGCCGCGTCCCCGTGAAGTACATCGTGACGCCCGCCTTCTTCGCGGCCTCGACGACGAGCTCGTCACGGACCGAACCGCCGGGCTGGACAACGGCCTTGACGCCGGCCGCGGTGAGGATCTCCAGCCCGTCCGGGAACGGGAAGAACGCGTCAGAGGCCGCGAACGAACCCCGCGCCCGCTCCTCCCCCGCCCGCTCGACCGCCAGCTTCGCCGAGTCGACGCGGTTGACCTGGCCCATGCCGACGCCGACCGAGGCACCGTCCTTGGCCAGCAGGATCGCGTTGGACTTCACCGCGCGGCAGGCCTTCCACGCGAACGCGAGATCGGCGAGGTCGGACTCGGACAGCGCCTCGCCCGTCGCCAGCGTCCAGTCGGCCGGGTCGTCGCCGTCGGCCTGGAGGCGGTCGGTGACCTGGAGCAGCGCCCCGCCGTCGATCGCCTTGAACTCGACCGCGTTCGAGGGGCCGCCCGGGGCCTTCAGCACCCGGATGTTCTTCTTCTTGGCGAGGGCCTCGAGCGCGCCCTCCTCGTAGTCCGGCGCCACGATGACCTCGGTGAAGATCTCGGCGACCTGCTCGGCCAGCTCCTTGCTGACCGGCCGGTTGACGGCGATCACCCCGCCGAACGCCGACAGCGGGTCACACGCGTGCGCCTTGCGGTGCGCCTCGGCGACGTCCGAACCGACCGCGATACCGCAGGGGTTGGCGTGCTTGATGATCGCGACACAGGGCTCGGCGTGGTCGTAGGCGGCACGGCGCGCGGCATCCGTGTCCGTGTAGTTGTTGTACGACATCTCCTTGCCGTGCAGCTGCTCGGCCTTGGCGAGACCGCCGCCCGAGGCGTCGACGTAGAGCGCGGCCGGCTGGTGCGGGTTCTCGCCGTAGCGCAGGGTGTTCTCGCGCTCCCAGGTGCCGCCGAGGAAGTCGGGGAACTGCGACTCGTCGACGGGCGCGTAGGCGCTCGCGAACCAGCTCGCCACCGCCACGTCGTACGACGCCGTGTGCTGGAAGGCCTCCGCGGCGAGCCGCTTGCGGGTGGTGAGGTCGAAGCCGCCGTTCTGTACGGCGTTCAGGACGTCGGCGTAGCGGGCCGGGCTGGTGACCACGGCGACCGAGGGGTGGTTCTTGGCGGCGGCACGGACCATCGACGGGCCGCCGATGTCGATCTGCTCGACGCACTCGTCGGGAGAGGCGCCCGAGGCGACGGTCTCCCGGAACGGGTAGAGGTTGACGACCACCAGGTCGAAGGGGGCCACGCCCAGCTCGTCGAGCTGCTGCCGGTGGCTCTCCAGCCGCAGGTCGGCGAGGATACCGGCGTGCACCTTCGGGTGCAGGGTCTTGACCCGGCCGTCCAGGCACTCGGGGAAGCCGGTCAGCTCCTCGACCTTGGTGACGGGTACGCCGGCGGCGGCGATACGGGCGGCCGTGGAGCCCGTGGAGACGAGTTCGACGCCCGCCTCGTGCAGGCCGCGCGCCAGCTCCTCGAGGCCGGTCTTGTCGTAGACGCTGACGAGCGCCCGTCGGATGGCTCGCTTGTTGCTCTCGGCGGTCACTGGATAACTACCTTTCGTCCCTCGATGCGATAGCCGTTGCGGGCCAGCCGCCCCACGACATCGACGAGCAGCCTTCGCTCGACTTCCTTGATCCGCTCGTGCAGAGCGCTCTCGTCGTCCTCGTCCCGGATCTCGACAACGCCCTGAGCGATGATCGGCCCGGTGTCGACGCCGTCGTCGACGAAGTGGACGGTGCAGCCGGTGACCCGGGCGCCGTACGCGAGCGCGTCCCGTACGCCGTGGGCCCCCGGAAAACTGGGCAGCAGGGCGGGGTGCGTGTTCACGACCCGGCCGCCGAAACGGGCGAGGAACTCCTTGCCCACGATCTTCATGAACCCGGCCGACACGATCAGATCGGGCTCGTACGCCCCGGTCGCCGCCGCGAGCGCCGCGTCCCACTCCTCGCGGGTCGCGAAGTCCTTCACCCGGCACACGAAGGTGGGCAGTCCGGCGCGCTCGGCACGGGCCAGGCCCTCGATGCCCTCGCGGTCCGCGCCCACGGCCACGATCTCGGCTCCGTACGCCGCGTCGCCCTCGGTCGCGATGGCGTCGAGCAGCGCCTGCAGATTCGTACCGGAACCGGAGACCAGCACGACAAGGCGCTTGGCCACGGGCTTGGCGGCCACGGCGGGGCCCTTTCTCGGGGGAGCGGGGTGCGTGCGGGCGGCCCGTTCGTGCATTCATACGAATGCTTCGCGCCCCGGGATACGGGGAAGTCTACGAAGCGGCCGACCGTCAGCAACGATACCGGCACACCGGACAGCCCCCACGGGACGGGGGCGTGGCCGGAAGGTAGCGTCTGGGGAGAGCGGGTTCGGGAACGCCGTTGTCGTGCGACGCGTTCACGAAGTGACAGCTCATGTCGGAGAGACGTATTCAACAAGGGGAAGACGCTCACTTGATGCCGGACCGCAGTCCCCGACTCCTCACGTTCCCCCCGCAGTCCTTGCAGGGAGGGGAGCGCGGCACCGTGCTGCTCCGGGAGCGGCCCTCGTCGCCGCCGGACGCGCCCTCGGAGGGACAGAGCGGTGCGGGGTCGGACGACAATCCGTTCGCCCCGCCGCCCGAGGGCACTCCGGACCGGCCGTGGCAGCCGCGGCGCCCGGAGGGTCGTGACGGCGACGACTCCTCGCAGGGTGATGGTGGCGGTCGTTCGCCGTGGGGCAGTCAGTGGAGCGACCGGCAGCCCGGGCGTTCCCAGGGCGGCTTCGGCGACCGGCCCGGCGGACAGGGCGGATCCAGCGGCGGCCCCGAGGGCCCGAACAGCGGCCCCGGCCCCGGCCAGGGCATGCGCTGGGACCCGACGGACCCGGCCCAGCGCCGCGCCCGCTACGCCCTGCTGAGCGGCATGTGGGCCTTCTTCTTCGCCCTCTTCAGCTGGCCGTACGTGGCCCTGCTGCTCGGCGCGCTGGCCCTCTACTGGGGCGGCAGCGCGCTGCGCGCCAAGCCCCGCCCCGGCGACCCGGACACCCCGGCCGCGCCCGAGGCACCGGGCCGCCCCCAGACGACGGCGGCGGTGAGCGGCCTGGTCACCGCGTCCCTCGCCATCGCCCTGGTCGCCGCGATGTTCGTCGCGCAGCTGGCCTACAAGGACTTCTACACCTGCACGAACGACGCCCTCACGAACGAGGCCAAGCAGTCCTGCAACCAGCTCCTGCCGAAGGATCTGCGGGGCTTGCTGGGAACCGCCAACTGACGGACGACACCGGTCAGTTCGGCCCGGGCTCGTCCGTGGGTTCCGGGTGTTCCGGTTGTTCCGGTGGAGTCGCCGCCTCCCTCAGAGCCGCCCAGCGGGCCTCGCGGGAGGCGTCGTCGTACCAGGGGGTCGGCGAGGGCCCCGACGGGACGTCGACGGGCAGGAAGTCGTACGGGTCGAACGTCGGGTCGTGGTCGTAGGCGAGGTACGGCTGGTCGACGGGGGCCTGGACCGGGACGGGTACGGGCGTCACCTTCGGCCTGCGGGTGAACCGCCCCCGGACGGCGGTGAAGGACTTCAGGAACCGGCGTCTCGGCGGGGCATCCGGCGCCTTCTCGGCCGCACCCTCCCTCGGCTTCCCGATCGTCGGCTTCGGCGCCCTGGGTTCCCGCAGTCGCCAGGCCCGCAGCCCCATCGCCGTGGGCACCGCGACCACCGCGAGCCACGCCAGTGCCGCTCCCCCGGTCTGCCACCACACGGGCCCGAACCGGGCGAGCGCGGCACCCCCGAGCGGACCGCCCGACAACTCCGCGAACAGCGCGAGCGCTACGGCGCACAGGGCGGCGGCGAGCAGTGCGGTGGCGGCGGTGCGGCCCTGCGGCCAGGGTGCCGACGCCGGACCGCCGGTGCCCCCCGGCTTCGTCAACTCGCCTTCTCCGTCGCCCCGTTGCCCCACCGCGACCCGTGCCACGAACCACCCGACCATCAACCCGGCGGCCAACGGCACCAGTCCCGCCAGCCAGTTGAGCGGGGTTCCGGTGCCCGCGTCCGGGACCGCCGCGAGGAGCGGGAACGGGGGAAGCAGGGGCGCCGGGGCCGAGTTGAGGGGGTCCACCGTGTGGTGGGTGCCGAGCGCGAAGCCGGGGCCGAGGGCGTAGGCCGCCGACCAGACCGCCGCGTTCGGGATCAGCGCGAGGCAGAGCAACAGCACGGCGAACCGGCCCGACAGCGCCTCCGTCAGCCGTAGGAACGACGTCTGCGCCGCGCCGCCGTGCCACACCAGGGAGGCCGTGAGCAGCAGCGCGCCGCCCCCGACGAACACCGCCGTGCCGATCCCGGCGGCGCGCAGCGCGGTGCCGATCCGGGCCCGGGACTCGCGGGCCTCCGGGCCCAGGACGAGCCGCCGTAGCCCGGCCGGCAGCAGGACCAGCACGCTCAACACCGGTTCGCGCGGGCGCCCGTACGCCGTCCACACGCCCGACCCGGCCGCGCCCGCCGCGAGCAGCGGCAGGCACACCGCCGTCCAGCTCCAGGAGGGGGAGAGTTCGCCGCCGGACGCGTAGAGCGCGGCGGCGGTGCCGACGGCGAGGTAGCCGAGGGCGACGCCGGTCCAGGCGGTGCGGGCCGGGACCGGTGGGATGTCGGTGTCCTCGTCGGCTCCGCCCAGCACCGCGTCCCGGGCCGCCCGGTGCAGCAGCCAGACCGGCAGGACGAGGAGGAGCAGCGGGGTCACGCCGACGGGGGCGGGGATCCCGGAGAGGGTGTCGGTGCGGACCAGTTCGACGCCGTGCGCGAGGAGCCAGAGCGCGGCGGCCATGTGCAGCGCGCCGCCGGGTCCGCTGTCCGGGTACGGCGAGCTGATCCACAGCACCATCACGAGCACGGCGAACGAACCGAGACCGAGCCCCGCCGCGACCGCGCCACCCAAGAGGCTGGCGGCCAGTCCGGGGGATCGGTCGCGCATCCGGGTGAGGAGGGGCGACAACGACGGTCGGCGGTGGGTCATCGGCATCACGACCGCCATGCTCCCAACGACACGCGCTTTTCCGTCGTAACAGGCGAACCCCCGAAGTGTCGCTCAATATACATTTATGTACTTTTTCGTACGAAGGGGCACCCGGTGACGCAGACCCCTGCAACCCCGCTCCCGCCGCCCAAGGAACGCCGACGGCTGCGCGAGGCCGCGTCCCTGACGCAGGCTCAGCTCGCCACGCGGGTCGGCGTCAGCCGCGAGACGGTGCGCGCGTGGGAGACCGGCCGCACCTCACCACGCGGCCGGAAACGGGAAGCGTACGCGAAGTTGCTCAACGACCTGACCGAGGACTCCCCCGCAGTGGAAGAGGCAGAGGTGGATGCAGCCGAGGTGGAGGAGGCGGCGCCGGAGGCCCAACCGGAGCCGCCGCACGCCGACATCGTCGTGGTCGAGATCCCCGTACCGCACACCGATCCGGCGCCCGCCCCCCTGACCCCCGCTCAGGCCTTCGACGCGCTCTACGCGTTCTGCGCGCCCTCCCTCGTACGGCAGACCTATCTGCTCACCGGGCGGCGCGAGTTGGCACGGGAGTCCGTCGAGCGCGCCTTCCAGACCGCCTGGCAGCGCTGGCCCGAGGTGGCGGTCGACCGCGACCCGGCCGGCTGGGTGCGCTCGGTCGCGTACGAGTACGCGCTCTCCCCCTGGCACCGCTTCCGCCCCAGATACCGCCACCCGGAACCCCCACCCCCGGCCCCCGCCGACCGCGCCCTGCTCACCGCCCTCCTCAAGCTCCCCCCGTCGTACCGCCGAACCCTTCTCCTCTACGACGGTGTCGGGCTCGGTCTCGCGGAGATGGCGGCGGAGACGGAGGCGAGCACGCCGGCCGCGGCGAACCGGCTGCTGCACGCGCGCGAGGCGCTGGCCGCGCGGCTCCCCGAGCTGTCCGACCCGACCGAACTGCACCGGCGGCTGACCGAACTGGCCTCCACGGGGCGGTTGCACGCGGCCAAGCCGCCGGTGGTTCGTTTCGTGGGTGAACGCCGAACCGTGTTCTGGACCCGGGCGGCGATCGCGTTCACCGTCACGATCATCGGCGCGACGACGCTGACGCTGCGGACGGCGCCGACACACTATGAGCCGCCGGTGCCGTTGGGGCAGCGGGTGGAGGGGGTGCCGGCGCGGGTGGTGCAGGGGGCGTCGTCGGAGGAGGAGGTAGCGCTGAGGGACCGGCTGCGTAGCGGGATGACCGCTGGGCCCGAAAGGCTGCTTCCGTTGAGTCGTTGAGTGCGGCCCGGTGGGGGCTGGTCGCGCAGTTCCCCGCGCCCCTAAAAAACACCGGCCCGCTCTGTTCTCTTACAGGCACCGGGATCGCGCGACCAACCCCCACCGGGCCTGTTCTTTAGGGGCGCGGGGAACTGCGCGAGCAACCACGACGCACCCGCACCCGACAACGCACCGATGGGCCCGCTCCAACCCACGGAGCGGGCCCATCGACGTGCAGCTAAGAAGCTCAGCCGGCCAGAATCTCGCGCGCCAGCTTCGCCGTCTCGGTCGGCGTCTTGCCGACCTTGACGCCGGCGGCCTCGAGGGCCTCCTTCTTCGCGGCGGCCGTACCGGAGGAACCGGAGACGATGGCGCCGGCGTGGCCCATGGTCTTGCCCTCGGGCGCGGTGAAGCCCGCGACGTAACCGACGACCGGCTTCGTCACGTTCTTCGCGATGAAGTCCGCCGCACGCTCCTCGGCGTCGCCGCCGATCTCGCCGATCATGACGATCAGGTCGGTGTCGGGGTCGGCCTCGAACGCGGCGAGCGCGTCGATGTGCGTGGTGCCGATGACCGGGTCGCCACCGATGCCGACGGCGGACGAGAAGCCGATGTCACGCAGCTCGTACATCATCTGGTACGTCAGCGTGCCGGACTTCGAGACCAGGCCGATACGGCCCGGCTTGGTGATGTCGCCCGGGATGATGCCGGCGTTGGACTGGCCCGGGGTGATGAGACCGGGGCAGTTCGGGCCGATGATCCGGGTCTTGTTGCCCTTCGCGACCGCGTACGCGTAGAACGCGGCCGAGTCGTGGACGGCGATGCCCTCGGTGATGACGACCGCGAGCGGGATCTCGGCGTCGATCGCCTCGACGACGGCGGCCTTGGAGAAGGCCGGCGGTACGAAGAGGACGGATACGTTCGCGCCCGTCTTCTCGATCGCCTCGGCGACCGTGCCGAAGACCGGGATCTCGGTGCCGTCGACGTCGACGGACGTGCCGGCCTTACGGGGGTTGACGCCACCGACGATGTTGGTGCCGTCCGCCAGCATGAGCTTGGTGTGCTTCATGCCCGTGGAGCCGGTCATGCCCTGGACGATGACCTTGCTGTCCTTGGTGAGGAAGATAGCCATGGCTGTTTTGTCCCTCGTCCCTTACTTCGCAGCCGCGAGCTCGGCGGCCTTGTCGGCCGCGCCGTCCATGGTGTCCACGCGCTGGACCAGCGGGTGGTTGGCGTCGGAGAGGATCTTGCGACCCAGCTCGGCGTTGTTGCCGTCGAGGCGGACGACGAGGGGCTTGGTGACTTCCTCGCCCTTGTCCGCGAGCAGCTGCAGCGCCTGCACGATGCCGTTGGCGACCTCGTCGCACGCGGTGATGCCGCCGAAGACGTTGACGAAGACCGACTTGACGTCGGGGTCGCCCAGGATGATCTCCAGGCCGTTCGCCATCACGGCCGCGGACGCGCCGCCGCCGATGTCGAGGAAGTTGGCCGGCTTCACGCCGCCGTGGTTCTCACCGGCGTACGCGACGACATCCAGGGTGCTCATGACGAGACCCGCGCCGTTGCCGATGATGCCGACCTCGCCGTCGAGCTTGACGTAGTTGAGGTTCTTCGCCTTGGCGGCGGCCTCGAGCGGGTTGGCGGAGTCGTGGTCGACCAGCGCCTCGTGCTCCGGCTGACGGAACTCGGCGTTCTCGTCCAGCGAGACCTTGCCGTCGAGGGCGATGACACGGCCGTCGGCGACCTTGGCGAGGGGGTTGACCTCGACGAGGAGGGCGTCCTCCTTGACGAAGGTGTCCCACAGCGTCACCAGGATCTCGGCGACCTGCTCGGCGACGTCGGCCGGGAACTTCGCCTGCGCGACGATCTCGCGGGCCTTCTCGATGCTCACGCCCTCGTTGGCGTTGACCGGGACCTTCGCGAGCGCCTCGGGGTTCTCCTCCGCGACGACCTCGATCTCCACGCCGCCCTGGACGGACGCCATGGCGAGGAAGGTGCGGTTGGTGCGGTCGAGGAGGTACGAGACGTAGTACTCCTCGACGATCTCGGGCGCGGTCTCGGCGATCATCACCTTGTGGACCGTGTGGCCCTTGATGTCCATGCCGAGGATGTCCGTCGCACGCGCGACGGCCTCGTCCGGGGTGGCGGCGAGCTTCACGCCACCGGCCTTGCCACGGCCGCCGACCTTCACCTGGGCCTTGACGACGGACTTGCCGCCGAGACGCTCTGTGGCTGCGCGGGCCGCCTCAGGCGTGTCGATGACTTCACCGGCCAGCACCGGTACATCGTGCTTGGCGAAGAGGTCCCTCGCCTGATACTCGAACAGGTCCACGCGCTTCCGTCCTCAGTGATCTCGCGGTTCGTTGGATGCGTGGGCGTGCCGCGAAGGGCAACGTGACGTCCGCTGTCACAAGGGAGGCGCACACGGTGACCGAGCGCGCGGCATGTCCGTCTCGCAGGTTATCGCTGCTTGCGGAGGGCCTCTAAATCGAGGGTCACACCTGAGCGGTGATACCTGTCACATGATGCCGGGATTCGTGACACGCAGTGCCGTGGACGGGGCTTACGGGCGGGTTGTTCGGGCGGAGTCCCCGCCGGGTTGGGGCTGGCCCGGCGGGGACCCCAGTACCGCGAGGCGCACCCCGGACAGGCCGACGGCATTCGGCCGTCCGGGGTCACTGCCTCACGGAGTCTGTTACTCCCAGCGACGGACGGTCCGGGTGCACACAATGTGTGCGGCGCGTGCGGTCCGCGCGGCCCGTGCGCCCTGGATGGCCGCGGCGGCCCTTACCCGGGACCCTCGCGGGACGGAGACCACGGCATCGACGAGACGCCGTCGGACTTCGGCCGGGGTGATGTCGGCGCTGGTGGTCGTGCTTGTGGTCGTGCTCGTGCTCGTGTTGTTGCTCATCGGTACGTCAGTTCCTCAGGCGTTCCAGAAAAGGAGACATGGCGACATTCCGGGCAGACCAACTGCCGGAAGGCCCTGCCTAGCCTGGGAAAACGGGAACGTCCCGGTACCTGTCCCTGGTCTCCGCCGCGTCCGCACCCTCGGCGACGCCACGCACGAACCGCACGGCCACCCTGGTGCCCGACGTCACAGCCTGCGCGTCACAGTGCCGCGAGGTGCCGCCGTCCATGGCCTGCTGATCGCGCGGTGCGCCACCCGGGTCACCGTCGGGCGCCTGGTGCGCCGGGGCGTGCCTGACGGACGGCACATGACGTACGGCCGCATGCCCTACGGCGCCGATCTCGCCGGCGGCGACGCGCGGCCCGTACGTCACGTCTGTGCCTACGGCCGCCTTGGCGGGCCTCGCCTTCGAACGATGTCCGCCAGTCGAAGAGTGCGGGGCCGACCGGACGGGCGTCGGCACCGCCACCGGCGTCGTGTGCGCCGGAGGCGTCTGGACCGGAGGCACGGGCTGACTCGGCACCACGGGGACCGAGGGCAAGGTGGGCAGCGAAGGCAACGAGGGTAACGAGGGCAACGAAGGCGCCTCGGCCAACACCGCGGTCACCGTCTTCGTCACCACGTCACTCACGGGCCGTACGACCCGCTCCACGGTGTCCGCGACCGGAGCGACCACTGGAGCCAGTACTGGAGCGACAACAGGAGCCTGGACCGGAATCGAGACCGGAACCGGCTTCACCACCGGGGTCGGCGAGGCCACCGCCGGGATCCCCGGCCGCTGTCCCGGCGCCCCGTCCGCCGCCTGTGCCTGACCTCCGCACACGAGGCCGAGCACGAACAACCCGCCCACCAGCAGCGCCAGTTGGAGCACACGCCGCCCCACCGCCGTACGCATCACGCGCAGGGCGGCACCGGGTATCGCGGCGGCGGGCCAGATCATGAGGCGACGATCCTCGCACGGGCCACCCGAGGACGCGCAACCCCCCTGTCTCCCAAGCCCGTTGTCGCCCCGGGCCCGTTCGTCAGGCCGTGTCGGGTATCGGCAGCGGCCGCTTCTCGATCGCCGCCGCCATCACCTCCGGGAAGAGGTCGGGCGTACAGGCGAAGGCCGGCGCCCCCAACGCGGCCAGCGCGGCGGCGTGTTCGCGGTCGTACGCCGGTGCCCCCTCGTCGGACAGCGCGAGCAGCGTCACGAACTGCACCCCCGACGCCTTCATCGCCGCGACCCGCTTGAGCATCTCGTTCCGTATGCCTCCTTCGTAGAGGTCGCTGATCAGCACGACCACCGTCTCGGCGGGGCGGGTGATCTGCGACTGGCAGTACGCGAGCGCCCTGTTGATGTCCGTACCGCCGCCGAGCTGTGTCCCGAAGAGCACGTCCACCGGGTCGTCGAGCTGGTCGGTGAGGTCGACGACCGCCGTGTCGAAGACGACGAGCCGGGTGTCGATCGACCGCATGGACGCCAGCACCGCCCCGAACACGGAGGCGTAGACGACGGACGCCGCCATCGACCCGGACTGGTCGATGCAGAGGACGACCTCCTTCTTCACGGACTGGGAAGCCCGCCCGTATCCGATCAGCCGCTCCGGCACGATCGTCCGGTACTCCGGCAGGTAGTGCTTGAGGTTGGCCGCGATCGTGCGGTTCCAGTCGATGTCGTGGTGGCGCGGCCGGTTGATACGGGCGCTGCGGTCGAGGGCGCCGGTGAGGGTGGCCCGGGTGCGGGTGGCGAGCCGCTTCTCCAGGTCCTCGACCACCTTGCGCACCACCGCCCGCGCCGTCTCCTTCGTGGTCTCCGGCATCGCCTTGTTGAGGGAGAGCAGCGTGCCGACCAGGTGCACGTCGGCCTCCACCGCTTCCAGCATCTCCGGTTCGAGCAGCAGCGCGGACAGCCCGAGCCGGTCGATGGCGTCGCGCTGCATGACCTGGACGACCGAGGAGGGGAAGTACGTCCGGATGTCCCCGAGCCAGCGCGCGACGGACGGCGCCGACGCCCCGAGCCCCGCCGAACGGTCCTTCCCCGCCCGCTCCTTGTCACCCCTGCCGTACAGCGAGGCCAACGCCCCGTCCATCGCGGCATCCCGCCCGGACAACGCACACCCGGTGCCATCGGCCGCGTCACCCCCGAGCACCAGCCGCCACCGCCGCAGCCGCTCCTGCCCCGGGTCAGCGACTCCGCCGGCCCCCGCCACCCCGTCAACCGTCACGGCCGTCGCCGCCGTCGCGCCCGTCGCCGTCATCCGCGCACCCCCGCCCGCAGCCCTTCCCACAAGGGCACGACCCGCACGGCAGTAGCCGGACGGTCCTCGGACCCCCGCCCAGCACCCGCCGCCTGAGCCCGCTCCCCCGGCTTCCTCGTGCCCTGCCTACCGCAGCTCGCCGTCATCATCCCGCCACCCCCACCAGCTCGTTGTCGCTGTTCCCCACCAAGTCGTCCAGCCCCAGCATCAGCCGCAGCACCGGCACCACCGCATCCGCCCGCCCGGCGTCCAGCTCCGCGCCGAACCCGGATATCCCGACCGCCGTCGCCACCGCCCCGACCTGCTTCCCGGGCCCGCGCCGCACCAGCTCGCCGAGCGTTCTGCGCACCCCCGACTCGTACGCCGAGAACGTGCGCCGCAGCAACGGCAGTACGTCCGTGAACGCCTCCGCCGACACCCCGGTCAGCCACGCGTCCACCAGAGCGAGCAGCCGCTCGTCGTGCACGAGGAGCAGCCCGCCCCCGCCGCCGACGAAGCCCTCGATCCACGCCGCCGCGTCCGCCGGCGGCGTCCCGGGCGAGAGCACCAGCCCCATCAGCCGGGCCGCCTCGTCCGCCCCCAACTCCCCACCGTCCAGCAGCAGTCGTACGGCACGTCCCCGGATGACACCCGGCACGGTGTCCCGCGCGGAGAGCGTCCGAAGCACCGCACACCAGCGCCGACGCAGGTCGCCGTGGCCGGGGGCGCGGGCGGTGGCATCAGCGCGCCCGCCCGCGGAGGCGTTGCGCCGCTCTGGTCCGGGGTCCTCACCTGACGCGGGACCGGATCCTTCGCCGTTGCCCGGCACTGAGGCGTCGCCATTCCCGGGCGCAGATACTTCGCCGCTGCCCGGCGCCGAGGCATCGCCATGCCCAGGTCCGGCTGCGCCCCCGTCTCCCGGTGCGGGGGCACCACCATGCCCAGAGCCGGCGGCGTCACCACGCCCAGCCTCCGATGCCGTACCCCGCTCGGCACCTGAGGCTTCGGTCTGCTCGGCCCCGGAGGCCGCACCCCGCCGACCCCCACCGGCGTCCCCCAGCAGTGCCACCGCCCCGTGCACCGCGTCCACATGGCGTCGCATTTCATCCGCCGCGTCCGCGTCGAGGGCCGTGCAGGCCGGGGGCAGGCCGACGAAGATCCGTTCGGCGAGGCCCGCGGCGACCTCCGTCAGCGCGCCGGTGTCGGTGCCGCGTACGTCGCCGTAGCGCAGCGAACGGACCAGGGCGGGCAGCGCCTGGGCGAGGTGGCCGACGTCGGTGTCGAGGGCGGCGCGGTCGGCGAGGACCCGCATCACCACGGGGAGCGCGTCCGGGAGTTCGGCCAGCAGGCAGTGCTCGGCGAGGGCGGTGACGTCGGCGAGGCTCTGTGCCGCGACGGCGTCCGCCTCCGCCTTTGCGTTCGCCGCGGCGAGCACGGTGGTGCCCCAGACGCCCGCCTCGGCGACCCGCACAGCCAACTCCGGTTCCCAGCGCAGCCGCCACGTCTCCCGGAACGTACCCGTGCTCCCCCGCGAGGCGATCGGCTCGCCCCACTCGACACCCAGCAGCCGCAGCCGGTGCAGCAGTCTGCTGCGCGCGGCGTCGGTCTCCTTGCGCAGGTCGAGCTCCAACTCCCGCTCCAGCGCCTCCGGTTTGATCCGCAGCCTGCGCTGCTGCCGGTCGAGGTCGCGCTGCAACGGCACAGCGGGGGCGCCCGGCGGCACCTCGCCCAGCACATCCCCGACAACGAGCCGGTCACGCACCAGGGACAGCGGAACGTCCGAGCCCTCGCACATCACCGCGCGCACCGCGTCGGTGGTCTCGCCGAGCCCCGGCAACGGCCTGCCGCGCATCACCGCGAGGGTCTCCGCCAGCCGTACCGCCTCGATGACATGGGCCGGGGAGACGATCCGGTCCTCCTCCCGCAGCAGCCCCGCGACCTTGGTCATCCACCGCTCGACCGGCCGGTCCGGCGCCGCGAAGAGATGGCCGTACCAGCCCGGCGAGTCGATGCCCGCGCCGTACCCGCCGGCCCGGGACAGCCTGCGGTGCGTCCACGGCACCCAGGTCAGCTCGGCCTTGACCTTGGGCAGCCCCTTCAGCAGTGCGCGGTCCGCTGCGACAGCCGTCCGCTGCCGCAGCGCGGGGACGTGCCAGGCCCCGCACACCACGGCCACGCCGTCCTCGAACTCCCGCTGTGCCGCGCGCACTTGGAGCCGCATGTACGCCTCGCGCACCAGGTCCCGGTCGTGCCCACCGGCCCCGTACGTCTCACGCAGCGCCCCCATGGCCTCCTCCAGCGCGGTGAACGGCGCGAACGGATCCCGCTCCCCCACACCCCGGTGCTCGACGACGTCCTCCCACCAGCGCTCGGGGTCGTCGTACCCCGCGGTCTCGGCGAGTACGGCGAGGGGGTCGACGCGGATGTCCGGGCCAGAGGGAGCCTCCGGGTTGGTGGGGCCCTGTTCCTCGCCCGTGGGTTTGTCCTGCGTCCCCCACGCCAGCGTGTGCGCGGCCGGAAGGTCGATGAAACGGGCCGGTACCCCGTGCTCCAGGGCCCAGCGGATCGCGACCCATTCCGGGGAGAACTCGGCCAGCGGCCAGAAGGCCGAACGGCCGGGCTCGTCCACGGCGTGGGCGAGGAGCGCGACCGGCGGTCGCATGTCCTCCTCGGCGGCCAGCGGAATCAACGCGTCGGCCTCGGGCGGCCCCTCGATCAGCACGACCCGCGGCCGGGCCGCCGCCAGCGCGGCCCGCACGGCCCGCGCCGAACCGGGCCCGTGGTGCCGCACCCCGAGCAACAGCGGCTCAGCTCCGGTCACTTCGTCCCCCTCCCCTCCGGGTCCAGCTCCACGTGGAGTCCTCGTCGACGGTCACCCCGGCCGCGCTCACGCGCTCACCTCCCGGCAGGCCCGGTAGAAGTCCTTCCAGCCGTCGCGCTCCCGGACGACCGCTTCCAGGTACTCCTGCCAGATGACCCGGTCGGCCGCCGGGTCGCGGACGACGGCGCCGAGGATGCCCGCGGCGACATCGCTCGGCCGCAGCAGCCCGTCGCCGAAGTGGGCTGCCAGGGCAAGGCCGTTGGTGACGACGGAGATCGCCTCGGCCGTCGACAGCGTGCCGCTGGGGGACTTCAGCTTCGTCCGCCCGTCCGCCGTGATCCCGTCGCGCAGCTCACGGAAGACGGTCACCACCCGGCGGATCTCGTCGACCCCCTCGGGCACCGCCGGCAGGTCGAGCGAGCGGCCGATCTGGTCGACGCGGCGGGCGACGATGTCGACCTCGGCGTCCGCGCTCTCCGGCAACGGCAGCACCACCGTGTTGAAACGGCGGCGCAGTGCACTGGAGAGGTCGTTGACGCCGCGGTCGCGGTCGTTCGCCGTGGCGATCAGGTTGAAGCCGCGGACGGCCTGCACCTCCTGCCCCAACTCCGGTATGGGCAGCGTCTTCTCCGACAGGATCGTGATCAGCGAGTCCTGTACGTCGGCGGGGATCCGGGTCAGTTCCTCGACCCGTGCCGTCATCCCCTCCGCCATGGCCCGCATGACGGGGCTGGGCACCAGGGCGTCGCGGCTCGGGCCGTTGGCGAGCAGCTGCGCGTAGTTCCACCCGTAGCGGATCGCCTCCTCCGGGGTGCCTGCGGTGCCCTGGACGAGCAGCGTCGAGTCGCCGCTGACCGCCGCCGCGAGGTGTTCGGAGACCCAGGTCTTGGCGGTGCCGGGCACGCCGAGCAGGAGCAGGGCGCGGTCGGTGGCGAGTGTGGTGACGGCGACCTCGACGATGCGGCGCGGGCCGACGTACTTGGGCGTGATCACCGTGCCGTCCGGCAGGATGCCGCCGAGGAGATAGGTGGCGACCGCCCACGGCGACATCTTCCAGCGGACCGGGCGCGGCCGGTCGTCCTGTGCGGCGAGCGCCGCGAGCTCGTCGGCGAAGGCGTCCTCGGCGTGCGGACGCAGTGCCTCCGGCGGCTCGGCCGTCTGCTTCTCACTCGCCTGCGCGTTGATGGGTTCTGCGGACACAGTCATGGCTGAGGCCCCCTCCAGCTCGGCCGGTTCAGATCTGGTGTCCACCGTGCACCACGCCACTGACAATCCGTTCTGACCTGCGGAAATGCGTTGGCGGAGCCATCCGCCGAACCGCCCGCAGGCCGATTGTCAGTGCCGGGATCTACCTTCGATGTCATGACTCAGCAGGGGGTGCGCTGGACGGCTGACCAGGTGCTGGCACTGGCGCCTGACGCAGCGTCACGCAAGGCGGGAAGCAAGCTCGGGGCGGCGGGGCCGTGGTCCGAGGCGGGGAGTTCTGACGAGGGGACGGTGTGGGGGCTGTGCAAGGGCAGCGGCAGCAAGCCGTATCAGACGGTCGTCGACATCGCGGACACCGCGGGTCCGGCGTACAAGTGCAGTTGTCCGAGCCGCAAGTTCCCGTGCAAACACGCGCTGGGACTGCTGCTGTTGTGGGCGGGCGAGGACGACGCGGTGCCGGCGGGGCAGGCGCCGGACTGGGCCGAGCAGTGGCTGGCGGGGCGGCGGAAGCGGACGGAGGAGAAACGGGCGGCGGACGCGTCCGGTTCCCCGGCCGCCGCTGATCCGGAGGCGGCGCGGCGCAGGGCGGAGCGGCGGGCCGAGCGCATCACCGCGGGCGCGGGCGAGTTGGAGCAGCGGCTGACGGACCTGCTGCGCACCGGGCTGGCCTCGGCGGAGCAGGCGGGGTACGGGGTGTGGGAGGAGACCGCGGCCCGCATGGTCGACGCGCAGGCGCCCGGACTGGCCGCGCGGGCAAGGGAGTTGGGGGCGATACCGTCCTCGGGACCCGGCTGGCCGGTACGGCTGCTGGAGGAGTGCGCGCTGCTCCACCTCCTCGACCGGGCCTGGCTGCGCCGCGAGCGGCTGCCCGACGGTCTGGCGGCGACGGTCCGTTCCCGTATCGGCCTGCCCGGTTCGGCGGACGGCCCGCCGCTGCGCGACAGTTGGCTGGTCCTGGCCCAGTACGACACGGCGGACTCGAAGCTGACGACGCGCCGCATATGGCTGCACGGCACGGCCTCGGACCGCACGAGCCTGCTCCTCTCCTACGGCGCGGCGGGCCGCGCCCCGGAGCTCGCGCTGCCGGTCGGGCTGGCACTGGAGGCGGAGGTGTCCGCTTTCCCCGGTGCCGGGCAGCTCCGGGCGGCCCTGGGCGAGCAGTTCGCGCCACCCGGGCCGACGACGGCACGGCCGCCGGGCGTGACGACGGAACAGGCCGCCGTCCGCTACGGGGAGGCGCTGCGGGACGACCCGTGGCTGGACGCGGTCCCGGTGACCCTGGACCGCGTCGTACCGATCCCGGACGGCGATTCCTGGCAACTGGCGGACGCCGACACGGAGTCGGCGCTCCCCCTCACCCCCACCGCCCGCTCCCGGCCCGGCCTGTGGCGGCTCGTCGCGCTCTCCGGCGGCGCCCCGGTCAAGGTCTTCGGCGAGCTGGGCCACCGGGGCTTCACCCCGCTGACGGCCTGGCCGGACGCGACCGGAGAGCCGGTGTCCCTGTGCTGAGCGCATCCACCAACTCACCGGTGTCGCCGTGCTGAGCGCACCCACCCACCCGACGGAAAGGCACCGCATGAACAGCACCTCCGCCCCGGGCGACTGGGAGGACCTCGTCACCACGGCGCTCCTCGGCACGGACCGCCGTACGCCTCCGTGGTGCGCGCCGGGCCAGGACGCCCCCGTGGCGCTGCTGGACGCGGCGGCCGTGGAGACCGTACGGCGGCGGGCGGGGCTCCGTCCGGCGCGGGCGGCCGAACGGCCGGAGCCGGCCGTGCCCGACACGCGTCCGGCGCTGCCCGCGCCGGCGGCCCGCCGACTGGTGATGCTGCTGACCGACCGTCCGGGTACGGGCGGCGGGGGACGCCGGGGCACTTCGCCCGATCTCATGGAGCTGCTGCCCCAGTGGCTCGCGGCGGCCAACGCGCGCGGTTTCGGCGCGCCCGTCCAGGTGCTGCCCGCGCTGCTGGACGCGGCCCGGGGGCGTACGGATCTGCGGCCGGCGGCGCTGGAGTTCGCGGGCCCGCGCGCGTTGTGGCTGGCCCGGCTGAATCCGGACTGGCGGTTCGCCCTGCGCGCCACCCCGGGCGGCGGGACGGCCCTGCCGGACCTCGACGACCCGGGCCAGGTCCAACAGCTGTGGCAGGAGGGGCTGTTCGCCGAGCGGGTTGCCCTGCTGGCGGCGATACGCGCTCAACGGCCGGTGGTCGCACGGGAGTTGCTCGTCACCACATGGGCGACGGAGCGGGCGGAGGACCGGCTGATGTTCCTCGACTCGCTGCGGACGGGGCTCACGGCCGAGGACGAGCCCTTCCTGGAGCAGGCGTTGGCCGACCGGAGCCGCAATGTCCGGGCCACGGCTGCGGAGTTGCTGTCGGCGCTCCCGGACTCGGCGCTCGCCGCGCGGATGGCGGTCCGGGCCGCGGCCTGTGTGGCGGTGGACCGTACGGGCGAGGCACCCGGCCTGGTCGTGGAGGCTCCGCACGAGTGCGACCCGGGCATGGAGCGGGACGGTGTGGTCGCCAAGGCTCCGGCGGGGCGCGGTGAACGGTCGTGGTGGCTGGGCCAGTTGGTGGAGGCGACACCGCTCGGGACCTGGGAGCGGCGGCTGGGCGGCCGTACGCCCCGGGAGATCGTGGCGCTCGCGGTGGCGGACGACTGGCGGAGCGAACTGCACGCCGCGTGGTGCCGGGCGGCGGTACGGCAGCGGAACGCGGAATGGTCCCGGGCGTTGCTCGGGTCCCCGTCGGCGCCCGAGGCGGGTGGGCCGGGGGCGGTGTCGCTGGCCGAGCGGGCGAAGCTGCTCAGCACGCTGGGCGGGGGCGAACGGGCCGAGTGGGTGGCCGGGTTCATCGCGGCGCAGGGGCTGTCCGAGGCGTTTCAGCTGCTCGGGGTGTGCGCGGTGCCGTGGGCCGCGCCGCTGGGACGGGCCGTGGTGGACGCGCTCAACATCGCGCGGGACGCGGGGAGTTACCCATGGAGTTTCAGTGGGGTGATGGGGCTCGCCGAGCGCTGTCTCGATCCGGCCGAGGCGAGCCGGCTCGACGGGTTGCTGGCGGTGCCGGACGAGTCGGAGGACGCGGCGCCGGGAGCGGGGGGTTATTGGGCGGAGGCGTTCCAGCGGCTGGTGACGACGTTGCGGTTGCGGGCGGCGATGGCACGGGAGTTGGAGGGGCCGTAGAGACTCGGGCCAGAGAAATGACCGGCGCCGAGACGCGAACCCCCGCTCGCCGCAGGCCCTACGCCCCGGCCGGTTGCCGCACGTTCTCCCGCACCCAGTCGACGATGGACTGCGTGGTCGCCCCGGGAGTGAAGATCTCCGCGACACCCTTCTCCTTGAGGGGGGCGATGTCCGCCTCGGGGATGATCCCGCCGCCGAAGACGAGGATGTCCTCCGCCTCGCGCTGCTTCAGCAGGTCGATCACGGCGGCGAAGAGCGTGTTGTGGGCGCCGGAGAGGATGGAGAGGCCGATCGCGTCGGCGTCCTCCTGGATCGCGGTGTCGACGATCTGCTCGGGGGTCTGGTGGAGGCCGGTGTAGATGACCTCCATACCGGCGTCGCGCAGCGCCCGCGCGATCACCTTGGCCCCGCGGTCATGGCCGTCGAGCCCCGGCTTGGCCACCACCACGCGGATCGGACCGGCTGCCACACCCATCACTGCCTCCATGAAGCGACTGCGTTCATCCCTACCGACGGGTACCGCGGCACCCGCTCCGGCGCGGGGAGTGAACGAACGTTATCTCCAGCATCCCGCAACCGGCAGTTTCGCGGTGGATACCGAGGGGGAAATCACACGATGGGACACGTTCACCGCGCAGCGTTCCAGCGGGAACAAGCGCAACGGGAGCCGCAACGAGGTCGTCGCACCACCGCGCCGCAGGCCGCGCGCCGTGGTGGTGCGGCGCATCGGCGCAGGCACGAAGGGCACGCAGGGCAGGTGCGCCACGCCCGCCCCGCGCGTACCCCTCGCGCTCCGTCGGTGGTCCTCGAGGTGGCCTCCCACGAGGGCACACGGGGGACGGAGCTGTCGTTCCGTGTGCCGACAGGAGGTCGGCCATGAAGGTCACCAGGGCGGTGCAGCCCTTTCTCCCCCTCTGTCAGCGTCTTCTGCCCAGCAGGCTGGCGGGGCTCTCCATGACCCTCCTGAAAGCGACGGCCCTCGAGATCGCGATCCTCGCGGGCCATCTGCTCCTCTATCCGTCCGGCATCACCCAGGAACGCAGGCTGCCGCTTCCTCCGGCCCCCTCCCCGGAGGACGCGGCACCGCTGCCGACCGAGGCGAAACCCCCGGTGGTGCTGTTGCACGGGTTCATCGACAACCGCTCGGTGTTCGTGCTGCTGCGCCGGGCCCTGGCCCAGCACGGCCGCCGCCCGGTCGAATCGCTCAACTACTCGCCGCTGACCTGCGACATCCGCACGGCGGCCGAGCTGCTCGGCCGGCACATCGAGGAGATCTGCGAGCGCACGGGCAGTGAGCAGGTGGACATCGTCGGGCACAGTCTGGGCGGGCTGATCGCCCGCTACTACGTGCAGCGGCTCGGCGGTGACCTGCGGGTCCGCACGCTGGTGACGCTCGGGACCCCGCACTCCGGCACCGCCGTGGTCCCGCTGGCCAACGCCCATCCGATCGTCCGCCAGATGCGGCCCGGCTCGGCGGTGATCGAGGAACTGGGCCTGCCCGCCCCCGGCTGCCGCACGCATTTCGTCAGCTTCTGGAGCGATCTCGACCACCTGATGGAGCCCCTGGAGACCGCCCGCATCGACCACCCCGACCTGATCGCACAGAACGTGCAGGTCAGCGGCATCGGCCATCTCGCACTGCCGGTACACCCGGCCGTCGCGTCGGGCATCCGCCAGGCCCTCGACACGCCACGGCCGGAGGCCCCGGCCGCCACTCGCCGGAGCGGCCTGACGGTGGCCTGACCGGCACCGCGCTTCAGGGGCGCGCGACTCCTACTGGTAGCAAGGATTCCCGCACCGAACACTGACGGTGCCCGACTCCGCAGCCGGGAACACCGTCGCGTGCGTCGGCGCGGGCCGGTGCGCGCGGCTGATATCCCACGGCGCGGGGGCGGCCGATGCCGCCGGGCCCACGAGGCCGACCGTCGCCGCGGCGAGCACGACAGCGATCCCCGCGCGTTTCCACACCCTCATGACGCTCTCCCCACGTCGAATGCCGTCGACCGCAGTCAACGCGCCCGGCCTCCGGCACGGGAAGCATTTCCATGCTCTTCGAAGCGTCCGCACAGGGCGCCTACAGCGGCTGAACAGCCACCAGCCTCGAACGCTATTCGAACGCAAGGCCAAACCCGTGCCCGCCGTCCCCCGAAACACGGCCGAATGCCCGTTTCCGGCGGACGCGAAACCAGAGGAAGATTGTCGGGCCCGCGTACCGCCGGGTACAGTCGCCGCACTGCTCTGGCAGCCCCTGTTGTCGAGGCGAAAGAGAAGTTGGTGAACGACCGTCACCCGTCGGGGATCATGACCACCCCGGCCCCGGCTTCCGATGCCACCTCGGCGCAGTACGCGTCGTACGGCGGGCAGGACGCTCAGTACGGTGACTTCACCACGTACGGCGACCACTCCGCCACGGGTTTTCACCCCGGCGCGGACAGCGGCCACGCCACCTCGAGCTTCGCCACCGACCCGCTCTTCGGCGACATGCAGAGCCACGACACCGGCTCGCACGCCACCGGCGCGTACGACTCCTCGGCCTGGTCCACGGGCGGTCAACACACCCTGAACTACGACCCGTACGCGGCCCAGCACCACGCCGCCTACAACGACACGGGCGCGTACGAGACCACCGCCTGGTCGGCCGACTACCAGCAGCTGTCCGCCATCCCGCCGCAGGCCGGCGGCCCCGACCACAGCGGCCAGTGGGACGCCAACGCCTGGCTCCAGCCCGACCAGTCGGCCCATTCCGCCGCCCCCGCCGACCAGACCCAGCACTGGGAATGGGGCACGCAGGCCTTCGACACGGGCGCCTACGACGCCACGCAGTGGAACGCCGACGGCACCCCCGCCGACGCGACCACCGCCTTCGAGCAGCCGTCGTACGACGGGACGCACGAGGAGTCGTACGACGAACTCGCCCCGGACGGCGGCGAGTTGACGGCCACCGGTGAGATGCCGGCCCTCGACGAGGCCGGGCAGGACCGGGACGGGACCGAGTCGCAGCCCGAACTCCTCGAGGACCAGGAGGAGTTCACCCCGGCCCCGGCGACCGCCTCGCGGGCCGCGGGCCGCAACGGGAGCCGTTCGCGGCGCCGCACGCCTCCGAAGCGGTCCGCGCTGATGACGATCGCCGTGCCGTCCGCGTGTGTGATGGGGGTCGCGGGGATCGCCGCCGCGTCCGTCGGCACGCTGACCGGCGGCAGCGACTCGACGGCGTCCGCCTCCGACGCGACCTCGGTGAAGCCGTCCGTCGCGAACAACAAGCTGGACGCACAGATCAAGAGCCTCTCGGCCGGCGCCGACGACTTCGCCGACCGGGCCAGCCGTACGCAGGAACGTATCGACCTCAAGGCCCAGCAGGAGGCCGAGAAGAAGAAGGCGGCGGCGGAGGCGGCCCGCAAGGAGCGGCTGCGCCCCAAGTACGTGCTGCCGGTGACGCAGAAGGGCCTCAGCGCCTACTTCGGCCAGGCCGGCGTCAACTGGATGTCCGTGCACACAGGCATCGACTTCCCCGTCTCGTACGGCACGACGGTGATGGCCGCGACCGACGGCGTCGTCAGCACGAAGTGGAACAGCGCCTACGGCAACATGCTGATCCTCACGGAGAAGGACGGCACGCAGACCTGGTACTGCCACCTCTCCAGCTATCGCGTCCCTTCGGGGACGACGGTGAAGGCCGGCGACCCGATCGCGTACTCCGGGAACTCCGGCAACTCCACCGGCCCGCACCTGCACTTCGAGGTGCGCCCGGCAGGCGGCGCGGCGATCGACCCGCTCCCGTGGCTTCGCAGCCACGGGCTCGACCCGACGTAACTCCCGCTCCCCCTACAGCTTTTCCACCGGCGCGTACCGCAGCAGCAGCCGCTTCGGCTTTGCTTCTCCGAAGTCGACCGTCGCCTCCGCGTTCGCCCCCGTGCCGTTCACGCCGACGACCGTCCCGAGGCCGAACTGGTCGTGGGTGACCCGGTCGCCGACGGCCAGGGACACGACCGGCTTCTCCGAGGCCCTGCGGGTGGCGAAGCCCGAGGCGCCCGAGGCCGAGGAACGCGAGCGGGTCGAGGACAGCGAGGCCGCGATGCCCGAGGCCGGGCCCGTGGACGGCGGGGCCGCCATGGCGCCGGTCCGCTTCCACTCCACATGTGCCGCCGGGATCTCCTCCAGGAAGCGGGAGGGCGGGTTGTACGACGGCTGTCCCCAGGCGCTGCGCAGCGACGAGCGGGTGAGGTAAAGGCGTTCCCGCGCGCGGGTGATGCCGACGTAGGCGAGGCGCCGCTCCTCCTCCAGTTCCTTGGTCTGGCCGAGGGCGCGCATGTGCGGGAAGACGCCGTCCTCCATGCCGGTGAGGAAGACGACCGGGAACTCGAGTCCCTTGGCGGTGTGCAGGGTCATCAGGGTGATGACTCCGGAGCCGTCCTCGTCCTCGTCGGGGATCTGGTCCGAGTCGGCGACCAGGGCCACCCGCTCCAGGAAGGCGGCGAGCCCGACGGGCGTCTCGCTCTCGCCGTCCTCCGCACTGTTTTCCTGTTCGAACTCCAGGGCCACGGCGGCGAGTTCCTGGAGGTTCTCGATGCGGGTCTCGTCCTGCGGGTCGGTGGAGGCCTGCAACTCGGCGAGATAGCCGGTGCGTTCGAGGATCGCCTCCAGGACCGTCGCCGGTCCGGCGCCGGACTCGACGATCGTACGGAGGTCCTCCATCAGCGTGTTGAACTTCTTGACCGCGTTCGTCGACCGCGCGGCCATGCCGTAGGCCTCGTCGACGCGCTTCAAGGCCTGCGGGAAGCTGATCTTCTCGCGCTGTGAGAGGGCGTCGATCATCGCCTCGGCGCGCTCGCCGATGCCGCGCTTGGGGACGTTGAGGATGCGGCGCAGCGGGACCGTGTCCTCCGGGTTGGCCAGGACGCGGAGGTAGGCCAGGACGTCCCGGACCTCCTTGCGCTCGTAGAAGCGGACGCCGCCGACGACCTTGTAGGGCAGGCCGACGCGGATGAAGATCTCTTCGAAGACACGGGACTGGGCGTTCGTCCGGTAGAAGACGGCGACGTCTCCGGCCTTGGCCTCGCCCGCGTCGGTGAGACGGTCTATCTCCTCGGCGACGAACTGCGCCTCGTCGTGCTCGGTGTCGGCGACATAGCCGGTGATCTGCGCGCCCGCGCCCGCGTTGGTCCACAGGTTCTTGGGGCGGCGGGACTCGTTGCGCTCGATGACCGCGTTGGCGGCGGAGAGGATCGTCTGGGTGGAGCGGTAGTTCTGCTCCAGGAGGATCGTCGTCGCGTTCGGGTAGTCCTCCTCGAACTGGAGGATGTTGCGGATCGTCGCGCCCCGGAAGGCGTAGATCGACTGGTCGGCGTCGCCCACGACGCACAACTCGGCGGGTGGCAGGTCGTGTTCGCCCGGCGGTACGTCCTCGTCGTGCGTGCCGGTGCCGACGAGTTCCCGTACGAGCGCGTACTGCGCGTGGTTGGTGTCCTGGTACTCGTCGACCATCACGTGGCGGAAGCGGCGGCGGTAGTGCTCGGCGACGTCCGGGAAGGCGCGCAGCAGGTTGACCGTCGTCATGATCAGGTCGTCGAAGTCGAGGGCGTTGGCCTCGCGCAGCCGCGACTGGTACATGGCGTAGGCCTGGGCGAGGGTCTTCTCGAAACCGTCGGCCGCGCGGGCGGCGAAGTCCTCCTCGTCGACCAACTCGTTCTTCAGGTTGGAGATCTGGGCGCTGAACGACTTCGGCGGGTAGCGCTTGGGATCGAGGTCCAGGTCGCGGCAGACCAGGGCCATCAGGCGCTTGGAGTCGGCGGCGTCGTAGATCGAGAACGAGGAGGTGAAGCCGAGCTTCTTGGACTCGCGGCGCAGGATGCGGACGCAGGCGCTGTGGAAGGTCATCACCCACATCGCGTTGGCGCGCGGGCCGACGAGCTGTTCGACGCGCTCCTTCATCTCGCCCGCGGCCTTGTTGGTGAAGGTGATCGCGAGGATCTGGCCCGGGTGCACATGGCGCTCGCCGAGGAGGTGGGCGATGCGGTGGGTGAGCACGCGGGTCTTGCCGGAGCCCGCGCCGGCCACGATGAGCAGCGGGGTGCCGGAGTGGACGACGGCCGCGCGCTGGTTCTCGTTCAGCCCGTCCAGGAGGGCTGCCGGGTCCACCGCCGGGCGCGGGGCGCCGTCCCGGTAGTAGGCGTCCCTGCTCGCGGGCACGTCGAACTTCCCGCCGAACAGGTCGTCCGGAACCGGCTCCGGTCCGTGCTCGTCCTCGGGCGGTGGCGGGGGCTCTTCCTCGTGGGCCCGAGGGGCCTTGAGATCCGCCAGGAAGCTGTCGTCAAAGAGGCTGCTCATCGCCCTCCGAGTTTAGGGCGCCCCACTGACAACCGGCCGCCACCCCGAGAACTGGGGAAAAATCACGGTCCAGAACCGGTCGATAGCGATCAGCGACGACCAGACCCACTCATGACCGAGTTCACACAAACGTATCGGGCATATCAGCCATCGACCTTCACACAAGCCACACAAGTTGGTTAGCGTTCGATCAAGCTTCCCGCCCCCCCGACTTCGGAAGGAGTCGCCCCCTTGGCGTCGTCGCACCGCAAGCCGCGTTCCGCCGGCTCGCGCATCGCAGGCATATGGACCCCCGCCGCCGACGGCGATCCGCGTCTCGGAGAGGTCGAGAAGAAGATCGACGACCTCTACCGGCGGGCGGATTCGGCGACCGAGAGGACCGACGCGGCCAGGCGCACGCCGAAGATCAACTCCCTGCGGAAAAGGCCGAGTTCCTTCACCGCCACCCCGCACGACCACTACGAGCAGGCCCAGTTGATGAGCCGGCTGGCCGCCCGCCGCAAGGACGCGGTCGCCGCACACCTCACGGAGCGGTCCACCGCAACGGGGAAGCGTCTCCAGGCCCCTGACGGGACGCAGAGCGACCCGAGGACGGCCAAGGCCGCCGTCCAGAAGAAACTCTCCACCGCACGCGCGCTGTTGTCGCAGTCGGCCGCACGGCAGCAGCGCCAAGAGGCGGCAGCGGCACTCGCTCGGCAGGCCGTCGTCTTCGCCCGCGCCCAGGTCGGCAAGCCGTACGTCGTGGGAGCCGCGGGCCCTGGCTCGTACGACTGCTCGGGCCTCGCCCAGGCCGCCTGGAAGGCCGCCGGAGTCACCCTCCCGCGCGCGACCACCGCCCAGGCCAACGCCGGCACGACGGTCCCCCTGGCCGACGCGCAACCCGGCGACCTGGTCTTCTTCCACGACGACGTCAGCCACGTCGGTGTCTACGTGGGCGACGGCATGATGATCCACGCCCCGAAGCCCGGCACCTGCGTCCGCGAGGAATCGATCCACTACGGGGGCACGTCGGCCATCCACAGCGTGGTGCGGCCGGCCTGAGCGGAATCCGTGGGCACGCGCGCGTGCGGCTGTTTTTGACGGCCACACACGCGTGCAGGTGTTTTTGAGGTCCACGCGCGCGTGGCCCCCTGTCGGCACCGGGGCGGCTCCCTAGCATCGGACCCATGTCCGGTACCGGTACCTCCCGCTTCCGCGCCTGGTGGGCGCAGCGTCCGCCGGCGGCCGGGGCCGTCGTCATGGCGACCGGCATCGTCTCGGTCGGCCTGCATCTCACCGGCTACGAGGTGCTGTCCGGTATCGCCTTCGCACTGGCCTGCGCCTTCTGGCTGGGACTGGCCGCGGACTTCGCCGTACGGCTGCTGCGGGACCGGCGGAGGTGGCTCAGCGAGGCGGGAACCCCCGGTGCGCTGACCGCCGTCGCCGCGACCGCCGTACTCGGAACGCGATTCTCGATGGCCGGCTGGCAGACCGTGGCCGAGGCGCTGCTCGCGCTGGCCGTGGTGCTGTGGCCGGGGCTGCTGGTGCGGGTCCTGGGGAACTGGCACGGGCGCATGCCCGGGACGGTGTTCCTCGGCTGTGTGGCCACGCAGTCGCTGGCCCTGCTGGGGGCCACGATCGCGGCGGCCGAGTCGGTGGCCTGGCTCGCGCACACGGCGCTGGTGCTGTTCTGGTTCGGGCTGGTCCTCTACGGGTTCGCGCTGGCCCGTTTCGAGTGGCGGCAGGTGATCGTCGGGGCCGGTGACCACTGGATCGTCGGCGGCGCGCTGGCCGTCTCGGCGCTGGCCGGGTCGAAGCTGATCGCCGCCGACAGCGCCCGCCTGTATCTGTGGAACTCCGACGACCGGGGCGTCCTGCGGGCCGTGACCGTGGCGCTGCTGGTGCTGGACGTGGCCTGGTGCGTGGTCCTGCTCGCCGCCGAGATCGTCTGGCCCAGACTTCGCTACGACGTGCGCCGCTGGTCGACGGTGTTCCCGCTCGGGATGACCGCGGCGACCACCCTGTCCGTGGGCACCGCCGTGGACGTCTCGTGGCTCAGGACGCCCGGGCAGGTGGTGCTGTGGATCGCGGTGGCGGCCTGGCTGGTGGTGGCCGCGGGGACGGTACGGTTCTATCTCGCCGGCACGTCCGGGGTCACGTCCACAGGACCGCGATGAAGATGTTGACCATGGTGAGGCCGCCGACCAGCGCGAACTGGTTCTTGTCGACCGTCTCCTCGTCCCGCTTCACATAGACGAGTCCCAGGATCACGACCAGCAGCGCGAGCTTGATGCCGATCTTGATGTTGTTGACGTGCTGATCGTCGGCCTGGTTGAGGCCGACCAGGATCGCGCCGGTGACCAGCATGGTCAGCGCGCCGTGCAGCATGCCGGGGACGAAGCGGGCCGTGCCCTGGCCCATCGCCTTCATCTGGGTGAGGAAACCGCCGAGCAGCGCGGCGATGCCGATGATGTGCAGGCCGACGAAGAGATGGATGAGTACGTCCATGGGTCCGGAGCCTATGCAGGGGCTCGGGACCGGCCGACACCGGGCCGCCCTGTCGCTCACCGGACCTTGCATATATGCGGCCCATAGCACCGCGTCACCTGCCCCCGCGCGGGAACCGCCGCATCGGTCAGCGCGCCGCGTGAAGGCGGTGGCCCCGGACCGGAATCACAGTCACTTGACGTCAATGGACGATCACCTCACGTCATTTCCGTACATGCGTTACCGGGCCGACATCTTCAGGTTTAGCGTCCTCCACCAGGTGACCGGCTCCCCACCGCCGCCCGGACCAGGGGCGGCCGTCGGACACCACCGCCGAGAAGGTCCGGCGGCGGCGCGCTCCCCCTGTGCGGGCCGCCGCCGGACGCGCAAACCGCCCGCTCCCCCGGCGGTCGTACGAAAGGACGTGCAGTCCACGTGGCAGCGCACCGCAAGCCCCGACAGCGCTCGCTCAGCGGCCATACGGCCCGCACCGCCGCCACGATCGCCCTCGCGGGCGCGGCGACGGCGACCGGCTTCGACGGGACCTCGCACGCCGAGCCACAGCTGACACCGGCACAGGTCAAGGCCAAGGTGGACAAGCTGTACCAGGAGGCGGAGGTCGCCACCGAGAAGTACGACGGCGCGAAGGAGAAGGCGGACGCGGCCGAGAAGCAGCTCAACACCCTGCGGGACGAGGCGGCGCGCAAGACGGAGAAGCTCAACTCCGCGCGGGACGACCTGGGTTACGTCGCGGCGGCCCAGTACCGCAGCGGCGGCATCGACCCCGCGGTGCAGCTCATGCTCTCGGACGACCCCGAACAGTATCTGGACGGCGCCGAGTTCGCCGACCGGGTGGGCCACCGCCAGACGGCGGCCGTCGCTCTCGTACGGCAACAGCTGCGGGAGATCGAGCAGTTGCGCGGCGCCGCGCACATCGAGCTGACCTCGCTGAAGTCGCGGCAGGCGGAGCTCGGCAGGCAGAAGAAGACGATCAACGGCAAGCTGGACCAGGCGCGGCGGCTGCTGTCCGCGCTGCCGCCGCAGCAGCGGTCCCAGGTCGAGCAGACCGCCGGCACCTCGGGTCGCGCGTCCCGGTCGGCGACCACGGCACGGGACGGGCTGCACGCGCCCGGCTCCTCCGCGGCCTCGGCCGACGCCCCCAACTCCCGTGCGGCGGCGGCCGTTTCCTACGCCTACCAGAAGCTCGGCAGCCCCTACGTCTGGGGCGCGACCGGCCCCAACGCCTTCGACTGCTCGGGCCTCGTCCAGGCCGCCTACAACTCCGCCGGAGTCTCGCTGCCCCGCACGACCTACGCCCAGATCAACGCCGGCCAGCGGGTCTCCCGGGACGAACTGCGCCCCGGCGACCTGGTGTTCTTCTACTCGGGCATCAGCCACGTCGGCATCTACGTCGGCGACGGCCAGATGATCCACGCCCCGAACCCGAGCGCTCCGGTGCGGCTGGCGCCGATCGACCAGATGCCGTTCGCGGGGGCGACGCGGGTGGTGTGACGGCCCCCGCCGGCCCCGGCCGCGCCCGATGCTCCCCCAGGTGAACTCCCTTACGGGTCACACCAGTCGGCGTGCCGTGGCCCATCGGGTCAGCTCGTGCCGGTTCGACAGCTGGAGCTTGCGCAGCACCGCCGAGACATGGGACTCGACCGTCTTCACCGAGATGAACAGCTGCTTGGCGATCTCCTTGTAGGCGTAGCCGCGGGCGATCAGGCGCAGGACCTCGCGCTCGCGCTGGGTGAGGCGGTCGAGGTCCTCGTCGACCGGCGGGGCGTCGGTCGACGCGAAGGCGTCGAGGACGAAGCCGGCCAGGCGGGGCGAGAAGACCGCGTCGCCCTCCTGGACCCGGAAGACGGAGTTGACGAGGTCCGTGCCGGTGATCGTCTTGGTGACGTAGCCGCGCGCACCGCCGCGGATCACCCCGATCACGTCCTCCGCCGCGTCCGACACGGACAGCGCGAGGAAGCGGACGGGCTGCTCGGCGTCGCTCATCAACGGGGCGCAGCGGCGCAGGACTTCGACCCCGCCGCCGCCCGGCAGATGGACGTCGAGGAGGACCACTTCGGGGCGGGTCGCGGTGATGACCGTGACCGCCTGGTCGACGTCCGCGGCCTCGCCGACCACCTCGACGCCCGTCTCCTCGGTCCGGCCGATCTCCGCCTGGACCCCCGTACGGAACATGCGGTGGTCGTCGACGAGGACCACGCGCACGTGCCGCCCGCCCGCGCTCCCGCCGGTCGGCTCCAGAGGCTCGTTCGTCTCGGTCGCGTCGCTCATGACGTCTTCTCCGCCCTCTCCATCTCCAGCTCGACCTCGGTACCGCCGTCCGGCACCGCGCGCAGCCGTGCCGTACCGCCGTGTCGCTCCATACGGCCGATGATCGATTCTCTGACGCCCATGCGGTCGGCGGGTATCGAGTCCAGGTCGAAGCCCGGTCCGCGGTCGCGGACGGACACGAAGACCTTCTTCCCCTCCACCTCGGCGTAGACCTGCACGGCGCCGCCCTCGCCACCGTACTTGGCCGCGTTCACCATCGCCTCGCGCGCGGCCTGCATCTGGGCACCGATTCTCTCGTCGAGCGGACAGTCCCCGACGATGACGACCTCGATGGGGACGCCGTGCTTGTCCTCGACCTCGGCGGCGCTGCGCCGTACCGCCTCGGCGAGGGTGTCGGGTTCGTCGGCCTCGTCCTTGCCGGTGCCCTCCGGTTTGTAGAGCCAGGCGCGCAGATCGCGCTCCTGGGCGCGGGCCAGGCGGCGCACCTCGTTCGGACTCTCGGCGTTGCGCTGGATCAGGGTCAGGGTGTGCAGGACGGAGTCGTGGACATGGGCGGCGACCTCGGCGCGTTCCTGGGCGCGGATGCGCATCAGGCGCTCCTCGGAGAGGTCCTGGGTCATCCGCACGAGGTACGGGCCGGCGAGCAGGGTGATGCCGACGAGGACGGCGAGGGCGGCCTGGAGCACCGAGCCGAGGTGGGCGGCGGAGCCCTGCAGCACGAAGATCGCGGTGGCGCCGGCGGTGACCAGCAGGACGCCGCCGCCCGCGCGCAGCAGGCTGAGCGTACGGCGCCGGCCGCCGACCTCGGCCCAGCGGGCGCGGCGGGCGTTGTCCGCCTGACGCCAGACGAGAGCCACGCCCGCGCCGACGAGGACGACCGGGAAGAGATAGGCCTTGGCGCCGTCACCCAGATTCACATTGCCGACGAAGACCAGCGCCACGACGACCATGAGGAGCAGGGCGACGATCTGGCCCTTGTCCGGCTTGCGGGCGACGAGTCTGCGGCGGCCGTCCGGCGAGGTCTCGGTGGAGACGAGCGACGGGGGCCGCTGACCGGCGACGCCGCCGACGCCGAGCGGCACGAAGAACCAGAACGAGGCGTACAGCAGCGCGCCGAGTCCGTCCGCGAGGAACAGGCCCACGAACACCAGCCGCACCCAGATCACCGGCAGGCCGAGATGCCCGGCGAGCCCCCGCGCCACTCCGCCGAGCCAGCGTCCGTCGCTGCTGCGGTAGAGCTTGCGCGGCGGCCGCGGGTCCTCGACTGGCAATGCTGCGGCTTCCGGCATGCCACCGATGTTCACACGCCCCGCCGCCCAGGGCATCAGGGTCGGCCCCGGAGACTCCCCTGATCTTCGGAAATGCCATGGCTCAGGGGCCTTTCGCGGTGTCGGAGCGGGTGTCGGGGTCGCGGTCGAACACTCCCCCGGTCCCTGTCAGGGCGGATTTCAGGGTTCGGCCAGGGTCGTCCCGACTGCCATCGGCGCCTCGCGGCGGGCAGCATGGACGCATGACAGATCACGAGCACGCCGCGACGGGTCAGGGACCCGGCTCCGGCCCCGGCCCGGCAGCGGGCGGCGGGCCGCAGGACGCCGTGCCCGCCGCGGGTGCCGCGTCCTCGCCGGGCGCCGCGTCGCCGGGCGCCGCGCCCGGCGACACGATCACGGCCGCGCCTCCGCACCGGTTCCGGCGGGACCGGCGGACCAAGGTGCTCGCGGGCGTGTGCGCGGGGCTCGGGCGGCAGTGCGACATGGACCCGGTGATCTTCCGCATCACGCTCGCGGTGCTCTCGGCGACGGGCGGCATCGGCCTCATCTTCTACGGCTTCGCCTGGCTCTTCGTCCCTTACGACGACGAGGAGGAGAACGAGGTCCGCAAGCTCTTCACCGGCCGCGTCGACGGCCAGGCCCTGGCGGCCGTGCTGTTCGCGCTGGTCGGCTGCGGTGTGTTCCTGTCGATGCTGAGCAACGGCAGCGTGCTCACCTTCGCCGTCGTCCTCTCCCTCCTGCTGGCGGGCGCGGGGTACTGGTCGAAGCAGCGCGGCGCCCCCGACCCCGACCCGCTGGCCGCGCAGGCCGTCGCCGACGCCCCGCCGGAGGCCCAGGCACCGCCGGTGCCCGCCGCCTACCCCTCCTGGTGGCGCGACCCGATCGTCAAGGACGGCACCCACGTC
The DNA here is from genome assembly GCF_000376565.1 of Streptomyces hokutonensis. Taxonomy (GTDB): domain Bacteria; phylum Actinomycetota; class Actinomycetes; order Streptomycetales; family Streptomycetaceae; genus Streptomyces; species Streptomyces hokutonensis. The sequence goes on along the minus strand of NZ_BARG01000014.1, from coordinate 222,690 downwards.
GGTGGCACCGGCTATCTCTGGGGCCCCGGCGACTCCCGCACCCGCGACATCACGGACGCGGTCCATATCAGCCTCGGCCCTTCGTACCCGCACTGGCCCCAGGATCTGCGGCCCCCGCGCCCGCCCGCCCCGAAGCCGCGCGGTCCGCGCTGGATCGGCGGCTGGGTCTTCCTGCTGGCCCTGTTCGCGGGTGCCCTCGGCACCGCCGCGCGATGGGACGACCAGGCGCTGGGCACCAGCCTGCAGATGGGCCTGGCCTGCGCGCTCGTCGTGTTCGGCCTGGGGATAGCGGTCAGCTCCTTCCTGGGGCGTACGGGGGCGGGCTCGGTGTTCCTCGCGATCGTCACGGCCGGCCTGCTCGCCGCCTCGGCGGCCCTGCCCAAGGACCTCACCACCCACTGGGAACGCCTCACCTGGCAGCCCGCGGCGGTGGCCCAGGTGCAACCGCACTACGACCTGGGGAACGGGGTGGGCACACTCGACCTGACCCGGCTGCGGCTGACGAAGGGACAGACGGTGGCGACGTACGCCCAGGTGGGCATCGGGCAGTTGAAGGTGATCGTGCCGTCGGACGTGACGGTGAGGCTGAGTGTGGACGTGGGCGTCGGGGACATCCAGTTGCCCGGTGACGACAAGGAGGACGTGGACGTGGAACCGGGCAGGCACAAGCAGGTCACTCTGACCCCGGAGACGGGCGTGAAGAGCACCGGCACGCTGGACCTGGACCTCCGGGTCGACGTCGGACAGGCGGAGGTCAGCCGTGCTGCGTCATGAGTTCCAGCCGGGGAAGCTGGTCGTCGGTCTCTTCCTCGTCGCCGCGGGCGTTGCCTACGCGGGGGACGCGGGCGGGCTGTGGGTGACCAAGTGGTTCGCGGCGATCCCCCTGGTCGTCGCCGGCCTGGTGCTGGCCGGCGTGGTGGCAGGCGTCAACGGGGCGATCCGCAGACGACGCAGGGCCGGCCGTACGAGCACGGCCGACCCCGGTCCTGAGATATCGGGCTGACGGCTGACTACCGGTAGCCACCCGTCCGTTGCCTTCGCCTCGCCCGTAGTGCCGAGTCCAGGGAGAACACGGAGGCGCCGGCGAGGACGAGGGGCAGCCAGGCCATCAGGTAGGCGAGGTCGTTGCCGTAGTAGTACGGGTCGGACTGCCAGCTGATGGTCAGCCACAGGCTGAGGGAGATCAGCGCGCCGCCGAGTGCGGCGATGCGGGCCAGCAGGCCGATCAACGTGCCGATGCCGACGGCGAGTTCACCGAAGGCGATGGCGTAGCCGAAGCCGACGGGGCTCTTCAGGGACAGGTCGACCAGGGCCGGGATGGCGGACGAGTCGCGCACCGCGCGCATCGTCTCGCCGACCGACCCGGCGCCGGAGGCCTTCATGAAGGCGCTGTCGGTGAGTTTGTCCAGGCCCGCGTAGATGAAGGTGACGCCCAGGAAGACGCGCAGTGGGAGAAGGGCGTACCGGGTGGCGGTGTCGCGCCAGCTCCGGTCGCCGTCGAGGTACGGGGTTTGCGTATCCATTCGAGTGCCGTGAGTCATCGCCCTTAGCCGCCTCTCGCCCGCCGTTGACCCCTCAACAGACCATACGTACGAAAAGGGGGACCCGCTCAACCATGCTTCGGACAGTTTTTCGGACTTCGGCCGAGTTCGGGCGGCGGTCGGCCGCGTTCTGTGGATATTCAGATGTGGGCGCGGATCTGCCGCACAGGGTGCCCGAGGGCTTCAGCGACGGCCGACAGCTCGTCGTCACCGAACCAGATGAGGCGTCCCGGGTTCCAGACGGCGATCTCGAAGCGGGCGAAGCCGCAGGGCCAGTCGTACTCGAGAGCGTCCAGAGAGGTGGCGGCGGAGCAGCAGGGGGCGGTCACGGCGAGGGTCGGGAAGCCGTCGGGGTGGTGCTCGACCAGGTCGGCGTACCACTCCCTGTCGATCGACGCGCTGCAGTGGGGACAGCCGATGCGTTCCAGGTTGCCTCCGCAGTCCACGACGGTCGGGATCGCGTACCAGTCGACGTCGATCTGCGGATCGTCGTCGGCGTCCAGGGCGTCCGCAGCGGCCTGGTGGCGCGAGGACAGCCGGGTCACCAGGGCTGCTGCGCGCTCGCCGGCCTCCCGCCCGGGCTGCCAGTGGGGGTCGGTCGGGACTACCGACAGGACGTCGTCGCTCATCGGCCGGCTCAGTCCGTCACGTCGACGACGCAGGCGTTCGTCTCCACGCCCGCCGCGGTCACGACCTGTACTTCCACGCGGCCGGGCTCGACGTCCACGGGGACCGGGACGGTGAGGAGGGTGTCGGTCGGGTTGGAGAAGCCGCCGGTGACCGGGACCAGGGGGACGTGGACATTGACCGGGCCGATGCGGACGACCATGCGGGAGAGGCGGTCCGCGGTCTGGGCGCCCGGGGGGACGAAGCCGGCGCCGCGGATCTCGATGTCGTCGCCGGTGCGGATGGGGGCGTCGAGGTCGCCCGCCTCGCGGGAACGCACCACCGAGAGGATGACCGGGCGGCCGCCCTCGGCGTACTTGCCGGCCAGGTATGTCGCGGCGGAGATCAACACCACCACCGCCAGGCCCCAGGGCAGGTCGGGCAGTTGGTCGGGGCGGCGGGCGAGTCTCACGGCCGCGAAGACGAGGGCGACGGCGCTGATCGCGACGTACTGGATGTCGGCGAAGGTGCCGCGGCCGGCGTCGTCGGTGAGGAGGTCGGCCGCGCGCGGGCGGTCGGCGGGGATCTTCTGGAGGCGCTGGCCGAGGACCCGCAGGCCGACGACCCGGCGCACGAGTACGGCGATCGCGCAGACCACGGCGAGGACGGTCACCACACCGGCGCCGCGGGCGAGTTCGAGGCCGGAGATGAGGGCGTCGCGTTCGGCGTGGTCGGAGGCGGCGGCGAGGCGGCCGGCCAGGACCAGCACCGCGTACGCCACGAACAGCACCCAGGACACGGCCACGGCACGGGAGGTCGACAGCCGGTTGTCCTCACCGATGACGGGGGCCAGCGCCCCGCCGCGCGCCCGGTGGAACCAGGAGGCGGCGCTCAGCGCGCCGGCGATCACGAGCGCGGCCAGCAGTCCGGCCGTACGGGCCGCCGACCAGCCCGCGCCGATCGCGGTGAGCGCCTGCACCAGGAGCAGGACGACGAAGCCGCCCCACACGGCGAAGGCCGTGCGGTGCCACAGGCGCGCCAGCCAGGCGCCGCCCTCGGCCCGACCGCGTTCGGCGACGGCGTCGGCGGACTGGGTCAGTTCGTCCGAGACCCACTGCCGGGAGGCGGACGCCGAGTGCGCCACCGCCGCCGGCAGCCCCTCGCCGGCCGCGAAGCCGTCCCGCTTGACGAGGAACGCGGCGACCGCGCGCCGATGCCCCTCGCGTGCTCCGTGCGGGCAGTCCCCGCAGGTGCAGCCACCTCCGTGGGCACCGATGTGCTCGCCGCCCTGTCTCGCCTCCTGCACCGCCACGCCCGACGCCTGCCTTCCCCACGACCCTCATGGTCCTCGGCCCTCGAAACCGGGCCCTCATGTTCGGCGACCGGCTCCGAAGCCTTTGGCCACCGCCTTGCAACTCCCGCACGACAACAGCGGATTGTGCCCTACGGGACACGGCCCGCGTCCGGCAGGTCTGGTCAGCGCGGGTGAAGCGATCGCCGCCGTGTTGACCCGGCTGCGAGAATTTGCGTATGGCCGAGATCATCCAGCGCGACGGGACCTGGGCCTTCGACGGCACAACGGTCAGGATCACACCGGGACTTCACCGTTCCGTGCCCCTGTTCCGGCAGACGTACGGCGAGATCGCGGTGCCCCTCGAAGCCGTCGCGGGCGTCGTCTACGAACCCGAACGCAAGCGTGGCCGGCTGCGGCTGAGGCTGCGGGAGGGTGCCGACCCGCTGTTGCAGGCGACGGGTGGGCGGCTGCCGGACGCGGCGGATCCGTACCGGCTGATCGTGGACATCGACCGGTCCGGAGTCGCCGAATACGTGGCGGAGGAGATCCGGCACGCGCTGCTCCTGGACCAGATCCCCAAGGAACCCACCAAGGCCTATCTGCTGCCGGGCCCGCCGGTCCCCGTCTCGGTCCGGTCCTCGGACGGCACGGTGTCCTTCGACGGCGCGCAGGTGCGGATCGACTGGGCGGACACCTCCGAGCGCGTGAAGCGGGCGACCGGGCCGCGGATAGTCGCCGTGGGGGATCTGGTGCAGGTGGAGTGGCTGCCCAACTCCGGTTACGAGGACGGGTTCATGCGGTTCGTGACCCGGGAGACGGTGTTCTCCAAGCTGCCGCCGGAGAAGGACCCGTACGCCCTCGACCTGTGGGGCAGCACCCGCCGTGATCTGCTCACCGCGCTGGTGGCGACGGCGGTGACCGCGCGGCTGCCGCATCCGTCGGTCCGTGAGCGGGAGAACGGCGAGTTCACGGACCGGCCCCCGCGGGCGGCCACCGTTCCGCCTCCGGCCGACCATCACGACGTACTCCTGCGCAGGCTGCGGGAGTTGGGCGAGCTGCACCGGGAAGGGGTGCTCACGGACGAGGAGTTCACGATGACCAAGGCGGCGGTGCTGCGCGGTTTCAGATAGATCGGGCAGAGGGACCTCAGCTGAGGAGGTCGGGTTCGCTGCGGCTGATGTCCTGCCACAGGGGCTGGTAGTTGATCCACGCGACGAGGTCGCCGCCGGTCTGTTCGCGGGTGGCGACGGCGAGTTTGTGGTCGATGAGGAGGGGTCTGCCGGCCGCCTTCGCGAGGAGCTGGACCTGGCAGGAGCGTTCCATGGACAGGAACCACCAGGCCGCCGCGTCCACCGAGTCGCCGACGGTCAGCAGGCCGTGGTTGCGCAGCACGAGCGCCTTGCGGGAGCCAAGACCGGCGGCGATCCGCTTGCCCTCCTCGGCGTCGACGGAGACACCGCTGTAGGCGTCGTAGAGCGCGTGGTCCTCGTAGAAGGCGCAGCTCTCCTGGCTGATCGGGTCGAGGAAGTCGCCGAGGGCGGAGAGGGCGCGGCCGTGCACGGAGTGGCAGTGGGCGACGGCGACGACGTCCGGGCGGGCGGCGTGGACCTGGGAGTGCACGGTGAAGGCAGCCTGGTTGACATGGTGGCCGCCCTGGAGGACCTGGCCCTCGGAGTTGGCGAGCACCAGGTCGCTGACGGTGACGTGCCGGAAGGGCATCCCGAAGGGGTTGACCCAGAAGCAGTCGGTGAACTCGGGGTCGCGGGCGGTGATGTGCCCCGAGACCCCGTCCTCGAAGCCGAGCCGGCCGAACAGGCGCAGGGCGCCAGCGAGCCGTTCCTTGCGGTGCCGGCGTTCGTCCTCGACCGACTCGTGCATCGGCGGCATGGCGAACCGCAGCCGGTCGGTGGGCAGGGGGGAGGGCGGCGTCGGCCCGTGCATCGGTCCTCCAGCACTGGGTTTGTCGTAAGGGCGAGAAGTTACCGCCGGTCGGTCGAAAAGGGCAGTGCAGGTCTGCAAAGAAGACAGAGGTTGTCGGATATCGGCGGAACACTCGCCGTATGACAGCGAACTGGGCCACCTTCACCGCCGCCGAACCGGACCTCGCCGCGACCGTCGAGGAGCGGTTCGGCGCCTTCACGCATCACGTTCTCGCGACCCTGCGCAAGGACGGGTCGCCGCGTACGGCCGGGCTCGAAGTGCGGTTCCTGGACGGCGAGTTGTGGCTCGGGATGATGCCCGACTCGCTCAAGGCGCTGGATCTGCGGCGTGATGCGCGCTTCGCGCTCCAGGCGAATCCGGGACCGGGGACGGACACCCACGGCGGGGACGTACGGGTGAGCGGGCGGGCGGTGGAGGTGACGGACGCCGGGGTGAAGGGGGCGTACATGAAAGAGGTGGAACCGCCGGAGCCGTTCCACCTCTTCCGCACCGAGTTGACGGAGGTCGTGCGGACCTACGTCGAGGACGAGAAGTACCTCGTCGTGCAGGTCTGGAAGCCTGGAGGGCCGGTGCGGACCCTCAAGCGGACCTGACCATCACAGAGCGGGAATTACTCCCACTCGATGGTCCCCGGGGGCTTCGAGGTGATGTCGAGGACGACTCGGTTGACGTCGGCGACCTCGTTGGTGATGCGGGTGGAGATCTTCGCGAGGACGTCGTACGGCAGGCGGGACCAGTCGGCCGTCATGGCGTCCTCGGAGGAGACCGGGCGCAGGACGATCGGGTGGCCGTAGGTGCGGCCGTCGCCCTGGACGCCCACGCTGCGGACGTCGGCGAGGAGGACCACCGGGCACTGCCAGATCTCGCGGTCCAGGCCGGCCGCGGTCAGTTCCTCGCGGGCGATGGCGTCGGCGTCGCGGAGCAGGTCGAGGCGGTCCTTGGTGACCTCGCCGACGATACGGATGCCGAGGCCGGGGCCGGGGAAGGGCTGGCGCTGGACGATCTCGTCCGGGAGGCCGAGCTCCTGGCCGACCATGCGGACCTCGTCCTTGAAGAGCTTGCGGAGCGGCTCGATCAGCTCGAATTCGAGGTCTTCCGGGAGGCCGCCCACGTTGTGGTGGGACTTGATGTTGGCCGTGCCCGTGCCGCCGCCGGACTCGACGACGTCCGGGTACAGCGTGCCCTGCACCAAGAACGCGACCTCGGGGCCCTCGTCCGCGATGATCTCGGCCTGGGCCTGCTCGAAGACGCGGATGAACTCGCGGCCGATGATCTTCCGCTTCTGCTCCGGGTCGGAGACCCCGGCGAGCGCGGTGAGGAAGCGCTCCTCCGCGTCGACGACGACGAGCTTGACGCCGGTCGCGGCCACGAAGTCCTTCTCGACCTGCTCGGTCTCGCCCTTGCGCATCAGACCGTGGTCGACGTAGACGCAGGTCAGCTGGTCGCCGATGGCGCGGGCGACGAGCGCGGCGGCTACGGCGGAGTCGACGCCGCCGGACAGACCGCAGATGGCGCGCTTGTCGCCGACCTGCTCGCGGATCGCGGCGACCTGCTCGTCGATCACATTGCCGGTGGTCCAGGACGGGGTGAGGCCCGCGCCCCGGTAGAGGAAGTGCTCCAGGACCTGCTGGCCGTGCGTGGAGTGCATGACCTCGGGGTGGTACTGGACGCCGTAGAGCTTCTTCTCGTCGTTCTCGAAGGCGGCGACCGGGACGACGTCCGTGGACGCCGTGACCGTGAAGCCCTCGGGGGCGGCGGAGCAGGCGTCGCCGTGGGACATCCACACGGACTGCTCGTCCGGGGTGCCCTCGAAGAGAGTGGAGGACGAGCGGGAGACGTGCAGGGGCGTACGGCCGTACTCGCGGGCGCCGGTGTTGTCGACGGTGCCGCCGAGGGTCGTCGCCATCAGCTGGAAGCCGTAGCACATGCCGAAGATCGGGACGCCGGCCTCGAACAGCTCGCGGTCCAGGCGGGGGGCGCCCTCCGCGTACACGGACGAGGGGCCGCCGGAGAGGATGATCGCTGCCGGGTTCTTGGCGAGCATCTCGGCGACCGGCATGGTGCTCGGCACGATCTCGCTGTAGACCCGGGCCTCGCGGACGCGGCGGGCGATGAGCTGGGCGTACTGCGCGCCGAAGTCGACGACCAGGACGGTGTCGGGGGCGGGGGTCGCTGACACGGGAGCGTGGCCTTCCGGCGGTGGGGCGGGGAGTCTGGGTACCGATTCTAACGGGGTCGGCGTGGGGCACCTGGTCGTACCGGGGGCTCCGCCCCCGGACCCCCGGGACCTATGCCCACCCACCGCCCGACTCGGTCGGCTCGATCGGCACCGTCAAAGGCAAAAAGACAGCGGGCGCCGTCAAAAGACTCTGTGGCATACTCGCCCCCATGCTCACGCACCCGACCTTCCTCTTTACCTATGGCAACCGGCCCGCCGGCTGCCATGGTCGAGCTGCTTGAGCTACTGACAAGCGACTTTCCAGGCGCCCCGGGCCGACAAGGCCCGGGGCGCCTGTCGTTTCCCGGTCCGTCGGTCCAGGCGTTCCAAGCCACCAGGAGCCCCTCATGACCACCTCCACCCCCGAGCAGACCATCGCCGACGCCCGTGAGCGGATCGACGCTCTCGACGACCGGATCATCGGGCTGATCCAGGAACGGGTCGCCGTGTCCGCCGTCGTGCAGGAGACGCGGATCGCGTCCGGCGGACGGCGGGTGCACCTGTCTCGGGAGAACGAGATCCTCGGCCGCTACAGGGACGCGCTCGGCAAGCCCGGCACCTCGCTCGCGATGACGCTGCTCGAACTGTCGCGGGGGCGGATCTGAGTTCGAGCCCCGTCTCACCCGTACGGCGCGTGACCGCCCCGGGAACCGCTTCGTTGGTGGGGGTGTCCGTGTCAGCCAGGGGCGGGCCCGAAAGAACCACGCGTGGCTCGCTGGGGCGATGAGACGTACGGATCGTGCCGTACGTCGTGGGACCTCGCTCCAGGGTCGTGACCGGACGGCAGGGGACAGCAGCCCGGTCACCCAAGAGAACGGTCGGCTCCGGGGACGCCCGGGGCCGCCCGGCGGAAACTGCAAAAATGCACAAAGCCGGATCGAACGGTTGCGATCGTCGTCTCCATCCAGCACGATGCCTAGAAGCCCCCCGAGCTCTCCTTCGAGCCCCAAGTCCCATAGCAGCCAACCGCATTGCGGTGCACCGTCCCACTGCCAAAGGTCGAGACCAAGCGCGCGCCCCGTGTGCGCCGGGGCGCCGACCCGGGGCACGGAAGACAACTTGAGACCAGCGGCGCAACCCCCCGGCGCCGCTCCCAGGCACCGGCGCTGCCCTGACGTCGGTGCTGACGGAGAAGGGCCCCGCGGCTCCGTCCCGCGGGGCCCTTCGCTTGCCCGTCGGCCATGACCGTGACCGGGTCTAGGTCCGGCTCACCGTCCCGCAGGTGCCCTGGTCCTTGCTGATGTCCTTGCTGCGGTCGTACGGGTCCGTCGTCGGGCCCGAGGGTGTCGCGCCCGTGGGGGACGACGTGGCGTCGGAGTCGAACTGCGGGTGCAGATAGCCGTCGTAGATGTCGCAGGCCGAGTTGCCGAAGTCCGCGTTGTTGCGGGTGAGGGTCAGCAGGCCGGGGGTGGCCTGGTAGCGGGCGGGGTCGAGGATCTCGGTGTCGATCACCCGGCGGACGATGGTGCGGGCGACCTCGGTCGAGCCGTCGGTCCGGACCAGCGGGTAGACGAAGGTGTAGTCGGCGTGGACGGTGACGCCCCCGCTGGAGTCCTTCGCGAAGGTGATGCGGCCGCGGGTCTTCACCACCTTGCCGACCAGCCGTACGTCCTTGGGGTCGAAGCGGCTGAACAGCAGCGTGGGGTCGTTGTCCTTGGTCGGCAGGATCAGGGAGGCCTTCAGCTCGGCGAGCACCTTGGGCTGCTTCGGGTCGAGGACGGCGAGCGCGGCGGACGGGCGGGCGCCGCCGATCGTCTTCGGGTCGAGGTTGGACGCGACGAGCAGGATCTTCGTCTGCTGGAGGGCCAGTTCGACCCGGTCCTTCGAGAAGCCGCCCACGGCGGTCGCCTTCGGCAGGATGATGCCGGCCGCGCCGTCGGCCCAGTTCAGGGCGGGTGAACCGGCGAACGGCCGGTCCAGGGTGGGTATTTGGGGGTCGACGGTGGAGGGCGCGGCGGTCGGGGCGGCGGTCTCCGGGGCGAGCGGGGACGCGGAGTCCGAGTCCGCCTTGGCGCCGAAGGGGTCGCCGGGCAGCAACGAGGGTTTCATCGCGACCACGGCGACGGCCACGGCGAGCGGGACGCCGAGTACGGCCCACAGGCGACGCCTGCGCCGGGACCGCCCGTTCATCTCCTGCCAGGCCGGACCGGTGCGCCAGCCCTCGGGCTGCTCGGCCTTCTTCAGCCGCTCGGTCACCTGGCGGGCGCGCGCGGACGGTTCCTTCTGTGCGGAGGCCCGGATGTCACGCTCCGTGTCACGGGCGAACTTGTCCCAGACGTCGTCGGGGATCTCCGGGGTCGAGGACGGTTCCTCGGACGGTTTGTCAGACACCAGGTAGTTGTAGGCGCCCGAAAGCGTGTTCACAAGCAGAACCTGGGTGTGACACAGCCCACATAAGGATTAGGTGAGGATTCGCACAACCATTCACAGGTTTCCCGGGTCACACCTGCATAACAAGGGCCACACCCGCGCCCCACACGCGGAGCCCTCCGACCCAGCGTGCTGCACTGTCGCAGCACTCCGGACTTCTTGAGGACTTCATGAAGCTTCGCCGTGTCATGGCCACGGTCGCCGCGACGGCCGCCATCGCCCCCCTCGCCCTGCTGTCGGCGCCGGCCGCGTTCGCCGACGGCGACTCGCCGGTCACGTCGTCCAGCAGCCCGGCGGCCGAGGACAGCACCCCGGCGGCCGACGCGAGCACCCCCGCGGCCGACGACAGCACTCCCGCGTCGGACACGAGCAGCCCGGCGGCGGACACCAGCACCCCCGCCTCGGACACCAGCTCCCCGGCGGCGGACACCAGCAGCCCGGCCGCGTCGGACTCCCCGAGCGGGAGCACGTCGCCGAGCCCGTCCGCCTCGCCGAGCAAGCCGTCCGACGACTTCGACCCGTACGCGGACTGCAAGACGTTCGACCTGGACGAGAAGCTCTCCGCGTCGATCACCGGGCTGCCGAACAAGATCGTCGCCGGTTCCGGCTGGCACACCTTCAAGTTCGTGGTGAAGAACGCCTCGGACAAGGACCTGCAGAACGTCTGGATCAACGCGCTCACCGAGTACAGCGACGACGTGAACGAGGACTCCTCGCTCATGCTCGACCTGGCCGAGATCCAGCTGAAGCAGGACGGCAAGTGGACCGACTCCTACCAGGAGACCGTCGGCACCGGCAGCGACGAGACCACGCTGTCCGGCAGCATCGTCGCGGTGCTGCCCACCCTGGAGAAGCAGTCCTCGACCACGCTCGACCTGCGCGTGAAGATCAAGTCCTCGGCCCCCGCGGGCTCGTCGTTCGCGCTGAGCCAGGCGGTGTACGCGGGCAAGGGTGAGTCCTGCTACGTCAACGGCGACTACTACGAGTTCTCCGTGCTCGCCGCCGGCAGCAGCGAGCCGGGCGACGTCGGCGAGGCCAAGCCGACCGGCCAGAAGCCGACCGGGACCAGCGACGTGAAGCCCCAGGGCTCGGTCAACGAGGCCACGGGCAACCTGGCCGAGACCGGCTCCAGCTCCGCCCTGCCGGTGATCGGCCTCGTGGGCGGCGCGGCCGTCGTCGCGGGTGCCGCCGCCGTGGTCATGGTGCGCCGCCGCAAGACCGGAGAGAGCGCGTAATCACGTAGCTCGCTCGACAAAGGACCTGCGCTCGGAGGGGGGCGCAGGTCCTTCTGTTTGTGCCGAACACCTTTCTACGACTTCGGCGGCACCGTCGGCATCCCCAGGAACGGCAGCTTCAGCGCGCCGAACGCGCCCTCGGGGACCGCCGGTTGGCTCGGCTCCACCGGCTTCAGCCGTTCGTACGACGCCCCTTGGCGCGGACGCGGGTCGGGCTCGCCCTTGTTGGGCCAGTACGACATCGCGCGCTCGGCCTGCGCGGTGATGGTGAGCGACGGATTGACGCCGAGGTTCGCGGAGACGGCCGCGCCGTCGACGACCGAGATGCCGGGGTGGCCGTAGAGGCGGTGGTACGGGTCGATCACGCCGGTCTCGCGGGAGGCGCCGATGGGGCAGCCGCCGAGGAAGTGGGCGGTGAGCGGGGTGCCCATCAGTTCACCGACGTTGGAGCCGGCGAAGCCGTTGATCTCGGCCGCGATGGCCGCCGCGGCCTCCGAAGCCGCCCTGATCTGCTTGGGGTTGGGAGCACCGTGCCCCTGACGGGCCGTCAATAGCCCTTTCCCTACCCCATCTTGCTTCATATATGTGGTCAGGGAGTTGTCCAGCGACTGCATCACCAGGCCGATGATGGTCCGTTCCGACCAGCGGCGGTTGGAGAGGGAGCGGAGGACCAGGAGCGGGTGGCGGGCCGCGTTCGCCAGCCAGGCCAGCACCCTCGACGAGCCCTCGGCGTACGGGACTTGGAGGATCGAGAGGCCGCCCATCGAGTTGGAGCCCTTGCCGTAGCGGACCGGTTCGATGTGGGTGTTCTCGTCGGGGTGGATCGAGGAGGTGATGGCGACTCCGCGGGTGAAGTCGGCCTTCGGGGTGCCGGTCGCCCTGCGGTAGCGGCGGTCGTTCGTCTGGGCGCCGACCAGCGCCTCCGAGTTGGTGCGGGTGAGTTCGCCCAACTTCTCCGAGAGGTACGGCAGTTGGCCGCCCGCCTTCATGCGGTGCAGCAGGGTCTGGGTGCCGTAGGTGCCTGCGGCGAGGACGACCTGGCGGGCCTTGAAGGTGCGGCCCTCGGACTTCCGGCGAGCGTCGGTCGGCAGGGTCGCGACCGCGTAGCCGCCCTGCGAGTCGTCCGTGACGGACACGACCGTCGTCATCGGGTGGACCTCGGCGCCCGCCTTCTCGGCGAGGTGGAGGTAGTTCTCGTTGAGGGTGTTCTTGGCGCCGTGCCGGCAGCCCGTCATGCACTCGCCGCACTCGGTGCAGGCCTTGCGGGCCGGGCCCGCGCCGCCGAAGTACGGGTCCGCGACCTGCTCGCCGGGCCTGGCCTTCGCGGTGCCGTCGGCGTCCTCGCCGTCACCGAAGAAGACGCCGACCGGGGCCATGTGGAAGGTGTCCCCCACGCCCATCCGCTGCGCCGCCGCCTTCAGATGGACGTCGGACGGGGTCATCGTCGGGTTGAGCCGTACGCCGAGCATGCGGCGGGCCTGGTCGTAGTACGGGGCCAACTCCTCCTGCCAGTCCGTGATGTCGCGCCACTGGGGGTCCTCGAAGAACGGCTTCGGCGGGACGTACAGGGTGTTGGCGTAGTTCAGGGAGCCGCCGCCCACGCCCGCGCCGGCGAGGACCATGACGTTGCCCAGCAGGTGGATGCGCTGGAGGCCGTAGAGGTTGAGCCTGGGGGCCCAGAGGTAGTTCTTGAGGTCCCAGGAGTTCTTGGGGAGCGTCGATGGGGTGAAGCGGCGGCCGGCTTCCAGGACACCTACGCGGTAGCCCTTCTCCGTCAGGCGCAGGGCGGTTACGGAACCACCGAAGCCCGAGCCGACGACGATGACGTCGTAGTCGTAGGTGTCCTGTGACACATGCTCTCCTCGTTGAGAAGCAGGGACTGCTACTTGAGACGCAGGGCCTTCATCACCCTCAGGCTGCGGCTCATGAACTGCGCGTACGCCTCGTCGGTCATCCCCAGCGAAGGCGCCATCGGCAACAGCCGCTGCTGCGCGACCGTTTGGGCCTCGGTGTACTTGAGGATGCCCTCGGAGCCGTGGCGGCGGCCGAGGCCGGAGTCCTTCATGCCGCCCATGGGGGACTGGACGCTGCCGTAGGCGGAGGCGTAGCCCTCGTTGACGTTGACCGTGCCGGTGCGCAGGCGGGCGGCGACGGCGCGGCCGCGGCGGCCGTCCTTCGTCCAGACCGAGGAATTGAGGCCGTAGGACGTGGAGTTGGCCGCTTCCACCGCCTCGTCCTCGGTCGTGAAGCGGTAGATGGAGACGACCGGGCCGAAGGTCTCCTCGCCGCACACCGACATGGGGGCCTCGACGCCGTCGAGGATGGTCGGTTCGAAGAAGTACGGGCCGATGTCCGGGCGGGCGACTCCGCCCGCGAGCACCTTGGCGCCCTTGGCGACGGCCTCCTCCACGTGGCGCGTCACCGTCTCCAACTGGCGCTCCCCCACGAGCGATCCCATGTCGGCGCCGTAGGCGAGGGAGGTGCCCAGGCGCATGGCCTTGGTGCGGGCGGCGAAGCGCTCCAGGAAGGCGTCGGCGATCGACTCGTGGACGTACAACCGCTCGATGGAGATGCAGAGTTGGCCGGCGGAGGAGAAGCAGGCGCGGACCGCCCCGGCCGCTGCCTTGTCGAGGTCGGCGTCCTCCAGGACCAACATGGCGTTCTTTCCGCCGAGTTCGAGGGAGACACCGACGAGGCGGGCGGCGGCGCCCTGCGCGACCTCGCGGCCCGTGCGGGTGGAGCCGGTGAAGGAGACGTAGTCGGCGTGCTTGACGACCTCGGGGCCGACCACCGGGCCCTCGCCCAGGACGACCTGGAAGACGTCGGCGGGCAGGCCGGCCTCGATGAGGAGGTCGCGGGCCCAGAGGGCGGTCAGGCAGGTCTCCGTGTCCGGCTTCATGACGACCGCGTTGCCCGCGACGAAGGCCGGGAGGGCGTCGCCCACGGAGAGTTCGAGCGGGTAGTTCCAGGGGGCGATCTGACCAACTACTCCGCGCGGGTGGCGGAGTTCGGTGACCTTGGTGAGGGTCGGGACGGCGCCGGTGTGCCGCTTGGGCTTGAGGTAGGCGGGGGCCTTGCGGCCGTAGTGGCGGGCCGCGACGGCGACGGCCTGGACCTCCTCGTGCGCGTGCAGCCGTGCCTTGCCGGTCTCCAGCTGGATCAGGTCGAGGACCTCGGCCTGGCGGGCGAGCACCAGGTCGTGGAAGCGGAGCAGAACGGCCGCGCGCTGCCGTACCGGCGTCTGTACCCACAGGGCCTGGGCGGCGCGCGCCGCGTCGAAGGCCTTCGCCACGTCCTCGGGGGTGGACTCGGGCAGGTCGGCCAGCTTCTCGCCGGTGAACGGCGTGTGGTTGGCGGTCCGCCCGGAACCGGCCACACCCTTCGTGAGCTGGGCGATCAGCTCCGGGGTGACCACGTCGGCGGCGGTACGGGCGCCTGTGGGGGCCGGCGCGAGGGGGTTTGTGCCGGTCGTCGTTTCCGTACCGGTCTTTTCCGGGGCCTGCGAGTCCGTCATGTGCGGCAGGGTATGCCGCCACGAGGGGTTTGGGTACCCGTCGGTAATCGGGATTCACCAGGCGCTCACACCGCGCCAGCGATCACTGGCAACGAATGTGCTGATCAGGGCGTTGTGCGGGGACGATCATCACGGGATCCCCTCCGGCTCACTTTTTCGGGAGGGCGAGCCGGGCCCGGGCGCCCTTGAAGAGCGCGGTGCCCTTCTTCTCCGCGGGTGTCCCCTTGGGCATGTCCACGCGCAGCTCGTACATGCGCTGGTCGGCGGTGCGGACGATCAGGGCCATGGCGCGGGTCGGGACGCCGGACTGCGTGTAGGTGGTGTCGGCGAGGACCGCGTCCTTGTTCCCGCGGAAGCTGGTGCGGGTGTACTGCGGGTTCGCCGTGCCCCGGCCCAGGGCGCGCGCTTCGGCGAGGGGCGGGTCGGCGGCCTTGTCCCACTCGATGAGGCTGACGCGGAGGGCGCCGGTGCCGTAGGTGACGGTGCGGGTGCCGGCTGCCGCCTGTGTCTCGAGAAGCTGGTACTGGGGCGGGAGGAAGAGGACCGCGTTCATACCGTCCCGCTGGTGAGCGGTCCAGGAGTCCGAGTCCTTGCCGAGGAATCTCTCCAGGACGGTGCCGAGGACGAGGCCCGCGAGGAGGAGTGCCCCGAGGGTGATGAGGAGGGTGCGGCGGGGGCGGGACTTGGGCTTGGGCTTGGGCTTGGATTCGGGCTTGGGCTCAGATTCGGCTTCGGGTTCGGGTTCCGGTACGGCTTCGGGGGCGGTGGCCGCTTCTTCAAGCTCGGCGTCGGGCTCCGCGTCGTGCTCCGCGTCCTGGACGGCGACCGTCGGATCCGGTACGTCCTTCCCCGCGGCCACCGCCTCCAGTACCGCGCCGACCTCCTCCGCCCCCGGCCGCTCCTCCGGGTCGCGGGCCAACATCCTTACGATCAGCGGTCCGAGAGGCCCCGCCCGGGTCGGCTCGGGTGGTTCGCCGGACAGGATCGCGCCGAGGGTGGACTCCACGGTCGTACGGCGGAAGGGGGAGGCGCCTTCGACGGCCGCGTAGAGGAGGACGCCGAGGGACCACAGGTCGGAGGCCGGCCCGGCGCCGGTGCCGGACATGCGCTCGGGGGCGATGAATTCGAGCGAGCCGACGAACTCGCCGCTGGCGGTGAGGGATTCCTCGCCCTGGATGTGCGCGATGCCGAAGTCGGTGAGGACGACCCGCTCGTGGGGGCCGAGCAGGACGTTGGCGGGCTTCACGTCACGGTGCACTATCCCCACGGCGTGCGCGGCGCTCAGGGCGCCGAGGACGGCTCGGCCGATGCGCGCCGCGTCGGCGGGGGCGAGGCGTCCGCGCCTGAGCAGTTCGTGCAGGGACTCGCCACGCACCAACTCCATGACGATCCAAGGGAGTTGGTCGTCCTCGATGACGACGTCGTGGATGGCGACGGCGGAGGGGTGGTCGACCCTGGCGGCGGCACGGGCCTCGCGGTAGAGGCGGTGGGCGGCGCGCTGGAACTCCTCGTCCTCCGGGTCGCCGGGCAACCGCGGCTGTTTCACGGCGACTTCGCGGTCCACGAGTTCGTCGAAGGCCCGCCATACGGTGCCCATGCCGCCGGAACCGATCCGTTCGAGCAGCCGGTAGCGACCGCCGACCAGCCGTCCGTCGCGCACCTGTTCGCCGACTTCGCTCATGCCCCATCAGTACCGTGCCGGATACGGCCTTGTCGACGCGCGTCCTACTTCCCGAGCGTCAGCGTGTCGCCGACCCGCCGTACCTCCGCGACCCCGCTCCCGCCGAAGTGCGCCGGAATCACCAACTCCCCGTCGTCCGCCGCCCGTTCGAGCACGCGCCGACGGCTCCGGGCGGCCTGCCGGGGGTCGAGGCAGAAGCAGCTGCTGCACTCGGGGTGCGCGATCTGGACCGGACTGTGCAGCAAGTCCCCGACGAACACGGCCCGTTCACCGCCCGAGGCGACCCGGAGGACGGACGACCCCGGAGTGTGTCCGGGCGCGGACTCCAGCGTGAGGTGTTCGTCGACGCGGTGGGTGCCGTCCCACAGGGTGGCAAGACCGGCGCGGTGCACGGGCGCGACGCTGTCCTCGTAGGCCAGGCGGTCGTCGGGCCGCACCCCGCCGCCGTAGTTGTTCTCGGGGCCGAAGTGGAAGTCGTCGGCGGCGGGGAGGAGGTAGCTCGCGTTGGGGAACAGCGGCTGCCAACTCCCGTCCACGTCATGGGTGTTCCAGCCGATGTGGTCGCCGTGGATGTGGGTGTTGACGACGACGTCGACCTCCTCCGGCCGTACGCCGGCCCGCGCCAGCCGGCCCGGCAGGTCGCCCTGGCTCATGTGGAACAGCGGATTGCCGGGCCGTTCCCGGCCGTTGCCGACGCCGGTGTCCACGAGCACGGTCCGGCCGGCGCTGCGCAGCACCCAGGTCTGGAGCGCCACGACAGCGGGCGTCTCGTGGTCGTCCGGCCACGCTTCGGGGGGCAGGTCCGGGACGAGGGTCAGGACAGGCACGTAGGGCCTCTCCCACTCGACGACTCGGGCGACTTCGACGTCACCGATCACGAAGGTCTGTACGTTGTTCTCGGTCATGGAAATGAGCCTAGGAGGCCAGAGATGAGTGTCTCAATGCGAGATCTGCTCACTTGGATACGCATACGGCTCACCGGCGCACCCCTGTCGTAGGGTGGCCGTATGGACGTGGTGAGCGACGCGATCTCCGCCGTACGGACCGGGCGGGCCTCCTCCAACCGGCTGCGGGTGGGCGGGAGTTGGTGCACGCGGCTGGCGCCGTACGCGGGTGCGGGGTTCCATGTCGTGCTCGCGGGGAGTTGTCGGCTGGTGCCGGACGGGGGCGGTGAGCCGGTCGCGCTGGGCGCCGGGGATGTCGTACTGCTACCGCACGGTGCGGGGCATGTGCTGGCCGATCCGTCCGGCGACACGGCACGGGCGGTGCCGTTCGAGGAGATGCGCCGGCCGGTCGGGGACGGGCCCGAGGTGGAGCTGCTGTGCGGGAAGTACCGGCTGGACCGGAGCCGTACGCATCCGCTGATGGCGGAGCTGCCGGAGGTGGTCCATCTGCCGAACCGGGTCGGCCGCCATCCCGAACTCCGGGCCGCCGTGGACCTGTTGGCACAGGAGTTGGACGAACGGCGGCCGGGGGCCTGCCTGGCGCTGCCGAGCCTGCTCGACCTGCTGCTGATCTACATGGTGCGGGCGTGGATGAGCGAGGCGGAGAACGGCAGTTGGCCGTCGGTGCTGAGCGATCCGGTGACCACGGCCGCGCTCCGGGCGCTGCACTCCGACCCGGCCGCCCCCTGGACCAACGACCGGCTGGCCGCGGCGGCGGGCGTGTCCCGGGCGACGCTGGCCCGCCGGTTCACCGCGCTGGTGGGGCGGGCGCCGATGGCGTATCTGACGTGGTGGCGGCTGACGTTGGCGGCGACCCGCCTGCGGGACACGGACGCCTCGCTGGCAACTGTGGCCCGTGAGGCGGGATATGGGAGCCCGTACGCCCTGTCGCACGCGTTCAGCCGGGAGTTCGGGGTGACGCCGGGGAAGTACCGCGACTCGGGCGAGGTCCGGGCCTAGTCGCCGTCGGGATCGTCGTACTCCTCCGCGAGCCGGAGTCCGAGGTCGGACTCCCACTCCAGGGCCCACTGCCGCAGTTGCTCGGTCTGTTCCGCGTCGAGTCCGTGCGTCGCGAACTCCTCGTCGCTCATCCAGACCACGCCCTCCAGCCGGTCCCGCAGGCCGAGGAGGTCGAACTCCGGTCCTGCGTACCGCAGTCCGAGCTGTTCGAGTTCGACGACGGAGAAGTGGCGGCAGGCCGCGCGCACGGCGAGCACGTCCTGCGGCAGACCTCGGTCGGCGAGCGCGCGCACGCTCGCGACCGCCAGGTCCTCGTGACTCGTCGTCTCCGGTGTCCCCACCGCCAACTCCCCTTACCCCAGCGCCCGGTCAGGCATCCGAGCCGCCCAGTCGCAGCATCGCCAGCCGGGTCTGGTCGAGCACGCCGGCGTAGGTGTGGACCTCGTCGAGCTCACCGGTCAGGTAGTCCGTCCCGGTGCCCGCCGTGATGCTGCGGCCGATCTGGAGGTCGCCGGTGGGGGTCCAGGTGTCCTTGCCCGTCACGCTCGCGGAGTCGGAGGCGTAGATGTCGTCGACGTACAGGCGGAGTTGGTCCGTCTTCTCGTCGTAGACCACGGCGAGGAACTCGTCCTCCCCCGCCCCGAACGGCGAGACGGGCGCGGTGACCGTGGTGGTCGGTGCGTCGGCGCTGTCCTCGTGGGCGACCACGGCCTGCCAGGACTGGGACGCGGCGACATAGCGCAGGGTGAACAGGCTGGTGTGCAGCCCGGGTTGGGACAGAAGGGTCATGTCGTGCGTGGCCGTGCCCCCGTCGATGCGGACGTGGGTCGTGACGGAGAAGCCCGCGTCGGTCGGGCGTACCGCGTCCGGGGTGGTGGCGTAGTCGCCGTCGCCGTCCAGGAGGAGGTCGCCGTAGCCCACCATGGGGTACCGATCCGGGGTGCAGTCGGGGTTCACGTCGCAGTCGTCGGCGGCCGTGTAGATCGACGCGTCGCCGGCCAGGGTGAGCGGCGCACCGCCCGCGTACTCGGGACTGCTGCCGCCGGTCGCCGTCTCCAGGTCCCAGTAGCCCTGGCGCTGCGGGGTGCGGGTGGCGGCGGCCGTGATCTCCCCGGGGACGTAGACGCGGTCCCAGACGTTCACGTCGGTGAGCAGGCCGTGCCAGTGCGCGGTGCCGTCGGTGGCCCCGGTGTCTCCGGTGGCCCCGGTGGCCCCGGTGTCGCCTTCGGAGCCGAGCCGCAGGGGACCCGCGCCGCCGGCTGCGACCGTGTTCCCGTCCGTGGCCACGAGGTCGCCGTCGACGTAGAGGCGGGCCGTGTGCTGCTCGGCGTCGTACACGCCGACGAGATGGGCCCACTCGCCCGGCTCGGGGGAGCCGCCGGTGAGGTGTACGGAGCCGCCGCTCGTGGTGGGCAGCGAGAAGGACCAAGTGGGCGCACTGCTCGTGGAGTTGGCCGTCAGACCGAGGGTGAAGCCGGTGCGGCTCACGGCGGTCATGTCGGCGTCGAGCGTGTCCGGGCGGACCCAGGCGCCGACCGAGAAGATCTTCGCCGTGTCCACCGCAGAGCCGAGCGTGGCGTACGCCTCGTCCGTGCCGTCGAACCGGGCGGCGGAGGCGATGCTCGTCCCGGTGGGGCCCTGCGCGTCGGGGGTGACGCCGGTGCCGGTGTCCGCGCCGGAGTCGTGCTGCGGGTCCCAGTGGGTGACCGCCGCCCGGCCCGACTTGACCCGGACGAAGTAGGTCGTCCTGGCGCTGACGTTCCCCGCGGCGTCGATCGCCTGGGCGTAGAGGTACGTCGGGCTGTTCGTCTGCGGCAGCCAGCGCAGGGAGACCGCGGCGCCGGGCTCGGCCGGCTTGAGGGTCTGTGGAAGGCCGCCCATCCACTCGTAGCGGTACGACACCACGTCGTCGGACGCCGAGTCGAAGACGAAGGTGCCGTAACTGCCCACCCCGTCATGCTCGTTACTGTCGTCCGGGTACTCCGCCGACGAGACCACCGGCGCCTGTGGCGCCTCGGTGTCGCCCGCCGCCGTCGCGACTCCCGTCATGGTGGCGGTGGTCAGTGCCACGGCCGCGCAGGTCACCGCGGCGCGTCTCCACTCGGACATCCTCAAGGTCAATCCCCTCCCAAGATCCGGCAAAGAGAGAATGACCTCAACTGCCGCCACTGGCAACGCAATTGAGCTCGGTGAGCCCACCGCTCACAGGCTGTCGACGTCCAGGTTGGCGATCGCCGCCCTCGCCACCTCGCGGCCACGGGCGGTGAAGTCGCCCTTGCCCGGGTAGCTGACGGTGAGCCGGTACATGTCCCCGGCGGAGGTCTTGTAGTAGAGGATCCGCAGCTCGCGGGGCAGGGGGTTCAGGCTGTCGTCGGAGTCGTAGACGACCGTGTTCTCGGCGGACGGTTCGCCCCGGTAGGTGCCGGTCGGCTTCGGGACGGTCGTCGCGGCCTTGCCCATGTCGAGGTCGACGCTGCCGTTGGTCTTGAAGTCGCCGTTGTCCGAGTACATTTCGGCCGCCGCCGAGTCCTTGATGTACCCGTTGGTGTCCTCGGACTTCTTGTCGAGGCTCAGGAAGACCCAGATGCTGCCGCTCGGGTCGGTGTACGTGACCCAGTGGCTCTTGTCCGAAGTACGGTCGGGAGTTGTCCTCTTGTATGCGGCCGGGACGGCGAGCGTCGCGGCCACGTCGGACTCGTGATGCTTCTTCCAGCCGTCCGGCAGCGGCCCCGCGAACGGGTTCGCGAACACCAGGTACGCGGCCGCCACCGCGCCCGCGACGACCACGGCACCGAGCCCGAGCCACGCCTTGCGGCCCAACCGGCGCTTTCCCGGGGCCCGTTGGACGTACCGCACCTCCTGCGTCGACGCCGGAGCCGGCGGGTTCGCCACCGATTCGAGTACGGCGCGCACCCGGGCCGCGTCCGGGCGGCTCGCGGGGTCCTTGGCCAGCAGGACGGTGATGAGCTCGGCGAGCGGACCCGGCGCCGAAACCGGCGGCGCGGGCACGGAGTTGAGGACCGACTGAAGGGTGGCGGGGGTGTTGCTGCGGCGGAACGGGGAGACGCCCTCCGTCGCCGCGTACAGGACCACGCCGAGGGACCACAGGTCGGAGGCGGGTCCCGGGCGCTGGCCCAACACCCGTTCCGGCGCGATGTATTCGGGCGAGCCGACGAAGCCGCCGGTGTCGGTCAGGTTCGTCTCGCCCTCGATCTGGGCTATCCCGAAGTCGGTCAGCACGACCCGGTCGTGGCGGCCGAGCAGGACGTTGTCCGGCTTGACGTCACGGTGCAGGACGCCCGCCGCGTGCGCGGCTTCCAGGGCGCCCAGCACCTGGAGGCCGATCCGGGCCGCGTCGCGCGCGCCGAGGGTGCCCTCCTGCAGCACCTCGCCCAGGGAGCGGCCGGTCACCAGCTCCATCACGATCCACGGCCGGCCGTCGACGACGGCCACGTCGTGCACGGTCACGACAGCAGGGTGATCGAGCCGGGCCGCCGCGCGTGCCTCGCGGCGCATTCGTTCGAACGCGTTGTCACGTTCGCGTTCGGGAAGGTTGTCCGGAACACGAGGTTCCTTGACGGCGACCTCGCGGTCCATCGTCTCGTCCCGGGCGCGCCACACCGTGCCCATACCACCGTGCCCGAGCTTGCCGAGCAGCCGGTAGCGCCCGGCGATCAGACGTCCGGTGCCGGTGTCCCGCGCGGGTTGCGGCACCTTCGGTCTCGGCGGTTGCAGAACAAAACTCGTCGTCTCGTCGGACCCGCCGCCCTGACCCCCGTCGCTGCTCATGGGTCCATCCATATCGCGGCGACCGCTCCCGTATCCACAGGGAACGCGTTCCGGTCACACACCCGTGACTCGAACGGTCACCTTTATTGCTTTTGCTCCGGTACGAACGTGTCCAGCGCCACGTCGAAGTACTCCTTCGCCTCCCGCACCTTCCCGACCGGCGCCGACACCCACACGTCGTACATCCGGCCACCCGCCTCCCAGCACAGGTCGTAGGTGTGCCGGGGCCCCTCCGCCGTGCTGAAGCCGTTCCAGGTGAACTCCCAGAGCGCGGCGGGGTGTCCGTAGTGGGTGGTGTCGGTGACCTTGCCGTCGTGGTAACCGGGGTTCGTGTCCGCCCCCTTGGCCGCCGCGCTCTTCATCACCGCGAGCGGGCCGCCCGCCGCGGGGTCCGACATCTTGATGCCGAGCCGGAAGGTCTCCCCCGGCGACATGTAGAAGATGCGCTCGCCCTGCGGGACGCGCGTGAAGTCCTCCGGTACGGCGAGCGCGAAGCCGTCGGGGTCGTGGGCGACGCGGTAACCGGAGGGCGCGGTGGGGGTGTTGGCGGTCTTCGAAGGCGAGGGCGTGGCCGAACGGGTGGGTGACGGTGACGTCGTACCGGCGCTCGTGGAGGTCAACGGCGCCGAACTCACCGGCGGGGAAGCCTCCTTGTCGTCCCCGCGCATCAACAGCGCCGCCGCCGACACCCCCGCACCCGCCATCGCCGCGACCAGCAACGCGGCCACGAGGACACCGCGCGTGGAACGCCGAGGGGGCGGCACTTCCGTGGCGGGGGGCGTGGGTGACGGTGTCGACGGTTGGGGTGGTGGCGCCAACTCCCGCAGCGGAACGTCCTTTTGGGTCGGCGTATAACCGGGCGAGGCACCCCCGGCCGCCGCCTTCGGTGTGCGCCCCGTCTTCAGGAAGGCGCGCAGCATCCGCTCGGCCTCCGCCGCCCCCAGCCGCCGTTCCGGATCGCGTTCGAGCAGTCCCCGTACGACGGGCAGCAGCGGCCGGGCCTCTTCGGGTGGCCGGATCTCGTCGAAGACGACGGCGTGCAGGATGCCGCCCAACGAGTCGCGCCGGAACGGCGATTCGCCGCTCAGCACCGTGCACAGCAGCGCGCCCAGGGACCACAGGTCGGACGCGGGACCGGTCCGCACGCCGGACATCCGCTCCGGCGCGGTGTACTCGGGCGAGCCGACGAACGCGCCGTTCTCGGTGAGCGTCGTGGCGCCCGCGACCTGCGCGATACCGAAGTCGGTCAGGACGACTCGATCGGCGTCGGCCTCGTCGGAAGCGGTCTCCAGCAGCACGTTCGCCGGTTTGATGTCCCGGTGCAGGACGCCCGCCGCGTGCGCCGTGCGCAGCGCGCCGAGGAGGGCGACACCGATCCGCGCGGCTTCGGCGGCGTCGACGGGGCCGTGCGTGGAGATCCGGTCGGCGAGCGAGCCGCCGTCGATCAACTCCATGACGATGTACGGCCGTTCGTCCTGCTCGACGACGTCATGGACGACGATGATGTGCGGATGCCGCAGCTGCGCGACCGCCCGCGCCTCGCGCAGCGTCCGGTCGCGGTGCTGCCGGGCCTCCTCCTCGGAGAGCGAGTCGTCCTGCGCGATCTCCTTGACGGCGACCTGCCGGCCCAGCAGTTGGTCGGTCGCCCGCCACACGACGCCCATGCCGCCGCGCCCGAGCCGCTTCTCCAGTCGGTAGCGCCCGGCGATCACCCGGACGCTGTCCCCCTCGGTCCCCATGCGCACCATCATGACGCAAGCGGAAGCGGTCAGCCCGAGTCGGGGCTCCAGCTCTGCAGGACCGACTTGAACTGTTTGCTCGTCGTGGCCCAGTCCGCGGCCGGCGCGGACATGTAGATCGCGTACTCGATCCCGTCACGGGAGGTGTACGTCTCCTCGATGGCGCGCCGCGGCCCCGGGAAGGGCGTGTCCTTCGCCTGCGCGGTCCAGGTGTAGTCCCACAGCGAGCCGGGGCGGTCGCGGTAGGTGTTCGCCTCCAGGGTCACCCGCCGGTAGTCGACCAGCCGCTGGAGCTGTACTTCAAGATCCAGCTGGTGGGCGTTCGCGGTGGGGAAGTCCGGAGAGGGGTCGATGGCGATACGGACGAAGTGCTCGCCCTTGTCGGGCGTGTAGTCGACCTGCTTGATACCGCCGGAGTCGCTGTAGACCGTCCGCACCCAGCCCTTGGGGAGCGATATGTCGAAGCCCCAAGGGTCGTGGTAGGTCCGCCAGTTGGCAGCGGGATCCGTGCTCGGCGCCGAACTCGGCGTGGAACTCTGCGAGGCCGACGCGCCCGGGGTGCCGCCCTGGTCCCGGTCCTGGTTCCACTTCTGCAGCCCCAGCGCCGTACCGCCGCCGACGAGCGCGGCGAGGACGACCACCAGGACCACCGAACGGAACCGGCGGCGCTTCGGCGGAGCGGGCGCGGCACCGCCGGGACCCACGAGGGAGACGGGCGGCGTGTGCTGCTGGTACGTGCCCCCCGTCGCCGACGCGTACGACGGCGCGCCCGTGCCTGTGTACGGCGTCGCGCCCGTGCCCGGGTACGGCGTCGGACCCGTGCCGGGATACGGCGTCGCGCCGGTGCCGGGCGTGTCCGTGAAACTCTCCGCCCGTGAGCCCACCCGCTGCGTCGGCAGCCACTCCTCCGCCGACCGCGGCCGTCGTCCCTCGGCGGCCTCCGCGAGCATGTGCTCGGTCTGGTCCGCGTTCGGCCGCAGGTCGGGGTCCTTGTTCAGCAGCGCGGCGATGACGGGCGCGAGCGGACCGGCGTACCGCAGTTCGCCGGCCTCCTCCTCGACGACGGCCTGCATCGTGGACAGCGGCGAGGTGCGGCGGAACGGCGACCGGCCCTCGACCGCCGTGTACAGCGTGGCGCCCAGCGCCCACAGGTCGGAGGACGGTCCCGGGTCGGCGCCGCGGACGCGCTCGGGGGCCAGGTAGTCGACGGAGCCGACGACCTCTCCGGTCCGAGTGATCGTGCTGTCGCCCTCGATCTGCGCGATGCCGAAGTCGGTGAGCAGCACCCGCCCGTCCTGCCCGAGCAGTACGTTGCCCGGCTTGACGTCACGGTGCAGGACGCCGGCGGCGTGCGCGGCGCGCAGGGCGCGGAGCACCCACATGCCGATGCGCGCGGCCTCGGCCGGCTCGATACGGCCCTGCTCCTTGACCTCGTCGGCCAGCGAGTTGCCCTCGACCAGCTCCATGACGATCCACGGGCGGCCGTCGTGTTCGAGGACGTCGTGCACGGTGACGACGGCGGAGTGGTTGATGCGCGCGGCGGCGCGCGCCTCGGCGCGGGTGCGCGCCAGCAGTCTCGGCTGGTCGCTCTCGGAAACATAGAGCGCGGCCGTCAACTCCTTGATGGCGACGGCCCGGTGCAGCACCTCGTCGTGCGCACGCCACACCCGGCCCATGCCGCCGCTGCCGATCGATTCGGCGAGCCGATAGCGCCCCGCGAGGAGCAGGCCCTGCATCTGATTCACGTTGCCCCGCAATGCTCTTGACAGGCTCAGCGTAAGGACCGGCCCTCCGACAGGGAACCAGCGGGGTACCAAGGAGACCGCACTGTGACGGTTGTCGCTTCTGCGCCCGAACGGGAACCATTCGGCTCCGGCGCGCCGCCTCCGAAGGTCAGCCGGTGTACTGATAGGTCGACGACGCCTGCTCGTACAGCCGTGTCACCTCGTCCCGTTGGGCCTCCGGGCCGCGCACCTGAACGATGTGGTAGCGGCCGTCGATGAGGAACGCCATGTTGCGCACGAAGAGGTCGCCGCCCTGGCTGTCCGTCCAGGTGAACTGCCCCTCGGCCATGGTCTTCCCGCCCACCGTGATGGTCCGCAGGCCGGTCGCCGTGGCCCAGCTGGAGTTGCGGTAGGGCTGCAACTCCCGCTCGTTGTCCCGCTGGTAGACCATCGGGTCGCTGCCGTACGTCGACGCGCTGTCCCGCCCGGCCACGACGATCAGCTCGAAGTCGCCGTGGGAGTAGACCACTTGGCCGCTGCCGTTCTTCGGCGTACGGGTCCAGCCCTTGGCCACGGCGACCTGGAATCCCACGGAGTCCTTGCGCAGCACGAAGCCGTCGGCGACGTTCGAGCCGGTCTGCGTCTCGGTCGAACCGGCCGAGCTGGAGGGGGTGTTGGAGGCTGCGGGTGACGTCTGGTCGGGCTGCGGCTGACTGCTCGCCGGGGCCGAGGACTGGCTGGGCGCGGGGCTGACGTCCCCCGCCGCTCCCGTCTTGTCCCCCTGCCCGGCGCCGGTGTCCTCCCCGGACTTGGGCAGGAAGAGCATGGCGTACGCGACCGCGCCGGCCAGCAGCAGGAAGATGAGCAGCAGCAGGGTCCGGCCGAGGCGCCGGGGCGACCCGGTGACCTCCTGCTTGGCCCGCTTGTGCCGCCCGTGCGGACTGGTCGCGGGCAGCCCGGCCCGCCGCCTGCGCACCAGCTCGCCGCGCCGCCGCACGATCGGCAGCCGCCGCGGGTCGGTCGGCGGGGTGGCGACGACATGGGCACCGGCCTCGGGCTCGGGCGCCGAACGCACCAACGACCGCAGCCAGCCCCGCAGTTCCTCGAAGTCCAGCCGCTCGGTCGGGTCCTGCCGCAGCAGCGACTCCACGACCGGCCGCAGCGGCCCGCACTCCTCCGCGAAGGCGGGCGGCTCCGCGCACACGAGCTGCACCAGCTCGGCGGTCGCCTCCTCCGGATAGGGAGCGTGCCCCTGTACGGCCCGGAAGAGCAGCGCGCCGAGCGCCCACAGGTCGGTGGCGGGCCCGATCGGCGCGGCCAACTGCCAGTTCTCGTGCACCGGCACGGCCTGCTCCGGCGCCCACCGCTCGGTGACGGGCCCCACGACGGTCATCCGCACCTGCCGGGCACGCTCGGCCGCCAGCGCGGTCGCGGGACCGCGCCGCACGGGGGCTCCGGCGGCGGCCAACTCGTCCCAGCGGGCGGGGGGTTGGGGGGAGTTGTCGGGAGCGGGGACTGGGGTCGCGGTGGGAGGGACGGGCTTGCTGAGGCTGGGGACGTGCGGGTTGCCGGTGCCGGCAGGGGGCTGGCCGGGGAAGTAAGGGGCGGCCGTAGGAGCCGTGTTGGGCTGGCCGGTGGTCGTGCGGTCGCCGTGGGCCGAGGCGCCCGCACCGGTGAACGTGTCCGTCGGCGACGGCGCGCCGGGGCGCGGCGCGGCACCGTGCCAGGAGGCGGTGTTGCGGACACCGTAGGGGTCGGCGATCTGCCCCGGCGGCGTACTGCCACCCGCGTGCTCCACTCCATGGCCACCGGCATACGGCAGTGGCGCCGACGGCAGCGCGGCCGAACCGCCCGGCTGCGCACCGCCGTTCTCGCCCTCGGCGGCGGGCCGTGCACCGGGCAACGCCGGCCGTCCCGGCTGCTGGGCCTCCTGCACCCGGGCGGCGGCACGCGCTCCCGCCCGGTACGCGGCGATGGCCCCGGCCCGCGCGGCCCGGACGTCACCGCCGGTGTCCACTTCCCTGCGGGCCAGCGCGGCCGACGCCCCGCTCCCGCCACCGCTCTCCATCCCGACTCCGGGCAGCCCTCCGGCGGCCCTGGCCTCGATGGCGGCCCGCCGAGCGGCCTCGGGGTCCACACCGGCGGGACTCACGGCACGGCTTGGGGCACCGGGGCCTTCACCGTGACGCGCAACGCCGGTTCCGGTCCCGGCTCCGGTTCCGCGGAAGTCACCGGGGATCGCAGGGGTCGTAGAAGCGGCGGGTGCGGTAGAACCCGTAGGAACTCGGGGAGTTGGCGGAGCCGTAGCACCACCGCGCTGTCCCGGGTGTCCGCTGCCGCCCTCGGTCTCGCCGTCCTGCGGGGGCACCGGGTCGTAGCCGCACAGTGCTTCCTCCGCCGCGCCGACCGCGAGGCCGGTCAGCATGACTCGGCCGTCGTCGCAGACGAGTACCGTGCGGGCGGTGATGTTGCGGTGCACCCAGCCGTGCGCGTGCAGCACCCGCAGCGCCATCAGCACGTCGGCGGCGACCTCGGCCGCCCGGTACGGCGACAACGGCTTCTCGACGAGCAGCGCGGACAACGGCTGGGCGGACACCAGTTCGCTCACTATCCACAGCGAACCGCCTTCGGCGAACACGTCGAAGACCTGGTCCAGCCGGGGGTGGTCAGGGATCCGCGCCGCGGCCTGCGCGGCCTCGACCGCACGCCGTACCGCCGGATCGGTGGGCCGCCGCGTGGCGGTGCGCGCCGCGGCCGGACGCCGGGCGCCCCGGTCGCGGGCCGTGAACCCGTCGGGCAACCCGTCCTCGCCGAGCACCTCAGCCTCGACGACCTCCGGCAACGGCACCTGGCGGACCAGGACTTCCTGCCCGCTGTAGGTGTCGAAGGCCCGGGTCTCGGTGAGTTCGTACTCGTCGGAGGGCGGCAGCGGCAGGCGGTAACGGTCGGCGAGCACCCGACCCGCATAGTCGTCCACGTTGCCTCCCCCGGCCGCCCGGTTGGTCAATTCCGTTCGCCTTGCGCCCCGTTCCGCCTGCATACCTGGATGCGTACGGTCCGCAACCACTCACGATACGTGCCGGAGGCAACCCACAAAGAGGGGTTGACGGATCTGGCGCGCCAAACCCTGACCCACCCGCCTCACGACTTCGGTTCGAACGTCTTCGTCAGTGTCGTCCAGGTGTCCTTACGCAGCTCGCTGTCCCAATTGGCGGCTTTCGCGGTGTACATGAGCGCATAGCCGAGATGGCTGTTGACGACGAAGCCGCGGTCGATGGTCCGGTACTTCGTCCCGCCGTCCGTATAGGTGAACTCCCAGTCGGCCGTGTTCCAGCCCCGGTAGCTCACCCCCGCTATTCGGATCCGCGTGTACCCGGAGCGCGTCATGTACTGCTCCTGGTTCTGCCAGTCCGCCACCGGATTGTTCTTCGGCGTACTGGTCCAGGCGATCAGCAGCTTCTGCCCGTCGGGGCCGACCAGCCGGACTCCGGCGGAGTCCGTCGACTGGTACGACCAACCGGCGGGCAGGCCTATGGAGAACCCCTGGCTCCCCTTGTACGTCTTCACGACCGCCGCACCGCCCGAGGCGCCGTCGGTCTGGTCACCGCTCCCGCCGGACGCGTTCGTACCGGTGGACGTCGACGTGCCGCCCGAGGCCGACGCCGTCGACGAGGAGTCGGCCTGGTCGCCGCCCGTGCTCGCCGTGTCGCTGTCGTCCTTCTTGGTGTCGGTTCCACCGCTGGCACTCGCGCTCGCGCTGGCGACCGCCTTGCCGCCGCTGTTCTTCTTCGACCCCTTCGAGCCGCTGTCGTCACCGCCGCCGAGCGTCAGCGCCAGCACGGCACCGATCACCGCGAGCACGACGACCACCGCGATGATCACCAAGGTCCGCTTCGGCACCACATCGGTGAGCGGCGCCCTCGGCACGGACCGCGGCGGAAGATCCGGCGGCGTCATCACGGGCCACCCTGAACTCCGCCCACCCGAACCCGAGTTGGCCCCCCGCGCACCCACCTCGTGCGTCGCACCCGGGTCCTTGGCACCGGAGTCCCGCAGCCCGGTCTCCCGCAGCCCCGACGCCTGCACACCCAGGTCACGCGTCCCCGGGTCACGCGTACCCGAGTCCGCCGCACCGGCCTTCGCCGCCGAACCAGCCGCGGCACCCGAACCGGCGGTCACCGCACCGGAAGCACCAGCCGACCGAGCCGAAGGCACCGCGGGCGTCCGAGGCCCAGCACCAACGGGCCCTGAGCCAGCCGCCGTTGCGCCCTTCGCACCACTGGAGCCACTGGAGCCACCAGTCTCCGAAGTACCCGAGCCACTCGTACCCGACTTACCCGAGGCGCTGCCCGAGCCGTCCGCACCGGTCCCGGCACCCGCACCCGAACTCACGCCACCCGGCTTACCGGCAACGGCAGTTGAAGCCGCACCTTCAGCGGAATCCACACGCGTGGCCGAACCCGCAGCCGCAGCCGCAGCCGCACTCGAACCCGCGGCCGCCGAAGTCGCCGCCCCGGCCCCCGCCGAACCCCCGGCGGCCTTCCGCATGGACCGCAACGCCCCACGCAAGCGCTCGGCCCCGGCCGAAGCCCCGCCACCGCTCTTCTTGCCGCCGGACTCGGCGGACCCCGGCTGCGCGGGCAACGGCACGACCGTCGTCGCGTCCACCGGCACCGGCTCCGGCTCGGCCTTGGGCTCGGGCGCGTGGATCACCGCGTTGAGCATCGCCCGGGCACCGGCGTCGTCGAGACGCTGAGCGGGGTCCTTGTTGAGCAGGCCGTAGATGACGTCCTTCAACGGCCCGGCGTTCTTCGGCTCCTCCAGCGGCTCGGTCATCACCGCGGTGAGCGTGGCGATCGCGGAACCCTTGTCGTACGGCGGCGCGCCCTCGACCGCCGCGTACAGCAGACCCCCGAGCGACCACATGTCGGCCGCCGGACCCGGCTTGTGCCCGCGGGCCCGCTCCGGGGAGATGTACGAGGGCGCGCCGACGAGCATGCCGGTGGAGGTGATCGACGGGTCGCCCTCGACCTGCGCGATGCCGAAGTCGGTGAGCACGACCCGGCCGTCCTCGGCGATCAGCACGTTCGACGGCTTCACGTCGCGGTGCAGGATGCCCTCGCGGTGCGCGGACCGCAGGACGTCGAGTATCGCGAGCCCGACCTCCGCCGCGCGGCGCGGCTCCAGCAGGCCGTCCTCGCGAATGGCCTCGGCGAGCGACTTGCCCTCGACCAACTCCATGACGATCCAGGGCCGGTCGTCCTCGTCGACCACGTCGAAGACCGTCACCGCGCTGGTGTTGCGGATCCGCGCGATGGCCTTGGCCTCGCGCAACGTCCGTGTGATCAGCCGCCGTTTCTCGTCCTCGTCGATGCTGGACGGGAACCG
This sequence comes from Streptomyces hokutonensis, assembly GCF_000376565.1. Lineage (GTDB taxonomy): Bacteria > Actinomycetota > Actinomycetes > Streptomycetales > Streptomycetaceae > Streptomyces > Streptomyces hokutonensis. Next base: position 191,746 of record NZ_BARG01000014.1, on the reverse strand, counting down.
CAGCTCCTTGACGGCGACCGTCCGGCCCAGGGTTTCGTCCTCGGCACGCCACACCGTGCCCATGCCTCCGCGGCCGAGCACTTCTCCCAACCGGTACCGCCCGGCGAGAAGACGCTCGTTCTTGTCCCGACGAGTGTCCTGACGGGATGTCCCCGCCCGCTCCGCCTCCGACATGCGTCCCCTCATGCAACCCGCCCTGACAGAGCCTCCATTGTCCCCCACCGAACAAGTGCCCAACGCCCAGGGGGCCTCTCGTCGCGCACCCCCGGCACATCCCGTCGGATATCCGGCGCAGGTCACACAGCCAAGCCGGGCAGGATGACCGCCGAGAACGGAGGTTCGCGATGCCCGCCCCTCGGACACTGCTGGTCATTCCGGTGTCTTTGGCGCTCCTCTGCCTGTCCACAGCCGCTTCGCAGGCAGGCCCGCCCCCGGCCACGAACGCCCTGGTCCGACTGCTGGTCACCCGGGGCAGAGCCCCCGCCGCGGCGCTACTGGCCCACAACGGGACGGACTTCCGCTACACCCAGGCCGGAACCGGCATCGGCCGTGCCGACCACTTCCGCGCCGGCAGCATCACGAAGACCTTCATCGCGACGGTGGTCCTCCAACTGGCCGCCGAACACCGGCTGTCCCTGTCCGACACGGTGGAGCAGCACCTGCCGGGCCTGGTGCGAGGAGCGGGCAACGACGGGCGCGCGCTGACCCTCCGTTCCCTGCTCACCCACACCAGCGGCCTGTACGACTTCACCGCGACCACCGGGGGCACGGTCCCCGAGTCACCTCTCGCCGCCGTCCGTATCGCGCTCACCCACCCTCCGGCCGACCGCGGCCGCTTCTCCTACTCGAACACCAACTACGTCCTGCTCGGCCTGGTGATCCGGCAGATCACCGGCCGCTCGTACGCCACCGAGGCCGAGCGCCGCATCATCGCTCCGCTGGGTCTGACGGGCACCTCCTTCCCGGGCTCCCGCACCACTCTTCCCGTGCCGCACGGCCGCGCCTACGCGGCCGACGGCTCCGACGTCACCGATCTCGACCCGCGGGTGGCCGGCGCCGCGGGCGAGCTGGTGACCACGCTCGCCGATCTGGACCGCTTCTACTCGGCCCTGCTCGGCGGTCGGCTACTGCCCTCGCGCTGGCTGCGCGAGATGCTCAACACCCGTACCGCACACGGCTCGTACGGCATGGGGCTGTTTCCGGTGAAGCTGCCGTGCGGCACCACGGTGTGGGGGCACAACGGCCGGATCTCGGGCAGCTACGTGCGCACCGCAGCCACCGTCGACGGCCGTCATGTCCTCACCTTCCGGGTGAACACGAGCGAGATAGCGGACCCCGGCCTCGAACCGACCCTGCTCGCCGCCGAGTTCTGCCCCCGCACCTCGTAGAACGGCCGGGTTCCGGACAAAGATCCCAGCTCACGACACTCGTTCGAGTGAAGCCGACGGCGAGTGAAGCAGCGGTGCGCGCCCGGCGGAGTCCCAGTAGCCCGGTCTCGCTCGGTCGCCCTCCATCGCTCTCAGTCGCCCTCCGTCGGCACGATGTCGGGCGCCCCCAGCCGCGCCGCGTCCGCCGTCAGGTCGTCGGGCTGGCGCTGCGACTCGCGCTCGGCCTCGACCCGCTTCTCGTAGTGCTCGACCTCGCGCTCGATCTGGTCCTTGTCCCAGCCGAGCACCGGCGCCATCAGCTCGGCGGCCTCGCGGGCGCTGCGGGTGCCCCGGTCGAAGGTCTCGATGGAGATGCGGGTGCGGCGGGTCAGCACGTCGTCCAGGTGCCGTGCGCCCTCGTGCGAGGCGGCGTAGACGACCTCGGCGCGCAGATAGTCGTCGGCGGCCTGGAGGGGTTCGCCCAGCGTCGGGTCCTTGGCGATGAGGTCGAGGACCTCCTCAGCCATCGAACCGAAACGGTTCAGCAGGTGCTCCACGCGCACCACGTGGATGCCGGTCTGGGCGGCGATCCGCGCTCGCGCGTTCCACAGCGCGCGGTAGCCCTCCGCGCCGAGCAGCGGCACGTCCTCGGTGACGCACTCGGCGACCCGCATGTCGAGCCCGTGCACCGCCTCGTCCACCGCGTCCTTGGCCATCACCCGGTACGTCGTGTACTTGCCCCCCGCCACGACGACGAGCCCCGGCACCGGATGCGCCACGGTGTGCTCGCGCGACAGCTTGCTGGTGGCGTCGGACTCGCCGGCCAGCAGGGGCCGCAGCCCCGCGTACACGCCCTGGACGTCGTCTCTGGTCAGCGGTACCGCGAGGACCGAGTTCACATGCTCCAGGAGGTAGTCGATGTCGGCGCTGGAGGCGGCCGGGTGGGCCTTGTCGAGGTCCCAGTCGGTGTCGGTGGTGCCGACGATCCAGTGCCGGCCCCAGGGGATGACGAACAGCACGGACTTCTCGGTGCGCAGGATCAGTCCGCTGCTGGAGTTGATGCGGTCCTTGGGGACGACCAGGTGGATGCCCTTGGAGGCGCGGACGTGGAACTGCCCGCGCTCGCCGACCATGGCCTGGGTGTCGTCGGTCCACACACCCGTGGCGTTCACGATCTGCTTGGCGCGGATCTCGTACTCGCCGCCCGCCTCGACGTCCTCCACCTTGGCGCCGACCACCCGCTCGCCCTCGCGCAGGAACCCGGTCACGCGCGCGCGGTTGGCGACCTTCGCGCCGTACGACGACGCCGTGCGCACCAGGGTGGCCACATAGCGGGCGTCGTCCATCTGGGCGTCGTAGTACTGCAGGGCCCCGACCAGGGCGTCCTTCTTCAGCGCCGGTGCCACGCGCAGGGCGTGACGGCGGCTCAGGTGGCGGTGGGTGGGCAGGCCGCGTCCGTGGCCGCGGGCCATCGACATGCCGTCGTAGAGCGCGACGCCCGAGCCTGCGTACAGGCGCTCCCAGCCCTTGTGCTGGAGCGGGTACAGGAACGGCACCGGCTTCACCAGGTGCGGGGCGAGCCGCTCCAGGAGCAGTCCGCGTTCCTTCAGGGCCTCGCGGACGAGGGCGAAGTCGAGCATCTCCAGGTAGCGCAGGCCGCCGTGGATGAGCTTGCTCGACCTGCTCGATGTACCGGACGCCCAGTCGCGCGCCTCGACCAGTCCCGTGGAGAGGCCTCGGGTCACGGCGTCCAGGGCGGTGCCCGCGCCGACCACGCCTCCGCCCACCACGAGCACGTCCAGTTCGCGCTCGGCCATTCCCGCCAGTGCCTCGGCCCGCTGCGCCGGACCCAGTGTCGCTGTCCTCACCGCTGCCTCCCGCTATCGGTAGCGCCGGCCGCACCCGTTCGGCGAAGCCCGGTTCGTATCCCTCCTGCCCAAATTCTGACCGGGTTGCCCGACTTCAGCCACCACTCGCCCCCAGCCTGTGGACAACAATCACAGGACTGCCGAAAAACACAGCCGTCCAATACCGCATAACGGTCATATTTACTCCTAGTCTGACATTGCGCTCGCTCGTTCTGTCCACAGGGCTTGCGCACCTGTCCCGCTTCGGTTACTGGGAAGGACGGCCCACGCCATGCCCGCAGATCTCGCCGTCATCGGACTCGGTCCTCTCGGCCTGCCCCTGGCCCAGGCCGCTGTCGCCGCCGGTATCGCCACGGTCGGCTTCAAGACCGGCCCCGAGGCCGGCTCCCTCAGCCCCGCCGAACTGCGCCGGATGCTCTCGGGGGGCTTCCGGCCTGCCACGAACCCCGCCGAGCTCGGCCGCGTACGCACCGCCGTGATCTGCGCGCCGACACCCCCGGACGCGGACGGCGGCCTCGACCTCAGCCAGGTGGAGACGGCCGCCCGTGCCCTCGCGGCCAACCTGCGCCCGCACACCACGGTGATCCTGGAGTCACCGGTGCACCCCGGCACCACCGAGGACTTCCTGCGTCCCCTCCTCGAAGAGGGATCCGGTCTCCGCGCGGGCCGCGACTTCCACCTCGCCTACTCCCCCAGCCGCGTCGACCCCGGCAACCGCGACTTCACCCCCGCCAACACCCCCAAGGTGATCGGCGGCCTGACACCGGCCTGCACCGAGTCCGCCGCCGCCTTCTACGGCAGGCTCACCGACAAGGTGGTACGCGCGCGTGGCCTGCGCGAAGCGGAAACCGTGCAACTACTGGAGACCAATTTCCGGCACGTCAACATCGCCCTCGTCAACGAAATGGCCGTCCTGTGCCACGACTTGGGCGTCGACCTCTGGGACGTCATCCGCTGCGCCGAGACGAAACCGTTCGGCTTCCAGGCCTTCCGCCCCGGCCCCGGCGTCGGCGGCCACGCCGTCCCCCAGGACCTGACGGCCCACGGCGGCCGCCCGCTCCGCATGGTCGAACTCGCCCAGCAGGTCAACAACCAGATGCCGCGTTACGTCATCCAGCGCGCCGCCACACTCCTCAACGAGCACGGCAAGTCCGCGCGCGGAGCACGGGTGTTGCTGCTCGGCGTCACCTACAAGGCCGACCTCGCCGACCAACAGGCCACCCCCGCCCAGGAGATCGCGATCCGCCTCATGGAACTCGGCGCCTCCGTCAGCTACCACGACCCCCACATCCCCTCCTGGAGCGTCCTCGACCGCCCGGTCCCCCGCGCGGACTCCCTCTACGAGGCGGCGGCCGACGCCGACCTGACGATCCTGCTCCAGCAGCACCGGACGTACGACCTCCAAGGCCTGTCGGTGAAGGCGCAGTTGCTGCTGGACACGCGCGGGGCCACACCGACCGGCGCGGCACACCGGCTCTGAGCACGAAAACGACTGGTCACAGGGTCACGTCGACCTGCTAATCTCCCCACACTCGTCGCACAGTTGTCGCATATCCGTGCGCACGCATCCCTGCTTCGCCTTTCCTGTCTTCGCATCCCGTGGGGGGATTTCTGTCATGAGCCAGTCAGCCACGCCACCACAGCAGCCACAGCCGCAGCCCGAGGCGCAGGCCCCGGCCCAGCCACAGGCGCCCGCGCAGCCGCAGCCGCAGCCGGTCGACGGCAATCCGTACGCCCAGCAGCCCGGCGCCGTACCGCCGCCTCCGGCACCGAGCGCGCCGTACGCCCCGCCCGCTCCCCCGAAGAACAACATCGCGCTCGGCCTGGTGACCGCCGTCGCCGTCGGGCTGGTGGCCGCCGGCATCTACGGCGTCGTCATCGGCACCACCAAGCACGAGATCGGCTGGGCGGCGGTCGGCGTCGGCTTCGTCATCGGCCTGGCCGCGGGCAAGCTCGGCGGGCGCAACCCCGCGCTTCCCGTGGTCAGCGCCGTGCTGGCCCTGGGCGCGGTCTACCTCGGCCAGTTGGTCGGCGAGGCGATGCTCATCGCGGATGAATACGGCGTGAGCTTCGGCAAGGTGTTCTTCGACCACTTCGGCGTGGTCCAGGACGCCTGGAAGGCCGACTCCGACCCGCTCACCTTCGTCTTCTTCGCCATCGCCGCGTTCGCCGCGTTCTCGGGGGCCAAGAAGGCTGCGCTCTGACACCGGCGCGCGGGTTGCGCAGGGGGGCGCTTGGGGCGGGGTGTGCGTCGGGGGCTGGTGGCGTGCGACTCGCGGCGCCGGTACCGTAAGAAACAGGTGGAACCTGCCGTAGCGGGCGATGCGGCAGGCTCTTGAAAAGTGAACGGAGTGTCCACCCCTAGTCCTTATAGGGGTGGCCGCTGACCTTCCACCAACAAGGTGGAGCCCACCGCAGCGGTCACTGCGGCAGGCTCCTGAAAAGTGAACGGAGTGTCCACCCCTAGTTCTCGTGGGGGTGGCCGCTCACTTTCCTCCATAGATCCACAAGATGCACCTCCTCCGGAACTTCACCAGCCGAAGCCAAGTTCGGTCCCATCGGGTGGGCTTGCGGTGACGATCCATGGGTGCGCCCCCTTCCACGACGCCACCCATTGACCCGGTAGGCGGCTCGTCGGAACTCGGGCCGGGCCCCGAGAGCCCGGGTCCGGAACGACGTCCCTGGAAGGGGGCGACCCAAAAGAACTGGGCCGCCGATCAAGGACACTAGCCGCCCGACACGGCCATACCGCGGGTAATCACCCCGAACGCAACCGTGCGCCCCCTGTCCCAACACGCGCCCCACCAGCCCCACTTGGGCACACAAAAGGACCCGGACCACCCAGGCCCGGGCCCTTCGAAGCGTCGTAGAAGCGGCTATGCCTACCGCTTGTGCTGCGAGTCGGCCACCGTCACCTCGACACGCTGGAACTCCTTCAGCTCGCTGTAACCCGTCGTCGCCATCGCGCGCCGCAGCGCCCCGAAGATGTTCATCGAGCCGTCCGGGATGTGCGACGGACCCGTGAGGATCTCCTCGATCGTGCCGACCGTGCCGAGGTCGACCTTCTTGCCGCGCGGGAGTTCCTCGTTGACCGCTTCCATGCCCCAGTGGTGGCCCTTGCCGGGGCCGTCCGTGGCGCGGGCCAGCGGGGAGCCCATCATGACCGCGTCGGCGCCGCAGGCGATCGCCTTGGGGAGGTCGCCGGACCAGCCGACACCGCCGTCGGCGATGACGTGCACGTACCGGCCGCCGGACTCGTCCATGTAGTCGCGGCGGGCCGCCGCCACGTCCGCGACGGCCGTGGCCATCGGGACCTGGATGCCCAGGACGTTGCGCGTGGTGTGCGCGGCGCCGCCGCCGAAGCCGACGAGGACACCGGCGGCGCCCGTGCGCATCAGGTGCAGGGCCGCCGTGTAGGTGGCGCAGCCGCCGACGATCACCGGGACGTCCAGCTCGTAGATGAACTGCTTCAGGTTCAGCGGCTCGTGTGAGCCCGACACGTGCTCGGCCGAGACCGTCGTACCGCGGATGACGAAGATGTCCACGCCCGCGTCGACGACGGCCTTGGAGAACTGGGCCGTGCGCTGCGGGGAGAGCGCGGCGGCGGTGACCACGCCCGAGTCGCGCACCTCCTTGATGCGCTGCCCGATCAGCTCCTCCTTGATGGGAGCCGCGTAGATCTCCTGGAGGCGGCGGGTCGCGGCGTCCGCGTCCAGCTCGGTGATCTCGTCGAGGAGCGACTGCGGGTCCTCGTAGCGGGTCCAGAGGCCTTCGAGGTTCAGTACGCCGAGGCCGCCGAGTTCGCCGATGCGGATCGCGGTGGCCGGGGAGACGACGGAGTCCATGGGGGCGGCCAGGAACGGCAGTTCGAAGCGGTAGGCGTCGATCTGCCAGGCGATCGAGACCTCCTTCGGGTCCCGCGTACGGCGGCTGGGGACGACGGCGATGTCGTCGAAGGCGTACGCCCGGCGGCCGCGCTTGCCGCGCCCGATCTCGATCTCAGTCACGTGTGTGGCCTTTCCTTCTGCGTCTCAGCGTCTTCCAGTATCGCCGACGGGCACGACAAGGGCGGCCCCGGAGTGTCCGGAGCCGCCCTCGGGAAGCCTGCCGACTACTTGCTGCGGCTGTAGTTCGGTGCCTCGACCGTCATCTGGATGTCGTGCGGGTGGCTCTCCTTGAGGCCCGCCGAGGTGATCCGGACGAAGCGGCCCTTGGTCTCCATCTCGCCGATGGTGGCCGCGCCCACATAGCCCATGGTCTGGCGCAGCCCGCCGACGAGCTGGTGCAGCACGTTGGCCAGCGGGCCGCGGTAGGGCACCTGGCCCTCGATGCCCTCGGGGACGAGCTTGTCGTCGGAGGCGACCTCGGCCTGGAAGTAGCGGTCCTTGGAGTACGACCGGCCCTGGCCGCGGGACTGCATCGCGCCGAGCGAGCCCATGCCGCGGTACGACTTGAACTGCTTGCCGTTGATGAACTGCAGCTCGCCCGGGGACTCCTCGCAGCCCGCGAGGAGGCTGCCGAGCATCACCGTGTCGGCGCCGGCGGCGAGCGCCTTGCCGATGTCGCCGGAGTACTGGAGGCCGCCGTCGCCGATGAGCGGGACGCCGGCCGCGCGGGCGGCGAGGGAGGCCTCGTAGATCGCGGTGACCTGCGGGACGCCGATGCCGGCGACGACGCGGGTGGTGCAGATCGAGCCGGGGCCGACACCGACCTTGATGCCGTCGACACCGGCGTCGACCAGGGCCTGGGCGCCGTCGCGAGTCGCTACGTTGCCGCCGATCACGTCGACGCCGACGCTCGACTTGATCTTCGACATCCAGCTGAGGGCATTGCTGTTGTGGCCGTGCGAGGTGTCGACGACCAGGAAGTCGACGCCCGCCTCGGCGAGGGCCTGGGCGCGGTCCAGCGCCTCGGGGCTGGCGCCCACGGCGGCGCCGACGATGAGGCGGCCCTCGGCGTCCTTGGCGGCGTGCGGGTACTGCTCGGCCTTGACGAAGTCCTTGACCGTGATGAGGCCCTTGAGGACGCCCGCCTCGTCGACCAGGGGAAGCTTCTCGATCTTGTGGCGGCGCAGCAGCTGCATGGCGTCGGCGCCGGTGATGCCGACCTTGCCGGTGACCAGGGGCATCGGGGTCATGACCTCGCGCACCTGACGGGAGCGGTCGGTCTCGAAGGCCATGTCGCGGTTGGTGACGATGCCGAGCAGCTTCTTGTTGCCGTCGGTCACCGGGACGCCGCTGATGCGGAACTTGGCGCACAGGGCGTCGGCCTCGGCGAGCGTGGCGTCCGGGTGCACGGTGATCGGGTCGGTGACCATGCCGGACTCGGAGCGCTTCACGAGGTCGACCTGGTTGACCTGGTCCTCGACGGACAGGTTGCGGTGCAGGACGCCGACGCCGCCCTGGCGGGCCATCGCGATGGCCATCCTGGACTCGGTCACCTTGTCCATCGCCGCGGAGAGCAGCGGGATGTTGACCCGGACGTTGCGCGAGATGCGGGACGAGGTGTCGACCGCGTTCGGGAGCACCTCGGATGCGCCCGGCAGCAGCAGCACGTCGTCGTAGGTCAGCCCCAGTGTCGCGAATTTGGCGGGCACTCCGTCGACGTTGGCAGTCATGACACCTTCCCCAATGGCCTTGATCGGTGCGGATGTCCATGCTAACGGGAAGCGGGGGCCGCGAATTCCATGATTCGACGGCTACGCCCGACTCCGGGCTTCGTATATTCGTACGGAACCCGGCGCCCGGCTGTTCAAAAAAGGCGCCGCCCGTGCCGGTGTTACTGCTCGGCCAGTGCCCGCAACCGGCTCAGCGCGCGGTGCTGTGCGACCCGGACGGCGCCGGGTGACATTCCCAACATCTGGCCGGTCTCCTCGGCCGTGAGGCCTACGGCGATGCGCAGCAGGAGCAGTTCGCGCTGGTTCTCCGGGAGGTTGGCCATGAGTTTCTTGGCCCATTCGGCGTCACTGCTGAGCAGGGCGCGCTCCTCGGGGCCGAGGGAGTCGTCCGGCCGCTCGGGCATCTCGTCGGAGGGGACCGCCGTAGAACCCGGGTGGCGCATCGCGGCGCGCTGGAGGTCGGCGACCTTGTGGGCGGCGATGGCGAAGACGAAGGCCTCGAAGGGGCGGCCGGTGTCCTTGTAGCGGGGCAGTGCGAGGAGGACCGCCACGCAGACCTCCTGGGCGAGGTCCTCCACGAAGTGCCGTGCGTCGCCCGGGAGTCGGGACAGCCGGGTGCGGCAGTAGCGCAGGGCCAGTGGGTGTACGTGGGCGAGCAGATCGTGCGTCGCCTGCTCGTCTCCGTCGACCGCGCGAAGGACGAGCCCACCAATCGCCCCCTGGGGACTGGCCCCCTCGTCGTCACGCATCGGTCCATGGTGCCTTGCGGCCGTGTGGTCCGTGGCACCGCGTCCGTTGTTGTGCACCGAAGCGTTATGAGCAGGTGCGCCGGAACTCATCTCCTGCGCCCTCCCCTCCCGCTCGACCGACTCGTCCCCGAGGAACTCCACACCTCAAGGATGCGGCATCCGCGGCGAAACGAGCAGCGGGCGCCCGGCGGGCCCCTTTGCCGCCCCCGCCCGCCATGAGGCAGGCGGGGATTCCCGTACCCCCGCTACGACCCACTGACCTGGCCCTAACGGACCAGACCCCAGCGGAAACCGAGCGCCACGGCGTGCGCCCGGTCCGAGGCGCCGAGTTTCTTGAAGAGCCGCCGGGCGTGGGTCTTGACGGTGTCCTCGGAGAGGAAGAGCTCACGGCCGATCTCCGCGTTGGAGCGGCCGTGGCTCATGCCTTCGAGGACCTGGATCTCGCGTGCGGTGAGCGTCGGCGCGGCGCCCATCTCGGCGGACCGCAGCCGGCGCGGGGCCAGTCGCCAGGTCGGGTCGGCGAGGGCCTGGGTGACCGTGGCCCGCAGTTCGGCGCGCGAGGCGTCCTTGTGCAGATAGCCGCGGGCGCCGGCCGCGACCGCGAGGGCCACGCCGTCCAGGTCTTCGGCGACGGTGAGCATGATGATGCGTGCGCCCGGGTCGGCGGAGAGCAGCCGCCGCACGGTCTCGACACCGCCGAGTCCGGGCATGCGTACGTCCATCAGAATGAGGTCCGAGCGGTCGGCGCCCCAGCGGCGGAGGACTTCCTCCCCGTTGGCCGCGGTCGTCACGCGCTCGACACCGGGTACGGTCGCGACCGCCCGGCGGAGCGCCTCTCGGGCAAGCGGGGAGTCGTCACAGACGAGGACGGATGTCATGGCCGCCCTCCGCAGCTGATGCGCGTCACCTTGAGCCTCCAGGCTGGTACGAAATCGTCACCTGTGCGGTCGACCGTCTCGGACGCCTGCCCGAGCACTTGTGTTTGCAACCGCCTCGCACTCTCAACGACGGTCACTCGAAAGAGTTACGGGGCCGTGTGTCGTCTTCGGCACTCTACGTGAGGGTGCGGACACGGTGGAGGCGTGCGCGGCCGACCCTCAAGCTTTCATCACAACCGGTGCCCCATTCAGCCCTATTTCTTCCCTTTTACTGGTGTCTGAGGCTAGATTCGCAATGAGTCATATTTTCATCTCCTTAGATCGTAGTTGTACGGTCGTGGACACCGTATCCGCCCATAACGGCTACAAGGGGTCACGCAATGGCAGATTTCTCCCGCCTTCCCGGACCGAACGCGGACCTGTGGGACTGGCAGCTCCTGGCTGCCTGCCGAGGGGTCGACAGCTCGCTCTTCTTTCATCCCGAGGGCGAGCGCGGTGCGGCACGAAGCGCTCGTGAGAACTCGGCCAAAGAGGTCTGCATGAGGTGCCCGGTCCGCGCACAGTGCGCGGCGCACGCGCTGGCGGTGCGCGAGCCGTACGGCGTCTGGGGCGGCCTCACCGAGGACGAGCGCGAAGAACTGATGGGGCGGGCCCGCAACCGGCTGGTGTCGGCCTCGACCGCCGGGGACATGGCTTCGAACAACTGAAGGAACGTTTCTTCAACAGGTTCTCCACCGGGGCACGCATGCGCGTGCCCCCTACTTTTCGCGCGCCGCCCGCGCCAGCTGGTCCAGCGTCGCCGCCACCGCGGGCACCTGCGCCAGGTCGGGCAGGGTCAGCGCGACGATCTCCCGCCGCACCGCCGGTTCCAGCGTCACCGTCCGCGCGCCCCGGGGCCGTACGGACTCGATGGCGAGCTGGGGCAGTACGGCGACGCCCAGGCCCGCGCTCACCAGGCCGACGACCGCCGGATAGTCGTCGGTCGCGAAGTCGATGCGCGGGGTGAAGCCGGCTCTCTCGCAGGCCTCGACCAGCTGGCCGCGGCAGCGCGGGCAACCGGCGATCCAGGGTTCTCCGGCGAGTTCGCCGATGGCGACGGACTCCGCGCGCGCGAGGCGGTGCTTTTCCGGGACCAGGGCGACCAGGCGGTCGCGGAGCAGGGGTCGAACGACCAGGTCGGACCAGTCCTCGGTGCCCGTCGCGGTCTCGTAGCGGAAGGCGAGGGCGATGTCGCAGTCGCCCTCGCGGAGGAGGTCGACGGAGTTCGGCGGCTCGGCCTCCTCCAGGAAGACGCGGGTGCCGGGGTGGGCGGCGCGCAGGGCGGCGAGGGCGGTGGGGACGAGGGTCGAGCTGCCGCTCGGGAAGGAGACCAGGCGGACGCGGCCGGCGCGCAGGCCCGCGATCGCGGCGACCTCCTCCTCGGCGGCGGTCAGCCCGGCGAGGATGCCGGCCGCGTGCCGGACCAGGGACTCGCCCGCCTGGGTCAGGCGCATCTCGCGGCCGGTGCGGATGAGGAGTGGGGTGCCGACGGAGGTCTCCAGGGCCTTCATCTGCTGGCTCACGGCGGGCTGGGTGCAGCCCAGCGCCCGCCCGGCCGCCGAGAAGGAGCCGGTGGCGGCGACGGCGCGCAGCACTCGGAGATGTCGGGCCTCGATCACCCACCGAGCATAAGCCGACCTTGGGGGTACGGGTGAATAATGCGGCGCACCTTTGGGGCGCTCTCGCCTACCGTGACGTCATGAAGCTTCTCTCGCTGAATCTGGGCCGGGCCACGGCCGTGCCGTACACGGACCAGCCGGACGGCGTGACGGGGATCGACAAGCGGCCGACCGACGGGCCCGTCCGGGTGAGCGCGCCCGGCCCCAAGGGGATCGCCGGGAGCGGGCTCGCCGGGGACACGGTGTGTCATCTGCGCCACCACGGCGGCGACGACCAGGCGGTGTACGCGGTCGCGCGCGAGGATCTCGACGACTGGGAGCGGGAGTTGGGGCGCCCGCTGGCCAACGGTTCCTTCGGGGAGAACCTGACGACCCTGGGGGTCGACGTGTCCGGCGCGCGGATCGGGGAGCGGTGGCGGATCGGTTCCGAGGTGGTCCTCGAGGTCAGCTCCGGGCGGATTCCGTGCCTGGTCTTCCAGGCCCATCTGGGTGAGAAGCGGTGGGTGAAGCGGTTCACCCAGAAGGGCGCGCCGGGGGCCTATCTGCGGGTGATCGAGCCCGGTGAGATCCGGGCGGGGGACGCGATCGAGGTCGTGCACCGGCCGGGCCACGAGGTGACGGTGGCCCTGCAGTTCCGGGCGGTGACGACCGAGCGGGCGCTGCTGCCGCGGCTGCTTGCGGCGGGCGAGGCGCTGCATCCGGAGGCTCTCGCGCAGGCCCGGAAATATGTCGCGGAGCACGCGGGCTGAGCTGCCGTCCCGGCCTGTTCGACGCCTTGTTCGACACGTGTTCGTCACGGATCGGGAGGGCCTGTGCAGAGAGCTGGCCCGGTCGCTGCGGATCACTAATCTTGCGCCATGACAACGGCATTGATTACGGGATCGACCGCGGGGATCGGTGCCGCGTTCGCGCGGCGGCTCGCGGCGGACGGACACAACCTCGTGCTGGTGGCGCGGAACACCGCGCGGCTCGGCGAGCAGGCCACCGAACTGCACGACCGGCACGGCATCGAGGCCGAGGTACTCACCGCCGACCTCGCCACGGACGAGGGCATCGAGACGGTGGCCGCCCGGCTCGCGGACCGCAAGAACCCGGTCGACCTGCTGGTCAACAACGCGGGCTTCGGCAACAAGGGCCGCTACCTCGACGTACCGATGGCGGACGAGCTGAAGATGCTCAAGGTGCACTGCGAGGCGGTGCTGCGGCTGACCAGCGCGGCGACCGAGGGGATGCGGGAGCGCGGGCGCGGCGGGGTCGTCAACGTGGCGTCGGTGGCGGCCTTCGTGCCGCGCGGGACGTACGGCGCGTCGAAGGCGTGGGTCGTGCAGTTCACGCAGGGGGCGGCCAAGGACCTGGCCGGGACCGGCGTACGGCTGATGGCGCTGGCGCCCGGTTTCGTGCGGACCGAGTTCCACGAGCGGGCCGGGATGGGCACGGACAACATCCCGAACTGGATGTGGCTGGACGCGGACAAGCTGGTCGCGGCGGCGCTCGCGGATCTGGCGCGCGGCAAGTCGCTGTCGATCCCGGACCCGCGCTACAAGGCGCTGATGGGCCTGGTGAAACTCACTCCGCAGTCGGTGCTGGGCGGGATCTCGTCGAAGACCGGGCGGAAGTACGGGCCGCAGTGACGAGGTGACGGCGCCGCCCCGGTGGGACAATGGGGACCTCTACCGGACCCAGGGGGGCCGGAGGCGGTGTCATGACGTTCGTACAGCTCATCGACTGCAAGACCAGTCGGTTCGACGAGATGAACCGGCTGATGGACACCTGGGTCGAGCAGACCAAAGGGAAGCGGACCGCCGGCCACAGCGTGATCGGCAAGGATCGTTCCGACGCCTCCCACTTCGTGGAGATCGTGGAGTTCCCCTCGTACGAGGAGGCGATGCGGAACTCGAAACTGCCGGAGACCGACCGGATCTTCCGGGAGATGGTCGCCCTGTGCGACGAGACGCCGACGTTCACGGACCTGGACGTGGTGCGGGACGAGGCGCTGTACGCGGCCACCGTACGGCGGTTCTTCGAGACGGTCGCCGTGCCGGGCGAACTGCCGCCGCTGGACGATCTGGTCGCCGAGAACTATCACGACCACGATCCCTCGAACGAGCAGGACACCGTGGGGATGGACCAGCTGCGGGCCGAGGTCGGTGGGTGGCGCGGCGGCTTCGACATGGCGTTCACGGTCGAGGACCAGATCTCCCAGGGCGACCGGGTGGCCACCCGCTGGACCTGGAACGGCACCCACACCGGTGACTTCATGGGGATTCCGGCCACCGGCAAGAAGGTCGTGATGACCGGGACGACCACCTTCCGGTGCCGGGACGACGGGAAGATCGCCGAGGGCTGGTGGCAGTACGACCGGCTGGGGCTGATGGCTCAACTGGGAGCGCTGGACGCGCTGGAGCGCTGAGCGCGTCGGGGCAGGACCCCGGCAACAGGACCGCCCGCGAAGGGAGAAGCCCCCGTTCCGCACCGGAACGGGGGCTTCTTCGTGCGGGGTGACTCAGTGGGAGTGGCCGTGGCTGTGACCACCGGCGGCCGGCTCCTCCTCTTCCTTCTTCTCGACGACCAGGGTCTCGGTCGTGAGGAGGAGGGAGGCGATGGAGGCGGCGTTCTCCAGGGCGGAGCGGGTGACCTTGACCGGGTCGATGACGCCGGCCTTGACCAGGTCGCCGTACTCGCCGGTCGCGGCGTTGAAGCCCTGGCCGGGCTCGAGGTCGGCGACCTTGGAGGTGATGACGTAGCCCTCGAGGCCGGCGTTCTCGGCGATCCAGCGCAGCGGCTCGACGACCGCGCGGCGCACGACCGCGACACCGGTGGCCTCGTCGCCGGTCTTGTCGAGGTTGCCCTCGAGGACCTTGGCGGCGTGGACCAGGGCGGAGCCACCACCGGAGACGATGCCCTCCTCGACCGCGGCGCGGGTCGCGGAGATGGCGTCCTCCAGACGGTGCTTCTTCTCCTTGAGCTCCACCTCGGTGGCGGCGCCGACCTTGATCACGCACACGCCGCCGGCCAGCTTCGCGAGGCGCTCCTGGAGCTTCTCGCGGTCCCAGTCGGAGTCCGTGTTCTCGATCTCGGCCTTGATCTGGTTGACGCGGCCCGCGACCTCGGAGGCGTCACCGGCACCGTCGACGACGGTCGTGTCGTCCTTGGTGACCGTCACGCGACGGGCGGAGCCGAGCACGTCCAGGCCGACCTGGTCGAGCTTGAGGCCGACCTCCTCGGCGATGACCTGACCGCCGGTGAGGGTGGCGAGGTCGCCGAGCATCGCCTTGCGGCGGTCGCCGAAGCCGGGGGCCTTGACCGCGACCGCGTTGAACGTGCCGCGGATCTTGTTCACGACCAGGGTCGACAGGGCCTCGCCCTCGACGTCCTCGGCGATGATCAGCAGCGGCTTGGAGGCGTTGGCCTGGATGACCTTCTCCAGCAGCGGCAGCAGGTCCTGGATGGAGCTGATCTTGCCCTGGTGGATGAGGATGTACGGGTCCTCGAGGACCGCTTCCATCCGCTCCTGGTCCGTCACGAAGTACGGCGACAGGTAGCCCTTGTCGAAGGCCATGCCCTCGGTGAAGTCCAGCTCCAGACCGAAGGTGTTGGACTCCTCGACGGTGATGACACCGTCCTTGCCGACCTTGTCCATCGCCTCGGCGATGAGCTCGCCGACCTGGCTGTCCTGCGCGGACAGACCGGCGACGGCCGCGATGTCGGCCTTGTCGTCGATGGGCCGCGCGGTGGCGAGCAGCTCGTCGGAGACGGCCTTGACGGCGGCGTCGATGCCCTTCTTCAGGGCGGCCGGGGAGGCACCCGCGGCAACGTTGCGCAGGCCCTCGCGTACGAGCGCCTGGGCGAGCACGGTGGCGGTGGTGGTGCCGTCACCCGCGATGTCGTTGGTCTTGGTCGCCACCTCCTTCACCAGCTGGGCACCGAGGTTCTCGTACGGGTCGTCGAGCTCGACCTCGCGGGCGATGGTGACACCGTCGTTGGTGATGGTGGGGGCGCCGAACTTCTTGTCGATGACGACGTTGCGGCCCTTGGGGCCGATCGTCACCTTGACCGTGTCGGCAAGCTTGTTGACGCCGCGCTCGAGGGCGCGACGGGCGTCCTCGTCGAACTTCAGGATCTTCGCCATGGGAGCGGTTCAGCCCTCTCGGAAAACGTGGGTGAAACGAACTACGCCCCCGACGCCCGGCTTCATAAGGTCGCGGGGGCCAGGGGCGCAGCTCACATACAGAGTGTGAAGCGAATTACTTCTCGATGATCGCGAGCACGTCGCGGGCCGAGAGGACGAGGTACTCCTCGCCGCTGTACTTCACTTCGGTGCCGCCGTACTTGCTGTACAGCACGATGTCGCCGGTCTTGACGTCGAGCGGCAGGCGCTCGCCGTTCTCGAAGCGGCCCGGGCCCACGGCCAGGACGACGCCCTCCTGGGGCTTCTCCTTGGCGGTGTCCGGGATGACCAGGCCAGAGGCGGTGGTCTGCTCGGCGTCGAGCGGCTGGACCACAATGCGGTCCTCGAGCGGCTTGATGGCAACCTTGGAGCTGGTGGTCGTCACGATCCGACCTCCCCCTTCGGAGATCTCACGGGGTTAACTGTCTGAGGTGGCGACCAGGTGGATCCGTCGTCGCGGGTGCCGGACCTGCCCGTCGCTATTGGCACTCTCCAGGGGGGAGTGCCAGACCTGAGACTATGACTGCGATTAGCACTCGGTCAAGCGGAGTGCCAATGCCTGCGGCGCTTGGGCGGAATTTTGGTGACCGTCGGCTGTGGTTGCCGTCCCTGGGGGCTGCGCCCCCAGACCCCCGCTATCGGCCTTCGGCCTCGTCCTCAAACGCCGGACGGGCTGATTTTGTGATCGGCGTTTGAGAAGTGCTAGTCCGCCGTGCATCCCCAATAGCCGATCTCCGCCGGCTCGCCGTCGCGGTAGAGGATCGTGCAGCGGCCGGTCCCACGGCCCGGGAAGGTCGCGGCCCCGCTGCGGAGCGCGGCGGCCCAGTGCTCGCGGGTGGGTCTGCCCTCCGGTGCCCAGTCGCGGACCTCGTCCTCGGTCAGGGGTCGCATCATGGCGAACTCGTCCCCGGACGCGGCGTCGACGAGGTCGTAGAAGTCGAGCACGGAGGAGGTGCCGCCCGTCAGGATGTACTCCGCCCAGCTCTCGTCCTCGCACAGATCGAGGATGTCCCGCCCCGGGAACCCGTGGTCGTTCTCGGCCAGTTTCTGTTGCTGCGCCTGCCGGAACGCCGACTCGAGATCCTTCTGGTACGGACCAGCGGAGGTCCACTCGTTGCCGCCCATCGCAGCCCCTTTCCGTGCACCGCAGGCTAGAGGTAGTCCTCCAGGCGGCCCACCGTCAGGCCCCGCTCCTGGATTCCCCGGAGCAGTCGGGCCGTTGTGTCGGTCGGGGTGATGCGGACGATGTCGCCGGGGGTGAGGCGGTGGGCGCCGCGGGCGTAGGTGAGGGTTCCGGTTGTCGTGGAGGCGCGCCAGAGGACCAGGGCGGAGATGCCGCAGTCGGCGGCGGCCCGGCGGGTGGTCGTGTCGTACGTGCCGTAGGGGGGCCGCAGGAGGCGGGTCCGGGCGGCGCAGATCTCGGTGCGCTGGGCGTCGTAGGGCAGGCCCGCTACCGGGCGGCGGTCATGGGCCGTTCCGAACTCGGTGACGGGCAGGCGCAGTTCGCGGACCATGGTGGCGAAGCTCGGGTCCCGGCGGGCGCCCGCGTCGTGGTCGTAGGTCAGGAAGACGACCTTGTCGCGGGTGCGGACGTGGTCCACGACGGGTGGGAGGGCCGGGCCCGCCGAGCGGGCGGGGGGTTCGGGGACGGTTTGGGGGCGGGGGCCAGGGGGGCCGTCAAACCCCAGTGGCGGTACGGCTGTTCGCGGGACGGGCCGTGCGGGTGGACGCGCTGGGCGGCCTTCTTGCCGAGCCGTTCGATGGGGTCGACGGACTGGGCGCAGCCGGTGAGGAGGGTGGCCGCCAGGGCGACGGCCACCGGTACCCGGACCCTCACAGGTAGTCCTCGAGGCGCGCCACCGCGTACCCCTCGGCGGTGGCCTTGCCGAGGAAGCGGCGCATGTCGTCGACCATCGTGCCCTTCCAGTCCGCGCGGCCCCGGAAGTGGGTCAGGACGATGTCGCCGGGGTGCAGCTCCTGGTCGTCCTCGCGGTACTCCCAGTGGTCGACGTACACCTCCTCGTCCCAGATCGGGGCGTACTTGATGCCGCAGGACTTGGCGGCCACGAGGGTGTCGTGGTTGTAGTTCCCGTACGGCGGCCGGAAGACCGTCGGCGCCTTGCCGAACTGCTTCTTCATGACGTCCTGCATGCCGCAGATCTCGCGCTTCTGCTCGGCGTAGGACAGGCCGGGCAGGTAGGGGTGCGTGAGGGTGTGGTTGTTGAGCGTGTGGCCCTCGGCCTGCATCTTCTTGAAGTAGCCGTAGTCGTCCTTGACCAGGTAGTTGCTCAGGAAGGCCGTGTACGGGATCTTCAGGTCGCTCATCATCCGCAGGAACGCGGGGTCCTTCTCCTCGCCGTCGTCGATGGTGAGGAACACGATCTTCTGCTTGGTGGGGATGGTGGTGAAGACCGGCGGGAGGTTCAGTTCCTCCTGGTCGTCCACCTCGAAGCCCTTGCGCGCGGTGATCTCCGGCTTGTGCGCGGGTGCCGGCGGGGCCTGGAGCGGCACCTTCGCCAGCCCCCAGCGCTTGGCGGCGGCGACCCGGGCGGCGTGGGCGGCGCGCAGCCTGGAGGCGTAGGAGTCGAGCGCGCGGGCCGGGGGCGCGTGCAGGGGCTGCGCGCCGTGCGCCGGAGGGGCGGCCTTGTCGGCGCCGCCGGGCTGGGTGCAGCCGGAGACGACGGCGGCGAGCGCGAGGGCGGCGAGCGCGCCACGGACGCCCGCCCTCCGACGCCGAGTTCCCCGATTCCCGTACGCCCGGTTTCCGTACGCCCGATTGATGTCATTTTGTACGACTACTCGCATGACGTCGGATCTTTTCAGGCCCCGGCCCCGATCCCGCGCCGACACCGCCAACACACCGCCACCGGAGGCACACCGTCCACCGACTGGCCCACAATGTCCCGGTGAACGACCCCGTACTCGCCTTCGCCGCCCTGCTCACCCCCGAGGGCCGTGCCCTCCTCGACGAGGTCCGCGGCACCGACCCGGCCAAGGAACTCGCCGTCGCGACCCGGCTGCGCCGCGAGCACCCCGCCGACCTCGTCTCGGCGGCCCTGGGCCAGGCCCGGTTGCGACAGCGGGCGGCGGTGGCGAAGTTCGCACCCGAGGACACCGACCGGATGTTCTTCACCCCGAACGGCTTCGAACAGTCCACCCGCGCGACTGTCGCCACCTACCGCGCCGGACGCCTGCGCGAACTGGGCGTGACCTCCGTCGCCGACCTGTGCTGCGGCATCGGCGGCGACGCGATCGCGCTGGCACGGGCGGGCGTACGCGTGCTGGCCGTCGACCGCGATCCCCTCACGGTCGCGGTGGCCCGCGCCAACGCGGAGGCGCTCGGCCTGGCCGACCTGATCGAGGTGCGCGAGGCGGACGTCACGGACGTCGACACGTCCGCGTACGACGCCGTGTTCGTCGACCCCGCGCGCCGGGGCGGCCGGGGGCGCATCTTCGACCCCGAGGCGTACTCGCCCCCGCTGTCCTGGGCCGTCGGCGCTGCTACGACGGCCCCGCTCGCCGCGCTGAAGATCGCGCCCGGAGTGCCGCACGAGGCGATCCCGGCGACGGCCGAGGCGGAGTGGATCTCGGACGGCGGGGATGTGAAGGAGGCGGTGCTGTGGTTCGGGACGGGGGTGCGGCCGGGTGCCGTACGGGCAACTCTCCTCCCCGGCCCACGAGTTCTGCACGGACGCGGACTGCCCGACCCCGAAGTCCGTTCCGTGGGCCGTTACTTGTACGAGCCCGACGGCGCCGTCATCCGCGCCCACCTCGTCGCCGAGGTCGCCGAGGAGCTCGGCGGCGGGCTCGTCGACGAGACCATCGCGTACGTCACGGCCGATGACCTACGACCGACCGCGTACGCCTCCGCCTACGAGATCACCGACCAACTCCCCTTCGGCGTCAAGAAGTTGAAGGCACTGCTCCGAGAGCGGGAGGTCGGCGTACTCACCGTGAAGAAGCGGGGCTCGGCCGTCGAACCGGAGGAACTGCGACGGAAGGTGAAGCCCCAGGGGCCCAACTCGGCGACGGTGTTTCTGACTCGGGTGGCGGGGGCGCCGACGATGCTGATCGGGCGGCCGGTCACGGACAAATAAATCGGTGGGGTGACGCGCGGGAACCTGCCACGCTCGTCGAATGGGTGCACTGGATGCGGTGGCGGACAGAGTCGCCGGTGGGGCCACCGTGACGTTCCGGCCCAGCGGCTCCTCGATGGTTCCGCTGATACGCAGCCGGCAGCGGGTGGTCGTCGCTCCGGTCGACCCGTCGAAGCTGGAGGTCGGAGACATCGTCCTCGCCCGTGTCGCGGGGACGGTCTACCTGCACCTGGTGTCCTCCGTGGACCTCGCCGGGAAGCGCGTGCAGATCAGCAACAACCGTGGCCGCGTCAACGGCTGGACCGGCCACGACCGCGTCTTCGGCATCTGTGTGGCGGTCGACGGCGCCGCCCGGTCGGGAGCAGCGGGCAGGACGGTCTCGGGCGACGGGAGCAGAGCGGCCCCCTAGGACCTGTCCGCCTCTTCGGCCCTGCGCAGCAGGAGTTGGCGTTCCCGTTCGTTGCGGGCCAGTGAAGCCGCCCGTACGAACTCCGCCCTCGCCTCCGCAGTACGGCCGAGGCGCAACAGCAGGTCGCCACGGACGCTGGGCAGCAAGTGGTAGTCGCGCAGGGCGGGTTCGGTGGTGAGGGTGTCGATGATCTCCAGGGCCGGGGCGGGGCCGTCGGCCATCGAGACGGCCACCGCGCGGTTCAACTCGACCACGGGGGACGGGGATCGGGTGGCGAGGAGGCCGTAGAGGGTGGCGATCGTCGGCCAGTCGGTCTCGTCGTAGGTGTACGCGTGGGCGTGGCAGGCGGCGATGGCGGCCTGGAGGGCGTAGGGGCCGGGGGCGCCGGTGGACACGGTGTCGGCGCGGCCGAGGGCGGTGATGCCCCGGGCGATGAGCAGGCGGTTCCAGCGGCGGCGGTTCTGGTCCCTGAGGAGGACGGGGTCGCCGTTCGGGGCGGTGCGGGCGGCCGAGCGGGAGGCTTGGAACTCCAACAGGGCGGCCAGGGCGTGTACTTCGGGTTCCTTCGGCATCAGGCCCGCCAGCAGACGGGCCAGTCTGAGCGCGTCCTCGCAGAGGCCGGGGCGGAGCCAGTCGTCGCCGGCCGTCGCCGCGTAGCCCTCGTTGAAGATGAGGTAGATGACGTCCAGGACGGAGCCGAGGCGGGCCTCGCGGTCGGGGCCGTAGGGGACCTCGAAGGCGACGTTCCTGGTGGCCAGGGTGCGTTTGGCACGGACGATGCGCTGGGCGATCGTCGGCTCGGGGGCGAGGAACGCGCGGGCGATCTCGGGGGTGGTGAGACCGCCGAGGAGGCGGAGGGTCAGGGCGGTGCGGGCCTCGGGGGACAACACCGGGTGGCAGGTGGTGAAGACCAGGCGGAGGAGGTCGTCGTCGATGTCGTCGGGGGCTGAAGGCTCCTCCGGTGGGGCCGTCGTCTCCAGGGTGCGGCCGATCTCCTGGAGCTTGCGGGCGTAGTTCTCCCGGCGCCGGACCAGGTCGACGGCGCGGTGTCTGGCGGTGGCCATGAGCCAGGCGCCCGGGTTGTCGGGCACGCCGTCGCGGGGCCACTGCTCAAGGGCGGCGACCAGGGCGTCCTGGGCCAGTTCCTCGGCGATACCGACGTCGCGGACCGTGCGGGTGACGGCGGCGATGATGCGCGGGGACTCGATGCGGAAGACGGTCTCGATGGCGGTGTGCGGGTCGGTGGCGTTGCCGCGTCGGTCCGTGGGGTGGCCGTGCGGGGCCGCGGTGGGCTGTGATTCCGGAGTCACAACCCACCATGCAACACCCCCGGCGGCCTCGGGCCAAGGAAGACCGGGACCGGGCACGGCAGTACGGGGGCCGCTCAGCCCTCCGCGATCTCCCGCACCTCGCACGTCACCGTCCAGAACTCCTCGTGCACCTTCAGGAACCGCTTCGTCCACTCCAGCGCCTCGGCCATGTCCTTGCACTGCATGATCGCGTAGCCGCCGACGACCTCCTTGGACTCGGTGAAGGGTCCGTCGGTGACGGAGATCTTCCCGCCCTCCCAGTGGACCCGCGCGCCCTGCGCGGTCGGGGTGAGACCGGCGGTGTCCAGCATCACCCCGGCCTTGGTGATCTCCTCGATCAACTCACCCATCCGCTGCATCAGTTCGGCACTCGGTCCCTCGGCGGGGGCGGTCTTCTCGTCGATCTGCACGAGGGAGAGATAACGGGGCATGGTGACTCCTCGGGACGAATGGCGGGCCGGGTCCTTCCCGGCCTTTCAACCATGCGTCGAACGAGGGGCGGCCGGATCGACACACTCGCCGGAATTCCCCGAAGATTTTTCTCGTACGACCGCGTGATCCGCCGGACAGGCCCTAGGCGTCGAGGTAGCGGTAGTCCCCGGCCGGGAGGCCGATCACCAGATCGCCGTTGTGGACCCTCCACTCGCTCATGCCGTCGACGTCGTGGCTGACCAGGAACAGACCCCGGGGCCTCTCGTCGTACTCGTCGTCCGGGTCGGAGGCCGGGATCCGGGCGATGCTACGCAGCCTCTCCTCGAACCAGTCGAGGGCCACCGCGCGGATGTCGCCCCCGTAGAAGGCCCAGCTGAGGTAGTTGTACTGCCGGGCGGGGAAGGCCCAGCCCCCGCTGTAGGTGCGCTCCGGATCGTCCGCCGCCACGATCTCCTTGATCCGGGCCAGCTGTCCGTCGTCGCACTCCAGCCAGCCCCTGACCGAGACCATGGTTCCCACGGCGGTTGCTCCTCATCCGGTGGCGCGCGGCTCCTGTGTGCACGGTAGGGGCGACGTGCTCGGTCCCGCAAAGGGATTGGCAGGGGCTGTGCGGTTGTGGCGGCCGGTCACTTCAGTGACTCCCACAGATCGCTCGCCGCCGGCTCCTTGGCAACCACCCGGTTCGGATCGGACGGTGCCGTCACGACCGGCATCGTGATCGTCTTCACCGCGTCCGCCGACAGGCCCTTCAGGCTCTCGCCGAGGCTGATCAGTTCGCTGAGGGAGTCGAGGCCGGTGTCGGTGGTGAGGCTGTCGGTGATCGCGTCGGTGACCTCGTAGAGCTTGGTGGGGTCGGTGAGGAGGTCGTGGGAGGAGATCTGGGTCAACAGGGCCTTCACCAGCATCTGTTGGAGGCCTATTCGGCCGAGGTCGCTGCCGTCGCCTATGCCGTGGCGGGTGCGGGCGAGGGCCAGTGCCTGCTTGCCGTTGAGGTGGTGGGTGCCCTTCTTCAGGTGCAGGTGGCTGTCGTCGTCGTCGATGTCCTCGGTGGTCGTCACGGTGACACCGCCGAGCGCGTTGACCAGCTTCGCGAAGCCCGCGAAGTCGATCTCTATGTAGTGGTCCATGCGGACGTCCGTGATCGACTCGACCGTCTTGACCGCGCAGACCGGGCCGCCCACCGAGTACGCGCTGTTGAACATCGCGCTGTACGCCACGGAGGTCGAGCCCCCCGACTTCAGCGGGCAGGACGGGCGGATGACGAGGGTGTCGCGCGGGATGCTGACGATCGTGGCCTTCTTACGGCCCGCGTCGATGTGCACGACCATCGCCGTGTCGGAGCGGGCGCCGGAACTGTCGCCGCCGCCGAGCGCCTGGTTCTCCTTGCCGCTGCGCGAGTCCGAACCGAGGACCAGGATGTTCACCGAGCCGGTCGGCACGGGCGCGGCGGACGCGGAGGCGGACGCCGAGGGTGTGGTCACCGCCTTCGCGGGGCGGTTGGCGCCGAGCGCGCTGTCGATGTCGACGCTCTTGATGTTGTTGTTGAGGTGCCAATAGGCCCAGCCCGCCGTGGCTACGCCAAGGACCAGGGCGCCGGCCAGAGTGAGGCCGGCGATCTTCAGCACCCTCGACCGCCGGCCCACTCGTCTGTCCCCGTCGACCTTCTCGTTGTCCGTCACGGGGAGGAACGTAAGTCCGAATTATTAGGAGAAAGTTAGGGGAACGGTCGCAGGACGGTTTTCTGCGGAAAATCTCACGGTTCTCAGTCCCGCTTCACGCCCCGCCTCGCTCCCCCGCCTCCCTCATCCCAAGGTCACCACCGGTACCGGGTTGCTTCCGCTCCAGGACGCGTTGAACCCGAACGTCACCGAGCCGCCGTCCGGGACCGTGCCGTTGTAGCTCGCGTTCGTACAGGTCACGGCCGCCCCCGACTGGGTGCAGGTCGCGTTCCAGGCCTGCGTGATCTGCTGGCCCGCGCCGTACGTCCACGTCGCGTTCCAGGACGACAGCGCGGTCCCGGTGCAGGCGATCGTCACCTGCCCGGTGAACCCGGTGTTCCACTGGCTCGTCACGCCGTACGTCGCCGAGCACGAACCGCTCGGCGGGGTCGTCGTCGTACCGCCGAGTGCCTCCGCGATGCCGTAGTACGCCGGCTTCGGCGCGTAGTTCTCGTCGTACGGCGTCGCCGCCCCGTAGCCCGGGAAGGTACTCGGCACCCAGGAGTCGGAGTCGGTGAAGCCCCAGACGGTGATGTTCACGCAGCGGGTGACGGCGGCGCAGGCGGCGACCACGCTCTTGAAGTCGGCCTTCTGCTGGGCGAGTTTGCCGCTGTCGGCCGGGAGTGCCATGCGTACGTCGAGTTCGGTGATCGCCACGTCCACGCCCAGGTCGGCGAAGCGCTGGATGTTCTGCTGGAGGCCGGCCGGCACCTGACCGAGGATCAGGTGGGCCTGCAACCCCACCCCGTCGATCGGAACGCCCGCCGTCTTAAGGGACTTGACGAGGTTGTAGAGGGCGGTGGACTTCGCGTTGACGCCCTCGACGTTGTAGTCGTTGATGTAGAGCTTCGCCGCCGGGTCGGCCGCGTGGGCCCAAGTCAGCGCCTGGGCTATGTAGTTGGCGCCGAGGCCGTTGTACCAGAGCGTCGAGCGGTAGGTGCCGTCCTCGTTGAAGGGCTCGTTGACCACGTCCCAGGCGGCGATCTCGCCCTTGTAGCGGCCGACTTCGGTGCTGATGTGATTCTGCAGCAGGCTGCTCAACTGGGCGGACGTCCATGTCCCGTTGGTCAGCCAGCTCGGGTTCTGGCTGTGCCAGACCAGGGTGTGGCCGCGCACCTGCTGGTTGTGGGCCTGCGCGAAGGCGACGATCTGGTCGGCCTCGGTCCAGTTGAAGCTGCCCTGCGTGGGCTCTACGGTCCCCCACTTCATGGCGTTGCCGGGGGTGAGCGAACCGAACTGCGCGCCCGCGATGTCGCCGTAGCTGCCGGTGAGTTTGGAGCCGGTGACCGCGGTGCCGACGACTTTGCCCTTCGCGGCGGCGAGGTCGCGCAGCGGGGTGTCGGCGGCGTGCGCGGCGGGTGCGGTGACGAGCATGACGGCGCCGGTGACCAGGGCCGCCAGGGACAAGCCGGTTCTCAGAGATCTCATGCGGATGCCTCCGAAAGTTTCGGTTGTGCAACCGATTGGCTTCGGAGGAGTGTGGGGCGGCTCACCCCACTCGTCAATACGTCACCTTCCGGCCACGCGGGTCACCCCTGCGCCGCGGGCGCCGCCGTACTGCTGCGCACCACCAGGCTCGTCGCCAGTTCCACCCGCCGCGCCGCCGAGGACTCCGGCTCGCGCGCGAGGTCGAGCACCAGCTTCGCCGCCGCCTCGGCCATCTCGGTGAGGGGCTGTCGTACGGTCGTCAGCGGCGGGCCGACCCAGCGGGCGACCGGGAGGTCGTCGAAGCCGACCACGCTCAGGTCCTCCGGGATGCGCAGCCCGAGTTCGCGCGCGGCCTCGTACAGGCCGAGGGCCTGGAGGTCGTTGCCGGCGAAGACGGCGGTGGGCCGGTCCGGGCGGCGCAGCAGTTCCAGCCCCAGCCGGTAGCCGGCCTCGTGGTGGAAGTCGCCGGTGGTGATCAGCGAGCCGTCGACCGGCAATCCGGCCGTCTCCAGCGCGGCCCGGTAGCCGTCGACGCGGGCGCGGCTGCACATCATGCGGGAGGGTCCGCTGATCGCGCCGATCCGGGTGTGGCCGAGTTCGACGAGGTGCCGGGTGGCGGCGAGCCCGCCCTGCCAGTTGGTCGCGCCGATCGACGGCACGTCGGCGCCCGGGTCGCCGGCCGGGTCCATCACCACGAACGGGATGGAACGGCTGGTCAGCAGCGCCCGCTGGGACTCGTCGAGCCCGGACAGGACGAGGACCACGCCGTGCGGGCGGCGGGCGGCGACCTGGTCGGCCCAGGTCCGGCCGGGCGTCAGCCGCCCCGCGCTCTCGCTCAGCACCACGCTCAGCCCGGCGTCCCGCGCCACGTTCTCCACCCCCCGGATCACCTCCAGCGCCCAGGCGCTCTCCAGCTCGTGGAAGACCAGGTCGATCAGCGGGGAGCGGGTCGCCTCGGCACGGCGGCGCCGGTAGCCGTAGACGCGGAGCAGGTCCTCGACGCGGGTGCGGGTCGCGGGGGCGACATCGGCACGGCCGTTGAGGACCTTCGAAACAGTCGGAGCCGAGACTCCGGCCTCGCGGGCGATCTCGGCGAGCGTCGCGGTCTGCGTTTCTACGGCCTTCGAGGGTTTCATGCCCGCGATCGTATCCCTGCGCGACCCCTTGACGAAGCTTCTGTCCCGCCATACGTTCCCGGAACATTCGTAACGTTGATCGAAACATTCGCGAAAGAGGCCGCCCTATGGAGTCCTACAGCAGGCGCTGGGTGCTCGGCGCCGGTGCCACCACCCTGCTCACCGCCGGACTCACGGCCTGCGGCTCCAGTGACAGCACCGGCAGCAGCAGTACCGTCACCGCCTTCGTCTACGGCGACGACGCGACCAAGGTCCAGGTCAAGGCCGCCACCCGGTTCAACGCGTCGGCGGCGGCCAAGAAGGCCAAGGGGAAGATCAAGCTGGAGAAGGTGCCCGGCACCGACTACCCGGCCAAGCTGCGCACCGCGATGGGCTCGCCGAACGCGCCCGACGTCTTCTTCAACTGGGGCGGCGGCTCCATCAAGGCCTACCAGGAGGCCGACCAGCTGGTCGACCTCACCGACACCATCAAGTCCGACCCGGTCCTCAGCAGCGGCTTCCTGCCCTCGGTGCTCGCGGCGGGCGCGCTCAAGGGCAAGAACTACGGCATACCGATGCGCGGCATGCAGCCCGTGATCCTCTTCTACAACAAGTCGGTCTTCGCCGCGCAGAAGCTCCAACCGCCCACCACCTGGGCCGAGTTGCTCGACATCAACAAGAAGCTGAAGGCCGCGAACATCACGCCGTTCGCGCTCGGCGGCGCCGACATCTGGCCCGAGCTGATGTGGCTGGAGTATCTGGTCGACCGGATCGGCGGACCCGAAGTCTTCGACCGCATCAAGAACGGCGACGCGTCCGGCTGGGGCGACCCCGCCGTCCTCAAGGCCGCCGAGACGGTGAAGCAGCTCATCGACGACGGCGCCTTCGGCAAGGGCTTCAGCTCCGTGTCGTACGTCAACGGGGGCGCGCCCGCTGTCTTCGCCAAGGGCAAGGCGGCGATGCATCTGATGGGCTCGTGGGAGTACTCGACGCAGCTCGGCAAGTTCCCCGACTTCGCCAAGACCAACCTGGGCTGGTCCGCGTTCCCGAAGTACGAGGGCGGGGCGGGCGACATCCGCAACGTCGTCGGCAACCCCACCAACTACTGGTCCGTGAACACCCGTACGGGCAACAAGGACGCGGCGATCGCGTTTCTGCGGGACTGCGCGTCGGAGGCGTACGCGAAGGACCTCGTCGCCAACGGGGACATCCCGACCACGTCCAACGCGGAGAAGCTGCTCGACTCCTCCCCCAACCCCGAGTTCGCCAAGTTCCAGTACCAACTGGTGCAGCAGGCGCCCGCGTTCACGTTGAGCTGGGACCAGGCGGTGGATCCGGATGTGTCCACGCCGATGCTGACGGAGATCAACAAGCTGTTCGTGGGGAAGAGTTCGCCGGCCGAGTTCGTGTCGGCGCTCAAGGGGCTCAAGTGACGGAGCGCTCCGCGGGAGGGGTGGTTCGTCGGCTGCCGGCGCGTCGTGGCTGGTCGCGCAGTTCCCCGCGCCCCTATCGGGGCGCTGCACCTCACGCAGTTTGGGCTGTGCCCGGGGTTGTCTTTTTTGCCTTCTTCGCCGTCGCCCCCATGGTTCTCGCCGTCTATCTCTCCTTCACCACCTGGAACGGGCTCGGTGACCCGAAGCCCGTCGGGCTCGCCAACTGGCAGAAGCTGCTGCACGACGACCGGCTCACCCAATCCCTCACCGTCACCGTCCTGTTGACGGTGACGAGCTGGGCGTTCCAGACGGTCGTGTCGCTGCTGCTCGGTGTGTGGGCGGCGGGGCGGCAGCGCAACCGGGCGATACTCTCGGCGATCTTCTTCGTGCCGTTCCTGCTGTCCTCGACGGCGATCGCGCTGCTCTTCTACGCGCTGCTCGACCCGAACTTCGGCGTCATCCACCAGGACACGCTCGGCTCGACCAGTGGCGCGTTTCTGGCGATCGTGTTCGTCGGGGGCTGGCAGTTCATCCCCTTCCACACCCTGATCTACCAGGGCGGGGCCCGTCAGATACCCGAAGTCCTCTACCAGGCGGCGGCGATCGACGGTGCCGGGCGCTACCGGCAGTTCTTCTCGATCACACTGCCGCAGCTCCGCAACACGGCCACGACCTCCAGCGTGCTGATGATCGTCGGCTCGCTCACCTACTTCGAGACCGTCCTGATCCTCACCCAGGGCGGCCCCGGCACGGACACGGCGATCCTGCCGTACCTGATGTACGAAGCCGGCTTCAAGAGCTACGACTTCGGCTACGCGAGCGCGATCGCGACCTTCCTGGTCGTGGCCGCCACCGCGCTGTCCCTCGTCCTGGTCCGGCTCACCGGTTTCGGCGCCATGCGCAGTACCCGCGAAGGGATGTGACGGAGTGTCACACGACACCTTGCCGCGTCCGGTGAAGACGGAGGAGGGGCCCGTGGAGGAGCAGCGGCCCCGACGGCGCCGGCACTGGAGCAGGCGCCCCAACCCCCTCGCCGGTCTCGGTTCCCTCCTCTGGCTCGCGGTCGTCATCGTCCCGATCTACGCGATGATCTCGGCCTCGCTCACCCGCCAGGACAAGGCCCTCGGCAACAACGCCCTGAAGCCGCCCACCGATCCGACCTTCGCCAACTACAACACCGTTCTCCACAACGGCTTCGGCCACTTCCTCGCCAACACGGCACTGGTGGCGGCGGCGGTCGTGGGCATCGTGCTCGTGCTGTGCGTGCCGCTCGCCTACGTCGCCGTACGCACCCGCACCATCTGGTCGAGCGCGGCCTTCCGCCTGTTCCTGCTGGGAGTCGCCATCCCGGCCCAGGCCGTGGTGGTCCCCCTGTACCTGATGATCGCCAAACTCAACCTCTACGACAGCCTGTTGGCGGTCATCCTCCCCACCGCCGCCTTCGCGATGCCGGTCTCCGTGCTGATCCTGACCGGCACCCTGCGGGACATCTCGGAGGACCTGTACGAGGCGATGGCACTGGACGGCGCCTCGGCGACCCGGATGCTGTTCCAGCTGGTCATCCCGCTGGCCAAGGGCGGGATCAGCACCGTCGTCATCTACACGGCGCTCCAGGCCTGGAACGGCTTCCTCTTCCCGCTGATCTTCACCCAGTCCGACGGGCCCCGGGTCCTCACCCTCGGACTCTTCAACTACGTCAGCCAGTTCGGCGTGAACATCCCCGCGCTGCTCGCCTCGGTCGTCCTCTCCGGCATCCCGATCTTCGCCGTCTACCTGGTGGCCCGGCGCGCCCTGGTCGGCGGCCTGATGGGCGTGGGCGGCAAGTGAATCTCCCCAACTCACCTTTTCCGACAGGAGTTTCATGACCACCGCCCCCTGGCGCGACCCCGCCCGGCCCGCCGCCGCCCGCGTCGACGACCTGCTCGCCCGGATGACCCTGGAGGAGAAGTCCGCCCAGCTGTACGGGGTTTGGGTGGGCGCCGACACGGACGGCGACGGAGTCGCCCCGCTGCAACGGGAGATGACCTCCGACTACGACTGGGACGATCTGATCACCCTGGGCCTGGGACAGCTCACCCGATCCTTCGGTACGGCCCCGGTGGACCCGGAGTTGGGCGCGCAGGCGCTGGCCCGCGCGCAGCGCCGGATCGCCGCGGCCGGACGGTTCGGCATCCCGGCCGTCGCCCACGAGGAGTGCCTCGCCGGGTTCACCGCGTGGGGCGCGACGGCGTACCCGGTGCCGCTGGCCTGGGGCGCGAGCTTCGACCCGGCGCTGGTCGAGGAGATGGCCCGGCACATCGGCGCCGACCTGCGCGCGGCCGGCGTCCACCAGGGGCTCGCCCCGGTCCTGGACGTCGTACGGGATCCGCGGTGGGGGCGGGTGGAGGAGACGATCGGGGAGGACCCGTATCTGGTGGGGACCATCGGTGCCGCCTATACGCGGGGGCTCGAGTCGGCCGGGGTGGTCGCGACGCTGAAGCACTTCGCGGGGTACGCGTCCTCGGTGGGGGCGCGGAACCTGGCGCCGGTGCGGGCCGGGGTGCGGGAGTTCGCGGACGTCGTGCTGCCGCCGTTCGAGATGGCGTTGCGGGAGGGCGGCGCGCGGTCGGTGATGGCGGCGTACAACGAGACGGACGGCGTACCGGCGTCCGCGGATCCGGCACTGCTGACCCAACTCCTGCGGGAGGAGTGGCAGTTCACGGGGACGGTGGTCGCCGACTACTTCGGCATCGGTTTCCTGGAGACGCTGCACCGGGTGGCGGGCAGCCCGGCGGAGGCGGCCCGTGCGGCGCTGGCGGCGGGGATCGACGTGGAGCTGCCGACGCTGAAGTGCTACGGGAAGCCGTTGGTGGAGGCGGTGCGGGCGGGGGACGTACCGGAGTCGCTGATCGAGCGGGCGGCGCGCCGAGTGCTGCTGCAGAAGTGCGAGTTGGGGCTGCTGGACGAGGACTGGGCCCCGGAGCCGACCGGCCGGATCGACCTCGACTCGGCGGCGAACCGCGCGCTCGCCCGTCAACTGGCGGAGAAATCAGTGGTGTTGCTGGACAACCCGGACGGCGTACTGCCCCTCCCGCCGGACGCCCGGATCGCGGTGGTGGGCCCCAGGGCGGCGGACGCACTCGCCATGCTGGGCTGCTACTCCTTCCCGTCCCACGTGGGCGTCCACCATCCCGAGGTGCCGATGGGCATCGACATCCCCACCGTCCTTCAGTCGCTGCGGGCCGAACTGCCGGACGCCAAGGTGACGTTCGCGGAGGGGTGCGACGTGTCCGGCCCGGACACGACCGGTTTCGAGGAGGCGGTCGCGCGGGCGTCCGAGGCGGATGTGTGCGTGGCGGTACTGGGCGACCGGGCCGGCCTGTTCGGGCGCGGCACGTCGGGCGAGGGCTGCGATGTGGCCGACCTCCAACTGCCCGGCGTCCAGGCCGACTTGCTGGACGCGCTCGTGTCGACGGGCGTCCCGGTGGTCCTGGTCCTGCTCACCGGCCGCCCCTACGCGCTGGGCCGTTGGCACGGCCGCCTCGGCGCGGTGGTCCAGGCGTTCTTCCCGGGGGAGGAGGGCGGCCCGGCGGTGGCGGGAGTGCTGTCGGGCCGCGTCAACCCGTCCGGCCGCCTCCCGGTGAGCGTCCCGCACGTGCCGGGCGGCCAGCCGTGGACGTACCTCCAGCCCCCGCTGGGCCTCGCCGACGAGGTCAGCAGCCTCGACCCGACCCCGCTGTACCCCTTCGGCCACGGCCGCTCGTACACGACCTTCGCGTGGGAGCCCGCCGAATCAAGGGAGTTGGAGATCGACACGGACGGCTCCCACGACCTGACGCTCACCGTCCGCAACACCGGCGACCGGCCGGGCGCGGAGATCGTCCAGCTGTACCTGCACGACCCGGTGGCCTCGGTGACACGCCCCGACGTCCGCCTGATCGCCTACCAGCGACTGGAGTTGGACCCCGGCGAGGCATCCCGCGTCACCTTCCACTTCCACGCTGACCTGTCGGCGTTCACCGACCGGTCGGGGCGCCGGGTGGTCGAACCGGGGGCGCTGGAGCTGAGGTTGGCCGCCTCCAGCGCGGACGTACGGCATACGGCACGGCTGACGCTCAGGGGGCCGGAACGCGTGCTGGGCACGGACCGGCGGCTGTTGTGCGAGACGGAGGTTCAGACCTTGATCACGTGAACTCCGGCACCGCACAGGTCCCGGAGGTCCTCGGGGTCGGAGGTCAGCACGGTGACGGGTGCGGGCGACGCCAGAGCGGTCGCGGCGACGATCGCGTCGAGCGCGTACGTGTGACCGTGCAGACCGGCCGCAGCGAGGAGCTTGCTCGCCCGGCGGGCGATCGCCTCGCTGGGCGGGACGACGTTGACACGCGAGACGGCGTGGTCGAACCGGGCCTGGTGGGTCCTGGGGTCGCGGGCCTCGACGAGGGTCACGGAGCTGACGACCACGCGGATGTCCTCGGCCTCGGCCGCGACGAGCCACTCGGTGAGTTCGGGAGTGCGGCGGACGAGCTTGGCCAGGCCCTCGCAGTCGAGGACGAGCGTGCCGCTCACGCGGCGCCGGCCGAACCCGCCGAGCCACCGCGCAGGAGGGCTCGCTTGGCCTCGACCCCGGCCTGGTCCACCGGACCGTGCGCGGCTTCCGCGTCCTCGATCAGTTCACGCAGCCGGTCTCGCTCCAGTTGGCGCTGGATGAGTGCTTCCACGTAGGCGGACATGCCCCGCTTGCCGGTGCGCGCCTTGAGGGCGGCGATGGTGCCCTCGTGGAGCGACACCGACACCGGGCGGACGGGGCCTTCGCCGGGCAGGGGAGAATCAGCCATGACCTCACTTTAACAAAACTCTTGTTATTCGCCCGCCGACTCGAACCGCCACCGGTGCACCGCCCGCATGACCAACTCCCCCTCGGGCTCAGGGAGTTCGGGCAGCTCGGTGTCGTAGTCCGCGTCCCACCACGTGATGACGAGGACGCGGTCCTGGGGGGCGCGGAGGAACTCCAGGCGCAGGGGTTCGGCCGACAGCCGTTGCGCCCGCGCCCAGGCGAGCAGTTCGTCGCCCCGCCCCTCGGCCGCCCTCGCCTCCCACATCAGCGCGACCGTCACGAGTACAGGTTCTCCTTGCCGACCTCGTGCACATGGTCGTGCGAGTGGCCGGGGACGTGCGTTTCCGTCACCGGCAGCGAGGAGTCCGCCGAGAGGTCCCAGTCCGAGGGGGCCCGGTCGCGGGCCACCATTTCCGCGCCCAGTGCGGCGACCATCGCGCCGTTGTCCGTGCACAGCTTCGGGCGCGGGACGCGGAGGCGGATGCCGGCCGCCTCGCAGCGCTCCGCCGCCAGGGCCCGCAGGCGGGAGTTCGCGGCTACTCCGCCGCCGATCATCAGGTGGTCGACGCCCTCGTCCTTGCAGGCCCGTACGGCCTTGCGGGTGAGGACGTCGACGACGGCCTCCTGGAAGGACGCCGAAACGTCGCGCACCGGTACGTCCTCCCCGGCCGCCCGCTTCGCCTCGATCCAGCGGGCCACGGACGTCTTCAGCCCGGAGAAGGAGAAGTCGTACGCCGGGTCGCGCGGCCCGGTCAGTCCGCGCGGGAACGTGATCGCCGTAGGGTCGCCCTCCTTCGCGTACCGGTCGATGACCGGCCCGCCCGGGAAGCCGAGGTTGAGGACACGGGCGATCTTGTCGAAGGCCTCGCCCGCCGCGTCGTCGATCGTCGCGCCGAGCGGCCGTACGTCCGAGGTGATGTCGGAGGAGAGGAGGAGGGAGGAGTGGCCCCCGGACACCAGGAGGGCCATTGTCGGCTCGGGCAGCGCGCCGTGTTCGAGCTGGTCCACGCAGATGTGGGAGGCAAGGTGGTTCACGCCGTAGAGCGGCTTGCCGAGCGCGTAGGCGTACGCCTTCGCCGCCGAGACACCCACCAGGAGCGCGCCCGCGAGGCCGGGGCCCGCCGTGACCGCGATGCCGTCGAGGTCGCTCGCGCTGACGCCCGCGTCCTTCAGGGCGCGCTGGATCGTGGGGACCATCGCCTCCAGGTGGGCGCGGGAGGCGACCTCCGGTACGACCCCGCCGAAGCGGGCGTGTTCGTCGACGCTGGACGCGACCGCGTCGGCGAGCAGGGTGTGGCCGCGGACGATGCCGACGCCGGTCTCGTCGCAGGAGGTCTCGATGCCGAGGACGAGGGGTTCGTCAGCCATTGATCTCGGTTCCTTGTACGGAAGTTGACGGGTCGGTGAGGCGCATCACCAGGGCGTCGACGTTGCCCGGCTGGTAGTAGCCGCGCCGGAAGCCGATGGGCGCGAAGCCGAAGCGCTCGTAGAGCTTCTGCGCGCGGACGTTGTCGACGCGGCACTCGAGCATGACCTCGGCGCACTCGAACTCGCTCGCCGCGCTGAGGAGTTCGGTGAGGAGGGTGGCGCCGAGGCCGGTGCCCCAGTGGTCGCGGGCGACGGCGATGGTCTGGATGTCGGCTTGGTCGCCGGTGGTGGCGAGGCCCGCGTAGCCGATGACCCGGACACCGCCCTCGTACTGGTCGCCGGTCACCTCGGCCACCAAGTACCGGCGGGTCGCCTCGGCGCCCCGCGCGTGGGCCAGTTCGGACCAGAACATGCCCCGGGACCAGGCGTCCTCGGGGAAGAGGTCCTTCTCCAGTTCCAGCACGGGGTCGATGTCCCACCAGCGCATCTCGCGCAGCCGGGGGCTCGTGGATTCGGTCACTTGGGGGTGACCACCTTGTAGTTCTTGGGGACCTGGGCGTCGGGGCGGCGCAGGTAGAGCGGCCGGGGCGCGGGGAGTTCGACGCCCGCCGCGAGTCTCTCGGCGGCCAGGGAGGCGAGTGCGGCGGCGGACACGTGCTCGGGCTCGTGGGCGGACGGGAAGGTGTCCGGGTAGAGCAGGGCGCCCGCGCCGACGGCGGGCAGTCCCGCGACCTCGTCGGCGATGTCGGCGGGCCGGTCGACGGCCGGGCCGGTCACCCTCGTACGCGAGTCGGCGTAGCGGGCCCAGTAGACCTCCTTGCGGCGCGCGTCGGTGGCCACGACGAAGGGGCCGTCGAGGTCGGCGGCGTAGGCGAGGCCGTCCAGCGTGCACACACCGTGCACGGGCACGCCGAGCGCGAGCCCGAACGTGTCGGCGGTCATCAGCCCGACGCGCAGCCCGGTGTAGGGGCCGGGGCCGATGCCCACGACGATTCCCGTGACGGCGTCGAGCCTGAGCCCCGCGTCGGCGAGCACACGGTCGACGGCCGGGAGCAGCAGCTCACCGTGGCGGCGCGCGTCCACCTGACTCGACGAGGCGATGACGGCCTCGCCGTCGTGCAGGGCGACGGTGACTGCGGGGGTGGCGGTATCCAGAGCGAGCAAGAGCACGCAAACAGCCTACGGCTCCGGCGCCCCGGGCACGGCCGCCCCGGTCGGCCCGGCCCGACTGCTACCGTCACCTACAGTCACCGCACTTACTGGACATACAAGACACGGAGGTGGGCGCCGATGGCCGGCAGCAGCTCGGGAATCGTGGCCGGGCTCACCGTGGCGGCCGTCGCCACGGTCGGTTTCCTCGCCTATCAGGCGTCGGCGAGCGTCCCGGCCGGGCTGGACAGTGCGGCCCGCGCGAGCGCCCCGCCGGCGGTGGCCACCTCGAAGGCGCCCCGCGACAGGAAGAACCCCGCCGCGCTGCCCGCGGGCTCCGGCAGGGGCGAGCGGGTCGTGTACTCGCTGGACGACGACCGGGTGTGGCTGGTCGCCGAGAACAACAAGGTCAACCGCACGTTCAAGGTCACCCCCGGGACGGTGGATCCGACCCTGGGCTCCTACTGGGTCACGTCCCGCTCGAACGCGGTCACCGGCACCGACGGCACCCCCATCCAGCACGTCGTCCGCTTCACCAGCACGGGCGGGCTCGCGATCGGCTTCAGCGCGGCGGTCAACGGCGCGCCCCAGCAACCCGACCCCACGGTCAAGTCCGGCGGCATCCGCGAGTCGGTCGAGGACGGCACGGCGATGTGGGAGTTCGCGACGATCGGGCAGTCGGTGGTGGTGATCCGCTAGGCGGCCTTGCGCTGCGTCACGGGTGTGTCCACCGGCTCCGGTACGCGTGGCGGCGTCGAGACCGCCTTCGCCGCCTCGCCCGCCGCCAACAACTCCCGCATGGACACCCCGGCGAACGCATACGGCTGCGGGCGGTCCTGGTTCTCTGAAGCCGACGAAGCCGACATGGACGCCTCCTGGGACCTGGGGGCGGACGTAGTTAGGTAGACCTAACTACTAACTGGATACCATGTGACCACGCGCGAGACCCGAAACGCAACATCTTGCCGACACCTTGTCGGAACCCACTCATCCGGTCATCAGGGAGTCACGCGCCGAGCACGCCCAGTTCCACCGCGGCCCAGCGCCCACCGAGCCCGGTGACGGTGACATGCCGTACCTCGTCGGTCGTGTCTCCGACGGCCCGGTGGATGACGACGGACAGCCGGTCGTCGGTCAGCTCCTCGACCTTGCCCTCGCCCCACTCCACGACGATCACCGACTCGGGCAGCGAGACGTCGAGGTCGAGGTCCTCCATGTCGTCGAGCCCGCCGCTCAGGCGATACGCGTCGACGTGGACGAGCGGCGGCCCCTCCCCCAGTGAGGGGTGCACGCGGGCGATGACGAACGTCGGCGAGGTGACCGCGCCGCGCACGCCGAGCCCCTCCCCCAGCCCCCTGGTCAGCGTCGTCTTGCCGGCGCCGAGCTCACCCGTGAGCATCACGAGGTCGCCCGCGCGCAGCAGCTTGGCCAGGCGGCGCCCCAACTCCCCCATCTGCTCGGGGGAGTTGACGGTGATCGAGACGGACAGGGGCTCAGCCGCGTCGTGCGGTGCTGCTGGTGCTTCCATAGCCACTTACGGTAGCCCCTGCGGGCACGGCACCCGCGCGGGTGAGCAGGTCGGCGAGGCGGTCGGTGACCACTTCCGGGTGCTCCAGCATGACCAGGTGCCCGGCGTCCGGCACGAGCACCAGTTCGGCGTCCGGCAACTGGTCGGCGATGGCCTCGCTGTGCTCACTGGGCGTGACGAGATCACCGATCCCGGCCAGCACGAGCACCGGCATGTCCTTGAAGTGGGTGAGGGCCGCGGTCTTGTCGTGGTCGGTGAAGGCCGGGTAGAACTCGGCGACCACGTCGATGGGCGTGCCCTCGATCATCCGCTCGGCGAACCGCGCGACCGCCGGGTCGACGTCCCGGGACGCGAACGAGTACCGCTTGATGATCCCGGCGAACAGATCGGCGGTGGCCCGCCGCCCCCGCTCCACCAGCGCGGCCTGCTGACCGAGCGCCTTCAGCACGCCGGGCAGCACCCGCCGCACCGCGTTGACGCCGACGACGGGCAGCCCGAAGTTGACCTCGCCGAGCCGCCCGGAGGACGTACCGACGAAGGCGGTGGCGACGACCCGGTCGCGGATCAGGTCGGGGTACTGGTCGGCCAGTGCCATCACCGTCATGCCGCCCATGGAGTGCCCGACGAGCACGATCGGTCCCTCGGGCACGGCCGCGTCGAGCACGGCCTTCAGGTCGCGGCCCAACTGGTCGATGGTGAGCGGCATGTCGTCCTCGAGCTGCGCGGCCCCGCGCGCGGAACGGCCGTGGCTGCGCTGGTCCCAGTGCACGGTCCGTACGACCCCGCGCAGGGCCGCCCGCTGGAAGTGCCAGGAGTCCTGGTTGAGGCAGTAGCCGTGACTGAAGACGACGGTGACCGGGGCCGGTGCCTTGCGCCCGAAGAGCCGGCGGCGCTTGGGCGTGACGGCGACCTCGGGCTCGATGTCGTCGACCTCGTAGTACAGCTCGGTGCCGTCGTCCGCGTGGGCCGTGCCGGGGATGCCGCGCAGCGAGCCGTACGGTCCCGTGGAGTCGAGCGCGAGCCGCGCCCGCTCGCGCATGCCGCGCCCGACCGTCATCCGCTCTATGGCGACACCGGCCGCGGCGCCTGCGGCGATCACGCCTATCGCGGCGCCCGCGATTCCGGTCACCTTGCGCCAGTTGCCGGCCACCCCCGTGGCGGCGGAGGCGAGCTCGGCGACCGCCTCCGCACTGCTCTCGCTCACGTGCCGCTCCTCTTCCCGTCCCGGCCCTGCGCCGCGTCGTCCACCTCATACCCGGGGACGACCCCGTCCACGAGGACGTCTTCGTCGTCAAGGACGCCTTCATTGACGTAGACGCGGGGAACGCGCGTTCCGATGCGGGTGACGATCTCGTAGGCGATGGTTCCGGCGGCCTGTGCCCAGTCCTCGGCGGTGGGCTCGCCGCGGTCGCCGGGGCCGAAGAGGATGGCCTCCGCCCCGGGCTCCGGCTCGTCCCCTCCGAGGTCTACGACGAACTGGTCCATGGCGACCCGGCCCGCGACCGTGCGCCACTTGCCGCCGACCAGCACCGGGCCGGTGCCGGAGGCGTGCCGGGGGATGCCGTCCGCGTAGCCGACGGGGACGAGGCCGAGGGTGGTCGTGCCCGGAGTGACGTAGTGATGGCCGTAGCTGACGCCGTGCCCGCCCGGCACCTGCTTCACCAGGGCGACGGACGCCTTCAGGGTCATCACCGGCCGCAGTCCGAAGTCGGCGGACGAGCCCATTTCCGGGCTGGGCGAGATGCCGTAGACGGCGATGCCGGTGCGGACGAGGTCGAAGTGGGAGTCGGGGCGGGTAAGGGTGGCGGGCGAGTTGGCGATGTGGCGGACCTCGGGCCGTACGCCCCGGCCCTCCGCGTAGGCGACCATCTCGCGGAAGAGGGCGAGTTGGGCGTCCACGGAGGGGTGCCCTGGTTCGTCGGCGCAGGCGAAGTGGGACCAGAGGCCGGTGACGCGGAGCAGCCCCTCGGCCTCCGCGCGCAGGGCCTCGCCGACGAGTTCGGCCCAGTCGGCGCCGGGCTGGCAGCCGTTGCGCCCGAGGCCGGTGTCGGCCTTGAGCTGCACGCGCGCGGGGAGGCCGGTTTCGCGGGCGGCCGCCACGACCTCCCGCAGCGCCCACATGTCGCTGAGCGACATGTCGAGGTCGGCCTCGATGGCTTCGCGCCACGGTCCGCCGGGCGTCCAGAGCCAGCACATGATCCGCACCCCGGCCGGCAGCCCGGCGCGGGCCCTCAGGTCGAGGGCCTCCTCGGGGGTGGCCGTACCGAGCCAGGTCGCCCCCGCCTCGACGGCCGCGCGGGCGCAGGGCAGGGCGCCGTGGCCGTACGCCTCGGACTTGACGACGGCCATGACGGCGGCGCCCGGCGCGAGGGCGCGCAGGGTCCGCACATTGGCCCGCAGGGCACCGAGGTCGATCTCGGCGCGGGCGCGCAGGGGCGCGGTCGGCGCAGGTGCTGTCTCGTTCATGACGCCCCCAGTCTCTCAGAGGGGACTGACAAGCCCGCAGGCCCGCCTAGTTTCCGGGCCGGTGGCCCCACACGTAGACCCGGTCGCCCTTCTTGAGGACGCTCCAGAGTTTGCGGGCGTCGGCCAGCCGGAGGTTGACGCAGCCCCAGGAGCCGGTGGTGGTGTAGATGCTGCCGTAGACGGCGTGGAAGGCGATGCCGCCGTCGAAGAACTGGGCATACGGCATAGGGCTGTTGTACAGGGTCGACCAGTGGTTCTTGTGCTTCCAGTAGATCTTGTGCCAGCCGCCCCGGGTGACGTGCCCGGTGCGTCCGCTGCGCATCGGGACCGGTCCGAAGACGACCTTCTTGCCCTTCTGCACCCAGGTGAGCTGCCGGTCGAGATCGACACACGCGACGCGGTACGAGCGGACGGGGCACTTCCGGGCCGCGTTCGGGTTCTTCTTCGCGCTGAGGAGCTGCATGCGCGCCCAGGTCACGGGTCCGGCGAAGCCGATCGCGGGCTTGATGCCCTGCTTCTTCTGGAAGGCCTTGATCACCTTGCAGTCGGCGGCCGACTGCCGGCCGTCCACCTTCAGCTTCAACCACCGCTCCACGCCCCGCTGGTAGGGCCCGGTCTGCTTGCTGCAGGAGACCTTCGCCACGGCGTCCCCGATCGGCACGTACTCGACGAGCGCGTACGTCCCCGCCGCCGCGTCCCTCGGCTCGACCCGGTCCTCCTCCGCGGTCGGCGTGTACACCTTCGGTACGAGGGCCTGGTCGGGCGTGTCGATCTGCCAGGGCTGATACGGCCCCGGGGGAACGCCCGGCACGAGCTCGGTCTCGCCGGGCCCGGGCGCCGGCACCGGGTCGTCGGCCCAGGCGGTCCCGGTCCCTACGGGGAGGGCGATCACCGCGGTGAGCAGCACCGCGATGCTTCTGTGCGCGATTCGTGTACTGATCATGCGATCAGAGAAACGCGGCACCCCGGCGGGGAGCGGGTGCCGCGCGGAGGGGTCACCCTTATTGACGAGCGGTGGCGCCGCAGGTGCGGGAACGCGTCAGTCCCGCACGTCCCGCCACGCCGTCCGCACCGCCTCCGCCACGTCGTGCGCCCCCACCGGCGCCCCGTCCGCCGCCAGCCGCCCCGCGAGACCGTGCAGATACGCCCCCACGCTGCCCGCGTCGAACGCCGGCAGCCCCGCCGCCAGCAACGAGCCCGCGAGCCCCGACAGCACGTCCCCGCTGCCCGCCGTGGCCAGCCAGCCGGTGCCCGTCGGATTGACCCGCACCGCCCCGCCCCCGGAGTCGGCGACCAGCGTCGTCGAGCCCTTGAGGAGGACGGTCGCGCCGTACCGCCGCGCCAACTCCCGCACGGAGGTGAGCCGGGCCGCCTCGACCTCCGCGCGCGGGACCCCGAGCAGCGCGGCGGCCTCCCCCGCGTGGGGAGTCATCAGCGTCGGCGCCGTACGCGCCCGTACGGCGTCCGGATCCGCCAGCCGCAGCCCGTCCGCGTCGATGAGCACCGGCACGTCGGCCGTCACCACCTCCGCCACGGTCGCCGCGTCGTCGCCCGCCCCCGGCCCGACGACCCACGCCTGCACCCGCCCCGCCTTGGCCGGCCCCCGGTCCGACACCAGCGCCTCCGGGAACCGCGCGATCACCGCGTCCGCGGCCGGACCGACGTACCGTACGGCCCCCGCGCCGCCCCGCAGCGCCCCGGCGACGGCGAGCACGGCCGCGCCCGGGTAGCGCCCGGACCCGGCGGCGATGCCCACCACTCCACGCCGGTACTTGTCGCTCTCGGCGTCCGGCACGGGCAGCAGCGCCGCCACGTCCGCGTGCTGGAGGGCCTCCAACTCGGGTTCGACCGGCAGTTCGGCGCCGAGGCCGATGTCGACGAGCCGTACGGAACCGGCGTACTCGCGCGCGGGGTCGATCAGCAGTCCCGGCTTGTGGGTGCCGAAGGTGACGGTGAGGTCGGCCCGGACCGCGGCGCCCAGCACCTCTCCGGTGTCCGCCTCGACGCCGCTCGGGAGGTCCACGGCGACGACGACACCCCGGGAGTCCCCGGCGAGGGTCGCGAGCCGCGCGGCGTCCGGCCGCAGTCCGCCCCGGCCGCCGATCCCGACGATGCCGTCGAGGACGAGGTCGGCGCGCAGGACCGGTTCCTCGGCGGCGTCCGGCGACACGGTACGGCCGCCCGCGCGGAGCAGTGCCGCGAGCCCGCGCGCGTGGGTGCGGTCGGGCGCGAGCAGCACCGCCGTGACGGCCGCTCCGCGCCGGGCCAGCCGTGCCCCGGCGTAGAGCGCGTCGCCGCCGTTGTCCCCGCTGCCGACCAGCAGCGCGACCCGGCTGCCGTAGACCCGGCCCGTCAACTGGGCGCAGGCGACGGCCAGTCCGGCCGCGGCGCGCTGCATGAGCGCGCCCTCGGGAAGCCGTGCCATCAGCCGTCGTTCGGCGGCCCTTACCGTCTCCACGCTGTACGCAGTACGCATGCGGTCGAGTCTGCCCCGGGAGGGGCACGGAACGCACCCGGGCGGGCCGCGCTCCCCGTCACCCCTCCGCGATCACCACCGCCGAGGCCACCCCCGCGTCGTGGCTCAGCGACACGTGCCAGGAGCGGACGCCCAGTTCGGCCGCCCGCGCGGCGACCGTTCCCGTCACCCGCAGCCGGGGCTGCCCGCTGTCCTCGACGTAGACCTCGGCGTCCGTCCAGTGCAGCCCGGCCGGGGCGCCCAGCGCCTTGGCCAGGGCCTCCTTCGCGGCGAAACGGGCGGCGAGGGAGGCGACGCCGCGGCGCTCGCCGCTCGGCAGCAGCAACTCGCTGTCCAGGAAGAGGCGTCGGGCCATCCCGGGCGTACGCGCCAGCGACGCCGCGAACCGGTCGATCTCGGCCACGTCGATACCAACCCCGATGATGCTCATGCCGAGCACCCTACGGCGGCACCGGTCCTGCCCTTGTGGGCAGGTGGAGCGGTTTTCCGGCGCGGGTTCGTTGCCCCGGAGTACCTCGCGGGGGCGTCCGGTCAGCCTGTAGACAACGAAGATCGCGACTCCAGGCCAGAGGTGAGGACGTGCACGCCCGAGACGAAGCCCGCGCGCGGGACGACGCCGTAGCCCGGCGTGCCCCTTTGAGCGGACCCGCAGCCGACACCGCCACCCGGCCCGCGCACGAGTTGCTGTCGCTCCAGTCGAGCGCGGGCAACGCCAACGTCGTACGGATGCTCGGCCAGGCGGGGAGCCCCGCGCCGGCCGTGCAGCGGGCGCCGGTGGTCCAGCGGAACAAGCTGGTGAACGGGAACATCTCGTTCACCAACGTGTCCCTCAAGTACCCGGAGTCGCAGGACAAGGCCACCCGGGTGCTGCAACTCCTCTCCGTCAACACGGCGATCAAGTCCTTCCTCGACGGCCGGACCTGCCGGATCACGCTGGAGAAGCGGACGTCACAGGCCCCGGCGGACGTCGTCGACAAGGGCGCCGACGGCGTCTTCGTGACGATGGCCGCCTACTACCTGGAGAACTACGACATCGGCTACATCGTGGGCATGCTCTGCCACGAGTTCGGCATCCATCCCATGGCGGCCGCCTCCCCCACCATGCGCGACGAGGAGGACGCCTTCCGGAGCGTGCCCTTCCCGGTGCCGGGCCTTGAGGACAAGCCGCATCCCGACGGATTCGCCTCGATGAACACCGACGCCGCCAAACAGGCCGACCATGTGCTCGGCGTCATCCCCGGGAGCCCGCGGTACACCGTCTACCGCGACCTCACCCTGGAGATGGCGGACCTGCTGCTGCGGGACGCGCGCAACAAGGCGCCGGGCGCCCGGGAACAGGACGTCACCGACCTCATCGACTGCTTCCTCATGGACGCGGCCTCGATCGCCGCGACGAACGACAACCGCCTGCGCGGAATGCCGGTCCTGGGCAACAGCGAGGGACCGGCGATCCGCCAGGACATCTCGGCCGTGTACAACGCCTACAAGTCCCGCCTCGCCGCCGAGCTCTCGGAGGAACGGCAGCCCATCAAGCCCCTGTTCCCCCCGGAGAAGACCCCGGAAGCCGTCAAGGCCGACTTCAACACCCTTCTGGGGCGCATCACCAAGGGCGCGTTCCGCGCGTGGAGCATCGACAACAGCGACTAGACGAACGGCTGGGCGGCTGGACGGGTCAGGCGG
Organism: Streptomyces hokutonensis; assembly: GCF_000376565.1. Taxonomy (GTDB): domain Bacteria; phylum Actinomycetota; class Actinomycetes; order Streptomycetales; family Streptomycetaceae; genus Streptomyces; species Streptomyces hokutonensis. Next base: position 148,019 of record NZ_BARG01000014.1, on the reverse strand, counting down.
CGTCGAGGGCCGCGGTGATCTTGCGGATCATCTCGTTCATGGCGGGCCCTGGTCCGCCCTTGAGGCTCCGGACGGCCTCTTCCACGGCGACGAGCACGGTGGCGCGGAAGTTGTCGGCCTCGGCCGGGTCCTGCTGCCGGAGCAGCGCCATGGTCGCGGTCAGGGCCGGCAGCACCCGGTCGGCGAGTTCGGCCGCGGACCTGCCGTCCAGGCCCTCGATCTTCGACTTCTCGGCGAGGACGTGGCCCACCCGACCGGTCGCGGAGGACAGCGCGATGCTGCCCCGGGTGGCGATCCGGTGCGGGGAGCCGGTGGCACCGGCGGCGACCAGCAGCGAGACGGCGCCGTACGCGGCGGTCCGCAGGGTGTTCTTGTCCTGGTCGGTGAGGGTGAGTTCGACGGTCATGGTGGTGTGCTCCTCGGAGTCGCCGGAATCGGTGGAATCGGTGGGCCTTCCTTGTGGAGTAGAGCCTGCGCCCGGCCGGTTTCACCACGGACTCAGCATGCTTTCAACCCCGGTGTCGGGTGTCTGTCGGGGCTGTAGGTCCGGTGTCGGGCGCTTGTCGGCGCGGCCCTGGAACCTCTCACTCACCGCACGTTCCACGACGATCGGAGAGACCATGCGCGCCTCTTTTTCCCTGCCCGTCCCCGTCGCCACCGGCATCGCGCCGCCCGATCTCACCGACAGCACACTCCTGGACGCCGACCCGGACGCGCAGATGTCCCTCGGTACCGTCGCCGTGGACAGCCGTAGCGACGTCACGTACGCGACAGTCGAACTGCCGGACGGGGCGCGGCGCGAGCTGAAGCTCGACGTCCTGCGGCCGGCCGGCGACGACCGGCTTCCGCTGGTGGTCTACCTCCCCGGGGGCGCGTTTCTCCGCTGCACCAAGGCGATGGCGTTCGAGGCGCGCCGGCATGTCGCCGAGTCCGGTTTCGTCGTCGCCAGTGTCGAATACCGCGTCGCCCCTGATGGCGCCACCTTCTACGACTCCGTCCGCGATGTCCGCGCCGCCCTCGCGTATCTGCGGTCGCACGCCGACGACTTCGGCATCGACCCCCGCGCGGTCGCCCTGTGGGGCGAGTCGGCGGGCGGTCATCTGGCGGCGCTGACGGCTGTCACGGACGGTCTGCCCGAGTTCTCCGACGCCTTGGAGACGGCCCCGCAGGGGCAGGTGCGGGCCGTGATCGACGCCTACGGCAGCTCCGAACTCTCCGCCATCGCCGACGACTTCGACGAGGCGGCCCGGGTCTACTACCAGCGGGAGGCCACGCACTTCTCGGCGTACCTCGGCAGGCCGGGCGCACCGTTCCCGGAGATCCCCGACGCCGTACGTGCCGCGGACCCGGCAACCCACGCGACCGCCTCGGCACCGCCGTTCCTGTTCCTGCACGGCAGCGAGGACATGCTCGTCAGCCCCTCCCAGACACAGCACGTGCACCGGGCGCTGCGCGCCGCCGGGGCCGACAGCACCCGCTACGTCCTGAAGGGCGCCAACCACGGGGACGTCGCGTTCCTCGGGGGCCCGAGCACCGGACTGCCCTGGACCTCGGCCACCACGATGGGCGTCATCACCGAGTTCCTCCACCGCCGTCTCGACGCGACGGGGCGGTGAGTCCGGCCGTCGTCAGACGGTCCGTGTTCCCCGCCGCCACACCCCTCTGACCAGCGGCACACCCGGCCGGTAGGCCAGGTGCACATGGCTGGGCGCGTCCAGCAGGATCAGGTCGGCGCGGGCGCCCGGCGCGATCCGGCCCACGTCGTCCCGGCGCAGGGCCGCCGCTCCGCCCGCCGTGGCCGACCACACCGCCTCGTCCGGAGTCATCCCCATGTCCCGCACCGCGAGCGCGATACAGAAGGGCACGGAGGACGTGAAGGACGAGCCCGGGTTGCAGTCGGTGGACAGCCCCACGGTGACCCCGGCGTCCAGGAGCCGGCGCGCGTCCGGCCACTGGGCCCGCGTCGAGAACTCGGCGCCGGGCAGCAGGGTCGCGACGGTACGGCCGCTCGCCAGCGCGTCCACGTCCGCGTCGGTCAGATGCGTGCAGTGGTCCGCGCTGGCCGCGTCCAGTTCTACGGCGAGCTGGACGCCGGGGCCGTAGGAGAGCTGGTTGGCGTGGATGCGCGGGTGCAGGCCCTTCGCCTTCCCCGCGGTCAGGATCGCGCGCGCCTGGTCGCCGTCGAAGGCGCCCTTCTCGCAGAAGACGTCGATCCAACGGGCGTACGGGGCACAGGCGTCGAGCATCTCGCCGGTCACCAGTGCCACATACGCGGCGGGGTCGTCGGCGTAGTCGGGCGAGACGATGTGCGCGCCGAGGTACGTGACCTCGTCGGTGTGCGCGGCGGCGATGCGCAGGGCGCGGGACTCGTCGGCGACCGTCAGGCCGTAGCCGGACTTCGTCTCGAAGGTGGTCGTGCCCTGGCGAAGGGCCTCGTCGAGGTAGCGGGTGAGGTTCGCCTCCAGTTCCGCGTCGCTCGCGGCGCGCGTCGCCGCGACCGTCGTACGGATGCCGCCCGCGCTGTACGCCCGCCCGGACATCCGGGCGTTGAACTCCTGCGTGCGGTCGCCCGCGAAGACGAGGTGCGAGTGGGAGTCCACGAAGCCCGGCAGGACCGCTCTCCCACCGGCGTCGACCCGGTTGTCAGTGGCGGGTGCTTTGCTTGATTCACCGGTCCACGCGATGCGGTCGCCGTCGATGACGACGGCCGCGTCCTGGATCAGACCGAGGGGAGATCCGTCAGTTCCGTCAGCGAGGGAGGGGTCGTTGGTGACCAGCGTGGCGATGTTGGTGATGACGGTGCTGCTGCTCATCGTGTCCTCGTGGGTGCGGAGTTCGGCGTTCGTGTCTATGCGCGCAGGGCTTCGACTGCCTGCGCGAGGGCCTGCGGCACATCCGGTACGAGCGCGTGCACTCCGTCGCGTACGACGTGCCGGCCACCCACGACGGTGTGCCGTACGTCCGCTGCCGTCGCCGCGAATACGGCCGTCTCGGCGCCGAGCCTGGGCACCGGCCCCGCTGTCCTGACCGAGTCGAGCGCGATGGTCGTGAAGTCGGCGAGGGCGCCTGCCGTGATGCTGCCCGCCTCGTCCCAGCCGAGGGCCGCGTGGCCGTCGGCGGAGGCCGCGCGGAGCAGGGCCGCGGCCGTCCAGTGACCTCGGGTGCGGGTGCGCAGGCGCTCGTTCAGCTCCATCGCGCGGGCCTCTTCGAGCAGGTCGATGACGGCGTGGCTGTCGGAGCCGAGGGAGAGCGGTGAGCCGGCTCGCTGGAGGGCCACGGCGGGGCCGATGCCGTCGGCGAGGTCGCGTTCGGTCGTCGGGCACATGCAGGTGCCCGTGCCCGAGCGCCCCAGCAGCGCGATGTCCTCGTCGGTGAGGTGTGTGTTGTGGACACCCGTGGTGCGCGGGCCCAACACCCCGTGATCGGCGAGGAGTTGGGTCGGCGTGCAGTCGTGGGCGGCGCGGCAGGCGTCGTTCTCGGCGGTCTGCTCGGAGAGATGCACATGGAGCGGGGCCCGCCGCTCCTCGGCCCAGCGGGCCACGGTCGCCAACTCCCGCGCGGGCACGGCCCGTACGGAGTGGATGGCGGCACCGATCCGCGCGTGATCCCGTTCCTTGAGAAGTGAACAGCGTTCCGCCCAGGCGTCCGCGCTTCCGTCGGAGAAGCGGAGCTGGTGGTGGTTGGGGGGCTGTCCGAAGCCGGAGGAGAAGTAGGCGGTGTCGAGGAGGGTGATGCGGATGCCGGCTTCGGAGGCGGCGGCGATGAGCGCCTCGCCCATGGCGTTGGGGTCGGCGTAGGGAGTGCCGCCGTGGGCGTGGTGCACGTAGTGGAACTCGCCGACCGCCGTGATCCCGGCCAGCGCCATCTCGGCGTACACCGCGCGGGCCAGGTCGTGGTATGTGTCCGGGGTGAGCTGGTCGGCGAAGGAGTACATGAACTCCCGCCAGGTCCAGAAGGTGCCGGAGCCTACCTGGACGGTCCCGCGCAGGGCGCGGTGAAAGGCGTGGCTGTGGGCGTTGGCGAGCCCGGGGAGGGTGAGTCCGCGCAGGATCTCGGCGCCGGGGGGCGGGGTGTCGACCTCGGTACGGACGGCCGTGATCCGTCCGCCGCTCACCTCCAGGGCGACGCCCGGCTCGACGTTGGTGTCGAGCCAGGCGTGTTCCAGCCAGTACGTCCGCGTGGTGGGGTGCGTGGGGTGCGTCACCTGCAGGCCAGCCCTTCCAGTACGTCGGCGAGTGCGGTCACCCCGGCCACGCAGTCGTCCTCGGCCGCGAACTCGGCCGGGGAGTGCGAGACGCCCGTGGGGTTGCGCACGAACAGCATGGCGGTCGGGATGCTCCCGGAGAGGATTCCGGCGTCGTGTCCGGCGCCGGTGCCGAGGACGGGGACCCTGAGGTCGGTGTCCTTGCCCAGGACGCGGGCGAGTTCGTCGCGCAGGGCGTGGTCGAACTCGACGACGGGGGTGAAGGACTCGCGGACGATGTCGAGGTCGACGCCGTGCGCCTCGGCGTACTCGCGGGCCGCCTTCTCGACGCCGGTGACCACCGTGTCCAGGGTGTCCTGGTCGGCGGCGCGGGAGTCGAGCCAGCCGCGCACCAGGGAGGGGATCGCGTTGACGCCGTTCGGCTCGACGGCGATCTTCCCGAACGTGGCGACGGCACCGGCGAGTTGGGCCTCGCGACGGGCGGCGAGCACGGTCTCGGCGTACGACAGCATGGGATCCCGCCGGTCCACCAGCCTCGTCGTACCGGCGTGGTTGGCCTCACCCCGGAAGTCGAACCGCCACCGCCCGTGCGGCCAGATGGCACTCGCGATGCCGACCCGGTCGCCGGACAGGTCCAGCGCGCGGCCCTGCTCGACGTGGAGCTCGACGAACGCGCCGATACGGGCGAGCCGTTCGGGGTCGGGGCCGATGGCGTCGGCGTCGTAGCCCGCAGCCGCCATGGCCTGCGGCAGCGTGACCCCGTCCCCGTCGGTCAGCCGGTGCGCCTGCTCGACGGTGAGCGCGCCGGAGGTGAGGCGCGACCCGACACAGGCGAGCCCGAACCGGGCACCTTCCTCGTCCCCGAAGTTGACGATGGCAAGCGGCTTGTTGAACTCCGCTCCCCTGCCCCGCAGTTCATCGAGCGCGGCAAAGGACGACACGACACCGAGCGGTCCGTCGAAGGCCCCACCGTCCGGCACCGAGTCAAGATGCGACCCGGTGACGACGGCGTCCCCGGCGGCGGGATCCCCGAGCCAGGCCCACTGGTTGCCGTTGCGGTCGAGCTCGTAGGTGAGACCCCGGGCCAGGGCCTGGTCCTTGAACCAGGCCCGGCATTCGGCATCGGCACCGGTCCAGGCGAACCGGCGATAGCCACCGGAGTCGGGGTGCCGCCCGATGGGGAGCAGCTCACGCCACATCTCGTGGAAGGAGGTCGGGGCGTGGCCCGAGCCTACGGGCCGCACGGGCTGAGCCCGCCCGCCACCCGCCGCCTGGCCCGACCGCACCTCGCCGGCCACGGGCTGCGGCTGAGTGCCACCGGCCGTGGGCTGCGACTGGGCGTCGCCAACCATGGGCTTCGACTGAGCGCCGCCGACCGTGGGCTGCGGCCGGGTCCCGCCGACCACGGGCGGCGTGGTGCCGGTGCCGGTGTCGGTGTCGGTGCCGGTGCCGGCCACAGGCTCTGGCCCGCCAGGCCGTGGGCAGTCGTTCCGCAGGGCGGAACGGGTGGGCACGGCCGGACCCGCGGTCGGCGACGAAACGCCCGCCCCCGCCGAAGAGTCGCCGCCCCGCTCATCTCCCGGAAGGGTCACGCCTCTCCACCCTCGCGCATCGGCACCCGCACACCCCGCTCGTCGGCGACCCGCTCCGCGATGTCGTAGCCGGCGTCGACGTGCCGGATGACGCCCATGCCCGGGTCGTTCGTCAGGACCCGGCGGATCTTCTCGCCGGCGAGCTTCGTGCCGTCGGCCACGGAGACCTGGCCGGCGTGGATGGAGCGGCCCATGCCGACGCCGCCGCCGTGGTGGATGGACACCCAGGACGCACCCGAGGCCACGTTGACCATGGCGTTCAGCAGCGGCCAGTCGGCGATCGCGTCGGAGCCGTCGAGCATGGCCTCGGTCTCGCGGTAGGGGGAGGCGACGGAGCCGCAGTCGAGGTGGTCGCGGCCGATGGCGAGCGGGGCGGCCAACTCACCGGACGCGACCATGTCGTTGAAGCGCTCGCCGGCCTTGTCGCGCTCGCCGTAGCCGAGCCAGCAGATGCGGGCGGGCAGGCCCTGGAAGTGGACGCGCTCACCGGCCAGCTTGATCCAGCGGTGGAGGGACTCGTTCTCCGGGAAGAGGTCGAGGATCGCCTTGTCCGTCTTGTGGATGTCGGACGCCTCGCCGGACAGGGCGGCCCAGCGGAAGGGGCCCTTGCCCTCGGAGAACAGCGGGCGGATGTAGGCGGGGACGAAGCCGGGGAAGGCGAACGCCCGGTCGTACCCGGCGAGTTGGGCCTCGCCGCGGATCGAGTTGCCGTAGTCGAAGACCTCGGCGCCGGCGTCCATGAAGCCGACCATCGCCTCGACGTGCTTGGCCATGGACTCACGGGCGCGGACGGTGAAGCCCGCCGGGTCCTTGGCGGCGGCGTCGGCCATGTCCTCGAAGGCGATGCCCACCGGGAGGTACGCCAGCGGGTCGTGGGCCGAGGTCTGGTCGGTCACGATGTCGATGGGGGCGCCCTCGGCGAGCATCTGCGGGAGCAGCTCCGCCGCGTTGCCCAGGAGGCCGATGGAGAGCGGGCGGCGGGCGTCGCGGGCCTCGACGGCGAGCTGGAGGGCGTGAGCGAGGGAGTCCGCGCGGACGTCGAGGTACCGGTGCTCGATGCGGCGCTCGATGGCGCGCGGGTCGACGTCGATGCAGATCGCGACGCCGTCGTTCATGGTCACCGCGAGGGGCTGGGCGCCGCCCATGCCACCGAGGCCTGCGGTGAGGGTGATCGTCCCGGCGAGGGTGCCGCCGAACTTCTTCGCGGCGACGGCGGCGAAGGTCTCGTAGGTGCCCTGGAGGATGCCCTGGGTGCCGATGTAGATCCACGAACCGGCGGTCATCTGGCCGTACATGGTGAGGCCGAGGGCCTCGAGCCGCCGGAACTCCTCCCAGTTGGCCCAGTCGCCGACGAGGTTGGAGTTGGCGATGAGGACGCGCGGGGCCCACTCGTGGGTCTGCATGACGCCGACGGGGCGGCCGGACTGCACGAGCATCGTCTCGTCCTGCTTGAGGGTGCGCAGGGTGCGGACCATGGCGTCGAAGGAGCGCCAGTCGCGGGCGGCCTTGCCGGTGCCGCCGTAGACGACGAGCTTGTCGGGGTGTTCGGCGACCTCGGGGTCCAGGTTGTTCTGCAGCATCCGCAGGGCGGCTTCCTGCTGCCATCCCAGGGCGCTCAGTTCCGTACCGCGCGGTGCTCGTACGGGGCGGGGTCCTGACATGGTCTGCCTCCTAGCGGACTGCGTTCAGCGGATTTTTAACTGTAGCTATTCACATCCTGGCTTCGTGAATAGAACTAGTCAATACATGAGGGCGTCTCTGTGGGCAGGCTCTGAGTGTTTGGCTGGATGTAACGACCACGGGCAACGACACGACGGGGGACGCAGTGAACGACGTAGACCAGGGTCACACGGACGGCACTCGACGCACCGCCCGCCGGGACGACGCCGTGCGGGCCGCCGTCGAACAGGGGCTGCTGGGGCCGGACTCCCCCATCGTCGCGCTGCTGGACGTGACCGGGATCCGGGAGTCGGCGGCGGCGCTGCGGGCGGCGTTCGACGAGGTGACGGCGCCGGGGACACCCGTGCTGCACGCGTTCGCCGTCAAGGCGAGCCCCCTCGTGCCGGTGCTGCGGCTGCTGCGCGAGGAGGGCATCGGGGCGGAAGTGGCGAGCCCCGGTGAGCTGGCCCTGGCGCGGGCGGCGGGCGTACGACCGGAGCGGACCGTGCTCGACGCGCCCGCGAAGACGCCGGCGGAGCTGCGGGAGGCGCTGGCGCTGGGGATCGCGGTGAACGTCGACAATCCGCAGGAGCTGGAGCGCGTCGACGGGCTGATGCGGTCGGCGAGCAGCCGTTCGCCGCTCGGGATCCGGGTCAATCCGCAGATCGGCGCCGGGTCGATCGCCGCGCTCTCCACGGCGACGGCGACCTCGAAGTTCGGGGTGGCGCTGCGGGACGAGGGGGCGCGGGAGTGGGTGGTGCGGGCGTTCGCCGAGCGGCCGTGGCTGAGCCGGCTGCACGCGCACACCGGGTCGCAGGGCATCCCGTTGGAGCTGCTGGCGCGGGGCGTCGCGGAGACGTACGCGCTGGCGGAGGAGATCAACACACGGCTCGGGCGGCGGCAGATCGACACGCTCGACATCGGCGGCGGGCTGGGGGTCAACTTCGGCTCGGACGCGACGAGTCCGACGTACGCGCAGTACGCGCGGCTGCTGAAGGAGGCGGTGCCGGGGCTGTTCGACGGGCGGTACGGGCTGGTGACCGAGTTCGGCCGGTCGATGCTGGCCAAGCAGGGGACGGTGGTGGCCCGGGTCGAGTACGCCAAGAGTGCCGGCGGGCGGCCGATCGCGGTCACGCACGCGGGGGTGCAGGTGGCGACGCGGACGGTGTACGCGCCGCAGTCGTGGCCGCTGCGGATCGCCGCCTACGACGGGAAGGGGCGGCCCAAGCCGGGGCCCGCGGTGGTGCAGGACGTCGCCGGTCCGGCCTGCTTCGCGGGTGATCTGCTGGCCGAGGGGCAGGCGCTGCCGTTGCTCGAACAGGGTGACCACGCGGCGGCGCTGGACACCGGGGCGTACTACTTCGCGGCCCACTACGCCTACAACTCCCTTGCCAGGCCGGGTATTTACGGCTTCGTGCCGGACGGTTCCGGGGGTGTGGCGTTCGCGACCGTGCGGAAGCCGCAGACGACGGCGGAGATCGTGGCCGAATCCGGAGGGGCGCACGCCGCCGCGCTCACCACCCTGCGCGAATCCGGGCGCCGTTGACGCGCGCCGGTGGGCGCACGGTTCAACTGGCTCACGCAACTGGTGTGAAAACGGGGTCAGTTGACCCACCTTAGTCACTCCAGGCATGTCCCACTGGAAAATGCCAGATCCCTCACCCCTCGGCCACACGGTGCGTAGCTTCGTCGTCACTCAGCCGAACCGCAGGCGGGAGGGGAGCCACGGTGCCCGGAATCGACGAGTGCTTACTGGAGGCCATGCGACTGCCCGGTGCCCGGGGCGCCGCGCTGGTCGACTGGACCAGCGGGCTGGCCCTGGGCGTCGTGGGAGAGTCGCCCGGGGGTGACCAGGAGGCCAGTGCGGCCGAGGCCGCGGAGCTGGCGCGGCTGGCGGCCGAGCACCGGGCGTTCGCGTCCGACGCGGAGGAAGGGGAGGAGGCCGACGATCCTCCGCTGGAGGATCTGATCGTCAGCAACCGGGACAGCTATCACGTGCTGCGGTTCGTGCGGACGTCGTTCGACAGCAGTGTGTTCCTGCATCTGTGGCTGGCCCGCGCGGAGGGGAATCTCGCACTGGCCCGGATCCGGCTCGGCGAGATGGCGGGACGGCTGGTGCTGGGATGACCACGCTCAGGACCACGCCGACCACCCCGCCGCCCCGGCTGCCGGTGCGGGACAAGGCCGCCGCCGTCGACCGGGCCTGGGGCGGGGTGTCGCCGATGCTGACCAGGCTCGCGGCGGAGAAGGCCACCGGTGTCCTCGTCCGCGAGCGCGGCAGTCTGCATCTCGCCGCGGGCCATGTGGTGCACGCCGAGAGCCCGTCCGCCCCCGGTCTCGACCTGCTCCTCACCGCCCACGGCACCCTGCGCGCCGAGGCCTGGGAGGCCGCCGCCAACGCGACCGACGACCGGCACGCCACCACCCGGCTGCTGCTCGACGGCGGCCTGATCGGCCCGGGCGCGCTGGAGCTGTGCCAGCTCGGGGCGCTGTACGACGCGGCCTACTTCGTGCTCGCGCCGAGCAGCACCCCGGGGCGTTTCCGGTACGGGGTGACGCATCCGCTGGGCTCCGTGCGGCCGGTTCCGGTGGCCGCCCTGGAGCGCGAGACGCTGCGCCGCCGCGAGCTGCTGCACCGCGTCTGGCCGGACGCGGCGACGGACGGCGCGCCGCTGGTGCGGGCCGACCCTCTCGCGCCTCCGCCGATCACCGCCCGGCAGGCCGCCGTACTGGCGCGGGTGGACGGGGTGCGGACGGCGCCGGAGATCGCGCGGCTGCTGGGCCGGCGGGCGTACCCCACGCTGCTGGACGTCCGGCGGCTGGTGTCGGCGGGGCTCGTCTCGCCCCGGCCGCCCGCACCGCCCGCCGTCCTGCCCCCGCCCGACGTCACCGACCCCGACATCACATTGCTGAAGAGGCTCAGGGATGCGCTGGAGGCCCTTTGAGTGGCAGCGAGCACGCGCCGAGAGGAGAGAGCCGATGGCCTCCGAGGCCGAAGTCCTGGACGAGCTGCGGCGGTTGAGAGCCCGGGTGCCGCAGCTGACGGGGGCGCTGGCGGCGGGCGTCGACGGTCTCGTGCTGGCGCAGGACACCCCGGGCATCGAGCCGGAGCGGGTCGCGGCGCTCACCGTGACGGCGCTGGGCGTGGCCATGCGGATGGCGGACGCGACCGGGCAGGGCGACTTCCGCGAGCTGCTGGTGCGCGGGGTCTACGGCTATGTCGCGACCTACGCGGCGGGCCGGGGCGCCGTGCTGACCGTGCTCGCCCAGGACCGCGTCAACGTCGGCCGGCTGCTGCTGGAGGGCCGCCGCACGGGGGCCCGGATCGGAGAACTGGTCGACGCCGAGGCGGCGGCGACGGCCGAGGCCGCAGAGCGGGCGGCCGACGCGGCGCCCGCCAAGGCGCCCGCTAAAGCCACCACCGCACGAACGAGAACGGCGCGCGCACCACGCACCACCGCAACGACCAACGCGCGCACCACCACGGAAAGTTGAACGGACCCAAAGGGAGCACTGTCATGGCCAACACCGAAACCTCGCTCAAAGAGGCGCTGACCTCCATCGAGGGCGCGACCGGAGTCGCGCTCGTCGACTACACCAGCGGTATGGCGCTCGGCACGATGGGCGGCAGCAAGACCTTCGACCTCGGCGTCGCCGCCGCCGGCAACACCGACGTGGTGCGCGCCAAGATGCGCACCATGGAGCACCTCGGTCTGAAGGGCGACATCGAGGACATCCTGATCACCCTGTCGAGCCAGTACCACCTGATCCGGCTGATCAAGGGCCGCGGCGGCAACGGTCTGTTCCTCTACCTGGTGCTGGACGCCGGCCGCAGCAACCTGGCGATGGCCCGCCACCAGCTGAAGCGGATCGAGGCGGACCTGGAGGTCTAGGACCCGGAGGTCCGGAAACGGGCCCGGAGCCCGGCTACGCGTACACGTCGCCGCGGCGGCGCGCCCCGCCCGGGGTGGCGTCGCCCGCGGCGATGCCGGTGGAGCGGTAGCCCTTGACGGATTTCCCGGCGGGGGCGCCGCCCCGCCTGTCCAGCCAGTCCACGCGGATCCACAGCAGGACGTCGTCGGCCCGTTCCCTGCGCCCCAGCCAGGCGGCCTTCAGCCGCAGGCCCGTGCCGGCCCCGGCGAGCAGCATGCCGCCCGCCGCCGGCACCGCGAACGCGCTGCCCAGCGCGAGCGCGAAGGCGAGCACGATCCACCAGCGGTGCGCGCGGCGCCAGTTGCGTACGGACACCGCGCGGTCCTGGAGCACATCGTGCTTGCCGGCCCGGGCGGCGCCACGGGCGAGGGCGGTGTAGCGCCTGCGGCGCGCGTACGCCACGACGGCCGCCGTGATGATGAACAGGGCGGCGCCCGCCATCACCCCGATCCGGCGCCCGGTGATGCCGGGCAGCAGCACTCCGACACCCGCCGCCAGCACCCCGAACCACCACAGCGGGGCGGCTCCGGCCCGTACGACGACGGCCACTCGGGCCAGCCCCTGGACTCTGCGATCTCCGCGTGCCACGTCCTGCCTCCTGGTCGTCCCGGCACAGTTCCGTCGGGCCGTGAGACTAGTGAGCGAACGTGAGACGAGTCTGAGAACGGACTTTTTCGCCCTCGTCCCGGGTCAGGAGTCCTTGCCCAGGGTCAGGAGGACGGCGTGTCCAGCCGCTCGGTGAGCTCCCCGGCGGCCCAGCGGGCCCACTGCTCGGCGGTCTCGGAACCCCGCAGCCCGTACTCGAGCATGAGCCAGCCGCAGACCTGGACCGGGTCGCCGACCCACTTCGCGTTGTCGTGGATGGCCTGCAGCGCCGTGAGCCGCGCGTGGTTGTGGTCGGCGAACTTCTCCAAGTAGGCCGCGCCTTCACCGCTGTTGAGGGTCCACAGGAAGAAGACGCGGAGGAGCGCGGCGCTGCGGAAGGCGAGGTCGAGGTCGGGTTCGGTGAGCCAGCGGCGCAGTTCGGCGCGGCCCGCGTCGGTGATGCCGTACTCGCGGCGCTGGCGGGCGCCGGTGCCGGTGATCTCGATCAGACCGTTCTCGTCGAGCTTGGCCAGTTCGCTGTAGACCTGGCTCTTCTGGGCGGGCCACACGGCCGACAGCCCCTCGTCGAACCGCTTGAGCAAGTCGTAGCCGCTGGCGGGCTGTTCGGAGAGGAGCCCGAGGAGGGCGTGGGGCAGGCTCATGAACTCACCCTACCTTTCCGGTATTTCACCAATCCTGACTGGACGGTCGAGAGTTGGACGGTCATAATCCTACCGTCCAACATTGGACTGCCCGCTGAGCTCCTGGATTCGTGGAGGAAGACACCGGTGAACTACGTCCGCGGTTTCGCACCCTGGCTGTGTTACGCGGCCCTGAGCCCGGTCGACTGGCGACTGGGCACGGGCGCCGCCGCACTGGCCGCGCTCTGGTTACTCGCCGGGCAGCTCCGCGCGCGGAGCGTCGACCTGCTGGGCGCCGCCACCTGCGCCTTCTTCGTGGTCATAGCCGTCGTCGCGCTGGCCGACCCGGCGTCGGGGCTGCGGAACTGGATCTGCGCGCTGGCGAACGCCACCCTCGCGGCCACGGCCCTGACCTCGCTCGCCGTGCGCCGCCCCCTTCACCCTGACCTTCGCCCGGGCCGAGGTGCCGCAGGAGTTCTGGCACGCGCCCCGGTTCATCCGGGTCAACATGGTCCTGACGTCGATATGGGCATCCGCGTTCACCCTCGGCGCGCTCGCCTGCGCCCTCGTGGTCGGCTACGACCACTCCTCGACCGCGCCGCTGGTCACCGTCCAAGTCCTGGCGTTCGTCGTGCCGTTCGTCCTCTCCGGCCGCTACGCCGCCCGAGCCAAGGCCGCGGCCGGACAGGCGACCGCATGAGCACGCACGACGCCACGACCGAACCGACCGAGCCCGCCGAGCCCGCCGAGCGGATCGCACCGGCGAGTCCGGAGCGGCTGATCTACTTCTCGGACGCGGTGGTGGCCATCGCCATCACCCTGCTGGCCCTCGAACTGCCGGTCCCCGGAGCGGAGGCGCACGGCGACTCAGGCGTGCAGCACTTCTTGCGCGAGCACCTGACGGAGTACTTCGCGTTCCTCGTCAGCTTCGCGGCCATCGCCATGCAGTGGATGCTGCACCAGCGCGTCTTCCGGTACGTGAGCGGTCTGTCCGGCGGGGCCATCCGCTGGAACCTGCTGTGGCTGCTGCTGATCGTCGTCACACCGTTCACGACGAAACTGCTGACCAGCGAGGCGGACGCGTTCCGGATCCAGTTCATCGCGTACGCGGCCGGCCAGGCCCTGACCAGCCTGTCCTTCAGACTGACCGTCGCGGATCTGCGCAGGTCGGGGCTGCTGCGCCCGGACGCCCCGCGCACGGTGATCGCGGAGACCCTGGCCTGGGTGGACGCGACGATCGTGACCTTCGCCGTCTCGATCCCCGTCGCGCTGGTCACGCACTGGGCGTCCCTGTGCTGGGCGCTGCTGCCGGTGGCGCAGAAGATCCTGCGCCGCGTCACCTGACGGGAAGGGGCCGCCCGGCAACCACCACCCGGGCGGCCCCGACGCCGAAACACCCACGCACACACGGCACTTGACGCCCTGTCACTCCACGAACAGCCCCCGCGCCGCCGCCCGCGCGTCGAACTCCTCCAGCCGGGCCTGCGCGTCCGGCAGGTCGTCGCACATCGCCTCCAGGAGCACGCGGCCCAGCAGCATCGGCGCGCACGCCGTGTCGAAGGCGAGGCCGGTGCCGACGGCGGCCGGGATCAGCAGGTCGGACACCTTGGCGACCGGCGCGAACGCCGAGTCCGCGACGGTGACGACGGTCAGGCCCGCCTCCCGCGCATAGGCCAGCGTGTCCACGACCTCGCGCGGATGCCGGGGCAGCGCGAAGCACAGCAGGGCACTGGCCCCGGCCCGGACGGCCGCGTCGATCCGGTCGTGGATCATCGTGCCGCCCTCGTTGAGCAGCCGTACGTCCGGATGGACCTTGGCGGCGAAGTACGCGAAGCCGTACGCCTGGGAGGCTGCCGCGCGCAGGCCGAGCACCGGCAGCGGGCGGGAGGCGGCGAGGAGGCGGCCCGCCTTGGCGACCGGGCGGGGGTCGGCCAGTATCTCGGCGAGGTGCTTGAGGTTCTCGATCTCGGCCTCTACGGCCTGCTGGTACTCGTTGTACGACGCCGTGTCCGGGGCCGACTCGGCGGGCGCGACCTCGCGGAGGTGCTTGCGCAGCGCCGGGTAGCCGTCGAAGCCGAGGGCGACCGCGAAGCGGGTCACGGAGGGCTGACTGACCCCGGCGAGTTCGGCGAGTTCCACGCTGGACAGGAACGGCACCTCGGCGGCGCGCCGCACCATGCTGTGCGCGATGCGCCGCTGGGTCGGCGTGAGCCGGTGCCCCTCGAAGAGCGTCTGCAGCCGTGCGGCCGGACTGTCGGTCACACCCGTACTCCTGTCCAAGGTTCCCTCCAGGCTCCCGTCCACCGTCTCGTCCAGACTCCCATCCACGGTCATCACGTGTTCCCCCTCCAGATCTCGGTGAACCGGTCCAGCAGTCCGGCCGCCGCCGTCACATCGTCCGTGAGCGGCCGGTCCGCCGGGTCCTCGTCGAGCACCGCCTCGGCGAGCTCCAGCGCGCGGCCGACCGGGAGTTCCGGGTCGGGCCGCAGGTCGCGCTGGCGCAACGCCCGTACGGCGGCGACGAGTTCGCAGCCGACGACGAGACGGTACGCGCGGCAGGCGCGCAGTGTCTGACGGGCGGCGAGCGAGGCGAAGCTGGCCTGTTCCTCGACGCCCCGGGAGAGTACAGCGTGCCCGAGCGAGGCGGGAGCCGAGAACGCGCGCAGATCGCCGAGGGCGGCCGCGGCGGCGTACTCCAGGATCATCACGCCGGAGGAGGCGGGTTCGCTGTCGGCGAGGAAGGGCTTGAGGCGGGTGAACGCGGGCTCGTTGAGGGAGGAGAGCCGGGACGTCGACAGCCGGGCCACCTGGGTGAGCGCGAGCCTGAAGTGGTCCAGGGCGAGGGCGAGTTGGGCCTGGTAGAAGCCGCCGTGATGGTAGGCGGTCATGTCCTCGGCGGAGATGAAGGGGTTCTCGGCTGCCGCGTTGATCTCGATCGCGAGGACCTCCTCCAGCGCGTCCGCCGCGTCGTGCGCGGGCCCGTGGATCTGCGGCAGACACCGGAAGCCGTACGGGTCCTGGATCCGCCCGAGCGGAGGGGTGGGCCGGTCGGCGGCACCGATCAACTCCCGCATCCGGCGGGCGACTTCGGTCGACCCCCGGTGCGGCCGGGCCGCGTGCACGGGCGCGGCGAACGGCTCGTGCGAACCGTCCACGGCGAGCAGTGACAGCGCCCCGACGACCTGGGTGGCCCCGATGAGCCCGCGCAA
The DNA here is from genome assembly GCF_000376565.1 of Streptomyces hokutonensis. Lineage (GTDB taxonomy): Bacteria > Actinomycetota > Actinomycetes > Streptomycetales > Streptomycetaceae > Streptomyces > Streptomyces hokutonensis. The sequence continues at coordinate 132,196 of NZ_BARG01000014.1, read as the reverse complement.
CTCGTGCAGCGCGAGCGCGGACTGCCCGAGGGTGAGCGCGTTGCTGCTGATGAGCGCCAACGCGTCGTTGTTGTCGAGGGGTTGGGGTTCGGGAACGCCGGAGAGACCGTGTTCGGCACCTCTCCAGGGCCGCTCCCCCGCCAACGCAAGACCCACCTGGGCCAGCGCCGCGATGTCCCCCGTCCCCACCGAGCCGAACTCGTTGACGACCGGGTACACCCCGCTCTCCAGCGCCTCGCACAGCGCGGTGACGACCGTCGGCCGTAGCCCCGCGCCGCCCGCGAGCAGCTGGTTGGCGCGGACGGCAAGCATGGCGCGGACCTCGCGGGCCGGGAGTTCGTCGCCGATCGCGCCGGCGTGGCTGCGGAGCAGGCGCAGGCCGTGCTCGGCCGCCGCCTCCGTGGGCACGTCCTCGTTCCGGTTGGCGCCGACGCCGGTCGAGCGGCCGTAGACGCGGCCGGTCGCGGCGATCTGGCGGGCCGCGTCCCAGGACTCGGTCGCGCGCTTCATCGCGTCGGTGCCGGGGACCGGCCGGGCGTCCCCGTCGGCGAGCCGGACGACATCGGCGACCCCGAAGCCGACGCCGTCCAGGACGACGAGGTCGGAGCTCCCGGACACCATCGCATCGGCGGCGTCCACGATCCGAGACGACATAAGGCCCCAAACTCCCCTCAATCAGGACACTCGATCTTGCCTGCCGGGCATCCGTTACCTCGGATTAACGCGGAGACATTGACAAACTATTCAGACACCGAGAACTCTGCATGACGTTATACAGCCGGGCAAGGGACAACTCATGATCCAGTTCGACGCGGTCCACAAGCGCTTCCCCAACGGCACGACAGCAGTTCACGACCTCTCCCTGGAGATGCCGGAAGGCGGGGTCACCGTACTGGTCGGTTCCTCCGGTTGCGGCAAGACGACCACCCTTCGGATGATCAACCGGATGATCGACCCGACCTCGGGCGTCATCAAGGTCGGCGGCAAGGACGTCACCCAGCAGGACGCCGCCGAACTGCGCCGCTCCATCGGGTACGTCATCCAGCAGTCGGGGCTCTTCCCGCACCGCACGGTCCTCGACAACATCGCCACCGTGCCGCTGCTCCTGGGCCACGGCCGGAAGAAGGCCAGGGCCCGCGCGGCCGAGCTGCTGGAGACGGTCGGTCTCGCCGCCGACGCCGGCAAGCGGTACCCGCACCAGCTCTCCGGCGGCCAGCAGCAGCGCGTCGGCGTGGCCCGCGCGCTCGCCGCCGACCCGCCGGTCCTCCTGATGGACGAGCCCTTCGGCGCCGTCGACCCGGTGGTCCGCACCCAGCTCCAGGACGAACTGCTGCGGCTCCAGAAGGAGTTGAACAAGACCATCGTCTTCGTCACGCACGACATCGACGAGGCCGTACGGCTCGGCGACCGCATCGCGATCTTCCGCACCGGCGGCCACCTCGTCCAGTGCGCGGCCCCCGCCGAACTCCTCGCCCGCCCGGCCGACGACTTCGTGGCCGACTTCCTCGGCGCCGAGCGCGGCCTCAAGCTGCTCTCGCTGAAGACCCTCGCGGACGTCCCGCAGGGCCCGGCCCCCGAGGGCGGCACCTGGACGCTCGTACTCGACGAGGCCCGCAAGCCGCTCCACTGGGCGGCCAAGGACGCCGAGATCCCCGTACGACCGCTCCGCGACGGCGATTCGCTCCTGGCCGCGCTCGACGAGTCCGTGGCCTCGCCCACCGGCCTGATCGCCCGCGTCGACGCCGACGGCGTCCTCACCGGTGTCTCGTCCCGCGACGACATCCACACCCACGCGGGCCAGGCGCACGCCGACGCACGGATCGCGGCATGAGCGTCGACTGGTCGTGGATAGGCGACCACACCGACGACCTCACCAGCCTCACGTTCTCGCACCTCCAGGCCGCGATGACCGCCGTCTTCTTCGGCCTGCTGATCTCGCTCCCGCTGGCGGTCGTGGCCCACCGGGTCCGCCCGCTCCGGGGCTTCCTGCTCGGCCTCTCGAACGTGCTGTTCACGATCCCGTCGATCGCGATCTTCGTGCTCCTGCTGCCGATCAGCGGCCTGACCCGCACCACCACCGTGATCGGCCTGACGGTCTACACGCTGGTCGTGCTGCTGCGGAACACGGTCGAGGGCCTCGACTCGGTCCCCGCGAAGACGAAGGAGGCCGCGAAGGCGATGGGCACGCGCCCCCTGCGCACGCTCCTCACCGTCGAACTCCCCCTCGCGCTCCCGGTGATCATGGCGGGCGTCCGCATCGCGACCGTCATGTCCATCTCGCTCGTCTCGGTGGCGACCTACATCGGTGACGGCGGTCTCGGCCAGCTCTTCACCGACGGCTTCCAGCGTGACTTCCCGACGCCGGTGATCGTGGGCGTGGTCCTGACCCTGCTGCTCGCGGTGGTCGCGGACGCGGCCCTGGTCGGCCTCCAGTACGTACTCACCCCGTGGAAGAGGCGGCGAGCCTGATGTACGAACTCTTCAAGAACCTCGCCAAGTGGCTGACCAGCGGCTCCCAGTGGGCCGGCACGGACGGCATCGCGCACCGCCTCGCCGAGCACCTCCAGTACTCGCTGCTGGCGACCCTCATCGCGGCCGTGATCGGCCTCCCGCTGGGCCTGCTGATCGGGCACACCGGCAAAGGCGCGTTCCTCGCGATCAACCTGGCCTCCTTCGGCCGCGCGCTGCCGACCGTCGGTCTGGTCGTCCTGGTCTTCCTGGCCAGCGGCCTCTCGATGTGGCCGGTGTACATCGCGCTGGTCGCCCTCGCGGTCCCGTCGATCGTGACGAACACCTACGCCGGGATGACCGCCGTGGACCCGGACGTGAAGGACGCGGCACGCGGGCAGGGCATGCGCGGCCACCAGGTCCTGTTCCAGGTCGAGCTGCCGCTCGCGCTCCCCCTGATCATGACCGGCCTGCGGCTCGCGCTCATCCAGGTGGTCTCCACGGCCACCGTCGCCGCGTACGTCTCCTTCGGCGGCCTCGGCCGCTTCGTCTTCGACGGACTCGCCCAGCGCGACCTCGTGCAGGTGCTCGGCGGGGCGGTGCTGGTCGCCGTCGTCGCCATCGTCCTCGACCTGGGCCTCTCCGCCCTCCAGCGCTTCCTCTTCCGCCACCGCACGGCGGCGCTCCGCTGACTGTGCCGTCTGTCGTCTGCGGCTTCGTCGTGGCTGGTCGCGCCCACCCGGCGGCAGCCGGACATCGGCACGGCCCCGCGCCCCTCGGGGCGCGCCGAACCTGAAGGAACCCGAAATGAACCGTCGTACCCTCCTCGGCGCCCTCGCCGGAACAGCCGTCGCCGTCCCCGTCCTCTCCGCCTGTTCGAGCGGCGTCACCTCGCTCGACGGCGGGGGCTCCGCCGGCGGTGGCAGCGGCTCCAGCAAGAACGGCGTGACCATCGGCACCGCCAACTTCACCGAGAACCAGGTCCTCGGCTACCTCTACGCCGCCGCCCTCGAAGCGGCCGGCGTGAAGGTCAAGGTCCGCCCCAACCTCGGCACCCGCGAGATCGTCTTCCCCGCCCTCAAGAGCGGCGACATCGACCTCCTCCCCGAGTACCAGGGCTCCCTGCTCACCTACCTCCAGCCCAAGTCCAAGGTCGCGGAGGCGGGCGAGATGCAGAACGCCCTCACCCTCGCCCTCCCCTCCGGCCTCCAGGTCCTGCCCTACGGCATCGCCGAGGACGCGGACTGCTTCGTCGTCACCCGCGAGACCGCCAGGAAGTACGGCCTCGCCACGCTGGCCGACCTCGCGAAGCACAACGGCAAGCTGACGCTGGGCGCCTCCGCCGAGGTGAAGACCCGTCAGGTGGGCGTCGTAGGACTGAAGGACGTCTACGGCGTGGAGTTCAAGGAGTTCAAGTCCCTTGATTCCGATGGCCCGTTGGTGAAGGGCGCGCTGAAGAAGGGCGATGTGGACGTGGCGAACCTGTTCACCACCGACACCGACATCAAGGCCAACGACTGGGTCGTCCTGACCGACCCCAAGACCCTGATCCCCAGTCAGCACATCGTCCCGCTCATCGCCGACCGGGTCGCCGACCCCACGGTCCGCAAGGCGCTCGCGAGCCTCGGCAATCTGCTCACCACGGCCCAACTCACCGAGCTGAACCGCCAGGTGGACAAGGACAAGAAGGACCCGGAGGACGTGGCGAACGCGTACGCGAAGCAGCACGGCATCACGAAGTAATGGCGCGTCGATGATCTGACGAGGGATCAGTCAAGTGTCGTTAAATCGGCACTATCGGTAACTGATCGCATGCGTAGGGTGAGTTCACGCTCACCACCTGAGGAACCGCATGGCCTCGAACCGCAGGGCCTTTCTGACGGCCACCGCCGTCGGCGCGCTGGCCACCGCCCCCACGACCGCCACCGCCGTCGGCACCCACCCCCACCCGACCACCGCACCCGCGGCCCTCGCCGAACTCCTCGACGGCAACCGCCGTTACGCGTCCGGCCACTCCCGCCACCCCGACGAGAGCCGCCCGCTGCGTCATCAACTGGCCACCGCCCAGCACCCGTTCGCGGTGATCGTCGGCTGCGTCGACTCCCGGGTGCCGCCCGAGCTGGTCTTCGACCAGGGCCTCGGCGACCTGCTGTGCATAAGGACGGCGGGCGAGGTCCTGGACGAGGCGGTGCTCGCGTCCATCCAGTACGGCGTCGAGGAACTGCGCATCCCGCTCGTGCTGGTGCTCGGCCACGAGCGCTGCGGGGCGGTGGCGGCGACCCTCGCGCACCTGGAGACCGGCGCGCCCGTCCCCGGCCATCTCGCGCTCCTCGTCGACGAGATCGCCCCGGCCGCGCGGCGCACCCGGGCGCTGCCCGGCGACTGGGCCGAGCACACGATGACCGCCCACACGGCCTGGGTCAGGGACGCGATCCGCGCCGACCCCGCCTTCACCTCCGCACAGGTCGTCGCGGCCCGCTTCGACCTGGACACGGGCCTCGTGTCCCTGCTGCCGTAACCCCCTTCCCCCCACGCGAAGAAGCTCATGCCCATGCCCATGAACGGCGTGCTCTCCGTCCTGCCCTCCCCCGCCGACTTCCGTACGATGACCCGCGCCCCGCGCCGCGACCTGCTCTGCGGCCTCACGGTCGCCGTCGTGGCACTCCCGCTCGCCCTCGGCTTCGGGGTGACGTCCGGTCTCGGCGCGGCCTCCGGTCTGATCACCGCGATCGTCGCGGGCTCGCTCGCCGCGCTGTTCGGCGGCTCCGCGCGCCAGGTCAGCGGCCCGACCGGCGCGATGACGGTCGTCCTCGTCCCGATCGTCCACGAGTACGGCGCGAACGGCGTCCTCACGGTCGGGCTGATCTCCGGCCTCATGCTCCTCGCGCTCGCCTTCGCCCGCGCCGGAACGGCGATGGCCTACGTCCCCGCACCCGTGATCGCCGGTTTCACCATCGGCATCGCGTGTGTGATCGGCCTCCAGCAGGTCCCGTCGGCGCTGGGCGTGCCCACCCCGGCCGGTGACCAGGTGGCGGTGGTGGCGGCCCGCGCGGCCGAGGAGTTCGACGCGACCCCGCACTGGGCGGCCCTCCTCCTCGCCCTGGGCTCGGCCGCGCTGATGCTGGCCGGAGCGCGCTGGAAGCCCACAATTCCCTTCTCCCTGGCGGCAGTCGGCGTGGCGACGGTCGTGGCCGAGGCCCTGCACCTGCACGTGACCCGCCTCGGCAGCCTCCCGTCCTCGCTCCCGGCGCCCTCCCTCGCCTTCCTCGACGTGTCCCGAATCCAGACCCTCCTCCTCCCGGCGGCAGCGGTGGCGGCACTGGCCGCCCTGGAATCCCTCCTCTCCGCCTCCGTCGCGGACGCGATGCGCCCGGGCGAGCGCCACGACCCCGGCAAGGAACTCTTCGGCCAGGGCATCGGCAACCTCGCGGCCCCGCTCTTCGGCGGCGTCCCGGCGACGGGCGCGATCGCGCGTACGGCGGTCAACGTCCGCACCGGCGCCACCTCCCGCCTGGCCGCGCTCGCGCACGCCGTGATCCTCGCCGGGATCGTGGCGGTCGCGGCCCCGCTGGTGGGCCGTATCCCCCTGTCCGCCCTGGCCGGAGTGCTTCTGGCGACGGCGGTCCGCATGGTGGAGACCGACGCGGTCCGCGCGATGGCCCGCTCCACGCACGGCGACGCCCTGGTCCTGGTCCTCACGGCGGCCGGCACCCTCGCCCTCGACCTGGTGCGCGCGGTCCTGATCGGCCTGGGCGTCTCGGTCCTGCTGGCCCTGCGCGCAGCGACGCGGGGCACGAGCCTGATCCCGGCCGAACTCCCCGACACCGCCGCCGGCACGGTGACGTACCGCTTCGAGGGCCCGCTCCTCTTCGCCGCCGCCCACCGCTTCCGCCGCAGCCTGGCGGACGTGCGCGATGTGACGGCCGTAGACCTACGACTCTCCGGGCTGACGGCGGTCGACGCGACGGGCGCGCTGGCGCTGAAGGAGGCGGTGGGCGAGCTGCGCGACCGGGGGATCGAGGTCCGCATCACGGGCGTCGAGCACGCCCACCACCGGGTGCTGGAGTCGCTCGGGGTACTCCCGGTGAACCCGAATCCGAACAGGGGGGCTATCCCCAGTGCAGCGGGCGCGACCGCTCCCTAATCTGAGTCGCATGACGGGAATGGACTCGCACGACGCCGAACTCAAGAAGGAACTCAACGCCACCCTGCAGGCGCGCAGGGAGCTGGGCGACGAGTACGAGTCGGCGCTGGTCGACTCGTTCCTGGAGAAGGTCGACCAGCGCATCGACGGGGCGGTGGAGCGCCGGGTGCGCCGGCAGATGGCCGAGCAGCAGATGGTGGTGGCCCGCGGCTCGCGGAGTCCGAAGCCGACCGACTCCTGGGGCGAGCGCTTCGGCTTCGGCATCGTCTCGATGGTGCTGGCGATCCCGCTCTCCGCGATCGGCGGCGGCATCGCCCACCTCCCCGGGCTCCTGGTGGCCTGGGCCGGCATCGTCGGCGTCAACGCCGTCCAGGCGGCCCGCACCAACCCGGGACTGTTCGGCGGGCGGCGCGGGAAGCCCTCGCAGGACAGCGAGTGGGAGGACTGAACTGCCCGGTCACGCCTGGCGGGTGGGCAGCACCATGATCTGCCGCAGGTTGACGTGCCGGGCACGGCTCGCCGCGTAGGCCACGACATCGGCGACCTCCTCGGCGGACAGTCCGCCCAACGCGCCGAACATCTCGTCCAGTTGGCGGGTCATCTCCTCGCTGCCGAGGTGGGTCCCCAACTCGGTGTCGGTCAGGCCCGGTTCGATGTTGGTGACCCGTACGTCACGGGGTCCGAGCTCGGTGCGCAGCGACTGGGAGAGATAGGTGACGGCGGCCTTGGTCGCGCCGTACACCGCGTAGGTCGGGAACGTGATGTGCGCGCCGACGGACGAGATGTTGACCAGGTCCGCGCTACGCCCCTCCCCCGCCGCGGCCACCAGGTCCCCGGTGAAGGCGCGGATGACACGGAGCACCCCGGTCACGTTGGTGTCGAGCATCCGCCGCCACTCGTCGATCCGCCCGTCGTCGACGGCGTGCGGCAGCATGACACCGGCGGCGTTGACGACCAGGTCGACGGCCCCGAACGTCTCGTGCACCCGCTCGGCGGCGGCCTCCACGGACGCGTCGTCGGTGACATCGGCGACGACGGCGAGGGCCTGTCCCCCGTCGGCCCGGATCTTCCCGGCAAGGGCGTCCAGCCGTTCCCCGCGCCGGGCCAGCAGCGCCACCCGCGCCCCGTTCGCGGCCAGTTGAACGGCGATCGCCTGCCCGATCCCGCTGGCGGCCCCGGTGACGACGGCGGTACGGCCGGCCAGATTCTCGTACGACATGAGGTGCTCCTCGGTGGATGGACCGCCGGGGCACTTCCCCGGCGACGTCCACCACCGTGCGCCGACCGGCGGACCCTACCCAGGGATGCGTTTTTCCTGGGTCTGCCAGTACCAGGTTGGAAAACGGCGACCGGCCTACCATCGAACCCATGGACGGGGACATCGGAGACTTCCTGCGCTCACGCCGCGCTCGCATCCAGCCCGAGGAGGTGGGGCTGGCCTCGTACGGGCGCCGCCGCGTCCCCGGGCTGCGCCGCGAGGAGGTCGCGCAACTGGCCGGAGTGAGCGTCGACTACTACATCCGGCTGGAGCAGGGCCGTGGGACCAGCGTCTCGGACGCGGTGCTCGACGCGATCGCCCGCGTCCTGCGCCTGGACGAGACGGAACACGCCTATCTGCGTACGGTGGCCCGCCCGCACCGAGGGAAGAAGGACCGGACGCCGACTCCTCGTGTCCGCCCAGGTGTTCAGGTGCTGCTGGACGGCATGGACCGTATGCCGGCCTTCGTGCTGGGCCCCCGGATGGACGTGCTCGCCTGGAACACCCTCGCCGACGCGCTCAGCGGTTTCAGCGCCATGCCCGTCGCCGTCCGCAACATCCCGCGCCATGTCTTCCTCGACCCGGCCTCGCGCGACCTCTACCCCGACTGGGCAGCGGTCGCCGCACAGGCCGTCGCTAATCTGCGAGTGGACTCCGGCCGCGACGGCGACGACCCGAAGCTGAACGCTCTCGTCGGTGAACTCTCCCTCCGCAGCGAGGACTTCCGCCGTCTGTGGGCCGACCACGAGGTCAAGGAGTGCGCCTACGGCGTGAAGCGCGTCCGGCACCCGGTCGCGGGCCTGCTGACGCTGCCGTACGAAACACTCGCGGTACCGGGGGAGTCTGCGCAGACGCTCGTGGTCTACACGCCGGAGCCGGGTTCGGAGACGGCCGAGAGGCTTGCGCTGCTGGGAAGTTGGGCAACTTCAGCGTCGTAGACGATGTACCCGCGCAAAAAAGCTATGCGCGGGGACCGCCGCACCCCCCGTTGCCGGGAGGGCGGGACGACGGCGGTCCCCGCGAGGGACGCGTGCCGGGTCAGGGCCGGGCGTGCGCGTCCTAGGCGTCGGTGGAGGTCCGGGAGCCGCTCCGGAGGTCCGTGACGCCGTTTTTGTGTCGGCGAGGCGGGGAGCCGCTCCCGCCCTGCCGACATCCACTAATCTGCCGTACCCGTGTTAAGCGGGTGCTGCGTGGACGTGACGCGCTCGTACCACTTCCGAGAAGTCCACCGATTCGGTGGGCAACCGCAAAGTCGCCGCCGTCACGGCCCGTTCACCGGACGTTTTGCTACTGCTTCCCGCCCTTGGCGAGGAAGGACAGCAGGTCCTGCCGGCTGATGACACCGGTCGGCTTGCCCTCGACCAGGACGATCGCCGCGTCGGCGGCGCCCAGCACACTCATCAGGTCACCCACCGGCTCACCGGAACCGACCTGCGGCAGCGGGGCCGACATGTGCTTCTCCAGCGGGTCGGAGAGGGAGGCGCGCTGGGTGAACAGGGCGTCCAGCAGCTCCCGTTCGACGACCGAGCCCACGACCTCCGCCGCCATGACGTCCGGGTGACCGGCGCCCGGCTTCACGATCGGCATCTGCGAGACGCCGTACTCGCGCAGCACCTCGATGGCTTCGCCGACCGTCTCGTCCGGGTGCATGTGCACGAGGGACGGGATGGCGCCGTGCACCTTGTCGTTCAGGACGTCGGCGACGCGGGCGCTGGGGCCCTCGTCCTCGAGGAAGCCGTAGTCGGCCATCCACTCGTCGTTGAAGATCTTGGAGAGGTAGCCACGGCCGCTGTCGGGCAGCAGGACCACGACCACGTCGTCCGGACCGAGCCGCTCGGCGACCCGCAGCGCCGCCACGACGGCCATCCCGCAGGAACCGCCGACGAGCAGCCCCTCCTCCTTGGCCAGCCGGCGGGTCATCTGGAAGGAGTCCTTGTCGGACACGGCGACGATCTCGTCCGCGACGGTCCGGTCGTAGGCCGTCGGCCAGAAGTCCTCACCGACGCCCTCGACGAGGTACGGCCGCCCGGAGCCGCCGGAGTACACGGACCCCTCGGGGTCGGCACCGACGACCTGGACCTTCCCGTCGCTGGCGTCCTTCAGGTAGCGCCCGGTGCCGGAGATCGTCCCGCCCGTCCCCACACCCGCCACGAAGTGGGTGATCTTCCCCTCGGTCTGCTCCCAGAGCTCGGGGCCGGTCGAGTGGTAGTGGGAGAGCGGGTTGTTCGGGTTGGAGTACTGGTCCGGCTTCCAGGCACCCGGCGTCTCGCGAACGAGCCGGTCGGAGACGTTGTAGTACGAGTCCGGGTGCTCGGGGTCCACGGCGGTCGGGCACACGACCACTTCGGCGCCGTACGCGCGCAGCACGTTGATCTTGTCGGTGGACACCTTGTCGGGGCACACGAAGATGCAGTGGTACCCCTTCTGCTGGGCCACGATGGCCAGGCCGACGCCGGTGTTGCCGCTGGTCGGCTCGACGATGGTCCCGCCGGGCTTGAGCGCGCCGCTCTGCTCCGCCGCCTCGATCATGCGCAGGGCGATGCGGTCCTTCACGCTCCCGCCGGGGTTGAAGTACTCCACCTTGGCCAGAACGGTCGCCTGGATGCCCGCGGTCACGCTGTTGAGCCTCACCAGCGGGGTGTTGCCGACGAGGCTGATCATCGAGTCGTGGAATTGCACCGTTGTCTCCGGTTGCTGCAAAAGAAGTGGTCGTGATTGGTCCCGCCAGCCTAAGGCCCATAAATGGCGTCCACCGCCTGTTGAGATTGGGCGACGGGCTGTTCGGGGCAAGGAGTGGTTGACGGCTACGAGGAGGTGGCGGCGGCGTATGACGAAGATGTCGAGGGCGCGGGTGGCCCGGCGGATCGCGGCCGGTGCGGCGTACGGCGGTGGCGGGGTCGGACTGGTGGGCGCGGCGGCCATCGGGCTGGTGCTGGCCGAGGTCCGCTTCGTGAAACGGCATGTGGGCAACGGCCATGCGCCGGGCAGCAACCATGTGCCGAGCGCCGACGGCCGCTACGGCCATGTCTACGACACCCCGGGTGAACCCCCGCTGCGGCTGACCATGCTCGGCGACTCCACGGCCGCCGGGCAGGGCGTGCACCGGGCGGCCCAGACCCCGGGCGCGCTGCTGGCCTCCGGCCTGGCCGCGGTCGCGGAGCGCCCGGTCGAGCTGCGCAACGTGGCCCTCCCGGGCGCCCAGTCCGACGACCTGGACCGCCAGGTCGCCCTCGCCCTCGCGGACACCTCCCGCGTGCCCGACGTCTGCGTGATCATGATCGGCGCGAACGACGTCACCCACCGCATGCACCCGACCAGATCGGTCCGGCACCTTTCGGCGACGGTACGGCGGCTGCGGACGGCCGGTGCCGAGGTGGTCGTGGGCACCTGTCCCGACCTGGGGACGGTGGAGCAGGTCCAGCAGCCGCTGCGCTGGCTGGCCCGCCGGGCCTCCCGGCAGCTGGCGGCGGCCCAGACGATCGGCACGGTCGAACAGGGCGGGCGCACCGTGTCGCTGGGCGACCTGCTGGGCCCCGAGTTCGCGGCGAACCCGCGCGAGCTGTTCGGCCCCGACAACTTCCACCCCTCTGCGGAGGGGTACGCCACGGCGGCGATGGCGGTCCTCCCGACCGTCTGCGCCGCCCTGGGCCTCTGGCCGGCCGAAGAGGACCGCCCGGACGCGTCCCGCCGCGAGGGCTTCCTCCCGGTGGCACGAGCGGCTGCGGAGGCGGCTTCGGAGCCGGGCACGGAGGTCACGGCGGCGATGCCGACGGGGCCGAGGGGGCCGTGGGCGTTGCTGAAGCGGCGGAAGAGGAGGCGGGTGCAGGAGGCTTCGCCGATTCACGCACCCATTTCGGCGACTGCTCGACCCACCGAGTCGGGTGGTGGGTGGGCATAGGTCGGGGGTCCAGGGGGCGGAGCTCCTTGGGACGTCCGCCCCGACCCACCCGCACCACTGGCCCGCGCTACCGCCGGAGGCCCAAGCAAGCGCTTAGACAATTGCGGTCAGGGTCACACCGCGCTTCCCGTGACCGAGGCCATACGTACGGGTAACTTCCCAAGGAGCCCTGCACATCACACCGTAGATACGCCAATGGAGCCGTGATGCCCGAAGCCGTCATCGTCTCGACCGCCCGCTCCCCCATCGGCCGCGCCGTCAAGGGCTCCCTCAAGGACCTGCGCCCCGACGACCTCACCGCCACGATCATCCAGGCCGCCCTCGCGAAGATCCCCGAGCTGGACCCCGCGCTCATCGAGGACCTGATGCTCGGCTGCGGTCTGCCGGGCGGCGAGCAGGGTTACAACCTGGGCCGGATCGTCGCCGTGCAGATGGGCATGGACCACCTGCCGGGCTGCACGATCACCCGTTACTGTTCCTCCTCGCTGCAGACCAGCCGTATGGCCCTGCACGCCATCAAGGCCGGCGAGGGCGACGTCTTCATCTCGGCCGGTGTCGAGATGGTCTCCCGTTACGCCAAGGGCAGCTCGGACGGCCTCCCGGACACCACGAACCCGATCTTCGCCGAGGCGCAGGCCCGCACCGCCGCCACCGCCGCGTCCGAGGGTTCCACCTGGCACGACCCGCGTGAGGACGGCCTGCTCCCCGACCCGTACATCGCGATGGGGCAGACCGCGGAGAACCTCGCCCGGATCAAGGGCGTCACCCGCCAGGACATGGACGAGTTCGGCGTCCGCTCGCAGAACCTCGCCGAGGAAGCCATCAAGAACGGCTTCTGGGAGCGCGAGATCACCCCGGTCACGCTGCCGGACGGCACGGTCGTCAGCAAGGACGACGGCCCGCGCGCCGGCGTCACCCTGGAGGGCGTCTCCGGCCTCAAGCCGGTGTTCCGCCCCGACGGCCTGGTCACGGCCGGCAACTGCTGCCCACTGAACGACGGCGCCGCCGCGGTCGTCATCATGAGCGACACCAAGGCCCGCGAGCTGGGCCTGACCCCGCTGGCGCGGATCGTGTCGACCGGCGTCTCCGGCCTCTCCCCCGAGATCATGGGCCTCGGCCCGGTGGAGGCGAGCAAGCAGGCCCTCGGCCGTGCGGGTCTGACCGTCGACGACATCGACCTGTTCGAGATCAACGAGGCCTTCGCCGCCCAGGTGATCCCGTCCTACCGCGACCTGAACATCCCGCTGGAGAAGCTGAACGTGAACGGCGGCGCGATCGCCGTCGGCCACCCCTTCGGCATGACCGGCGCCCGCATCACCGGCACGCTGATCAACTCCCTCCAGTTCCACGACAAGCAGTTCGGTCTGGAGACGATGTGCGTCGGCGGCGGCCAGGGCATGGCGATGGTCATCGAGCGCCTCAGCTAGTCAACTCCCCGTAGCCGTACGGGAACTTTGCGTCACCCTCAGGCCCGGAACCCAGTAACCACCTGGGTTCTGGGCCGATTTGTGATCCAATCTCCCCCAGGATGTGACCTATCTCCCATCCGAGAGGGATTTCCCCAGGTCAGGACCGTTTCACCACCAAACATCGGGCCCAAAGTCCTGCCCGATTCGTGACGTTACGCACTGACAGTTGGTTAGTCCGCCCTTCAAGCTGATGTAGGAAGTCGGGGGTCGACTTTGAACCGGGAGTACGTCAGTGAGCGCCATGCCGATCGCTTTGCTGCTCACCACGGCCGCCACAGGCGCCGTGGGCGTCGCCGTCCTGCGCACCCTCTTGGTGCTCCGTCGACAGGTGGCGGACCTGCACACCGAACTGGCCGAGGGCCGGGCCGCCGCCGTACGGGCGCTCGTGCCCGCCGCCCGTAGTCATGCCGACGCGGACGAGATACGCGCCGCCGTGGCCGAGGCACTGGCCGAGGAGCGGGAGCGGGAACTGGCCGAGGCGCGGGCCTTCTGGGCCGCCCAGGAAGCCCGCGACACCGAGGTGCCGACCCTGCTGGGTCTGCCCGACAGCGAGCTGTTCATGCCCCGCCAGAGCGACTTCGTGGGCCTGGAGCCGCTGGAGCCGGTGACCGAGCCGTTCACCGAGCCCGACGAGTTCGCCGGCGACTCCCCCGAACTGGCCGCGGCCCGCCGCCGCCACCCGTCCCACCCGGACTTCGTACCGGCCCAGTCACCGATCGCGAACGACCACGAGCGCACGGTGGCGACGCTGGAGGAACTCGCCGAGTCCGCCGTAGAACTGGCCGACGTCCGCCCGGGCCCGCTCGGCACCCTCGACGTCTACGTCTTCGTCGACGGCACCACCCTCTGCATGACCCCCGGCCACCGCGAAACCGCCGAACGCCTCGCCGCGGCCCTCCGCGCCGGCGAGACCCCGTTCCTGCTCGGCGGCTCGGGAGTCTCCGGCGCGTACACGCTGACGTTCGCGTGCGGCGAGGAGAACGTGTACATCCTGGCGGACAGGGTTATAGCGTCACTCTGATTTTTCGGGGGTGCGGGTTCGTTTTCGAGTGCGGGCCGGTGGGGGCTGGTCGCGCAGTTCCCCGCGCCCCTAAAAAAACTCAGGGTGCCGTGTCTCTTTAGGGGCGCGGGGAACTGCGCGACCAGCCACAACGCACCCGCACCCGCCGACGCACCTCAGACCCCCGCCCTCTTCTGCGCCTCCGCAACCAACCCGAGCGCCTCATCGACTTCGGCGTCATTCACCAACACAACCGCCAAGTCATGCACAGCAACGGTGATTTGATCCGCCGCGGCGAACATCCCCGCGTCCGGCATCTCCCGAGGCACCCCCAGGGGATCCTCGACCCGCTGCGCCCACAGGGCGAACTCCCTGGCCAGCCCCAATGCCTCAGCCGCAGCGCCCCGTTGCAAACGGCTCTGCGGCGCAGCCCGCAACCGGTCCGCGAAGTGATCCACCGCTTGAGTCAACCGCGTCGTATCCACCACGCCGCGAGACTACGCGCCGCACCGGGACTGTTGCCAACGGGCGAACGCTCAGGCACGGTGACTTGAAGGACCGGCTTACACCCCATGCGTCCGGAGGCGCCGATGTCCCAAGTGTTCTCCCAGGAGACCCACCGCAACCTGCTCGCCCGCATCCCCCACTGCACCGGTCGTGAAGTGTCCGACTGGCTGCGCACCGTCGACGAAGGCCCCGCCCTCTTCCGCTTCGAGGAGAAGGTCAGCTGGCTCCGCGCCGAGCACGACCTCGCATACGGCCACGCCAAGGCGATCATTCACGAGTACGACCTGAGGAGGGCCGCGCGCAAACTGCTCTAGGCGCGCACCACAGACCGACCCATCACGGACATACGGACATGACGAAGGGCCCCGGGGACGAACCCGGGGCCCTTTCGCGGATCAGCCTGCCGTCGGCTAGTCGTTGCTGTTGAGGATCGCGATGATCCGCAGGAACTCCATGTAGATCCACACCAGCGTCAGCGTGAGCCCGAAGGCCGCGAGCCACGCCTCTTCCTTCGGGGCGCCGTACGCGATGCCGTCCTCGACCTGCTTGAAGTCCAGGGCGAGGAAGCAGGCACCGAGGATGATGCCGATGACGCCGAAGAAGATGCCGAGCGGGCCGCTGCGGAAGCCGAGGCCGTCACCGCCGCCGAACACCGCGAACAGCAGGTTGACGGCCATCAGCAGCACGAAGCCGAGCGCGGCGGCCATCACGAAGCCGTAGAAGCGGCGGTTGACGCGGATCCAGCCCGCGCGGTACGCGATGAGCACGCCGGCGAAGACCGCCATCGTGCCGATCACGGCCTGCATGGCCGCGCCGCTCGCGATGCGGTTGTCGACGACGCTGGAGACGACGCCGAGGAAGACGCCTTCCAGGGCGGCGTACGACAGGATCAGCGCGGGGACGGGCTTGCGCTTGAAGGACTGGACGAAGCCCAGCACCATCGCGATCAGCGCGGCGCCGATCCCGATGCCGTAGGAACGGCCGATGTTGGCGTCGTCGACCGGGAGCAGCACCCAGGCGAGCGCGGCCGTGACGATCAGCGTGCCGAGGGTGGTGCCGGTGCGCTGGACGACGTCGTCCATGGTCATCCGGCCGGTGGTGGCCGGGGCCTGGGGCGGCGCGCCCTGCTGCAGGTCCTGCTGGGCGTAAGGGTTCTGCGCGTACGGGTTGCCCGCCGCGTAGGGGTTGCCCTGCGTTCCTACGGCGGGGCCCCCGGCCTGCGGCGCGGTGTTGAAGCCCGCGTAGCCGTTGTCGCGGCTGAACCCCCGTCGCGAGAAGACCGGGTTTCTGCTCCTCATTTCACTCCTCCATGGCCGCCTCGCGCGGCCTTGGCCTCAAGAGTAATAGGTAGGCAAAAGTTTGACCCTACCTCTTGGGGAGGATCTTCCCCTCGTCCTGCCAAGGTACGCGGTGGACCGCACCCCCTGTGAACACTGGTACCAACCCGTGACGCCCGCCTTAGAAGGCCCTTATCCCTGTTCAGCAGGTTCATCCGTTTCATCCAGGGGGAACCCGGTGTACGCCTCCGCGAGGTCCGTCTCGGCCGCCCGCGAGGACGCGATCCGCTCCAGCCGGGCCAGCTGGAGCCGCCCCTCGAAGGGCGTCGCGTCGGGCGCGCGGTGCAGGAGGCTCGTCATGTCGTAGGAGAACCGCTCGGCCTGCCACACCCGCCGCAGACAGGTCGCGGAGTACGCGTCGAGCCGCTCCTCGCTCCCCGTCTTCCTCTTGTACGTCAGTGCCCGCGCGAAGGTGACGACGTCGCCGACGGCGAGGTTGAGGCCCTTGGCCCCGGTGGGCGGCACGATGTGCGCGGCGTCGCCGGCGAGGAAGAGCCGGCCGTACCGCATGGGCTCGTGGACGTAGGAGCGCATGGGGGTGACCGACTTCTGGGTGATGGGCCCGCGGTCGAGCGTCCAGCCGTCCTCCGTCTCGAACCGGCGCTCCAGCTCGTCCCAGATGGCGTCGTCGCTCCAGCTCTCGGGTTCTGTGCCCTCCTCCACCTGGAGGTAGAGACGGGAGACGGAGGGGGAGCGCATGGAGAGGAGGGCGAAGCCGCGGTCGTGGCGGGCGTAGACGAGTTCGTCGTGCGAGGGCGCGACATCGGCGAGGATGCCGAGCCAGGCGTAGGGGTACGACTGTTCGAAGACGCGGGTGAGTTCGGCGGGGATCGCGTTGCGGGCGACGCCCCAGAAGCCGTCGCAGCCGACGACGTAGTCGCAGTCGAGGACGTCCTCGCGACCGTGCTGCCGGAACCGGACACGTGGGCTGTCACCGTCCGCGCCTTCGACCGCGAGCGCCTCCGCCTCGAACAACAGCGGTCCGCCGCCCGCGAGTTGAAGCGCGATCAGGTCCTTGCACACCTCGGTCTGCGCGTAGACCATCACGCTACGGCCGCCGGTGAGGCCCGGAAAGTCCACCCGGTGCCGCTGCCGGTCGAACCGCAGCTCGATCCCGTCGTGCCGCAGCCCCTCCCGGTCCATCCGCTCCCCGGCCCCGGCCTCCCGCAGCACGTCGACGGTCCCCTGCTCCAGGATCCCGGCCCGCTGCCGGTGCTCGACGTACTCCCGGTCCCGGCTCTCCAGGACGACCGAGTCGATACCGGCGTTGTGCAGCAGCCGGGCCAGGAGGAGGCCGGCGGGGCCGGCTCCGATGATGCCGACGGTGGTACGCATCGGGGGTCCCTTCGAGTGCGGGCTGTTCAGTACGTTCATAGTGCTACGTTCGCGAGGTGAAATTTCCTTCACCTGCTTGCTCCACCTCAGTCTCCGACCGGCCGGGCCGGACTGTCAACGGTTGGAGGGCGAGCCCTTTCAGGTGGCGCGGGTGGTGTCGAGCCGGAAGTGCCAGACGACCACGAGCGGCGAGTCCTCCAGGGCCGCCGCAGACGCCTCCGGGCACCAGTGGTGCAGGTCCCAGGACGGGTGGGTCGGGAGCGGGTCCGGGGCGGCGGGGGCGAGGAAGCCGCGCGGGCGCCGGGGTTCCTCGCAGCTGCGCACCTGGAAGCCCAGCGGGAGGGCCGCGGTGAGGTAGGCGCTGAGCGGGCGGTGGTACTCGTCGAGCAGGGACGGGCGGCCGTCCGGGCCGGGGCGGCGGGGCAGCGTCGGCCGGAGATAGGACGACAGCAGGTGGGCGTCCGAGATGACGAGGTGTCCGCCGGGACGCAGGACGCGCGCGAACTCCCTCAACACCGGGGCCAGTTCGGGGACATGGGTCAGGGCGAGCGCGCACACGACGGTGTCGACCGCGTCGTCCGGAAGCGGGAGCCGGTGCAGGTCGGCCTCGCGGAAGTCGACGTCCGGGAGGCGCTCGCGGGCCCGGTCGAGCATGTCCGGGGAGGCGTCGACGCCGATGACCTTGTGACCGAGTCCGTGCAGGTGGGCGGTGTGGCGGCCGGTGCCGCAGGCCGCGTCCAGGGCCGTACCGACGGGCAGGCCGTCCAGGATGCGCCGGACGACGGGCTGCTCGATGTCGATCATCCCGTTGCCGGGGGCGTCGTAGTGCGGTGCCCAGTCCTCGTAGACCTCGGCCGTACTGATTGTGCCCGGTTCCGCCGTGATCCCCTCGGCGTGCGCGAGGGCGGGTGTGTCCAGCAGGGTGCGGATCTCGGCGATCCGGGCCTCGACGAACGCCCGGTCCGCGCTGCCCTCCCGGAGACCGCGGAGCAGGGCGACACCCTCGACGCCCAGCAGATATCCCAGGGGACTCAGATACGCCACGGCAACACACCGTTCCCGCAGGTCACCGTCAGTGACCACGATAGTGCCCGGAGCCGGACTTGAACCGGCACGCCCGCGAAGGGGCAGCGAGGTTTAAGCTCGCCGTGTCTGCATTCCACCATCCGGGCAGGCCGTGGGCTCCACATCGAGGTCCCGAGCCTATCGGGGCGCGTCTCCCCAACAGCGGGCGGGCGTACCGATGTTGTCTTATTTTATTGATGTCTGAGGGTTCATCAGACCGTGGAAAGAGCCATCAGCACTTGCCAATAGCCTTGCGTGCGGTGTGGGGGCCTGTATGCGGAATGACGGAATTTCACCGCCCGAACGAGGGTGCTCCACCGGTTCTTGACCTAGGCCTGACTCAGGGGTCGGTCCTCATCCCCAGGTATGACAGCGCCGCGTGCAGTCCGACTGGAGGCTGCCCCCGGAACCGGAACAGCGGGTGACTCCACGGCGGGATACGGCCGGAAGGATGGGACACGTCCCCAGCAACACCGTCGTCCCGACAGGAGTGCCCTCCGTGACCACCACCCCCATCGCCGACCGGACCACCTCAGTGGCCGCGCGCGCCACGGATCTTTCCAAGATCTACGGACAGGGCGAGACCCAGGTGGTCGCCCTCGACCAGGTCTCGATCTCCTTCCGGCAGGCCGAGTTCACGGCGATCATGGGCCCCTCGGGGTCCGGCAAGTCCACCCTCATGCACTGCGTGGCCGGCCTGGACACCTTCTCGTCCGGTTCCGTCCGCATCGGTGACACGGAGCTGGGTTCCCTGAAGGACAAGCAGCTCACGAAGTTGCGGCGGGACAAGATCGGTTTCATCTTCCAGGCGTTCAACCTGCTGCCGACGCTGACGGCCCTGGAGAACATCACGCTCCCCATGGACATCGCGGGCCGCAAGCCCGACAAGGAGTGGCTGGACTCGGTGATCCGGATGATCGGTCTCTCCGACCGGCTCAAGCACCGGCCCTCCCAGCTCTCCGGCGGCCAGCAGCAACGCGTCGCCGTGGCACGGGCGTTGGCCTCCCGCCCCGACATCATCTTCGGCGACGAGCCGACCGGAAACCTCGACTCGCGCTCCGGCGCGGAGGTGCTGGGCTTTCTGCGCAACTCCGTACGGGAGCTGGGGCAGACGGTGGTCATGGTGACCCACGACCCGGTGGCCGCGGCCTACGCGGACCGGGTGGTGTTCCTCGCGGACGGCCGCATCGTCGACGAGGTCTTCGAGCCGACGGCGGACTCGGTGCTCGACCGAATGAAGCGTTTCGACGCCAAGGGCCGCACCAGCTGAGCCCGAGCCCGAGTCTCCTGACGCTCCCTCACCTCTCGTACACCTGGACTGAGTAGACCCATGTTCCGAACCGCCTTGCGCAACGTACTCGCGCACAAGGCCCGGCTCCTCATGACCGTGCTCGCCGTGATGCTCGGCGTCGCGTTCGTGTCGGGGACCCTGGTCTTCACCAACACCATCTCGAACGCCTTCCAGAACAGCTCGGCCAAGGGCTTCGACCAGGTCGACGTCGCCGTGCAGGCCAAGTCCCAGGACAGCAAGGGCGACACGGTCGGCAAGACGCCCGAGCTGACCCAGGCCATGCTGGACACCAGCGCCAAGGTGCCGGGCGCCGCGTCCGCGACCGGTGTCGTCAACGGCTTCACCGCCATAGCCGACAAGAAGGGCAAGCTGATCGGCGGCGGCTTCCAGTCCGAGGGCGGCAACTACTGGGGGGACAAGGACGCCCGCTATCCCCTCAAGTCCGGTACGGCACCGCACGGTTCGGGCCAGGTCGCGATCGACTCCGAGACCGCGAAGCGCGCCGGGTACAAGGTCGGCGACACCGTCCGCATCTCGGTCGACGGGCCGGTGCTGTCCCCGAAGATCACCGGCATCTTCACCACCGACGACGGCAATGTCACCGCCGGCGGCAGCCTCGCCCTCTTCGACACGGCCACCGCGCAGAAGCTGTTCGGCAAGGCGGGGACGTACGACGAGATCGATGTGAAGGCGGCGGCCGGGACGAGCCAGGCGGCGCTGAAGTCCGCGCTGGACCAGGCCCTCCCCAAGGGGCAGACGGAGACCACCACCGCCCAGAAGCTCGCCGACGACCAGGCCGAGACCATCGCCTCCTCGATGAGCGGCCTGAAGTCGGGGCTGCTGGTCTTCGCGGGCATCGCGCTCTTCGTCGGTACGTTCATCATCGCCAACACCTTCACCATGCTGGTCGCCCAGCGCACCAAGGAACTGGCGCTGCTGCGCGCGGTCGGCGCCTCGCGTCGGCAGGTCACGCGCTCGGTACTCCTTGAGGCGTTCGTGGTCGGCGCGGTCGCCGCCGTGGCCGGTCTCGTCGCCGGTATCGGCATCGGCGCCGGGCTGCGCGGCCTGATGGGCACGATCGGCGCGACCGTCCCGGACGGCCCCCTCGTCATCACCTCGGGCACGGTCCTCAGCGCCCTCGCGGTCGGCATCCTCATCACCATGCTCGCCGCCTGGCTGCCCGGCCGCCGGGCCGCGAAGATCCCGCCGGTCGCCGCGATGAGCAGCGTCCACGCGACGGCCACCACCAAGTCGCTGGTGCTGCGCAACACGCTCGGCGCGCTGTTCTCCGGCGCGGGCATCGCGGTCGTCATCGCGGCCACGACGATGAACGGTTCGGACGGCCAGGCCCCCATGGGCGTCGGCGCCGTACTCCTCATCATCGGCGTGTTCATCCTGACCCCGCTGCTGTCCCGCCCGCTGATCGCGGCCGCGGCCCCGGTCCTGCGGATCTTCGGGATCTCCGGCAAGCTGGCCCGCCAGAACTCGGTGCGCAACCCGCGCCGTACGGCCGCCACCGCCTCCGCGCTGATGATCGGCCTCACCCTCATCACCGGTATGACGGTGATGGCCGGCAGCCTCCAGCAGGCGATCGACAAGATGGCCTCGTCCGCGATCAGCGCCGACTACATCGTCTCGATGGCGAACGGCAACCAGCTCTCCCCCGACGTGGACAAGACGCTCACCACCACCTCCGGCATCACCGCCAGCAGCCCGCTGCGCAACGCCCCTTCGCGCATCGACGGCGAGACCGAGTTCCTCACCGGGGTCAACGGCTCGGCGATCGGCAAGCTCACCGACCTCAAGGTCGACAGCGGCACCTTCAAGGTCGCCGGCACACAGGTGGTCGTAGACGATGACACGGCCAAGTCCCATGGCTGGAAGGCCGGTTCGACCTTCACCACGCACTACGAGGACGGCAAGGCGCAGCAGCTGACCGTCTCCGCGGTCTACGAGGGCAACGCGCTGATCCGCGGCATCATGCTCGACAACGCGACGCTCTCCCCGCACCAGACCGACCCGGCCGACATGCAGATCCTCGTCAAGACCGCCGACGGCGCGTCGAGTTCGACGAAGGACAAGCTGGAGAAGGCCCTCGGCTCCAACCCGGCCGTCAAGGTCCAGGACAAGAAGGACCTCTCGAACAGCATCGCGCAGGTCTTCACCCTGATCCTGAACATGGTCTACGGCCTGCTCGCCATGGCGGTGATCGTCGCGGTCCTCGGGGTCATCAACACACTCGCCATGTCGGTCTTCGAGCGCTCGCAGGAGATCGGGATGCTGCGCGCGATCGGCCTGGACCGCAAGGGCATCAAGCGGATGGTCCGCCTGGAGTCCCTGGTCATCTCGCTCTTCGGCGGGGTGCTCGGCCTCGGCCTGGGCGTCTTCTTCGGCTGGGCGGCCGGTGAGTTGATCGGCGCGAAGATGTCGACGTACGAACTGGTCGTCCCCTGGGCCCGGATGGCGCTCTTCCTGCTCCTGGCGGGCACGGTCGGCGTGCTGGCCGCGCTGTGGCCGGCCCGGCGGGCGGCGAAGCTGAACATGCTGTCGGCCATCAAGTCCGAGTAGCCATAGTGGAGTTGGCAGAAAGAGGGCAGGGGCCCCGTTCCGGATCGGAACGGGGCCCCTGGCCATGTGCCCTGAAAAGCCCGTCAGTTCCAGGTGCGGGCGCGCAACGGCATTCCGGAGCCGCCCGGTTCGGGGGTCCGGACGGCCAACACCTGGTTGACTCCTATGCGGTTGCGCTCGAAGCCGAGCGCGGAGGCCGCCATGTAGAGGCGCCACACCCGGGCCCGTCCGGCGCCGACGAGACCGACCGCGCGCCGCCACTCGGCCTCCAGATTGGCGACCCAGCGGCGCAGAGTGAGCGCGTAGTGCTCGCGGATCGCCTCGACGTCCCGCACCTCGAACCCGGCGCTCTCCAGCTGGCTCACGGTGGCCCCGATCGGCGCGAGTTCGCCGTCGGGGAAGACGTAGGCGTCGATGAACTCGTCGATGTCGTACGCCGATTCGTCCTGCCACGGGCGGCGGGCGATCTGGTGGTTGAGCAGCCGCCCGCCCGGTCCGAGCAGTGCGTAGAGAACCCTCGCGTACTCCAAGTACCGCGCGGAGCCCACGTGTTCGGCCATACCGACGGAGGAGATGGCGTCGTAGGGCCCGTCGGTGACGTCGCGGTAGTCCTGGACGCGGATCTCGACCTTGTCGGTGAGCCCCTCCTCGGCGACGCGCTTGCGGGCGTAGGCCGCCTGTTCCTGCGAGAGGGTCACGCCGACGACGCTCACGCCGTACTCGCGGGCCGCGTGGATCGCCATCGAACCCCAGCCGCAGCCGACGTCCAGGAGTCGCTGACCGGGCGTCAACTCCAGCTTGCGGCAGATGAGTTCGAGCTTGTCGCGCTGCGCGTCCTCCAAGGTGCCGTCCGGGGACTCCCAGTAGGCGCACGAGTAGACCATCGAGGGGCCGAGGACGATCTCGTAGAAGTCGTTGCCGACGTCGTAGTGGTGGCTGATGGCGCGTTTGTCGGTGCGCTTGGTGTGGAGGTGGGCGCGGCTGCGGCGGACCTCCTCCGGGGGCGGGGCGGGCGGCAGCGGGAGTCCGGCGAGCTTCACCAGTCCGCGGGCGGCGGAGCGCACCTCGGGGTCGCGCAGGGCCTGGGCGAGGCCGCGGGCGTCGGCACCGCGCTCCCACACCAGCGAGGACATCGCGTCCAGGGCCGCGTACAGGTCGCCCTCGATGTCCAGGTCTCCGGAGACCCAGGCACGCGCCATGCCCAGTTCGCCGGGCTTCCACAGGAGTCGGCGCAGGGCGCGGCGATTGCGTACGACCAGGGCCGGCGCATCGGGCGGCCCGGCCTCGGAACCGTCCCAGGCGCGGATACGCACCGGGACAGGGGTTCCCAGTAGCTGTTCGAAGAGGGATTTGAGCCGCAGCGCGGCATCAGCCATGGCGCACACCTCCGTGACGCGGATCCCGGAATTGTCCATCACTACGTAAACACCGGCCAGGCCCGATCGCAGTCCTGCTTGAGCATTACGAGTAGGCAAAACAGATGTAGAGGACATGTAGAAGGACATGTAGACGCGGGCGCCGGGAACGCCGAAGGGGCCGCCCGCACCACGGATGGCGGACGGCCCCTTCGGGCGTACTACGGGTACTACGGGTCAGACGTGACCGGAGACGGTCAGGAGGCCTTGGCCTTCGCTTCAGTCTTGCCCGCAGCGGGCTCGGCGACAGCGGCCGGAGCCGGCGCCGGCTTGGCCGCCTCGTAGAACTCCTCGCGGGGGTTCTCCATGGCGCCGAGCGAGACGACCTCGCGCTTGAGGAACATCGCGAGCGTCCAGTCGGCGAAGATGCGGATCTTGCGGTTCCAGGTCGGCATCGCCAGACCGTGGTAGCCACGGTGCATGTACCAGGCGAGACGGCCCTTGACCTTGATCTTCATCTTGCCCATGACGATCATGGCGACGCCCTTGTGGAGGCCGAGGCCGGCCACGGCGCCCTTGTTGGCGTGCGAGTACTCCTTCTGCGGGAAGCCCCGCATACCGGAGATCACGTTGTCGCCGAGGACCTTCGCCTGGCGCAGCGCGTGCTGGGCGTTCGGCGGGCACCAGGCGTTCTCGACGCCGGCCTTGCGGGCGGCGATGTCGGGCACCTGGGCGTTGTCGCCGGCGGCCCAGATGTAGTCGGTGCCGGTGACCTGGAGGGTCGGCTGGGCGTCGACGTGACCGCGCGGGCCGAGCGGCAGGCCGAAGCGGGAGAGAACGGGGTTCGGCTTGACGCCGGCCGTCCACACGATCGTGTTGGAGTCGACCTCGAGGCCGTTCTTCAGCACGACGTGGCCGTCGACGCAGGAGTCCATCGAGGTCGAGAGGTAGATCTCGATCCCGCGGCTCTCCAGGTGCTCCTTGCCGTAGAGGCCGAGCTTGGGGCCGACCTCCGGGAGGATCTTGTCGGCGGCGTCGACGAGGACGAAGCGCATGTCCTCGCGGGAGACGTTGGTGTAGTACTTGGCCGCGTCCCGGGCCATGTCCTCGACCTCACCGATGGTCTCCGCACCGGCGAAACCGCCGCCGATGAAGACGAAGGTGAGCGCCTTGCGGCGGATCTCCTCGTCGGTGGTGGAGTCGGCCTTGTCGAGCTGCTCGAGGACGTGGTTGCGCAGGCCGATGGACTCCTCGATGCCCTTCATGCCGATGCCCTGTTCGGCGAGGCCGGGGATCGGGAAGGTGCGGGAGACCGCGCCCATCGCGATGACGAGGTAGTCGAAAGGCAGCTCGTACGCCTCGCCCACGAGGGGGGCGATCGTGGCGACCTTGCGGTCCTGGTCGATGGTGGTGACCCGGCCGGTGAGGACCTCCGCCTTCGGCAGTACGCGTCGCAACGGGACGACGACGTGCCGAGGGGAGATGCTGCCGGCGGCGGCTTCGGGGAGGAAGGGCTGGTAGGTCATGTACGACCGGGGGTCGACGACCGTGACGGTCGCCTCGCCGTAGCGCATCTTCTTGAGAATGCGCCGAGCTGCGTACAGGCCTACGTACCCACCGCCTACTACGAGGATCCTGGGACGCTCCGTGGTGCTCATGCCATCGAGTATCCACCTGCCCCTGGGGGGTCGCTCGTGCGCCCCTTCACAAGCTTCCACAGAGGCTGTGTTATCCTCCGCGACTCGCATGATCCAGGTCACCTCGCGCGAGGGGAACCACGGTGCGGTTCGCCCCGTTGTCAAGGCCGCGTGAGCTGCCCCTCTGTCCCGGCGAACCCCCTGGACCACACCTCCGCGACACCCTCCCGAAACTCCCCCGAATCACTCCCGCACCGACCCGCCGAGCACGCTCCCGAGCCCGCCGGAGCCCCGGACGGGCCAACCGGGGCAGTCGGGTCGCCCAACTGGACAGAATTCCTTGTGAAGAACTTCACGAACTTTCTTACGGACACGTTCCGGAGGGGGCCGGCGAGCGCCTCTGCATCCGCTCATACGTTATATGGGCTGCTCAGGAGTTTACTACCGGCCAGTAATAATTCGGGGCGCCCGCCCACGCCGCGAGGCGTTCCGGGCGGGGCGGGAGTCGGGTCCTGTGACGGTCGTGGGGCCACGGGGACCGCCCTGAGTTACACCCCGCCTAGTGACTGGTAAGAAGGGCGATCAGGGCGACGAGGAGCCCGAGGATCCCGGCGATCTCGGCGGCCACCGTCAGCCTGGGACGCCGGCCCGCGTCACCCGCCGGTGACGGCGCGGCAGGGGTTCGGTACGCCGACCCGCTGTGCAGCGGGGCGGCCGGTCCTGCCCCCGCCTGACGGCGCGCCCGGGCACGTCGACCGCGGGAACGAACCAGCGCCGAGACCGACCACCCGACAAGGGCGACGATCAAGATCTCCACCAGCCAGGCGACGTTCATCCGCGACCCCCGTCACGCGCGCTCCGCTCACCGACCACGAGCACACATCGGTGAGTTCCCTCACCGACTATGCCCGACGGCCGGTGCGCACAGGGGGCGAATCCCGAGGCCGCCCCGCGACCGGCGGGCGGGCGCACCGTGGGTCGGTCGGTGCCTTCGGCCTCTCAGGCCTCTTCTGCCGCCTTGGTCGCGATGCCGAACGCGATCCCGTCCAGGATGTCGTGCTCGCTCACCACGACCTCCGTGGCGCCCGTGCGCTCCATGATCGAGAGGAGTACGAGGGCGCCCGCGCCGATGACGTCGACGCGGCCCGGGTGCATGGAGGGGATGGCGGCGCGTTCGGCGTGGGTGGACTTCAGCAGGGACTCCGTGATCTCGCGGACGCGGTCGTAGGAGACGCGGGAGTGGTGGATGGCCTCCGTGTCGTACTCGGGGAGGTTCTGGGCGATCGACGAGACCGTGGTGACCGAGCCGGCCAGGCCGACCAGGGTGCCGGCCTCGCGGAGCGGGACCGTCTTCGCGGCGAGGTCGAGGGCCTCCTCGATGTCGGCGCGCATCGCCGCCACCTGCTCCGGGGTCGGCGGGTCCGTGACCTTGCCGTCGCGGACCAGGTGGCGCTCGGTCATGCGCACGCAGCCGATGTCCACGGAGCGGGCCGCGCGGACCTGGTCGTCGCCGACCACGAACTCCGTCGAGCCGCCGCCGATGTCGACGACGAGATACGGCTTGGCCAGGTCGTCCCGGCCGGTCAGTTCCTTGGTCGCGCCGGTGAAGGAGAGCTCCGCCTCCTCGTCGCCGGTGATGACCTCCGGCTCGACGCCCAGGATGTCCAGGACGCCCCGGACGAAGTCCTCGCGGTTCGAGGCGTCGCGCGAGGCCGACGTGGCCACGAAACGGACCTTGTCGGCGCCCTTCTCGCGGATCACCTCCGCGTACTCACGGCAGGCCGCGAACGTCCGCTCCAGCGCCTCGGGTGCCAGCATGCCGGTCTTGTCCACGCCCTGGCCGAGCCGCACGATCGTCATCCGCCGGTCCAGCTCCCGCAGTTCACCCGTCGCCGGGTTCACGTCCGCGACGAGCAGCCGGATGGAGTTCGTACCGCAGTCGATCGCCGCTACGCGGCTGAAGCCGTCGTCGAGCAGCGGGACGTCGGAGAAAAAGGTGCTGCGGATCGTGGTGGGGTCCGAGACCTCGTCGGCCGGGTCCGGTGCCGCCAGCGGCTGTACGCAGGCGCCCTTCGCCCACCACTCCGGGAGCATCGCGAGGGCCTCGTCACCGAGCGGGTTGACGCCCGGGCCCGCGGCCAGGGAGTGGCCCACGAGGACGTGCAGGCACTTCACGCGGTCCGGCATGCCGCCCGCGCTCGGGAAGCCCTCCAGGACCTCGATGGCGTCGCGGCGCGCGATGTAGTCCTCGTGCGCGGCACGGTACGCGGCGGCCAGTTCGGGGTCCGTCGCCAGCCGGGCCGTCATCTCCTTCATGACGCCGTTCGCCTCGAGCGTGCCGATCGCCGAGGCGGCCTTCGGGCACGTCAGGTAGTACGTCGTCGGGAAGGGCGTGCCGTCGGGGAGGCGGGGGGCCGTCTCCACCACGTCGGGCTGTCCGCACGGGCAGCGGTGCGCGATCGCGCGCAGGCCGCGCGGCGGACGCCCGAGCTGCTGCTTGAAGGCCTCGACATCCGCGTCGGTGGGCTCGGTGCGCGGAGTGGACGGCGGGGGCGTTTCCATGACTGTCTTCAGGACGTCTTTCTATGGGTCAGTTCTCACTGGTGGTTCTCACTGGTCGGAGGCGTCGGACTTGTCGACGCCGTCCCAGACGTTCGCGTACCAGGGACGGTCGGCCGCCCCCAGCTCGGCGCGCGACTGCTTGGCCGCGTCCGGGTCGATCACGATGTAGCCCGTCTCCCCGGGCATCACGTAGTGCAGCCGCTGCCGGATCTGCTGCTCCGCGTACGAGTCGTCCTGCCAGCGTGCCTTGAGGTCGCGCAGCTGCTCGACGCGCTGCCGGGCCTGTTCCTGCTGCCGCTGGAGGTCGGAGATCTCGGCGCGCTGGGAGACGTACTGCCTTATCGGGTACGCCAGCGCCACGATCAGCGAGCACAGCACCAGGGCGAGGAGGGCCGCCCGGCCGGTGAGCCGGGAGCGGCGGGCCTGCCGTTTGGTCTGGGAGCGGTAGACACGGGCCGCGGTCTGCTCGCCGAGCAGCTTGAGCCTGGTCGCGGTGGAGAACCGGTCCCGGTCCTTCACGGCCATGTCCCGCCTCCCCTTCACACGTGCGTACGTCCCCGCACACGGTACGGGACCGGGTGCGGGGACGTACGTACGACTGGCTAAGGCTTAACCCGGTATGGGTCAGCCGTTACCGGTCTCAGCCCTTGAAGCGCGGGAAGGCGCTGCGGCCCGCGTACTCCGCCGCGTCGTCGAGGATCTCCTCGATGCGGAGCAGCTGGTTGTACTTGGCGACGCGGTCCGAGCGGGCCGGGGCGCCGGTCTTGATCTGGCCGCAGTTCACCGCGACGGCGAGGTCGGCGATGGTGACGTCCTCGGTCTCGCCGGAGCGGTGGGACATCATGCACTTGAAGCCGTTGCGCTGGGCCATCTCGACGGCGTCCAGGGTCTCGGTCAGCGAGCCGATCTGGTTCACCTTGACGAGCAGGGCGTTGGCGGTGCCCTCTTCGATGCCGCGGGCGAGGCGCTCGGGGTTGGTGACGAAGAGGTCGTCGCCGACGATCTGGACCTTCTCGCCGAGGCGGTCGGTGATGACCTTCCAGCCGGCCCAGTCGTCCTCGTACAGCGGGTCCTCGATGGAGACCAGCGGGTACGCGGAGACGAGCTCCTCGTAGTACTCGGTCATCTCGGCGGCCGAGCGGGACTTGCCCTCGAACTCGTACTTGCCGTCCTTGTAGAACTCGGACGCGGCGACGTCGAGCGCGAGCGCGATCTGCTCGCCGGGGATGTAACCGGCCTGCTTGATGGCCTCGATGATGAGGTCGAGGGCGGCGCGGTTGGACTCCAGGTTCGGGGCGAAGCCGCCCTCGTCGCCGAGGCCGGTGGACAGGCCCTTGGTCTTCAGCACCTTCTTGAGGGTGTGGTAGACCTCGGCGCCCCAGCGCAGCGCCTCGGAGAAGGACTCCGCGCCGATGGGGGCGATCATGAACTCCTGGATGTCCACGTTGGAGTCGGCGTGCGAGCCGCCGTTCAGGATGTTCATCATCGGAACGGGCAGCAGGTGCGCGTTCGGACCGCCGAGGTAGCGGAAGAGGGGGAGGTCGCTGGCCTCGGACGCGGCGTGCGCGACGGCGAGGGAGACGCCGAGGATGGCGTTGGCGCCGAGCGAGCCCTTGTTGTCGGTGGCGTCCAGGTCGAACATCGCCTGGTCGATCAGGCGCTGCTCGGTGGCGTCGTAGCCGACGAGCTCCGGGCCGATCTGCTCGATGACGGCGAGGACGGCCTTCTCGACGCCCTTGCCGCCGTAGCGGTTGGGGTCGCCGTCACGCAGTTCGATGGCTTCGAAGGCACCCGTGGAGGCGCCGGACGGAACGGCGGCACGACCCGTGCTGCCGTCGTCGAGGCCGACCTCGACCTCGACCGTGGGGTTGCCTCGGGAGTCCAGGATTTCCCGGGCTACGACGACGTCGATGGACGGCACGAGCATCTCCTTCTTGGGGTCTGACGCGGCTACGGCAACACCGCAGCGGCTCTGCGAGACGAGCCTAACCGGCTCGGGGCGATTGGCCATCCGGTCGGCCGCCTGATGGACAGAACCGAGAGTAAATTGTTTCCGAACGGAACAAAGAGTCCGGCAAAAATGCGCGCGGCTTGCAGAAGCGGGGCACAAAAAAGCCCCGCCCCGGTGCGTACGGGGGAACACGCACCGGAGCGGGGAGCCCGTGGGGGACGGGGGTGACCCTCACGAGGTCTCCATGATGCAGTCCACGGATGTGAGGGCGCTGTGGTTCAGCTGAGTGCTACTTAAGGTGGAGCTGCTGACCCGGGTAGATGAAGTCGGCGTCGTCGATGATGCTCTTGTTCAGCTTGAACAGCTGCTGCCAGCCGCCCTTGACCTTGTGCTTCTCGGCGATGGAGCTGAGGGTGTCGCCCTTGACGACCTTGTACTCGCCGTCACCCTTCTTGACCTTCTTGCCGGTCGGGGTGGAGACGGTCTTCTTGGCGGCCGGACGCTCGGCGGAGCGGGAGGCGGTCGTGTTGGACGTGGAGCGCTCGGTGGTGCTCTTGGAGGAGCTGTTCGAGCTGCTCGACGAGCTGGAGCTGCCGCCGGAGTACGTGGCACTCGACAGGCCGGTGCCGCAGACGGGCCAGGCACCCTTGCCCTGGGAGGCGAGAACCTTCTCGGCCACGGCTATCTGCTGCGACTTGGAGGCCTGGTTCGCGGTGGAGGCGTAGGCGGTGCCGCCGTACGCGGCCCACGTCGAGGCGGAGAACTGGAGACCGCCGTAGTAGCCGTTGCCGGTGTTGATGGACCAGTTGCCGCCGGACTCGCACTGGGCGACGGTGTCCCACTCGGAGGCGGTGGCGGCGGAGGCGCTGCCGGTCGCCATGAGCGGGGCGGCGATGGCGACACCGGTCACGCCGGCGAGCGTGGCGACGCGGGTGGCCTTGGACGGACGGCGGTGCTTGCCCTTGCTGGAAAACAGCATGGAAGATCCCAATCCCCTCACCGACGCCTGCGAGGTGAGCTGTCGGGTTCGGGCCGTGTGAGTTGCCCGGCCGCACACCTCTCGGTGCGCGACTTAACCCCAAGCCCGTTCCGGTCGTCTCTCGACTCCCGGGCCAGGCACTTACCTTGGGTCCCCCGCTCCTGCCTACGGCGCTTGACGCGACGACTGTTCCCGGAGGCCGCTGGCAGGACTCGGCGTGTGCGGCAGCCGGGGCTCGTGGTGACGAGCGGCCTTGACCGTAGACAGGGAATCGGCGGAATTTCAAAGACGATCAGGGCTTCTGAGACTCATCCCACACTTTCACCAAACCGGACATTCAGCTCGAAGTGTGACGTGAACTCCCGCTGTTTTGCTGCTACTTTCCGCCCGTTTCAGCACTGACGTCCAGGGTCTGACCGGCGACGACAGTGGACGGATCGGCGCCTATCACCTTTTTGTTCTCGGCGTAGAGCGCGCGCCATCCGCCGTCGAAGTCAAGGGAGTCGGCGATGGACGCGAGGGAGTCACCGGCGCGGACGATGTACGTCTCGGGCGTCACGCTCTCCTCGGCGCTCGCTCCGCGGTGCTTGCCGGCGCCCTGCTGCTCGACGCCTTCATCGCTGGAGTCACCGAGCGCGCCGGTGTCGACGAGGCTCCACTTGCCCACCGCCTGCCCCGAGTTGTCCGATTCGTCGAGTTTCGGCGATGCGGTGGCGGAGTCGTCGTCCGCCGAAGGGGTGGTGGACTTGTCGGACTTGGCGGGGTTGTCCGTCGCGGAGGGGGTGGGGCTCTGAGAGTCGTCGCCGGAGGTGCCCGCCGAATCCGAGGGGGTCGGGTCGGTGTTGCTGGAGTCGGACAGCCCGAACGATCCGGAGGAGCCGTCGGAGTCCGACGAACCCGAGGAGTCCGTCGCGCCGGTGGACGGCGAGTCGCTCGCGAGGCCGGTGTCGACGTTCGTCGAACCCGAGGTCGTGGTGAGGCCGGCGACCAGCGCGCAGGTGATCCACTCGGAGGTGCCCTTGGCGTCGAGGATCTTCTCGGCGACGGCTATCTGCTGGGAACGGCTGGCGAGGTCGGCGGTCGGGGCGTAGTCCTCGCCGCCGTACTTGCTCCAGTCGTCCTGGGTCAGTTGGAGACCGCCGTAGTGGCCGTTGCCGCTGTTCTCGCTCCAGGAGCCGCCGGTCTCGCACTCGGCCACCTTGTCCCAGGTGGTGCCGTCGGCGGCGTTCGCGGCGGCGGCGCCGAGGAGCGGGATGGCGATGGCGGAGCCGGTCACGCCGGCCGCGACGAGGATTGCCGGAGCCTGACGGGGGCGACGGTGACGACCGTTCCCGGAGAGCATGCGGAGGCCTTTCGCGTGACGACTGGGGGGAGCGCGCGACGGGTGATGCGGGGCGTCGCGCTGGTATTCGAACGTAGCCGCAGTCGATCACTTGTCACAAGTTAATGCCACGTAGATCACGTGAAGATCACAGACTTGAGGAACTGTCATCTTCGGGTTTACGCGGCGAGATGGACCGTTCGGTCCGGGTTTACGGCGCTGGTGTGCCCGCTCGTGGCGTGAACTCCACGGGCAGGGTGCGCAGTCCGCGCATGATGAGGCCGCCGCGCCAGCGCAAGTCGGCCGGGTCCCCGGCCAGTTGAAGGTCCGGCAGACGGGTGAGGAGCGTGGCGAGCGCGGTCTGTCCCTCCAGGCGGGCGAGCGGGGCGCCGAGGCAGTAGTGGATGCCGTGGCCGTAACCGAGGTGTTGATTGTCACGCCGTCCGAGATCGAGGACGTCGGGATCGGCGAAGCGTTCCGGATCGCGGTCCGCGGCGGCCAGTACGACTAGTACGGGGTCCCCGGCCGCGATGTCCTGCCCGCCGAGGGTGAGGGGGCGGGTGGCGAAGCGCCAGGTCGCCAGCTCCACCGGGCCGTCGTAGCGCAGGAGTTCCTCGACACCGGTCTCGAGGAGGCCGTGTTCGCCGGCGGCCAGCGACTTCTCCAGGCGGGCACGCTGCTCGGGGTGGGTGAGGAGGGCGTACGTGCCGTTGCCGATGAGGTTGACGGTCGTCTCGAAGCCGGCGAACAGCAGGATGAAGGCCATCGCCGCGGCTTCGTTCTCGGTGAGGTGCTCGCCTTCGTCGGAGGCGCGGATGAGGGCGGAGATGAGGTCTTCGGTGGGGGCGGGGTCCGGGGTGCCGGGGGAGGTCTCGCCGGGGTGCGGGGCAGGGGCGTCGGAGAGGGCGGCGCGCTTGCGGTGGATGAGGTCGGCGAGATAGGTGCGCATCTTCTTGACCGACCGCGCGACTCCGCCGCGCGGCCCGCCCCCGTGCCGGATCATCATGCCCGCCCAGTCCCGGAAGTCGTCCTGGTCCTCGCGGGGGACGCCGAGCAGGTCGCAGATGGCGTAGATGGGGAGCGGGAAGGCGAAGTCGTGGATGAGGTCGGCGGAGCCGTCCGCCGCGAACCGGTCGATGAGATCGTACGTCAACTCCTGCACGCGGGGCGCGAATTCGGCCACCCGGCGGGGTGTGAACGCCTTGCTGACCAGCCGTCGGAGCCGGGTGTGGTCCGGCGGGTCGATGTTGAGCAGATGCGTCATCAACTCGGCCTTGCGCTCACCCGGGATACCCGTCTTGCCCTTGGCGTGCGCCGGTTCGTCGTGATGCGCGGGGTTCTTGGACAGCCGCGGGTCGGCGAGCGCGAGCTTGGCATCCGCGTACCGCGTGACCAACCAGGCCTCTACTCCGCTGGGGAGCCGTGTCTTGTGCACGGGGGCGTGCTCACGGAGCCATGCGTAGGCGGGGTAGGGGTTGGTGGCGAACTCCCAGGTGAAGAGCTCGGGGGCGGGGGTCTGCGGCGGGGGGTGGTCGGTCACTCCTTGACGGTATCTGGGGTGGGGGCGCGCTCGGCGAGGGCCTTCAGGGCGGCGGGGTGTCCCATGTCGGCGGCTTTGCGGTACCAGGTTGTGGCTTCGGCGGGGTTGCCTTGCGTATCGAGGAGGGTGGCTAGGCGGTAGGCGCCGTAGGAGTCGCCGGACTCGAAGGCCTTCTCGTATTGGGCGCGGGCTTCGTCGGGGTGGCCCTGTTTTTCCAGTACGGCGCCGTAGTGGGCGATGTCTAGGGGCCAGCCGTCGGTGTCACTGAAGAAATTCGCGGCTTCCGCCAAAGAGTCCGGCTGGCGCCTCAACAGTTGTCGGAGTTCAGCTGGCCCCTCGTTGCCGTCGCTCGCCGCTCGCCCCAGCCATACCTCGGCTGCCTCGGACTCGTTGCACAAGAGATGCCACAAGACCGAGCTCAAAGCGATCCCGGCGTATCCCATGCTTGCCGCCGCGTCGTAGTAAGCGGCCGCGGATTCGACGTCCCCTTTTCCGAGCAGTACATCGCCCAACCGGTGCGCGGCCTCCGGATTCCCACCCTTGGCCCCGGCCCTCAGCCACCGTTCCGCTCGCTCCAACAGGAGTTTGCCGAGCAGCGTCGCCGCGTCGCCGTCCCCCGCTTCGGCGGCCGACTCCAGGAAGGCTTCCGCCTCCCTCTTCTGGCCGCTCTCCGAAAGTAGCCGCCCAAGGTACCCAGCGGACTCGGACCACCCGGCCTCCGCCGCCTGCCGGAAGCAGAACTCTGCCTTCTCCCCGTCCCCGAGGCTTTCTTCGAGCAGGCCAAGGGCATGCATCGCCGACGCGTCTCCCGCCTCAGCCTCGCGCAGATACGCCATCCGTGCCCCGGCGGCGACACTCTCGATGTCATACGCCGCCGGGTTCGCCCGAGCCGCCTCCAGCGCGTGACCCCACACCCAATCGCCGACAGGCGGAAACGTCTCGTCCTGTTCCGCCGTATGCACGAAATACGGCAGCACGTCCCCGAACGGCCCCTTCTCCCCTTCACCGCATCTCAGCGTGCGCAGCACCCCGTACCGCTTCCGCCCGGCCCACTCCCAGGCGTCCTCCAGGGACTCCCGCTCCAGCCCCTCGATGCCGTACCCCTCGTGCACCTTCACCAACAGGTCCTGCGGCAAAGGCCCCTTCAGCCCGCACCGGGCCAGATCAACGGCCGCGCGCACCAGTGCGTACCCACGAGGGTGCCGCTCGCGGTTCGGGGCGAGTTGCCAGTCGTTCCAGAGGCGGGGGCCGATGGCGAGGTAGGTGGCGACTCCCACCGTGCCGCTCTCACGGGCGGCCTCGATGAGCCGGGGATCACCAGTCTCCTCAGCACGCTTGCGTTCAGCGGGCCCCCAGGCGCGAGGAAGTTCGACGAGCCGCGCCAGGTCCAGCAGCCTGCCCTGCTCGGACGTCCTCCGGGCGTACTTGGCGTAGGTCTCCTCCCGCATCGTCGCCACCACGACCGCTTCGAGCCCGGTCAACTGGCCTAGCAGTCTCGGCTCCAGACCACCGCTCCCGAGATGCACGTCGAGGTCGTCGAGCCAGACGACACACCGCTCCGCCCGGCCCCGCAACAGCGCGGGCAGCTTCCGCAGTTCTTCGTGCTGGGTGGGCACGAACACCACGTGGTCGGGGAGCACTTGAGCCATCGCGGCCAGCGCCGTACGCGACTTGCCCGCATACGCCGGCCCGAGGACGACCACCAACCCGCCCTCCGAACTCACCTGCTCCAACGCTGAGTTGACCGTCCCGTCCTGGTCCCTGCGCACATACGGCGGCAGCGCGGGCAGCCCCTTCACTCTCCGGGTCGGCCGGACCCCGTGTGTGCGCGGCTCGATGTCCTTCGCCAACGGCCAGTCGAGCGGGCCCGGTTGGGCCTCCCCCGGGGACGGGGCGGCGTACGTGTTGCTCACGTGCTGGACGCCGACGACCTGTGCGTTGAAGGTTCCGTTGCGGAAGTCGAGGAGGTCTCCGCCGGTGGGCTCGGGCAGCGGGGGCAGGATCGTCGATTGGCCGGTGTCGAGAAGGGAGCCGTCTTTGGGCGGCGCGAGGAGCGCGTTCGGGCCGAACCGATCGATGAGGGCGCGGAGTTCGTCGGTCGCCATGGGATTGGACGACCGCCGGATCCCCTCAAGCAGTTGACGGCGCCACAGTGCCATCTGCGCGATGCTCGGGGACGCTCCCCTCCCCCCGTTGACAGTGGCGAGGTCCTGCCCGTACGCGTCCAGTCCACGCCGGCCGAACCAGACGACGAACTCGGCCCGGACCGCCGCCCAGTCCGTCCAGCCGGGCGCTCCCAGACCCCACACCAGCACATCGACCGCCTCGTCGGCCAGCCGCTCCAACTCCCCGTCGTCCACGCGCTCCCCCACACCCGAAACCGTCCTGAGCCAACGGTACTGAGCCCACGCCCTCAGATCCGCCCTTCAACCTCCCTGATCGCATCCCGATAAGCACGCCCCGCCGCCCGCAACGCCGCCTCCGGATCCACGCCGTCCGCCTCCGCGCGCACCGCCAGCGCGAGCAGCTCGTACCCGATGCCGTCGCCCCCCTCCGCCAGAGGCAACGGCACCTCAAGTCCCGCCGTCCGCACGCGCGATGCCAGCTTCGCCGCCAGAGCCAGACCAGGCTGGCCCATGGGGATGCCCTCGGTAATAGAGGTACGGCGCTTCTCCTCCGCCTTCGTGCGGAGCCAATGTGCCTTGACCTCCTCGGGAGTCGACGCGGTCTCGTCGCCGAAGACGTGCGGGTGGCGGTGGATCAGCTTGGTGACGATGCCGCCGGCCACGTCGTCGATCGAGAAGGGGGTGTCGGGGTCCTCTTCCGCGATGCGGGCGTGGAAGACGACCTGGAGGAGGACGTCGCCCAGTTCCTCGCGCAGTTCGTCGCGGTCGCCCTCCTCGATCGCCTCGACGAGTTCGTACGCCTCCTCGATGCCGTACTTCGCCAGCCCCTTGTGGGTCTGCTGCGAGGACCACGGGCACTCGACCCGGATGCGGTCCATGACCTGGACGAGGTCGAGGAGGCGGGCGCCCGGAAGGTCGTAGGAGGCGGGGAGGAGTTCCAGCTCGGGCATCTGCACGCGGCCGGAGCCGGCGAGGCGGGCCAGGCCGTCGGTCAGCGCCGGTTCGCCCTCGCCCGTGGCGACGACGACCACGGTGTGGCCGCCGGCGCAGGCGGCGACCAGTTCCTCGGCGGTCGGGGACGCCTCGACCACGGTTATGCCGGCCTCGCTCAGATACGGCAGCTGCGGATGCGCGGCTTCCGCACACAGCACGCGGTCGGCGGTGCGCAGCGCCTCCCAGGCGGGCCAGGACAGCAGGCCGGGGGCGACACGGTGGCTGGTGGTGAGCAGGACGATACGGCCAGGAGCGGGGGTGGGCGCGGGAGCGGGGGTGCTCTCGGGACCAGGCGTGGTTGCGTTCACACACCGAACGTAACCCACGCCGCCGACAGCCCCACGAGTTATCCACAGGCCAGTGGGCAGCCCCTCCGGAGGAGGCGCCGTACCGTTACGCCGACTCCTGCGTCTGCGCCGCCGTCACCTCACGCACCCACGGTGTCTTCGCGTCGACGCGGCTGCTCTTCTCCACGTCCCACGTGCCGTAGCGCGGGTTGAGGTCGACGTGGAGTTCCTTGGAGGCGGTCGACAGGGCCTTCCAGAAGGCGGGCTGGCTGGTGTCGGTGCCGAGTTTCGCGGCGAGTTTGCGGCCCTCCACCTGGAGGCGGAGGTTCTCGTCGAGGCGCTGCGGCGCGACGCCGTACTGTGCGAGCCAGGTCGCCTCCAGGGCCTTGGAGCCGCCGGCCTGCTGGGCGAGGGCGGCCCGCATGTCCTGGATGTCCTTGCGGGTGACGGTGACGTCGGCGTCCTGTGCGGCGCGGTGCACGACCTGGTCGAAGACCATGCCGTAGAGCGTCTCGCGGGTGAGGCCGCCGGTGGTGGCGATGGCCCGCGTGTACTGGGCCTGGTCCTGGACGGCCGCCCGCTGGGCCACGCGCACCTCGTTGACCCGGCTCTGCAGCTGCGCGACGGTGATGCGCTGCCCGCCGACGACGGCCGCCGCGCCGGGATGCGCCTCGCTTCCGCAGGCGGTCAGGGCGGGGGCCGCGGCGGCGATCACGGCGGTGAGGACGAGCGCGGTGCGACGGCGGCGGTGCAAGGGAGCCTCCCGAGGAGATTGTGCGACGGTGCACAAAGTCTTGCGGTGATCGATGTTAGGCAGTGGGTCGCCTGTGGCCAACCCATTCGACCAACGATTCACGAGGACTTCGGGCACCGGCACGCACGGGCACGCACGCGTGCGCTAGTTCCGCGCGTCCACCACTCGTTCCACGGCCGCCGCGACTGCCTCGCGGAGCCCGTCCCCGGTGGGTACCCAGGACACGTTCGTGGGGGTCTTGTCCGCGCTGCCGCCGCCCACGAGGACGAAACCGACCTTCGCGTACCGCTCCGTCGTCTCCTGTGCCGCCTTCACCTCGGCGCCGCCCACCGCGAGGACGACCTCGCAGGAGCTCTGAAGCATGGCGTTGAGGAAGGGGCGCGCGTTCGCGGTGCTCTGTTCGCCGGTCACCGAGGAGTAGGTCACGCGCGTGTGCGTCCTGAGCGATGCGTCCTGCATGCCCCGCCAGACCGTGGCGGCGGTGCTGCCGTTGATGCCTTGGTGGTCGGTGAGCAGGCAGGCGTCGGTATCGGTGTAGTGCCGGGCCCTGGTGGCGGGGATCGGCGGGCGGCTGTCGTGCCTGGAGAGGACGATTCCGGTCACGATCACCGCGAGGACGACGGCGAGCGCCGTCGCGATCATGGCGATGGTGCGACCGCCGAGCGCGCGCAGCCCGGCCACCACGGCAAGCCCCACGCGCGTGAGCCGTCGCTGTCTCTCCACCGGGACCGGACGCGCCTGCGTGACCTGCCGGACCTGCTTGCCCATCTACCGCTGCTCCTCAGCCCGTTCGACCACCGGGCCGCCCGTGAGATCGGCGACCGAATCGCTTGCCGCGCGGTCGATCGCAAGGCCCTCCGCGCGGTCGGAGACCAGGACACCTGTCCGGCCGTCCGCAACCTCCGCCGGCTCCCCCGCCCGCCGCGGCCACGCCCGCCACGCGTGCGCCGAGGCGCCCGCCATGGAGAGCGTGACCAGCAGCAGGTCCACGCCGAACAGCGCGCCGTGCGTGTCGACCGGCGTCAGCGCGAGTTCGGTGATCCAGGCCGCGAGGACCGCGGTGAACCCGGCGAAGGCCAGCCAGGCGGCGCGGGTGCGGCGGCGCAGGGCGAGGACGAGGGACGGGACGGGACAGAGCAGGCCCAGGCTGACGACCGGCAGCACGGCGAACCCCGCGCGCGCGGCCGGCGTCCGCAGCACCGGCGCGGCGGACGCCCTCAGCACCCTCACCATCTTCATCGCCCTCACCCCTCGCCCTTCAGCACCCGGCGCTCAGCCGGTGATGGCCACCGGCGCGTCCCACGCGTCGCGGTCCACGGTGATCGTGTAACCGCCGCGGGTCTCCTTGCTGTTGACCATGTACTGGTGGGCGCGGCTGTGCCCGGTGAACTGGGTGGAGCCCCAGGGCCAGTCCGAGGTGGTCGTGTTGACCTTGTCCCACAGCGCGTACCAGAGGTTGCCCGGCAGGTCCGTCTTGTTGGTCGCCGTCGCGATCGCCTTGGCGCTGGAGCTGGAGAAGCCGTAGAGGCCGGCGCGGTAGATCTTGACGTGCAGTTCCTTGTCGAAGGCGCGCACGTAGGTCAGCACGGCGTTGTTGCAGGACGTGTTCGTCGTGTCGTACGACTCCATGTCCAGGTAGATCGGGCTGCCGGCCTTGAAGCCGAGCGCCGCGGACTTGGCGACCGCGTCGTCCGCCTCGCTCTTGCCGACGGCTGCCGCGGTGGTGGCGCTGATCTTCACCGAGCCGCCGGAGCCGCAGGACGGCTGGGAGCCGACGTAGAGCGGGATGAACTTCCAGCCGACCGTGCTGAGGGACTTGACCCAGGAGGCCGTGAGGTTGGGCTGGCTGCAGCCGCGGTTCTTGCCGCCGATGTAGACGGCGGCGCCGCCGTAGAAGCCGTCGGTGTGCCAGGCCTTCATCGCGGCGAGGGAGGGGGCGGCACAGGTGTCGAAGGCGCGGCCCGTGTAGGTCTTCTGCGCGGGCCACGTCGTGGCGGCCATCGAGGTCTGCGCGGCGATACCGCCCCCGGCGACGACGGCGGCACCCGCGACGCCCCAAGCGATGTATCTGCGCTTCTTCGACTGCCGGTGCTCGGACACGAAAAACCCCACCCCTGTTCATGACAAGCGGACGTGTACGACGTCCGCCGGAAAGTTGTCGGCCCCCTGAGGGCCCCGGAAGCTGCGCGGGTCCGGCGCGGCGACGCCGTAGGAGTACGGTCGTACGGCCCTGTGTACGGAACTGTCCGTGCGCGCGCGGGACTTGGGACCCCAGCGAATCGCACGATAATCGACGGTGTCCTTCGACCTGGAAAACGGATTCTCTCGATCGCCACAAGATTCCCTCACGACACGGCAAAAACTCCCGTACCGGGGAACGCGGACCGGACAAACGCCGTACCAGTGCGCGGACGTGGCGGGCGTCCGCCGGGTCTCGGGACGGTTCACATGGCCGTTCGTCCCCCGGGCGGCGGCCCGTGCCATAACCTTGGCCCGACCTTGGGGGGTTGACATGGCAAAACGGCTCGAAGCCGGCTGGGGACAACGGATCGCCTGGGTGTTCCTCGCCTGGGGGTCGTGCGGCCTCCTGATGTGGGTGCCCTTCCTGTACGCGGCGATCCGCCGCGGGCGGGGTTCCGACTGGGGCGTGTTCGCGTCCTTCGTGCTCTACGAGTGCGTCACCCTGCCGTGGGCGGCGTCCGGCGGCAGCTCCAGCGGCGACCCGTTCCTCGGCCTGGCGGTCGTACTGACCATGTTCATGGCCGCCGGACTGCTGCTGTTCGGGATGTTCGACACCCCGCCCCCGAAACAGCAGCTGTACATGGGCATGCCGGTGCCCCCGCAGCAGGGGAACCCGTACCTGCGGTAGATCCCGTACGTCCGGTGGGTCACGCCCGCCGGGTGCGCCGCAGGATCCGTACCGCGGGCCAGACGATCAGTCCGGTGACGGCCCACAGGAAGCCCGAGAGGCCGAGCCATTCGCCGGTGCTGCTGTCTGGGTCGTGGCCGAAGACCGTCGTCGCGAGCGCGATGAAGGCGAACAGCCCGCCCAGGAGGAAGAGAACGACCAGCGCGGCGGTCTGCCCGCCGGTGCGCCGGGCGGGCGCGGCACTGCTCGCCGCGGCCGGTTCGGGCGCCTCCGCGCGCGGTGCGCTCTGCCGCGGCGGCAACTCCACGCGCGCGTGCGGCGGTACGGCCGCGTCGAGTATCGCCATCGTGTGCGCGTCGACGCCGTAGAGCCCCGGTTCTACGGCGACGGCGAGACCGTCGGTGCCGATGAGCCGCCGGCCGCCGTCGGGCCAGCTGAGCACGGCGGCGCAGGAACGGTACGGCACGGTCACCGCGAGGTCGCCGCCGTCGCGTCCGCGCACGGTCACGCTGACCCCGTCGTCCCCGACCACCAGCGCGGACCCGTCCTTGGCCACCGCCTCGAAACGCCGCCCGGTGACGGCGTACGTCGAACGGACCGGCGCCTCCGCGTATCCCGCCCAGCTCGCGCTGTGCCCCGCCGGCACCTGCAACAGCGCGGTCCCGGCGGCCTCCAGGGCCACCGCGTGCAGCTGACCGGGCGTCACCGACCACAGCTCGTGCCGCAGTTCGTCGAGCCCGCGCGGCGGCCGTCCGGCGAGCAGGTCCTCCGCCGCGCCCGGCAGTCGTCGTACGGCCGCGTCGGCCGCCGTCAGTCCCGTGTCGGCGCGCGTGCGTACGGCCTCCAGGTCGGCCGGCGCGATACGGCCGGCCTGGAGCGCGGCTAGGACGTCGACGAAGCCGCCGAGCACCGCGTCCTGCTTGGCGGGGAGCGAGTCCGCGAACGCGGTGACGACGGCGTGGCCGTCGCGGCGGGAGGTGTAGTCGGTGGCGGCGGTGTAGGAGTTGCCGTCCTCCTGGCGCAGGGCGCGGGAGAGTTCGCGTTCCAGGACGCCGGCGTAGAGGCGGGCGGCGGCGGTGTCGGTGACGACGGCGTCGAGGAGGACTCCGCCCTGGCCGTCGGCGAAGTGCGCGGGCGTGGTGGGGAGCGCTGAGGTGACGGCGGGGAGCGGGTGGCGGGCGCCCGGGGGCAGCTTGAGGGTGAGTCCGGCCGGGAAGCGCTCGCCGGCGATCCACAGCACGGCGTTGCCGCCGGTGAACCAGGTCTCCGTCCAGTGCCGTACGTCCTCCGGGCGCAGGCCCCTGACGCCCCACTCCGGGTAGCTGACCAGGCCGTAGCCCTGGGCGCCGTAGCGCCACAGCGGGAGTTGACCGGGTTCGCGGCGGGACTCCTCCGTCCGCAGGATCTCCTTCTCCGTCTCCAGGCGCTCCATGGGGAGGTCGGCGAGGGAGGCGCAGACGCCGTGGAGGTAGTCGACGATCTCGTGCTCGGCGCCCTCCACGTGGAAGTGGGTGAAGGCGGCCTTGGTCGCGCCGTTGTAGTGGTAGTCGGCGAGGCCGTGCCGGTACAGGGCGAGATGTTCGACGAGGTGCGTGACACCGGCCCGGGCGAGGGTCTCGTCGGCGGTGCCGACGCGGAAGACCAGTCCGGCGCGGAGGGGGCCGGGGGCGTAGGCGAAGAGGGTGGGTATGCCGTCGACTTCGGTGAGGTGGATGGCGTTCATGGTGGCGGCGGACTGACTGTCGTGGGAGGCCTGGTGGTACTGGGGGTCCCGTGGGTTCATCTTCGGCCTCTCAGGGCGGTGTCGCGGTGCTGGATGTATTGCTCGGCGGGCTTGCCCAGGTAGTCCCACGGATAGTCGGAGGCGAGGTTGCCGAGGGCCTGGAAGTGCGCGGCGGCCTGCGTGGTGTCGCCGATCATCGAGAACAGCGCGGCGAAGCAGCCCTGGACGGTGACCCAGCCGTAGGGCCGCGCGAACTGCGGGTGGAACACGGTGCGTTGGGCGGCCTCGACGAGTTCGGCGTGCACGTGGGGTTGTGCGAGGTATTCGGTGCGCTTGTCGGCGGCGCCGAGGTCGAGCCAGTGCTCGATGTGCGCCTCGGCGACGAGCCCGCCGTTCAACGCCCCTTCGGGGGCGGTCAGCAGACACTCGCGCGCGAACCCGTGGGCGTCCTCCCAGGTGCCGCCCCACTTGGGGCAGAGCTTCTGGAGGAGACGGGCCTGGCCGGTGAAGTGGTGGGGGTGGTAGCGGGCGAGCCGGTTGTAGCGGCGCCGGCTCTCGTTCATCCCCAGCGACAGCCCGAGGGCGGTGTTGAGACGGGCGGCCCAGGCGGCATCGTAGGAAGGGTCCAAAGCCGTTGCCCGGATGAGGAGTTGCTCCGCCTCCCGAAGGTGTTCGTGGAACGCCTTGAACTGCTCGCGGCTGACGTTCTTGGCCCGCGCGCCGGTCCGTATCTCCCACCCGGCCTCGATGAGCCGGGTCCCGAGCACGGTGAGCGCGAGAACGTCGTGCGGTACGGCAGCCAGTTGCCGCCTCAGCGCGTGCTCGAAACCGTCGTCCTCGGCCAACACACCCACGACGAAGGCCCGGTCGGTACCGGGCGGAAGGCTGTCGTGGTACTGCCGGATCGCGGCCCAGTCCGCCGCGGCGGCGGCCTGACGCAACCAGGTGACCTCCGGGAAGGCGGAGGCGAGTTCGAAGTCGGGGCCGGGATCGGCTCCGGGGGCGGATGACATGCGGCGGATCCTAGGCGAGCCCTGTGACATCGCGGGTGGCGGGGAATCCGCAGGTCAGAGATGGGATGAGCGTGGGTGTCGCTTGACCGTCGGCGGACCTTCCGTACAACTTCCGTTCATCGGGGGCTCATAACGTTCGCACCTTTCTGTACTCACATCTGTACTTACGTCTCCCAGGAGTCCCGCCATGTCCCTGAATGCCCGCCGCAACCGCCAACTCCTCGAAGCGGCAGCCCCGTTGCTCCTCCAGGGCGAACGCGTCGAGTTCACTTCCCTGGCCGCGATCGGCTCGGTGTCCGTCCGCAGGCAGGCCCTGACGGCGGCGGTGGTGGGGGTGTTGAGCGCGGGCACGGTGATGGCCACGGTCACTCCACGCCCGCTGTACATAGTCCTGACCGACCAGAGAGTCCTGTTCTTCGACGGCAACAGGGGTGGAAAACCAGGCAAGTTGATGCTGAACCTGCCGCGTCCGTATGTCTCGGCGGGCGGTTCGAAGAAGGCGTTCCTGGGATTGCAGTTCACCACGAGGCTGTCGGTGGCGGGGCAGGAGCAGGGGTTGAAGGTGACGTTTCCGGTGCAGCACCGGGGGGACGGGCCGCGGTTTGTGGGGGCGTTGCCGGTCACGCGGTGAGGAGTTCGCACCAGACGTATTTGCCGCGCGTGCCGTGCCGGGCCGAGGGCTGCCAGCCCCAGAGGTCTGCGCAGGCCCGGACCAGCGCGAGCCCTCGTCCGCC
Organism: Streptomyces hokutonensis; assembly: GCF_000376565.1. Classification (GTDB taxonomy): domain Bacteria; phylum Actinomycetota; class Actinomycetes; order Streptomycetales; family Streptomycetaceae; genus Streptomyces; species Streptomyces hokutonensis. Next base: position 88,032 of record NZ_BARG01000014.1, on the reverse strand, counting down.
CTCGGAGTCCGTGGTCAGCTCCAACGGCCGTGACGGGGGCGGGGGTTCGGGATCGGCGTCCCACGCCCCGATCCGCAACACCCCCGCCTCCCAGCGGACCCGTAGGTCGGCGGGCCCTTTCGTATGCCGTACGGCGTTGGAGACCAGCTCGGCAGCGAGGAGTTCGGCGGTGTCGACGTGACCGATGAGTCCGTGGACGGTGAGGATCAGGCGGAGGGTGCGGCGGCTTACGGTGACGGCTCGGGGGTCGTTGGGGATGGAGAGGGAGTACTCCCAGGGGGCGGGGGCGATGGGTTCGATCTCAGGCTCGGTTTCGGGCATGGGTCAACTCCGTTCAGATGAAGGGGAGTTCGCGCGGTGGCTCTGCCACGGCCGTCACGGCATGACGGGGTGGTGCACTTCCGCAGCGTGTGCGTTGCATCACCGACGGTAGGGGTAACCTGTAACCCCATGCAAGCCGATCGCGTAATCACCCCCGAACGAGGAGCAAGTGATGGTCCAGAGGCGCGAACCGACCGCACGCCAAATGCGCCTGGGGATTGAACTGCGCAGGCTCCGCGAGGCAGCAGGGCTCACCGCCGTCGAGGCAGCGGCGCTGCTCGGGGCGAACCGCGTCCAGATGAGCCACATCGAATCCGGACTCGTGGGCGTGAGCGAGGAACGAGTGCGCCGACTCGCATCCCACTACGCCTGTACGGACAAGGAGTTCATCGAAGCGCTGGTCGCGATGGCAACTGATCGGACACGGGGCTGGTGGGAGGAGTACCGGGGCCTACTACCCACGTCGTTCCTGGACCTGTCCGAACTGAACCACCACGCCGAGTTCCGGCGCGACGTCGCGGTCTTGTACGTGCCTGGCCTGCTACAGACGGAGGATTACGCTCGCGCGGTCTTCTCCGCGAGGGTGCCCGAACTGACAGATGACGAGCTTGAGTTGCGCGTCCGGCACCGACTGGCGGGGCAGAAGGTCTCCGTCCCCTACGAGTTGGTGATCCACGAGTCGGCCCTACGGATCAGGGTCAGCGACCGCGCCGCCTCCCGGGCCCAACTCGCCAGGCTCCTGGAGCTCTCCGAAGCGGACAACATCACCGTACGTGTCATCCCTTACGACTTGGACGGCTTCGCCACAGCCGCCAGCACCATGACATACGTGGGCGGCCTCGTCTCCAAACTGGACACGGTGGTGCGGGACGTACCTCATGGCTCGGCCTTCATCGACTCCGAAGCACAGCTCGGCGCCTTTCGAACCCGCTTTCGTAAGGTGGAAGCCGCATCACTCGACCCTGAACGGTCACGTGACTTCATCGACCGGCTGACGAAAGAGCTGTGAGGCACCCCCATGAACAACTGGCGGAAGTCGTCCCACTCCGGCCCCGACGACGGCAACGAGTGCGTGGAGATCGCGACTTCCCCCACGCACACACACGTATCCATACGCGACTCGAAGGCGCCGGCCAGGGCCACGCTCACTTTCCCCGGCGGAACCTTCCACGCCTTCATCGAGACCCTCAAGACGGACGCAGGGACGCGTGCTTTCATCCGCGAACTGGCTCAGGAGCTGTGAGGTACCCCTATGGACAACTGGCGGAAGTCGTCCTACTCGGGCGAGGGAGACGGCAACGAGTGCGTGGAGATCGCGACCTCCCTCACGCACACATACGTATCCGTACGCGACTCGAAGGCGCCGGCCCTGGCCGTGCTCACCTTCCCTGGCGGAGCCTTCCACGCCTTTGTCGAAACCCTCAAGACGGACGCTGGGCGCTTGCACGCCGCGACGTAAGCGAGCTGCCCGCACACACGACAGACGAATCACCGAGACGAGTGCGGGGGATCCCGAATTCGGCTCTGACCGCCGTTTCGTGAGCCCGTTCAGAAGGACCGGTAGATCCCCTCGGGATCATCATGAGCCCGCGCCTCGTACTCCTCGAAGCCCAGGTTGCCGATGCTCAGGTTGGCGTGGACGTCGTGGAGCCCTGCGGACGTGGTGCGGAAATCGCGGCGGAACTCGGTCAGTTGTGCGTAGTCCTCTTCGTCCACGCACTCCTCACGCGTCAGCACGGTGACCGCCAGCAGCGGGTGGCTCGCGGCCTGCATGGTTGTACGGTCGGCGAGAAAGACGACGGCCAGGTCGTCGTCACCGCGGACCGCAGTCAACACCTCGTCAACGGTCGCCCCAGCCCAGACCGGATCGTTGATGAAGTGGACGTTTGCCTCGTACTGCCCGTCTCCCCAAGGCTCCAGCAGCGCCGCCGCGTCCTGCCACACCTGGTCGTCGAGGTAGTCGGTTCTGACGATCAGGGCGTCGAACTCACCACGGCCGGTGACGGCGGGCAACGCTCTCATAGATCCTTCTCCTCGGCGGACACGACAAACTACTGGATGCTCCAGCGATGCGGATGCTCGGGCTTGTTGGGACAGGCGAATACGTTGAGTTCACCCCAACGGCCAACGGTGACCTCCGTGGGAGTGGCGCAACGGTGAGTGGGGCAGTTCTGGTCCTCCAGCGGTTTCCAGCTGCCGCTGCCGCCGTCCCATTCCGAGCTGTCGATGGTCAGCAGCAGGTGCATCGGTGTCGCGCAGGTCAGGCAGTCCATGGGATACGGGTCTGTCACGTGCCAGGAGGCGAAGCCGCCCACGCGCCAGCCGGGCGGGATGGACAGGTCGTACTGGTAGCCATGCGGCTCTGTCGCGGTTTCGTCCGCCATCTGCTCGGCTTTCTCTTCGAGGGCTTCCTCCCAGGCGTCGATCCGGGCGCAGAGTTCCTCGGGCAGAAGGCCGGCAAACGGGTAGGTGACCACCTGCTCCGGGTGCAGCACGCAGGGCTCGGGCACGAAGCCGTCGGACCCGACGACCAGCGGCCGCGGCGGTGTGGTCAGTACCTCGCCGACCTTCCACGACTGCCGCCAGCGCAGATGCAGCTCCAGGTCGTACCGGCCCGGGCCGTGCGCGTTGAAGGGACACCAGAACACTTGCAGCAGATCGCAGTCGCCCGGCCCCGCCGGCAGGTCGGGCACATCCCGCCGGTACAGCTGCGCGAGGGCGATCATCGGCAGCGGGTCGGTCTCGGACGCCCCCGGGATCCGGTGCTCCTGATGCAGCTGGCCCAGGAGTTCCCGTTCCTCGTCCGTCGGGCCGGGAGCCTGCTCGCGGGCCCACGCGGAAGCCAGAACCTGCCGGTAGCGGTGGATGTCGGCCGGGCGCCGACCACGCCCACGGCCGTGCGCCTCGCCGCACACCGGCCACGGTTCGTGCGTCGGCCACAACATGGGGCCGCCCACGGAACTGGCCGAGTGGTCTGGTCTGCCCGGCCGCGGATGGAGCCGGGTTGTCGTTCCCCGAAAGGCAGCCAGTTCCGGGAAGAGCGCCTCGACGTCGAGAGGGCGTGGGGGCGTGGTCCTCGTCATGGACCCGACCTTAGAAGCCTGACATCCCTGGTCACCGAACACTCCCGGCAACTACTCGCCCGCGCTGGCGCCGCCAAAGGGTGATACGCAAGTTGATGTCCGGTTCGTGATTGCGGGTTGAGCGAGGTTGACAGGTCGGGGGCCGGGCTGAGTGAACGTGTCCGCCGATACCGAGTGAGTCTGGGCAATGTGAGCCCGTCGAGGTGTCATGGCACCATCCCCGTTGTGGATGACCGTACGGATGACGTGGACTGGTCCGGCTTGTTCCATGCCACAGGCCCGGCCACCGACACGCCCCGGCTTCTGGCTGCTCTCCTCGGCGACGATGCGAGAGGCTTCGTCGACGGGTACTCGCATCTGTGGTCGGCGACGCTTCGACGCGAGGGCAAGGCCTGGCCTGCGACGGCACCCACCGCTCTGCTTGTCGCCGAGCTCCTGGACAATCCACTGCTGGGGCTCGACGATCCCACGTTGCCCGATGCCATGCTCGCCTATCTGTACGAGGTCGGCGTCGCCGCCGACCTCGGAGACCGGGCTGCGGAGATCCGTGCTCAGGTCACGGACCGCGCACCGGAGCTGCGGGCCTGGACTGCCGAGTACGTGTCGACCGATGCGGACGGCAGGGCCCGGATGTGGCGGGACGGCACGGGTCTGGGTGAACTCGTCCTCGATCAGGCGGCGCTGGCTTGCTTCGACCTCGTTCCCGCGCTCCTGCGGCGAACATTGCCGTACCTCGCCTCGGAACGCGACAGGCGCAGGGCCTGCGCCGCAGCAGCTGTCGGATCGCTGGCGCGGCATCCCGCAGCCTCTGCGCAACGTCCGGAGCTGCTGAACCAGTTGACGTCGATGGCCCGGGCCGCCGATTCCTCCCATGACCTTGCGACGATGGTGATCGCCATCGGCCAATTTGGGGGCGACACGCGCCCCTGGCTGACTGACCCGCATGTAGGCGTCCGGGTCTGCGCGGCCCTGGCGCCCAACCTTGCCGGCGACGACGCAGCGAACCAGGTGCTGATGGAACTGGAGCGGTCGCCGCAAGCCTTCGGCAAGTCCTTCGGCGACATGGCTCCACCCCTGCAGCTCCAGTCCAAGTCGTACCAGGACCTGCGCACAGGGCGACGTACGAACTGATGCCCGGTGTCCGGGACGGGAGGACGGTCACGGCAGGGTGAGCAGCCCCTGCTCGGTCCCGGCCAGGATTCCCCGCTCGCGAGCCGCTTGAACTTCAGGCCGACGTTGTTGATGCTCTGGGGCACGATCTCCACGCCCATCGCCTCACACCGCCCCTGCCCGAAGCAGTGAGCTGGCCGCGGCGAAGACCGCCATGATCTGCTGGTGGGCGGGATGGTCCGGCAGTTCCGCGGCCGACGCCCGGCTCGCGGTGCGGGATCAGCATCACCGCCCACCTGCCCGGTCGCCGGCGTGGTCGAAGTACGTTTGTCGGCGAGTTGCTCGCTTACCTCCAGCAACTCGGAATCCAGCATGCGCAGGACCGTAGAAGGCCCTCCAGCCGCAGCGAGCAGGGACCGGCGAACCGACCGCCCCGCCAGATGATCTTCTCCGCAGACTGCCGCCCACGACCGGCGTGAGCATTCCGACAAACCCACACCCGCTCTTTGACCAGTGACTTCAAGTTGGCCGAGACTCAGTGTTCTGAATGGCCTGGGTGGGTCCACTGGCGGCCCACCCATTCGCACTTCGGGATCCCGCCCTCCCAGTGCCCCAGAGCGTTATCTGGGGTCCGCGGACCACATCGACCGCAGCGCAGAACAACAGGCTGTCACTGAAGTAGGCGTACACGGCAGGTTCCGAAGGTGCTGCACCGAACTCCAGGCCCAGGTCGACGAATTTGCGCTGGCAGATCATTCAGATCAACAAATGGTGAACTCTCAGTCTCCGATCGACTCAACACGAATGGGATCGGCTCCACCTAGATAGAGCATGCATCCCGCGTCCTCCTGGTCCGATTTTTCTGGCGGAATTACGTAGATTCCGACAGTAGGCGCGGGAGCCCAACCTAGATTCCGTGGAGGATCATACGTCTCATAGTGTCCGACATAGAGGCGTGTCGGCGGGATGGAAACCGTGCAGAAGTCTCCGCCGCAAAGCTCAGACGCGGCCGGTTCGAACCGGTATGGGACCCATTCCGAATTGGATTCTCCATAAGGCAGCGCAAAAGTTCCGTCCCAGCGAAAATTGGCAGAGTTGTCGACCACACCCCATGGCCATTCCACCGTGATGTAGCGCGCAGTCACCGATACAACCCGGGCGCTTGCCGGCTCACAAGACACGATTACTTCGCTGCCGACCTGGGGAAGCATAATTCCTTCACCTACTCCGGCTGTGAAACGACGCCAGCACGCCCGGTTTTGAACGGTACTTCATCACCATCTCTACAACGGGTAAATCCGGAACCTGCATGCCTGATTCTGGCATTTTACCTGGAGATCCACATCATCGAGCCATGAGAAAATCATCGACACTGATACCCAAAGCCGAGGAAACACTAGCAATAACTGCATATGCTTCCGCTTCCCCCGGATCAGTGCCACTCCCGAGGCCACCGCGGATAATCTCAGACGCGCTTTCGATCAGCCTCGGGGAAATAGCATGATGCAGCCATTTGAGCCATTCCATCACGGAAGCGATTCCATATCGGATTCGCGCTTCTGAAACACCTCCCTGCGAAGCATGCATCAGAATTCGCATCGCTGTCGCGAGGCGATCGACGGGGTAGTTATGGCCGTTCAGTACATGGTCGATCTGTGCCAGAGATTCGACCGCAGCTACCGAATCAACGAAAGCCTTCCTGCTCATCACATCAGGCATGGAATCGACATCGGGGTCTACAACGACAGTGACATCCGTGGCCCGATCCCAGGCATCGGCGCCGACCGACAGTGTGACTTGCTTCCCAGGGCTGGTCACTGGCCACGAAAAGAACGGCGGCTCGGATGATTCCCTCAGAGTCATATAACCCGTGGCAAGTTGCACGTCACCGGTGAAGACCTGCCTGGCCGGGCGCGGCGCCACGCCACACCCGGATCCTCACTGGCGCGATCTGGGCGCGCGTGATCACTTTCACATGGTTTATGTCGCTCGTCTGCCGCTCAGCCACCAGCAGGTCAAAATCCGGATCGCCAACCGAACCAATCACAAGGTGGCCATAGTTCAGAAAGATCTCGATCTCTGCGATCTTCACCAGAAATCCTTCATGAGGCCGCCACGAAACAGATATCCGGGGGAGAACGCCGAGCCCTGCGTTGGAGAGGGTCCCTATTCCCACCAACCTAGCGGTTCGCCATCTTCACCATAGACATTCCCATACTCCCACTCGATACCACTCTCCGGAAGCGTGGCCATAAGTGATTCAATGGCGGGAAACCCAATCCCGATCGGGAAGGTGATGACAAGCAATGTTTCCAGCTCGCCGTCAACCCTTCCACCAATCGCTACAACCCTCTTTTTGAAGGACTCGACAAGCCCACTGGAGATCCCTTCGTGGAAGATCTGGATTGCGATATTTCCACCGCGCGTGACCACTTTCGCGCTCTTGGAGATTGGGTCATATTCAATCTCATCGTCCGCCGCAATTCCTCTGTAGAAACCCGGCGACAGGCGCACAAGGTAGCGAGTCGCAGTGAGCCGAGAGGTGGCCACCATCTCGTCAGCGGTGGCTCCGTCTTCAGACTCTACTTTTAGCGGCAGTCCGATGAATCCACGTGGATTAGTCGAATCTTCCAAATCCAGCACCACACCCTCCTCGTTCAGCACATGATTTCCCTCTAGAAGGAGCCCCCCTGTCCTGCGCACTACTATTGCATGCGGCGCCTTCTATGCAGAGGTTCTCTGACTCCAGATTACCACCACCACTCCTCGGCGTATTTACGTGTCCAATCTGCACGTTATCCGGATTGGCGGTTTTCATTCCGCAACGCCAGCACTGCAGCGTCCCGTCGCCCTCCTCCTGCGCTTCAGCAATCATTTTGTTTCGGATCGTGCGTGTGACATTCCTTCCAGCCGTCGGCCCGCCCTTACTCGCTGCCATCTGCGCCGGCGAAGCAACTTCTCCGTCCCGCAATACAAACAGCGGGAGCTGCACACCACACTGGGGATTGCCAGCGTTGGTGTTATGGACCAGGACCGGCGTTGTGCCAGCCTCCACATAGTAGGTGTGGAGGCTGCCGATGGTCAGGTCGTAGGTAGTGGTGTTCGCGTGGTAGAGACGAACCCCAGTGACCTCGGCAGTACCGGTCGGAGTCTGGAGGACGTCACCGGCCTTCAGATCCTTGCCTTCGACGAATGCAGACTGGGTCTCGTCGTAGAACGGGTGGTGGAAGGTCGTCGTCAGGTGCGCGCCCCGCGCGTCGGACGTGGCCTCGGCAGCCTTGGTGTTCTCTCCGGGCGTTGCCGAGGAGACCGCCGCGACCGTTTTGGTCGTCGGCTCCTGCGCGGTGCCGTGGCCGTGGCTCGCGCCCAAGGCCCCCAGTACCGCCGCCGATGCCGCCAGGCCGAACGCCGCCTTGCGGGCGACCTTCTTGGCCAGGGACTTCGCGCCGTCCTTCACGCCCTGCTTCGCTCCGGACTCGGCCGTCGCCTTGACGGTCAGGTCTACGAAGTCGTGGTCCGTGTGCGTCACAATCACCGCGGTGACCTTGTGCGCCTCCGTACCCGTCACACCCGGCACCGAGTTGGCGATCGTGTCGCCCACCTTCACCTGGTCGATAGCCTTCGTAGCACCGTCGGCCATCAACACCCGCGTCGCACCGGTGAAGCTGTGCGGCTCGGCATTGGGTTTGCCGACCTTGCAGGACGAGCCCGACTCGCTCTCACCCGCCTCCTCCGACTGCGACTGCGACTTGGTTCCCGCCCCCTCAGCCTCCGCCGCCGAAGCCGCCTCATCCGTGGCATCCGCAGCCCCGGCCTCCCCGGCTTCAGTCGCCCCCTTCCCGAACAGCCCCCCGACGACCTCCATCGCCTTCGGAGCCGCCTTCGCAAGGAGCTTTCCGCCCAGGGAACCGAGCGCACCGCCCAGCGCGCCCGTCACCGCGCCCTCGACCGCCGACCCCGCGAACGCTCCCGCGCTGCAGTCCCCGCCGCCGTTCTGGGCGCACTTGAAGCCCTGCTCGACCAGTGAGCCGGCCGCGCCCGCCAAAGCGGCGCAGCCAATCGTGCCGACGCCCCACGTAGCCGCCTCGCAGCCCGCGAAGACCGCTGTCGAGACCACGATCGACGTGATGGCCGCCGCGTGGTTCTTGACGAACTTCGCGGTGGTCTTCACCGCCTTCACCGTGGCGTGGTAGGCCGTCCGCGTCGCATGGGCTACCGCCTTGGCCGCCTTCTTCACCGTGTGGGCGACCTTGTGTGCCGCCTTTTTCACCGCGTGGACCACGCGGTGCGCGACCCTCGATGCCTTGTGATACGCCGTATGCACCGCATGGACCGCCGCGTGATACACGCGTTTCACATGTCTGACCGTGTAGTGGTAGACGCGCCTCGTCACCCGCACCGTCGCCCGGTACACGTCCTGCACCTTGTGGACGACCTTGTGGGCCGCGTGCTTCACCGCGTGAACCACCTTGTGGGCCACGTGCTTGGCCGCGTGGTAGACCTTGTGGACCACGTGCTTGGCCTTCTTGGCCACGTGCTTGGCGGCCTTCACCTCGCACGAACCCGTCCACCAGGAACAGTGACCCGACTCGTCCGTGCCCACCATCGGGTTGTCGTCGACGTACGCGAACGGGTTCGCTGCCACCGAGTCCGGGCTCGGGTCCAGGGACACGCTGTCCTTGTTCAGGAACTCGCCTGTGTTCGGGTTGTACCAGCGTGAGGCCGTGCCTACGTCGCCCGTTCCCGGTTCCGTCCAGCCCGACTGGAAGCCCAGGTGGCCAATCAGCGACAGCGTCGCCGTCACCTTGCCCAGCGGGTCGTACGTCGCCGAGCCCGACAGGGACGTGGCACCCGACGTGAACGTGCCTACCACGTCGTCGTGCAGGTCCGTCAGGGCCAGGGCCCCAGTCGACGAGCCTGTTTGTTTGATGCCTACCAGGCCGCCCGCCGGGTCGTACGTGTACGACGCGTCCCCGTCCGTCGCGATCGTGTTGTCCGCGCCCGAGTAGGTGAACGTACGGGTCGACGACGCGGCCGTGTTGGTGTCCGTGATGTTCCGGCCCAGGGCGTCCAGCGTGTAGGACTGCGGGCCAGCGACGATCTGGCCGCCGAACGCGTCCGTCTTGAACGCGGCCGTGCCGTTCGCCGTCGACGACTCCTGGGTCATCGTGCCGCGGGCCGAGTAGGAGTAGGAGTTGGTGCCGTCCGAGGTCAGCTGGTCTCGGGCGTCGTACGTGTAGACGTCCGCGCCGACCCGCACCCGGTTGCCCGAGGCGTCGTACGAATACGCCGTCGTCGTCGAGCCGTTGTTCCACGACGTCAGGCGGTCGGACCAGTCGTACTGGTACGTGTTGGTCGACGCACCCGTCACACCCGCCGTCGTCTTCGACGTCAGGTTGCCGTTGTTGTCGTAGCCGTAGGTGAAGCTAGACAGAGTCGAGGCGCCCTGGACCATGACGTCGTTCGACAGCTCATGCGCGCTGTTGTACGTGAACGTTCGGGTCTGGCCCGTGCTGCCGTACTTGATCGTCTTCAGGTCGTTCAACTGGTCGTACGTGTACGACAGATGGGTGCCGGTCGCCGCGTCGTCCAGCGTGGACAGGCGGCCCGCCGTGTCGTAGCCGTACGACTGGGTGCCCGCCGCGTCCGTGCGGCTCAGCATCGAGCCGTCGTCGTTGTACGTGAAGCTCGACGAGCCCGCCGAGCCCGACGCCGACAACACATCACCGCGGTCGTCGTACGTGAACGCGTCGTGCGTGGACGCCTGGTGGTCCGCTGCGCCCACCGTGCCGGCCTCGTCCGTGTCCGCCGAGGTGACGCGGCCGTCGGCGTCGTAGGAGAAGCTGTGCTTCGCCGAGGCCGCCTCCGCGCCGGTGCCGGTCATCGTCTTCAGTTGGTCGTTGGCGTCGTATGTCATCGACGTCGTGACGCCACCAGGGGCGACCGCCGAGGTGACGTTGCCGTCCGCGTCGTAGGCGAAGGTCGTCGTCGTGTCGGCGGCCGAGGTGTACTGGCTCGTCGTCGGCTCGGTCACCGTCGCCTGCTGGCCCCACGGGGTGTAGCCGTAGCGCCAGGAGTTGCCGCGGCCGTCGGTGAAGCGGGTGCGGTTGCCGGCCGCGTCGTAGCCGAAGGACGTGGTGATGGAGGTCGTGGCGTCTACCGGCTCCACCTGTTGGGTGATCGTGCCCGCCGCGTCGTACGTCCAGCGGGTGGTGTGCTGGTTGGCGTCGGTGGCCGCGGTCAGGTTGCCGTTGCCGTCGTACTGCTGCGAAGTGCCGTACAGGAGCGTGCCGTTGGTGTCGTAGCTGCGAGTCGCCGTCGGGTCGTCGTTGACGTTGTAGTCCGTGACCGTGTAACTGCCGTCCGCCAGCGTCGTCTTGGTGGGGTTGTCCTCGAAGTCGTAGGCGTACGACGTGGAGTTGCCCGCGCCGTCCGTCGTCTTCGTGACGTCGCCCGCGCGGTTGTAGGCGTACGTCGAGGTCACGCCGCCCGGGCTCGTCGTCGAGGAGAGGTGGGCGCCGTAGGGGTTGCCGGTGGTGACGGCGTAGGAGTTCGTCGTGGTCAGCGTGCGGGTGGAGGGGTAGCGCTCCAGGGTGGTGGAGGTGACCTGGCGGCCGAGGTAGTCGAAGGTCGCCTGCGCCTGGGCGCCCGTGCCGTCCGTGGCCGTGCGCTGTTCGCCGTTGGTGTCGTAGGTGGCGTGGGTTTTCGTGCCGTCGGGCTCGGTTATCTGGGCCAGGTCGCCCAACTGGTCGTAGAGGTAGGAGGTGGTCCTGCCGCCCGGTGTGGTCTCACTGGTCTGGTTGCCCTCGCTGTCGTACGTCCAGACTGTCGTGCCCGCGTTGGGAGTTGAGGCTCCGGCGGGGGTGTACGACGGGAGGGTCTCGCTGACCTTGTTGCCCACGGCGTCGTAGGCCGTGGTGGTGACCAGGCCGGTCGGGTCCTTCTCCGCGACGGCCTCGCCGAAGGTGTTGAAGCCGCTGGAGGTGACCGGGTTGACGGGGGCGGCGTTCGCGGCGACGCCGTCCGGCTCCGACTGGACCGTCGGGGCGGTGGTGACCGCGAGGTTGCCCGCCTGGTCGTACGCGTAGGAGGTGGTGTGCTGTTCGGGGTCCGTCATGGACGTGGGCAGACCGCGCTTGTCGTACGTGTACTTGGTGGTCTGCTGGTCGGAGGAGCCGACCGTGCCGCCCGAACGGCCCTTGCCGTACAAGGAGTTGATCTCGCTCGTGGACAGCGCCCGCTGGTAGGTCTGGACGTTGCTGACCGCGCCGTTCACGGCGTTGCTGACGGTGCCCGAGGCGGTCTTCGCGCCGCCGATGGACAGCGGGCCCGCGCCGGTCCAGGGGGCGGGGTTGTTGGCGGTGCCCGCGAGGGTGCCGTTGACGTACAGGCTCATGGTGCCGGTCGACGCGTCGAAGGAGCCGACCAGTTGGGTCCAGGTGTTGAGCGCCGGGGTGCTGGAGGCGGCGGCGCTGTAGTACGCCGACGGGGCGGCGGAGGTGTCCTGGCTGGGCGAGATGAGACGGAAGACGCCCGTGGTGGAGGCGTACTGGAGGTAGAAGGAGGAGCGGTTGGTGCCGCCCTGCGCGACGAAGGTGCGGAAGGTCGAGGTGTCCGACAGCTTCACCCACGCCGAGACGGTGTAGGAGGAACTGGTGTCCAGGACCGGTCCGTTGGTGGCGGCGATGTCGCCGTTGCCGGAGGTGTCGCCGCTGAACTGGGCCGCGTCGTCCGACCAGGTCACGCCCGACCCTGCGGTGACGGTGTTGCCGGTGCCGGAGGAGTCGGTGACGGACCGGCCGGAGGTCTGGTTCAGCTTCCACCAGCCCGACGGGTGCCCGGAGGCGTCGCCGTACAGCGTCTCGCTGAGCAGATTGCCCATGTCGTCGTACGTGTCGGTCGTGGTGCGGTCGTAACCGGTCGCGTCGTGGTCGTTCTCCGTCGCGACCTGGTCGTCCGGGGTGTACGACACGGACGTCACGCGGTCGACACCGGTCGGGTCGACGGTCGTGGACGTGGTGCGGCTGGAGGCGTCGACCGTGAACTGGGTGACGTTCTCGCCGTTGTCGGTCGTCTGGGTCAGCAGGTTGCCGGCCGCGTCGTAGGCGTCCGACTCGAGGACATAGCTGCTGGTGCCGTCGGAGCTGGTCTTCTTCACCGTCGCGGTGAGGCCGTCGTCGGTGTAGGTGTACGACGTCGTGTTGCCCATCGCGTCGGTGACCGAGGCCAGCCGGCCGGCCGGGTCGTAGGCGCGTGAGGACTCGACGAGCTTCGCGGCGGTCTGCGGGGAGACCGGGTCGCCGGTGTACATCAGGCTCTGCGTGAGCAGGTTGCCGTTGTCGTCGTAGGTGTAGTCGGTCTCGTTGCCGGCGCTCGTCACCTCCTTGGTCTTGTTGCCGGAGGTGTCGTACGTGTACGTCGTCGTGTTGCCGTAGGACGTACCGGCCGCGACGTTGGCGTCGGACTCGGTCAGCAGCCGGTCGTAGGCGTCGTAGGTCTGGGTCTCGGTGCGCGGCGCGTCGCCGCCCTGGGCGTCGGAGACGGTCTGGGAGAGGACGTCGCCGTCGTCGTCGTAGACCGTGCTGGAGACGGCGGAGTGGTCGGCGCCCTGGACGCGGTCGGTGATCTTCGGGTCGTGCTCGGCGGTGACCTGGCCGTTCTTGTCGTACTCGTAGCTGGTGGTCAGACCGGCCGGGTAGGTGTCGGAGACGACGTTCTGGCTCAGGACCTGGCCGACGTTGTCGTAGGTGTACGACGTGACCAGGCCGATGGCGTCGGTGGTGGAGGCGACGTCGCCATTGGTGAAGTACGCCACGGAGTTGACCGCGCCGCCGGGGCTGACCGTCCTGACCGGGAGGCCCTTGGGCACGACTCCGCCGTTGGCGGACGGGTAGGTGCTGGTGCCGTCGCTGTAGACGGTGGTCGTGGTGCGGCCGGACGGGAAGCCGGGGACGGCGGGGCCGGTGACGGCGGTCTGGTTGCCCGCCGAGTCGTAGGTGTACGACGTCAGATAGGTGTTGTCGGTCGCGGACGCCGAACGGCCGTCGCGCTCGGTCAGCAGCTGGTCGTTGCGCGGGTCGGCGGTGGTCAGCTGGGCGGTCGTGTCGTCCGGGTAGTACGTGTAGTACTCGGTGTTGCACTTGTTGGCGACCTGGTCCTGGCAGGACGTGGACGAGACGATGTTGCCGCGGACGTCGTGGCCGGTGGTGGTGACCGCGCCGTTGGGGTCGGTGACCGTGTGCTCGAAGCCGGCCGTGTCGTAGCCGAAGCTGGTCTTGTTGCCGAGGCCGTCGGTCTCGGTCAGGGCGCGGTTTCCGTTGGTGACGTCGTAGGTGTACGTCAGCGTCGACGTGGTCGGCGAGGTCACCTTGACCGTCTCGACCGGGAGCAGACCGCCGGAGTCCTTGGCCGCCTCGACATGCGCCGCTACGTCCGCCGCGGTGAGCGCCGTGTGGTAGAAGGCCGCGTCGGCGATCGAACCGGTGAAGTGGCTGACGTCCGCCGGGGAGTCGAGCCAGCTCTTGGAGAAGCCGGCGCCGAGGTAGAGGTGGTTGTAGGTCTGGTCGGCCGGGGTGCCGGAGTAGCTGGACTGCTGGACGCCGTCCAGGTACAGGGTCTGGGTGGCGCCGGAGGCCGTGAGGGCGACGTGGTGCCAGGTGTTGTCGGTGACCGTGCCGGTCGAGCCGAACGCCGTCGCGGCGGAGCCGCTGCCCGAGTAGTAGTGGCCGTGCAGTTTGTTGTCGCTGCCGACGTACAGCAGCGGCGCATAGGTGCCGGACACGGTGGTCGCGCCGGAGATCGCCGCCGACTGGGCGCCGACGATGACGCCCTGCGAGGCGGTCTTGAACCAGAGTTCGAGACTGCGGTCGCTGGTGCCGAACTGCACGGACGTCGGCAGTTCGACGTAGGAGGAACTGCCGTTGAACGTCGTGGCCTTGGCGTCGCTGAACGGGCCGGTGGCGCCGAGTGTCACCCCGCTGTACGTGCCGTTGCCGCCGTGCACCTCGTTGAGGGCCGTGGTCGCGCCGGCCGCCTCGCCGAGCCGGTAGTAGCCGGCCGGTCCACCGCCGAGGACCGCGCCCCGGTACGTCTGGCTGGAACCGGTGACGGTGGGCGCGGCGAGCTTCCAGACGCCGCCGTTCTCGTCGGTGAGCTGGGTGAGGGCCGTCGTCGCCGGGTCGTAGGTCATCGTCGCGAAGGACTTGCCCGAGGGCCGCTTGACCGAGGTGAGCAGGGACGCCGAGTGAGTGCCGTACTGGTAGAGGGCGTTGACGTCGGCGGCCACCAACGGGCGTCCGTACCAGGCCGCGTCGGCGATCGAGCCGTTGAAGTAGGTCGCGTACCCGGTGGCGTCGGTGGTGCTGCTGTGGCCCTCGTCGGGCCAGCTGCCGCCCAGGAAGCCGGTGCCGAGGTAGTTGAAGACCTGGTTCTTGCCGAAGGCGACCGCGCTCTTGATGGAGACGGTGCCGGTGCGCGAGCCCACCTTCGTGTTGTCCAGGAACAGCGTCTGCGAGTTCCCGGCGGCGCTCAGCACCACGTGGTGCCACTTGCCGTCGGCCACGGACGCCGAGGACACGATCGGGTTGATGCCGCCGCTGTACCAGAACTCCGCGTTCAGCTTGCCGTCGGTGCCGACGTAGATCGACGGCGTGTAGAAGCCGGCGGCCTTCGCCGAGCCGATCGGCTGGGAGGCGTACGAGTAGAGCACGCCCGGTCCGGCCGAGGTCTTGAACCACAGGGACAGCGCGCCCGAGTCGGTGTCGTTGCCGGTGTTCTTCGGCAGGGCGACGTCGGAGGTGGTGCCGTTGAAGGTCGCCGCGGTGGAGGAGGAACCGGTGAGC
Organism: Streptomyces hokutonensis; assembly: GCF_000376565.1. Classification (GTDB taxonomy): domain Bacteria; phylum Actinomycetota; class Actinomycetes; order Streptomycetales; family Streptomycetaceae; genus Streptomyces; species Streptomyces hokutonensis. Next base: position 72,677 of record NZ_BARG01000014.1, on the reverse strand, counting down.
GGTCCTGCCGCGCCCAGCGTCACGTTCTCGTACGTCGCGTTCTTCGTACCCTCGTTGGCGAGGACCGCGTCCTTCGCGGTGGTGCCCGAGCTCTCCGTGAGCGGCCAGGCCGCGCTCGGGTCGAGGTCGAGGGAGGCGTTCTGGTACTGCGAGCCCGTCGTGTAGCCGTACGTCGTGCACTTCGTCGTCGACAGCGGCGCGCACACGGTCGTCAACTGGTCGCCGGTGTAACCGTAGTTCCAGGTCAGCGCGGTCGACGCGGTGCCGGCGGTGACCGGGTCGGTGGTGACGGTCGCGACATGCGCGGCGAGGGCGCCGGAGGGGGTGGACCAGGTGAGGGTCAGGGTGCGGCCGGACACGTTGGACTTCATCTGCGTGACGTGGCCGCTGGTCCAAGTCAGCGATATGGAGCGGCCGTTGGCGTCGGTGACGGAGGTGAGTCCGTAGTTGCCCGTGGTCAGCAGGGTGGTGAAGGCGTAGACCGTGTCGTCCTTGTCGGTCAGGCTGTAGCCGCCCGCGCTGACCGTGGTGAACGTGGCCCAGCGGCCGGTGCCGGGCGCGAAGGTGCCGTCGCTGTTCTTGCCGTAGCCGACCTGTGAGCCGTCCGGATAGGTGACGTTGACGCTGGTGACCGCGCCGGCCGCGCTGTACTGCTCGGTGGCGCGGGCGTCGAAGATGGACGACCAGCCGGAACCGAAGGCTCCGGTCCAGCGCGGGTCACGGGAGTTGTAGTCGCGCTCGACGTCCAGGGACGGGCCGACGGTGGAGATCGAGGCGTCCGTGTCGGAGGTGGTGTAGTTGCCGATGGACGCGTCGAAGCCGTGGTCGCTGCTGTTCTGCGAGAGCCCCGAGGTGATGACCGGCTGGGGCACCTGGACGGACAACTCGTAGGGGTCGGCGGGCGAGTAGAGCCCGGTCGTCGCGTCGTACGCCTGGACTTCCCAGTTGTAGTTCTTGCCCCAGGCCAGCTTCCCGGCCGGCACGGTCCAGTCGCCGGTGGAGACCAGGCCCGAGTCGACGACCAGGGCGTTGTTGGCGTCGTAGACCTTGAACTGGTACTTGTTCGCGCTGCCGCTGGTGGAGTTGGCGCCGCCCGCCCAGGCGGTGAGCTCCGGGGTGGTGGTGCCGACGACCGCGTTGTCCGCGGGGAACTGCTCGTAGAGCTGCGGGGCGGTGTTCCCGGTGTAGGTGACGATGAGCTTCGGGCCCAGCGAGGGGTCGTTGAAGGAGCCGAACTGCTTCCAGTGCGCGGCGTCGCTCGTGGACGCGTAGAGCGCGAGGCCGTAGTCGGCGGTCGTCCCGCTGAACCAGCCCTGGATCGCCGAGGTCGACAGCGTCACGTCCACCGTGTCGCCCACGCTCCGGTCGGCACTCGTGTTCGCGCAGGCGTTCGGCACGGTCGGGGTCAGGTTGCCGATGGAGGCGCCGTAGCTCGGCCCGGGGTAGCTGGTGACGCCCTCGGGCGTCCAGGCCTGGGTGACGAGGGCGACGTCGAAACGCTCGGCGGTGCAGGTCGCGGCCCAGGTGTCGAACAGCTCCAGCTTCGCCGCGGTGACCGTCAGACCGGTGTCGTCCCAGGCGGTGTCCCAGTGGTTGACGTAGCTCGCCGCGGAGTGCGTGCCCGAGTCGTACGAACCGACCTTGATCGTCTGCTCGTAGGAGTGGTCGCCCGTCGCGTCCGAGCCCGACTCGGCGTAGGTGGTGGTCCAGCCGTCGGTGACGGTCGGGTCGACGGTGACCGGGAAGACGCGGTGCGTGTCCTTCAGCCAGGTGTCGTCGAGGGTGATCCTCAGCGCGTAGCCACTGCCGTCCCGCACGAGGGTGGTGGTGACGTCGTGGGTCGTGGTCGGGTCACCGGAGCGCGGATCGACCTTCGAGTCGTAGGCGTACGACGGCGGGACGCGCTCCACTGTCTTGCCCGCGCTGTCGCGCAGGACGATCGAGCCGTCCTTGTTCTGGACGGGGGTGAGTCCCTTGAGGTGGAGCGGGAAGGTCCAGGAGTTGCCGGCGTCCGCGGAGTGCAGGACGACCGCTTCCTTGACGCCGGTGGCGGTGGGGGCGACCTGGAGGTCGGTGTCGGTGAGCACCTCGGGGTAGGTGACGCGCGAGCCGCCGTCGACGGTGCCCTTGACGGCCTGGGCGTCCTTCAGCCCGTAGGAGACGGTGTGCTGTGCGTCGGGGGAAAGGGAGACGAGCGTCGAGTCGTCCGCCTTCGCCGCGAAGTCGACGCCGACGGAGTTGGCCTTCTCGTGCCACCGCCCGTCGGGTCCGGCCCGCACGTCCACGTCGATGGGGGCCCATCTGCCCTTGCCGACCTGGTAGTTGACCGGTGTCGGGGAGATCTGTCTGGTGATCGACCCGTCGGCGTTGTCGAAGACGGTGTCGGTCCGCGAGGACTTCCCCGCGTCCCGCTTGCTGGTCTTCGCGTTGAAACCGGCCTTGCCCGCGGCGCTCTTTCCGCGCTTCACCGACGCCGAGTGGGCGTGGTAGGCGGCGAGTTCGCCCTTGCCCTTCCCCGGCTTACGGCCCGCGCCCTGGTGTGCCTCGGTGGCGGCGGCCGAGACCCGGTGCCGCTTGCCGGCCGCCGTGCCGGACTTCTCCGACGGCAGCCGGCCCCAGTGCGGGTCCTTCAGCCAGGCGGTGAGCGAGGACAGGCTCGGCAACGAGACGTCCACGGCGTGCAGTTCGACCCCGTCGGCCATCGCCTGCTGCGTCGTCCACATCAGCGCGAGCGCGGTCAGCAGGAGCAGCGCGACACCGCGGCGGGCGCGCCGTGTACGGCGGGGTGGGCGAACACGGCGAGCGAGCCGGATACGCACGACGGGGACTCCAACGGTCGACGGGCACGAAGCAGCCGCCGTCAGCCGATGCTTGACCGGGTCCTGACAGGACAGCCACAGAAACGCACAGATCTTGCCCATCACCAACAAAGACCGAACAGACCCCAGAAGAGATCATCGACCGATCTTGACCATTACCCGGTGAACGCACCCCGAGTCACCCCTCATGCCCCTTTGTTCCTTGTGAACTCCTTTACCAGTACAACGACTTGACCAGAACAGATCGTCATCTCCCGTATATGTACTTCACGGGAAAGGGCTTGCTCTGACGGGCGCTCAGCTCACGTCGACTCACGTCGACTCAAGTCGGCTCACTTCGCGTGGAACCTGCTCGGCGCGTTCGTCGGGTTCCCGCCGGACGGGAGCTTCTGGCCCGGACAGGTCGAGAGGACCTTCTTCATCGCGGCCTTCTCGGCGGCGGTGACCCACAGCCCGTACTTCTTCTTCACGGCGACCTGCGCGGCCACATAGGTGCAGCGGTACGTCTTGTCGGGCGGCACCCAGGTCGCCGTGTCGCCGTCGCCCTTGCTGCGGTTGGCGCTCGCGCCGACGGTGAGGAGGTTGAGGGGGTCGTTGGCGAGGGCTATGCGCTTGCTGGCGTCCCAGTACTTGGCGCCCTTCTGCCAGGCGTCCGAGAGGGCGACGAGGTGGTCTATGTCGACGAGGCTGGCCCCGCGACGGTAGATCACCTCCTTGCCGGAGTACGGGTCGGATTCGAGGACGCCGTACGACACCTTGCAGGTGCCGCCGGTGAACTTCACCTGCTTCAGGTCCCGTTTGAGGATGTCGTCCCTGGTGTCGCAGCTGTTGGAATCGGTGTCGGCCCAGGCGGTGCCGAACCGCTCGCGGGAGTAACCGGTCTTCGGCGCCCGCCCCTTGACGGTCAGGGACTCGGCGGCGGTGAGCGCCGCGCCCCCACCTCCGCCGGAGTTCCCTCCGGAGTCCCCGCCGGTCGTCGCTTCGGGCCCGGAGGCCCCTGTGGTGTCCTTGCATCCGGCGACGGACAACATGATCAGGACGGCGACGGCCGCCCCACCCCTCAGACGCATCACGTGCGCCCCTCCCCTGGTTCACCCGGCCCCCGCCCCTGCGGGGGCGGATATTGACCTGGTGCCCACGTTAGCGGCGGAGATGTCGCGAACATATGGGGCCCGGGGGCGCATGACGCGCAACTCGGGTGTATCGGCACGACTTAGTCCGCGTGGGCGCCCCCACCTCGCACTCTCCCCCCACACTCTCTCCCCAGGGCCCTCTCAGACCTGAACGGACACCCTTCTCAGACCTTGCCGAGCACCTTTCAGACCTTGCCGATACCCAAGGTCGACTCCGAGGGCAGCAGCCCGGAACCGAGCACCGCGACCCAGAACTCCCCCAGCAGATCGGCGAGTCGGTCGGTGTCGGCCCTGCCGAGGAACTGCCAGGGCTCGGCGGCCAGCCGGTCGGTGTGGCGCTCCACCTCCTGGCGCAGCTCGCGACCCGCCCTCGTCGCCGTACCGAGGTCGTCCAACAGGCCGCGGGCGACCAGGCGTTGGCGGGCCGCCGCCCATTCCTCCCGGCTCCAGCCCCGGCTCTCGAAGCGCTCGACGGAGGCGGCGCCTATCGCGGCGAAGGAGACCAGGGACTCGACCGGGTCCAGGCCGGCGACGAGGAGGGCGGCGAGGTGGCCGTCGCCGCGGTGTTCGCGCAGGATCGTCGCCGCCTGCCACAGCTGGAGGTGGGGTTCCTCGGGCCAGGCCAACTCGGCGTTGGCCGCGGCGAGGGGGCGGCCGGCCGTGGTGACCGACTCGGCGGCGCGGCGGGCGAGGGCGGCGGCCTCCGCGAGTTCGGGGCTGTCGACACGGTCGCCGAATATCGCGCGGTAGGCCCGGTCCATTCCGCGCAGCCTCGCCTTCAGTACGGCGTCCGGGCTCGCGATGCGCCATGCGGGGTCGATGTGCTCGGCGACCATACGGGGGCTGAAGCTGTAGAAGGCGGAGGTCACCCGCTCGGTGCCGGCCGGGCCCAACGGGGCGGCGCGCAGCGGGAAGTAGCTCGGCCAGCGCTCCTCGGTGCCGTAGCCGAGCGCGGCGGCCTCCTCGAAGACCTCCGGCGCGTAGTACAGCAGCGCGTGCAGGGGTTCGAGCAGGTGCCAGAGCTGGCGCACCCGGCCCGGCTCCACGGTGGCGGGGTAGCTCGCGGTCTCCACTCCACGTACGTCTTCGGACATGGCACAACTCCTTGTCGCGTCCCGATCGTTCCACAACTTGACACTGACAAGATTGCCCCAACCGCTCGAACTTGTCAATGCCTAGATTCGGCGTACGCTGCTGAGTATGAGTACGACCAAGCCGACCAAGAGCCCGTACCACCACGGCGACCTGCGCCGCGCCGTCCTCACCGCCGCGCTCGACGTCATCGCCGCCGACGGCCCGTCCGGGCTGAGCCTGCGGGACCTCGCCCGCCGTGCCGGCGTCTCGCACGCGGCGCCGGCCCATCACTTCAAGGACCGCACGGGCCTGTTGACCGCCATCGCGGCCGAGGGGTTCGGGCTGCTGGCCGCCACGATCGCGGAGGCGGTGGATCTCAAGGACGCGGGAGTGCGGTACGTGCGCTTCGCGCGCGAGCATCCGGCGCACTTCCAGGTGATGTTCGCACCCGAGCTGCTGCGCGAGGGCGACCTCGAACTCACCACGGCCCGCGCACTCGCGAGCGAGGCGCTCGGCGGCGCCGTCTCCGCCGTACCTCCCGAGGGCCGCGGCCCCGACGCGCGCCTCGCCGGAGTCGCCGCGTGGTCCCTGGCGCACGGCTTCGCGACGCTGCTGCTCGGCCACAATCTGGACGGGGCGGTGGGTGAGCGGGAGCCGGAGGAGGTGTTCCGGGTGCTGGCGGGGATGCTGTTCCGGTCCGGCTGACCTGCGCGCACCGGTCGCGTCAGCGGAGCGGTTCCGGCGAGGGCGGGGAGAAGGCGGCCGTCGCCTCGGTGTCCCGGGTGAGGATCGGCACGCAGGTGTCGGTGTCACTCGCACATGCACCCGACCAGTTCAGGAAGCTGAATTCGCCGTCCGAGATGGTCGCGGTCAACTGCTGTTCGCTGTCCGAGATCTGGACCACGCACGGCTTGGGTTCGCTGGGGATGGCGATGTCGAAGCCGGACTCGATCTCACAGACCTTTCCGGCCCGGCTGTCCGTGATCGTGACGGTACGGCTGGACGCCCCGCTGGTCTTGACCGTGAGGGACGCGAATCCCGTACCGGTCAGGGCGGCCGTGTACGAGTGCCCGCCCGACGTGATCGTGAGCCGATCGCTCTCGGGCCCGACGCGACTCGGCGAGAACTCGACGGACACCGTGCAGGAGGCTTTGGCCTCCAACCGCTGTGCGCAGGTTCCGTCCGCGTAGGAGAAGCCGCTTTCGCCGGCGAAGGTCGGGGTGCCGAGGTCGATGGCCCGGTCGTTGGGGTTGGTGACCGTGAAATCCACCACGGGTGCCTCCACGGACGGGTAGGTGTGTGTCAGCCCGAACTCCTGCGCGGTGGGGGTGATTTCGGGCCCGGCGAGCGTGATGGGGGTCCCGCCGTTTCCCGTGGTCGTCTCCCCCGTCGTGGTCTCCCCCGTGGTCGTCTGACCCGTAGTGGTCTCCCCCGTGGTGGTCTGCCCGGTCGTCGTTCCGCTGCTGGTTCCGCCGGAACCCGGGCCCACGGGCGACGAGGAAGTGGGATCGCTGTTGTCGCCCGTGCCGCCGAATCCCCCCAGGGCCTGCCCGATCGCCGTGCCGATCACCAGTACCGCCACCACCGCGGCGACAGCCGTCAGCACCCGCCGCCAGGAACGCGGTGTCCCCGGTCCGGCAGGAGGCCGCGGAGGAGGTGCCACCGGTTCGAGCAGCGCGAGGTTCGCCGCGGTGACCGCCGCGCCCGCCGTGTCGCCCAGCTCGGTCCGCAGGTCCAGTGCCCGTCGCAGGAGGCGGCGGGCGAGGTCCGTGCGGTCGTGCAGGAAGTGCTGGACGCCCTGTTGGTGGGTGAAGTACGCCTCGGCCGCCTTGTCGCCGAGCCCCTGCGCGGCGGTGATCCCCTGCGCGAGGGTGTGCTGCCAGGCCTGCCAGTGTCCCTGGACGAACAGGACGCGCTCCACGGCGGTCACCAGCTGGACGACGACCTCCCACTCGCGCCGTTCGGCCGCGATGCCGAGCAGGCTCAGCGCCGCGTCGACGGCTCCGCGCGCGTCCTCACCGGTCGGGTCGCCGGAGGCGAGCCAGGTGACCAGCGAGCGCAGCGCCGAGGCCAGCCCGATGTAGCGGTACAGGATCTGCCGGTACGACTCGCACTTGCAGACCGGCAGCCCGAAACGGTCCTCGCGCTGTTCGGCCAGGCCGCTCGCGAACAGCGACTCGAAGGTCTCTCCGACGTACGCGATGTCGGCCATCTGCGCGAGCAGGCCGGCGGGCAGCAGCGCCGCCGAACAGGGTGAGCACCGCCAGCACGCGCTTGGCCTGGGGGCCGATGGTGGAGATGCTCAGTTCGTCGAGGGTGTTCGGGTCGGACTCCGCGCGCCGGGCGAGGTCGGCGAAGGAGCGGCCGTCGTGGCGCGCCAGCGCGGCGGCCTGCCGCAGATGCAGCGGCTGCCCGTCCACGGCGGCCACCAGCCGCCGTACAGCGGGCATTTCGGGGTCCGTGATGAAGCGGCCCAGCTCTCGGGAGAGCAGAGCCACCGCCGCCGGCTCGGCCAGGCCCGGCAGCGCGTGCGAGGTCCCCAGCACGCCGAGCGCCGGAGCGGCGGCGCCCGTCACCAGCGCGCAGCCCGGCAACACCCGCCGCAGATAGGCGAGTTGGTCCGGGGTGTAGGACACGTCGTCGAGTACGACGACTCCGGTGACATGGCCCAGCGCCTGGCCGCACTGCTGGGTGCTGAGCCGGGTGCCGTCGGGGAGCGGATAGACGTAGAACTGGCGCATCAGGTCCTGGAGCAGGTCCTCCAGTTCGGTGCCGCCCACCCGTACGTACGCTCCGCCCGCGGCCGCGTCCCTGAGGAGGGTGGTCTTGCCCGTTCCGCAGGGGCCCGTGAACTCCACCGCCGAGCGCTCGCGGATCGCCCTGCGCACGAGTCCGCGCTGTTCCTCCCGCCCCACAACAAACGGTGGCGCGAGGACGCCCGGGCCGTAGGGAAGCCGCACCGGTCGCGGTTCTGCGCGCAGGGGCAGGCGGGTGACGCGGGCGCCGTGCCGGTCGGTGAGAGTGACGCCGAGATTGCCGAAGACAACTCTGTTCATTCCTCCCCCTGGGAATGAACCGGGCGCCTGAAAGGCGCCGACGCTTCAACGATGGGGAGTGGGCGCCGCCCGTGTCAAGGCTTCGCCCACCGCCGCTACGACCCCAGGATCGTCGCCAGGAGCTCCCCCACCCAGCCCAGCAACTCCCGCCCCACCAACGGCTTTCCGCCCACCCTGGAGGTCTTCGGGCGGGGGACGAGGATCTGGTGGGCGGCGGGCTTGATGACGGTGCCGGGGTAGAGGCGCTTGAGGCGCAGTTCCTGGGACTCGCGCAACTCCACCGGGGCGAAGCGGATGTTGGTGCCCTGGAGGACGATGTCGCCGACGCCGCACGCGCGCGCGAGCATACGCAGGCCGGCCACCAGGAGCAGGTTCTCCACCGGCTCGGGCAGCTTGCCGTAGCGGTCGACGAGTTCCTCGCGTACGGCCTTGATGTCCTCCTCCGTGTTGGCGGAGGCGATGGAGCGGTAGGCGGAGAGGCGCAGGCGCTCGCCGGGGGCGTAGTCGTGCGGGACGTGCGCGTCGACCGGGAGCTCGATCTTGACCTCCAGGGGCGGCTCCTCCTCGACCCCGCCCTCCAGGGAGGCGCGGTAGTCGGCGACCGCCTCGCCGACCATGCGGACGTACAGGTCGAAGCCGACGCCCGCGATGTGGCCGGACTGTTCGCCGCCCAGGAGGTTTCCGGCGCCGCGGATCTCCAGGTCCTTCATGGCGACGTACATGCCGGCGCCCATCTCCGTGTGCTGGGCGATGGTCGCGAGGCGCTCGTGGGCCGTCTCCGTGAGGGGCTTCTCCGGGGGGTACAGGAAGTAGGCGTAGCCGCGCTCACGGCCACGCCCGACCCGGCCGCGCAGCTGGTGGAGCTGTGACAGACCGAAGTTGTCGCCTCGTTCAACGATCAGCGTGTTCGCGTTGGAGATGTCGATGCCGGACTCGACGATCGTCGTCGACACCAGGACGTCGAACTTCTTCTCCCAGAAGTCGACGACGACCTGCTCCAGGGCCTGTTCCGACATCTGCCCGTGGGCGGTGGCGATGCGCGCCTCCGGGACGATCTCGCGCAACCGCGCCGCCGCGCGGTCGATCGATTCCACCCGGTTGTGGATGTAGAAGACCTGGCCCTCGCGCAGGAGTTCGCGGCGGATCGCGGCGCCGATCTGCTTCTCCTCGTAGGGGCCGACGAACGTCAACACAGGGTGACGCTCCTCCGGGGGCGTCGTGATCGTCGACATCTCGCGGATGCCGGTGACCGCCATCTCCAGGGTTCTGGGGATCGGGGTGGCGGACATCGTCAGCACGTCGACGTTGGCGCGCAGCTTCTTCAACTGCTCCTTGTGCTCGACGCCGAAGCGCTGCTCCTCGTCGACGATGACCAGGCCGAGGTCCTTGAACTTGGTCTCCGAGGAGAACAGGCGGTGGGTGCCGATGACGAGGTCCACGGAGCCCTCGCGCAGGCCCTCCAGGGTCGCCTTCGCCTCGGTGTCGGTCTGGAAGCGGCTCAGCGCCCGTACGTTGACCGGGAACTGCGAGTACCGCTCGGTGAACGTCCCGAAGTGCTGCTGCACGAGCAGCGTCGTCGGGACGAGGACGGCGACCTGCTTGCCGTCCTGGACGGCCTTGAAGGCGGCCCGTACCGCGATCTCGGTCTTGCCGTAGCCGACGTCGCCGCAGACCAGCCGGTCCATGGGGACCGACTTCTCCATGTCGTCCTTGACCTCGGCGATGGTGGTCAGCTGGTCGGGGGTCTCCGCGTACGGGAAGGCGTCCTCCAGCTCGCGCTGCCAGGGCGTGTCCGCGCCGAACGCGTGCCCCGGGGCGGCCATCCGGGCCGAGTACAGCTTGATGAGGTCGGCCGCGATCTCCTTGACGGCCTTCTTGGCGCGCGCCTTGGTCTTCGTCCAGTCGGCGCCGCCCAGGCGGTGCAGGGTGGGTGCCTCGCCGCCGACGTACTTGGTGATCTGCTCCAGCTGGTCGGTGGGGATGTAGAGGCGGTCGCCGGGCTGGCCGCGCTTGGCGGGGGCGTACTCGACGACCAGGTACTCGCGGGTGGCGCCCTGCACCGTGCGCTGCACCATCTCGATGTAGCGGCCCACTCCGTGCTGCTCGTGGACGATGTAGTCGCCCGTCTCCAGGGTGAGCGGGTCGATGGTCTTGCGGCGACGGGCCGGCATGCGGGCGCCGTCCTTGCCGGCGGCCTTCTGCCCGGAGAGGTCGGTCTCGGTGAGGACGGCGAGCTTCAGCGCCGTATCGACGAACCCGTAGTCGATCGATCCGGTCGCCACGTGCACTACGGAGGGGGCGATTTCCCCGAGCTCGGTCTCCAGGCGGGCCGCGACGCCCTCGCTGCCGAGGACCTCCACGGTGCGGGCGGCGGGGCCGTGGGCCTCGGTGACGAAAACCGTGCGCCAGCCGTCGGCGAGCCAGCCCTTGGTGTCGGCGAGGGCCTTCGCGGTGTCACCGCGGTAGGTCTCCGGGGCGTGCATCCCGAGCTTGAGCGTGTCCGCGTCCAGCTCTTCATCAGCGGCGAAGGGCGAGACGGACCACCACATCATGTCCAGCTCGCGCGCCCGGTCCCGTACGTCCGCGATGGCCCACAGGGAGGCCGCGTCGACGTCGATGGGTGCCTCGCCGCCGCCCGCGGTGGCCGCCCAGGATGCCTGCAGGAACTCCTGCGACGTGGCCACGAGATCGGCGGCACGCGTGCGTACCCGCTCCGGATCGCATACGACGGCCATCGCGCCCTTGGGCAGCACGTCGAGCAGCAGCTCCATGTCGTCGACGAGCACCGGGGCGAGGGACTCCATGCCTTCTACGGCGATGCCCTCGGCGATCTTGCCGAGCAGCTCGCCGAGTTCGGGGTGGGCCTCGGCGAGGACACGCGCGCGCGTGCGGACGTCTTCCGTCAACAGGAGTTCACGGCAGGGGGGTGCCCACAGACCGTGCTCGGCGACCTCCAGGGAGCGCTGGTCGGCCACCTTGAAGTAGCGGATCTCCTCGACGTCGTCGCCCCAGAACTCGACGCGCAGGGGGTGTTCCTCGGTGGGCGGGAACACGTCCAGGATGCCGCCGCGCACGGCGAACTCGCCGCGCCGCTCGACGAGCTCCACGCGCGCGTAGGCGGCGGCGCCGAGCGCGTCCACGACCGCGTTCAGGTCGGCGGACTGGCCGGACCTCAGGGCGACCGGCTCCAGGTCTCCCAGACCCTTGACCTGCGGCTGCAGCACGGACCGCACGGGCGCTACGACGACGGAGACCGGGCCCGTCTCCGGGTCGTCGTCCCTCGGGTGGGCCAGCCGGCGCAGCACGGCGAGACGACGGCCCACGGTGTCGCTGCGCGGGCTCAGCCGCTCGTGCGGGAGGGTCTCCCAGGAGGGGTACTCCACGACGCCGTCCGGCGGGAGCAGCGAGCGCAGGGCGGCGGCCAGGTCCTCCGCCTCGCGCCCGGTCGCGGTCACCGCGAGGACGGTGCGGCCGGCCTCCCGCGCGAGTGCGGCGACGGCGAAGGGGCGGGTCGCCGGGGGGCCGACCAGGTCGACGTGCATGCGGTTGCCGTCGGCCGCCGCGCGGGTCGCTTCCGCGAGGGCGGGGTCCTTGACTACGGCGTCGAGCAGACCGTGCAGACTCATGGAGGGGCGCTTCCGTCCGGGTGGTGGGCAACACGAAGGGCCCGACGCGGGTTGCTGTGGGCCGGGGGTTCCAGCGTACGACGCTGGTCGCGCGCCCGGGGTTGGTGCTCGCGTACCAAGGGGCTTCGCCCCCTGGACCCCCGAAAAAGCCCTTGCCCGCCCACCACCCGTTTACTGCCGATCAAAAAGTCGCCGTCAACAGACAACCAACAAACCCGGCGCCGAGAAGTCCCCCGTGACTTCTCGGCGCCGGGTCTCCCCGTGGGCGGTGGCTATTCGGTGGCGATCGCGTTCAGCACGTTCATCCGGCCCGCCCGGAACGCCGGGATCAGGGCCGCGAACAGTCCCACGAACGCCGAGCCGACGAAGACGGCGATGATCGTGCCCCAGGGGATCTCCAGGACCTTCAGCCCCTCCAGGGCGAGCAGCTGCTGGGCGGTCGCGCCCCAGCCCATCCCCAGGCCCAGTCCGAGCAGCGCTCCGAAGAGGGCGATCACGACCGACTCCATGCGGATCATGCGGCGGAGCTGCCGGCGGGACATCCCGATCGCCCGCATCAGACCGATCTCCCTGGTCCGCTCGACGACCGACAGTGCCAGGGTGTTCACGACACCCAGGACCGCCACGATGATCGCGAGGGCGAGAAGGCCGTAGACCATGTTCAGGAGCTGGCCGATCTGGTCCTTCAGTTCCTGCTTGTAGTCGGTCTGGTCGCGCACCTGGTACTGCGGGTAGGGCTCCATGGCCTTCTTCAGGGCCGCGTACGCCTGCTTCTCCTGGCCGTCCTTGGCCTTGGCGAACATGATCTCGTTCGGCGGGATCTTGTTCGCGGGGAGGTACTTCTGCATCGTCGCGATGCTGGTGTAACGGGCGCCCTGGTCGATGGCGACGTCGTCGTCCGTGATGGCCGCGACCTTGAGCTTCGCCGTAGAGCCGCCCTTGAAGGCGACGCTGATCGTGTCGCCGACGTGGACGCCGTGCTTCTTGGCGTACTTGGAGCCGACGGACATCGCGTTGGTGCCGTAGGCCGCGGACAGTTCGCCGGCCGTGGTGGCGCGGCGCAGGTCCTGGGCGTAGGACGGGTCGGCGGCGGTGATGCCGTCGGTGTCCTTCTGGCCGTCGGGCGAGGTGAGCGTGGCCTCGAGGTCCTTGTAGCGGGTGACGTGGACGAGGTCGGGTGCCTGTTCCATCGCCTTCTCCGCCTGCGGGACGATCCGCTGATTGCCCTGGACGATGAAGTCGGCGCCGACGGACTTGTCGAGCTCGCTAGTCGCCGAGGCGACCATCGAGGAGCCGACCACCGACAGGCAGGCGACCAGCGCGAGGCCGATCATCAGGGCCGCACCCGTAGCACCCGTACGCCTGGGGTTGCGGAGCGCGTTGCGTTCCGCCAGGCGCCCCACCGGACCGAAGCCCCGCAGCAGGACCGCGCTGATCACCCGTACGACCCCGTTGGCCAGCAGCGGGCCGATGATCACGAAGCCGATCAGCGAGAGCACGACACCCGCGCCGAGGACCAGCGAACCGTCCGTCGCCTTCTTGGCGGTGGCCGCCGCGAACAGGGCGGCGACACCGGCACCCGTCAGCACCAGGCCGATCAGGCCCCGCACCCAGCCCGCCTTGCCGTCGGCCGGCGTACCGGCGTCGCGCAGCGCGGCCATCGGGGAAACCTTGCCGGCGCGGCGGGCCGGGAGGTAGGCGGCGAGGATGGTGACGATCACGCCGAGGAGCAGGCCGAGCACCGGAGTCGTCCACTTGACGGTCAGGTCCCGGGTCGACAGGTCCATGCCCGCCGCGCTCATCAGCTTCATCAGGCCCACGGCGATCCCGACACCGGCGCCGACACCGAGGATCGAGCCGACGATCCCGAGCAGGGTCGCCTCGACCAGCACGGAGCGGTTGACCTGCTTGCGGGAGGAGCCGATCGCCCTCATCAGGCCGATCTCGCGGGTCCGTTGGGCGACCAGCATCGAGAAGGTGTTGATGATCAGGAAGATGCCGACCAGGAACGCGATCCCGGCGAAGCCGAGCATGGCGTACTTGATGACGTTCATGAACTGGCCGACACCCTGACGGTTCTCGTCGGCGTTCTCCTTGGCCGTCTGGATCTTGTACGTCCCCGTCGCGGCGAGGGTCTGTGCCACGTTCTGCTTGAGCTGTGCGTCGGAGACACCACTCGCAGCCGTCACGCCGATCTGGGTGAACCGGCCGGTGGCGCCCAGGAGTTCGCGCTGTGCGGTGGCGGTGTCGAAGTAGACGACGGCCGCACCGGGGTTAGTCACCTTGAAGGTGGCGATGCCGACGATCCGCGCGGTGAAGTCACCGGTCTGCGAGATGGTGCGCAGCGAGTCGCCCAGCCTCAGGTGGTGCTTGTCGGCGGTGTCGGCGTCGACCATGGTCTCGGTCGGGCCGCGCGGGGCGTGTCCGGAGGTGATCTCCATCGAACGCAGGTCGTTCTTCGTCCAGTTGCCCGCGATGGTGGGCGCGCCGGTCGAGGACCCCATGTTCTTGTTGGCGCTGTTGACGACCGTCACGTTCATCGAACTGACGGCGCCCTCGACGGACTTGACGCCCTGGGCCTTGGCCACCCGCGCGACCGTGGAGGCCGGCAGCGACTCGGGCAGTCCGTTCTGCGGGGTGCTGCCGTCGGCCTTGGCGGACTTCGGCAGGACCGTCACGTCGGAGGCGGTGGCCGCGAAGAGCTTGTCGAAGGTCGTGTTCATCGTGTCGGTGAACACCAGCGTGCCGCACACGAACGCCACCGACAGCAGGACGGCTATCGCCGAGAGGGCCATCCGCCCTTTGTGCGCGAAGAAGTTGCGCATCGAGGTCTTGAGGACGGTCATGACGTACGCCCCCGCGCGTCGAAGTCCTTCATGCGGTCGAGGACGGCGTCGGCGGTCGGCTTGAACATCTCGTCGACGATCCGGCCGTCCGCGAGATACAGGACGCGGTCCGCGTACGAGGCGGCCACCGGGTCGTGCGTGACCATCACGATGGTCTGGCCCAGGTCGTCGACGGAGCGGCGCAGGAAGCCCAACACCTCAGCGCCCGCACGGGAGTCGAGGTTTCCGGTCGGCTCGTCACCGAAGATGATCTCCGGCCGGGCCGCCAACGCCCGTGCCACGGCGACGCGTTGCTGCTGACCGCCGGAGAGCTGGTTGGGCCGGTGCTTGAGCCGGCTCGACAGCCCGACCGTCTCCACGACCTGCGCCAGCCACCCCTTGTCGGGCTTGCGGCCGGCTATGTCCATGGGGAGGGTGATGTTCTCCAGCGCGTTCAGCGTCGGCAGCAGGTTGTACGCCTGGAAGATGAACCCGATCCGGTCCCGGCGCAGTTGGGTGAGCTTCTTGTCCTTGAGGCCGGTGATCTCGGTCTCGTCGAGGTAGATCTGCCCGGAGGTCACGGTGTCGAGCCCGGCGAGGCAGTGCATGAGCGTGGACTTGCCGGATCCCGAGGGGCCCATGATCGCGGTGAACTGGCCGCGGGCGATGTCCACGTCGACATGGTCGAGGGCGACGACGCGGGTCTCCCCGGCGCCGTAGGCCTTGACGACCTGCCGCGCTCGCGCGGCAACGGCCGTACGCCCTCCAGTACCCCCGTGCCTGGGAATGGTCACAGCCGATGTCACGGTATGTCTCCTAAGTCGGTCGGCGGACGAGCGTGCCGGTGTCCGGTCGATGCGTTTCAAGTGGTTACGACGATGAGTCTGGCGGCGGGAGGGGGTCCGGCGCGCTGGTGCTCAGCGCAGTCTTTCCCGGGGGAAAACCCCACCCTCTGCGGTTCGGCCTGCCGCCCCCCAGCGGCATAAAGCCAGGTTAAGGACGGCCCCGGCCCCTTCTCCTCCTCCGCCGGTACGAACCGTCCCCGGGCCGTACTGGGGAGACACCCCTAGGGGCTCTCCACCGCCGGGTGGAGTCGGTCTCGGGGTCCGGTCCACCCACCGGCCCGCTCAGCTTCCACCCTGCCGCTACGTGAGGCTCAAGTGGGAAGCTGGTGCGCGGCAGATAGATGCAAGGGGAAAGGAATCCTGTGGACCAGGGGGACAGGGACACCGACACCGACACGGACGTCGACAGCGACAGCGACAGCGAGATACGCCCCGAGGCGGCCGAGCGGTCCACGCCGGCCCCTCCCGACCGGCGCCGGGGAGCCGTCGTAGCGGCCCTCATGCTCGCGATGGCGCTGGCCGCCCTCGACTCCACCATCGTCTCCACGGCCGTACCGCAGATCGTCGGCGACCTCGGCGGCTTCTCCGTCTTCTCCTGGCTCTTCTCCGGCTATCTGCTCGCGGTGACGGTCACCCTCCCCGTCTACGGCAAGCTCTCCGACACCTTCGGCCGCAAGCCGGTGCTGATCACGGGCGCGGCGGTCTTCCTCGCCGGTTCGCTGCTGTGCTCGGCGGCCTGGAGCATGGGCGCGCTGATCGCGTTCCGCGTCGTGCAGGGCCTGGGCGGCGGGGCGTTGCAGGGCACGGTCCAGACCCTGGCCGCCGACCTGTACCCGCTGAGCGAACGCCCCAAGATCCAGTCGAAGTTGTCCACGGTGTGGGCGGTGTCGGCGGTCGCGGGTCCGGGTGTGGGCGGCCTGCTCGCGGCATACGCGGGCTGGCGCTGGATCTTCCTCGTCAACCTCCCTGTCGGAGCAGTGGCGTTGTGGCTGATCGTCCGCTACCTCCACGAACCACAGCGCACCCGCACCTCCCGCCCCCGCGTCGACTGGGCGGGCGCGCTGGCCGTGTTCGCGTGCGGAGGCGTCCTGATCACGGCCCTCGTGCAGGGCGGGGTGGCCTGGCCGTGGCTGTCGACCCCCTCAATCGCCTTGTTCGGTACGGGACTTGCGCTGGCCGGAGTCGTCGTGGCGATCGAACGCCGGGCGGCGGAGCCGATCATCCCCGGGTGGGTGTGGCGCCGCCGTACGATCGCCGCCGTCAACCTGGCCCTGGGCGCACTGGGGTTGCTCATGGTCGCGCCGAGCGTGTTCCTGCCGACGTACGCCCAGTCGGTGCTCGGTCTGGCCCCGGTGGCGGCCGGATTCGTGCTCTCCGTATGGACGTTGAGCTGGCCGGTGTCCGCGGCACTCAGCCAGCACGTGTACCGGCGGATCGGCTTCCGCAACACCGCGATGCTCGGCATCGGAACGGCCACGCTGATCCTGTTCGCGTTCCCGTTCCTGCCGTATCCGGGCGCGGCCTGGCAGCCGATGGTGTTGATGCTGCTGCTCGGCGCGGCCCTCGGCCTCTTCCAACTCCCGCTGATCGTCGGGGTGCAGTCGACCGTGGGGTGGGAGGAGCGGGGCGTGACGACCGCGTCCGTCCTGTTCTGCCGCCAGACCGGGCAGACGATCGGCGCGTCGGTCTTCGGGGCTGTGGCCAACGGGGTGTTGGCGTCGCGGCTGGGTGGCGCGAGCGATCTGGACTCGGTGACGCGGGGGTTGGACGGGGGTGCGGTGCCGGAGGGGACTCGGCGGGCTGTCGCGGATGCGGTGCATGCGGTGTACGTGGGGGCGGGGGTCGCCGCCGGGGTGGCGTTTCTGGTGCTGCTGTTTCTGGCGCCTCGGCGGTTTCCGGTGCTCAAGGAGCAGTGAGGGCCGTCCGGTTCAGGAGACCGTGGCGGCGGGCGGGGTCCAACGGCCCTTCCGCGGAACGGCGTTGGAGACGCCGTAGTCCTTCTTGAGCTGTTCGGGGATGGCGTAGTGCATGACGCGTCCGCGGGTGAGGGAGGACAGCTCCAGGACGCTGGTGAGATGGCCGAGACGGTCCAACGCCCAGGCGCCGAGCGGGGAGTGGTCCTCGATGGTCTCCAGGACGCCGAGGAGGTGGGGCACCGCCTTGACCAGGGTGTCCCATGGGGTGCGCGGCACCTGGAGCCAGTCGGCGCAGGTGTCGCCGACGAGGTGGCGGATGAGAGCGGAGACGATCGGGTCGAAGAAGGTGCCGGGCACGACCTCCTCGTAGAGGTCGATGAGCTGGCGGGTCAGGTGTGCACCCTCCTCGGACGGCCCCATGTGCCGGACCATGTAGAGGTCGAGGAACTGCCGTGCTTCCACAAGGGACTTGGGTACGGCGTCCTGGTCGACGCCGAGCATGGCGCCGACCACGCGCCAGGCGTAGTAGTAGGCCTCCGCGCCCTCCGTCGACATGTGGATGCCGAGGCGGTCCAGGCTGTCCAGCACGAGCAGCGAGAAGAACATCTGCCCGCCGATCATGTCCTCCTGGCAGATCGGGGTCCCCGACGCGGCCGTGTCCCAGCGGTTTTCGCGGACGAGATGGTGGCGGATGGAGGCGTGCAGGAGGCGGACCTTCTGCGCGGCGGGGATGAAGCGGCTGCCGGCCTCGAAGGCGTCGGGCCGCATCAGGTAGACGGTGAACTGGCCCGTCTCCGCCATCCGTTTGGACGGGTACTCCAGTCCGTGCGTCGCCGACAGGAGCCTCGCCACGGGCGGGACGACGTAGCAGGCGGGCATGGAGGCGAAGGACAGGGCTGTGGAGATGTGCACGTTGTTGTCGATGAAGAACAGCCGGGCCTTCTCCATCTCGCCCCAGTCGACCCAACTCGGCGGCGCACTCGTGGTGTTGAGGTACTCCCGGGCCACATCGGGCAGGCCGTCCGGCAGCGGGGCGCCCGCGACGGAGACGTAGCGCATGAGGGTGTTGAACTTGCCCACCTCCCCGCGGTCGAACAGGGCTGCGACGGTCGCGTCGGCGAGTTCGTCGCCGGCTGCGCGCAGGTCGTTCATCGAGGTCTCGGTGTAAGTCACGGAAGGCTCCTGGGAGTTCACGGGTCACTGGTCAGGAGAGGCGGACCGCCGCCGAGTGGGCCAGCTCGGTCAGCGCGGCCTCGGCGGGGGCGGGAATGTTCAGCTCGTGGAGGGCGTCGAGCGCCTCCTCGACCCGGGCGGCGATCATGCCCTCGACCCGGTCGGGTGCCTTCAGCCGGCGCATCGTCTCGCGCACCGTGTGCAACCCCGCCTGGTCCAGGCCCCGTTGGCCGAGCAGGGCCCGCAACCGCTCCCGGTCCTCGGCACCGGCCACCCGCCAGGTCTCGGCGAGGAGGGCGGTGGGCCGGTGGCCGCGCAGATCGTCGGCGTTGGCCTTGCCGGTGCGTTCCGGGTGCCCGAACAGACCGAGGACGTCGTCCCGCAACTGGAAGGCCTCGCCCAGCGGCAGCCCGTAGCAGGAGTAGCCCTCCCGCAGCCGCCCACCGGCCCCGGCGAGGGCGCCACCGATCAACAAGGGCTGTTCCACGGTGTACTTGGCGGTCTTGTAGCGGATCACCTTCAGGGACGCGGCGGTGTCCGGCTCGGCCCCGGTGCGCAGGATCTCCAGGCACTCCCCCGCGATCAACTCCCGTGCCAGCACGGACCACAGCGGCCGGGCCCGGGCGAGATACGCGGCGGGCAGCCCGCTGGTGGCGAACAACTCCCCTGCCAGGCCCATCAACAGGTCCCCCACCAGCATGGCGAGCGACCTCGCAGCCGAGACGGCCCGCGGGCGGCGGCGTACGGCACCGCGCAGCGCGATGTGCGCGGTGGGACGGCCGTGCCGCAACGGGCTGTCGTCGATGAGATCGTCGTGCACGACGGCCGCGGCGTGCACGAGTTCCATCGAGGCCGCCGCCCGCACCAGCGCGTCGCTGTCGGGCTGCCCCACCGCGCGCCAGCCCCAGTAACAGAACGCCGCCCGCAGCCGTTTGCCGTCCGCGACCGCGGCCTCCAACTGCCCGGCGACCGGCCCCAGCACCCGGTCGATCTCCGCGAACCGCCCGGCCTCATCCGCCACGAACCGCTGGAGCACCTGGTCCACCCGGTCCTTGAAGGCGGCCGGCTCCCACCGGTCAGACGTCATCGGCGGCGGCCTGCCGGGCGAGGGCGTGCCGGGCCAGGATCTCCAGATGCGCCGGGGGTACGCCCGTGTACCGGTCCCGTACCAGACGCCCGCGCGCCGTCAGCTCCTGCTCGGCCTCCGCGACCAGTTCGGCGGCGTCCGAACGGCGCAGCAGCCCCCGTAACGCCCCCCAGGCCGAGCCCACGGCCGAACCCACCGTGGTCACCGCCAGCTCGGCCAGACCGGCCGCCAGCAGGACCGCCCGCTCGTCCAGGCCTTCGTGCGGACCCTCATGTCCTTGCGCCGCTCGCGTCATACCGCTCCCCGCCCGCAGTCCGTCCGGGTGGCGCCGGTTGTCCGCCCCTCCTGTCAGGATCGCGACAGTTCGGGCACGGATGAGGAGGAACTCACGATCGGGTGATCACTTCGCTCGGCCGTGCGGATCACGGTCGCCACCTGGGGAGTCCCGGGTCGCGGCCACGATCTGGTGCGCGATGCGGCGGACGGCGCGGCGGTACGCGTCCTCGGGGCCCGATTCCATGAGGCCCCGGAGGCCGTGTTCGGCGTACCCGCTGACAAGTTCCTCGTACGGGAACTCGGCCAACATAGCGCTCAGCGGCCGTTGGTCACGCGAGGTGGGCGTCCACAGCACGGGCACTACCGCCGGCATGCCGCTGCTGGGGCCGTCGTCGGATCTCCGCCGCGCCCAGAAGATGTCCCACCCACTGCCGGCGAAGGCGCTCGCGAAGTATTGGGGCGAGTAGAGCGGTACGAAGACCTTGGCACGGACCATCGCCTCGTTCACCTGCTCCCGCCAGTCCTCACCCATGGTGATGTCGCGGTCGATGAATCCGACGTCCTCGCCCCGGTGGCGCGTCAACTCCCGGACGTATGCACACAGTTCGTTGAAGAAACGAACCTCAGGACTACCGGCCGGCTCCCCCGCGTCGGATTCCGGACGGGCGTAGCTCAAGAAGAACAGCGGCTCTCGCGATGCCGTCTCCGGAAGCTCGATCTCCCGTGCCCGCTCACGGACCTGGCCGACGCGTCCGACGGCCAGTGTCAGCGTGTTCTCGATCAGCAGCCTCGGGACGTGGACCCGCGCCGTGCCCTTCTGCGTCCGCACGACCATCGCGCACAGCCTGCCCTGCGCATCGAGCACGGCCGCGCCCGGCGGCAGCAGGTGCTCCTCGGACTCGGCCGGGCTCAGCCGGACCGTGGGCATGCTCGCGCCCGGCACCGGCCGCACGTACCAGGCCGCGGCGACCGCCCCCCGGTCGGCGGGAGCCGCGCGAACCGCTTGGAGGGCACTGTCCCGGAGCTGTGCCACGGTCACCCCCGGAACGCCCTTCGGCTCGGTCGTGTGGGCCACGCGCACGCTCCCGCGGCCCAGTTGATGGACCTCCAACTCCCCGTGGGATGCACCGAGTTGGGTGGTCAGTACGACATCGGGGCGTACGGCGATCCCCGTGCCGACGAAGTCCTCGCCCTCGGTGATCCAGACGAGGGAGCGCAGGCTCCGGTCGACGGCCGGGCGACTCGCCAGTTCCTCCTGGACATGGCGGGCGACCGGCACCCGGCTCCTCGTGAGGGACGAGACGACGCGGGACAGCGCGAGCGGGTTGGCCCCGGTGACCTGGACGAGATCGGCCAACTCCGTGCGCCGTAACCACAGTTCGCCGCGCCGGTCGCCGAGAGCCGTCTGCAGGTAGGACACCGCCTCGGTGAGGGTGAAGTCGGCCAGGGTCACCCTTGTCCGCCGCGTGAAGGGCAGGCGTACTCCCTCCGCGTGGGTCATCAGCAGGCGGCCGTAGCCCATCGGCGGCAGGCACAGCGCAGCCGGTGTCGGCGGCTCGCCGGGGGACGGTGTGAAGGTGTCCTCGGTGACGCCGTCGTAGACCAGCAGCCAGCCGGGGCGGCTACGCAGATAGGCGCCGAGCTCGCGCAGGTGGAGCGCGGGGAAGCCGTTCTCCGCCTCGACGGGGAGGCCGAGGTCCTGCACGAGACGGACCAGGCCCGCCAGGAGGGTCTCCCTGCGGTGTGCGTCGATCCAGCGGACCATCGTGGAGCCATCGGCGGCCCTGCGCGCACAGTCGATCGCCAGTGCTGTCTTGCCCACGCCCCGGGGACCCTCGATGACGCAGGTCGAATGTTCGGTGAAGCGGCTCATATCGAGCGCGGCCATGACGTCACCGGCCTCCGCGCGACGCACGTATCCGGACGGCAACGGCGGTATCCCGTGCGGCACTTGGGCGCTGCCGGCACCGCCGCGGTGGTCAGGCTCCCGTCTGTCGGCGATGTCCGCGTCCGGCTCCGCGCCGCGCCCGCGACCGCGCCGTCGCAGCAGGGACGGCAGGGACATGCGCCCCCGCGCCGCCGCGCCGGGCTGCTGCTCCGGCTCGCGAGGCTCGGCCGGCGTCTCCGGTGCCCGCGCCGCCGCCCAGTCCCGGGTGAGCCGGCCGGCGACCTCCGCGTAGTCCCCGCCGACACCCCTGATGACCGCGACCGTCACCTCGGCGAACGCGCGGCTCTCCTCGGGGAGTTGGAGACCGGAGAGGCCCTCTCGGCCGCCGAGTGCGGCCACCCACGCCGCGAAGTCGCTCACCCCGGCCAGCGTGGCCGCCACCCGCTCGCTCACCTCGTCCATCACCTGACGCAGGACACGCAGCGACTCGGTACGGGTCAGCCGGTCCAGCAGCGCGTCACGGACCCCGTCGCGGAAGTCGTAGAGGACGCTCTCCGGGTCCTCCCCGGGTACGGGTGGAGTACGCCGGACGAGGAGGCCGGAGAGGAAGATCTCGGCGAGGTGCATGGGGGTGGAGGCGGGCAGCATCGTGCGCTGCACCAGTCGCATGACCGGGAGGCTCAGCGGTGCCGCGGCCAGCAGCCGCAACAGGCGGAAGGCGTCCGGCGAGTAGCCCTCTTCGAACCGCTCGATCCAGCCCGCGGGATCCGCCGGTTCGGCGGCCCGGGCGGCCCGCACGGGCCGGTCGACGACGGTGAGCGGGGCGGCCTGCAGCGGTGTCCAGTCGTTGGTGGCGCCCGAGACGAGCCGGGCCCAGGGTGTGAGCCAGTCGCCGGAGACCTCCAGGACCGGCAGCCAGTGGATCAGGGCCCGGTCGGCGGCGCCCGCGGGACTGCGGTCGATGCCGGGCAGCGGACCGGAGGACCGCACCTCGATCCGGCCGTCGGCGGCGGGTGTACGGCGGGCGCGGACGAGGGACGCGCGCAGCGCCGTACGGTGCCACAGCCGGCTGGGCAGCACCTGGAGCGCGGCGACGGGGCGGGTCCGGGACCAGTCGGCGAGGGCGGCGGGGAGTTCGTCGCCGTACCAGGACTCGCCCACGCCGTCGGTCAGGACGAGGACGGCGCGGCGGCCGGTGGGGTCCGCGAGCGCCTGTCGCCAGCGGCGGGTGGGCGCCGCGGCCCGCGCGCCCCGCCGGAACGGCGCGAGTGCCGGCTCCGGGCCTTCGGTGTGCAGGGCCCACGCGCGTACGTCGGCGAAGGCTCCGTGCCGGGCGGCCAGGGTGCGCAGCTCGTCGGCCAGCCCGTGCCAGACGGACATGGTGGTACCGGTGTCGATCAACAGGTCGACGGAGAAGCGGAGTTCACGCGCCGGGCGCACGACGGGCAGGAGCAGGCCGGTGTCCGCGGAGGCCGCCGCCGTGGCCGTCACGTCCAGGGTGCGGAAGCGGGCGGAGGGGACCGTCTGGCGCAGCGGACGCAGCGCCCGGGTCAGGGCGAGGGTGTCGGGCAGCGCTCTCGGCCGGGCGACCCGCATGGCGTGCGCGCCGCCGGAGCGGGGCGGGGTGGCTGTGTCGGCGCCGGCGGGGAGGTGGAGGCCGGCCTGCGGGGGTTCGGGGCCGGCGTCCGGGGCGGGGTGCTCGGGCCGGGGAGCGGGCGTCCGGTCCTGGGCCGAACTGGCCGTGCCGGTGCGGTCGTTGGCCAGGAGCAGCGGGTCCACGGGGTCGAGCCCGCCGAGCCGGGCGATCCACAGCACGTCGAGCGCGTCGTCCGCGTCGGGTCCCCCGTCCCCGACGTCCAGCAGCCGGGCGAGCTCCGCGCGCAGGACGGCGTCACGCGCGTCCTCGTCGCGTCCGTCCTCGGTCCCGGGTGCGACCGGTGCGATCCCCGACGCGAACTGCCCGACCGCCCCCGACCCGAACGCGCTACGCGACCCGAACTGCCCTGCCCCACCCCAGAACGAGCCCCCCGGCACGACCGGTTCAGCCCCGGTCCAGTGGCCGCAGGAGATGCTCGTCGAGCAGGGTGTGCGCCGTCTGGTCGCCCCAGACTCCGCGTTCCGCCATGAGCAGCGCGTTGAGCAGCTGATCGTTGGCCAGGGCGCCCGACTCCCGCTGTTTGGCGAGGAACTGGGCGATGAGCGCGCCCCGGGCGTCGGCGGATCCGTTCGGCGGCCCGAGATGGGCGGCGACCATGCCGGCCAGCCGCTCGGAGTCGGCCGGCCCGATCTCCAGCCGGATGCAGCGGCGCAGGAACGCCATCGGGAACTCGCGCTCCTCGTTGCTGGTCAGCACCACGAACGGGAACTCGGCGCAGGCCACTTCACCCCCGGTGACCTCCACGCTGTCGTGGTCGGCGGTCATCACGGTCTGCGCGCCCTCCAGCCGGGCCAGTTCACGGATGACGAACTCGCCCTCCTCGAAGACATTCAGCAGGTCGTTGGGGAAGTCCATGTCGCTCTTGTCGATCTCGTCGATGAGCAGGACCCTCGGGCGGCGCCACGGCAGCAGCGCCGTGCCGAGCGGCCCCAGCCACATGTACTCGCCGATCCCCGGCGGTTCGGCCGACTCCCCGCCCTGCCGCGCGAGCACGCCGGCGTTGCGCAGACCGGCGTCGTAGAGGCGGCCGACCGCGTCGTACTCGTACAGGCCTTCCTTGAGGGTGGAGCGGCTGGTGATGGGCCAGCGCAGTACCGGCCCCAGTCCCAGTTCGTGGGCCACGGCGTAGGCGAGCGTGGACTTGCCGGTGCCGGGCTTGCCCGTGAGCAGCAGTGGGCGGCGCAGGTGCAGGGCCAGGTTGACGAGGTGGATCTCGCGGTCGCCGGCCTGGTAGGCGACGCCCTGGCCGACCCGGCCCAGATGACGCTGAACGGCCTCGTCGTCGGGTGCCTCGGGGGTGTCGAGGGTTCCGGTGCCGTGCCGGAACGCCCGCCACGGGGGCGCCTCGGGCAGGCGGTCGATGCGGTCGTGCGGGGTGCCGGTCCCCTCGTAGACCCACCAGTCCGGCTTGGTCGTCATGCTGCTCCCTCGCCGGCCTCGCGGGTGCCGGCCATCGGCTGGTCCTGGCCGCTGAAGACGCACGTCGGGTCGTCCCACAGCAGGGTGATCTGGTTGTGCAGGGCGTCGGGATCCTTCCGCCCGAGCTTGCGCGCCTCGTGCACGCTGTGG
The DNA here is from genome assembly GCF_000376565.1 of Streptomyces hokutonensis. Taxonomy (GTDB): domain Bacteria; phylum Actinomycetota; class Actinomycetes; order Streptomycetales; family Streptomycetaceae; genus Streptomyces; species Streptomyces hokutonensis. The sequence goes on along the minus strand of NZ_BARG01000014.1, from coordinate 47,733 downwards.
GGCAACTCGGCCAGCAGGCGCGGCGGTTGACAGCCCCGCAGCACATCCAGCAGCGGACCGGGTTCGCCGTCGTCACGCCGCCAGACCATGACGGGTATGCCGTCCTCCAGCAGGGCGGCCCGTACGGCGTCCCGCATCAGGCCGTCGTCGTGGTCGTACGGGACGGCCAGTCCCAGGCAGGAGAGGTCGGCGTGGGCCCGCAGCCAGTCGGCGACGTCCGCGGGGTCGGTCAGCCGCAGGGACGGATATCTGCTGTCGGGACAACTCCAGGGCTTGGCTCCGGAGTTGTCGCCGTGAGCGTCCTCGCCCCGCACCTCCGGGCCCATCCAGCCGATGCGGTCCAGCGCGTCGCCGGGCGTGCAGCCGCGGTCCAGCGCCTTCCAGCGGCGCAGCCACGCGTCATGGATCATGCTGTCCTTGTACCGGGTCAGGGACCGTACGACCACCTGGCAGGTGAGGCTCAGCGGCACTCCGGCCGGGCCGCCCGGCCATGCCTCCGCGGGGTGCGCCAGCAGCGAGTGCGGCAGCAGGAACTCCACCCGCTTGGTCAACCCCCGGGCCGCGTCGGCCGGTTCCTGCCAGGCAGTGAGGAACCCCCTTCCGCGCCGCTCCAGTTCGTCCCCGGTGAACTGCTCGGGCAGGGCTTCCGTGCCCAGGAACACCGGCCGCTGATCCCCGACGCGCTCGTAGTAGTAGCCGCGAAGGGAGTAGTGGCGCCGGGTGTACGGCAGGTCGCTGGGGGCGCCCTCCTCCTCGACCCGTATCTGGATGATGACCTGACGCTCGGTGTCGTCCGCCGGGTCCGGTCCGTCCACCCGGTCGCACACGGGGGCGAGCAGGCCGGTGAGCCCGGGGCCCATCGGCTCCTGCGCCAACAGGGTGAGAAAGCGCCGGAGTTGGCCGGTCGGTGCGCCGGAGCCGGTGGTCGGCACCCGGGCGTCGTAGAGCTTGTCGAGCAGTTGCGGAAGGTTGCCGGCGTCCACCGGGCGGCCGTCCTTTCGGCGCTCGGCGAGGTAGCGGTGTGTCGCTTCGCGTCCGAACCCGGTTGACTCGGACTGGAGTTCACGGATCAGGGACAGCATGAACTCGGGGGCGACCGAACCGGACGGGCCGGTCAGCACCCTGACCGCGAGTGCGAACCACAGGGTGCCGATGTCGTCCGCGTCCATGGCTTGCAGCGCCAGCACCAGCGACTCCAGCTTGTCTCCGCGCCGGGCCACGGAGACGATCGCACTCAGATGTGTGACGGGCGTCGACGACTCGGCGGTGATCCCCACCAGCCGCACCCCGGTCTGCCTCAACAGTTCCTGTCTGCCCGCGAGTTGCTGCAGCCACGGAATGCCGACCAGGACCTCGACGAGCACCCGGTCCGTCTCGCGGTCCTCGTCCCGCTCCGTCTCCGCCACGGCCTCCGTCCGGGCCGCGGGCATGCTGCGGTCCCTGGACCATCTGCGGTAGATACGGCGGAACACTCACGCCTCCCCGAACACGAGTCCGCACGCGACGAGCAGGTCCCGTACCCGCCTGGTGCCGATGTCGTCCGGCGCGATCTCCTCCAGGGCGAAGTACATCGCCTTCAGCGCGGTGTCGGGCGTCAGCGTCGTACGCCTGATCCGGCTGTCCAGTGCGCGCAGATGGGTCCGGGCGTCGCTGTCCTCCGGCACCTGGAAGGCATGGCCGAGTCCCAGGAACTCGCCCATCAGGAAAAGGAGTTCATGGCGGCGGGCGAGCTGGTGCAGGGCCGGACAGCCCATCAGGGCGTCGACCAGGGACTTCTGGTCGGGCATCCGGAAGGCCTGGGGCGGCGGGGAGACCGTGGCCGGCTGCCCCGCCTGCCCCGACCGGCCTTCTGCCGTGGGCTGTTCGCGGGGCGGCAGTACTGGCATCGGCCCCAGGGCCGGTTCCGTCTCGTACGGTTGGCCGGTCAGCAGGTGCAGCAGCGCTTTCGCTCCCGTCTCGGTGAACTCCTCGACGGTGTAATAGGTGTGGCTGCCCGCGCACAGCCACATCGGCAGGTCGGCCCGGGTGGCTCCGGGCAGGACGACCGGCACGATCCGGTCCAGGGCGGCTTCGGGATCGCGGCACACGAGATCGCGCAACAGCCGCGCCTCCCACTGCACTCCGGCGCCCTCTCCCGCCAGGGCGTCACCGTCCGCGCGCCGCCTGTACTGCGGCGAGGCGACGACGATCACACGCCTGCTGTCGCGGATCCCGCGCATCATCCACAGCGACCAGTCCTGACGGACCTCCCCCGCGGGCAGGTCCAGCATGGCGTCGATTCCGTTCGCGCGCAGGAACCGCCAGAACTCCCGGACCCGGTCGACGTGTTCGTCGTCGTCATGCGCGTACGAGATGAACACCCGCTCCGGAGACAGCGTCGTCCCGCTCATGTGGCCTCCCCCTTGCCTGCCGCACACCACATCGAGTGGGTACATGATGGCTCAACAGAGACTTCTTGGGGCCCTGTTCGACGATGTGCCGCCGACTTGCGCCCGGCCGCCGGGAAACCCGCGTCCCCCCGCCCAACACCCAAGGTCAGCCTCCCGTTGACACCGCAAGCGCATACCAACCGCCCACTTCACCGAAAAGCACCCACACCCCCCAACCGGCGAGTAACATGCGTGACCCGCTCCGCCCAACTCCCTGCGGTCCGCCGCCACGGACCCGAGCCACGCAAGGAGCACGGGATGTCCTACGACCCGTACCCTCCGCATGATTCATCCGCTCCGTACGACCCGTACGACCCGTACAACCCGCATGACTCGCACGGCCCGTACCCGTACGATCCCGACCCCGATCCCCCGCATGGTCCGCACGCCCCGCACCCGTACGACCCGTACGCCCCGTACGACCGGCGTGCCCCGCACGCCCCGACCCCGCCCCGCCTCACCTACCCCTGGCAGCCGCCCCCGCCCCCGCCCGAACGCCGGCGCCCGCCCCGTCGTCCCGCCCTCGGCAACCACCGGGATCTGCGCGTGCTGCGCGGCGCGTACCGGCGGCAGCGGCGCGTGGCGTCGCTCACCGCGCTCGGGTACTTCTGCCTGTTCCTGGCCCTGTCCGCGTTCGCGCCCCCGCTGATGTCGAGCACGGTCGTCGCGGGCGTGCCCACGGGACTGCTGCTCGCACTGGTCCAACTGCCCGTCACCTGGCTGGCGATAGCGCTCTACGAGCACACGGCCGCGCGGCGCGTGGACCCCCTCGCGGACCGCATCCGCAAGCAGGCCGAACTGGACGCCAGACGGGAGGCGGCACGATGACCGGCTTCCACGACCCCGCGTCGCAGACCACGTCGCTCGTCGCCTTCACCACCGTCGCCACCCTCACGCTGCTGCTGTGCGTGATGACCGGGCCCGACCGCGACGACCTCGACGAGTTCTACACGGGGTACGGCTCCCTCTCGCCGCTGCGCAACGGCCTTGCCATAGCGGGTGATTACATCTCCGCGGCGAGTGTGCTGGGCACGGGCGGCGTGATCGCCCTGTACGGCTACGACGGGGTGGTGCTCGCGCTGAGCACGGCGTTGTCGCTGATGCTGCTGATGTTCCTGCTGGCCGAACCGCTGCGCAACGCGGGCCGGTTCACGATGGGCGACGCGTTCGCCCGGCGGATGCCGGGGCGGTCCGTGCGGATGGTCGCGTGCGCGGTGACCATCATCGCGCTGCTGCCGCTGATGCTGGTCCAACTCGCGGGCGCGGGACAGCTGTTGGCGTTCATCCTCGGCTTCTCCGGCGAGTCGCTCCAGACCGGCTGCATCATCGGCCTGGGCGCGCTGATGATCAGCTACGCGGCGATCGGCGGTATGAAGGGCACCGCCCTCATCCAGATCCTGAAGATCGTGATGCTGATCGGGTCGGGGGCCGTGATCGCCGTACTGATACTGAACCGCTTCCACTGGGACCTGGGCGCCTTCTTCGACACGGCGGCGCGCCGGAGCGGGGCCGGAACGGCCTTCCTGCACTCGGGACTCGAGTTCGCGGGTGGGCCAAGTCCCCAGCTCGACATGATCAGTTCGCAGCTGACCGTCGTCCTGGGCGGCGCCTGCCTCCCGCACATCACGATGCGCATGTACACCGCGTCGAGCGCCCGGCAGGTGCGGCGGTCGATGTCGTGGGCGGTGTCGAGCGTGGCGCTGTTCGTGGTGATCGTGACGGTCGTCGGGTTCGGTGCCACGGCGCTGCTGGGGCGGGCGGCGATCGCGCGGGCCGACGCGCAGGGCAACACGGCGTATCTGCTGGGCTCGCGGGCGGTGTTCGGGGCGGACGTGTCGACGGCGGAGACGCTGTTGTTCACCGCCGTCACCACGGCCGTGTTCCTGACCCTGCTCGCCTCGGTGGCCGGGATGATCCTCGCCTGCGCCAACTCCCTTGCGCACGACGTCTTCGCGGCCCGCGTCGAGGAGATGCCGGTCCGCCGGGAGATGACGCTGGCCCGCTACTCGGCGCTGGCAGTGGGCGTCCCGGCGATCGTGCTGGCGACGCTGGTCCAGCACCGGGGCCTGCAACCCCTGGTCACCCTGTCCTTCTGTCTGGGCGCCTCGGCCATAGCGCCCGCCCTCGTCTACAGCCTCTTCTGGCGCCGGTACACGCGAACGGGCCTGCTCAGCACGCTCATCGGCGGCACGCTCGGTGTGCTGCTGCTGATGCCGGGCACCAATCTGGTCTCCGGCTCACCGGCCGCCGCGTTCCCGGGCGCCGACTTCAACTGGTTCCCGTTCACCACCACCGGGCTCGTCACCATCCCCCTCGGCTTCCTCTGCGGCTGGCTCGGCACGGTCGCCTCGGGGCGGCAGAAGGAGGACGAACAGCGCAGGCGGTACGAGGCGATGGAGGGCTGGATCCTGGCGGGCGCGGTGCGCAGGGGCGAAGGGTGACCGGTACGCGCGGGCGGAGGTGACCGGTACGCGGGGCGAAGGACGACCGACGAAAAAGCCCCGCATGACCGGCGCCATAGCCGTGCATGACTCGTTCTTTGCCACACCACCACCACGACTCCCGCTGTTCACCGCTCCTTTTCAGACTCTGCACGTCCGAGCGTGAAGGTCCCTGCATTTCAGCGGGAGTTGAACATGAGCCACGGCCACAGTCACGGCGACCACGGTCACCAACACCATCACCACCACGGGGACGCGGACGCCGGCTCGCTGCCGCCCGCCCTCGACACATCCGTCCCGGACGCCGAGTTGACGCCCAGTCAGCTGTCACGAAGAGGCATGCTGCGCCGAACCGGCTTGCTGGGCGCCGGACTCGCGGCGGGCAGCGTGCTCGCCGGCGCGGGGGAGGCAGCCGCGTCGGTGCAGCAGAGCCCGGCCAAGTCGCCGAAGGGCAACGGCGGTTACCTGTGGCTGGCCGGCGACCATCACATCCACACGCAGTACAGCAGCGACGCCAAGTACCGCGTCATCGACCACGTACGCCAGGCGAACGCGCACGGCCTGGACTGGATGGTCATCACCGACCACGGCAGTGTCGCGCACGCCAAGATCGGTGTGGAGAAGGTCAATCCGGACATCGTCGAGGCCCGTGACAAGACCGAGGACACCCTCGTCTTCCAGGGCCTGGAGTGGAACATCCCGGGCGCCGAGCACGGCACGGTGTTCGTCCACCCCGGCTCCAACGAGGTGGCCGTACTCAAGGAGTTCGAGAACTCCTTCGACGGCAGCGTCAACAACGCGAGCGGCAACTCCCCCGCCAACGAGGCCCTCGCCATCGCGGGCGTGAACTTCCTCGCCGACCAGGTCCGCCGCCGCAAGGTCAAGGACGCTCTCTTCCTCGCCAACCACCCGGCACGCAAGGGCATCGACTCCCCGCACGAGATCCGCGGCTGGCGCGACGCGCAGCCCACGATCGCCGTCGGCATGGAGGGCGCCCCCGGCCACCAGGCGGGCGGCATCCCGAAGCCCAACGGCCCGGGCAGCGGACGCGGCATCTACGACAACAGCCCGAGCGCCGACTCCTTCCCCGGTTACCCGCTGGAGAGTTACCGCACCTGGGGCGGCTTCGACTGGATGACCGCCACGGTCGGCGGTTTGTGGGACAGCCTCCTCGCCGAGGGCAAGCCCTGGTGGATCACCGCCAACTCCGACTCCCACAACGTGTACGCGGACACCGCCGTACGCGGCCCGGGCGGCGACTTCAACGCCAACGGCCGCTACAACGACCCGGTCTACGGCACCGGCATCAGCCTCACCGACACCGACTTCTGGCCCGGCCAGTACTCCCGCACGCACGTCGGCGCGGCCTCCTTCTCGTACAAGGCGGTCATGGACGGCATCCGCGCGGGCCGCGTCTGGGTCGACCACGGCGGCCTGATCAGCGGCCTCGACGCCCGCCTCTCGGCCGGCGGCCGCGAGGTCACCCTCGGCGGCGCGCTGCACGTCCGCCGCGGCGCCCAGGTCGACCTGGTCATCCGCGTCAGCCTGTCCAACGGCCCCAACTGGGCCCAGTTCCAGCCCTCGTTGGCCCGCGTCGACGTCATCCAGGGCGATGTGACAGGACCGGTCGCGGACAAGGACACCTTCTCCACCCCCACCACGAAGGTCGTCAAGTCCTTCGAGGTGGACAAGTCCACCGGCACCGTCCGCCTCACGTACTCCCTCGGCCGCCTCGACAAGCCGGTCTACGTCCGCCTCCGCGGCACCGACGGCAACCGCTCCGCCGTGGGCGCGGGCGGCGCTGCCGTAGACCCCGTAGGCCCCGCGATGGACGTCCTCGGCGACGCCGACCCGTGGAAGGACCTCTGGTTCTACTCCAACCCGATGTGGGTCCTCCCCGCATGACCACGTCCTACGACCCGTCCGGCGTCCACCCCGTCCTCGGGGTGGACGCCGGCACGACGACCCTCCGCGAGGCCGACCACCTCGTCCGCGCCCTCGCCTCCACCCTCGCACTCCCCCCGGGGACGGTCGCCTGCACCCACCTGATCCGGACGGACGCGCGCCGCGGGACAGCCGTATCCCTGGAACTGCCGGACCACGAATCGGCCGCGAACGCCTGGCGACACCTCACGGAGTCCGAGCCGCCCCGGGGCGACCGGGAAGCCGCCGCCCACGCAGCCGCCGAACACACCGCCCGCCGCTCGGGCCGCGCGGTCCTGTTCCCCGGCGCGGAACACCTCGCCGGGACGCTCCCCCTGTCCGACCTGCTGGAACGGACGGCAATCGACCGAGTGACCGTGGTCGGCGCCACCTCTGGCGGCCCTCCGGACCCCACAACTCCCGTACACACTCAGGACCACGTACGACCGGAATGGCGCCACGGCGAACTGGTACTGGCCCTGGTCCCTGCGGCGGGCAACAGCCTGGCCCCCTTCGAGGTCCCCAATCCGACACCGTGCTGCGCCGACCATGGGTGACTTGGACCGCTGGACAACTGTCCCCACCCAGGTGCGCGGGGCTGTATCAATGTGCGGCTCCGCCGCGTGGGCGCGCCCAGCCCCCACCGGCCCGCACCGAATTCACTCAGCCGGCGCCCGCCCGGTCAGCGCGGTCAGACTGCTCCGCACATGATCCATATGCGCCTGCACGTCGTCCCACATCTCCCCGTGCTCGCGCAACACCCGCTCGGTGTCGCGGGCGATCCGCTCCGCCCGCACCCGCGCCTCCGCAACCACCTCGGCCGCCCGCTCAGCCGCTTCCTCCTGCCGACGCCGGTCCGACAACTCGGCCTCGGTGTAGGCCTGTTCGGCCTCGGCCAGTGCGGCTTCCGCGAGGGCCAGCCGCTCGGCGCACCGGGCGTCCACCGCGGCGAGCCGCTCCTCCGCGAAGCGCTCCGCCTCGGCCCACCGCTCGGCGTGTTCCTTGGCCTGCTCGCCCAGCATCCCGGCGGTGCGCTGCCGTACCTCGCGCAACGCGGCGAGCGCCTCCGTGCGCCCCTCCTTCACCTCGCGCCGGGCGCCGATCCGGAGGTCGTCGGCCTCGGCGCGGGCCGCGAGGAGCCGCTGGCGGGCGCGTTCCTCCACTTCCGCCCGGAGCGCGTCCGCCTGTTCCCGTGCTTCTTGAAGTACGCCGGCGGCGTGCGCCTCGGCCCGCGCGACCTGTTCGCGCGCCGAACGCCGCGCGGACTCCCGTACGGCGGCGGCCTCCTCCTCCCCCAGCCGGAACAGCCGCTGCGCCCGCTCGCCGAGCGTCTCGTACGTCTGCGGGGCGAGCCGCGCGACGGTCTCCCGCAGCCGCTCGGCCTCCGCCTCCATGTCCCTGGCCAGTACGGTCAGCCGCGCGGCCCGCTCCCACGCGGCGTCCCGGTGCCGCGAGAGCCCCGCCGCGTACGCGTCCACCTGGGCGGGGCGGTAGCCGCGCCCCCGTACTGCCACGAAGCCACGTGGTGACACCGATGCGCTGCTCATCCTGGAACCCCTCTCCACCCGACGGACACGAAATGATGATTTCGCGCATATCTTGATGGATTGGACATAAGGGTTCATAACGCGACACTCCGGGTGCGGGTCACGGGTATCGCGCAGGCAAAAAGGGCCGGGCCCGGTCGTCCGACCGGGCCCGGCCCTCCTCTACGGCCTGTTCAGCGGGCCGGCGTCACAACAACCCGTCCCACATCTGCTCCAGCAGCACCGACCACCAGCTCTCCGGCGAACCCAGCGCCGCCGGGTCCAGCGAGGCGAGCTGCGCCTGGAAGTCGACGGTCCAGCGGCCCGCCTGCTCCTGGTTGAGCCCGTACCGCAGTCGCCACATCCGGCCGAGCAGCGCCAGACAGCGCGCGAACTCGGGCAGCCCCGTGTTCACGAACTGCGGCGGTACGGAAGCACCGCCCGGCCCCGCCTCCACGGGCACCGCGACGATGTTCGCCGTGCCGTACTGGACGCAGATCGCCTTGCCGAAGTCGCTGCCCATGACGAGGTAGGAACCTGCGTCGGCGGACGGCCGCACCCCGCGCTCCTGGGCGAGTTCGGCCAACGTCGGTACCGGGCGGCCCGGTTGGGCCTGTGCCCAGAAGAACGGGCCCATGTCCATCGGCAGCCCCGCCGCGACCAGCGTGTGCGCCACGACCGGCGGCACGCCCTGCCGGGACACCGCCGCCTGCTCGAACCGGAACACTCCCGGCCCGAACGCGCCCGCCAGTTCCTGCGCGATCGCCTCCGGCGGGATCGGCGGCGTCGGCTGCACCTGCGGCAACGGCGCCCGCACCGGGGCGAGTCGGGCAGGCCCGTCCGCCACCTGGTGCAACTCGCCCTGGTGCGCGATGAGTTCACGCATCCCCTGCTGCCGGCTCGCGTGATCCATGCCGTACGGCGCGATGCTGGCGATGCGGGCCTGCGGCCACTGTTCGCGGATCATCCGCGCGCAGTACGCGCCCGGCAGTTCGCAGGACTCCAACTCCGTGTGCAGTTCCAGGACTTGGTCCGGCGGGATGTTCAGGCCGCGCAGCTCGTGGAAGATCTGCCACTCCGGGTGCGGCGTCCCCGGCGCGGACCGCCGGATCAGCTGCTGCTCGGAACCGTCCGGCGCGCGGTACCGCAACACGGCCTGATAACCCGGTCCCACGGTCGGCTGCCCCTGTTGCGGATAGCCGTAGGCAGGCTGCTGCTGACCGGGGAACGGCTGCCCGGGCCCGGGAGGCGCGGGGTGACCGTGGCCGGGCGCCGGCTGTCCCGGAGGCGGCATCGCACCCGGCGGCATCGGCTGCGGCGGAGCCCCCGGAGGCATCCCCGGAGCCCCCAACGCACCGGGCGCGCCCGGGAATTGCGGCGCCGGAGGAGCACCGGGTCCACCCGCCGGAGGCCCGGACAGCATGGTCTCCGCGCGATGCACGGCACCGGGCGCACCGCCCTGGGGCGCGGAAGCGCCGGGGGTACCGGGGCTGTACGGCGGCGGAGGCGTACCGGGGGCGCCAGGAGCGCCGGGCGCACCCGGCGGCTTGGGCGCACCGGGAGTACCCAGAGCACCGGGAACGCCAGGGGCACCCGGCGGCTGCGGAGCACCGGGCCCCGCCGGCCCGCCCTGACCAGGGTCGGCGAACATCGTCGCGGCCTGGTGAACCCCACCCGGAGGCGGACCCCCGGGAGTATTCGGCGCACTGGGACCACCCGGACCGGCCAGCCCCTCCGGCCCGAGCCCCGAAACCATCTGCGTCGGCACATACCCGCCCGCCGGCGGAGGCGGAGGCGGCGGCCCGGCAGGCGAAGCACCCGGCCGCGCGCCCGGCGTCCCCGGGGCACCCGGCGGAGGCGGCGGGTTGGAACCCCCGCTCCGCGCCCGCCGCGGCGGAGGCGCCGCCTTGCTGGTGGCCGCGTCGGCGATGTCCCCGGCATTGGGCGCGAGCGCCCGCCCCGGCGCACCGGGACTCCCAGGAGCGGGCGGCACGTTGCCGGCACCGCCCGGCCCCTGGGGATACCCGTAGGCCGACGGATCGCCCCCGGGCCCACCCTGGGGACCACCGGAGGGCGAAGCACCAGAACCACCCGGAGCACCGGGAGCACCCGCCCCCTGCGGATACCCGTACGACGACGCCCCCGCCCCAGGCCCACCCTGCGGACCACCCGAGGCCGACGCACCAGGACCACCGGGAGCACCCGAAGCACCCGGAGCACCAGGGCCACCCGCTCCTTGCGGGTACCCGTACGACGACGAACCCACCCCGGGCCCACCTTGCGGACCACCGGGAGGCGGCGTACCGGGCGCCCCACCCGGAGCACCCGGAGCAGGCGGAGCACCCGCCCCCTGGGGATACCCGTACGACGACGAACCGGGCGCCCCCTGCGGACCTGGCCCGCCCGGAGCCTGAGCCCCGGCGCCCTGCGGATACCCGTAAGACGACGGAGGCGGGGAAGGCGGCGTACCACCGGCGCCACCAGAGCCGCCGCCGGGTCCACCCCCCTGTCCTCCCGAACTCCCGACTCCCCCACGGGCGTTGCCATCCCCCAGCGCCGATGCGACTGCCGTGGGCGGGAGTTGGCTGCCGCCGGACATCAGAGCGGTCTCGGCGTCTGCCGGGGTCTCGTCCTCGCGCCGCTCGCTCAGCGGCGGTGCGAACACGGTCGCGGGCAGCGGTACCGAACGGTCCTCGCCGGCATCGGCGTTGGTGTCGGTCCCCGCCCACGGCGTGGCCCCGGCCGGCACACCGGGCGCACCCGGCGCCTCGGCACTCCCCCCGGCATCCGGCCAGGCAGAAGCGGCCGGCACCCCGGCCTGAGTCTCCGGCAGCGATCCCGAACGCGCGCCCGACAACGGCCCCGAAGGCGAACCGGCCGACGGCGACGAGGGCGAGGGCGAAGCCGAGCCCGAACCCCCAACACCCGCCCCCGCACCCGAAGTTCCGGCCCCCCGCCGATCCTGAATCCCGATCTTGTCCGCCGCCTCCTGCAACCACTCCGGCGGACTCAGCAGGAACGACGTCTGGTTGAGGTCCACCCGCGCGGGAGCGGCCGGCACCGCGTCGGCGACCTCCTCGGGCCGGCCGTACTCCTCCTCGTAGCGGCGGATGACCTCGCCCACGGGCAGCGCGGGCCACAGCGTGGCCTCGCCGCTGTCGCGGGCGAGGACGAGGCGCTGCCCACCGCCGTCCGAACGCGGGCCGTCGGCGCGGTCCTCGGCCCAGGCCACGAAGCCGAGTTCGAACTCCCGCACCCGCACCTCGCGGTGCTGGTACGCGGGCACGTCCCCGTTGATCCATTCCTCGGCGCGCTCCTGCGCCTGTGCGAAGGTCACCATCGCGTCGCTCACTCCCCCACCGCGGCCGTAGAAGGCACCGGCACCGATCGGGCGAACCCACCGTCCACCATCAGGTTCGCCACCGTCTCCAACTCCGGTGGATTTCCGGCGAGTCGGCCCAGGAACTGGTCGAAGTCGCCCCCGGCGGACAGCAACAGCCGCTCCACCCGGTCGGCCGGCGCCCACGACGGGTCGACGTCGCGGGCATCGTCGTAGGCGCAGAACCACACCGAACCGAGCGCCGCACCCTTCACCTTCACCGCGAGCAGACCGCCCTGGACGAAGCCGACGGCGAGGTAGTCCTTCGTGAGGTGATCGCGGAGGCATTTGTTGACGTAGACGAGGTCGTTGACGGCCGCCTCGTCCCGCACCGTGAAGAACGGCTGGTCGATCAGGAGGCCCAACTCGGCGTCCAGCGCGGTACCGATGGGCGCGCTCCCGCCGGCCGCCTTGAGGAACGACCGGTAGGCGCCCGGGAGTCGGTAGCCGAGGTCCTCCTCGACGCCCTGCACCTGCGCCTCGGTGACCGCGAGCGAGGACTTCGGCAGGCCGAAGTGCGCGGGGCGGGTCTCCTGGAGCGGGCGGGTGCCGCGCTTGTTGTGGTCGACGGCCGCGGTGGCGATCCCACCGTGGTGCCGCAGCAGCGCCTTGACCTCGACGGGAACGAGTTCGAGGCGCCGGGTGCCGACCACGTGGTGCCAGGTCCAGCCGTGCGGGGTGGCCACCGCGGGCACCGTGTCCCACAGCTGGTGCCCGGCCGCCGCGAGTGCGGCGTTCGCCGACACGTAGTCGGTCAGCCGCAGTTCGTCGACCCCGAAGCCCTCCGGCGGATCGGCGATCTCGGCCGCCGCGCGCGCGTACGGCGAGAAGTCGGGGTAGCCGCGCTCGTCCATCCGCACCCCTCTCGGGTGACGGGCCGCCCGGACTGGGTCCGGGAAGTGCACGACCTGCCCGGCGTAGGCCGCGTTCGGTGGCGCGGCTTGCTGCCCGAGCCGACCTGTCGTCATGGCGGTTGCCCCCTGCGGCATTCAGTACGATTCACAGCAGGCGAAAGTCCAACTCGCCCCACTGTGCCCCGTATCGACTGTCTCGTCTTCTTGACGTCTTCGTTCGACTGTCTCCACGCGTCGACCGCGTGGATCGCGGTGCGGACAGCCTATGCGGTACGGCGGCACGGGTCACCGGCAGCGGTCGCCGACCCCCCTCACCGGACCTTCACTTCCGTGACCTGCCGTCACCCCGCCGTGACAGCCAGCCGAAGCCCTGGCGTGTCGGACCGCCCCAGCTTCCGCACCAGCCACGGCATTTGGCACTCTGAGTCCCGCCGGGGGATGCTCGGGAGGGGATGACGATCATGAACGCGACGCAGACGGGACCGCACACCGGGGCGCACACCGGGCCTTCGGGCGACCCCAGGGTCGGCTGGAGCGCCACCGAGGGACGGCAGGTGCCCGCCCTCAACCACCGCCGTGACGGCATACTTCCGACCGTCGCCGCCGCCCTCTCCGTACGCGGCGCGACCACCCTCACCGGCACCGCCGCGCGAGGCGACCAGCCGCCCGCCCTGCACCCCCTGGTACAGGACTTCCTCGACACCCTCACCAGCGCCCAGCGCGACCGTTTCACCGGCCGCTGCGCCGAGGCGATCCTGATCTCCCGCCACATCGCCGCCGCCGACGCCGAGCGCAGCAAGCGCGCCGCGCGCAAGCCGATGACCAACGGCGAGGCCCGCAAGACCCTCAAGCAGGCCAAGCTCACCGCCCGCCGCATCCGCGAGGACGGCGACCCCCTGCACGGCAGCTTCGCGGCACCCTGCCGAGCCTGCGCGGCCCTCAGCGCCCACTTCGGCGTCCGAGTCGTAGACCCCACGACGGAGACCGCCTGACCCCCACCCCCGCCCAACACCACTCAGCACCACGGTTCCACCGTCCCCGCCGCCGACGATCGAAGGGCAGATGCACCCCGACCGCCACTCCCACTCCTCCACGCGGTTCTCCGTACCCGTCGACGCCGCGCTGCGCGCCGCCGGCTGGCAGCCCGGCCGCTGGGACATAAAGCAGGCCGAGATCTGGGCGGACACCCTGCGCGACCACACCTCGCCCGCCGGCCACCAGCACGCCGTGTTCCCGGCAGCAGTGGAGGCGTGGGCCGAGTTCGGCGGCCTGCGCATCGCACCCACCGGCCCCGGCCGCCAGATCGCCCCCGCAGCCCTCCACCTGGACCCGCTGCACGGCCTCCACATGGCCCGCACCCTCGGCGACCTCGGCCGCGCCCTGGACACCGACGTCAGCCCCCTGGGCGAGGAACCCGACACCCAGTCCCTCCTGGCCATCGACGCCGAGGGCCGCGTCTACGCCCTGGACCACACCGGCGACTGGTACCTGGGCCAGGACATCGACCAGGCCCTGACCGCCCTGGTCTCAGGCATGGAGCCGGTACGCCTCACAGCAGGCTGACCCGAGCGGACGGCAGGCGACCGGTGGACACCCCGGGACGGCCGTCGGCCGCGTACGGCGAGAAGGTGCCGTGTCGGGGGGTGTCCGCCCGCAGCGGTTGGCGCGTCAACATCCTCAAATTCTTGCGAGACCGATTCCGCGCCGTTCCGAGGACGGACACCCCCCGACACGGCACCGACCCACACCGAACCCAAGGCGAAACCCGCGGCATCAGACAGCCGGAATAACCGCCGAAACCCGAAACCCCCCGGCATCCGTGGGCCCCGAAACAAACACCCCGCCCAACGCGAGAACCCGCTCCCGCATCCCAACCAGACCGTTCCCCCCAGAGGGCAACCGAGCCGCCGAGGCGGACGCAGGCTCGGGCGGCGGTTCGTTCTCGACCTGCATCGCGATCTCCGACACCCGATGCGCGAGCCGTACATGCGTCTTCGCACCGGCCGCGTGCTTGTGGACGTTGGTCAACGCCTCCTGCACCACCCGGTAAGCGGTCTGCTCGATCTCAGCCGCGTACGACCGCGTCTCGCCCTCCACGGACAGATCGACGGCCATCCCAGCCGCCGCGGACTGCCCGAGCAACTCGTCCACGTCCGACAGACACGGCCCGTCGCCCCCACCCTCGTCGTCCACGACCCGCGAGGCCGCCGCCGCGGCGGCCACCCCCACCGCGACCAGCGGCACGGCGGCCCGCTCCCGACTGCCCACCCCGTCCCCGCTCCGCAACACCCCGAGCATCTCCCGCAGTTCGGTCAGCGCCTGCCGCCCCATGTCCCCCACGAGGGCCGCGTTCTTGACGGCCTTCTCCGGGTCCTTCCGGGCAACGGCCTGCAGTGCGGCGGCATGCACAACCATCAGACTCACCCGGTGCGCGACAACGTCGTGCATCTCCCGAGCGATCCGCGTCCGCTCCTCACCCCGCGCCCACTCCGCCCGCTCCTCGGCCCGCTCCGCGAGAAGCTGCAACTCCCGCTCCAGGCTGTCGGCCCGCTCCCGGAGGCTCTCCATCAACCGCCGCCGGGCACCCACGTACATCCCGAGCAGCACAGGCGGCGCGGTCATCCCGACCGCGGTGGTGATGGAGGCGAACGGCACGAACCAGTCGCCGAGTTCCCAGGTCCCGCGCTGGGTGTCCTGCTTCACCCGCACGAACATGACGATCAGCATGCCGAGGAAGGACATCCCGGCCAGCGACCCGATGATCCGCCGCGGCAGCTCGGACGCGGCGAGCGTGTAGAGCCCGACGATGCCCATCAGGTAGCCCATCTGGGCCGGAGTAATGGCGATGGACACCAGAACAACGGCGATCGGCCACTTCCGCCGCACGACCAACGTGGATCCGGCCAGCACCCCGAAGACGACGCCCACAGCCGCCGGAACCCCCGCGTCGTGCGCGAACCGGACCCCCTCCGCCCCGCACTCCGCCGCGGAGCCGGCGGCAAGCCCCACGTCGAGTACCGCACTACGCCACCTGGTCCACCACCACGGCCCTCCCCGGCCCGTGGTGTGCTCTTCCCCCGTCGTGGTCATGCCTCCAGCCTACGGGCGCCGGGCCCCGGTTTTCCGTCGAGTTTCGACGAGTTGCCTACACCACTGCGCGTAATCGAACAATGACGAAACCGATCACCGCGGAGAAGTACCGTCGCACGGAGGGCATCCGGTACGGCATAGTGTTTGTTGCCCACTCGGCGACCAGACTAAATGTCCGGTTCAGACGAGTTTGATCCCCCGTGGTGTAATTGGCAGCACCGTGGCTTTTGGTGCCATT
This sequence comes from Streptomyces hokutonensis, assembly GCF_000376565.1. Lineage (GTDB taxonomy): Bacteria > Actinomycetota > Actinomycetes > Streptomycetales > Streptomycetaceae > Streptomyces > Streptomyces hokutonensis. Next base: position 31,853 of record NZ_BARG01000014.1, on the reverse strand, counting down.
TGTCCGGGTTCGAGTCCTGGCGGGGGAGCAAAACCGAGCGACAACCGAGCACCAACTGAGCAACCCCTTCCCCCAGCACACCTCTTCAGGCCCTGACAGCTCTGTCAGGGCCCACTCTCATGTCCCCCATGAAACGCCCCGGTATCCTGCGAATGTCCACCCCCCATGCATTCCGAAGCCGAAGGGCAAACCCGTGAGCGCCATTCGCCCGGCAGCCGTCGTCGTACTCGCAGCGGGTGAGGGCACCCGTATGAAGTCGGCCACACCGAAGGTCCTGCACCAGATCTGTGGCCGGACCCTGGTGGGCCATGTGCTGGCCGCCGCCCGCGAGTTGGAGCCGGAGAACCTGGTCGTCGTCGTGGGCCACGCCCGCGAGCAGGTGACCGCCCACCTCGGCGAAACGGACCCCGGAGTGCGCACCGCGGTCCAGGCCGAGCAGAACGGCACGGGTCACGCCGTACGGATGGCGCTGGAGGAACTCGGAAGCATCGACGGAACCGTCGTCGTCGTCTGCGGCGACACCCCTCTGCTCCGCGGCGCGACGCTGCGCGAACTCACCGCCAACCACACCACCGACGGCAACGCGGTGACCGTGCTCACCGCCGAGGTCCCGGACGCGACCGGCTACGGCCGGATCGTGCGCGACGGCGCCTCCGGCGCGGTGACGGCGATCGTCGAGCACAAGGACGCCTCCGACTCCCAACGCACGATCCGCGAGATCAACTCCGGGGTCTTCGCGTTCGACGGCCAGCTGCTCGCGGACGCCCTCGGCAAGGTGCGCACCGACAACAGCCAGGGCGAGGAGTACCTCACGGACGTGCTCGGCATCCTGCGCGAGGCCGGGCACCGAGTCGGCGCCTCCGTCGCGGGCGACCACCGCGAGATCGCCGGCATCAACAACCGCGTGCAGCTCTCCGAGGCGCGCCGCATCCTCAACGACCGGCTGCTCACCGAGGCGATGCTCGGCGGGGTCACCGTCGTCGACCCGGCGACGACCTGGATCGACGTCACCGTCACCTTCGGCCAGGACGCGACGATCCAGCCGGGCACCCAGCTGCACGGCACCACGCACATCGGTGAGGGCGCCGACGTCGGCCCCAACAGCCGCCTGACGGACACCGTGGTCGAGGCCGGCGCCCGCGTCGACAACACCGTCGCCGTCAGCTCGCACATCGGCCCGCAGGCCTCCGTCGGGCCGTACGCCTACCTCCGTCCCGGCACGCGCCTGGGCACGAAGGGCAAGATCGGGACCTACGTCGAGACGAAGAACGCGACGATCGGGGAGGGGACGAAGATCCCGCATCTCTCCTATGTCGGGGACGCGACGATCGGCGAGTACAGCAACATCGGGGCCGCGAGCGTGTTCGTCAACTACGACGGACAGGCGAAACATCACACCACCATCGGGTCGCACTGCCGGACAGGGTCGGACAATATGTTTGTGGCACCTGTCACGGTCGGGGACGGCGCGTACACCGCCGCCGGCTCCGTGATCACGAAGGACGTACCGCCCGGTTCGCTGGCCGTGGCCCGTGGCCAGCAGCGGAATATCGAGGGCTGGGTGGCGCGCAAGCGTCCCGGAAGCGCGGCGGCCAAGGCCGCGGAAACGGCTTCCCGCCAGGGCGAGAGCGAGAACTGACCGGAAACGGACGCGTCGAACACGGCGTACCGTGATAAACGCACACCCAGTTGAATGACCTCTGAGGAGACAGTGCTGTGACCGGGATCAAGACGACCGGCGAGAAGAAGATGATGTTCTTCTCCGGCCGCGCCCACCCCGAGCTTGCCAAGGAGGTCGCCCACCAGCTGGGTGTCGGGGTCGTCCCGACCAAGGCCTTCGACTTCGCGAACGGCGAGATCTACGTCCGCTTCGAGGAGTCGGTGCGCGGCGCGGACTGTTTCGTGATCCAGAGCCACACGGCCCCGATCAACCAGTGGGTCATGGAGCAGCTGATCATGATCGACGCCCTGAAGCGCGCGTCGGCCCGCTCCATCACGGTGATCGTGCCGTTCTACGGCTACGCCCGCCAGGACAAGAAGCACCGCGGCCGTGAGCCGATCTCGGCCCGCCTGGTCGCGGACCTGATGAAGACGGCGGGCGCCCACCGCATCCTCACCGTCGACCTGCACACCGACCAGATCCAGGGCTTCTTCGACGGCCCCGTGGACCACCTCTTCGCCCTCCCGCTCCTCGCGGACTACGTGGGCTCCAAGGTCGACCGCAGCAAGCTGACCGTCGTCTCCCCGGACGCCGGCCGCGTGCGCGTCGCCGACCGCTGGTGCGACCGCCTCGGCGCGCCGCTGGCGATCGTGCACAAGCGGCGCGACAAGGACGTGGCGAACCAGGTGACGGTCCACGAGGTGGTCGGCGAGGTCAAGGGCCGCGTCTGCGTCCTGGTCGACGACATGATCGACACCGGCGGCACGATCTGCGCCGCGGCGGACGCGCTGTTCGCGCACGGCGCGGAGGACGTCATCGTGACGGCCACCCACGGCGTGCTCTCCGGCCCGGCCGCGGACCGCCTGAAGAACTCCCGCGTCAGCGAGTTCGTCCTCACCGACACGCTCCCCACCCCCGGTGAACTCGGCGCCGACCTCGACAAGATCACGGTCCTGTCGATCGCCCCGACCATCGCCAGCGCGGTCCGAGAGGTCTTCGAGGACGGCTCGGTGACGAGCCTCTTCGACGAGCACTGAGAGCTCCGCTGGATGCCGTAGATCGTCTGCGGCGCCGTCGTGGCTGGTCGCGCAGTTCCCCGCGCCCCTTCAGGGGCGCTGATGAACCGGCGCTTCTGGAAGATCGATTTTCTTTACGGCCTCCCCGCCGAGTAAGCTGCGACAGTTGCTCGGCGAGGGAGGCCGTACCGCTTCGCAAGAAGTTCGTACGGCGGTCCGTTATCGACGCGCTCTTCGTAGCAGGCCGATGTTCGGCCGGGTGACCACCTTCCCCGACTTTTCTACGAGGAGTGACCATGGCCGACGTCAAGCTCACCGCCGAGACCCGCACCGAGTTCGGCAAGGGTGCCGCCCGCCGTATCCGCCGTGACAAGAAGGTTCCCGCCGTGGTCTACGGCCACGGTGTGGACCCGCTGCACGTCACGCTGCCGGGCCACGAGCTGCAGCTCGCCCTGCGTACCCCGAACGTCCTGCTCACCCTGGACATCGAGGGCAAGACCCAGCTCGCCATCCCGAAGGCCGTCCAGCGCGACGCCATCAAGGGCTTCCTCGAGCACGTCGACCTGCTCACCGTGAAGAGCGGCGAGAAGGTCACCGTCGAGGTCTACGTCCACACCGAGGGCGAGCTGGCCCCGGGCTCCTTCCTGCTGGAGCACGTGCTCAGCACGATCACCGTCGAGGCCGAGGCCACGCACATCCCCGAGTCGGTCACCGTGTCCATCGCGGGCCTGGAGGCCGGTGCCTCCATCGCCGCCAAGGACATCCCGCTCCCCAAGGGCACCACGCTGGCGATCGACGAGGACGCGGTCGTCCTCCAGGTCCTGGCCGCCCAGGCGGAGGAGGCGCCCGCCGAGGGCGAGGCCGAGGCCACCGAGGCCTGATCCTCACCTTCACCACTGCTGTCAGCCGCTGTTCCCACCGGGAGCAGCGGCTGGCGCGTATCAAGGAGACATGGACGTGACGACCGACGCCAATGCCCCCTGGCTGATCGTGGGCCTCGGGAACCCGGGCCCCGAGTACGCGAACAACCGCCACAACGTGGGCTTCATGGTGGCCGACCTGCTCGCGGAGCGGATCGGCGGCAAGTTCAAGCGGGCCGGGAAGGCGCAGGCGCAGGTCCTGGAGGGCCGGCTCGGCGCACCGGGTCCGGCGAGCCGCCGGATCGTGCTGGTGAAGCCGATGTCGTACATGAACCTGTCGGGCGGCCCGGTCAACGCGCTGCGCGACTTCTACAAGGTGCCCGTCGCGAACATCGTCGCCGTGCACGACGAGCTGGACATCGACTACGGCACCCTCCGCCTCAAGCTCGGTGGCGGCGACAACGGCCACAACGGGCTGAAGTCGATGACGAAGGCGATGGGCCCGGACTACCACCGGGTGCGGTTCGGGATCGGGCGCCCGCCGGGCCGTATGCAGGTGGCGGACTTCGTGCTGAAGGACTTCTCCTCCACGGAGCGCAAGGAACTCGACTTCCTCGTGGACCGCGCCACCGACTCGGTGGAGTGTCTGGTGAGCGAGGGCCTGGAGCGGGCGCAGAGCGCGTACAACTCCTGACTTGACCGACTTGTCGGTGACCGAAGTTGACCGCGTGTGCGGGTATGGCCAATGATCCCCGCCATGAACTTCGGACGGCTCGCGGCGATGGGCACGGTCGCCGCGCTGATCCTGATCGCCGGGGTCTGGGGCTCCTGGCCCACCGCGCACAACGTGATGCTCACCAAGGGCCGCGAGACCGGCACGATCGAGGTCACCGCGTGCGGCGACGACACCTGCACCGGTCCCTACACACCGGTCTCGACCGGATCGAGGGCCCGCGCCAAGGTCGTCATCGAGCACACGGTCGCGGTGAAGAAGGGCCAGACGTACGCGGTGGTCGTGAAGCCCGGCACCGACGAGGTCATGCGCTCGGGCCCCGCCGGCATCCTCTACGCCTGGGTCCCCCTCGGCGGCGCCCTCCTGCTGGCCTCGGTGGTGGTCGCGGGCGGCCTGCGCCTGACCCGGCCCGCGTGGGTACTGGCCTGGTCGGGGATCGCGTTGCTGACGGCGGCGTTCGTAGCCCTCTGATCGCTTGAAAAGACGGGTGCCCCCGAGCTGCTACGGCAGCTCGGGGGCACCCTTTTCGCTGTTCCTCAGCCGGTGTTGCGCAGGCCCGCCGCCACACCGTTGACGGTGAGGAGGAGGGCGCGGCTCAGCAGCGGGTCGGGTTCCGCACCCGCGGCCGCCTCGTCGCGCTGGCGCTTGAGGAGGGTGACCTGGAGGTAGGAGATCGGGTCGAGGTAGGCGTCCCGGATGGTGAAGGTCTGCTTCAACACCGGGGTGGCGTCGAGGAGTTCGGCCTCACCGGTGACGCGGAGCACCTCGGCGACGGTCAGGTCGTGCTCGGCCCTGATGGTGTCGAACACGTGCTTGAGCTCGTCCGGGACGAGGGTGTCGACGTAGTGCTGGGCGATCCGCAGGTCCGTCTTCGCGAGGGTCATCTCCACGTTGGAGATGAAGTTGCGGAAGAAGTGCCACTGCTCGTGCATCTCGTCGAGCACGGTGTCGAGGCCCGCCTCGCGCAGCGCCTTCAGCCCGGAACCCACGCCGTACCAGCCGGGCACGATCTGCCGGGACTGGGTCCAGCCGAACACCCACGGGATGGCGCGCAGTCCGTCGAGCGAGACGCCCGAGCCGGGGCGGCGGGAGGGCCGCGAGCCCAGGTGCAGATCGGCGAGCTGGTCCACCGGCGTGGAGGCGAGGAAGTACGTCGGAAGGTCCGGGTCCTCGACCAGCCTGCGGTAGGCGGCGTGGGCGGCGTCGCTCACCACGTCCATGGCCGCGTCCCAGCGGGCCAGCGCCTCGTCGGACTGGCGGGGCGAGGTGTGCAGGGCGGAGGCCTGGAGGGTGGCGGCGACCGTCAACTCCAGGTTCTCGCGGGCCAGTGACGGCACCAGGTACTTGTCGGAGATGACCTCGCCCTGCTCGGTCACCTTGATCTCGCCCTCCAGGGTGCCCCAGGGCTGGGCGAGGATCGCGTCGTGCGAGGGGCCGCCGCCGCGGCCGACGGTTCCGCCGCGACCGTGGAAGAGCCGGAGCCGCACGCCGTAGCGGTGCGCCACGTCACGCAGCCGCCGCTGGGCACGATGGATCTCCCACTGCGAAGTCGTGATGCCACCGAACTTCGACGAGTCCGAGTACCCGAGCATGACCTCCTGGACGTCCCCGCGCAGCGCCACGAGCCGCCGGTAGGACGGGTCGGAGAGCATGTCCTCGAGGATCGTGTCGGCGGCCTTCAGCTCGTCCGTGGTCTCCAGGAGCGGCACGATGCCGACCTTCGCCCAGCCGGCGTGCAGGTCGATCAGCCCGGCCTCGCGGGCGAGGACGGCGGCGGCGAACACGTCGTCGGCGCCCTGGCACATCGAGATGATGTACGACTCGATGACCTCGGGCCCGAAGACGGCGAGGGCCTTCTTGACGGTCTCGAACACCCCGAGGGTCTTCTCACCGGCCGCGTCGACGGGCGCGGGGGTGGGCGCGAGCGGGCGCCTCGACCGCAGCTCCTTGGCGAGCAGCTTGGTGCGGTACTCGCGGGGCATGTCGGAGTACCGCCAGGACTCCTCGCCGAGCCGGTCGAAGAGCTGGCCGAGGGCGTGGTGGTGGGCGTCCGCGTGCTCGCGTACGTCCATGGTGGCGAGCTGGAGGCCGAACGCGCCGAGCGTGCGGATCGTACGGTCCATGCGGCCGTCGGCGAAGAGGCCGCCGCGGTGGGCGCGCAGGGAGGTCTGGATCAGGGTGAGGTCGTGCAGCAGCTCGGCCGTGCCCAGGTAGTCGCGGCCGGGCTGGTGCGGGGTGTCCTTGGCCAGGCGGCTCTTGGTGTTCTCCAGCTTCTGCCGGATGCAGGTGGCCTTGAGCCGGTAGGGCTCCTCGGCGTTGAGCCGCTTGTAGCGGGGGCTGATCTCGGGCAGCAGTTCCAGGTCGGCCTGGAGGGACTCCAGCAGCTCGTCCGTCGCCCCGGTGTAGCGGATGGAGTTGGAGAGGAAGCCGCGCAGCTCGTCGATCGTCTCCAGCGCGTCGTTGATGCCGTGCTCGTGCTGGAGGATCAGGACGTCCCAGGTGACCTGGGGGGTGACGTTCGGGTTGCCGTCGCGGTCGCCGCCGATCCAGGTGCCGAAGGTGAGTGGGCGGGTGTCGTCGGGCAGCTTGACGCCGACGCGCTCCAGCTCTGCGGTGAGGTCCTCGAGGACGTCACCGACGGCGCCCGCGTGCAGCTCGTCCAGGTAGTAGATGGCGTTACGCGCTTCGTCCGCGGGCTCCGGACGCACGACGCGCAGCTCGTCCGTCTGCCACACCAGGTCGATGTTCTCGGCCAGCCGGGTGTCGTAGCGGCGGCGGTCGGACTCGATGACCGGGGTCTCCAGGAGCGTGGCGATGCGCCGGAGCTTGTTGAGGACCGACCGGCGCGCGGCCTCGGTGGGGTGCGCGGTGAAGACCGGGCGGACGTTCAGGTTCTTGACCGTCTCGCGCAGGTGGTCGGGGTCGGCGTCCTTGAGGCGGTCGGCCGTACGGGCGAGGAGACCGCCCTCGGCGGCACGCTTGGCGCGCAGCTCACGGCCGCGGTGCACCTGCTCGGTGACGTTGGCTAGGTGGAAGTAGGTGGAGAAGGCGCGGACCAGCTTCGCGGCGGTCTCCAGCCCTGTGCCGCGCAGCAGCTCGGCGGCGGCCTCGCCGTCCTCCCGGGTGAGGCGGCGGACCTTCTCGACCAGTTCGAGCAGTTCGGGGCCCTCCTGGCGGACGAGGGTCTCGCCCAGCAGGTCGCCGAGGCGCCGGATGTCGGCGCGCAGCTCGTTGTTGGTCGTGGTGGCCTGGTCGTCGGCACTGCTCACAGGTGCGGCTCCTTGCAGTGTTTGAAGCTCGTCCGGAGGGAACCCGGACGGCGGTCCCGCGGCGGCTGTCGCATACGGGACGGACATCCGGGAAGAAAACAGAGCGGACCGCGCTGTCCGACCGACACCAAGGATAGGTGTCCACTCTGACGCGCGGTCTCACGGGCTTCGTCCACCGGTCGACGCACTGCCATACTTACGTCGCCGTAGGTTACGGAACCGTAGGGAAGTCCATGGTGAACTCATACTCGGCTCCCGCCGTCCGACGCTCCGCCTCCACCTCCGAACCCCACAGGGGACGCCCATGACCACGAGCTCCGATGTGATCGACGACGCCCCGCGGGCGAACGACGACGGCACTCCGCTGCCCGCCGCCACCCTGGGCGGCGAGAAAAAGGGGACGCTGGAACAGCTGACACTCCTCCTCTTCATCACCGTCCCCTTCCTGGCGCTGGTCGCGGCGGTGCCGCTGGCCTGGAGCTGGGGCGGGGTGAGCTGGCTCGATCTCGGCCTGCTGGTGTTCTTCTACTACCTGGGCTGCCACGGCGTGACGATCGGCTACCACCGGTACTTCACGCACGGCTCCTTCAAGGCGAAGCGCCCGCTGCGGATCGCGATCGCCATCGCCGGGTCGATGGCGGTCGAGGGCCCGCTGGTGCGCTGGGTGGCCGACCACCGCAAGCACCACAAGTTCTCCGACGCGGAGGGCGACCCGCATTCGCCGTGGCGCTACGGCGAGACCGTGCCGGCGCTGATCAAGGGCCTGTGGTGGGCGCACATCGCGTGGATGTTCGACGAGGAGCGCACCCCGCAGGACAAGTACGCGCCGGACCTGATCAAGGACCGGACGATCCGGGCGATCTCCCGCCAGTTCATCTTCTGGACGATGCTGTCGCTCGCGCTGCCCCCGCTGATCGGCGGCCTGGCGACGATGTCCTGGTGGGGCGCGTTCACCGGCTTCTTCTGGGGGTCGCTCGTCCGGGTGGCGCTGCTGCACCACGTCACCTGGTCGATCAACTCGATCTGCCACGCGGTCGGCAAGCGCCCCTTCAAGTCCCGTGACCGTTCGGGCAACGTGTGGTGGCTGGCGGTCCTGTCCTGCGGCGAGTCCTGGCACAACCTGCACCACGCCGACCCGACGTCCGCGCGGCACGGTGTGATGCGCGGCCAGATCGACTCCTCGGCGCGGATCATCCGCTGGTGCGAGCAACTCGGCTGGGCCTATGACGTGCGCTGGCCGTCACGCTCGCGTATCGATTCGCGCCGTATCTCCGGTCCGGACAGCTCTCGGCCCCGGAAGGAGTCGGCGGAGGCGGCATGATTGACGCCGTGGCGACCGATCCCAGCAGCACCCCGAGCAACGAGAAGCCCCGGCGCGCGCGCCGCACCCGGATGACGGGAGCCGAACGCCGGGCCCAGCTGCTGGAAGTCGGTCGCACGCTCTTCGCGGCGAAAGGTTTCGAGGCCACGTCGGTGGAGGAGATCGCGGCGAAGGCCGGGGTCTCCAAGCCGGTGGTCTACGAGCACTTCGGCGGCAAGGAGGGCCTGTACGCGGTGGTCGTGGACCGCGAGATGCGTCGCCTGCTGGACATGGTGACCAGCTCCCTGACGGCCGGCCACCCCCGCGAGCTGTGCGAACAGGCGGCCTTCGCCCTCCTCGACTACATCGAGGAGTACACGGACGGCTTCCGCATCCTGGTCCGCGACTCCCCCATCCCGCAATCGACCGGCTCCTTCGCGTCCCTGATCTCGGACATCGCGACGCAGGTCGAGGACATCCTGGGCCGCGAGTTCAAGAGCCGCGGCTTCGACGCCAAACTCGCCCCCCTCTACGCCCAGGCCCTCGTCGGCATGGTCGCCCTGACCGGCCAGTGGTGGCTGGACGTCCGCCGCCCGAAGAAGGCGGAGGTGGCGGCACATCTGGTGAACCTGGCGTGGCACGGGCTGGACGGGCTGGAGGCGAAGCCGCGCCTGATAGGCCACAGAAAGAGCTGAGTACACAGAGGGGCCCCTGCCGTCCGGCAGGGGCCCTCATCGCTTCCGGCGCCGACGTCAGCGCTTGAAGGCGTCCTTCGCCTTCTCCTTGGCCTGCCGCGCGTCCCCCTTGGACTTCTCGGCCTGCCCCTTGGCCGCCATGGTCTCGTTGCCCACGGCCCGGCCCACGGTCTCCTTGACCTTGCCCTTGACCTGTTCCTTCTTGGCCTTGGCCTTCTCGTCCTTCGCCACGGTTCATCAACTCCCGGTCGGATCGGTACGCGGAACTCGGTCACCATGCGAGTAGCCGCGATCACGGCGGACAAACGCCGTTCAGCCTTCCGGTTCGAGGAACTCCAGCCGGTTCCCCACCGGATCCTCCGAGTAGAAGCGCCGGTGTCCCGGCAGGCCCTCGTCCCACGTGACCTTCGCCCCGCGGGCCTCCAGCCGGGCCGCGTACGCCTCGATGTCGACGACCCGGAGCCCGGGGTGGGCCTTGGCCGACGGACGGAAGTCGGCCTCGATCCCCAGGTGGAGCTGGACCGCCCCCGCCCCGAACCAACACCCGCCCCGCGCCGCCAGTACCGGCGGCTTCGGGATCTCGGTCATGCCGAGGACGCCGACGTAGTAGCCGCGCAGCGCGTCCTCCGACCCCGCCGGGGCAGCCAACTGCACATGATCCACGGCCGAGATCACCGCCGTCACGCCCCCTTGCGGGCCACCGCGAACAGCCGCCGGAACGGCAGCACCGTGCCGTACTCCGCCGTCGGATACGCCTCGCGGAGCAGGTCGCGGTACTCGGTGACGAAGGCGTCCCGTGCCTCCGGGTCGTCGGCGAGGGCGGTGAGGGCGGGGCGGAGGCCGGTGCCCTTGACCCAGTCGAGGACGGGGTCGGGGCCGGGCAGGATGTGCTGGTACGTCGTCTGCCAGACGTCGGCCGCGCAGCCGAGGCGGGCCAGGCGGTCGAGGTAGACACCGGGGGTGTGCACCGAGTCCTCGTGCCGGAGGACCTCCCCGAGCCGGCTCTTCCAGCGGGCGGTGGCGGCGAGTTCGCGCATCAGGGCGTGCAGGGGCGCGTCGATGTTGTCCGGGACCTGGAAGGCGAAGGTGCCGCCGGGCGCGAGCGCGGCCACCCAGTCGCCGAAGCGGTCCAGATGTCCCGGCACCCACTGCAGCGCCGCGTTCGACACGATCAGGTCGTACGGCTGCGCGGGCGCCCACTCCGTCGCGTCCGCGTGGGCGAAGTCGAGGCTGCCGCCACCCGCCGTGGGGCCGGCGTGGGCGGCGGCCTTCTCCAGCATCTCGGGCGAGTTGTCGTAGCCGGTGATGTGCGCGGCGGGCCAGCGGTCGGCGAGGACGGCGGTCACGTTGCCGGGGCCGCAGCCGAGGTCGGCGATGCGGGGCGGGGTGCCGAGGACGTCGGTGACGCGGGCGAGGAGGTCGGCGAACGGGCGGGCGCGGTGGCCGGCGTGCCGCAGGTACTGGGCGGGGTCCCAAGTCGTCGTCATGTCACCCACCCTCCTCCCCGACTTATCTCGATGTCAAGAGACTTCGAGGCGAGTTAGTTGATATCAAGAGACTTCATGTCGACACAACCACTACACTGATCGTCATGGAGGACGAGGTCGATCGGCTTGTCGCAGCGTGGCGCCGGGAGCGCCCGGACCTCGACGTGGAGCCACTTGAGGTACTCAGCCGGGTGAGCAGACTGGCCCGGCACCTGGACCGGGCCCGCCGGCTGGCGTTCGCCGAGCACAGCCTGGAACCCTGGGAGTTCGACGTGCTGACGGCGCTGAGGCGCGCGGGCAGCCCCTACCAGCTCTCCCCCGGCCAGCTGCTGACGCAGACCCTGGTCACGTCCGGCACGATGACGAACCGTATCGACCGCCTGGCGAAGAAGGGCCTGGTCGAACGGCTCCCCGACCCCAGCGACCGCCGGGGCGTGCTGGTCCGCCTCACCGAGGAGGGCCAGGACCGCGCGGACCAGGCCCTGGCCGGACTGCTGGCGCAGGAGCGCGCGATCCTCGCGGAACTCTCCCGCGCCCAGCGGGGCGAACTGGCCGGACTGCTACGCCAGTTGACCGCCCCGTTCGACAACATCCCCGGCTAGATCGACGGGCCCGACCCCCGCGCGCCGGGCCAGAGCCACCGCCGCGAGAGTCGAGTGCACCCCCAACTTGCCGAGCACGTTTTGCATATGCGTCCGGACTGTGTGCGGCGAAAGGAACAGCCGCTCGGCGACGGCCTTCCGCCCCAGCCCGGCCACCATGCAGCGCAACACCTCGCGCTCCCGCGGAGTCAGCGACTCCACCAGCCGCTCGCTCTCGGTACGGTGCTTGCGCGCGGCCGTCAACTCACGCAGGACCCCGGTCAGCAGGGCCGGCGGCAGATGCGTCTCGTCGCGCAGGACACCTCGGATGACGGTTAAAAGCCTGGACAGCGAGCAGTCCTTGGCGACCCAGCCGGAGGCCCCGGCCTGCAGGGCCAGCGCGGCCCGGCGCGGATCGTCCTTCTCCGCCAGTACGACCATCCGTACGCTCGGCTGGGCGGAACGGACCCCGGCGACCAGGGAGATCCCGTCCACCAGCCCGTCCTCGTTGCCCGCCTGCACGGGCACGGCGGGCCGGATGCCCTGCACATTCCCGCCCAGGTCGGCGTCCACCAGCAGGACGTCGAATCTGCGGCCCTCGGCGTTGGCGCGCTCCATGCTGCGCAGCGCGGCGGGACCACTGCCGGCCGCGGACACGTCGACATCGGGCTCGGCCGCCAGTGCCGCGGCGAGCGACTCGGCGAAGATGCGATGGTCGTCGACGACCAGGACTCGGATGCGAACCACGAAACCCCCTTCCCCAGGCTCCTGGTGGAGCAGGGGATACCTCATCGTCGGGAGACGAGCGTTGGTTGCGGGTACGACGCCCGGGAGCGGCCGAAGCCGCACGGCCGCCGCCGTGCAGAAACTGCTACCCCCACATCGGGCGTCGTACCCGACTTGTCTCGCCCCCTGATCAGCACCGGCCCCCACCGGTGCTGTTCACAGGGTACGGCCGGGGCGCAGCAGCGGAAGCTAATTTGCAGAACTGACTGTCCGGCCCGTTTATGGTGAGCCGCATGTTTCGTATTGAGACGGAAGTCGACAGAGAGCGACGCGATCTGCTCCGCGCCCGGCTGCTCGAAACCAACACGGCCGCGTCCCCGGTCCTACGGGCCCTCCGCGGAACCCCTCGCGAACGTGAAGTTCCGCTTCAGGTCTGGGCGTTGGACGACTCCGGCGACCTGGCGGCCGGAGCCGTCTGCCACACCTGGGCGGACTGGCTCCACGTGACGTATCTGTGGGTGGACGGCCGACACCGAGGGTCGGGACTGGGCTCCCGGGTGCTCGCGGAGGCGGAGCGCATCGCCCGCGACGAGCGCGCCTGCGTGGCAGCCCGCCTGGAGACCTGGGACTTCCAGGCACCGGAGTTCTACAAGAAGCAGGGGTACGAGGTGGTGTGCGTGATCCCGGACTATCCGCCGGGGATCACGGAGTACACCCTGATCAAGAACCTTCGGTGAGCGAACGGCCGCGCTCTCAGCTCACCCGCCGAGCCCCCGCCGAAGGCACCGCCAAAAACACCCGAGGTGCCGTATAGCCGGCGCCCGCGAACGCCTCCTCGACCGCCTTCGTGACCGTATCCGCCTCCGTGGCCTCGACCAGGACGATCGCCGAGCCGCCGAAGCCGCCGCCTGTCATGCGGGCGCCGAGGGCACCCGCGCCGACCGCTGTGTCGACCACGAGGTCCAGCTCCGGGCAGGAGATGCGCAGATCGTCGCGGAGCGAGATGTGGCCCTCCGTCAGGACCGGGCCGATCGCTCGGACCTCGCCCGCGTCGAGCAGGGCGATCACCTGGTCCACCCGGTGGTCGTCCGACACCACGTGGCGGACGTAGCGCTGGATCCGCTCGTCCGACAGTCGCGCCAGTGACGACTCCAGGTCCTCGTACGGCACGTCCCGCAGGAAGGGGACGCCGAGTTGGCGGGCGCCCTCCTCGCAGCCTTCTCGGCGTTCCGCGTACTCGCCGTCTCCGAGGGCGTGCTTCACGCGGCTGTCGACGACCAGGAGGGACAGGCCCTCCGACGCCAGGTCGAAGGGGATCTGACGGATCGACAGGTCTCGGCAGTCGAGGTGGAGCGCGTGGCCCTCCTCGGCGCAGGCGGAGGCCGTCTGGTCCATGATGCCGCAGGGGACGCCTACGAAGTCGTTCTCCGCGCGCTGTGAGAAGCGGGCCAACTCCGGGCCGGAGAGGCCCAGTTCGAAGAGGTCGTTGAGGGCCAGGGCCGTGACGACCTCCAGGGCCGCCGAGGACGACAGGCCCGCGCCCGTCGGGACCGTGGACGACAAGTGGATGTCCGCGCCGGTGACTTGGTGGCCCGCCTCGCGCAACACCCAGACCACGCCCGCCGGGTACGCGGCCCAGCTGGTGTTCGTGCGCGGGGCGAGGTCGTCGACGTGCAGTTCCACCATCGGGCCCTCGATGTCCGCCGAGTGGAGGCGGAGGACTCCGTCCGTGCGGCGGGACACCGCCGCCACCGCCGTGTGCGGCAGGGCGAGCGGCATCACGAAGCCCTCGTTGAAGTCGGTGTACTCGCCGATCAGGTTGACCCGGCCCGGCGCGGCCCAGACGCCCTCGGGAGCGGTGCCGTACAGCTCCTCGAAGCCCTCAAGTACACCCACGTGTTCTCTCCTAACCCTTCGATACGTTCTGCGCGAACGCCCACGCGTCCGCGACGATGCCCGCGAGGTCCGCGCGGGTCGGGTTCCAGCCGAGGCGCTCCTTGGCGCGGGTCGCCGAGGCGACCAGGGACGCCGGGTCGCCGCCGCGGCGCGGGGCGACGACCTCGGGGATCGGGTGCCCGGTGACCTGGCGGACGGTCTCGATGACCTGGCGGACGGAGAAGCCCTCGCCGTTGCCCAGGTTGCAGATCAGGTGCTCGCCGGGGGTCGCCGCCTTGAGTGCCAGCAAGTGTGCGTCCGCCAGGTCCGCCACGTGGATGTAGTCACGGACGCACGTGCCGTCCGGCGTCGGGTAGTCGTCGCCGTAGACGGAGATCGCGTCCCGCTTGCCCTGCGCGACCTGGAGCACGAGGGGGATCAGGTGCGACTCCGGGGCGTGCCGCTCGCCGCAACTGCCGTACGCGCCCGCCACGTTGAAGTAGCGCAGCGAGACCGCGCCGAGGCCGTGGGCCGCCGCCTCGCTCGTGATCATGAAGTCGACCGAGAGCTTCGACGCGCCGTAGGGGTTGGTCGGGGAGGTGCGGGCGGTCTCGACGATCGGGACCTCCTCCGGCTCGCCGTACGTGGCCGCCGTAGAAGAGAAGACCAGCTTGCGGACTCCCGCCTCGCGCATCGCTGCGAGCAGGGCCATCGAGCCGCCGACGTTGTTCTCCCAGTACTTCTCGGGCTTGACGACGGACTCGCCGACCTGCGAGAACGCGGCGAAGTGGAGCACGGCGTCGTAAGAGGAGTCGAGCCACTTGGCCGCGTCCCTGATGTCGCCCTCGATGAAGGAAGCACCCGCCGGGACCCCTTCACGGAAACCAGTCGACAGGTTGTCCAGGACGGTGACCTCGTGGCCCGCCTCCAGCAGGTGCTGGGCGACCACGCTGCCGACGTAACCCGCCCCGCCCGTGACCAGGTACTTACCGCTCATCAACTCGCTACCTCTCGCAGTCGCTGTGCCGCGAACTCCGGCGGCACGTCGTTGATGAACACGCTCATGCCGGACTCGGAACCCGCGAGGAACTTCAGCTTGCCGGACGTACGGCGAATGGTGAAAAGCTCGAGGTGGAGCGCGAAGTCGTCCCTGCTCACACCCTCGAACTCCTCCAGCGTGCCGAACGGCGCCTGGTGCCAGGCGGCGATGTACGGCGTCGGAGGCTCGCCCTCACCGAAGATCCGGTCGAAGCGCCTCAAGAGTTCCAGATAGACCTTGGGGAACTCTGTGCGCGCCGCCTCGTCGAGCCCGAGCAGATCGGGCACGCGGCGCTTGGGGTACAGGTGGACCTCGTAGGGCCAGTGCGCCGCGTACGGCACGAAGGCGACCCAGTGTTCACCCTCAAGGACGACCCGCTCACCGGCGAGTTCACGCTCCAGGACGGCGTCGAAGAGGTTCTCCCCGCCGGTCGCCTCCTTGTGGGCCGCGAGTGAACGCAGCATCAGGGCGGTGCGCGGGGTGGTGAACGGGTAGGCGTAGATCTGGCCGTGGGGATGACCGAGGGTCACACCGATCTCTTCGCCGCGGTTCTCGAAACAGAAGACCTGCTCGACGGAGGGAAGATGCGACAGCTCCGAGGTCCGGTCCGTCCACGCCTCGAGGACGAGGGCCGCCTGCTCCTCGGTCAGCGAGGCGAAGGACGCGTCGTGGTCGGAGGTGAAGCAGACCACCTCGCAGCGGCCGGAGTCCCCGGCGAGCGAGGGGAAACGGTTCTCGAACACGACGACGTCGTACGAGGAGTCCGGGATCTCGCTGAGCCGGTCGCCCGTCGTCGGGCAGAGCGGGCACTGGTCGGCCGGCGGGTGGTAGGTGCGGCCCTGGCGGTGCGAGGCGATCGCCACCGAGTCGCCGAGCAGCACGTCCCGCCGTACCTCCGAAGTGGTGACCGTGCGCTCCAGCGGGCGGCGGTCCACCGCGTCGCGCACGGTGTCGTCCCGCAGGTCGTAGTAGATGAGCTCACGACCGTCGGCCAACCGGGTCGAGGTCTTCTTCACGCCGGGCTCTCCATCCGTACGTACATCCACGCCACATCCGGGCTTCACACAGAACTAAACACATCAAACCACCGATCCCCCCAGTCGTCACCATCAAAATCAAACAAAGAACACCAAACTAAGAACACACACAAGGTGAGCGCTTGATGCAGACTCTGCAGCCCCCCACCTCTCTCGCCGCCGAGCTCCGGCTCCCCACCAACGGGCTCGACTACACGATCCTGGCGATCTACTTCGTCGTCGTCCTCGGCATCGGTCTGGCTGCCCGCAGATCGGTGAGGACGAGCCTCGACTTCTTCCTCTCCGGGCGTTCGCTGCCCGCGTGGATCACCGGTCTCGCCTTCATCTCGGCCAACCTCGCCGCCACCGAGATCCTGGGCATGGCCGCCAACAGCGCGCAGTACGGCGCCTACACCGTGCACTGGTACTGGATCGGCGCCATCCCCGCCATGGTCTTCCTCGGCCTGGTGATGATGCCCTTCTACTACGGCTCGAAGGTGCGCTCGGTCCCCGAGTTCCTGCTGCTGCGCTTCGACAAGTGGGCACACCTGCTGAGTTCGATCCTGTTCGCCTTCGCGGCCATCCTGATCGCCGGTGTGAACCTGTACGCCCTCGCGATCGTCGTCGAGGCGCTGCTGGGCTGGCCGCAGTGGGTGGCGATCGTCGTCGCCGGCGCGTTCGTGCTCGCGTACATCACCCTCGGCGGGCTGTCGTCCGCGATCTACAACGAAGTGCTCCAGTTCTTCGTGATCCTCGCGGCCCTCATCCCCATCTCCTACCTCGGCCTGAAGAAGGTCGGCGGCTGGGACGGCCTGACCGACAAGCTGGACGCGACCCACGGCCACAACTTCACCACCGCGTGGGGCGGCACCGGCATCGGCAGCGTCAACCCGCTGGGGGCGAACTGGCTGACCATCGTGCTGGGGCTGGGCTTCGTGCTGTCGTTCGGCTACTGGACGACCAACTTCGCGGAGGTGCAGCGCGCGCTCTCCGCGAAGAACCTGTCCGCCGCCCAGCGCACCCCGCTCATCGCCGCGTACCCGAAGGTCTTCATCGTGTTCCTGGTGATGATCCCGGGGCTGGTGGCAGCGGCGCTGGTCCCGAAGATCGGTACCAGTGGGTCCGATCTCCAGTACAACGACGCGATTCCGTACCTGATGGAACAGCTGCTGCCCAACGGCGTCCTCGGCATCGCGGTGACGGGGCTGCTGGCGGCCTTCATGGCGGGTATGGCGGCCAATGTGTCGTCCTTCAACACGGTCTTCACGAACGACATCTGGGCCAAGTACGTCGTGAAGGACCGCGAGGACGAGTACTACGTCCGCTTCGGCCGCCTGATCACGGTGATCGGCGTGGCGGCGTCGGTGGGCACGGCGTTCCTGGCCTCGTCGTTCTCGAACATCATGAGCTACCTCCAGACCCTGTTCTCCTTCTTCAACGTGCCGATGTTCGTCGTCTTCATCGTCGGCATGTTCTGGAAGCGGGCCACCCCGAAGTCCGGCTTCTGGGGGCTGCTCGCGGGCACGGTCACCGCGATGGTCAACTACTTCTGGATCTACAAGCAGGGGATCATCTCCATCCCCTCCGACCAGGGCGCCAACTTCGTCTCCGCGATCGCCGGTTTCGTCGCCGGTGCGGTGGTCATGTTCGCGGTGTCCCTGTTCACCCAGCCCAAGTCGGCCGAACAGCTCCAGGGCCTCGTCTACGGCACGACGTCCCCCGGCATGACCGAGGCGCCCGCCGCGGGCGACGACGCGTGGTACCGCCGGCCGGCCCTGCTCGGCTGGGGCGCGGTGGCCCTGGCCGCCCTCTGCTACATCCCGTTCTCGTTCTAGGCGCGGAGGATTGAGAGACCATGTCTGAAAACTCCGGACACTCAGAGCACGACCTCCAGCGCGAAGTCAGTGAGCTGGAGGGCAAGTCGACGACCGCGTCCCGGCTGTTCGATCTACGGCTGATCATCGGGGGGTTGTTCGTCGTCTACGGCGTGATCGTCACGATCGCGGGGATCAACCCGTCGGACTCGTCGCTGGACAAGTCCGAGGGGGTCAACATCAACCTGTGGACCGGGATCGCGATGTTGCTGCTCGGGATCTTCTTCCTGGGGTGGTTGAAGCTGCGGCCGGTACCTCCGGTGGAGGTTACGGAGGAGGAAGAGGGGGCTTAGGACTGCTGCCGGGTGCGGGTGGGCTGTGGCTGGTCGCGCAGTTCCCCGCGCCCCTGAGGAGTCACCTTCAGCCCATTTCCACGCCCCGCGACTCCAGGAACGGCAAGTACGCCGCCTCGACCCTTCGGGCATCGCGGCGGACGTATGTGCGGACGTCGTTCCGCTCGGTGCCGTCGTAGATGTCCGTGAGGAAAGCAGCGGGCCTGAGATCCAGCAAGGCGTCTCCCCAGGGGTAGCGCCTGCGGGCATGGGGCGGGCCTATGACGGTCCACGCCCAGTGCAGCGCCAGCAGCGCCGTGGCCGGGTCCCGTATCGGCTCGCCCTTGCGGACCGCCCGCACGACAGTCGCGTGTTCGCGCCTGCTCATCGCCTCCCACGCGACGCGGGACTCCTCCCGCACCCACCGCTGATCCATTACGCGTCCGGGCCCGCCGAATTGTTCAGTGGGCCCGCCCTGTCCAGCAGTCCCGTCCTCGCCGCCAGCGCCGCCGCCTCGAGCCGCGACCCCACCCCCAGCTTCATCAGCACCCGCTGCACATGCGTACGCGCCGTCGACGGGGCTATGCCCATGCCCGCCGCGATCAGGCGGGTGTCCTCGCCGTCGGCCACCCGGACCAGGACCTCTACCTCCCTGGGCGTGAGCATCTGGAGCAGGCGCTGGCCCTCGTCGTCGGGCTGGGCCGCCGGGTTGAGGAGTTCGCTGAAGGCTCCCTGCAACAACTGTGGTGCTACGGCCGCCTCGCCCGCCCTGGCCTTCATGATGGCGCGCTCCACGCCCTCTATGCGCTCGTCGTGACGGACGTAGCCCGAGGCGCCGGCCGCGAAGGCCGCGGCGATGCCTCGGGGGCTCGGGACCGGGCCGAGGACCAGTACCGCTACTTGCGGACGTTCCCGCTTGATCTTCACCACCGGGTCGAAGATGCCCGGCTCGGCCGGTGTCGCCGTGCCCAGCAGGCACACCTCGGGTGCGCGGGTGATCACCAGTTCCGCCGCGCCCGCCGCGGGCGCCGCCGCGGCCAGCACCCGGTGTCCCCGCAGCTTCAGTGCCGAGGCCAGTGCCTCGGCGAGCAATCGGTGGTCGTCGACCACCATCAGCCGCACTCCCATCGAGCAACCCCCCAGTCCCCCCAATGGATGCCCACTATGGATGCCCACTGGTCCCCAAGAACAGAGGGCCCCCAGCACCCCCGTCCTTCATGCCCCCGGAAGCTACACGCTTGTTCGACGTTGCGCTGCCCCTACCGGAGAGAAGTGCCCCGGATCGACGGACTTTTTCGCATTCCGGGGCATTCACACATGATGGGGGGGGTGGTTCAGCCTGTTGTGCCGAAGGCGATCGCCAGGTCCTTGTCGTCCGTGGAGGACGACGAGGGCTTGTCCGCGTAGACGCCCGACATGTACAGCCGGCCCTCCGAGTAGAGGATCTCCGCGTAGTCCGGCAGGAAGCTGGTCTCGACGTCCCGTACCGTCTCGGTGCTCGGGTTCTCCAGGAGCGTCGTCTCCTTGAAGGAGTTGCCGTCGATGCTGACGATCTGGCCGCCCTTGTCGTAGGGCGGGGACTTGTAGGCGAGCAGGTTGCTGCCGTCCATGCGCAGCGGGGTGATGGTGTAGCCGTCGCCCGCGTCGGCGCGCTGGCCGGTCTGCTTGCCGGTGGCGAGGTCGAAGGCGACGATCTCGTTGGTACGGCTGTAGGAGTCGCCGGAGCCGTCGTGTTCCTCGGTGGGGACGTACAACCGGTCGTTCCCTACGGCGAGTTCGGTGCAGTACTCGACGCGGGTGATGCCGTCGCAGCGGCCCGCGTACTGCTTGCCCGGTGCCGGGATGTGGGCGCGCAGGGCGCCGGTCTTGTTGTCGATGGAGAAGAAGTCGGAGATGCCGCTGCCGTCGCCCGCGCTGTCGCCGACGTCGGCCGCGACGACCAGCGGGTCGGTCGACACGACGCTCGCGTACTCGATGCCCTGGGCCATCTTGTAGTCGGAGAGCACCTTGCCGGAGGTCGGGTCGATGGTCTGGATGTGGAGCGTGGGCGAGTCGTACGTGCCGCACCTGCGCACCGCGACCAGCTTGGCGCCGCCGCCGTAGCCGGCGTCGTAGCAGTCGTCGGCCTTCGGGCTCCACAGGACCTTGCCGGTGGCGATGTCGAAGGCTGCGCCGCCGTCGGTCGAGCCGACCGCGACCGTGTTGGCGCTGACGGTGACGTTCTCGAAACTGATCGGCTGGTCACCGGAGTTGGCGGTCTTGGTCCACAGCTTGGTGCCCGTGTTCAGGTCGAGCGCGGCGATCTGGCTGCAGCCGTTCGAGGGCTTGGCCTTGGTCGGCATGGCGGGCTCGTAGATGATCGCCGTTCTGCCGTCGGTGGTGGTGTTCCTGGTGGCCTGGCAGACCGGGCCGGGGAGTTTGATCGTCCACAGTTTGGCGCCGGTGTCGCGGTCGTAGCCGTCGATCTCGGCGGCCCCGCTCTTGGCGTACACCTTGTCGGTGAGCCAGGAGCCGGTGGTCACCATGGTGTCGGTGACCTTGGGCATCGGGACCTGGAAGAGGACCTTGGAGGCGGTGTCGGCGGGCACCTTCTCCTTGCCGCCCGAGGTCGTACCGCCCTTGCTGTCGGAGGGAGTCGAGTCGGCGGTGGTCTTCTTGTCGTCGGCCTTGTCGTCCTTGTTGGACGAGGCCGAGTACCAGATGCCGCCGCCGACGATCAGCGCGATCGCCACGACCGCCACCGTGATGATCACCGCGGACGCCCCGAACTTCCGTCCACCGCCGCCCGGCCCGCCCGGCTGCGGGTGCAACGGCATGGTCGGCTGACCGGGCCCGCCCGGCCCCGGGTAGCCGTAGCCGGGCTGCTGGCCATAGGGGTTGGGCTGCTGCCCGTACGGCTGCTGCGGGGGCTGCGCGTACGGGTTGGGCTGCTGGCCGGGGTAGCCGTAGCCGGGCTGCTGGGGCGGTGCCTGCGGGTAGCCGTAGCCGGGCGGGGGCGGGGGCTGCTGCGGGGGCTGGTCCTGGGGCGGGCCGAAGCCGCCCTGCTGCGGGGGCTGGTTCGGCGGGGGCGGGGGCGGCTGGGTCATGACGGGTACCTCGGGGACGGGTCGACGGAAGCGAACAGGACGGCGGAAGGCGTCACTTGCCGTAGGCGAGCATCAACTTCTCCTTCGTGTCGTCATTGCCGTTCAGCCGGGTCGACGAGATGTAGAAGCGCCCGTCGACGTAGTCGATGTCCCGGGAGAAGAAGCTCGACTCGATGCGCGCGGTGCCGGCCGGCAGCTGGAGCAGTTTCGTCGGGGTGTGCGAGGAGCCGGTCGTCGGGACGGAGACGACCTGGCCGCCCGCGTCGTAGGCGGCCTCCACATAGGCGGTCAGCTTTCCGCCCTCGGCCTTGACCGGCAGCATCGACTCGTCCGCCGGGGACTTGACGCGCCACTTCTCCTTGCCGGTGGCCAGGTCGATCGCGACGATCTGGTTGGGGCCGGTCGTCGCGTCGGTCGGGAGGTAGAGGGTGTTCGCGTCGGCCGCGACGGCCTCGCAGCCCTGCAGATCGTCGTTGAAGGTGCCGCAGCCGGGGGCGAAGGACGCCTTGGAGTCGACCTGGGAGCGGACGGAGCCGTCGCTCTTCAGGGTCGAGATGTTCCAGTGCTTGTCGTCCGCGTCGGTCATGTAGAGGACGACCGGGTTCACCGAGTACACATGGGAGACCGTCCAGCCCTTGGGGATCGCCTTCGTCCACTTGGCCCTGCCGGTCGCCGGGTCGAGTTCCTGCACCTCGTCGTGCTCGGTGTCGGAGCCCGCCCCGCAGGACGAGACCACGAGCAGCTTGCTGCCGCCCGCGAACCCGGACGGGAAGCAGGCCGCGCCGTACTTCTTCTTCTCGTAGAGCTGCTTGCCGGTGGCGAGGTCGTAGGCCACGCCCGACTGCGAGCGGCCCACCATCAGGGTCTTGCCGGTGATGGTCAGGCCGATGCTGAGCGCGCTGTCGAACAGGTCGCCGTCCGCGACGGTCGCCGTCCAGCCCTTCGCCCCGGTGTTCAGGTCGAGCTGCTGGAGGTGGTTGCACTTGGCGCTGTCGCTGACACCGCTCATGTACGCCACCACGACCTTGTCGTCGGCGGACTTCTCGGGGGTGACCGCGCAGATCTTCTGCGGGAAGGTGATCGTGGCCCAGGTCGGGTTGCCGTCACCGACGTTGTAGGCGACGACCTCCTTGTACGCGGCCTTCACCGCGGTCTTGCCGGTGATCCACATGCCGGGGGCGTCGGCGCCGGAACCGGGCGCGTCCGGCGCCTCCTTGTACCAGAGCACCTTCGCCTCGCCGGACTTGCGGCCTTCGTTGAGGTTCTCAGGGTCCTTGCCGCCGTCGCCGCTGCCGTCACCGGGGTTGGCGGGGTCGTCGGCGGTTCCGGAGGCGCTCGGGCTGCCGCTCTTCTCCGCGACCGGCTTCTTGTCCCCGCCGCCGCCGGTGACCGCCCACACCGTGCCGCCGACGACCAGCAGACCGGCGACCGCCGCCGCGATCAGCAGGGCGGGCCTGCCCTTGAAGGGGCCGCGGCCGGAGGGGGGCTGGGGCGGGGCGAACTGCGGTGGCGGGGGCGGGGGGTAGCCGTATCCGCCGTAGGGGCCGGGCTGTTGGGGCTGCTGACCGTAGGGGCCGGGCTGCTGCGGCTGGCCGTACGGACCCGGTTGCTGCGGATTGCCGTAGGGACCCGAGCCGTACGGGCCCGGCTGCTGCTGCGGGTAGCCGTAGCCGGGCGCCGGAGGAACCGGAGCGCCGAAGCCGCCGGACGGTGGCTGTGGCGGTTGGTTCGGCGGCGCTCCGTAACCGCCGGACGGCGGCTGTTCGGGCGGCTGAGTCATCAGCGGCTCCCCCTCGTTCACTGATTTTTAGCCACGCCCCGAGGTTCGCGAGGACCCGGAGGCGCGTTCAAGCAGGTCTCAGACGGCCCTTTCTATCACTCGGCCGTCCATGGACAACGGGCCGGTTCACCCCTGTACCCAAGGGAGAACCGGCCCGTGACAGCCCCGTTATGCGCCTTCACTCACCCTTCACGCGTCCTCGGCGAGTTCCAGCCACCGCATCTCCAGCTCCTCGCGCTCGCCGCCCAAGTCCCGCAGCTTCGCGTCCAGTTCGGCCACCTTCGCGAAGTCCGTGGCGTTGTCGGCGATCTGGGCGTGCAGCTTGGCCTCCTTCTCGGAGACCTTGTCCAACTGCCGCTCGATCTTCTGGAGTTCCTTCTTCGCGGCCCGCTGGTCGGCGGCGCTCACGGCGGGCGCGGCCTTCTCCACGACGGGGACGGCAGCGGCGGCGACCTCCTCCATACGGTGGCGCCGCTCCAGGTACTCGTCGATGCCGCGCGGCAGCATCCGCAGGGTCGCGTCGCCGAGGAGGGCGTACACCTTGTCGGTGGTGCGCTCGACGAAGAACCGGTCGTGGGAGATCACGATCATCGAACCGGGCCAGCCGTCGAGGACGTCCTCCAGCTGGGTCAGGGTCTCGATGTCGAGGTCGTTGGTGGGCTCGTCGAGGAACAGGACATTGGGCTCGTCCATGAGAAGCCGCAGGAGTTGGAGCCTGCGCCGCTCACCGCCCGACAGGTCCCCGACCGGCGTCCACTGCTTCTCCTTGTTGAAGCCGAACGTCTCGCACAGCTGCCCGGCGGTCATCTCCCGCCCCTTGCCGAGGTCGACCCGCTCCCGCACCTGCTGCACGGCCTCCAACACCCGCAGCGTGGGCTTGAGTTCGGCGACCTCCTGCGAGAGATACGCGAGCTTCACGGTCTTTCCCACGACGACCTTGCCGGCCACGGGCTGGGTCTCGCCGTCGCTGCGGGCGGCGTCCGCGAGGGCGCGCAGCAGGGAGGTCTTCCCGGCGCCGTTGACCCCGACCAGGCCGACGCGGTCGCCGGGGCCGAGGTGCCAGGTGATGTGCTTCAGCAGCACCTTCGGACCGGCCTGGACGGTCACGTCCTCCAGGTCGAAGACGGTCCGGCCCAGCCGCGAGGAGGCGAACTTCATCAGCTCGCTGGTGTCGCGCGGCGGCGGCACGTCCGCGATCAGTTCGTTGGCGGCCTCGACGCGGAACCGCGGCTTCGACGTACGGGCCGGGGCGCCCCGGCGCAGCCACGCGAGTTCCTTGCGGACCAGGTTCTGCCGCTTGGTCTCCTCGGTGGCGGCGATGCGCTCGCGCTCGGCACGGGCGAAGACGTAGTCGGTGTAGCCGCCCTCGTACTCGTAGACATCGCCCTTCTGCACGTCCCACATCTGCGTGCAGACCTGGTCCAGGAACCAGCGGTCGTGGGTCACGCAGACGAGCGCGGAGCGCCGCTCGCGCAGGTGCTGGGCGAGCCAGGCGATGCCCTCGACGTCCAGGTGGTTCGTCGGCTCGTCGAGGACGACCAGGTCCTGGTCCTCGATGAGCAGCTTGGCGAGCGCGATACGACGGCGCTCACCGCCGGAGAGCGGGCCGATCACGGTATCGAGTCCCTGCGGGAAGCCCGGCAGGTCCAGCCCGCCGAACAGTCCCGTCAGTACGTCGCGGATCTTGGCGTTGCCCGCCCACTCGTGGTCGGCCATGTCCCGGATGACCTCGTGGCGGACGGTCGCCTCCGGGTCGAGGGAGTCGTGCTGGGTGAGGACTCCCAGCCGGAGTCCGCCGGAGTGGGTGACACGGCCGGTGTCGGACTCCTCCAGCTTGGCGAGCATCCGGATCAGGGTGGTCTTGCCGTCTCCGTTACGGCCCACGACCCCGATCCGGTCCCCTTCGGAGACACCGAGCGAGACACCGTCGAGCAGGGCACGGGTGCCGTACACCTTGCTGACGTTCTCGACATTGACCAGGTTGACGGCCATTTCTCTCCTGACAGGGGGGACGGTCAGCCTCCCAGAGTAATGCGCGGCGGGAGGCTGACGATCCGTGCAGGTCAGCGAGCTGCCGCTGCCCTGACCTCGCCCAGCAGGTCGTACATCGTCTGACCCGGGCAGTCCGTCTGGAGCCAGTCCCGGTGGCCGCTGACTGTCTCGTTGTCCTTCTGCACGCCGTTCACCGGGTTGGTGTAGGTGATCTTCGCCTGGGGGTCGAGGCTCTTGAAGCGGGCGATGACCTTGATGAGGCGGATCAACGACGCCTTCGCCGCGTCGGTCGGAGGCTGGGACACGAGGTTGCCGATGAGGGCGATGCCCAGGTTGCCCGAGTTGAAGCCGGCCGTGTGGAAGGCGGTGACGAGGTTGCCGTCGGGGTTGAAGGCCGGGACGAGATCGTCGCCGGAGTAACGGCCCTCGTAGACGACGCCCGCCTCGTCGATGAGGAAGTGGTAGCCGATGTCGCCCCAGTCGAGGGTGACCGCGTGGTACTCGTAGATGCCCCGGACGGTCGCGGCCGGGTCCGGGTCGGCGTTCGGGGTGTCCGTGTGGTGGACGGTGATCGACTGCAACGGGTAGTACGCCTCGGGGGTGTTGACCTTGCCGTCCTTGTACCGCTTGGACTCGTCGGCGCCCCAGGCCGGGCGCGAGAGGTAGCGGACGCCACGGACGCGGGTCGGCTCGGACGGTACGTGGAAGGTGCGGCCGGGGCCCCGCGTGCAGTCGATCGCGACCGTGTGTACGTCCGTCGCGCCCGCCGGTGTCTTTACCTCGTAGCTCGTGGCCTCGTCGGCCGCGACCAGGGCCGTGCCGCCGCCGTCGACGGTCGCGCAACCGGTGCCGATCTGCTGCCAGTTGCCGTCCGCGAGGCGGATGCCGGCGCCGTTCTGGTCGCCGGTCCAGCGGAGGCCGACGTAGGACGCGGCGAAGGCCGTGGTGGCGGGGGCGGTGCCGGTGGCGGTCTCGGTGCGGGTGGCCGGGAAGGTCTGCGGCGTCGTGCCCGACGGGGTCGTGTCGGGGGTGGAGTCCGAGCCGGAGTCGGTGGCCGCGAACACCACCGGGGTGAGGGCGGCCCCGGCCGCCACGGCTCCGGCGGCCCCTATCGCGCCGCGACGCGAGAGGGACCGCTTCCTGCGGTGGGACGGGGTGGGGGACGACGGTGTGGGGGCGTCGGACACGGAACAGACCCTTCCAGCAGTGCACTTGAAGTATCAAACGAACCTATCCGCCCCATCCGCCCCACCTGTACTGCTATTGCGGTACATCTGTGTGGAGATGGTGCGGAGGGACCCGGCGGTGCCTCAGGCTCCCGCCCCGCGCAGCCGTTGCTGCGGGACCAGGGCCGAGGCCGGTGCCAACCCCCGCCCGCCGGACGCCTGTTGCTGTTCGCCCACCGGCATGTCGTCGCGCATCAGGCCCTCGGGGATGAGTACGGCGGCCGTGACGCCGCCGCTGCGCGAGTGCCGTATCTCGACGCGCAGGCCCTGGCGTTCGCGCAGCCGGTTGACCACGAAGAGGCCGATCTGCTTGGCGTCGAGGAGGTCGACCTTCTCGGACTGGATCTTGCGGTTGGCGTCGGCCAGCGCGTCGTCCTTCATGCCGAAGCCGCTGTCCTCGATCTCGATGAGGACGCCGCCCTCCCGCAGCCTGGCCGCGCGCAACTGCACTTGGGTGCTGGGCGGGGAGAAGGCCGTGGCGTTCTCGACGAGTTCGGCGAGCAGGTGGATCACGTCGGCGACGGAACCGCCGGTCAGCGACACCTTCGGTACGGCCCAGATCTGCACCCGGGACGAGTTCTCGATCTCGGCGACGGCGGCGCGCAGGATGTCGGTCAGCGGGATCGGGTCGCGCCAGCCGCGGCCGGGTGCGATGCCGGAGAGGATCAGCAGGCTCTCGGAGTGGCGGCGCATGCGGGTGGCGAGGTAGTCGACGCGGTAGAGCTCCTGGAGTTCGGCCGGGTCGTTCTGGCGGCGCACCATCCCGTCGAGCAGGTCGAGTTGGCGGTGCAGCAGGACCTGGCTGCGGCGGGCGAGGCTGACGTAGACGCCGGAGATGCCGCTGAGGAGTTCGGCGCGTTCGGAGGCGGCCCTGAGGGCGGCGCGCTGGACGGCGGTCAACGCGGTGCCGACCTGGGCGAGTTCGTCACCGGCGAGGCGGCGGATGGGGGCCTCGGCGTCGATGTCGACGCCCTGTCCCGCGTGCAGTCGGCGCATGGCCCGCGGGAGGCTGCGGCCGGCCACTTCGAGGGCGGAGTTGCGCAGGTCGAGGAGTTCGACGATGAGGCCGCGGCCGACGAGCACGGAGACGAGCAGCGACAGCAGTACGCCGACCAGGCCGAGGACCACGGCGATCCCGGAGGCGCCGAGCGTGTCCCAGCCGAAGGGGTCGGCGGCGGCCGTGGCCCCCGTACCGGCCTTCGTCTCGGCCGCGTCGAGCGAGGTGAGCACCCCGCTCGCGGCGGAGTCCCAGCCGCGCAGCAGTCCGGCGGAGACGGCGGAGGTGCCGGGGCCCGCGCTGCGCACCCGGTTCTCGACGGCCTGGAACTGGGCGTAGCCGGTGCCGTCCAGGATCTTGCGGTACGCCTTCCGGTGCTCGGCCTTGAGGTCGGCGACGGCGGGTTCGAGCAGGGCCTGCCGGGTGGCGACGGCGCCGACGAACAGCGCGTACTGGTCCTGTGTCAGCTCGCCCCCGGTGCGGGCGGCGCCGAGCAGTGCCTGTTCCTGGGCGACCGCCTCGCGGGCCCGGGAGAGTTCGAGCACCACGCGGGCCCCGGAGGCGTCGGCGGCGGTCTTGTCGCCGGTGAGGGCACCGGTGACGGAGAAGCCGTGCTCGACCATCGCCGAGTAACCGGCGTAGACGGCGGTCGGCTTGGCGCCCTTGGCGGTGGCGCTCGCGCGCAGCGCCGCGAGGCCGTCGGCGTCGGCCTCCAGTTTGTCGATCCGGCCCGGCAGCGAGGAGTCGATGAGTGCCGCGTCGGAGCTGGAGTCGTTGATGCCGTCGCGCAGTGCGGCGGCGGCCGTGTCGGTGGCCTTCGTGGCGGCCTTGAAGGCGGCCGGGGCGTCCGCGCGGCGCAGGGCGGCGGTCCGCTCGCCCTGCACGGCGGTGATGAACTCCGCTACGGGGGTGAGGAGTTCGGAGTTGACGTCCTTGGCGGTCTCGGTGTCGGCGATGCTCGACGCGGTCGTCACCGCGGCGAAGCCCCACAGGGCCATCAGGGACACGACGGGCAGCATCAGCAGGGCGACGATCTTCGCGCGGACAGATCTGGGGCGCAGTCGGGCCGGTGCGCGGAGGACACGCATGGGGGACCTCGTTCGGGAGGGGAAGTGCGGGTGGTTCGAACGGCGCCGGCCGCCGGGGGAGTTGGCGGGCCGGTGCCGAGAGGAGAGCCGAAGCGGGCTCAGACCGTGGCGAGTTGGATCTCGCGCAGCGATTCGGGGGCGGAGTCCCGGGGAGGGGGCCGGTGCCGCGAGGAGCCTAAGTCGGCTCGGGCCGGGGCGTGTTCGACGCCGATCGGCGGCCGACATCGGCGCCCCGGAGAGCGGCGGCCGATGCCGTAGGAGCGGTTGAAGTCGGGTCGGTCCATGACGTGTTCGACATATCGATCGACGACCGGCGCCCAAGGGAGCGGGGAGCCGTGGCCGTAGGACTGGTTGGAGTCGGGGCGGACCGCGGTCGGTTCGAAGCTCGCGCCACGACCGGTGCCGAGCGGCCCGGGGGCATCGCCGTCGGTGCGGCCGAAGTCGGTTCAGACCGTGGCGAGTTCGACCTCGCGCAGCAGCTCGGCCGCGAAGGCCGACTCGTGGCGCTTGCCGGTCGGGGAGAGGGCGACGTAGGCGGAGGCCAGGAAGAGGAAGGAGCCGAGGACGACGGCGAGCGGGAAGATGAACTCCGTGGCGGTGGCGCCGGAGAGGGTCGCGCCGCTGGGGGTGAGGGTGACGCTCACGGCGTACATGCCGGTGTAGTGCATGGTGCTGACCGCGAGTCCCATGACGAGGGCGGCGAGCGTGGCGAGGACCGGGCCTCGGACGATCAGGGTGAGGGTGAGGGCGGCGGTCGCGGCGACGACGGCGATCACGACGGAGGCGATGACCAGCCAGGGGTCGTAGTCGATCCGGCCGTGCAGGTCGAGCGCGGCCATGCCGGTGTAGTGCATGGCGGCGACGCCGAGGCCGGTGCCGAGTCCGCCGAAGGCGACCGAGGTGACGCGGGAGCGGCCGTAGCCGGCGGTGAAGACGCCGGCGGCGACCACGCCGATCGACATCAGGAGGCTCAGGACGGTGAGCGGGACGTCGTAGCGGATGGGGGTGCCTTCGACGCTGAAGCCGAGCATCGCCACGAAGTGCATGGTCCAGATGCCGGAGCCGATGGCGACGGAGGCGAGGGTCAGCCAGTTCCGTTTGGAGGCGCCGTCCGCCTCAAGTGCCCTTACGGTGCAGCGCAGTCCGAGCGCGGCGCCGACGCAGGCCATCGCGTAGGACAGGACCGGGGTGACCCAGCCGGCGCTGAAGTGGTCCATGTGGCCCATGGGGAGGTTCCTCTCGGGCGTGGCGCGGCGAGACCGCGCGCGCAGGGAGTACCGCCGGTAACGAGGACCGGGGTTGGCTGATCATGCCAGCCGTACCCTGTAGGACATACGCCATGAAAGGGATCTTGAGGTTGATTGGCGAACATTAGATCAATGTGGTTTCGATAACACCGCACATGCGCATTTTCGCAGTTCAGGCGGGGTTTTCGTGGACCTGGTGTGAAGGTCGGGCGATCACGGTCGCGCCGACCGCCGGACCCGCCGCCGTGCGTACCGTCCGGCATGTTCCCGAGGCCGCCAGCGCCTGAGCCACCTTCTCCGCCGACCCGGGATCACGGGCGAGGAACGCGGTCGTCGGGCCCGAGCCGGAGACCAGCGCGGCGAGCGCACCCGCGGCGCGGCCCGCGGCGAGGGTGTCGGCG
The DNA here is from genome assembly GCF_000376565.1 of Streptomyces hokutonensis. GTDB lineage: Bacteria > Actinomycetota > Actinomycetes > Streptomycetales > Streptomycetaceae > Streptomyces > Streptomyces hokutonensis. The sequence continues at coordinate 1,633 of NZ_BARG01000014.1, read as the reverse complement.
AGTTCCGGGAAGAGCGAAAGGGCCGCCGGCTGAAGGTCGTTGGAGACGGCGGCGGCCAGCGCGTCCGGGTCACCCTTCGCGAGCGCGTCGAGCAGCGGCTGCGAGGCGATCGGCTCGGGGATGTCGACCCCTTCCGCCAGGCGGTCGAACTCCCGGAAGACCGCCGGGGTCGACAGCCCCCGCCCGGCCATCGCGAACACCCAGTGGAAGGTGCCGCCGGTCTCCAGTGGGGTGAGCTTCTCCCCGCGACCGACGCCCAACGCCGCCCCGCCCACCAGGCTGAACGGCACATCGCTGCCCAACTCGGCGCAGATGTCCAGGAGTTCGGCCCGCGAGGCGCCGGTGCCCCACAGCGCGTCGCACGCCACCAGCGCGCCCGCACCGTCCGCGCTGCCGCCCGCCATGCCGCCGGCGACGGGGATGTCCTTGGCGATGTGGATGTGCACGGCCTCGCTGCGGCCGTACCGCTCGGCGAGGGCTACGGCCGCCCGCGCCGCCAAGTTCGTGCGGTCCAGGGGGACTTGGGCCGCGTCCGGGCCCGAGCAGGTGACGCGGAGCTCGTCGGCCGGGGTCACGGTGACCTCGTCGTACAGGCCGACCGCGAGGAAGACATTGGCCAGGTCGTGGAAGCCGTCGGGGCGCGCTGCGCCGACCGCGAGTTGGACGTTGACCTTGGCGGGGACGCGGACCGTGACGCTCACTTACTCGGACTCTCCCTCGTGCTCTGCGACCTTGTGTTCCGCGATGCGGGCGAACTCCTCGACCGTCAGGGACTCGCCGCGTGCCTGCGGGGACACCCCGGCCGCGACGAGCGCCGTCTCGGCCGCCGCCGCCGAGCCCGCCCAGCCGGCGAGCGCGGCCCGCAGCGTCTTGCGGCGCTGCGCGAAGGCCGCGTCGACCACGGCGAAGACCTCGCGGCGGTCGGCGGTGGTCTTCAGCGGCTCCGGCCTGCGGGTCAGCGACACGAGGCCGCTGTCCACGTTCGGCGCGGGCCAGAAGACGGTACGGCCGATGGAGCCGGCCCGCTTGACCTCGGCGTACCAGTTCGCCTTCACGGACGGGACGCCGTACACCTTCGAACCGGGCGGCGCGGCGAGGCGGTCCGCCACCTCCGCCTGGACCATCACGAGGGTGCGCTCGATGGTCGGGAAGTGCTCCAGCATGTGGAGGAGGACCGGTACGGCCACGTTGTACGGGAGGTTCGCGACCAGGGCGGTGGGGGGTGGGCCGGGGAGTTCGGTCACCTGCATCGCGTCGGAGTGGACCAGTGCGAAGCGCTCGGCCCGCTCGGGCATTCGGGCCGTTACGGTCGCCGGTAGTGCGCTCGCCAGGGTGTCGTCGATCTCCACGGCGGTCACGTGGGCGGCCGCTTCGAGGAGGGCGAGGGTGAGTGAGCCGAGGCCGGGGCCTACCTCCACGACCACGTCGTCGGGGCGGACGTCTGCGGTGCGGACGATGCGGCGGACGGTGTTCGCGTCGATCACGAAGTTCTGGCCGCGCTGCTTGGTGGGGCGTACGCCCAAGGCTGCCGCCAGCTCGCGGATGTCGGCTGGGCCCAGTAGGGCGTCGGGGTTGCTGCTCACGGCTCCTAGGGTACGGGGCCGTTTTTGGGTGCGGGTCCGTTGTGGCTGGT
>NZ_BARG01000015.1 GCF_000376565.1 Streptomyces hokutonensis | reverse complement strand
GTGGGTCGGTGCCGTGTCGGGGGGTGTCCGTCCTCGGAACGGCGCGGAATCGGTCTCGCAAGAATGTGAGGGTGTTGACGCGCCAACCGCTGCGGGCGGACACCCCCCGACACGTCACCTTCGCGCCGTACGCGGGTGGCCTGAGTACCCCCGGTTACGGGAGTGGCGGGTGTGTTCGCTGCCGTACTCTCGGAGCATGTCGCTCTACGCCGCGTACGCCGGCAATCTCGACGCGCGGCTGATGACCCGCCGCGCCCCGCACTCGCCGTTGCGTGCCACGGGCTGGCTGAACGGGTGGCGGCTGACCTTCGGTGGTGAGCACATGGGCTGGGAGGGTGCGCTCGCGACGATCGTGGAGGCGCCGCGCTCGCAGGTCTTCGTCGCGCTGTACGAGATCGCGCCGCCCGACGAGGACTCCATGGACCGCTGGGAAGGCGTCGGCCTCGATGTGTATCGGCGGATGCGGGTTCGCGTGCACACGCTCGACGGCGAGGAACCCGCCTGGGTGTACGTACTCAATGGGTATGAGGGCGGGCTGCCGTCGGCTCGTTATCTCGGGGAGCTGGCCGATGCCGCCGAGTCCGCCGGGGCGCCGCACGACTATGTGATGGAGCTGCGGAAGCGGCCCTGCTGAGGGCTTCCCACACACCGCGTTCGTCACGGGGCTCGTTGGAAACGACAAGACAACGATCGCAATCCCGTGAGCTCTGTCATCTACGCGCGTAGGCCCAGACCAGCTACCCTCAACCGCGTGAACGCATCTCTTCTTCCGGACGACATCCAGGGCGACCCCCACGCCGCCGCTGACGCCGCCGCCACGCGCCTGCGCGAACTGACGGGCGCCGAGACCCACGACGTCGCTCTTGTGATGGGCTCCGGCTGGGGGCCGGCCGTCGACGCGCTCGGCGTGCCCGAGGCCGACTTCCCCGTCACCGAGCTGCCCGGATTCCCGCCGCCGGCCGTCGAGGGCCACGGCGGGCGGGTCCGCTCGTACGCGATCGGTGACAAGCGCGCGCTGGTCTTCCTCGGCCGCACCCACTACTACGAGGGCCGCGGTGTCGCCGCCGTCGCGCACGGCGTCCGTACCGCCGTCGCCGCCGGCTGCAAGACCATCGTCCTGACCAATGGCTGCGGGGGGTTGCGGGAGGGCATGCGCCCGGGGCAGCCCGTTCTGATCAGCGACCACATCAATCTCACGGCCGCCTCCCCGATCATCGGCGCGAACTTCGTCGACCTGACCGACCTGTACTCGCCTCGGCTGCGGGCGCTCTGCAAGGAGATCGACCCCGGTCTTGAGGAGGGTGTCTACGCCCAGTTCCCCGGGCCGCACTATGAGACTCCGGCGGAGATTCGGATGGCTCGGGTCATCGGGGCGGACCTGGTGGGGATGTCCACGGTGCTGGAGGCTATTGCCGCGCGTGAGGCAGGTGCGGAGGTGCTGGGTATCTCCCTGGTGACGAACCTTGCCGCGGGGATGACGGGGGAACCGCTGAACCACGAGGAGGTTCTGCAGGCCGGGCGGGATTCCGCTACGCAGATGGGGTCGCTGTTGGCCCAGGTGCTGGGCAGGCTGTAGGCCTCGTACCAGGGGGCTCCGCCCCCTGGCCCCCCGGGAACCGAACCCGCAAACACCACGAGAGGTTGACCTGACGTGCACGACGACGATCTCATCGCGCGGGCCGAGACCTGGCTCGCCGAGGACCCCGACGCGGACACCCGGGAGGAGCTGGGGAAGCTCATCGACGCCGGGGACGTCACGGAACTCGCGGAGCGCTTCAGCGGCACCCTCCAGTTCGGCACCGCCGGCCTCCGCGGGGAACTCGGCGCCGGACCCATGCGGATGAACCGTGCCGTCGTCATCCGCGCCGCCGCCGGACTCGCCGCGTACCTCAAGCACAACGGCCACACCGACGGAGTCGTCGTCATCGGCTACGACGCCCGGCACAAGTCCGCGGACTTCGCCCGCGACACCGCAGCCGTGATGACCGGCGCGGGGCTGCGGGCTGCCGTGCTGCCCCGGCCGCTCCCCACCCCCGTACTCGCCTTCGCCATAAGGCACTTGGGCGCGATCGCGGGCGTGGAGGTCACCGCCAGCCACAACCCGCCCCGGGACAACGGCTACAAGGTCTACCTCGGCGACGGTTCCCAGATCGTGCCCCCGGCCGACGCGGAGATCGCCGCCGAGATCGAGGCGATCCGCTCGCTGCACGACGTGCCCCGCCCGGAGGACGGGTGGGAGATCCTCGACGACGCCGTCCTGGACGCCTATCTCGCCCGCACGGACGCCGTCCTGGCGCCCGCCTCCCCCCGCACCGCCCGTACCGTCTACACGGCGATGCACGGCGTCGGCAAGGACGTCCTGCTGGCCGCGTTCGCCCGCGCCGGCTTCCCCGAGCCGGTGCTCGTCGCCGAACAGGCCGAGCCCGACCCGGACTTCCCGACCGTCGCGTTCCCCAACCCGGAGGAGCCGGGCGCGATGGACCTCGCCTTCGCGCGGGCCCGCGCCACGGACCCCGACCTGATCATCGCCAACGACCCCGACGCCGACCGCTGCGCCGTGGCTGTGAAGGCCGACGGCGACTGGCGCATGCTTCGCGGCGACGAGGTCGGCTCCCTGCTCGCCGCGCACCTCGTACGGCGCGGCGCGCGGGGCGCCTTCGCCGAGTCGATCGTCTCCTCGTCCCTCCTCGGCCGTATCGCCGAGAAGGCGGGCCTGCCCTACGAGGAGACCCTCACCGGCTTCAAGTGGATCGCCCGGGTGGAGGGGCTCCGCTACGGCTATGAGGAGGCCCTCGGCTACTGCGTGGACCCGGACGGTGTGCGCGACAAGGACGGCATCACCGCCGCCCTGCTGATCACCGAGCTGGCGTCCGAGCTGAAGGAGGAGGGCCGCGATCTGCTGGACCTCCTCGACGATCTCGCCGTGGAGCACGGTCTGCACGCCACCGACCAACTCTCCGTACGCGTCGAGGACTTGACCGTCATCGCGGACGCCATGCGGCGGTTGCGCGAGCAGCCGCCGACCGAGCTGGCCGGGCTGGCCGTCACCAAGGCCGAGGATCTCACCGAGGGCACCGACAAGCTCCCGCCCACGGACGGCCTGCGCTACACGCTCGACGGTGCCCGCGTCATCGTCCGGCCCAGCGGCACCGAGCCCAAACTGAAGTGCTACCTGGAGGTCGTGGTCCCCGTGGCCGCGCACACCGACCTCCCGGCGGCCCGTGCGCGGGCGGCCGAGACCCTCGCCACGATCAAGCGGGACCTGTCGGCGGCGGCCGGTATCTGAGCCGTCGGCCGCGGTCGGACGGGGTGTCCCTGCCCGGGACACCCCGTCTTACTGTTCTGCCGCTCCACAGGACCTACAGCCAGCCCTGACGGACCGCCATCAGCACCGCCCACACGACCGCGAGCAGCGCGGCGTACGGCCACAGCGGGCGCCCGTGCTCCTCCTCCCCGCTCTCGCCGGTGGGCCGCAGGGCGGGGTCGGCGATCATCGCGGAGAGTTCGGCGGCGAGGGCGTCGTAGGGGTGGATACGGCCGCGCCTGCGCTGCAGCCGGGCCGAGTGCGGGGCCGCGACCACCCAGGAATCGCCGCCGCGCCAGCGGAGCTTCAGGTCGAACCCCTCGCGGCGGGCCGAGCGGAGGTCGTTCCAGGGAACGTGCCGCGGCTGGAGCAGTCCGTTCAGCCAGATGCCGGTGCGGTCGGCGGTGATGCGCCAGGACAGTTTCACCGGGATCCGGGTGGCACCGCGCAGACCTGCGAAGAGCAGTAGCGCTTGGTGCCAGAGACCCTCGCCGGCCGCGGCCCAGTAGAGCCAGACGCCGCACTGCGCCATCAGGAAGGCCGCCAGCCGGTCCACCGGGCCCGCCCGCCAGCGCCGTACCGGCACGGGCTCGGCGCTCCGCGCCGTCACGGCCGCGACCAGTTCCGCGTGCCGCGCGTCGCTCCGGGCCGCCCGGACCGCCGCCCGCTTCGCCCGCACGAGCCGCCGCCGCACCTCGGGCCCCGACAACGGCCGCACGGGCCCGGTCGACCACTGCGTTCGCGGCGCCCCGCCCGGCTTCGAGGGGGCGCTGACGAGGAGGATCTCGGCGCCGTCGTAGGGGGTGCCGTAGAGGACGGCCTCGCGGAGGGGGCCGAACCGCTCGGCGGGGAGACCGCCGCCGCCGAGGACGTCGTCCAGAACGTCGTCGACGACGACGTCGCGGGCGCTGGGGAGGGCGTCGGTGTCGTCGAGGTCGTCCGCGTCCTCCGGGTCCCTGTCGGTGCGGTCGACGGGGTCGGCGAGGTGGATACCGGCGGCGGTGTTGTCCGGGTCCGAGACCGCGACCCGGAACAGGGGCCGTAGCGCGGCCGTGTCGTCGGCGGCGAGGACCTCCGTGACGCCGTGCGCGGTCTCCCGGACCAGCACGCGCAGGACGGGGGCCGGAGCCTGCCGCAGCGCGCGGGCCCGCCGTCTGCCCAACACGCCGGACAGCAGGACGGTGAGGCCGAGTCCGATCACGTGGATGCCGGTCATCACGGCGGCCCGTCGGTCCTCGGCATGGGGGACGAGGGGTGCCAGGGCGGTCAGTACGGCCCCAGGGACGAGAAGGAACGTTCCGGCGCGGATGAGGAAACGGCCGCGGCGAACCGGCCGGTCGGCGTCGGGGAGACGGGCCGTGACGCCCTCCGACGCGGCGAGGGCCGCCTCCTGTTGCCGGGCACGCGCGCGTGCCCGGTATTCGGCGGGCGGCACGGAGAGCACCAGCGCCGGCAGGACGACACCGCCCAGCACCCACCAGGACGCGTGCGGCGGCCACGACGCGTACCCGGCCACCGCGACGAACAGGACCGCCGCCGTGTACCGGACGATCTCGGGCCGCCACAGCGCCCAGATCGCCTGGAGCGGCAGCACCGCCGCCAGATACGGGGGCAGACCGCCGTAGTACAGCAGCGCCGCCGCGGCCAGCCAGCCGCACAGCACCGCGAGCTTCACATGCACCAGCCGCAACCGCACCGACATCCGGCGCGGGGGCAGCGCCGCCGTCCACCGTCGCACCAGCTCGCCGCGCCAGCGGACGGCGCCCTCGGGTATCGCGGAGGCGGGCAGCCGCAGCGGCTGCCGGACGTTCGTGTCCATGACTTCCCGGAGACTCGGACCACGGGTGTGGTCGGCGTGGCTCGGCTTCGCCTCCGGGTGGGGGACCGCCGCCGCGGCCGAGTTCGGGTCGAATGATGACCCGGAAAGCTGTGAGAGCGGGACCGGTCCGGTCAGCCCGTCGCCAACAGGATCGCCAGCACTACGGCACCTGCGAGCGCCGGCGCGATCACCTCGTACGCCCAGCGCACCGTGACCTCGCCCTGCGCCGACTCCGCCTGCTCCCGGTTCTCCAGCAGCTCGTTCAGGTCGCTCATGATCTGGTCGGACTCCGCCCGCGCGGACTCACCGGCCGCGGCACCGCCGCCCACGCCCCCGCCGAAGCCCCCGAACCCGCCGAACCCGCCGCCGAAGGCCCCGGCCCTGCCGCCCCGGCCGGCCCTGCCGCCCCGGCCGGCCTGGCCGCCCGCCTCCGCCTTGGACCGCGCCTCGCGGCGCGCCGCCCGCTTGCGGCTGCGCAGCGAGACCGGGATCGCCCACAGCTGGAACTTGGTGCCGGACTTGGCGACGACCTCGTTCGACAGCCCCGACCGCAGCGCGGCCACCTCGCCCCACGGCACCACGACCAGCCGGAACGGGTTGCGCACGCGCAGCCGGTCGTCGTTGGCGTACACGGCGGGGCGGAACGTGAAGGCGACCACCAGCGGCACGACGAGGATCAGCCCCGCGAGCGCGAGCCACGGCGTGCGGCCGTTTCCCCGTACGAGCGCGTCGATGCCGAGCCAGAGCCCGATGGCGAGCAGCAGTACGCCGCCTGCGATGCCCATGGACGACCGGTAGACGCGGTCCGGGGGCTGGGGGGCGGGGGGCTCGTGGGGCGGGGTCGTCATGGTGCCGATTGTGCCTCAGGGCTGCGCCGTCTCGTCGTTGGGGACCTGTGCGTTCGCGGCTGCGGGTGTGTCGTGGTTGCTCGCGCAGTTCCCCGCGCCCCTTCAGGGCGCTCATCTCCCCGGGGTGTACAGCCGCTACGCGCGTAGATATGCTCGTCTTGTGACCATGCCCACCACTGCACCTGCTGCACACGCACTCGGCGAGGTAACGGCTTCCGACAGCACGCTGCGCCGTTTCCTCCACGGGCTGCCCGGCGTCGACGCGGTCGGCCTGGAGGCGCGTGCCGCCTCGCTCGGGACCCGTTCCATCAAGACCACCGCGAAGGCGTACGCCATCGACCTCGCCATCTCGATGGTCGACCTGACGACCCTGGAAGGCGCGGACACCCCCGGCAAGGTCCGGGCGCTCGGCGCCAAGGCGGTCCGCCCCGACCCGACCGACCGGACGAGCCCCTCGACCGCGGCCGTCTGTGTCTATCCCGACATGGTGGCCGTCGCCAAGGAGGCCGTCGCCGGTTCCTCCGTGAAGGTCGCCTCCGTCGCCACCGCCTTCCCGGCCGGCCGTGCCGCGCTCTCCGTGAAACTGGCCGACGTGCGCGACGCGGTCGCCGCCGGCGCCGACGAGATCGACATGGTCATCGACCGCGGGGCGTTCCTCGCGGGCAACTACATGAAGGTCTACGACGAGATCGTCGCCGTGAAGGAGGCGTCCGGGGCGGCCCGTCTCAAGGTCATCTTCGAGACCGGCGAGCTGTCGACGTACGACAACATCCGGCGCGCGAGCTGGCTCGGCATGCTGGCCGGCGCGGACTTCATCAAGACGTCGACGGGCAAGGTCGCCGTCAACGCGACGCCCGCGAACACCCTGTTGATGCTGGAGGCGGTGCGCGACTTCCGTGCCCAGACCGGCATCCAGGTCGGGGTGAAGCCCGCGGGCGGTATCCGTACCTCCAAGGACGCCGTCAAGTTCCTGGTCATCGTCAACGAGACGGCGGGCGAGGACTGGCTGGACAACCACTGGTTCCGCTTCGGCGCGTCCTCGCTCCTGAACGACCTGCTGATGCAGCGTCAGAAGCTGGCCACCGGCCGCTACTCCGGCCCCGACTACGTGACGGTGGACTGATCCACATGGCATCCACATCCGCATCCGCTTTTGAGTACGCTCCGGCGCCCGAGTCCCGCTCGGTCGTCGACATCGCGCCCTCCTACGGCCTGTTCATCGACGGCGAGTTCACCGAGGCGGCCGACGGCAAGGTCTTCAAGACCGTGTCCCCGTCCACCGAAGAGGTCCTGTCCGAGATCGCCCAGGCGGGCGAGGCGGACGTCGACCGCGCGGTGAAGGCCGCCCGCAAGGCCTTCGAGAAGTGGTCGGCGCTGCCCGGCTCCGAGCGCGCCAAGTACCTGTTCCGCATCGCCCGGATCATCCAGGAGCGCAGCCGCGAACTGGCCGTCCTGGAGACCCTGGACAACGGCAAGCCCATCAAGGAGACGAGGGACGCCGACCTGCCCCTGGTCGCCGCGCACTTCTTCTACTACGCGGGCTGGGCCGACAAGCTCGACCACGCAGGCTTCGGCGCGAACCCCCAGCCCCTCGGTGTCGCGGGCCAGGTCATCCCCTGGAACTTCCCCCTCCTGATGCTCGCGTGGAAGATCGCCCCGGCGCTGGCCACCGGCAACACGGTGGTCCTGAAGCCCGCCGAGACGACCCCGCTGTCCGCGCTCTTCTTCGCGGACATCTGCCGCCAGGCCGGCCTCCCCAAGGGTGTCGTCAACATCCTTCCGGGATACGGCGACACGGGCGCCGCGCTCGTCGCGCACCCGGACGTCAACAAGGTCGCGTTCACCGGCTCCACGGCCGTCGGCAAGGCGATCGCGCGCCAGGTGGCCGGCACGGACAAGAAGGTCACCCTCGAACTCGGCGGCAAGGGCGCGAACATCGTCTTCGACGACGCCCCCATCGACCAGGCCGTCGAGGGCATCGTCACCGGCATCTTCTTCAACCAGGGCCAGGTCTGCTGCGCGGGCAGCCGACTTCTCGTACAGGAGTCGGTCCAGGACGAGTTGATGGACTCGCTGAAGCGCAGGCTCTCCACCCTCCGCCTCGGCGACCCGCTCGACAAGAACACCGACATCGGCGCGATCAACTCCGCCGAGCAGCTCTCCCGGATCACCACGCTCGTCGAGCAGGGCGAGGCGGAGGGCGCCGAGCGCTGGTCCCCGGCCTGTGAACTCCCGTCCTCCGGCTACTGGTTCGCCCCGACGCTCTTCACGAACGTCACCCAGGCGCACACCATCGCCCGCGACGAGATCTTCGGCCCGGTGCTGTCCGTACTGACCTTCCGCACGCCCGAGGAGGCGGTCGCGAAGGCCAACAACAGCCAGTACGGCCTCTCCGCCGGCATCTGGACCGAGAAGGGCTCCCGCATCCTCGCCGTCGCGAGCAAGCTGCGCGCGGGCGTCATCTGGTCCAACACGTTCAACAAGTTCGACCCGACCTCGCCGTTCGGCGGCTACAAGGAGTCGGGCTTCGGCCGCGAGGGCGGTCGCCACGGCCTGGAGGCGTACCTCGATGTCTGACCGTCTCAGTGTGTTCAAGACCTACAAGCTGTACGTCGGGGGCAAGTTCCCCCGTAGCGAGAGCGGCCGGGTGTACGAGGTGACCGACTCCAAGGGCAAGTGGCTGGCCAACGCCCCGCAGGGGAGCCGTAAGGACGCCCGGGACGCTGTCGTGGCGGCCCGCAAGGCGTTCGGCGGCTGGTCCGGCGCGACGGCCTACAACCGGGGCCAGATCCTCTACCGCATCGCCGAGATGCTGGAGGGCCGCAAGGACCAGTTCGTCCGTGAAGTCGCGGACGCGGAGGGCCTGTCGAAGTCGAAGGCTTCCGTGGTCGTGGACGCGGCGATCGACCGCTGGGTCTGGTACGCGGGCTGGACCGACAAGATCGCCCAGGTGGTCGGCGGCGCGAACCCGGTGGCGGGCCCGTACTTCAACCTCTCCTCCCCCGAGCCGACGGGAGTGGTCACCGTCCTGGCCCCCCAGGAGTCGTCGTTCCTCGGGCTGATCTCGGTCGTGGCCCCGGTGATCGCGACCGGCAACACGGCCATCGTCGTCGCGAGCGAGAAGTCCCCGCTCCCCGCACTGTCGCTGGGCGAGGTCCTGGCCACCTCCGACCTCCCCGGCGGAGTCGTCAACGTCCTCTCCGGAAGGACGGCGGAGATCGCGGCCCCCCTCGCCGCCCACCAGGACGTCAACGCGATCGACCTCGCGGGCGCCGACGACGTACTGGCGAAGGAGCTGGAGATCGCGGCGGCCGACAACCTCAAGCGAGTTCTTCGTCCACAGCCTGTGGATTACAACGAGACTCCGGGCACCGAACGCCTGACAGCCTTCCTGGAGACGAAGACGGTCTGGCACCCGACGGGTTCACTGGGAGCTAGCGGCTCCTCGTACTGAGCGGGCTGCTCAGTAGGGGCGCGGGGAACTGCGCGACCAGCCACAACCGGACTCGCACCCGGCAACGAGACCGCAGCTCCCCGCCCCTCCCCCGAAATCGCTCAACCCCCCAGCACTCCCAACGCCTGCCCCACCACAGGAATCCTGCTGATCGACTCCGCCTCAGCGACAGGCGCGGTCAACATCTGCGAAGCAACCGGCTGGAAGTCGGCGAGCTGGGTCGCGACCCCGTTGTCGAGCGGATCAACTCCCGTCCCCGCAAGCGGGTTGGGCTTGAGCCCGGCAACAGGCCCGGTGACATACCCCACCGTGCCGGTCACCGCCTGGAGCCCCGCCGCAGGGTCGATCTTGCCCAGCGAGGTGGGCCGCGTCCGCATCACGTCGACGACCGGCGCGGTGTCCGCGGAGGCCGTCGCCGCGCCCGCGCCCAGGGCGACTCCGGCCGTCGCGAGGGCGACCAGGGCGCGCTGGGCGTTCGGGTGCTGGGAGGACGTGTGTCGTGCCATTGCTGGTGCCACCTTCTGGTGCGCAGGGTAATCAGGTCAGCACGAAGGGTAGTTGACGTGTGATGCGCGTTCCAATGCCGACCCGCGGGGTCGGCAGGACGTACGGAATACGTCAAACTGGTGTCCCGTGAGCATCCTTTCCCCGTCACCGGCCCGTGTCGTGCTGCTGTGCGGCCCCTCGGGTTCCGGCAAGTCCCTCGTCTCGGCCCGCTCCGGTCTCCCCGTGCTGCGGCTCGACGACTTCTACAAGGAGGGAGACGACCCGACGCTGCCACTGGTGGCGGGGAGTTCGGACATCGACTGGGACCATCCCGACTCCTGGGACGCGGAGGTCGCGGTCACCGCGATCGTCGAGCTGTGCCGCACGGGTCGTACTGATGTGCCGGTCTACGACATCTCGCTGAGCGCCCGTACGGGTACGGAGGCGGTCGATGTGGGCCGGACGCCGTTGTTCATAGCGGAGGGCATCTTCGCCGCCGAGGTCATCACCCGCTGCCGTGAGCTGGGTGTCCTCGCCGACGCGCTGTGCCTGAGCCGCGGACCTGTGCGCACCTTCCGCCGCCGCTTCCTGCGGGATCTGCGGGAGGGCCGTAAGTCCGTGCCGTTCCTGTTGCGGCGCGGCTGGCGGCTGATGCGGCTGGAGCGGTCGATCGTGGCCCGGCAGACGACACTCGGCGCGTACGCGTGCGACAAGGACGAGGCCTTGGGCCGGCTGGCAGCGGCGGCGGTAGGCCGGCGTCCGGCGGCGGTTCCCGCACCCGCACCCACGCCCACCAGCTGACGCCACGCACGAAAAAGCGGGACTGGACGGACCCCCCGGCCCTCCAGTCCCGCTCTCCCTTTTCCCCCGTGGTACTTCCCCCGTGATTCCCCCCCAGGACCCCGTCGGCGCCCCCCAGCGCCGATCCCCCGTGGTCCCTTCGTGCTCCCCCGTTCCCCACTTCCCCCCGACCCTCAGGCGACGAGCTCCCCGAAGGCGTCCTCCTCGTCACGGCCGAAGCTGAGGACCTCGTCCTCGCGCATGCGGCGGAGCGACCGCCAGATGCTGGACTTCACCGTGCCGACACTGATGTCGAGGATCTCCGCGATCTCCGGGTCCGTGCGGCCCTCGTAGTAACGGAGGACCAGCATGGTGCGCTGGAGTTCGGGCAGCCGGGCCAGCGCCTGCCACAGGACCGCGCGCAGTTCGGTGCCGCGCATCGCGTCCGTGTCGCCGGGCGTCTCCGGCAGTTCCTCGGTCGGGTACTCGTTCAGCTTGCGGCGGCGCCACGCGCTGATGTGCAGGTTCGTCATGGTGCGGCGGAGGTAGCCCCCGACCGCGGCCTTGTCGCTGATCCGGTCCCAGGCCTTGTACGTCGAGAACAGCGCGCTCTGCAGCAGGTCCTCGGCCTCGAAGCGGTCACCGGTCAGGTGGTAGGCGGTCGCGTACAGGGAGGCGCGGCGCTCCTGGACGTAGGCGGTGAACTCCGCCTCCGACAGCGAACGACGCTCCCCCGTGTCCTCCCTGTACCCGCTTCCCCCGTGCGCTTCCCCCGTGTGTGCGTCGACCACCGTCATGTAACCGGTGTGCTGACGCCCGGCACCGCGAACGCACCCCCGCCCGCTCACGGCACCGGACTTCTCGGAACCCCGGGTGACGTCGTGCAGACGCGTGATGACTGCGTTGTTGCTGGTGCTGTGCAGCGTGCTCATCTCGCGCCCCCCGTAGTGGACTTGCCCGGTGTTCGGATCTTCCGGCTCGGTTCCTTCGTGGTTCCTTGCCTGTGACGAAAATCCTGCCGGGGTCACTTCATGGACGTGTCCGCCGACTGTCACAGACCTGTCACAGGGGTCCCCCTCTGCGGCTGCCCTCAGAAAACGGACAGTCCGGTCACAGAAAGGAGCGCTACGGGCGCGTACCCGTGCAGGTGTCGAAACACCGCCCCCACATGGGCCAGAATGAGGCCCGTGCCTTCCCTGTTGCTGATCGAGGACGACGACGCCATCCGGACGGCCCTGGAGCTCTCGCTGACGCGCCAGGGACACCGGGTAGCCACCGCTGCCAGCGGCGAGGACGGTCTGAAGCTGCTGCGTGAGCAGCGGCCGGACCTGATCGTGCTGGATGTGATGCTGCCCGGCATCGACGGTTTCGAGGTGTGCCGGCGCATCCGGCGCACGGACCAGCTGCCGATCATTCTGCTCACCGCGCGCAGCGACGACATCGACATCGTCGTCGGACTGGAGTCCGGCGCCGACGACTACGTGGTCAAACCCGTGCAGGGGCGGGTGCTGGACGCCCGCATCCGGGCCGTGCTGCGGCGCGGCGAGCGGGAGGCCAACGACGCGGCCTCGTTCGGTTCGCTGGTCATCGACCGGGCCGCGATGACGGTCACGAAGAACGGCGAGGACCTCCAACTCACGCCCACCGAGCTGCGGTTGCTGCTCGAACTGAGCCGGCGGCCCGGACAGGCCCTGTCCCGGCAGCAGTTGCTGCGCCTGGTGTGGGAGCACGACTACCTCGGTGACTCGCGGCTGGTGGACGCCTGCGTCCAGCGGCTGCGCGCCAAGGTCGAGGACGTGCCCTCGTCCCCGACGCTCATCCGTACCGTGCGCGGCGTCGGTTACCGCCTGGACTCGCCTCAGTGACCGACGCACCAGGGGGGATCCGCGGCTGGCGCCCGGGTCGTAAGGGAGTTCTGTGGCGGCTGCGGTTCACCAGCCTGCGCCTGCGGCTGGTGGTCGTCTTCGGCCTGGTCGCGCTGACCGCCGCCGTGTCCGCGTCCGGCATCGCCTACTGGCTCAACCGCGAGGCCGTCCTCACCCGCGCCCAGGACGCGGTACTGCGCGACTTCCGGCAGGAGATGCAGAACCACGCCGGCGCCCTGCCGTTGCACCCCACGCAGGACGAACTGATGCGCACGGCCGGCCAGATGGCCAACAGCAGCCAGCGCTTCAGCGTCCTGCTGGTCGCCGAGGACTCCGACGCCAAGACGGTCTACGGCAACTCCGGCGGCCTGAACGGGTTTTCGCTGGAGGACGTGCCCAAGTCGCTGCGCACGGCGGTGAACAAGCAGCAGTCGGTGACCGACGGCAACAAGGAGCCGTACCACCTGTACTGGCAGCGGGTCACCGAGCACGGCACACCGTTCCTGGTGGCCGGTACGCGGATGATCGGCGGCGGACCGACGGGCTACATGCTCAAGTCGCTTGAGCCGGAGGCGAAGGATCTCAACTCCCTCGCCTGGTCGCTCGGTATCGCCACCGGGCTCGCGCTGATCGGTTCCGCGCTGCTCGCGCAGGCCGCCGCGACGACCGTCCTCAAGCCCGTGCACCGCCTCGGCATCGCGGCGCGCAGGCTCGGCGAGGGCAAGCTCGACACGCGACTGCGGGTCTCCGGCACGGACGAACTCGCCGAACTCTCAAGGACGTTCAACCAGACCGCCGAGGCGCTGGAGAAGCGGGTCGCCGACATGGCCGCCCGCGACGACGCCTCGCGCCGTTTCGTGGCCGACATGTCCCACGAGCTGCGGACTCCACTCACCGCGATCACGGCCGTGGTCGAGGTCCTGGAGGAGGAACTCGACGCCGAGACCGGCAGCGTGGACCCGATGATCGAGCCCGCCGTACGGCTCGTGGTCAGCGAGACCAAGCGGCTCGGCGACCTCGTCGAGAACCTGATGGAGGTCACCCGCTTCGACGCGGGCACCGCCCGGCTCGTCCTCGACGACGTCGACATCGCCGACCAGATCACCGCCTGCATCGACGCCCGCGCCTGGCTCGACGCCGTCGACCTCGACGCCGAGCGCGGCATCCACTCCCGGCTCGACCCGCGCCGCCTCGACGTCATCCTCGCCAACCTCATCGGCAACGCCCTCAAGCATGGCGGCTCGCCGGTCCGGGTGTCGGTCCGCCTGGAGGACGACGACCTCGTCATCGCGGTCCGCGACCACGGCCCCGGCATCCCCGAGGACGTCCTCCCGCACGTCTTCGACCGCTTCTACAAGGCGAGCGCCTCCCGCCCCCGCTCCGAGGGCAGCGGTCTCGGCCTCTCCATCGCCCTGGAGAACGCCCACATCCACGGCGGCGACATCACGGCCGCCAACTCCCCCGACGGCGGCGCGGTGTTCACCCTGCGGCTGCCGAGGGACGCCTCCGTGCTCACGGAGGAGACGGACAAGGGCGAGGCCGAAGGGGACAGTTCGAAGGGGGACGCCTCATGAAGGCACGCGGGTTGCTGACTCTCCCCCTCCTCGCACTGCTGCTCACCGGCTGCGGGATCCGCGCCACGGAGGTGCCGACCGACTTCGGGCCCGCGCCCTCGATGGTGCCCTGCACGCTCACCGAGCCGGACGTGTCGACGCAGGCCGCGCGCGGGGTGCCCGTGCAGGTGTTCCTGCTGTGCGGGTCGTCGCTGGTGACCGTCGACCGGACCGTACAGGTGCCGGACGGCACCGCGGACGTGCAGCGGCGCGTGATCGTGGCGCAGGGGCTGCTGGACCAGCTCGCGCAGTCGCCGTCGCCGGGCGAGAAGGACGCCCGGTACACGACCGACGTACGCGGCGGCATGTCCGTGAGCGGACCGCGCGCCAAGGACCCCAAGGACGCGCTGCGGCTGAGCAATTCACCGGCCGACCTGACGTCGTACGCGCTCGCCCAGATCGTCTGCACCTTCTCCGACTCGGCCGCCGCCGAGGGCGACGGCTCCGTCATCCTCGGCGGCCCGGGCAACGCCCCCCTGCGCCGCTACGAATGCACGGACGACGTCCGCTCCTCTCCCGGCACCAAGCCGCCGCCCTCCACCGAGGTGACGGGCGGCTGACGGGGCCCGTGGGCTCCGAATCGGCCTGGCTCAACCTCGATGATGCCGCTCGGCGTCACGGTCGACGGTCGAGTGCGGCGGCCAGTCGCGCGCCTGGGTCGCCGGTGAGGCTGCGGCGGGACCGTCCGGTCGGCCATGTCGAGATCCCGTCGTCCACCCACCGGGGAACGACGTGGAAGTGCAGGTGCGGGACGGACTGTTCCGACCCCGGTCCGCAGGCGCTCAGGATGTTGACGCCCGAGGCGTCCAGGGCGGTGCGCATGGCCGCGGCCACGCGTTGGACCAGCGACATCGACGCCGTCAGGGCATCGGGCGGGCACTCGAACACATCCGTGAAGTGGCGGGTGGGGACGACCAGCGTGTGCCCCGGCGCGAGCGGGTTCAACGGCGTGAAGGCGCAGGCTTCGGCCGCACGGGCCACCCAGTGTGCGCTGCCCTCATCGATGAGGCGGCAGAAGACGCAGTCCACACCGCCGCCCCTGTCGCTCACGAGGCTCCGTCGGGAGCGGCCGCTTGCCTTGGCCGGCGGAACTCTCTGACGGTGAGGGCTGCCGCGCCGGCCGTCCCGAGGAGCGGCACCACGGGGAGCAGGATCGAGCTGCTCCGTGAGACGAAGCCGGTGTCCACCACGTCGTAGCTTCCCCAGGGAGTCCGTGCGGCTCTGACGGTCTCGCCCTCGTGGCCGTTGTACGAGACCTTCGCGGTGCGCGCGTTCGTAGTGCTCCGCGTGTTCTGCACCGGGCCGCTGCACACGGTGTAGGAGCCGCCCTTCCCGCCCTCCTCCTGGTGGCACTCCGCGAGCCGGATTTCGACGGCGCTCCCCGACAGGTTCAGCTTCGCGATGCCGGTGAGCACACACCATGCCGTCGCTGCCGCGCACAGCAGTGTGAGCGCCGTATAGCCGACGACCGCGCGCACCCTCCCCTTTGGCATGGGCCAATCATGCCGCCTCCTCCGCAAAAGCACCCCGGAGGTGAACGAGCCGGAAAAGAGGGGTGTGGCGGAAGCCTCAGCCTGGTGCTTGGGCCCTACCCGGAACCGATCGTGCCGGAGGGGGCGTCTAGTGGGGCGTGCAGCGTCAAGGCTCCATCGGCGGCAGTGCCGCGATTCGCGTCCGTGTGACAGGAGGTGTCCTCCTCGTCGCACATCTCGTGCTCGTCGCCTGGGTCACGCTGCGCCCGCGGGACGTCCCCTGGGTGATGCCGCCGAACCTGCACCCGCTGGCCAGTATCCGGGCCGATCTGGCACTGGGCTGGCCGGAGGCGACGAAGCGGATCGGTGAGGGCCTCGCGCTGCTGGCCCCGCTGGGCGTCCTGCTCCCGATGGTGAGCGGCCGGCTGCATGTCTCGCCGCTCGCGTCCCTGATCCGTACGGTCGCCGCCGGCGCCCTGATCTCCCTGGGCATCGAACTGCTCCAGACCGGCGTGCCGGGCCAGGTCGTCGACGTCGACTCGCTGCTCATGAACACGGTGGGCGTGGCCCTCGCGCACGCCGCGATCGTCCCCGCCGCCCGCGTCTGGCTCCGCCGCAGGGGCGAGAGCCCCCTCCCCGCGCCCCTCCTCCAGGAGGAAGCGCCTCAGGGACGGACCCCGACGATTCCCAGGGTCGGCATCGCACCGTAGAGCGACGCCCGTCGGCCCCCGCCTCCGTACCGTTGAAGGCAGATGGGCAACCCGCCCACACCAACGAACGCCCAGGGCCCACCAAGGGCCGGTGTCCCCACGCGTCGGCCGGGAGAGAGCCGCAGGGGGCGCGCCGGTGTCGAGAGTGCGAACGCGCGGAGGCGCGAAGCGTCGAGCACGATCGTGCTCTCGACACCGGCTGAGGCGCCCCCGAAGGCGAACGACCCAAAAAGAAGGAGTGCCCATGATGACCGCCATTGCCCGCCCCACCCAAGGCCGCATGATCGGCGGAGTGTGCGCAGCGCTGGCGCGGCGCTTCGGTACCTCCGCGACCACGATGCGGGTGATCTTCCTGCTCTCGTGTCTGCTGCCCGGGCCGCAGTTCCTGCTCTACATCGCGCTGTGGATCCTGTTCCCGTCCGAGGACAAGGTGCGCACCGAGGCCTGGTGAGCCACCGAAACCCGCAAAGGCCCGGCGCGCGTACGCCGATGGGGCGCACCCCTCGTCCGGGGGCGCGCCCCATCGGCGCGTTCGGGGGTGGGCTCGGCCCAGCGGGTCCGAGCCCGACGGGCCTCAGCCCAGCGGAACGCCGTTCAGCGGCAGGCCGTGCGTGGGCAGGCCCGTCTGCGACAGCGGGAGGCCGCCCAGCAGTCCGGCGACGGGCGCGGTCGGGCCGTCGGAGAGGACCTTCTCGGCGGCCGGCTGCACGGCGGACAGACCACCCGCGAGCGCGGGCTGCGCCTGGCTCAGCGCCTCGCCGGCACCCGGGAGCGCCTTGGTGACGTTCTCCGCGGGCAGCGTGTGGGTCACGGCGCCCAGCACCTGGGTGGTGTCCGGGACCGCCGGAGCCGCGCTCGCGGCACCCGCGCCTACGGCGGCGAAGGCGGCACCGAGGGCGGCGACACCGAGGGTCTTGGCAGCAGACTGCTTCATGGTGAATGCGTCCTTGAATGGGATGACGGGGATGTGAGCGGTCCAAGACCGTAAACACGCGAAGCCGTCCGCCGCAAACATCGAAATGCGGACGGATTGTGAACACCCGCCCGCATTCACCGCCCTCCGTTCGATCCCGTTCAGCCCTCTTCGGGCACAGAACCGCTGGTGGAGGCCGTCTGCCGGAACAGCCACTCGGATTTGAGTTCGGCATATCCGGGCTTGATCACGTCATTGATCATGGCCAGTCGTTCATCGAAAGGAATGAATGCTGACTTCATAGCATTGACGGAGAACCATTGCATGTCGTCGAGTGAATAACCGAACGCCTCGACAAGGTGCTCGAATTCACTGCTCATGCTGGTGTGGGACATCAGCCGGTTGTCGGTGTTGACCGTGGCCCGGAAGTGGAGCCGGCGGAGCAGCCCGATGGGGTGCTCGGCGTAGGAGTCGGCGGCGCCGGTCTGGAGGTTGGAGCTGGGGCACAGTTCCAACGGGATGCGCTTGTCGCGGACGTACGAGGCGAGCCGGCCGAGCTTGACCGTGCCGTCGTCCTGGACCTGGATGTCGTCGATGATGCGCACGCCGTGGCCGAGCCGGTCGGCGCCGCACCACTGGAGCGCCTGCCAGATGGACGGCAGTCCGAAGGCCTCGCCGGCGTGGATGGTGAAGTGGTTGTTCTCGCGCTTGAGGTACTCGAAGGCGTCGAGGTGCCGGGTGGGCGGGAACCCGGCCTCGGCGCCCGCGATGTCGAAGCCGACGACGCCCAGGTCGCGGTAGCGGTTGGCGAGTTCGGCGATCTCCAGGGCGCGGGCGGCGTGCCGCATGGCGGTGAGCAGCGCCCCCACGCGGATCCGCCGCCCGCCCTCCCTCGCCAGCGACTCCCCTTGCCGGAAGCCCTCGTTGACGGCCTCGACGACCTCTTCGAGGCTGAGCCCGCCGTCGAGGTGCTGCTCGGGCGCGTACCGCACCTCGGCGTATACGACGCCGTCCTCGGCGAGGTCCTCCGCGCACTCGCGGGCGACGCGGATCAGCGCGTCCCGGGTCTGCATCACGGCGACGGTGTGCGAGAAGGTCTCCAAGTACCGTTCCAGGGAACCGGAGTCGGCGGCCTCGGCGAACCACACGCCGAGTTTGTCCGGGTCGGTCTCGGGGAGCCCGGTGTACCCGGCGTCCCGCGCGAGTTCGACGATCGTCCCAGGGCGGAGGCCGCCGTCGAGGTGGTCGTGCAGCAGAACCTTCGGCGCCCGGCGGATCTGGTCCGGCGTCGGGGTGTTCGGGGTGCTCTGGCTCGTCATTTCCGCACTCTAACTCCTACGCGCGTAGATCACCTGTTGTACGAATCCGTCGATACGTAACGGTGACCGCGCGGAAGGATGGCGTACACGCTCACTTCTGACACTGTTCTGTCATGGCACAGCAAGCGACGCCGGTTCGGACGGCCCGGCTGGGGAGAGCGCTCGGTCCAGAACCGACCTCGGTGAGCGGCGTGGTCCTGCTGCTCCCCGGCGGCGACGAGGTCTCCGCCCGCAGGCCGTCCCCTCTCCTGGCGACGGCCTCCGTACGGGCGTTGGGGCGCCGGCTGTCCCGGGCCGGCGCGGACGACGGGCTCGCCGCGCATGTCGTCCACTACCGCGTGCGCGGCTGGAACGGCAGCGAGGCGTATCTCGCGCACGACGCCACCTGGGCGGTCGACGAGGTCGTACGACGCTACGGAGACGTGCCCGTATGCCTCGCCGGAGTCGACATGGGCGGCCGTGCCGCCCTGCGCTCCGCCGGCCACGAGGCGGTCAACTCCGTGGTGGCACTGGCCCCTTGGCTCCCCGAGCAGGACGTGGCCGCACCACCCGAACCGGTGAAGCAACTGGTGGGCCGCCGAGTCCTGATCGTCCACGGCACGAACGACGAACGAACCGACCCCGAACTCTCCTTCCGCCTGGCGGCCCGCGCCAAGAAGGCCAACCGGGACGTCTGCCGCTTCGAAGTCCACTCCGACGGCCACGCGTTGCACCAACACCGCCAGGAAGTCCACGCCCTGACCGAGGACTTCGTCCTGGGCGCCCTGTTCGGCCGAGCATTCGCCCGCCCGGTCGAGGACGCACTCCAGGCTCCACCACCCCTGGGCCTACGGATGCCACTGGCGGCGGGCTTCGGACGCTCCTTGCGGAAGTGAGCGGGGAGCGGAGGCCAACAAGCCCGTGTCCGGGGCGAGTCGGGAATGCGGTGGCGCCCGCCCGACGTTGACGCCCGCCGTCCGAACTCTCCTCCCCGCCCGGGAAGAAGGCAGGCCCATGACGACGTTCTCGCCGGCCACTATGCGTGCGGTCCAGCTCTCTGCCCCCGGTCCCGTCGAGAAGTTGCGGCTGACCGTGCTCCCGCTCCCGTCCGAGCGGGACGGGTGGGTGCGGATTCGGGTCGAGGCGTTCGGGCTGAACCGGTCGGAGTTGAAGTTGCGGCTGGGGGTGAGTGAGGGGGTCAGTTTTCCGCGGGTGCCGGGGATCGAGGCGGTCGGTATCGTGGACGCGGCCCCGGCCGGCAGCGGGCTCGTGCGCGGGCAGAAGGTCGTCGCGATGATGGGGGACATGGGGCGTACCTACGACGGTGGCTATGCCGAGTACACGTCGGTGCCGCTGGCCCAGGTCATTCCCGTCGACACCGAGTTGCCCTGGGAGGTGCTTGGTGCGCTGCCGGAGATGGTGCAGACGGCCTATGGTTCGCTCACCGTCGGACTGGATCTGCGGCCCGGTCAGACCGTGCTGATCCGCGGCGGTACCTCCTCGGTGGGGCTGGCCGCCGCCGCGCTCGCCCGCTGGCGCGGAGCCACGGTGCTGTCCACCACCCGGCGTCCGGACCGGCTCGCCCTGCTCAAGGAACGCGGTGTCGACCATCCGCTCCTCGACACCGGCGAAGTCGCCCCCGCCGTACGCGAGTTGTACCCGGACGGTGTCGACGCCGCCCTCGACCTGGTCGGCACCCCCACCCTCCCCGACACCCTGCGCGCGGTCCGCGTCCACGGCACGGCCTGCTTCGGCGGCAGCCTCTCCAACCAGTGGACCGTCCGCGACTTCTCCCCCAACGAGTACCTGCCCAGGGGCGTCCGCCTCGCGGGCTACTTCGGTGACGCCTCCGACCTCCCCCCGACGGTCTTCCAGGAAATCCTCGACGCGGTCACCACAGGCCAACTGGCCTTCCCTGTAGACCGCGTGTACGACGGGCTTGAGCAAGTACCGCAGGCCCACGACGACATGGAGCACAGCCGCGCCACTGGCAAGCTGGTCGTGCGGGTCCGGCACCTGAACTGAGCTACTCGGGCAGCAAGTTGCCCCTTCTCGACAGCAGGAACTTCTTGAAGGCGGCCACCGGGGGTGTGTCCGGGCGGCCGTCCAGCCAGGCCACGCCGATCTCCCGTACCGCCTTCGGGGCGGTGACCGTCAGTTCGGCAACTCCCGGGCGGGGTACGGCCGGTGGAGGGAGCAGGGCTACTCCGAGACCCGCCGCCACCAGGCCCCGTAGGGTCTCCGCCTCCTCCCCCTCGAAGGCGATCTTCGGGCGGAAGCCGGCCTCCGCGCAGACGGCGTCGGTGATGCTCCGGAGGCCGTAGCCCGGTTCCAGGGTCACGAAGGTCTCCTCGGCCGCCTCCGCTAGGCGGATCCGTTTGCGGGAGGCCAGGCGGTGGTCGGCCGGGACGACGAGGCGGAGTTTCTGGATGTCGAGGCGGTGGGCCACGACGTCGGGGGCGTCGAGGGTCGGCGCGGTCAGCAGGCACAGGTCCAGCTCGCCCGCGCGCAGCCGCTCCAGCATGGCCTCGCCGTAGTTCTGGACGAGGCTGAAGCGGACGCGGGGGTGGTCGGCGCGGAAGGCGCGGATGAGTTCGGGGACGGTCTCCGAGCCGAGGGTGTGGAGGAAGCCGAAGGCGACCTTGCCGGTGGCGGGGTCGGCGTCGGCGCGGACCTCGTCGGCGGCCTTCCCGATCTCGGCGAGGGCGCGCTCGACGGAGGTGAGGAAGGTGCGGCCGGCGGGGGTGAGCGAGACCGTACGGCCCCTGCGGGCGAACAGGTCGACGCCCAGGTCCTGTTCGAGGCGGACCATCGCCCGCGACAGGGTGGACTGCGGGACCTGCATCTCCTGCGCGGCCCGGGTGACGTGCTCGGTGCGGGCGACCCCGGCGAAGTACGCGAGGCGCGGCGCGAGCAGCGCGACGATGTCTTCTGTGTCACCGGACGGTGACAGGCGAGCCTGTGAACTGTACTGATGCACCATGGGAACGATTATGGCGTTTCCGTGCATTGGACGGATGAGCGGGAGCGTACGTAGCTTCGAAGCATGTCTCCCGCCGATACCGGGGCGTCCACCATCGTGGCCGCCTCCACCACTTCCACTGCTCCCGACTCACGGCTGACGCCCGGCGGTCCCGGTTATCGCCGGATGAGCTTCGCGCTCTTCCTCGCGGGTGTGGCGACCTTCGCGCTGCTGTACTCCACGCAGGCCCTGCTGCCGCTGATCTCCGGCGAGTTCGGGGTCGCGGCGAGCGCGGCGAGCTGGACGGTGGCGGCGGCGACGGGCGGACTCGCGCTGTTCGTCCTGCCGATGAGCGCCCTGTCGGAGCGTTTCGGACGTCGTACGGTCATGACCGCGTCGCTGGTGGTCGCGGTGAGCATCGGGGTCCTGGTGCCGTTCGCGCCGTCGCTGGGCGCGCTGGTGGTGCTGCGGTTCCTCCAGGGGGCCGCGCTGGCCGGGCTGCCCGCGTCGGCGACGGCGTATCTCGCCGAGGAAGTCCGGCCGAAGGCGCTGGTCACGGCGATCGGCCTGTTCGTGGCGGGCAACAGCGTCGGCGGGATGAGCGGCCGGGTCATCACCGGCTGGGTCGCGCAGGAGTGGGGCTGGCGGGTCGCCGTAGGGGTGATCGGCCTGATCGCGGTCGGCTGCGCGGTCGCCTTCCGCCTCCTGCTCCCCGCCCCGAAGCACTTCACGCCGGGCTCGCTGCGCCCCCGCGTCCTGGCCCGCACGGTCCGCGCCCACCTCGCGAACCCGCTGCTGTGCCGGCTGTACGCGATCGGCGCCCTGTTCATGACGGTCTTCGGCGGCGTCTACACGGTGATCGGCTACCGCCTCACCGAGGCCCCCTTCTCCCTCCCCCAGGGCATCGTCGGCTCGATCTTCCTGGTGTATCTGGTGGGGACGGTGTCGGCGTCCACGGCGGGGCGGTTGGTCGGCCGGCTCGGGCGCCGGGG
Organism: Streptomyces hokutonensis; assembly: GCF_000376565.1. Classification (GTDB taxonomy): domain Bacteria; phylum Actinomycetota; class Actinomycetes; order Streptomycetales; family Streptomycetaceae; genus Streptomyces; species Streptomyces hokutonensis. The sequence goes on along the minus strand of NZ_BARG01000015.1, from coordinate 51,327 downwards.
GGCCTTGTATCTGGCGGGCGGTACGACGGCCACCGGTCTCCTGGTCTCCCTCGCCGACTCGCTGCCCCTGGTGCTGCTCGGCCTGGTGCTGATCACGGCGGGCTTCTTCGCGGGGCACGCGGTCGCGTCCTCGGCGGTCAGCAAGACGGCCACCACCGGGCGCGCCCAGGCCTCCGCCCTCTACCAGTCCGCGTACTACATCGGCTCCAGCACCGGCAGTACGGTCGGCGCGCTGGCGTTCCACGCGGGCGGCTGGGCGGGCACGGTCGGCGTGGGCGTGCTGGCGGTGCTGGGTGTCGTGACCATCACGGTGCTGGGGTCGCGGGCGGCGCGGGTCGAGCGGGGACTCGCCGCCGCCTGAGCGGTCACATCCGCCCGACCCTTGTAGTGAAACCTTCCTGACCTGCGCTTTCAGCCACTCCGGGGGCCATTGTCAGTGGGCTGCGCTACGTTTCGGGGTATCGGAAGAACGGCCACAGGGGTGGGTGGGCGAGACCATGAGCGACGGCACCGCGACGACGACAGACCTCGACATCAGGCTGGAGAAACACCGCGTCGAGCTGACCGGGTACTGCTACCGCATGCTCGGCTCCTCCTTCGAGGCCGAGGACGCGGTGCAGGACACGATGGTCCGCGCCTGGCGGAGTTACGACAAGTTCGAGGGCCGCTCCAGTCTGCGGTCCTGGCTGTACCGGATCGCGACCAACGTCTGCCTGGACATGCTGTCCGCGGGCAACAAGCGGGCGCGCCCCGTCGACCTCAGCGACTCCACCCCGCTCGCGCAGGCCGCGCTGTCGCCCCGCCCGGACAACACCTGGCTGGAGCCGATGCCCGACGCGCGTGTGCTGCCGACGGTCGCGGACCCGGCGGAGGCCGCCGTCGCCAAGGAGTCGGTGCGGCTCGCGTTCATGGCCGCACTTCAGCAACTGCCGCCCAAGCAAAGGGCGGTGCTGATCCTGCGCGAGGTGCTGGCCTGGCGGGCCAACGAGGTCGCCGAGCTGCTCGGCACCTCGGTCGCGTCGGTCAACAGCGCGCTGCAGCGGGCCCGCGCCACCCTCGCCGAGCGGGACGAGAAGGCGGCCGACGCGGCCGTCTCCGACCCGCTCGACGACGAGCAGAAGAAACTCCTGGAGCGATATGTCGCGGCCTTCGAGGGCTACGACATGGCGGCCCTGACGGCGCTGCTGCACGAGGACGCCATCATGACGATGCCGCCGTTCGACCTGTGGCTGACCGGCCACGACGACATCACGGGCTTCATGACGACGATCGGCGCCGCCTGCGAGGGCTCCCGCCTGATCCCGGTGGAGGTGAACGGCCTGCCGGGCTTCGCCCAGTACAAGCCGGACCCGGAGGCGGGCGGCTTCAGCCCCTGGTCGGTGCAGGTCCTGGAGATCTCAGACGGCAGGCTCACCGGGTTCCACTTCTTCCTGGACACCAAGCGCTGGTTCCCGCTCTTCGACCTGCCCCTCCGTCTCGAAGCGGAGCCCGACCAGATCGAGGAGGGCGCGTAGTCCGGGACTGGGCCCGCGCAGCCTGATCCGGCCACCGGCCCGCCGTGCGGTCAGCTCCATGCGGGCCAGGAGATCGACGGTGCCGAGCCCCGGCGGCCCGGGCCCCAAGGTCTCGACCCCGACGAGAACGACCCCGGCGCCGGTCTCCCCCAGCAGCCGCCGCACCTCGTCGCAGAGCCGCGCCACCTCGTCACGGGTGACGGGGCGGTTCGGCACGAGTACAGCGGGTGTCTTGGCGTCCACGATCGGTAGACCGGGTGGGCGGTCGTAACTCATCGGGAGCGACCGCCTAGGTTTGCTGTATGCCCCACGGATCAGCCCCGCCCTGGATACCCGACGCCCTCCCGCGCGCCGCGACCGCCTGCGAGGAGGCGTCGTGCAGGGGGTGTTGACCGGGTTCGCGGTCATCGGCGTCGTCATCGCCGTCGGCTATCTGCTCGGCCTGCGCGGCTCCCTCGGCGAGAACGGCAGGGAGGTACTGACCAGGCTGGCCTTCAATGTGGCGTCCCCGGCCCTGCTGTTCACCACCCTCGCGCGGGCCGACCTCTCGGTGGTCTTCTCCAGCTGGCTGCTCGTGACGGTCCTGAGCACGACGGCGGTGGCGGGCGTGTTCGTGGCGGTCGGGGTGGCCCGCGGCTGGGGTGTGGGCCGTACGACGATCGGCGCGCTCTGTTCCAGCTACGTCAACTCCGGCAACCTCGGCATCCCGATCTCGGTGTACGTCCTGGGCAACGCCTCGCTGGTGGCACCGGTGATGCTGTTCCAGCTCGTCGTCGTCAGCCCCCTCGCCCTCACGATCCTCGACCTGTCGGACCGGGGCGAGAAGGACCCCTGGTGGCTGCGGCTGCTCACGCCCGTGCGCAACCCGGTCGCGGTCGGCTCCCTCGCGGGAGTCGCGGTGGCGGCGTCCGGTGTGCACGTCCCGGGCCCGGTGATGGATCCCCTCACCCTGATGGGCAACATGGCGGTCCCGGCCGTACTCCTCGGCTTCGGCATCTCGCTGCGCGGAAGCGCGCTGCCGGCGCGCGGTGCCGAGCGGTGGCCGGTGCTGCTGTCGGTCGCGCTGAAGTCGGTGGGACAGCCGGCGATCGCCTGGGCGCTGGCGGCGGGGGTCTTCGGCCTGCACGGCGCGGCGCTGCTCGACGTCGTCGTGACCTCGGCACTGCCCGGTGCGCAGAACCTGTACACGTACGCGAGCCGCTACCGCGTGGGCGAGGCACTGGCCCGGGACTCGATCCTGCTGTCGACGATCCTGTCGGTGCCGGTGCTGGTGGTGATCGCGGCGCTGCTGGGGTGAGAGGCCGGGGACAAAACCCGTTGGCGGACGGCTGCGCCCGCTGCTACCTTTCCCGTGGCCGTGCGAGAGAACGAGGAGGTGGTACCCGTGAACACATCAACGACATGGGTGCTCTCCTCCGGGGTCACGGTCGGGCGATAGGTCGTCCGGGAGCGCCGTTCTGCGTACTCCCGAAAGGCACGACCATGGACACGACCCTGCGGTTCACCTCCGAGCAGCGCCTCGACGACGGCGTCCTCGAACGCGAATTCACCCTCGGCGAGACCCCCGGCACCCTGTGGACGCCCGAGTCCACCGCACCGGCCCCGCTGATCCTCATCGCCCACAACAACGGCCTGCCCAAGGCGGAGCCCCGGCTGGTGGCCAGGGCCCGGGCCACCGCGGCGGCCGGCTACGCGGCGGTCACCATCGACGCCGCAGGCTGCGGCGACCGTCCCCGTTCCGCCGCCGACCTACAGCTCCGCGCCGACCTCGGCCGGGCGATGCGGGCCGGTGAGCCGACCGACGAGATCTTCGAGTCCCTGGTCGGCCCGCTGGTCGACAACGCGGCCCCGGAATGGCTCACCACCCTCGACGCCGTCCTCGCACTCCCCGAGACCGGCGGCCCGATCGGCTACTCGGGCTGGACCGCTCTGGGCATCCGCCTCGCGGTGACCGAGCCGCGCATCACGGCGGCGGGTTTCTTCGCCGGGGGCTACGTCCCCCGCGCCCAGCGCGACGAGGCCAAACAGGTCACCATCCCGCTGCTGCTCCTGCTCCAGTGGGACGACGAGGGCAATCCGCGACAGCGGGCCCTGGACCTGTTCGACTCCTTCGGCACCCAGGAGAAGACCCTGCACGCCAACATGGGCGGACACACCGGCACCCCGGCGTTCGAGTCGGAGGACGCTTTCCGGTTCTACGCCCGGCATCTGAAGAAGTAGGGCCGGGCCCCGAGTAAGCAGGGGGGGCCGGGACTTGAAAGCCCCGGCCCCCCCCGATTCAGCCCTCGATCAGGCGATGCGCTCCAGCACCACCGGCGAAGCCGTGAACGAAGTCCCCTCGGCGCCGATGTCGTACGAGCCCTCGACCGCCTCCAGCGCGTACGCGAAGCGCTCCGGCGTGTCGGTGTGCAGGGTCAGCAGGGGCTGGCCCGCTGTCACCACGTCGCCCGGCTTGGCGTGCATCTCCACTCCCGCGCCCGCCTGGACCGGGTCCTCCTTGCGCGCACGCCCCGCACCGAGGCGCCACGCGGCGATACCGATGTCGTAGGCGTCGAGCCGCGTGAGGACACCGGACGTCGAGGCCGTGACCACGTGCTGCTCGCGGGCCACCGGCAACTCCGCGTCCGGGTCGCCGCCCTGGGCCGCGATCATCCGGCGCCAGACGTCCATCGCCGAACCGTCGGCCAGGGCCTTCGCCGGGTCGGCGTCCTTGATGCCGGCCGCGTCGAGCATCTCGCGGGCCAGCGCGATGGTCAGTTCGACGACGTCGGAGGGGCCGCCGCCCGCCAACACCTCGACGGATTCCCGGACTTCGAGGGCGTTGCCCGCCGTCAGGCCGAGGGGGGTCGACATGTCCGTCAGCAGTGCGACCGTCTTCACGCCGTGGTCGGTGCCCAACCCGACCATCGTGGACGCCAGTTCACGCGCGTCCTCGATCGTCTTCATGAACGCGCCCGTGCCGACCTTCACGTCCAGGACCAGGGAGCCCGTACCTTCGGCGATCTTCTTCGACATGATCGAGGAGGCGATCAGGGGAATCGCCTCCACCGTGCCGGTGACGTCACGCAGGGCGTACAGCTTCTTGTCGGCGGGGGCCAGGCCGTCGCCCGCCGCGCAGATCACCGCTCCCGTGCCCTCCAGGACCGACAGCATCTCCTCGTTGGAGAGCAGCGCGCGCCAGCCGGGGATCGACTCCAGCTTGTCGAGGGTGCCGCCGGTGTGGCCGAGGCCGCGGCCGGAGAGCTGCGGGACGGCCGCGCCGCAGGCGGCGACGAGGGGGGCCAGCGGGAGGGTGATCTTGTCGCCGACGCCGCCCGTGGAGTGTTTGTCGGCGGTCGGGCGGGAGAGGGACGAGAAGTCCATGCGCTCGCCGGAGGCGATCATCGCGGCGGTCCAGCGGGCGATCTCGGAACGGTTCATGCCGTTGAGGAGGATCGCCATGTTGAGGGCGGCCATCTGGTAGTCGGCCACCTCCCCGCGGGTGTACGCGTCGATGACCCAGTCGATCTGCTCGTCGCTCAGTTCACCGCGGTCCCGCTTGGTGCGGATGACGGAGATGGCGTCCATGGCCATGGCTTGGATTTCCTTCCGGGCGTTCAGAAAATGCGCGGCCCCGCCGAGTGAGCCGATGGTCAACTCAGCGGGGCCGCACGGGAGTTACCTGGTGAGATGGTCCGGCCCGAAGGCCTGCGGGAGCATCTCCGAGAGCGGCAGGATGCCCGCCGGTGTCTCCACCAGCAGACCGGGACCGCCGAACTCGTACAGCAGCTGACGGCAGCGGCCGCACGGGACGAGGATGTCGCCCTTGCCGTCGACGCAGGTGAAGTGCGTCAGCCGGCCGCCGCCGGTGCGCTGGAGGTCGGACACGAGCCCGCACTCCGCGCACAGGCCGAGGCCGTACGACGCGTTCTCCACGTTGCAGCCGGAGACCGTGCGGCCGTCGTCGACGCGGGCGGCGACCCCGACGGGGTAGCCCGAGTACGGCGCGTAGGCGTGGGACATCGCCTCCCGCGCCTCGGCGCGCAGTTCGTCCCAGTCGACGGCCAACTCGGCGGCGGGCGAGGTCACTTGCCCTGTCCCTTCCGGTACGGCAGGCCGTCCGCCTTCGGCATCCGCAGATGCTGTGCGGACAGCGAGAGGACCAGCAGGGTGACGATGTACGGGCTGGCGCCGACCAGTTGGGTCGGGACCTGGTCGGTGGTGGCGTACCAGACGAACATCAGGGCCGCGACGGCGGCGGTGATGCCGGCGGGGACGTACCGCTTCTTCCAGACCAGGTAGCCGACGCCGGCGACCAGCAGGAAGCCGAGCAGCAGGATCAGCGCGTGGACGTTGGTGGCGCCGCCGCGCAGGTTGAGGCTGTCGGTGTAGCCGAACAGGCCCGCGCCGAGGGCGAGTCCGCCCGGCATCCAGTTGCCGAAGATCATCGACGCGAGACCGATGTAACCCCGGCCGCCGGTCTGGCCGTCGAGGTAGACGTTCGAGGCGACGATCGACAGGAAGGCACCGCCGAGACCGGCGAAGCCGCCGGAGATGATCACGGCGAGGTACTTGTACTTGTAGACGTTGACGCCGAGGGACTCGGCGGCCACCGGGTTCTCGCCGCAGGAGCGCAGCCGCAGGCCGAAGGCGGTGCGCCACAGGACCCACCAGGTGGCGGGGACGAGGGCGACCGCGATGACGGTGAGCGGCGACAGGTTGGTGACCAGACCGCCGACGAGACCGGCGATGTCGGAGATCAGGAACCAGTGCTTGCCGTTGAGCGTGTCCAGCCAGCTGGAGAGGCCGGGGATGTCGAAGTTGCCGAGCGAGTCGATGGGTGGGGACTGCTTGGCGGAGCCCTCGGAGGTGTCGGCGAAGGTGAACTTCGACAGATAGCGGGTGATGCCGAGCGCCAGGATGTTGATGGCGACACCGGAGACGATGTGGTTGACGTTGAACGTCACGGTGGCGACGGCGTGCAGGACGGCGCCGAGGCAGCCGCCGAGGATGCCGAAGACGACACCCGTCCAGGGGCCCCACTGGTAGCCGGCCCAGGCGCCGAACCAGGTGCCGAGGATCATCATGCCCTCGAGGCCGATGTTGACGACGCCCGCGCGCTCGGCCCACAGACCGCCGAGACCGGCGAGGCCGATCGGTACGGCGGCGCGCAGGGCCGTGGACATCTGGCCGGTGGAGGTGATGCCGTCCGCGCCGGTGATGAGGCGGACGATCGAGGTGAGGATCAGCGCGCCCGCGATGATCAGCAGGAGCACGGGGAGGGAGAATCGGCGTCCGCCCTTGCCGGGCTGCTTCGCCTGCGGCTTGGCGATGGTCGCGGTACTCATCGGGCCGCCACCTCCTTCTTCTCGGAGTTGTTCCGGGCGGCAGCGGCGAGTTCCTCACCGACGCGCTTCTGCTGGCGGCGCAGGCCCCAGGTGCGGACGACCTCGTAGGAGATGACGACCGCGAACACGATCAGGCCCTGCATGATCGTCGCGATCTCCTTCTCGTACGCCACCGGGGTCGCGTAGTCGAGGGCGGGCGACGCCTTGTCGAGGAAGGCCCACAGGAGGGCGGCGAGAGCGATGCCGCCGGGGTTGTTTCGGCCGAGGAGCGCGATGCCGATGGCGGTGAAGCCGAGGCCCTCGGGGAAGGTGAGGCTGTAGGTGTGGCTGTCGCCGAGCAGCAGCGGCAGTCCGGCGAGACCGGCGACACCACCGGAGATCAGCATCGCGGTGAGCGTCATGCGCTTGGCGTCGACACCGGAGGCGGCGGCCGCGGTCTCGGACTCGCCGGTGGCGCGCAGGTCGAAGCCGAAGCGGGTGCGGTTGAGGACGAGCCAGTACAGCACGCCCATGATCACGGCGAGGAAGACCAGGCCGTAGATCTCGCCGGTGTCCGCGCCCATGTCGATGCCGGGGATCCAGCCGGACTTCTTCATGATGCCGGTCGTCATGTTGTTGCCGACCTGGACGCCCCACGTGTTGGTCTGCGTGAGGTAGAGGATCAGGCTGGTCGCGATGGCGTTCAGCATGATCGTGGCGACGACCTCGCTGACCCCGCGGGTGACCTTGAGGACACCGGCGATACCGGCCCAGAAGGCGCCGGTGAGGATCGCGACCAGGAGCAGCAGCGGCACCTGGAGGGCGGCGGGCAGCGCGACGTGCGCGCCGACGACCGCGGTCATCACGGCGCCGAGGCGGTACTGGCCGTCGACGCCGATGTTGAACAGGTTCATCCGGAAGCCGAGGGCGACCGCCAGGGCGGCGATGTAGTACATCGACGCCTGGTTGATGATCAGCACCTGGACGTCCGAGTACCCGATCTGCTGGAGCATCAGGCGGTACGGCTCGATCGGGTTCTTGCCCGAGGCGAGCAGCACGACCGAGGTCAGCAGGATCGCGGCGACAAGCGCCATGACCGGGCCGGCCACGGCGAGGAGCAGTCGCTCCTTGTCGAACTTCTTCATCGGGCCTCGTCCTCCGGGGCGGTGTCGTCGGCGCCGTCTTCTGCGGACTCTTCGACGTGTTCGAGGTGACCGGACGCGGCGCCGGTCATGGCCGAGCCGAGTTCCTCGGGGGTGACGGTGGCCGGGTCGGCGTCGGCGACCAGCCTGCCGTCGTAGATCACGCGCAGGGTGTCCGACAGGCCGATGAGCTCGTCGAGGTCGGCGGAGATCAGCAGGACGGCGAGGCCCTCGCGGCGGGCGGCGCGGATCTGGTCCCAGATCGCGGCCTGCGCGCCGACGTCCACACCGCGGGTGGGGTGGGCGGCGATCAGGAACTTCGGCTTGTGGCTCATCTCGCGGCCGACGATCAGCTTCTGCTGGTTGCCGCCGGAGAGGGAGGCGGCGGTGACGTCGATGCCGGGGGTGCGGACGTCGTACTCCTCGACGATCCGGCGGGTGTCCTCCTGGGCGCCCTTGATGTCGAGCCAGACGCCCTTCGCGTTGGGCTTCTCGGTGACGTGGCCGAGGATGCGGTTCTCCCACAGCGGGGCTTCCAGGAGGAGGCCGTGGCGGTGGCGGTCCTCGGGGATGTAACCGATGCCGTGCTCGCGGCGGCGGCGGGTGGCCCAGGGGGTGATGTCGTCGCCGAGGAAGCCGATGGTGCCGGAGTCGGCGTTCTTCAGGCCGATCAGCGCGTCGATCAGCTCGGTCTGGCCGTTGCCCTCGACGCCTGCGATGCCCATGACCTCACCGGCGTGGATGGTGAAGGTGACGTCGTCGAGGACGCGCTTGGCGGCGCCGCCCGCGACGGCCGCGTCGCCGAGGAGTCCGCCGGCGGTGGGCTCGGACTCGGCGCCGAGGGAGGCGCCGGCGGCGTACACGGTGAGGTTCTTGACCTCGATGACGGGCTGGTCGGTGACCGTCGACTCGGCGGTCTCGGGGGTGGGGAGTTCGCTGCCGACCATCATCTCGGCGAGCTGCCGGGAGGTCGTCTCGGCGGGGACGGCCGTGCCGACCGTGGTGCCGCGCCGGATGACGGTGATCTCGTCGGCGACCGACAGGACCTCGCCCAGCTTGTGCGAGATGAAGATGACGGCGAGGCCCTCGGACTTCAGCTCCCGCAGGTTGCTGAAGAGGGCGTCGACCTCCTGCGGGACCAGGACGGCGGTGGGCTCGTCGAGGATCAGGGTGCGGGCGCCGCGGTAGAGGACCTTGAGGATCTCCACGCGCTGGCGCTCGGCGACACCGAGGCTCTCGACCAGGATGTCCGGGCGGACGTTCAGGCCGTAGCGGTCGGAGATCTCCTTGATCTTCTTGCGGGCGCCGCCGCCGATGCCGTAGAGCTTCTCGCTGCCCAGGACGACGTTCTCCAGGACGGTGAGGTTGTCGGCGAGCATGAAGTGCTGGTGGACCATGCCGATGCCGCGGGCGATGGCGTCGGCGGGCGACGAGAAGGTGACCTGCTCGCCGTCGACGGCGATGGTGCCCTCGTCCGGCTTCTGCATGCCGTAGAGGATCTTCATCAGGGTCGACTTGCCGGCGCCGTTCTCGCCGACGAGGGCGTGCACGGTGCCTTTTCGGACACTGAAGCGGATGTCGCTGTTGGCGACGACACCGGGGAAGCGCTTGGTGATCCCGGCCAACTCGACCGCGGTCGACTGTGCGGTGAGCGGAGGGCTGCTGGACGCGTCGATGGCGAACTCTCCTCGTGGAAAGGGGCCTCTCTACGCGCGTAGCGCCCCTGCTTTAAATAGTGCCCGGACCTGATCGGCTTTCTTCGGCATCCGATCCGTTCCGAGCATTCTGCCGCGAGAACGGGGCGCGAGGAGCATCCTCCCCGCACCCCGTTCCGTGGCCGTAACGCTGCCATTACAGCGCTCTTTTGGCCATGGTCGTGACTGGCCTACGAGCCTCGGATCAAGAGGTCTTGACCGTGATCGAGCCGTCCTTGATGCCGGCCTCGGCCTTCTTGAGGGCGGCCTGGAGGGTGGCGTTGTTCTTGAAGGTCGGGTTGGAGTCGGCCAGGCCGACGCCGCCGTTGCTCAGCGAGCCGCGGATCTCGCCGCTGAGGGGCTTCTTGTCCTTGATGACGGACTTGGCGAGGTCGTAGACCGCGCCCTGCACGTTCTTCAGGGCCGAGGTGAGGATGTACGGCTTGTAGGCGGCCAGCGCCTTCTGGTTGTACTGGTCGGAGTCGACACCGATCGCCCACACCTTGTGCGCGGCGGCGGCCTTGATGACGCCCTGGCCGGAGAGGCCCGCGGCGGCGTAGACGACGTCCGCGCCGGCCTCGATCTGGCCCTCGGCCGCGCTCTCGCCCTTGTCGGGGCTGGAGAAGCCGCCCTCGGCCGCGGTCTGGGTCAGGTACTGCGCCTTGACCTTCACGCCCTTCTTGGTGTCGGCGACACCCTGCGCGAAGCCGGCTTCGAACTTGTGGATCAGCGGGACGTCCACGCCGCCGACGAAGCCGACGGTGTTGGTCTTCGTGGTGAGCGCGGCGGTGACGCCGGCCAGGTAGGAGGACTGCTCCTCGTGGAAGACCATGTCGGCGACGTTGTCGGCAACGATGGTGTTGTCGTCGATGATGCCGAAGGTGATCTTCGGGAACTTCGCGGCGGCTTCCTTGACGGCGGGCGCGTAGGCGAAGCCGACGCCGATCACCGGGTTGTAGCCGGAGCGGGCCAGCGTCTCCAGGCGCTGCACCTTGTCCGCGTCGGACTCGCCGTCCTGCGGCTCCACGTCGCGGCCGCTGACGCCGAAGTCCTTCTCGGCCTTGGTGAAGCCCGCGTACGCGGCGTCGTTGAAGGACTGGTCGCCCTTGCCGCCGACGTCGTAGGCGAGGCCAATACCCTTGGAGGAGCCGCTGCTGCTACTGCTGCTGGCGGACGAGCTGGACGAGCTGCCACAGGCGGAGACGGTGACGGCAAGTGCTGCGGTTGCAACGCCTGCAACGGCGATACGGGACACCCGGCGCATGGAACGAGACTCCTTCGTGCAAGCGCCCCAACCAGGCGCTGGTTCCGTCGCAGAGTAACGCGCGTAGACATGGTGGAGAACCCCAACTTGCCAGAGCGTTATCCGACCGTTTTGAACCTTTGCCAAATGCCAAGCACCCGGATGGCGGACATGGAGAACACGGGGAGCCCCGGGACCGTTTCGGTCCCGGGGCTCCCCGGTGTCGGCGTCAGGAAGGCGCCGTCACACTCACTTGGTCGTGGTGGCGACCGTGACCTTGCCGTCGATGATGTCCTGCTTGGCCTTGTTCACCGCGGCCACGGCGGCGGTCATGGCCTTGTACTTCGGGTTGGTGTCGGAGAAGCCGACGCCGTCGTTGTCGAGGCCGTAGCGGATCACTCCGGTCTTCGGCTTGCCCTCGTACACGGACTTCACCAGGTCGTAGACCGCGCCGCCGACGTTCTTCAGCGCCGAGCCCAGGATCGAGTCCTTGTACTTGGCGAGCGCCTTCTGCTCGTACTGGTCGGAGTCCACTCCGATGGCCCACACACCCTTGGCGGAGGCCTCGGAGATGACGCCCTGGCCGGAGAGACCGGCGGCGGCGTAGATGACGTCCGCACCCGCCTCGATCTGGCCGCTGGCCGCGTCCTTGCCCTTGTCGGGGCTGGAGAAGCCGCCCTCGGCAGCGGTCTGCGTCAGGTACTGCGACTCGATCTTGATGCTCGGGTTGACCGACTTGGCGCCCTGGTCGAACCCGGCTTCGAACTTGTGGATCAGCGGGACGTCGACGCCACCGATGAAGCCGATGTGGTTCTTCTTGGTCGCCTTGGCCGCGGCGACGCCCGCCAGGTACGAGGACTGCTCCTCGTGGAAGACGAGGTCGGCCACGTTGGCGGCCTTGTCCTGCTCGTCGTCGATGATGCCGAACGTGATGTTCGGGAACTTCGCGGCGGCCTCCTTGACGGCGGGCGCGTAGGCGAAGCCGACACCGATCACCGGGTTGTAGCCGGCCTGGGCGAGCTGCTCCAGGCGCTGCACCTTGTCCGCGTCGGACTCGCCGTCCTGCGGCTCGATGTCGCGGCCGGTGAGGCCGAAGTCCTTCTCGGCCTTCTGGAAGCCGGCGTAGGCCGCGTCGTTGAAGGACTGGTCGCCCTTGCCGCCGACGTCGTAGGCGAGGCCGATGCCCTTGCCGGTGTACTTGCCGGACGAGGACGACGAACTGTCGCTGGCCTTGTTGGCATCCTTGCTGGAGCTACCGCAGGCGGTAGCCGCGAGGGCGATGACCGTGACGGCCACCGCGGCTTGGGAGAACCTGGTCCTCCGAGATGTATGACGCACAGCAAGCACTCCTTCGTCCTCACGGCACCGTCACCGGACCGCTTCCCCAACGCGCCGCCTCTGGTGGCGATTTCCGCGCACAGTAACGCGCGTAGACGAGGAGGGGAACGGGGTTTCTCCTTGCCGTTACCGGATCGTGCCGCCACCGCGTTACGTTCACGCGCCGGTGGTTACACCCGGGTGACACAAGGGGACGTAGGGGTACCGAACGGGCGCCCCTACGCCCCCGTCGCGCTCAGAGAGCCGCGTCGATCAGCGCGGCGGCGGTGAACATCTCCACGCCGACCGTGATCGCCGACTCGTCGGCGTCGAAGTCGCCCTGGTGGAGGTCCCGTACGGTCCGCTCCCCCGGGGTGCGCACGCCCAGCCGGGCCATGGCGCCCGGCACGTGCTCCAGATACCAGGAGAAGTCCTCGCCGCCCAGGCTCTGCTCGGTGTCCTCGACGGAGAGCGGGCCGCGCCGCGCCACCATCGCGTCCCGCAGCAGCTCGGTGACCAGCGGGTCGTTGACGACGGGCGGCACCCCGCGCACGTAGTCGATCACGGTCTTGGCCCGGTACAGCCCGGCGACCTCATCGATCGCCGCGTGCACGATGTCGGGCGCCCGCCGCCAGGCGTCGAGATCGAGACACCGTACGGTGCCGGACAGTTCGGCGTGCTGCGGGATGACGTTGGGAGCGTGACCGGACTCGATCCTGCCCCAGGTCACGGACACCCCGCTCCGCGCGTCCATCCGGCGGGCGACGAGCGCGGGCACGTCGGTGGCGACCCGGGCGGCGGCGGTGACGAGGTCGGTGGTGAGGTGCGGCCGGGCGGTGTGCCCACCGGGCCCGTCGAGGGAGACTTCGAGCCGGTCGCAGGCGGACGTAATGGGCCCCACGCGCAACCCGATCTTCCCGCTGTCCACCTTCGGATCGCAGTGCACGGCGATGATCCGCCCGACCCCCTCCAGCACCCCGCACTCGATGGCGTCGGCGGCACCGCCGGGCAGGATCTCCTCGGCGGGCTGGAAGAGCAGCCGCACCGGCCGGGGCAGCAACCCCTGCTCGTGCAGCCGGGCCAGCACGAGACCGGCGCCCAGCACCACGGTGGTGTGCACGTCGTGGCCGCAGGCATGGGCGCGGTCGGGCACGGTGGAGCGGTACGCGCAGTCACGCTTCGTGTCCGGGATGGGCAGGGCGTCGATGTCGGCGCGCAGCGCGAGCATGGGTACGCCGCTCTCGCGCGGCCCGATGTCACAGACGAGGCCGGTCCCGATGGCGAGAACACGCGGTTCGAGACCGGCCTGTTCCAGCCGGGCCTTGATCGCGGCGGTGGTCCGGAACTCCTGATTGCCCAGCTCGGGATGCATGTGCAAGTCCCGGCGGAACGCGACGAGTTCGGCCCGCAGGTCCTCCGGCAGGGTGCCCGGGAGCACATTCCCGACGGATTCGGCCTCGGACTCTGCCTCGGATTCCTCGGACTCTGGTGACATCAATTGCTTCACCCTCTGAAGGGTAGGGCGCCCGGGTGGTCAACTGACCCTCGATCAACAAAAGTTCAACCCGTTAGACGAAGAAAATCTGACCGCCGGCCGCATAGCTGCTTGTGGAGATGGGTAAGCTCTCCCCTCTTCCTGGGATACCACGCCCCATCCTGCACAGCGTGCGCCGTCCGTATCCCGGAATCATCACCGCCGCACGACGGTACGGATACGCAGCGCAATCGACACCTCCGACCTGGGCACTCTTCGTCCTGTGACGGCACCTGTGGAGGCCCCGATGGAGGCATGCGGCTGCGGCGAGGACCAGATCCCTTGGATGTTGACGAAATTCGGCTTCCTCGGCACGGCGGGACTGGTCCTGGCCGTACTCGTCATCATGATCCTGGCGGGATGGGCGCTGGCGACGGTGGTGTGGCTGATCCGCCGCCGGACGGAGGACACCGGGGCGCCGGGCACCCCGGGCACCACCGCGTCCGGCCCCGACGATCCCGGGCACGGCGAACTGGGCGGCTTCACTTGGCGCGATGAAGATCCCTGAGCCGCGAGCCGTTGGTAGGGTCCGCCGACGTGACCGACCCGAACGCGGATCTCGCCGCGGACTTCATAGAGGCCACCCGCTCCTCCTACGACACGATCGCGCCCGCGTACAGCGCCGAACATCCGGACGGCCTGGGCGACGGCCCCCTCGAAAGCGCCCTGCTGAACGCCTTCGCGGACCTCGTCCGTACGGCGCCGGGCACGGCACCGGTGGCCGACGTGGGCAGCGGCCCCGGCTATGTGACAGCCCGCCTGAACGCCCTCGGCATCCCGGCCTACGGCATCGACATCTCCCCGCACATGGTGGCGCTGGCCCGCGAGGCACATCCCCGACTCCGGTTCGAGGTGGGCTCGATGACGGCCCTGGACGTACCGGACGGCACGTTGGGCGGCATCATCGCGCTCTACTCGACGATCCACATCCCGGACGCCGACCTGCCCGGCGTCTTCGCCGAGTTCCACCGCGTCCTACGGCCCGGCGGCTACCTACTCCTCGCGTTCCAGGCCTCGGAGGGCGAGCACATCCACATGACGGAACGCTACGGCCTGGACATCTCGCTCGACTACTACTTCCGCACGCCGGCCCAGGTCGCCACGTTCCTCACCGACGCGGGCCTGAACCTGTACGCCCAGGCGCGGCGCGAGCGCCAGGGCGAGCAGAAGTGGGGGCGCGCATTCGCCCTGGCTCACAAGCCATCCGGGTCCGCCTGAGCGCCGACGGTGAACAGCAGGGGTGACCGCACCCCGAGCCGGGCGGCACAGTCGGCGACGGTCGCGGCCAGCCAGCCGACCGCGTCGCAGGACCACTCGGTGAGTTCGCCGCGCAGCGTCATGCCGTGCAGGGGCGGCCCGTTCCAGAAGCTGTCGTGGAACAGCGGCGGGAGGACATCGCCCCGCACGGTGATCTCGTCGTCCCCGCACGTGAACACGTCCTGGCTCAAGTCCCGCAGATCCTGTGCGAGTTGACGCGCGACGGCGGGGATCACCGGATCGCGCCCGCTGTTGATGTGGACGTCCACCGGGGTCCTGGCCGCCGGGTCGCGCTCAGCGAACCAGTCGACGGTCAGCATCGACGGTACGGCGGCGTAGGCCGGCCGCGCCGCCGGATCGACCCCCTGGACCGGCAGCAGCACCTGCACCGCGGACAGCCGCACTGCGCCGATCCGCGCCGTCACGTCCTGGGCGCAGCGGAGGAACTGCTGGACGGAGAGCGGCCGTTCGGCCGACACGGGACCGGCCTCGACCTGGAACCAGGAGACGAGTCCGGCGCCGGGCGCAGCCTGCGAATTACTCCACCCGGCGTCGTTCATGGCCCACAGCCCCGGGCCACCGACCGGTCGCTCCTCGCCGGTCTTCGTCGACGTCATGACCGCCCGGTCCTCCAGCCAGCCCATCGCGAGCGACCGTCGGTGGAACAGCTGGTACGCGTCGTGCTCGGAGTCGGGGTCGTGCCAGGCGTGTGGGGTGAGTTCGCCGTACAGGGCGGCGAACATAGTGCCCGCGGTGCCATCGGACGTGGGGTCAACTCCGGGTTGTGGTGCGGCTTCAGGTTCTGCCACGTGGTCCTCCTCGGCTTGCCGCGCGGTCGGCGGCCTGACGATGTTCGCGTTCCGCGGGGTATCGAGCGGCTCACGGACCCCGGCGCCGCAACCAGGGTCCGCCGAATCGCTGCAGCCACCCGATCCGGGCCGTCGACTCCTCGGCCCCCAGCCGTGCCTCGTGGGCCGCGCGGTTCTCCACCAGGAGTTTCACGTACTCGGCGATGGTGACATCAGGTCTCTTCCGTAGTCCGGCGGCGGCGCGCCGAATGTTCAGGGGTACGCCTTCGCAGAGATCCACCAGCAGGGACATCGCGTCCGGTTCTTGGACCGCGCGGTTCTCACCGTCCACGCCCATGCTCAGCAGGGTCACGAGGAGGCTGAGGGAGTCCGCCGTCGACAGAGGCCGTAGACGTATCGCGTGAGCCTCCAGATCGGTGAGCCCGCTCCGGGAGGTGACGAGAACGCGATGGTGGGCCACGCCGGGGCGCAGCCGCTCGATCTGCTCGGCCTGCACCGCGTTGTCGAGCAGGAGAAGTGCCGGGCCCGGGCGTTGGGCGAGGCAGGTGCGGTAGTGACCGTCCCACGCCGTGGCGAGGCCGGAGACCTCATGGTCACCGACGCCCAGATAGCTGAGCAGGATGCGTACGGCTTCGTCGTCCGCGAGAGGGTCCGTTCCCGGGCGGTGCAGGTCGACGTAGAAGACCCCGCCGGGGAACCAGTCGTTCGCGACCGCCCGGTGGGCAGCGCGGAGCGCGAGGGCCGATTTTCCCAGCCCGTCGTGCCCCGACACGACACAGACAGCCAGGTGCGGCTCGCCCGTTCCGGTGCCGGAGGTGTCGGCCTGCGGGTCCAGGACCCGCATCAACTGGTCCAGTTCGTCGTGCCGGCCGAGGAACACCGCGGGGGCGCCGGGGAGCGACGCGGAGGCTTCACGCGGCGGGCGCGGGTAGTAGCGCTCTTCCTTGGCGGTGAAGCCCGTGATGCGGGCGTCCCGGAAATCCAGGTGGTCGCCCTCGTACGCCGGCGACATCTCAGCGGGAGCCTTCGGCCTGGAAGCGGGCGTGTGCGGCCTCGGCGGCGGCATCTGCGTGTTCGTACGCCTCGGCCGCCTGCTCCCAGTAGCAACGGGCCTCGCTGTCGCCGGTCGAGCCGAGGGCGAGCGCGAGGTTGCGCAAGGCGTTGCCCGCACCGTACGAGTCGCCCAAGTCCCGGCGCAGTCCGATCGCCTTCGTGAGCGCTTCGACGGCCTCTTGAATCCGCCCCGCGCGGTGCAGGGTGATGCCCAAGTTGTTCCAGACGTTGGCCTCGCCGACGGTGTGACCGACCACCTGCATGAACGCCCTGGAGCGGCTGAAGGCATCGATGGCTTCCTCCAACCGGCCCGCATCTCGTAGCGCGATCCCGAGGTTGTTCCAGACTCCCGCTTCTCGGAAGCGGTCGCCGGTCTCCTCATAGAGGTCACGGGCTCGCGTGTGGGCGTCGATCGCCTCCTGCGTCCGCCCCGCCTCGTGCAGGGCGATCCCCAGGTTGTCCCAACTGACAGCTTCTCGATGCCGATCACCCAGGGCCTGGGACAGCTCGCCGGCTCGGGTGAAGGCCTCGATGGCCTCCACCAGGCGGCCCATGGACGAGAGAACGATCCCGAGAGCGCCACAGGCACGGGCCTCGACGTCCTTGGCGCCAATTCGGTGCGCGGCGAGCCCTGCCGTACGGCTCACCGCGAGCGCGTCGTCGAGGTAGCCGTTCCCAGTCAGATACGGCACCACATTCATGGCGATGACAAGGGCTGTCGGGGCGTACTGCTCGTCCTCGGCCCACTCGGCCGCCGCCACCAGGTTCGGCCGCTCCTCCTTCAGCCAGGCTTCGGCGTGCTCGCGGTCGTCGAACCCTCTGTGTCTGTCGACGGGCCGGGCGCCCAGCCAGTCCAGCGCAGCCTGGCTCCGCTGCGCGTAGAAGGCAAGAACACGCCTCCTGGCCTCCCTTCCCTCCTCGGCCTCCGGTGGCAGCAGAGAAGCCGCGTAGTCCTGCACGAGGTTGTGGAATCGCCAGCGTTCGTCACCGAGCCGGACGCCCCTGACCGGGACGACGAGAGAGGCTTCCGCAAGTGCTCCCAGAAGCTGGGCCGTCCGGCGGTCGGGAAGACCCGTCATGGCGGCGGCCGCGTCGGTACCGATCTCAGGAGTGGGCGCCAGCGCCAGGAGCCGCAGGACCCTCGCCGGCTCCGGCGGGAGACGCCGGTAGGAGGAAAGGAGGAGTTGGCGCAATCCCGTGAGGTCGACACGGTCTCGGTGCACGCCCAGTTCGTGCACGAGTGACGTGACGGTGCGCTGGGGCTCTTTAGCGAGCAGAGAAGCACCGATGGACAGAGCCAGTGGAAGTCCACCGCAGAGCACGGCGAGTTCTTCCAGGGCTCCCGGCTCTGTAAAAGGACGGAGATCGTCGGGGTCCCGTCGGAGGAGAGCGTCGACCATGAGCGCGACGGCCTCCTCCGGTCCGAGCAGCCCGAGGTCCAGCAGAAGCGCTTCCAACTCCACCAGGCGGTCTCGCGAAGTGACGAGGACACGGTGACGCTCGGTGCCGGGCAGCAACGGCACGATCTGTCGCGGATCCGAGGCGTTGTCGAAGATCAGGAGTACCGGTCCGGTTCGCTCGGCGAGCAGCGACCGGTACAGGGCGAACCGGCTGGATGACTCGGGCGGCACTTCCCTGCCCCGGACGCCGAGTGCGCTCAGCAGCGCCACCACTGCACGATCAGCGGTGACGGGCTCGTCGTAGCCGCTCAGGTCGACGAAGAGGACACCGCCCGGGAACCATCCCCTCGCCAGCGCCTGGTGCGCCGCCTGCAACGCGAGAGCCGTCTTCCCGATGCCCCCCATGCCGGACACCGAGCAGACGAGTACCGGCAGATCCGTTGTCGCCGCGGGGTCGAGAAAGGACAGCAGCCGGGCCAGCTCTCCCGTGCGTCCGGTGAATCGGGCAGCACGCGGAGGAAGGGCGGACACAGCCAGCGGTACGGGCCTGTGATGGGCCGTCGCGTCCGCCACAGAGGCTTGGGACGATCCGACGCTGAACACGTTGAAGTCGAAGGATCCGCTTCCCCGTTGCGCAGTCATACGGCCACTCCCCCATGGGCTGTCCCCATGCTAGGGGAACGTCAGACCGCGCTCACCGCCGACAACCGATGCACGTCCTTAGCCGTCCCCGTAACCCCCGACAGGAACCCCTGCGCCCGAGGTGAGGCGTTCTCCGTCAGCCAAGCGGGGTCGATGTCGCACACGGCGACCCGGACCTCCGTGCCGACCAGCGCCAGCGGCAGGGTGTGGACGACCGTCGACGGGAAGCTGAGGATCGTGCGGCCGATGGGGCCGCGGCGGGCGATCAGTTCCAGGGGGAGGTCCGGGCGGACGATCTCCAGGCCCGTTTCGACCGCCAACCGGTGGAGTTTCTCCGTGGATTCGCGGCGATGCGCGAAGTAGCGCGTCGCGCCGTGGGTCTTGGCCAGGGCGGAGACCGCCTCCACGTAGCGGTCGGCGTCCACCACGCCCGTTTCGACGAGGGACGTGCCGACCATGTCGGCGCCCTTCGTGATGCGGGGTGGGCCGAAGGTGGCGCGGGTCCAGGCGAACTCGTTGGCCGTGATCGTGACGCCCTTGGGGGGCTCCTCGATCGGCATGGAGGAGAAGATCTCCACCTTGCGGCGGGTGCTGGGGGTCAGGCGGCGGCGGGCCGAGGAGGAGACCGGGGCGAAGATCAGGTCGCGCGGGCCCTGGCGGCCGCCCTTGCGATGCCAGCGGACCAGGCGTTCGCCGCTGGCGAGTTGGGCGACGAACTCCATCGTGGCCGTGCCGTCGTCGACCACCACCAGGTCGCGTGCCCTGGTGATGGTGAGCAGGAGTTGTACGTAGCGCGAGAACGGGTCGCCCATGACGATCCGGTCCGCCTTGCGGAGGAGCCGGGTGAGGCCGCCGATGGTCTGGAAGGGGGCCGCGGGTCCGCCCCGGGCCTCCTCCCAGCGCACGGTGTGGCCCTCGTCGCGGGCGAGGTCGGCCATGCGGCGCAGCTGGCCGCGGGTCATCGGGTCGGTCGGTGACAGGACCACGAGGGTGAGCCCCCCGCCGGGTGCCTCCTCGGCCCTGGGCGCACGGAGGTGCGCCCACTCCAGCACGTTCAGCAGCTGTACCGGACTCTCCACGAACGCGAGAGTGTGGGGGGTGAGGCCGGCTTTGCCGGCGTGGGGGCTCATTGTCGTACGACCGTCCCGTGACCGTAAGTGACGCTGGCGCTGGCTCTTAATGGCTCAGACTCAGACCGAGACCGGCTCGCCCGCCGCCGCGGCGATCTCCGCCTCGGCGACCACGCCGGTGACGCGGCGCAGCTTCTTCATCGGGCCGAGCTCCGACTCGTAGACCTTCTTGACGCCGTCGCCGAGGGAGGCCTCGATGGTGCGGATGTCGCGGACGAGGCGGGTCAGGCCCTGCGGCTCGACGGAGGCGGCCTGGTCCGAGCCCCACATGGCGCGGTCGAGGGTGATGTGGCGCTCGACGAAGGTGGCGCCGAGGGCGACCGCGGCGAGGGTGGTCTGGAGGCCCGTCTCGTGGCCGGAGTAGCCGATCGGCACGTTCGGGTACTCGGCCTGGAGGGTGTTGATGACGCGGAGGTTGAGCTCCTCGGCCTGCGCCGGGTAGGTCGACGTGGCGTGGCACATCAGGATGTTGTCCGAGCCGAGGACCTCGACCGCGTGGCGGATCTGCTTCGGCGTCGACATGCCGGTGGAGAGGATGACCGTACGGCCGGTCGCGCGGAGCGAGCGGAGGAGCTCGTCGTCCGTGAGGGAGGCGGAGGCGACCTTGTGGGCGGGGACGTCGAACTTCTCCAGGAAGGCGACGGCCTCGGTGTCCCACGGGGAGGCGAACCAGTCGATGTTCTTGCTCTTGGCGTAGTCGTCGATCTGGCGGTACTCGTCCTCGCCGAACTCCACGCGGTGGCGGTAGTCGATGTAGGTCATGCGGCCCCAGGGGGTGTCGCGCTCGATGTCCCACTGGTCGCGCGGGGTGCAGATCTCGGGGGTGCGCTTCTGGAACTTGACGGCGTCGCAGCCAGCTTCGGCGGCGGCGTCGATCAGCTTGAACGCGTTCTCCAGCTCGCCGTTGTGGTTGATGCCGATCTCGCCGACGACGTAGACGGGGTGGCCGGGGCCTGCGGTCTTCGAACCGAACTGGCGCAGACGGGAGTTGTTGCTCATGACAGCGGGTTTCCTTACTTGGTGAGGGAATCGAGAGAGGGGCCGAGGATCCAGCTGGCGATCTCTCGGACAGCGCCGTCGCCACCGGGCACGGTGGTGACCGCGCGTGCGGCGCCGCGTACGACGTCGTGGGCGCTCGCGACCGCCACGGGCCAGCCCACGAGGGCGAAGCACGGGAGGTCGTTGACGTCGTTGCCGACGTAGAGCACGCGCTCCGGCGCGATGCCCTGCTCCTCGCACCACTGCTTGAGTGCGAGGTCCTTCCGGTCGATGCCGTGCAGGACCGGGAGCTGGAGCTTCCGGGCCCGGGCGGCGACGACCGGGTTCTGCTCCGAGGACAGGATGAGCATCTTCAGGCCGCTCTTGCGCAGGGCCGCGATGCCGAGTCCGTCGCCGCGGTGCACGGAGACGAACTCCCGTCCTTCGGAATCGATCAGCACCCTGTCGTCGGTCTGGGTGCCGTCGAAGTCGAGTACGACCGCGTCGATGTCGTCGGCGGTCGGGAGCGAACCGGGGCGGTCCGCGTCGAACAGCGGGGCCAACGCCCGTGCCCTGGCGAGCTCGTGGGGATCGTCGATCTCCAACACCCGGGCGGGGTCGGTCCGTACGAGTTCGGTACGGCCGAAGAAGCGGTGGCCGACCTTGCGGAAGCCGGCCGCGTCCATGCCGTAGACGGCGCCGGTCTCCAGGAAGTCCTGGGGGCGGTCCTGGCGGCGCGGGCGGAAGGACTTGTCGTGGTTGACGCCGTAACCGCCGCTGGTGACAGGGGGGTTGGCGACCTTCGTGGCGCCTCCCCCAGCCTTCGGCCGGGGGGACCCCCCTCTCCCTTCGGTCGCCTGGCCGGTGCCGGTCGCCTCGACGACCGTGGTCGCCTCGTCGTCGGCGTCGCGCCACACGAAGCCGTGGAAGGGGGCGACGGTGTGCGCGGTGTCGGCGCCGTTCGCGACGATCGCGTCGACGATGCCGTCGACGTCCTCGCGGACGATGAAGGGGCTGGTGCACTGCACGAGCAGGACCACGTCCACGGCCGCGCCGTGCAGCGCCTCGTGGGCGTCCATCGCGTGCAGGACGGCGGCCTCGGAGGTCGCGGTGTCGCCGGCGATGGCGGCGGGGCGCAGCACGACCTCGGCGCCGGCCTGGCGGGCGGCGGCGGCGATGGCCTGGTCGTCGGTGGAGACGACCACGTCCGTCACCAGCCGCGAGGCGCGGCACTCGCGGACGGCGCGGGCCACCAGCGGGACACCACCGACGGGCGCGAGGTTCTTGGCGGGGACGCCCTTGGAGCCGCCGCGCGCGGGGATCACCGCGAGCACCCGGCGCATCGAAACGCCTTGGCCCGCTTGTGGGTTGGACATGGGCTCTACTCCTTGAGCGGGACTGTCGGCGTTCACAGCTCCCCCATCCGGCGGATGACGGGCGCCACGCGCTGCACGCCGTGGCGGTAGGCGCCGCGCGCGGCCCGGCGCACGATCTGGCGGACGGGCCCCGGCTCCTTGTCGGCGGCGGGGGCGCCGGGCAGCGGGGTGCCGTCGGGGCCGAGGTGGTGGCGGGCGAGGATGCCGGGCAGATAGCCGGGGGCTGTCTCGGGTGTGTAGTACGGCTTCAGGGCGGGCATGTCGCCGCCGGCCAGCAGCTTGGCGATGCGCTCCCGGGCCGCGTCGAAGGCCGTCTCGTACGATCCGTCGGCCAAGACCCCCTGCCGGGCCACCCACTCCGCGTCCGGCACCGGCTTGTACCCGGCGTCCAGTTGCTCCCAGGAGGCGAGGCACCCGGAGCCGACGAAGTGGTGGTTGCCGAGCCCTTCGCGGATGCCGAGGTCGGTGAGTACGACGGTGGGGATACGGCGGTGCAGGGACTCCAGGGCGGCCGTCGAGCTGATGGTCACCAGGAGGTCGGTGCGGTCGAGCACTTCGCCCATGTGCCCGTACACCAGGCTGAAGTTGGCGGGCAGGTCCTTGCCCTGGACCAGCTTCTGGTAGGGCAACTCCTCGATGTGCGTGGTGTGTTCGCCGGGCTTGGAGCGCAGCTTGAGGAGGACCTCGCGGTTCGGGTGGAACCGGGCGTGCTGGATGGCCCTGTTGAGCAGGTAGTCGCGGTCCCTGCGGTTGTCGGGCACCGAGGGCTGCACCGCGAACACGACGGTGTACGGGTCGTGTTCGCCGGTGTAGGTGTCCCCGCCGAGGAACGGCAGGGCGACCTCGGTGACCGCCGAGGAGTCGGCGCCGACCCCGTCGTAGACCTCGCGGAAACGGTCCGCGTCCTGGCGGGAGTTGGCGAGGACGAGGTCCGCGCCGTGCCGCAGCAGCAGGCCGTCCGCGAGCTTCTCGTAGACGACTCCGACATAGCCGGTGACGACGACGGGCCGCTCGGCGCGTCCGTGCCAGGCCCGTGCCAGACCGTGCAGCATCGCCTGGACCCCGCCGCCGACGAGGGAGAGGACGAGGATGTCGTACGACTCCTGCTGCATGGCTCGCAGGAACTCGACGGCGGTCACCTCGCGGAGGGAGTCCGCGGTGACGCCGACTTCCTTCAGCTGGCGGGCTGTTGGGGTGGCACGACCCCGCAGGAGGTATCCGTCCAAAGAGATGTCCGAATTCGGCGGAGCGATGCGATTCGCGGTGAGCGAACCCCATTTCCACCGGGTGTCGGAATCCGCGAGGACGGCTACTCGCAGGGTCTGCGTTGCACTTGCTGGCACACCGAAGACGCTAGGAAGCCATTCCGTTGCTCGGCCCAACCCGAGGGCAACAAACGGTTAACAGCACAACGCCGAATAGCGAACCCGCACAGGAACGGGCCTCGAAAAAACCCGGTACACAGGTTCGCCACGTGTCGTTCACCCAAAATCAAGGTGACAGTAAAGACGGATGACGGGCCGCCGCCTAACGTCACTCCCGTGGTCAAGCTCTCCGTCATCGTGCCGTTCTACAACGTGCAGCAATACGCGCCAGACACCCTCAAGAGTCTGCGCGCGAACGCGCACGCGGACTTCGAATTCATTCTCGTCGACGACTGCTCGCGCGACGGGACACCCGACATTCTCGCGCGCGCGGAGCGCGAGTTGCCAGGCGCGGTGTATGTCAGACACGAGAAGAACGGAGGACTGGCGACCGCGCGCAACACCGGGATCGACAAGGCCCGGGGGGAGTATCTGACGTTCCTCGACGGCGACGACTGGCTCGCCCCCGGATACTTCCCCCAACTGGTGGACGCCATCGAGGAGTTGGGCTGCGACTTCGTGCGCACGGACCATGTCCAGTGCACCGCGCGGGCCCGCACCGTCCAGCGGATGCCGCACGGCAGGCGCGGCGTCGTGATGAATCCGCGCGAGGCGATCCTGCCCGCCGACCGGTCCACCTCCGTCGACTACGCGTACGCCTGGGCGGGCATCTACCACCGCCGGCTGGTCGACCGCGGCCTGCTCCACTTCACCGACGGGCTGCGCACGGCCGAGGACCGGCCGTGGATCTGGAAGCTGCACCGGGAGGCGGAATCCTTCGCCGCGGTGAGCCTGCTCGGCGTCTTCTACCGGCGCGGGGTCGCCTCCTCCCTGACCCAGATCGGGGATGTCCGCCAGCTCGATTTCATTCGCGCGTTCGACCAGGTCATCGAGGAAACCGCACAGGACCGGGACGCGGACAAACTGCTCCCCAAGGCCGTCCGTACATATTGCGCAATCATTTCCCATCATCTGGGATCCATCGAAAGGTTCGAGCCGGCGGTGGCGAGAAAACTGAAGTCGATGAGCGCCGTCGCCCTGCGACGCATGCCACAGGACGTGGTGGACGAGGCGCTCGACTCCATGGACATCCAGCGCGCGACGAGGCTGCGCCGGCTGCGCCGCCGTCCCGCCGCCGCGGGGGCCGCCGCGTGAGGACCCAGATCTTCCTGGCGTCGACGCTGTACGGCACCGCCACGCTGGCCGCCGCCCTCGACTCCGACGCCTTCCGCCCCGCCGACCGGCGCATCCTCCTGGTCTGCAACAACGCGGCGACCCCCGAGACCACGGCCGGCCTCGACGAGGCCCCCGGCTTCGAGCGGCTGCGTGAGCGCTTCGACGACGTGCTGTCGTGGAACGAGACCATCTCCCCCTTCCACCCCGGCGGCTGGTCCCCCCGCCTCGACGACGTCCCGCTGTGGGAGCGCCATCTGCGGCTCCTGTGGAACCTCGGCGACGACGAGGTGGAACTGGTCGTCGAGTCGATCCAGGTCAACCCGGCCCTCGGCTTCTGCCAGATCTTCACCGGCGCCCCCGTCACCGTCTACGCCGACGGCCTGATGAGCTACGGCCCGACCCGCAACAAGATCGACCCGCTGGTCGGCACCCGGGTGGACCGGCTGCTCCACCTGGACCTGGTCCCGGGCCTCACCCCGCTGCTGCTCACCGAGTTCGGCGTCGGGCCGGAGATCGTCCCGACCGACGCCTTCGTCAAGGTGCTGGCCGAACTCGGCGACACCGCCGACGAGTTGCCCCCGCTCCCGGACGAACCCGCCCTGCTGCTCGGCCAGTACCTCTCCGCGCTGGACATCCTCACCGCCGAGGAGGAAGAGGACCTGCACGTCCGGATGCTCAAGGGCGTGGTCCAACTCGGCCACACGCGCGTGGTGTTCAAGCCGCACCCCTCGGCACCGGCCCGCTGGTCGCGCGCGCTGGAGCAGGAGGCGGAGAAGCTCGGCGCCGACCTCACGGTCCTCGACACCCCGGTCCTCGCCGAGGTCCTCTACCAGCGGCTGCGGCCGGTCCTGGTCGTCGGCTGCTTCTCCACCGCGCTGCTCACCGCGAGCGCGCTCTACGGCCTGCCGGTCGCCCGCATCGGCACGTCCACGCTGCTGGACCGGCTGACGCCGTACGAGAACAGCAACCGGGTGCCGGTGACGATCGTCGACGCGCTGGTGCCCGAGCTGACGAACCGCGCGGCGGTCACCGACCAGCGCGAGGGCATGGACGTCGCGGCGCTCAACGAGCTTGTGCAGGCGGTCGGTTACGCGATGCAGCCGAAGATCTACCCGAACCTGCGCCCGGCCGCCGAGGCCTATCTGACCCGGCGGCTCGACGGCCACAGCTGGCGCTACTTCAAGCGCAAGCGCCTCACCTCGCTGGCGCTGCCCGGCGCGGTCCCGGCCCAGCTGGCGTTCATCCCGCGCAACGCGACCGTGCGCCGGGTGGCCCGGCGGGCCCGGCTGCTGAAGCGGACCGTGAGCCGCTGACGCGGGGCGTACGACACACCGGCGGGCCGGCTCCCCAGGGGCCGGCCCGCCGCCCTGTCCGGGCCCTTACACACCCGTTGTGGCGAGGACGCGACAAGGTTGGGTACGCGCAGGCGAAGCCTGGGTGAACGGCCGCGGACGGGGTGACGAAGGGTCGCGGCGAGAGCGTAAACCCGCCCGGATGTCGGACTAGTGTGCTGTGATCCAGCACAGCCATTCCTAGGGGAACCTTGTGATCGACACGCCCGCGGACACGCGGGAAAACCCGACGGGCACCGTGGTCCGCGCCGAACTGCCGCCGACCGCCGAGGAGCTGCCGCCGGCCGAGCCGCCGCAGCCGCCCAAGCGCCGGGAGACCCGCCTCCGCGCCCTGGACGGGCTGCGCCTGGTCGCCGCGCTGATGGTGGCGGCCTACCACTACGGCGGCCGTGACGGCGAGGTCGTCCAGGCCTGGGGCACCTCGCCGAGACACCAGTTCCCCACCCTGCACTCGCTGTTCTCGTACGGCTGCCTCGGTGTGCAGGTGTTCTTCGTGATCAGCGGCTTCGTCATCTGCATGAGCGGCTGGGGCCGCCCGCTGCGCTCCTTCTTCGCCTCCCGCGCCTCCCGGCTGCTGCCCGCGTACTGGGCGGCGATCCTCATCGTCACCGGTGTCTTCGCGCTGCCGATGGTGGCGTACAAGGCCGCCGCGCCGAGCGACGTCCTGGTCAACCTGACCATGCTGCAGATGCCGTTGGGCGTCGACCGGGTGCTCGGCGTGTGCTGGACGCTGTGGGCGGAGATCCGCTTCTACGCCCTGTTCGCCCTGTGCGTCGTGCTGCCCGGCGCCAACCGGCGGCGCGTGATCATGTTCTGCGCCGGCTGGACGCTGGCCGCGGCGATCACCCAGGGCGCCAAGTCGCCGCTGCTGGACATCATCCTGATGCCCGAGTACGCGCCGTACTTCATCGGCGGCGTCGGCCTCTACCTCGTGCACCGCGACCGCAAGGACGCCTACGCCTGGGGCATCGTCGCCGTCAGCTGGCTGATCGGCCAGCACTACGCGGTGGCCCGGCTGTGGCACACGCCCAACGACACGGCGTTCTCCAACCGCTCCGCCTGGGGCATCATCCTGGTCGTCACCTTCGGCTATGTCGCGGTCGCCGCGATCGCGCTGGGCTGGCTGCGCTGGGCGAACTGGCGCTGGCTGACGGTCGCGGGCGCGCTGACGTACCCGTTCTACCTCGTCCACGAACACCTGGGCTGGGTCGTCATCAAGGCCTACCACCGGACCCTGGGCATCCCGTCGTACGCGACCATCGTGCTCACCGTCTTCACCATGCTGCTGCTGGCCTACGTGCTGAACCGCGTCGTCGAGAACCGGCTGACACCGAAGCTGCGCTCACTGCTGTCGACACCACGCGGCTGACGGCGGAAGGAGAGGGGGCGTCCGGGTATCGCCCGGACGCCCCTTCTGCACCCCGACACAACAGACGCACAGGAATTGGTCTGCCGTTCACCTGAGGGCCCGTTTGGGCGGGTGCCGTTGGGCAGATGCTGGGGTGTCCCGCGCGGGCTCAAACAGGCGAGCCCGTCCCTGCCAGGGAGCGTTCTCCACGATGACCCTCGTACCAGGCACGATACGACCGCCCCGCCGGCTCGACGACGTTCCCGGCTGGTTTCCCGTTCTCGACCAGGTCCTCTTCGAATGGTTCCTGGACCGGCAGGAGACCGCGGGAACGCGGGGCGATCTGCTGGAGGTCGGGGTGTACATGGGGAAGAGCGCGATCTTTCTCGGCCGGCACGGTCAGGACGGCGAGAACTTCACGGTCTGCGACCTCTTCGAGGGCGACGCCCTGGACGACGCCAACCAGGCCGAGTCCACGAAGTCGTACAGCGCGCTCACCCAGCAGGTCTTCGAGGAGAACTACCTCGCCTTCCACGACACCCTGCCCCGGGTCCTGAAGGGCCCCAGCAGCATCGTGCCGGACAAGGTCGACCCGGCCAGCTGCCGCTTCGTCCACATAGACGCCTCGCACCTGTACGAGCACGTCCGCGACGACATCGGCGCGGCCCGCGAGGCGCTGCTGCCCGGCGGGATCGTGGTGCTGGACGACTTCCGCTCGGAGCACACGCCCGGCGTCTCCGTGGCGGTCTGGGAGGCGGTGCTCACCAGGGGCCTGCGCCCGATCTGCCTCAGCACCCAGAAGCTCTACGGCACCTGGGAGGACCCGGGCCCGGTCCAGGACGAGCTGCTGGCGATGGTGCGCGGGCGCGAGGACTGCAACCTCAGCATCCAGCAGGCCGCGGGGCACCGTATCGTCCGGCTGAAGTCGAAGAAGGGCATGCAGGCCCCGCCCTTTCCGCCGTCCCGGTTCGCGCACCGCGCGGTAGAGGTCGCGCCGGAGCCCGCGACGGCCAAGGCCGCGTCCCGTGGCCGTAGTTCGACCCGGGCCCGCCGCTTCGCTGCCGATCTGCTGCCGCCGATCCTGACCCGCGCGATCCGCAACGGCCTCAGCCGCTCCTGAACCGGGCCTCGATGCCCGCGATCACCAGGTCGAGCCCTTCCTCGAAGTGCCGGCCGTAGTCCTGGAAGATCTCCGCGCCCGCCGCGGCCGACATCGGGAAGTCGGCCATCAGGCGGGCGCGTTCGTCCATGTCGTAGCCCTCGCGGCGCTCGTCCGGCAGTGGCTGGACGCCCTGTTCCTCGCTGACGAAACCGAGCGTGTAGAGGTACGACGTCGAGGTCGCGCGGACCGCCTGGGCGAGAGTGAAGCCGGCCTCCGTGAACAGCCGCAGGGTGTCCTCCATCTGCACCGCGTGCAGGTTGCCGGTGAAGCGTGAGCCGCTGAAGACCTTGGCGCCGTCGCGGTAGCCGAGCAGTGCGGAGCGCAGACCCCGGTTGGATTTCAGCAGCCGCTCCTGCCAGGTGTCCTCGCGCACGAGCGGGACGTCGGCGACCATCCGCCGGTACATCTCCGTCGCCATCTCGTCGAGCAGCGCCTGTTTGTCCTTGAAGTGCCAGTACAGGGCGGGCGCCTTGACGTCCAGCTCCTTGGCGATGGCTCTCAGGGACAGCCCGTCGAGGCCGACCTCGTTCAGCACCTTCAGGGCGGTGTCCGCGACCCGTTTGCGGTCGAGGGGGATGCGTCGTTCCGTACTCACGCTCGACAGCTTGACACCTTAACGGCGTTAAGGGCACCCTGATGTCCGTAGCCACTTAACAGCGTTAAGGAGATGGGGATCATGACGAACCACACGGATGTACTGATCGTCGGCGCCGGCCCGACCGGCCTCGCCCTCGGCATCGACCTGGCCCGGCGCGGGGTGGACGCGCTGGTCGTGGAGAAGGCGGACGCGCTCTTCCCCGGCTCGCGCGGCAAGGGGATCCAGCCGCGCACGATGGAGGTCTTCGACGACCTCGGCGTGATCGGCGCGATCCTCGCGAAGGGCGGCGCCTACCCGACCGGGGCGGTCTGGAAGGACGGCCGCAAGGTCGGCGAGCACCGGATGTTCGAGCCGTCCGAGACGGACCCCGACACCCCGTACGGCACCCCGTGGATGGTGCCGCAGTGGCGCACTCAGGAGATCCTGTTCGCCCGGCTCACGGAGCTGGGCGGGACGGTGGACTTCGGACGGGAGGTCACCGGCTTCACCCAGGACCGGGACGGCGTGACCGTCGAGTTCGCCGCCGGTACGGCCGTCCGCGCCCGGTACCTCGTGGCCGCCGACGGCGGTCGCTCACTCGTCCGCCGAACCCTGGGCATCGGCATGACCGGCGAGACCGTCGACCCGAACCCGATGCTGGTCGCGGACGTCCGCGTCACCGGCCTGGACCGCGACAACGTGCACGTCTTCCCGCCGCACGGCGACGACGGCTTCCTCGCGGTCTTCCCGCTGGCCGGCACCGAGGACTTCCAGGTCATCGCCCAGTTCCCGGAGGGCACCGACGTCGACCTCTCGCGCGACGGCGTCCGCGGGACCGTGGCCGCCCGCACCCACCTCGCCGCCGAGGACGTGACGGAACTGCGCTGGGCCTCCAATTTCCAGCCGCGCGCAGCCCTCGCCGACCGCTTCCGCGCCGGACGCGTCTTCCTCGCCGGGGACGCGGCCCACGTCCACTCACCGGCCGGCGGACAGGGCCTCAACACCAGCGTCCAGGACGCCTACAACCTCGGCTGGAAGCTCGGCGCGGTGCTGCGCGAGGGCGCCCCCGAGTCCCTGCTCGACACCTACGAGGAGGAACGGCTGCCCAACGCCGCCGACATGCTCGGCATCTCCACCCAGGTCCACCGCGGGGAGTTGGAACGCGGCAAGGCGACCCAGCAGCTCGCCCTCGGCTACCGTGGCCGTTCACTCGCCGTGGACACCCGCACGGACCTGCCCGAGGACGCCCTGCGGGCGGGCGACCGCGCCCCGGACCGCACGATCGACGGCGTCCGCCTCTTCGACACCTTCCGCGGCCCGCACTGGACCCTGCTGGCCCTGGACACGAAGCCCCCGGCGGCCGTCGGCGATGCGGTGCGCGTCCTGGAGGGCCCCGCAGTCGAGACGTACGGCACGGGCCTGTTCCTGATCCGCCCCGACGGCTACGTCGGCTGGGCGGGCAGCACGGAGGACGGCCTCGCGGAGTACACGGAGCGTCTCGGCATCCGCGTCGGCTAGACGGAACTGGCGAGCGACAGCTTCACCGCGAACCCCAGGAACAGCGCGCCCGCCGCCGAGGTCGCCCCCGCCGCGAGCCGCCTGCGCCGCCGGAAGGCCGCCGCCAGCCGGGTCCCGCCGAAGATCAGCGCACTGAGATAGAGGAAGCTCGCCAGCTGCGCGAAGGCACCGAGCACGACGAACGACAGGGCGGGATAGGCGTACCCCGGGTCGACGAACTGCACGAAGAAGGCGACGAAGAACAGAATCGCCTTCGGGTTGAAGAGACTGACGACAAAGGCACGCCGGTACGGCCGCTCGTCGACGGCCTCCGCGGCGGGAGCCGCCTCCATGGCCGCCCGCTCCTTCCGGGTCCGCCACATCGCCCACGCGGCCCGCAGCATCCCGAACGCGAGCCAGGTCAGATACCCGGCCCCCGCGTACTTCACGATCCCGAACAGCACGGCATTGGCCTGCAGCAACGAGGCGACCCCGGCCGCGGACAGCGTCATCAGCACGGTGTCCCCGCACCACACACCGGCAGCGGCCGTGTACCCGGCCCGGGTCCCGCGCCGGGCGGCGACCGAGACGACGTACAGCGAGTTGGGGCCGGGCAGCAGCACGATCAGGACCAGGCCGGCGAGGTAGGTGGGGAGGTCTATGACACCGAACATGAGCACGAGTGTCGCACGGGGCCGGGCGGCTCAGAAGGTGTCGTTCGGTACGTAAGTCCCCCAGACCTCCCGCAGCGCCCCGCACACCTCCCCCACCGTCCCCCGCGCCCGTAGCGCCTCCTTCATCGGGTACAGCACGTTGTCCGCACCCTCCGCCGCCTCCCGCAGCGCGGCCAGTGCCGAGTCCACGGCCTTCTGGTCGCGGTCGGCGCGGAGCCGCGTGAGGCGGTCGGCCTGCTGGGCCTCGATGGCCGGGTCGACGCGGAGGGGTTCGTACGGTTCCTCGGTCTCCAGGGTGAAGCGGTTGACGCCGACGACGACGCGTTCGCCGGAGTCGGTCTGCTGGGCGACGCGGTAGGCGCTGCGTTCGATCTCGCCCTTCTGCAAGCCGTGTTCGATGGCGCCGACCGCGCCGCCCAACTCCTCGACCCGCTGCATCAGTTCGACCGCCGCCCGCTCGACGTCGTCGGTCATGCTCTCCACGGCGTACGAACCCGCGAAGGGGTCGACCGTCGCGGTCACGTCCGTCTCGTACGCCAACACCTGCTGGGTGCGCAGGGCGAGGCGGGCGCTCTTGTCGGTCGGGAGCGCGATCGCCTCGTCGAAGGAGTTGGTGTGCAGGGACTGCGTGCCGCCGAGGACGGCGGCCAGGCCCTGGACGGCGACGCGGACGAGGTTCACCTCCGGCTGCTGGGCGGTGAGTTGGACGCCCGCGGTCTGGGTGTGGAAGCGCAGCATCAGGGATTTCGGGTTGCGCGCGCCGAACTCCTCCCGCATCACCCGGGCCCAGATCCTGCGCGCCGCACGGAACTTGGCGATCTCTTCGAGGAGTGTCGTACGGGCCACGAAGAAGAACGACAGCCTGGGCGCGAAGTCGTCGACGTCCATGCCGGCCGCGAGCGCGGTGCGGACGTACTCGATGCCGTCGGCGAGGGTGAAGGCGATCTCCTGTGCGGGCGAGGCGCCGGCCTCGGCCATGTGGTAGCCGGAGATGGAGATGGTGTTCCACTTGGGGATCTCGGCGCCGCAGTAGCGGAAGATGTCGGCGGTCAGGCGCAGGGACGGCTTCGGCGGGAAGATGTACGTCCCCCGCGCGATGTACTCCTTCAGCACGTCGTTCTGGATCGTGCCCGTCAACTGCCCCGCCGCCACGCCCTGTTCCTCGCCGACCAGCTGGTACATCAGGAGGAGGAGGGCCGCGGGGGCGTTGATCGTCATCGACGTCGACACCTTGTCCAGCGGGATGCCGTCGAACAGCACCCGCATGTCGTCCACCGAGTCGATCGCGACACCGACCTTGCCGACCTCGCCGTGTGCGAGGGGGGCGTCGGAGTCGTGGCCCATCTGGGTGGGCAGGTCGAAGGCGACGGACAGGCCTGTGGTGCCGTGGGCGATCAGCTGGCGGTAGCGGGCGTTGGACTCGGCGGCCGTGCCGAAACCGGCGTACTGGCGCATGGTCCAGGGCCGCCCGGTGTACATGGACGGGTACACGCCCCGCGTGAAGGGGTACTCCCCCGGCTCGCCCAGCCGCTCGGCCGGATCCCAGCCGGCGAGCGCCCCGGGGCCGTAGACGGGTTCGACGGGCAGGCCCGACTCCGATTCGCGCACCATGGTGTGCACCTCCGGACACCACGATGCCGCGCCGTTCGCGGCCCGTCATCCGGGGGTACGTGTCCGGGTGACACCGGTGAGACGGCGGGGGTCCGGGATGCGTAGTACGGGTATGGGGAGAGCGATCGTCGCCACGGCGGCCCTGTCGGCGCTGCTGGCCGTGTGCGGCTGCACGGTGCAGGGCACGGACTCGGACGGCAAGCACCATCTGCCGGTGCGCATCGAACTGCCGGGAGCCAAGGCCAGTCCCTCGGCCACGCCGAGCACATCCAGTCCCACCCCCGCCGCGAACGTCCTGTGGTCGCGCGGCGACAGCGGCTCCGGAGTGCGCGAGCTGCAGGCGCGGCTACGGCAGGTCGACTGGCTCTTCGACGGGCCGACCGGGACCTACGACGACCTCACCGAGCAGGCCGTCGCCGGTTTCCAGGGCAAGCGCGGGCTGCCGAAGACCGGCGAGACCGACAAGGTGACGTGGCAGCGGCTGGTGAGGATGACGCACGAGCCGGGGAAGTGGGACCTGTATCTGATGGGCGGCCAGCCGGCCGGCGCACCCGACCCGCGCTGTCTGACCGGCCGGGTGCTGTGCATCGACAAGACCACCCGCACCCTGCGCTGGATGATCGACGGGCGGACGGTGTCGACGATGTCGGTGCGCTTCGGCGCGCAGTACACGCCGACCCGGGACGGTGTGTTCCACGTCTACTGGAAGGCGCGGAACTGGGTGTCCACGCTCTACAACTCCCCGATGCCGTATGCCATGTTCTTCAGCGGCGGCCAGGCGGTGCACTACTCCTACGACTTCTCGGCCCGGGGTTACGCGGGCGGCTCGCACGGCTGCGTCAACGTACGGGACGAGGCGGCGATCGCGAGTCTGTTCGCGCAGGTGCGGACCGGCGACAAGGTCGTCGTCCACCGGTGAGACGCGAGGGGAGATGTGCGGGGCGCGGGCGGGACCGGGGGAACGTGTCCCGCCCGCGCCGAGTGCACGAGCCGTAGGTACGGGGGGAACCCCCGGCTCTGTGCGACGGCCGATGACCAGTCGGCTCACTCAGTACTGCGCCACCGGGCCCGAAAACGTCACACCCCGCGCGAAAAAAGTTCCGCGCGTCATGAAGTCGCAGGTCAGAGGGTGCTGTACGTCGGGGCCGGCGCCGGTGTCCGCGAGCTGCCGGTGGTGTGCGAGGCGGCCGGGGTGGACGGCGTCTGCCGGCCGAGCGGGGCGAAGGCGGAGGGGAGCGGGGTGGCGACCACGCCGTTGCCCTTGTGACCGCCCACACTCCCGCCGCTGCCACTGCCACTGCCTGTGCTGCCGCCGCCCGGTGCGAGCGGGGCCATGCTGCTGTTGCCCGTGTCGTCACCGCCCTGGCCGCCGCTCTGGTCGCCCTGGCCGCCGCCGGGACCGCTCTGGTCGCCGCCCTGGGAGCCACCGCTCTTGCCGTCGCCGCCCTGGTCGTCCGAGCCGCCGCCGGTCTTCTTGAGCAGGCCCTTGCAGTACGTCCACACATGGGAGGTGCCGCCCGCCGCGCCCTCCAGGGTGCGCTTGCGGCCGGCCTCCAGGGACTTGCCGTCGCGCACGGCACGGCAGGACTGGGCGACGGCGCTCCACCAACTGCCGGAGCGGGCGGACTCGTCCTCGCCGGAACCGGCGGCGGGGGTGCGGTCCGTGCCGCCGCCGACCGCCTCGCCGGAGGAGTCGCCGGAGCCGGCCGTACCGCCGCCCGCCGAGGGCGTGCCCGAGCCGGGGGTGCCGCTGGGCGAGGGCGAGATCAGCGGGCGGTCCGGGGTCGCGGCGGCGGAGATGGAGGCGGCGGGCGTCGGGTCGTCGAACGGCGACGGCAGGACTCCCGTACCGACCGCCGCCGCGGCCCCGCCGGCCAGTCCGACGGCGAGCGCCGCGGTCAGCCCGAACCGCGCGGCTCCGCCCAGACGCGGTCCCCGTACGGTCTCCACGGGCCGCCCGAGCCGGACGAGCCCGGCGTCGGAGGAGTGCGCGCGGGCAGGCCGGCCGAGGGCTGCGCGTTCGACATCGTTGCCGGTGCGGGCGGCCCGGAAGGCGGCCAACGCGGCTTCCTCGCCCGGGAGTTCGGTCTTGCCCGAGGTGGGTTCCACGGCGAGCGCGCCAAGGGTCCTCGCGAGCCGTTCGGCCTGGTCGCGGGCGGCCGGGTCGACGGCTTCGAGGGACTCGCCGCGCAGCAGGAGTTCAGCGGTTTCGCGGTCCAGCCATCGGCCGGGGGTCCGGGGGGTGTCCCCCGGCACAGCAGAGCGCTCGTCGGCCATCACATGTCCTTCTGCGTCCGCGCGCGCGTATGCGTCACAGTGGCGGACGTCACCGCGCGGTCGCGCGGGTCTCGCTGGGGTGGCAGGGCGCCGAGGGCCGCGGCCGATTCCGGGTCGCCGCCGAGCAGTTCCGCGAGCCGTTTCAGACCGCGGTGCGCGGCCGTGCGGACGGCGCCGGGCCGCTTGCCGAGGGTCTCCGCGGCGGTCTTGGCGTCGAGGCCCATCACCACCCGCAGGACGACGGCCTCGGCCTGGTCCTGCGGGAGTTGGGCGATGAGGGAGAGGGTGCGGTCGGTGGCCAGCGCCTCGATGGCCTCGCCGGCCGTGTCGGACTCGGCGGCGCGGCCGGTCAGCTCGGTCTCGTCGCCGCCTATCGCGGGGCGGCGGCCGCGCATCCGTATGTGGTCGAGGGCGCGGTTGCGGGCGATCCGGGCCGCCCACCCCCGGAACCGGTCCGCGTCCCCGCTGAAACGATCCAGATCACGGGCGATCTGCAGCCAGGCCTCGGACGCGACGTCCTCGGCGTCGGGTTCGCCGACCAGCGTCCGTACGTATCCGAGCAGCCGTGGGTGCACCGTGCGGTACACAGTCCGGAACGCGGTCTCGTCCCCGTCCTGTGCCGCAAGCACCGCGGCGGTCAGCTCCGCGTCGTCCCCCAGCACGTGGTCCCTCGAATTTGTCGGTCGCGGCCGCACTCCGGCGCGAAAGGCACGTTACGACCTGAAACTGCTCCTCGTCCATGTCCGTACAACCCGCAACTA
Organism: Streptomyces hokutonensis; assembly: GCF_000376565.1. GTDB lineage: Bacteria > Actinomycetota > Actinomycetes > Streptomycetales > Streptomycetaceae > Streptomyces > Streptomyces hokutonensis. Next base: position 15,133 of record NZ_BARG01000015.1, on the reverse strand, counting down.
CCGGCTTCGGGCGCGCGGTGTGACAGAAAACGCACTCCTGACGCTGTAGAGAGTACGGGCCGCCGCGCGGCCCGTGCCGCGCGACGGCCGGGGCCTCTCCTGTGGGGGGTGGCGGCCCCGGCCGTTGCCGCGACGGCGGCCGCTGCGACGCGGCGACGCACACTTCCCGGCATCTCTGCCGGCTTCTACCACGAACCCGAACGAGCGCTCCTCGCCGATGCGGCGGAGGCGGTCTCGAAGCGGCACCCGATAACGATCCGGTCGCCGTCCGGCGAGGTCTCGGGAGAACGACGACCCGGTGGAATCCGGCAGCGGCGGGGGCTCCTGAAGGCCCAGCCTGCGGCGCCGGGGACCCCGGTCCCCCGGTACGGTCAACACCCCTTACGCAGCAGGCGTGTTAACTCCGTGAAACCCGATGGAGTGGCCTCCGGTACGCACGGTTGACGGTGATAGCATTCCGCCGTCTGCGACCTTGATCCACTTTTGTTCGGGCCTCGAGCCCGAACGCGGTCATCTCTCCGCGTAGATCAGTCATGCAGTCCCCTGGACGGGTTGCGGATCCTTGCAAGGCGTACCCCCGATGACGCCTGCGTGCCACGCGCCGGGAAAGGTTTCCATGACTCAAGACGTGCTTCTTTGGTGCCTGGTTGCGATAGCGGTGACAGCCGTAGCCGCAGTCGTGGCGCTCGTGCTCCGCAGCAGAGCCCTGGGGAGGAGGAAGAGGGAGTCCGAGGCCGCGCTGGAGGCGCGGCTGCGCTACGCGCAGGGTGAACTCGACCGCGCCCAGGCCGCCTTGACCACGCTGCGGGACGAGCAGGACGGTGTCATCCGGGAGGCGGAGCAGGCCGCCGAGGAGAACACCAAGTCGGTCCTCAAGGGCGCCGCCCGCTTCCTGCAGAGCCTCGCGGCCGAGCAGACCACGCTGCTGGACGGGGTCCAGCGCGAGTACGGCGGCCACGCGGTCCTCTCCGACCTGATGGACATCACCCACGCCAACGCCCAGATGGCCCGGAAGGCGCAGGGCATCGCCGTGATGTGCGGCGCGCCGCTGGGCCGCCGCAACCAGCCCGCCAGCGTCTACGACGTCGTCCGCAGCGCGCAGAGCCAGATCCGCAACTTCCAGCGGGTCGAGATCATGCAGCCCAGCGGTATCGCGCTGAAGGCCTCGGCCGTCGCGCCGGTCGCCCTGGCCGTGGCCGAACTCCTCGACAACGCGGCCAGCTTCTCCCAGGCGGACGCCCCGATCGAGGTCACCTTCCGCCAGGCGCAGAAGAACCTGTGCATCGTCATCGACGACGCGGGCGTCGGCATGGGCGACGAGGACCGGCAGCGGGCGAGCGCGCTGCTGTCCGGCGAGGGTCTGCCCCGGCTGTCCCAGCTGGGCACGCAGCCGAAGTTCGGTTTCCCCGTCATCGGTCTGATCGCCCGTCAGCACGGCTTCACGGTGGATGTCACCGGTGTCTCCCGGTACGGCGGCGTACGGGCCGTCGTACTCCTGCCCGAGGAGCTGTGGACCATGGAGGAGACCCTGCCGCCGGCCACCGAGGCGCCCGTGAGCACCATCCGGCCGATGGAGACCGGACGGTCGGCGCGTACGGCGGGCGGTCTGCCGAAGCGTGGTTCCCGTATCTCGCCCACCGGTGTCACCACCGGCGGGGAGCAGGCGCCCCGGCGCAGTGCCCGGCGCGGCACCGGCAGCCTGGCGGCCCTGCAGCGCGGCACGCAGTCCGCGCGCGACACGGCCTCCTTCGACATTCCGACGCCCGGAGGGTCCGAAAACGCATGAGTACAGCAGACCTGTCCTGGATGGTCCAGGACATCGTGGACAACGTGCCCAGAGCACGGCACGCCGTGGTGCTGTCCGCGGACGGCGTCCCGCGCGGGTCCACGGACGACCTGTCCGGCCAGGACGTGCGGACCATCTCCGCGGCCATGGCGGGGATGCAGTCGCTCAGCCGGGCCACCGCCCACTTCGCCGGACTGGCCCCGAGCCGGAACTGGATCCAGACGGTCATCGAGTTCCAGCACGGCTGGGTGTTCCTGATCGGGGCCGGGCAGGGCGCCTACCTGGCCGCCGCCGCGGAGCCCGACGTCGACATGGAGCAGCTCTCGTTCCGGATGAACCGGCTGGTCTCCCGGCTGGGCAACAACCTGACGGTTCCGGCGCGGGTGGCCGGAAGCGAGGTGGCCCACCCCGGGGACGGCGCCGGGGCACAGCCGGACGGCGGGGGCGGCGGGGTCTTCCTGCTCGCGGAGCTGGACAAGGCGGTGGCGTCGGTGCCGGGCGCGCTGCACGCGCTGCTGCTGGGCGCGGACGGGCTGCCGCGCGGGGCGAGTTCGGGGATCGGCAGGAATCTCGCGGACACCATCTCGGCGGCCATGACCGGCATCCACGCCTACAGCCGGGCGACCGCGCCGTTCGCGGGCGGGCAGCAGGACGACGAGTGGATGCAGACGGTCATCGAGTTCGAGCACGGCTGGGTGTTCCTGATCGCGGCCGGCGAGGGCGCCTTCCTCGCGGCGGCGGCCGAACACGGCTGTGACATCGAGGAGTTCACCGTACGGCTGGGCGACACGATGCCGGCGCTGACCGCCGGGTCGGCGGCCCGGGGAGGAAGGACCGGCGATGAGTGACGAACTGGACAGCGAGCTGGAGCTGACGGCTCCATTAGTCCCACTCTTCGTCATCGCGCAGGGTCGCGCGCTGCCACGGGAGAGCGAGTACGAGCACACCACGATCATCACGGCCCAGGACGGTGCCGTGGCGGCGGCGCGGACGCTCGCCCCGGAAGCCCGTACGGTCCTGGATCTGATCGCGGACGGCTTCCTCTCGGTGGCCGAGGTCGCGGCCCACACCCGGCTGCCGCTGGGCATCGTCCGCATTCTGCTGGCGCAGATGGCCGAGGACGGCCTGATCCATGTGCGCAATCCGGTGCCCCATGCCGAACGCCATGATCCCGTCCTGCTGACCGCCGTGCTCGACGGCCTGATGCGAATTCGAACCGGAGCGTAGTCCCGTGTATCTGGATCCCGACGTCTCCCGCTCCGTGAAGATCCTGGTCGTGGGCCACTTCGCGGTCGGGAAGACCACGTACATCGGAAGTGTCTCCGAGATAGAACCGCTGCAGACCGAGGAGGAGATCACCGAGGCCAGCGAGGGGATCGACGATCTCTCCGAGACCCCGGACAAGACGACCACGACCGTGGCGATGGACTTCGGGCGGCTCACCCTCGACGAGGACCTGGTCCTCTACATCTTCGGAACCCCCGGGCAGGAGCGGTTCAAGCAGATGTGGGAGGGGCTGTCCCGGGGCGCGCTGGGGGCGCTGGTCCTGGCGGACCCCGAGCGGCTGGAGGAGACGTTCCCCGTCCTCGACCTGGTCGAGGCGTTCGGTCTGCCCTATGTCATCGGCGTCAACACCTTCGAGGGGAAGCACCAGTTCCCGCTCGACGAGGTGTGCGAGGCGCTCAACATCTCCGAGGACACCCCGGTCATCCACTGCGACGTGCGTGACCAGGACTCCTCGATGCAGGCACTCATCACGCTCGTGAAGCACCTCTTGTCCTCACTCGGCTAGGAGCCAGCATGCAACAGCCCTTCGAGCCGTCCGGGGCACCGGCCGGCTGCCCCGCGCACGGCAACGTCCCGCTGTACGGGGCCGACTTCGGCTCCGACCCCGAGAACATGTACGCCCAGCTGCGCACGCTGGGGCCGAGCGCCCCGGTCGACATCGCGCCGGACGTCGAGGTCGAGCTGGTGACCAGTTACGACGCCAGTCTCTACATCCTGCAGAACCCGACCCTGTTCGTGCGGGACTCGCGCCGCTGGAACGCCCTGAACGACGGGGCGATACCGGCGGACAGCCCGGCGCTGCCGATGATGGGCTACCGGCCCAACGCCCTGTTCAGCGACGGCGCGGCGCACGCCCGGCTGCGGCAGGCCGTCACGGACAGTCTCGCGACCGTCGACCAGAGCCGGATCGTCCGGCTGACGCAGCAGTCGGCCGACTACCTGATCAGCCAGTTCAGCTCCGAGGCCCTGGGCCAGGCGGAGTTGATGTCCGCCTACGCGCAGCCGCTGCCGCTGCTGGTCTTCGGTGAGCTGTTCGGCTGCCCGCCCGAGCTCGGCGACCGGGTGATCGCCGGGATCACCGGGATCTTCCAGGGCACCCCGGGTGCCGACGAGACCCTGGGCGGCGCGCTCGCCGAGCTGATCGCGCTGAAGCGCCGGCAGCCCGGCGAGGACCTCACCACCCGGCTGATGGTGCACTCCTCCCGGCTGACCGACGAGGAGGTGCTGCACCAGCTGGTGACCCTGCTCTCCGGCGGGACCGCGCCGCTGACGGCCTCGATCGGCACCAGTGCCGCGCTGTACCTCAGCGACGACTGGCCGAGCGGTCTGCCGGTCGAGGACGCGGTCGTCAAGACGCTGTGGAACTACGCGCCGATCGCCAACTACGCGGCCCACTACCCCACCCAGGACGTCGAGTTGGGCGAGCGGACGCTGCACGCGGGCGACCCGGTCCTGATCTCCTTCGCCGCCGCCAACAACGACCCCAAGCTGACCGCGCACCGCGAACAGCTCAGCTCCAAGGCCCATCTGGCCTTCGGCGCGGGGCCGCACGCGTGCCCGGCCAAGGACCCGGCGTTCATGATCGCGGCCACGGCCGTCGAGTCGCTGCTCAACCGGCTGCCCGACGTCGAGATGCGGGTCCCCTTCAAGGAGCTCGCCTGGGTGCCGGCGCCGTGGAGCCGCCAGCTGGTGACCGTGCCGATCCGCTACACCCCCCGTACGGTGCCGTCCGCGGCCAAGCCCCGCCCGGCGCGGCCGGCTCCCGCCCAGGTCGCGCCGTCGCCCGCCGCCATGCCGCAGCAGGCCGGGTTCAGCCGGCCGTCGCACGCCGCTCCCAAGCCCAAGGGCGGGATGTTCAGCCGCTTCCGCGCCTGGGTGAATGGCGAGTGACGTAAGTAACCCTACGAAAACACTGTGTTATTGGATGATTCAAACACCCCACGGGTACGGATGGCGGCTGGCAGAAAGGAGCCACCATCGTGGGAAGCGTCACGACTCAGTCCACGGACCGTCGGGCCACCATCTCCCTGTTCTCCCGTCTTCGCACGGCTGAGGGACAGGCCGATCCCTTCCCCATCTACGCAGAACTCAGGGCGCGCGGCACCGTCAGCCCCGCGCCCTGGGGCGGTCACCTCGTGACCGGCTACGGCACCTGCGACCAGGTACTGCGCAACGGCGTGTGGATCGAACCGGACACCACCTGGCGGGAACAACAGGGGGCGCGCACTCGCTGGAGCGCCCCCTCCGCACGGGAGATCAGCCGGACGATGCCCGCGCTCAACCCTCCGGAGCACACGCGGGTGCGCCGGTCGGCGGGCTCCTTCGACCGCACCACCATCGAACAGATCGGCCGCCGGGTGAGCCAGGTCGTCGACCGGCTGCTCGACACTCTGCACGAGCGCCTGCACGCGGGAGAGGCCGACTTCTCGGCACTGGTCAGCGAGGAACTCCCGGTCGCCACCATCGGCGACTGGCTCGGGCTCCCCAGCGCGGACTGGCCCCGGCTGCGTGAACTCACCCACGACCTGGTCTTCACCCAGGAACTGCTCCCGAACGCCAGCCAGTTGGCCCGTTCCGACGCCGCCATGGTGGAACTGCGCGCCTACTTCCTGGAGTTGATCCGCGACCGCCGCGCACACCCCGGGGACGACCCCGTCTCCCGGTGGATCAGCACCTGGGACGAGCTCGAACCGGACCGGGACAAGGCCGACGAAGCCGTCTACTTCCTCGCCCTGTTCGTCCTGCTGGCCGCCCTGGAGACGACCTCGACACTGCTGTCGACGACGACGCTCCTGCTGGTCGAGGACCCCGACCGCTGGAGTCTGCTCGCCGAACACCCGGACCTGGTCCCCGGGTTCGTGGAGGAGACCCTGCGCTACGACCCTCCCACCCACGTCATCAGCCGGGTCGCCGCCGAGGACTGTCTCCTGGAGGGCACCGAGGTCAAGGCCGGGGAGATGGCCCACCTCATGGTGGGCGCCGCCCATCGCGACCCCGCCCGGTTCACCGACCCCGGCTCCTTCGCGCCCCGGCGCAAGGCGACCCATCTGGCCTTCAGTGGAGGCATCCACTACTGCCTGGGCGCACCACTGGCCCGGCTGGAGGCACAGACCCTGCTCAGCCGTATGATCGCCCGTCTGCCGAGACTCACCCTGGTCCGCCGCCCCGTGCAGGCACCCCGGGTGGCGTTCAGGCGACTTCTGAACCTGGACGTTTCACTGACATGAACCCGCCAATAACCTCCGGTACCGCTGTGCACGCCCCCGCGTCGGAGCCCGTGGACGACGCGGAGACCGCACCTCCCGCCGGCCCCGTGAGCCTCACCCGGACCGGTTCCGTCCTCCACGCACGGCTCAACCCCTCCGCTCAGGACGACGACGTCCTGAGCTCCGCCGTCCTGGACGCGCTCATCGCCGTACTCGACGGCCTCCACGAACAGCCCGACGTCCAGATCCTGGTGCTCTCCTCCCTCGGCGAGGACTTCTGCCTGGGAGCGGACCGCCGGGAGTACCAGGACGCCCTGGCCGGCGATCCGACCGGGACCACGCTGCGGCGCCTCGCGGACAAGGCCCACCGGCTGTGCCAGGCGCTGGAGAACACCCACGCCGTCACCATCGCCCGGCTCCACGGCCGGGTCATCGGAGCGGGTCTCGCGCTCGCCGCCCACTGCGATCTGCGCGCGGGGGCGGACACCTGCCGCTTCCGCATGCCGGAGATCGGCCTCGGACTCGCCCCCGCGTGGGGCGGAGCCATGGGACGTCTGATCACGGAGGCCGGCGCCGCCCGGATCCGCGAACTCATGCTCACCTGCGACGAGTTCGACGCCCCCACCGCCCACCACCTCGGGCTCCTGCACAAGGTCGCCCCCCTCGACCAGCTGGACGACGCCGTCACAGCCTGGACCAGACCCCTCGCCCGGCGCTCCCCCCAGGCGCTCGTCCTCACCAAACGCATGCTCGCCGGCTACGCGAAAGCCGCCCGCACCAGCGACACCGCCCTCCTCGACTCCCACCTCCTCGCCGCGCAACTCGCCCAACCGCGCTGAGTGTTACGCCCGTGCCGTCCGGGGGTGGGCCCGCCCCCGGACGGCACGGGCTTCCGTGTCAGGTCGTGTCCGCAGAGTCCCGCCGTCCGCCCGGATCCCTCAAGGCAGTGGGGAAGCGTGCCGGGCGTCGCGGGGCCGGGGGTACCCCCGCCGGGGAGGGACTTCGCGGACACGGCCCAGGCCCGGTGTCCCGGCCACCGGACCACCGCGCGTGCCGGGTGCGGTCGGTGCGGGATACACGTGGGTCATGCCTGCCAACAGTGAACGTCGCTCGTCGGCCCCCGTCGTGTTCACCGGAGTCCGTCTCGTCGACGGCACCGGAGGCCCGCCCGTCGAGTCGGCGGCGGTGGTCGTGGAGGACGGCAGATTCACCTACGCCGGGCCGGAGCACGCGAGGCCCGAGCCAGGCGGGGCCACGGTCGTCGACTGCGGCGGACGCACCCTGCTGCCGGGGTTCTTCGACTGCCATCTGCACTTCCTCATGGACAGCAACGCCGACTTCACCGGCAGGCTGCTGACCAACCGGCCCACGGTCACCGTCTTCGAACGGGCCCGCCGGATGCGCGAGACCCTGCACGCCGGAATCACCACAGCTCGCGACCTCGGTGGCATCGACGCCGGGTACCGCGACGCCGTCGCGCTCGGCCTGATCGAGGGACCCCGGCTGCATGTCGCGCTGCGGCTGATGAGCCACACCGGCGGACACGCCGACTTCAGCATGCCCAGCGGCTACGACCCCTCTGCCCTCCTCGAGCCGTTCAGCGAGCTGGCCGACGATCCCGGCCAAGTGCGGCTGGCGACACGGCGGTTGCTGCGCGACGGCGCGGACGTCATCAAGGTCTGCGCGACCGGGGGCGTCAACAGCCCGAGCGACCAGCCCGAGGACGAGGGCCTGACCGTGGAGGAGATCGCGACGGTCGTGGACGAGACCCAGCGGCACCGCGGCCGGCCGGTCGCCGCGCACGCGCAGGGCACGGTGGGCATCAAGAACGCCCTGCGCGGCGGGGTGACCAGCGTCGAGCACGGCTACCTCATCGACGACGAAGGCATCGATCTGATGCTGGAGAAGGGCGCGTTCCTGGTCCCGACGCTGTCGACCTTCCATGTCGAGCGCGACCGCTTCACGCTCGCCGCCTACGAGAAGAAGGCCCGGCTCGCGGAGGCGGCGACGACCCGGCTGAGCGAGGCGGTACGGCGCGGGGTGAAGGTGGCACTCGGCACGGACGCGGGCGCGGTTCCCCACGGGCGGAACCTCCAAGAGCTCGGCCACCTGGTGCAGTTGGGGCTGTCCCCACTGGACGCCATCCGCGCGGGAACCCTGGCCTCCGCCCAACTCCTCGGCCTGGACGAGTCGTTGGGCACGGTCGAGGTCGGCAAGACCGCCGACGTAGTGGTGTGCGAGGGCGACCCCGTCGCCGACATCGGCCTGCTCGGGGATCCGGCGAACGTGGTGCTGGTCATGCAGGAGGGCCGGATCGTCAAGCGGGGCAGGGTAGTTGACGAAGCGGTTCCAGGGCCTGTCCGGCGGATCAAGTCGCAGGAAACCAGCGGCGACTGATCGACGCCGGTGAGCGGGGCGTGGTACGTCCAGCTGCGCGGCGGAGGAGACGTTGAGATCAGCGGCTCCTCCGCCGCGGGCGACGCGGTGGGGGCACCTCCCGGCCGAAGGCTGGGGGACGTCGGCAACCGAGGACAACTCCGCTGGGGCCCCACGCCTTCAGGGCAGCGGGCGAGCACGTGCACGCCCCGCGTCTGCGGCGTGATCCGCCGGACAGGCCCTGGCCACGGTGGCCGGGCTCACGCGGATCCGGGGCGCCAGTCGTCCTCGCGCCGGGGGCTGGTCGCTCGGTCGCCGGAATCCCTGGCCAGGCGGAACGCGGCGACCGCCCGCCGCTCCGCCTCGTCGTCCACGACGACATCGCGCAGCGCGGCGCCCAGCAGGGCCGGGAAGCCGTCGCCGTTCCGCTGCTCAGCCATGTCCGTGTCCATCCGTCGCCGAACCGTCGTCCGACTCCCCCAGCGTCCTGGTGCCGGCATCCGTCACACCCTCCGCGGCGAGTTCGCGGGCCAGCCGCTTCAGCCCACGGTAGGCCGCGGTGCGTACCGCGCCGGGGCGTTTGCCCAGGACCCGGGCGGCGGCCGGCCCGTCGAGGCCCACGACGACGCGGAGCAGGACCGCCTCCGCCTGGTCGCGGGGCAGGCCGCGCACCAGGTCGAGGGCGTGTTCGGTGGAGAGGGACTCCAGTGCCTGGTCATGGGTGCTGTGCGGACCGGGGAGTTCGAACACGTCCTGTTCGAGGGTCGCCGACCGGGGCCGCACCCGCTGTCTGCGCAGATGGTCCAGCGCCCGGTGCCGTGCGATGGTCGCCGTCCAGCCCCGGAAGCCCGCCCCGTCTCCCCGGAAACGGCCGAGATCGCGGGCGATCTCCAGCCAGGCGTCGGCCGCCACGTCCTCGGCCTCGTCGCCGACGAGCCCGCGCAGATATCCGAGCAGCCCGGGCTGCACGATCCGGTACGCGACCGCGAAAGCGCCGTCGTCGCCCTCCTGGGCGCGCGCGACAGCGGCACCCAGTTCCCCGTCGTGCGCGTGCCCGCGGCGGGGCTCGCCTGTCTGGCCCAAGGACTGTCCTCGTCCGTACGCGAAGAATCCGTACCGGGCGCGGCGGTCCCCCGCACCCCCCATCGCCATCAGCGCCGGACCTCACAGAAGTGTCACAGCGTCCCCGCCGCGGGGTACGGCTCGTCGATCCCGTCGCCCTAAAGCGTTGTGTCCACCGGCTGTTGGGGCGTCTCCGCCGCCACCGCGCCCGGTGAGGACACCCGGTCCGTGTTCACCAGGACACCCGCGATGAGCGCGGCCAGCAGGAGGGAGCCCATCGCCCACCAGGTGGCGACGTTGAAGCCGTGCACCGCGGCCTTGGCCTCGAGGAGCCGCTTGTCGACGCCGGGGCCCGCGTGGGCGGTGGCGTAGCGCGTGGTGACCGTGGCGGCGATCGTGTTGAGGAGGGCCGTACCGATCGAACCGCCCACCTGCTGGGCGGTGTTGAAGGTGGCGGAGGCGGCGCCGGAGTCGCGCGGGGCGACGCCTCCGGTGGCCAGGGACACCGAGGTCATCATCGCCGTACCCATGCCGAGGCCGAGCATCAGCATGCCGGGCAGGATGTACGTGGCGTACGCGGGCTCCACCCCGACCTGGGCGATCAGCGCGAGCGCGCCCGCCGCGATCAGCAGGCCCGGGACCATCAGGGTGCGCGGCGGGACCCGGTACACCAGCCGGGCGGCGATCTGCGTGGAGCCGGTGATCATGCCGACGGTGATGGGGAGATAGGCGACGCCCGTCTTGACCGGCGAATAGCCGAGGACGCGCTGCATGTAGTAGGTGAGGAAGAGGAACACGCCGAACATGCCGATGGTGACGAACAGGATGGTGAGGAACGCCCCGATCCGCTGGCGGTCCTTCACCACCGTCATCGGCAGCAGCGGAACCCGTGCCCGGGTCTGCCAGAACCCGAACGCGAGGAGCAGCACGACACCGGCGGCGAGCAGACCGAGGACCAGTCCGTCACCCCAACTCCTCGACTCCGCCTCGGAGAAGCCGTAGACGAGGGTGAGCATGCCGCCCGAGCCGAGGAGCGCGCCCGGGATGTCGAGGTGGGCCTCCGGGTGCCGGGAGCTGTCGCTGAGCAGCACCCAGGCGCCGGCGAACGCGACCAGCGCGATGGGCACGTTGACGTAGAGGCACCAGCGCCAGTCCAGGTACTGGGTGAGGAAACCGCCCGCGAGGAGACCGACTGCCGCGCCTGCGCCGACGATCGCGCCGAACACGCCGAAGGCCTTGCCGCGGTCCTTCGGGTCGGTGAACGTCGTGGTCAGCAGCGACAGCGCGGAGGGGGCGAGGAGCGCGGCGAAGACTCCTTGCAGGGCCCGGGCGCCGAACAGCATGCCCTGGTTGGCGGCGGCACCGCCGAGCGCGGACGCGGCGGCGAAGCCGATCAGGCCGATCATGAAGGTGTTCTTGCGTCCGGCGAGGTCCGCGATCCGGCCGCCGAGCAGCAGCAGTCCGCCGAAGGCGAGGGTGTAGGCGGTGATGACCCACTGCCGGTTCCCGTCCGACATCCCCAGGTCGGTCTGGGCGGACGGCAGTGCGATGTTGACGATGGTCATGTCGAGGACGACCATCAACTGCGCGAGCGCGATGACGACCAGCGCCCACCAACGACGGTTCTCGGCCATGTGCCCTCCCCGGTCCGGCAGTTGCTCTCATCGTCCTCCCGGACCTCCCCCTTGGGGAACGCAGGCGTCTCTTATTACGCCAATTTTGCAGAGTTCGGCACCCCGGAGCGACCGCCGAACTCCCCTACCCCGGTACGCCGTTCACCGCGTCCCGGCACAGCAGCCGCAGCGACCCGTGCCCGCCGAAACACCGCCGCGCCTCGTCGACGGGGTCCCACAGGCGCCCGTCCGGAGTACGCAGCCAGTGCTCACCGCCGGTCGCCCACCACTCGGCACCGGTCTGCCGCGCGATCACCTCGCCGGCGTACGCCCCGAATCCGCGCAACTCGCTCTCCACGGCGGCGTACGGCGCGCCCTCCCGCCGTATCTCCTCGATCATCCGGTCGACGCGCCACAGGCTCCGCGCCGAGTAGTCGAGGCGCACCCGGGCACCCTCGCGCATCATCGCCACCGAGTCCGCGGCCCACCGCACGGGCTGCGCGGCGGCCCTGGGGCGCGACCGCTCTCTCATCCGCTCTGTCACCACACCAGGAGAAGCACGGCCGGGCGCTCTTCCGGCACCACGATCCGGACATTCCCCCGGACCGGCGCAGGACCGCCCCATCCTCACCGCACGACGCTCACAGACCGAGACTCCCGGCCCCGGTCACGCCCGTCCGCGGGCCCGGCGCGACACCACCGCGCGCAGTACCCGGCGGCCCTCCGTCGACACGGCCAGGACCTGGCGGAGTCCGCCGGGGGCGGGGCCGGAGAGGAGTTCGAGCACGGTGATCTGGCGGCGCAGTTCGGCGGCGACGAGCGGCGAGACCCCGTCCGTACGGCCGGCCCGGCGCGCGTCGACCGGGGAGCCGTCGTCGGCGGGGTCGAGGAGCTGGTGGATCCGCAGAGAGGCAATGGAGCAGATGTCGGCCCACTCGCGTACGGAGGGGTCGGCCAGGTTGTCCGGGGCGGTGTCGAGCATCCGCCGGGCGAACGGCGCGGCCAGGTCCTCACCGGGTTCCTCGAAGAGCGCGGGCAGTTCACCGCGCGCCTTCTCCAGCCGCTCGCCCCACTCCTCCCCCACCGCGCCGTCCGCGAGGCCGGCCCACAACGGCCGCAGCACCTCGTCACCACCGCCCAGCAGCGGCACACACCGATCCAAACAAGCCAGCCCACTGACGGCCAGCGACCGTTCGTCGGCCCGAGCGATCAGTTCCAGCAGACTCATCCGAACCTCCCTCGGCGGGGCCCCTCCCCTTTGGGGCCCGCGTCTCCCCTGACTGCGTGCTCCACCCCGGGAGTGTCACACGGGACGACCTCGGGCAGGCCGGGAAAACGGAAGAAGAGATTTTCGGCCAACGGGACGAGGACCGCCCCGCCCGCTCAACCCACCTTGTCCGCAAGCGACTTGAACTGGGTCCAGGTCAGCGGCGGTGTCCCCGGGTCCCACAGTTTCTGGACGGTGGCGCGCAACGGCATCCGGATGCCGGCCGCGACCTGGGCCTGGGTCTGCGAGTTGGCGAGGTCGCACCAGACCGCGAAGGAGCCGCCGAGGATCTGGGCGTCGTACTTCGCGGGGACGGCCTGCGTCCCGCGCAGCACCCGCGGGTTCCACTGCTCGTAGATCCGCCGCCCGGTCGGATAGACGAAGGTCTGCGGCTCACCGAGGACGTAATACAGGTACTCGTCGTTGTAGTTGAGGACCTTGCGCCCCGCGCTCAGATAGGCGACGGGCTGCCGGGCGCCGATCTCCTTGCCCGTCCAGTACGCCACTTGGAGATCCTTGGCGGCCTGTACGGACGTCCCCGCGAAGAAGCCGTCGTTCCACACCCGCATCGTCCGGTCGTGGCCCCGGACCGTGTCGGCACGGTCGTTGAGCCAGCCGGTGGTGAGGTCGGCGACGGTGCCGCCGGAGCCGTAGGCCTTCGTCGCGGCGGCGGCCAACTGCGGGAAGGACGCCTGGGGGTTGGCGACGGTCAGCGCCTGGTACTCGTCGCCGCCTAGGTGCCACTGGTCGCCGGGGAACAACCCCGCGTACTCGTCGAGGAGTTCGTCGACGATCGCGGCGGACGCGTCCTTCGAGATGTCGATGGCGCCGCGCCTGGCGACACCGGACACGTTGCGCAGTTGGAGATCGGGGTGCGCGGCGATCACCGCGCCCAGGTGCCCCGGCGAGTCGATCTCGGGTACGACGGTGATGTGGCGAGCGGCGGCGAGATCGACGATCGTCTTCACCTGGGCCTTGGTGAGGTGGTCCTTCGACACGACCTCGGGATGGGTCGTGGACTCGATCCTGAAGCCCTGGTCGTCGGAGAAGTGCAGGCCCAGCTCGTTGAACTTCAGGTCGCCCAACTCCCGTACCCGGTCCTCGATCCAGGACGCGGTGAACGGCTTGCGCGCGATGTCCAGCATGAACCCGCGCCGAGGCTTGGCCGGTTGGTCGTGGACGACACCCTCCGGCGCCGAACCGCCGCCGTGCACCTCCTGCTTGAGCGTCCGGGTGCCGTAGAACACCCCCGCGTCCGAGGGCCCGCTGATGGTGACCCGCCCGCCGCGCACGGTCATCGCGTACGACTCCGGGTTCGCGCCCTCGTCGTCGTTCAGCGCCAGTCGTACGTCCCCGGCGCGCACGTCGCTCGCCTCGCCCGCGTACGTCAGCCCCAGCTCACCGGCGATCAGCCGCCCCTCGTCGACGAGGTCGGCGTCGTCGACGACGACCCGTTCCCCCTTGGCGGGGCGCCAGCCGGGGCCGCGCGCGGGGGTGTGCGAGCGCACGGCGGGAATCGTGCGGGGCGTCCGCGACAGCGGATAGACGCGGGTGGGGCTCGGAGTGGGAGTGGACGCGGGGGTGCGCGAGTTCGCGGCGCGTGAGGAGGTGGAGTCGGAGGGGCTCAGCGCGGCGCCGACCGGGCTCCCGTCGTCCCCGGACGACGCCCACAGCCCGAGGCCGACCCCGCCCGCCACCACGGCAGTGGCCGCGGCGACCGCGATCAGCCCCGGCTTCTGCTTCCACTTCACCTGCTTCGCCGACGAGCGGCGCCTGTGCTGGCTCACGGCGCCAACCTACGGCCCCGGGCGGACCGCGAGTGTCCACCACACGTTCCGAAACTCTCCCGTCCGGGTGAAATTCGGGCATCCAACGGACACGTCATGACCACTCCCGATAACGTGGTGACGCACCTCTCACAGCACCTTTCACCGCATCCCCTGCCGCACCTTCCGTGACGCGAGGATCCACACTGCCTTCGCACCGCCTTCCCCACCTTCCCGGCCGACTGGCCATACCGGCGCTGCCCGAGCAGTCCCGCACCTCGCCGTCCCCGAATTCACTGGCGACCTTCAACACGGCCCCGCCCGAGGACGCCCGCCACACCCTCCTCACCTGCCTCCACAGCCACCGCTGGTCCCACCGCCTCACCGCCCACCGCCCCTACCCCGACCTCGACGCGCTACTCGCGGCGTCCGACGAGGCGGCGTACGACCTCACGGCGGGGGACCTGGCGGAGGCGCTGGCGGGCGAATCACTGCCGGTCCTGCCGGACGACACGTACGAGGCGGCCCACATGGCTCTCGACGCCGCCCACGCGGCGTACGAGGCCCGCTTCGGCCACGTGTTCGTCATCTGCCCGGACGGAATCGCCCCGGACGAGGTCCTGGACCACGTACTGGCAGGAATCCGGTCACGACTGACGAACGATCCGGAGGAGGAACGGGTGGTGGTGGCGGAGGAACTCCGACGCCTGGCAAGAGGCCGGCTAGCCGAGGTCTTTGGTTTTTAGGGGCGCGGGGCTGTGTCCATTTGC
>NZ_BARG01000016.1 GCF_000376565.1 Streptomyces hokutonensis | reverse complement strand
TAAAAGACTCGCCTCCCGCAGGGGCTAAGCCGACGCCAGTTCCTGTGCTGTCGTCACCGGAGTTGCCAGCGTCTGGTCGTAGCGGTGGAGGACCAAGCGTGCCATCGCGGGGTGGGCTCCCAGGGGTGCTGATGCGATCCATGGAGCCTGCTCCGCGCACTGTGTCGCGAAGCGGCCCGGGGCCGTGAAACAAGAAGCGACAGCCACCCTGTGGCGGCCCCTCGCGGCGAGGGCGCGGATCGCCGCTGCGACCGTGGGCGTCGCCGCCGACGCGTACGCGGGGATCACGGGGACTCCCAGGCGGTCGGCGAGGAGTTGGGCCGTGTGGTTGGTGTCGAGCTTGGAGTCCGGGTCGCGGGAGCCCGCTGCGGCCAGGACCACCGCGCTGCCGCGGCGGGACTGCTCATCGCCCCTCGTACGCCAACCCGCCTCCACCAGGCGGTCGTAGAGGGTCTCTACGAGGAGGGGGTGCGGGCCGAGAGGGGGTGCCACGCGCGCGCGTGCCTGTGCCTCCGCCGCCATCTCCGGGATGTCTCGCTTGACGTGGTAGCCACGGGCCAGGAGGAGGGGGACCAGGACGGCGTCGGTGGGGCCGAGTGCGGTGAGGGTGTCCGTCAGGCGGGGCTCGTTGAGTTCGATGTGGCCCAGGTGGACGGGGAGGCCGGGGCGCAGTTCGCGGACGCGTTCCACGAGGGCTCGTACGGTGCTCAGGGCGCGCGGGTCGCGGCTGCCGTGGGCCACGAGGACGAGCGCGGGCGGAGCGGGGCGGCGGCTGCCGTTCAGGGAGACGGCGCTGAGCTGGCTGGCGAGCTGACTGCTGATCCGGTTCATGAGATGCGCCGTACTGTCGAGGGTCGTGGACTCGTCGTGGGGATGATGCGACGCCGTCATGGAGTGATGGTGGCGGTGGGAGGTTGCCGTGCCGTTGCACCGGAATGACGGGTCTTTTCCGGGGGTTCACGGTGGGGTTCGGGGGGTGTGTGAGGCGACGTGACCTGCGGGTTCGGCGTTCACAGTGAAGCCAGTCACACTGCCGGCGGCGAACCGGATCGGGTTACGGCGCGTCTGTGACTGTCGAAACCGAACGGTGAGGGGCCCCCGTTGATACGTCTGATGCGCCGCCCGAGACTTCGCCGACCGCGGCTGCCACGCACGCGTGCCGGGTGGCGGCAGCTCGTGCAGGGGGTCGCCCTCGGGTGTGTCCTCGCGCTGCTTCCGGCGACCTGGCTGTGGGTGGCGACGGCGGACCGGCTGCGGACCCTTCAGGACGCGCCGCGCACCGATGTGGCCGTGGTCTTCGGCGCCGGGCTGTGGGACGGCGAGCCGTCGCCGTATCTCGCGCACCGGCTGGACGCGGCGGCCACGCTGTACCGGGAGGGCCGGGTGAAGGTCGTCCTGGTGACCGGTGACAACAGCCGCAAGGACTACGACGAGCCGGACGCGATGCGCGTCTACCTGGCGAAGCACGGGGTGCCCCGCGCGCGCGTGGTGACCGATTACGCCGGCTTCGACACCTGGGACTCGTGTGTCCGCGCCAAGAAGATCTTCGGCGTCGACAGGGCCGTGCTCATCAGCCAGAAGTTCCACATCCGGCGGGCAGTCGCGCTGTGCGAGGCGGCGGGGGTCGACTCGTACGGCGTCGGGGTCGACGAGGCGCACAACGCGACCTGGTACTACGGCGGTACCCGCGAGGTGTTCGCGGCGGGCAAGGCCGCGCTGGACGTGGCGGTCCATCCCGATCCGCAGTTCCTCGGGCCGAAGGAGAAGGGGGTCGCTCGGGCGCTGGCCTCCGGCGGCAACTGAGGATCGTTCAACAATCCTTCAGCGGTGGTGGCGCCAGTCGCCGCCCTCGATCAGCTTGCCGTGGGCGCGCAGGGCGGCGGTGACGGCGGGGGCCGCGAGATACACCCAGGCGCGTACCGCCGTGCCGTCGGCGTCGCGGGTCACCGGGCGCTCGACGCGCTCGTAGAGGTTGCGCGGGTCGCCGGGGGCGTAGTCCTCGAGCCGGTCGAGGGCGAGGAGGAGCCGGGGGTAGGACTCGGGGCGCGCGGTGACGAGTTCGCCGACGACCACCGAGCCGGGGTCCTCGACGGCGTACGGGTAGCCGGGGCCCTCGTAGAGGACGGCGCCGTGCAGGCGTCCCGGTTCCTCCGACTCCGTGCGGCCGCGCAGGAAGAGGTCGTGGTTGGGCTCGCCGGGGCGGAGGGTGCCGTAGACGAAGAACGGGAGGGGTGTCACTCGGCCTCCTGGAGTCCGGAAGTCTTTGCACGCGCTATGGACATGACATGTCATGACCCTTTAAATCTCATTCAACATCAACGCGGCCCCCACGCCCCCCACTTGCGTTCTTGAGGAGACCGATGAGTCGGACACGGCACGTTCATGGTTCCCGTCTCGCCACGGCCGGTATCGCGGCCGGCGCCGCGACCCTGCTGGCCGCCACCCTCTCCCCCACCGCCCAGGCCGTCGACCGGCCGACCCGGTCCGCCGCGATCGCGAACGCCGCGTCCGCGCTGCTGGCCCACGCCACGAGTCTGGGGCTGACGGCCTCGGAGGGCACGTCGGTCCGGGACGTGATCGTCGACCCGGACGGCACACAGCACGTCCGCTACGACCGGACGTACCGCCAACTCCCGGTGCTCGGCGGTGATTTCGTGGTGCACCTGGCTCCCAACGGGAGCTATCGCAGCGCCGACCGTGCGACCCGCGCCTCCATATCCCTGGCGACCGTCACGCCGAAGGTGGCCGCTCCGAAGGCGGCGGACCTGGCCGTCAACGCGCTGCGGGCCGCGCATCTCGGCGAGGCGCTCAAGGGCGTGACCGCCAAACCCCAGCTGATAGTCGACGCCCTCCACGGCGCCCCGAAGCTCGCCTGGCGGACCAATGTCGTCGCCAAGGACTCGCTCGGCAACCCGGTCGCCCGAACCGTGCTGACCGACGCCCGCACCGGCGCCCGGATCGACGCCTGGGACAGCGTGGAGACGGCGACCGGTGACGGGAAGTCGCTGTACAGCGGGACGGTGCCGCTGGAGACGACGCTGTCGGGATCGACGTACCAGCTCAAGGACGCCTCGCGCGGCGGGACCTACACCGGTGACGCGGCGAACAAGACCGACCTGTGCATCCTCGGCATCTGCATCAGCCGGGCGCCGTCCACGGTGTTCACCGACACCGACAACCACTGGGGCACGGGGGCGGCTTCGGACCGTTCGTCGGCGGCGGTGGACGCGCAGTACGGCACGAACGAGACCTGGGACTACTACAAGAGCGTCCACGGCCGGAACGGCATCGCGGGCGACGGGAAGGGCTCGTACAACCGGGTCCACTACGGCAACAGCTACAACAACGCGTTCTGGGACGACAGTTGCTTCTGCATGACGTACGGCGACGGTGACGGGACGCAGCTCGGGCCGCTGGTGGCGCTGGATGTCGCCGGGCACGAGATGACGCACGGCGTGACGTCGAAGACGGCGGCGCTGACCTACTCGGGCGAGTCCGGCGGGCTCAACGAGGCGACCTCCGACATCATGGGCACGCTGGTGGAGTGGTACGCCAACAACGCGTCCGACCAAGGGGATTACCTCATCGGCGAGAAGATCGTGCGGTCCGGGTTCGGGCGGCCGGCGCTGCGGTTCATGGACAAGCCGTCCAAGGACGGGAACTCCGCGGACTGCTGGAGTTCGACGGTCGGGAATCTGGACGTCCACTACTCCTCGGGGGTCGCGAACCACTTCGCGTATCTCCTCGCGGAGGGCAGCGGCGCGAAGACGATCAACGGGGTCGACTACAACTCCCCCACCTGCAACGGCTCTTCGGTCGGCGGGATCGGCCGGGACAAGCTGGGGGCCATCTGGTACCGGGCGCTGACGGTCTACATGACGTCCTCGACGAACTACGCCGGGGCCCGCACGGCGACGCTCAGTGCGGCCAAGGACCTCTACGGGGTGGGGAGTTCGGAGTACAACGCGGTGGCCGCGGCCTGGAGCGCGGTCAACGTGGGGTGAGACCCGGGTCACATGCGTCCATGTCACAGGGGAACGGGCCGTCTCGTCCCGTGGGTGTAGCCACTGACGACGACGGCCCACGGAGGGCATCATGGACGCACGACTGAACTTCTTCGCCAGCCCGACCGCCGGCAAGGCCGCCAAGCAGTTCATGGCGGTCGGCAGGTCGCTCAAGAACTCCGAACTGCCCGCTCTGACGCAGGAGTTGGTGGCGCTGCGGGTCAGCCAGATCAACGGCTGCGCCGTGTGCATCGACATGCACACCAAGGAGGCCGCCGAGGCCGGCGAGACCTCGGTGCGGCTGAACCTGGTCGCGGCGTGGCGCGAGGCCACGGTCTTCACCGAGGCCGAACGGGCCGCGCTGGAACTGGCGGAGGAGGGGACCCGGGTCGCGGACGCGGCCGGCGGGGTGAGCGACGAAGTGTGGGCGCACGCCGCCAAGCACTACGACGACGAGCAGCTCACCTCACTGGTCATCCTGGTCTCCTTCATGAACTCGGTGAACCGGCTGAACATCATCACCCGACAGCCGTGCGCGGGCGACTACAAGCCCGGCATCCTCGGCTGAACCGCACCCCACCCGCACCGGCCAGGACAAGGAGATCCCGCGTGAGCGAAACCGACCGGAAGGCCCAGGAGTTCGAGGAGCTGCGACCGCTGCTGTTCTCGATCGCCTACCGGATCCTGGGCAGTGTGGGCGAGGCCGAGGACGCGGTGCAGGAGACCTGGCTGCGCTACGACGGCTCGGGGACCCGGCCCACCTCGACCAAGTCCTTCCTGTCGGCCACGGTCACGCGGATCTCCATCGACGTCCTGCGCTCGGCGCGGGTACGGCGGGAGGAGTACGTCGGGCCCTGGTTCCCGGAGCCGCTGCTGAGCGACCCGTACCAGGACCCGGCGCGGTCGGTGGAGCTCGCCGACTCGGTGTCGATGGCGGCGCTCCTGCTGCTGGAGCAGCTCAGCCCGCTGGAGCGGGCCGTGTTCGTGCTGCGCGAGGTGTTCGCCTTCGGCTTCGACGAGATCGCCACGACCGTGGGGCGTTCGGAGTCGGCGTGCCGGCAACTGCTGGTGCGGGCGCGGCGGCACATGGCGGACAAGCGGCCCCGGTTCGCCGCCGACCGGCAGGAGCGGCAGGAGCTGGCGACCCGGTTCTTCGACGCGCTGAAGGACGGTGACGTGGGCGGACTGCGTGAACTGCTCGCCGCCGACGTGCAGTTCGTCGGGGACGGCGGCGGCAAGGCCCCGCAGCTGGCCAGGGCCGTCATGGGCGCGGAGAACGTGGCCCGGGTGCTCGGCACGGTCTTCCCCTGGCTGATCCGGATCGACGTGTCGTTCGAGCCGCACGAGGTCAACGGCCAGCCCGGCGCGCTCTTCCGCGACCGCGACGGCAAGGTGCTCCACACCCTCGCCCTCGACGTGCTCGACGGGCAGATCCAGACCATCCGCGCGGTGATCAACCCCGACAAGCTCACCCACCTCGGCCCGGTCGGCGACGCCTGGGCCGTCGACCGCGAACTGAAGCGGGCCCGACGGGGCTGATCCGCCTGTCACTACGGCCGGCCCGTCAGGTCGGCCGTCTCCAGATACACCTCGGCCAGCACCTGCAACTGTGTTTCGTCCGCAGTGAGTTGCTCGCCCGGTCGCAGGCGTCCGGTCAGATCGTCCGGGCGGCCGGGGACCGTCACCGTGCGCGCGGGCGTCTCCTCCACGCTGCCCAACGCCCACCACTCGCCCGCGAGTTGGGCGGTCAGGACCTGGTCGAAGTCCGGGGGGCGGGTGAGGACGTGGGCCAGGTAGAGCTGTTCGCGGCCGAAGAGGACGTAGCGGAGCCCCGCCGGTTCGGTCGGGTGGCCGGCGTACACCGTCTCGTCGATCGTGATGCTCACTTCTCCCAGCGGTTCACCGTCCCTTCCGAAGCGGCCGAAGTAGAGGTCTGCCGGGCAAGTGGCGCCCGGTTCCAGGTCCTTGAGGAGGAGGGTGCGCGGGCGGGCGGTGAACAGGGCCGAGGTGCCGTAGCGCTTGCGGGCCGTGCGGTAGGTGTCGGTGTCCAGGGTCACCCGCAGGACGGCCTGGAAGTCGTGGGGCGCGGTGAACGTGGGCATGTGGACGGCGTAGACGGTGTCCGTGCCGAGCAACAGCAGGCCGTGGAGGGCGAGTTCGGCGCTCACCATGTCAGGGCCGGGTCCGGGTCCGGGCTCTTGGGGAGCTGTCTGCACACGAAGCCGGCGAGGAACACGTCCTCCGGCGCGGTGACGGTGCTCTGGACCGCCGAGGTCGCCTGCTGGTAGGCCACCCAGCGCAGTTGGAGGTCGTAGCCGTACTGGACGACCAGCACCTTGGCGAAGCGGCCCTCCGTCGTGCGTACGGCGAAGACGTCGCCGGAGACCAGTTGGTTGCTCGCGTCCGGGTTGCCGGTGATCGGGGTGGTGGCGTAGGTGAGGGCCGACAGGCGGTGGCCGTCGAAGGCGTCGTAGTCGACCTGGCCGAGGTTGACGATGCCCCCGTGGGAGCTGGGGACCAACTGGGCGGTCGTCTCCGTCATCCACTCCCACCAGAGGTCGGCGGTGTTCATGCCGCCGCCCGCGATGCCGTTGTCGAGGTCCAGGGTCCAGGTGCCGTGGAGGGTGGTCTCGCCGGGGGTCTCGGTGTAGCCGACGGCCTGGCGGATCAGCTCGATGTTGCGGGCCAGGGCGACCGATTCGACGTAGGAGGGGCAGCGGCCGTGAGGTGGGGTGGCGCCGTCGCTGAGCGGGGCGACGCCCGCCGAGAGGCGCCAGGCGCGGGAGCCGAACAGCTCCATCGGCGGGTCCAGCCAGGGGCGGACGACGGAGACGACGCGGTACTCGAAGGCGAGCGAGAAGACCGAGTCGTCGGTGGCGCGGTCTCCGAAGGCCGCCCTGAGTTCCGCCGGCGCCTGGGCGGCCAGGGTGCGGAACATCTGCTCCGGGAGGACGACTCGCGACCAGGGGTCGTCCAGGGCGCCGTCCGGTGAGTAGTAAGTGGGCGCGAAACGCGTGCCGTTGGGGGCGGTCGTGTACTGGTCGGGGAGGTTCGGGTTGAAGGTGTCTCGGTGCCGCTTCCAGATGCCGGAGGGTGCCTTGGAGGCGAGTTCGGAGGTCTCGCGCAGGGCGTCCTCCACCTCGGCCTTGTGTCCGGCGGTCTGCCAGGCGTCCATGGCGTCGTCCCTGGCCTGGCGGAGCCGCGGTTCGTCGACGTGGGTCCAGTGGTCGCGCGCGGCCGGGTCGGCGGACATGACCGCCGCCTGTTCCGCCTGGTGGTAGTCCGTGTCGGCCTGGAGCCAGGCCTGGCGGGCCGTGCGGTAGTCACGCAGGGCGGGCGAGGGGACGAACACTCCGTCGGGGCCGGTGTCGTAGAGGTAGTCGACTGCCCTGTCGTAGCGCTGGTGTTCCTCCGGGGTGAGGGTGGAGCCGGCCAGGTCGGCGCCGAGTACCTCGCCGTAGACGCTCCACAGATGGGTGGTGGCCGGGGGTGCCCAGACGGGCTGGGTGGGGATGCGGTTGACGAGTTCGCAGAACTCGGACCAGACCGTGGCCCGGGCCGTGTCCAGGGCGCCGCCGAAGCGGAACGTGCTGTCCTGGTGGACGACCGGTGTCACCGGTACGCCGACGAGGTGGTCGGGGTCGGTGAGCAGGTTCCGGAAGTACGCGCCCAGGCCGAACATGGCGGCCGCGTCCACCGGGGACGCCGACCACACCGTTGCGTTGTCGGTCACAATTGCCCGCCGCCCTATACCAGTTGGTCGGGGTCGAGGCCGTCGAGCAGGTCGGGTGTCTTGCCCAGCAGGTGGTTGACGAAGCCGATGATCTGCATGCCGGGGACGGTGATGGTGGCGCCGTCGTTCTCCGAGTGGAAGTGCTGGTCCGACTCGGAGTGGCTGTAGCTGCCCCGCACGGTGAACGGGCCCCAGCCGACACTGGCGTTGACCGACACGGAGCTCTGGTGGGTCTGCAGGGCCTGGGCCAGCGAGGCGGAGTGGATGGTGAGGTTCCTGATGAACAGGGCCTGGAGCGGGTAGCCGATGAAGCGGCCCTGGGGCGGGGTGCCGCCGTCGGACGGCATCTCGTCGTAGTTCCAGCCCTGTCCCTTGCGCAGGTCCCAGCCGCGGTTCTCCAGGAACTCCGGGTAGAACCAGGGCCGTACGACCTGCACCTGGGCCATCTCGAAGGACATCGAGAAGTCGTCGACCTGGTAGTTCTCGCTGTAGTCCTGGGAGTTGGAGCTGACGCCCGCACTCGCGCTCCACAGACCGAAGTTGAGACCGCCGCCCGCCGACCAGGACGTCGTCTCGTAGTGGCTGTGGGAGTCCACCATCTGGTGGTACATCGAGTACGCGGTCCAGCCGCTGGAGGTGGCGAAGTCACCGGGGACGACCGTCGTGTAGTAGAACGACTGGCCCGGGCCAAGGGCGTTGGTGTTCGCCTCCTCGTAGAAGCGCTCCAGGTTGCGCTTCCACAGCAGCATCGACTTCTCGGTGGTCTGGTCGATGTAGGCGTTGATCTCCTCGACCTCGTTGCGGTACCCGCTCGACGTCCAGTCGTCCATCGCGGCGGCCACCTGCATCGAGTACAGCTGCGCGTTGGCCGCCCAGTCCGCGACCGCCTGCTTGCCGGACTCGCCGACGGCGGCCTGCGCGGCGATCCGCTTGTTGTTGTACGACAGCGCGGCCGTGACGTACGCCTGCATGCACGCCTTGTAGGCCTTGAGCATGGGGCTGTCCTCGGTGACCTGCTTCTCCTGCTCGGTGACGATGTCCTTCACCGTGCGCGTCACCCTCAACAGGCCGCGGAACCGGTCCAGTTTGGCCTTCTGGTCGTCGGTGAGCTGATCGTCGACCACCTTGGAGAACTTGAGGATCTGGCCGTAGATCTCGCTCAGCCGGGCGCCGCTCGCGTTGCGCCACACCCCGTCCTGGCGGCCCGACGAGTACGCCGAGGTCACGTCCGGGATGAAGTCGATCAGCGAGGAGAAGTTGTACGCCTGCTGGAGCAGGAGCTTGTCCTCCGCCGCCGTGGCGCCGGTGCCGATGCCCTGCGCGGCGAACGCGAAGTCCGCCTCCTGGTACGGCAGTCCGGGCATGCACCAGGTGATGAAGCTGGACTTGGCGGGCGGGACGCTGCCGTCGCCGCCGGTGAGCACGTTGTACATCTGGTCGCGGAACGTCCGCCCCAGATCCCCCAGTTGGTATCCCATGTCCCCGTCCTGCCCGGGTCATATGACACCTATACGGCGACTTGCGGTCATTCACCCGGATCGGTGAATCACCGGCCGCTCCAGTTCAGGCTGCCGCCTCGATGTTCCGCATGACGGACGCGAGGGAGTCGTAGTAGTTCGTGGCGGTCGCGTAGCCCGCGTCCGCGACCGCCCGGGCGAAGGCGTACGGGTCGTCGGTGTGGTCGAACGCGGGCGCGTAACGGGCGTTGTTCCGCAGGTAGTTGCCGTGGGCCGTGAAGGACTCCTCGGGGCTCGCGTAGACGCGGAACCAGTCGCGGACGACGTACAGGTACTTGCCGTCGGGGCGCTGCGTCACCGAGACGACCTCGGGGAACTGCACGTCCGGGCGGTCCAACACCTCCTGGGTCCTGAGCAGTTGGCGGGTCTCCGGCGGGTCGGTCGCCTTCGCCTTGATGCCGAAGAAGTTGTTGCCGGGCGCGGCCGTGCCCCAGCCGGATTCCAGGGCCGCCTGGCCGAGCGTGACCAGGGCGGGCACACCGGTCGCCGTCTCGCCGGCGGTGGCGAACTCGCCGTAGGACTGCAGGAATTGGGCCGCCTTGCTCGAACTCGGCGGTGAGGTGGCCGCGTTGGACCAGATCGCGTCGTAGGGGCCGGTGAGGCCGGGCCACTGGTCGGCGGTGGTGAGCGGGTGGCCGTCCTCCTGTTTCTTGGTGTGCCAGTCGACGGCCGTGTACTCGGTGCCCTTGAAGAAGTACGCCCGTCCGTTGCCGGGGTTGAGCGCGCCGTCGATGCCCTCGCCGATCCAATCGGCGGTGACTCCGGTCCAGCCGTCGGCGATGAGTCTGGGGTAGCCGGGGTCCTGGCGGTCGGCGGCGATGTCGTAGCGGACGTACTGGGGGCCGCTGAAGAAGTAGAGCTTGCCGTCGGCCCAGTTCATGACCGCGTCGACGGTGTCGAAGGAGAGGCCGGTCCAGTTGTCGCGGATCGTGAGCGGGTAGCCGTCGTCGACGGTCTGGGTGGCGAACGGGATGCGGACGTACTCCGTGCCCCGGAACACATAGAGGTGGGCCTGGCCCAGGTCCACCGCCGCGTCGACGCCCTCCTCCCAGCCGGGCGGCAACCCGCCCCAGGCCGCGCCCAGTTGCCACTCCTGCGCCGGGTCGGCCGCGTCCGCGTCGAGGTCGTACGTGGACACGGTGGCCCCGACGGTGAAGTACGCCTTGTCCACACTCATGCGGGGATGCATGCTCCGGCGGGGCCGTTCTCATGGCGCGGGACGGGTTCCCGTTCGGGTGAATTCAAGGGCGGCGACCTTATGCGGCGTACGGCCGCGTCTCCCGCGCCTCCTTCAACGACCGCCCCCACCACACCAGTTGGTCGAGCATCGCCTTCGCCGCCGCGTCCGGGGCCGAGGGGTCCTTGAGGAGGCCGCGGTCGTCGAAGGACGCGCCCGCGTTGTGGAAGGAGACGGTGTCGCGGACCGTGACGGCGTGGAGTTCGGCGAAGACCTGGCGGAGGTGCTCCACCGCGCGCAGGCCGCCCGCGAGGCCGCCGTAGGAGACGAGGGCGACGGGCTTGGCGCGCCACTCGGTGTAGTGCCAGTCGATGAGGTTCTTGAGGCCGGCCGGGAAGGAGTGGTTGTACTCGGGGGTGAGGACGACGAAGGCGTCGGCCGAGGACAGTTTCGGGGTGATGGCGGCGAGCGCGGCGGACGCCTCCGGGCTCGGGGCGAGGGTCGTGGGCAGCCGGCCGGTGTCGGCGACGTCGACGACCTGGAGGGTGAGGTCGGCGCGGTCGTTCACGTGGGTGAGGAGCCAGTCGGCGACGACCGGGCCGAAGCGGCCGTGGCGGTTGCTGCCGATGACGACGGTGACGGTCAGAGGAGCGGTGTCGGTGTCCATGCGGGCAGCCTGGTACCTCAACCATTCTTGAGGTCAAGCGCGGCCGTCGTCACCCGTTCACACGCTCGGCGTGCGCTCTTCGGGTACTCCTTCGGGACGGGGGCGCCGTACCCCTATGACCTGCTGAAACAGCGAGGAAACGGGCCGCCGCGACGGCTCCCTGACACCCATTCACCACACTTCTGACGTGCGCTCAGGAAGCGGGCTCGGCCCGGTGCCACTTACCTCGGAAGGGCAGCCAACCACAGCTCGGAGGAGCACCGATGCGTCGTACGGCCCGTCTGTTGACCGGTACCGCGCTCGCCGTCGCCGCCGCGGGTCTCGCGACCGCACCGGCGTACGGCGGCGAGACCGGCAGCCTGGAGGTGTTCCCGTCGAGCGCCGTGCCGGGCGGCGACGTCACGGTGAACACGGCCGCGTGCGGCGACGGCGGTACGGCGGCCGGGGACGCCAGCGCGGTGGGCGCCGGCACGTTCACGCTGGCGCCGAGCACGCACGAGGGCGACGCGATCGGGCAGTTCAAGGTGCCGCCGAGCGCGCAGCCGGGGACGTACGAGATCGTCGCGAAGTGCACGGACGGCAAGGAGGTCAGCGGCGATCTGATGGTGACGCTGGCCTCGATGCGGCAGCAGGTGCAGCCGCGCGGAAGTGTGAAGACGGGGGTCGGTGGCGCCCTGGGCCCCGACCCCGTGCAGACCGCGGCCGGTGTGGCGGCTCTCGCCGTCGCCGCCGCGGGCGGTACCTGGCTCCTGCATCGCCGGGCGAGAGGCGACGGGATCTGACGGACACCCTCCGCTGTCCGTCCGCCGGTACCGCAAGCCCCTCCCCCTCCGGGTCCGACGCCCCTCGTGACCCGGAGGGGGCGCGGGGCAGGACCTGGTCACTGGAGAGGGGTGCGTGATGCGTTTCGGCAACACCGCGATAGGGGCCGTGACCGCGGTCGCGCTCTGCACGGGTGCGTGGCTGCTGACCAGTGGCCGGGACACGGACCCGCCGCCGCAGCCGTCCGCCGCCGAGGCCCGCCCCGACCCGGCCGTCGAACGCGCCGCGGCCCGTGCGCTGCCGCCGTCGCCGCCGGACCGCATCCGGATCCCTTCCATCCATGTGGATGCCCCGCTGATGGGCCTCAAACTGACGGGCAACGGGAGCCTGGACGTGCCTCCGGCCGCGAAGAAGAACCTCGCCGGCTGGTATGAGTCCGGCACCACTCCTGGTGAGACCGGCACGGCGATCGTCGCGGGCCATGTCGACAACGCCGACGGGCCCGCCGTCTTCTACGACCTCGGTGCCCTGAAGAAGGGCAACACCATCGAGTTGGACCGGCTGGACGGCACGGTCGCGCTGTTCACGGTGGACGCGGTCGAGGTGTATCAGGCGAGCCGCTTCCCCGATCAGAAGGTCTACGGCGCCGCCGGGCGGCCGGAGTTGAGGGTGATCACGTGCGGGGGCGGTTACTCGCGGTCGACGGGTTATCAGGGGAACGTCGTCGTGTTCGCGCATCTGACGGGCAGTCACTAGTCGTCAACACCCGTTACGGGACGCCGAGTTCGAAGAGGGCGTAGCCCGCGTACGAGCCCGAGGCCAGGGCCGCCATCCCCAGCAGGGTGAACTGGTGGGCGAGGCTGAGGCGGCGCAGTGCGGCGGCGAGCGGGAGGAACAGGGGGAAGAGGGGCAGCAGATAGCGGGAGACGTTGCTGAAGATCTGCTGGCTGCCCAGGACGAGCGCGACGGTGAGGACCGTGTAGACGATCAGTACCGCCGGCGGGCGCAGCCGGAACAGCAGCGGGAGCAGGGCGAAACCGAGCAGGACCACACAGACGCCGATCAGGTCCGCGAAGGGCCAGGCGAAGAGGTAGGTGGTCCTGCCGACCGGGATGGACGTGAGGACGTCGAGGGTCTGGCTGCCGTAGTCCCACTTGTGGGCCCAGGCACCGGACTGGAGCTTGAAGTAGCCGCCGTAGTCGCCCATTCGGTGGCCCACCCAGCCGAGATAGGCGAGCAGGCCGAGGGGTGCGACGGCCGTCGCGGCCAGCGGGCGCAGGACGCCGTCGCGGCGGTCGCGCAGTGCGAGCAGGGCCGCTACGGCGACCGCGGCTATCAGCGCCGCCGCCGTGGGGCGGTTGAGGCCGGCGGCGCAGGTGAGGAGGCCGGCGGTGAGCCAGCGGCGGGTGAGGACGGCGTGGCAGGCCCAGGCGGCCAGGGCGACGAAGAGGGAGTCGGAGTAGACCGCCCACTCGACGCCGGAACCGGGCCACACGGCCCAGAGTCCGGCGGCGGCCAACCCGGCCCGGCTGTCGAGGAGTTGCGCGGCGACGGCGTATATCCCCAGGGCGGCGACGAAGGAGGCGAGTACGGAGACCAGCAGGCCGGCGCCGTAGGAACCGAGACCGGTGAGTTCGGAGGCCAGGCGGATCAGCGCCGGGTAGAGGGGGAAGAAGGCCGCCGAGTTGCCTTCGAGGGTGATCATTCCGGTGGCGCCGGGGATGCGGACCAGCTCGGGGTGGTAGCCGTGGACGGCGATCTGCTGGTACCACCAGCCGTCCCAGGTGGCCAGTACGTCCCACGGGTGGGCGCCGCCGCCGAAGCGGGGGTTCTTGGTGCGGTAGTTCCCGGCGGAGTCCAGCAGCCACATGAAGGAGACGAAGCCGATGAGCTTCAGGGCGCCGTAGTAGGCGAGTACGGGGGTGTGGTGCTTGACGGTCTGCTTGATGGTCTGCTTCATGGTCCGGCACGGTCGTTGCCGCTTGCCGTCCGTGGGGGCGGGCCGCTCCTCCGGCAGTCTCGCGTTCCAGTCGCTCGCCGGGGTGATGGTCTCGTTCATGCGCGGAACACCCACGCCCGGAGCAGCAGGAACCGCAGCACGGTCGCGGCCAGGTTGGCCACGAGGAGCACGGCGAGATCGGTGCCGTGACCGGCCGAGGGTGCCGCGTGGTGCAGGACCGCGAGGGAGCCGCTGGTGAGCACCAGACCGATCAGGAAGACCACGAGCCCCTTGCCGTGGTGCCGCAGCGCACCGCCGCGTCCTCGGTACCCAAAGGTGAGCCGCCTGTTCGCGGCCGTGTTGGCGAGGGCACAGAGGAGCAGCGCAAGCGCGTTGGCGGCCTGGGCACCGAGCGCCGGGCTCAGCGC
The DNA here is from genome assembly GCF_000376565.1 of Streptomyces hokutonensis. Taxonomy (GTDB): domain Bacteria; phylum Actinomycetota; class Actinomycetes; order Streptomycetales; family Streptomycetaceae; genus Streptomyces; species Streptomyces hokutonensis. The sequence continues at coordinate 30,809 of NZ_BARG01000016.1, read as the reverse complement.
CGCGTACAGCAAGAGGTGTCCTACGGTGCTCATCGCGCCGATGGCGGCGAAGCGGGCGAGCTGGGCGGCGGGGCCGGCGGGGGCGCGGGGGATGAGGACGGCGGGGGCGGCGGGGCCGGCGGGGGCGCGGGGGATGAGGGCGGCTCGGGCGGCGGGCGTGCGGGTGAGTCGGGGGGCCTGTGCGGGGTGGGCTTGCGTGGGCTGGGGGGTCTGTCCGGGCTGCGCGTGTGTGGGTGGGGCGGTCTGTCCGGGCTGCGCGTGTGTGGGTGGGGCGGCGTGTCCGGGCTGCGCCTGCGTGGGCTGGGCAGTCTGTCCGGCGTGCGCGTGCGTGGGCAGTACGCCGGGTCCGGGCTGGGGGTGTGTGGGCTGGGCGGCTCCTCCGGGCCGCGCCCGCGTGAGCTGTGCGCCCGGTCCAGGCTGCGTCCCCGCGAGCTGGGCGGCCTGTCCCGCCTGCACGTGCGTGAGCTGCACGCCCGGTGCAGGCTGCGCGCGCGTGGGCTGGGCTGCCCCTCCGGGCTGCGCCCGCGCGGGCTCCACGCCCGGTCCGGACTGCGCCCCCGTGAGCTGGACGGCCTGCCCGGCATGCGCCTGCGTGGACTGTACGCCCGGTCCAGGCTGCGGCCCCGTGAGCTGGGCAGTCTGCCTGGCCTGCGCCCGCGCGAGCTCTACGCCCGATCCGGACTGCGTGTGCGTGAGCTGGGCGGACTGTCCCACCTGAGCCTGCGTGGACTGTACGCCCGGTCCAGGCTCCGCGTGCGTGAGGTGGGCGGCCCCTCCGGGCTCCGTCCACGTGAACTGGGCCGCCTGTCCAGCCTGCGCCCGCGCGGGCTCCACGCCCGATCCGGACTGCGCCCCCGCGAGCTGGGCAGCCTGTCCCGCCTGCGCCCGCGTGAACTGGGCGGCCGGTTCAGTCGGCGCGCCTGAATCGGCGGTGTCCGGGGCGAGTCGCAGCGTCGCCGGGGTCAGGGTGCCGCGGGCCAGTGCTCTGCCGATTCTGGCGATGCCGCGTAGGTCGGCCAGGGCGGTGGTGAGGAGGTCGACGCGGCTGTCGGGGTCGTCGACCCAGTCGACCGGGACCTCGTGGATGCGGAGGCCGGCGCGCTCGGCTATCACCAGGAGTTCGGTGTCGAAGAACCAACCGGTGTCCTCGACCAGGGGCAGCAGCACTTCGGCGACATCGCGTCGTACGGCTTTGAATCCGCACTGCGCGTCGGAGAAGCCGACGGCGAGGGTGGAGCGGAGGAGGGCGTTGTAGCAGCGGGAGGTGACCTCGCGTTTGGGGCCGCGCACGACCCGGGAGGCGGGGGCGAGGCGGGTGCCGATGGCCAGGTCGGAGTGGCCGGAGATCAGGGGGGCGACGAGGGGCAGCAGCGCGGCGAGTTCGGTGGAGAGGTCGACGTCCACGTACGCGAGCACCGGCGCGGGCGACTGCGACCAGGCGGCGCGCAGTGCCCGGCCGCGGCCCTTCTCGGGCAGCCGTAGCCACTCGGTTCCGGGCAGTTCGGCGGCCAGGCGGGCGGCGATGTGCGGGGTGCGGTCCGTGCTGGCGTTGTCGGCGACGGTGATCCGGAACGGGTACGGGAACGCCTCGGAGAGGTGGGCGTGGAGGCGGCGCACGTTCGGCTCCAGGTCCGTCTCCTCGTTGAACACCGGGACCACCAGGTCCAGGACGGGGCCGGGGTGATGGGTCGGCACCGGTGTGCGTCGCGGTGGCCGGCTGATCACGTCCACCGGCCTGAGCGACTTGTCGTTTAGCATGGTTTGCCCTTTCTGTGCACTGGTTCGGGGCATGCCGAAGTCACCAGTGGCGGAGGGGAGTTCAGGAACCGGAGCCGGGCGAGACGGTGAGCGACGACGTGATGGACGACGGCGTGCTCCGGCTCAGGTTCTCCGCGGTCGCCGTGTTCGAAGGGGTGGAGGAGGAGGTGGCGGGCGGTGTCGTAACGCCCGTGTTCCCGCCGCTGGTTGCCGTCGCCGTGGCCGAACTCCCGGTCGTGGCGGGCGCCGTGGGAGTGTCCGAGGCCGTCGCGCCCGGGTTGGCCAGGGATGTCGTGGCGGACGAGGTGGGCGGAGCGGTCGGGGTCTCCCCCGGTGTCGGGGCCGAGCCGGTGGACGTCGGGCTGGTCGCGGGCCTCGGGTGGGGCTCGGCGGGCTGGACCTTGGTCGGACCGGCGGGCAGCAGGAGCAGCCCGATGCCGACACCGACGACGGCCAGGGCGGAGCCGACGGTCCTGCGCACGACCCTGGTCCGGCGACGGACCCGTACTCCCTCATGGAGACGTGCGCGGTGGCGCGGCTCGAAGGGGGCGGGCTCGTGCGTGTCGCGCATCATCCGCGCCAACTGCCGTTCGAACGGATCCATTTGATCCATGGGGTCCTCCTTCACCGCGTCGGCTCGATGGCGTCGGTCAGGATCTGCCGCAGCCGCGCCACACCACGGGAGGCGTGGGAGCGCGCGGTGCCCACCGGACACCCGAGCGCCTCCGCGACCTGGCCCTCGGGCAGGTCCTGGTAGTAGCGCAGCACCACGGCCGCGCGCTGGTTCGGCGACAGCTGGGCGAGCGCGGCCTCCAGCCGGGACCGCTCCGCCACGTCGGCGGACACGTCCCCGGTCGTCGCCCCCTCGGGCAGCCGCTCGACGGGGCGTTCACCCCACCAGCGCCGCCTGCCCGCGCGCGCCGCCGCGCGGACCATCACCTTGCGGACGTATGCCTCCGGCGCGTCCTGGGAGACCTTCGGCCAGACGAACCAGAGCTTGACCAAGGACTCCTGCGCCAGATCCTCGGCCCGATGCCGGTCACCGCCGACGAGCAGACGCGCCAGATGGAGAAGTACCGACCAGCGGGCCGCCACGAACTCCTCGAACTCACCCGCCTGCCCCTGCTCGATGCGCACTGTCTCTGCTCCCACTGGTTGCCTACACCGGTTAAAAGGCTGTGGGCGGCCTTCCACGATGCACCTGCACTGCGTGATCTGGATCACGGGGTGTGTGCGGCGGACGCGGTGGAACTCCTGCTGCCGCAGGGTCCTGCGTGATCCTGGACATCGCGTGCGGCACGGGCATCGTGACCCGCAGACTGCTGCGCCCGGAGCGGACGGTGGTCGGGGTCGACCGTTCACCCGGGATGCTGGGCCCTGCCAGGCGGCGGATGCCGGGAGGTGTCGTGCGCGGCGACGCCACGCGGCTGCCCTTCGCGCCGGACGCGGTGGACGCCGTCGTGATCGTATGGCTGCTGCATCTCCTGCCGGACCCCGCACCGGTGCCGGCCGAGGCGGCCAGGGTGCTGATCACCACCGTCGACAAGGACGACGCGTATTTCGTCGAGGACAGTGACATCGCCCGGGTCACGGCGGCCTCGCGGCGCCGCTACGCGCCCCGCGTACCCGGCCGTGCCTCCCGGGTACTCGGTCGGGCGGCCGAGCCGGGGCTGGGGTTCGCGGGCCGGACGGCGTTCCCCGGAACAGGGCAGGGCCGCGGCCGCGCAGGTGGCGCGAGGTGATCGAAGAGGGCCGTACCCCCTGAGCCACGTATGCGCCCCCGGACCGGGTGACCCGCCGCGCTGTCGGACCAGGACGCGGCCCGCCCTGACCCCGCCGTATCGGTTCATCGCCCTGAAAGCGTGACATCACGCCGGGTGAGCCTGTTCTTCGCCGGGCTTCAGCGGCCGTTCTCCAGGTAGCGGAGTACGGCGAGCACCCGCCGGTTCCCCGTCTCCGACGGCGGCAGGTCGAGCTTCGTGAAGATGTTGGCGACGTGCTTCTCGACCGCGCGCTCGGAGACGGTGAACGCGGTGGCGATCGCGTGGTTGGTGCGGCCCTCGGCCATCAGGGCGAGGACCTCGCGTTCGCGTGGGGTGAGGGTGTCGAGGGCGGTGGACCGGCGGGCGGCGCCGAAGAGTTGGGCGACGACCTCGGGGTCGAGGGCGGTGCCGCCGGCGGCGACGCGTTCCAGGGCGCCGACGAACTCGCCGATGTCGACGACCCGTTCCTTGAGGAGATAGCCGAACCCGGCCGGGTTGCCGAGGAGTTGGGCCGCGTGGGTCGTCTCGACGTACTGCGAGAAGAGCAGCACACCCATCGCGGGGTACCGCTCCCGCAGTCGTACGGCCGCCCGTACGCCCTCGTCGGTCTGGGTGGGCGGGAGGCGGATGTCGACGACGGCGACGTCCGGGGCGTGGGCCGCGACCGCGGTCAGCAGGGACTCCGCGTCGCCGACCGCCGCGGCCACCTCCACGTCCCGCAGCTGGAGCAGCTGGACCAGGCCGTCGCGCAGGAGGGCCGAGTCCTCGGCGATGACGACGCGCATGCCACTCCGTTCACAGGTGGGGGAGCTCGACCGTGACCACCGTAGGGCCTCCGCGCGGGCTGTCGCAGGTCAGTGTGCCGTCGACGGTACGGACCCGGGCCAGCAGGCCGGTGAGTCCGGACCCGGCGCCGAGCCTCGCGCCGCCCTGTCCGTCGTCGGTGACGCGCAGCCGTAGAACTCCGTCGCGGGCGGTGACGTCGACGGCGGCGGCCGTGGCCCGGGCGTGTTTCGTCGCGTTGGCGAGGAGTTCGGCTGCGCAGAAGTAGGCGATGGTCTCGACGGCCGGGGTGGGGCGGGTGGCGATGTCGGTGGTGAGGGTGACGGGGAGCGCGCTGTCGGCGGCGAGGGTGGTGAGCGCGGCGTGCAGGCCCTCGTCGAGTACGGGCGGGTGGATGCCCTTGACCAGGTGGCGCAGGTCGGTGATGGCCTGGGTGGCGTTGCCCCGGGCGGTGTCTACGACGGCCAGCACGCGGTCGGGTGCGGCCTCGGTGGTGACCAGCTCTCGGATCATGGTGAGCTGCATGGCCAGGGAGACCAGCCGGGCCTGGGTGCCGTCGTGCAGATCGCGTTCGATACGGCGGAGGGTGGCGGCGGCGTCGTCGACGGCCCGCGCGCGGGTCTCCTCCAGGGTGCGGATACGGCGGGTCGCGGCGTCGGGGCCGAGCAGCACGGTCAGCAGGGCGCGGTGCGGGCCGAGGGCGTAGCGGAGGAGGACGGGCGCGACGGCGAGCAGCAGCAGTCCGACCGCGAACGGGATCAACCACCGTGGCCAGGAGTCGAGTTGGAAGCCGAAGAACTCCAGTGAAACGTGGTGCGTGGAGCCGTCGGCGCTGTGCACCGTGTTGTAGTTCCAGCGCTTGAGCAGCGGGTGCAGGGTGAGCAGGACGCCGTAGACGTAGCCGATGACGACGGCCGCGTACGCGAAGACGGCCGTGAACGGTGTCAGCAGCGCGCAGCCGGCGGCCCGCCAGCCCGCCCGGTCGAGCAGGAGGCCCCGGCGCCAGCCGAGGAGGCCGCTGCCGCCGGGTGCGCCCGGCTCCTCGATCTCCAGTCCGAGCAGCCGCCGCGCGAGCCCCCGCTGCAGCGCGCCCAGCGCCAGCGCGCCCCGCACGGTGACGGCCAGCAGCCACAGCCCGAGCGTGGTCACCGACAGCGCGCCGCCGAACGCCAGCCCGACGAGGGTGAGGAGGAAGCCGGCCAGGGCGAGCGGGAGGGCGATCACGCCGTAGAGGACGGCGGCCAGCGCGCGGCGGCCGAAGGTGGCGACGGCGAGCGTGCGGAGGCGGGAGCGGAGGCTCGGCATGGGATCAACCTAGGAGAGGAGCGACCTGGCGACACGGACCTGTACGGCGGTGAGGCCCCGCACCAGCCACGGCATCAGCAGCAGGAAGCCGATGCCGCCCAGGATCGCGTGGAAGGCCCAGGCCCCGGCGAAGGTCGGGCCGCCCCAGGCGCCGGAGTAGTCGTCGCCGGCGCGCAGCGGCCAGCCGAGGTTCATGGGGACGATCGCCCAGCCGTAGACCGTGATGAACAGGGAGAGGAGGTTGAGGGGGGTGGCGAGGAGCGCGTGGCGCAGGCCGCCGCGGCGTGCGGTGCCGGGAAGGTCCGTGTCCAGGAAGCGGCGGACCAGGCCCCGCTGCCAGCGGGCCGTGGGGGCGCCGAGCAGGGAGAGCGGGACGCACGCCAGGTCCACGGGGAGCGCGAGTACCGCGTAGGCCGTGCGGCGCCAGGTCGCGGCGGTGAAGGGCTCGCGGACGATCCGCCACATCCGCACCGCCCCGGTGTCGTGAACCTGCGCATGTCGGACACTGCCCATGGTGCTTCCTCCTGGCCGTGAACTGCCGAAAACCGATGTCTCCAGCGTTCCGCCGCCGCCCGCCGTACACGATGGTGCCTGCACGGAAGTGCGGGGTTCGGTTAACCGAACCGGCGCGGACCGGCCCGTCCTCACACTCCGCCCCCGGCGCGCACCCGGAACCCTCACACCCCCCGCGCGCTCCCGCTGAGGGCAGCGTTCCTCACGGGAAACAGATGTGATGCGGTCGGGTAACACCGAAGTCGCAGGCTCCTGGACATGACCTCGAATCCGCGTGTGGTGCCCACCATCGTGCTCGTCGGCCACGGCATGGTCGGTCAGCGCTTCCTCGAAGCGCTCGCCGAGCGCGGCCTGACCGCGACACACCGCGTGGTCGTGCTGTGCGAGGAGCCGCGCCCGGCCTACGACCGCGTCCAGCTCACCTCGTACTTCTCGGGCCGCACCCCCGAGGAACTGTCGCTCACGGACGCGGAGTTCATCAAGGACCACGGCATCGAGCTGTACGTCGGCGACCCGGCCGAGACGATCGACCGGGCGGCGCGGACGGTAACGGCCCGCTCCGGACTGACAGTTGAGTACGACACCCTCGTCCTGGCCACCGGCTCGTATCCGTTCGTGCCGCCCGTCCCGGGCAAGGACTCCGACGGCTGCTTCGTCTACCGCACGATCGAGGACCTCCTCGCGATCGAGGCGTACGCGAAGTCGCGGGCCACGACGGGTGCGGTGGTCGGCGGCGGGCTGCTCGGCCTGGAGGCCGCCGGCGCGCTCAAGGGGCTCGGACTGGCCACGCACATCGTGGAGTTCGCGCCCCGGCTGATGCCGGTGCAGGTCGACGAGGGCGGTGGCGCGGCCCTGCTGCGCACCATCGAGGACATGGGTCTTACGGTCCATACGGGGACCGGTACGCAGGAGATCGTGGCCGGTGAGGACGGAGCCGTCGTCGGCATGAAGCTGTCGGACGGTTCCGAACTCGCCACGGACATGGTGGTGTTCAGCGCCGGTGTGCGGCCCCGCGACCAACTCGCCCGGGAATCAGGGCTGTCGGTGGGCGAGCGCGGCGGCATCACGGTCGACGAGCAGTGCCGTACGGTCACCGACCCGCACGTCTTCGCGATCGGCGAGTGCGCACTGGCGGCGGACGGCCGGGTGTACGGCCTGGTGGCACCCGGCTACGAGCAGGCGGAGACGGTCGCGGCGACCATCGCGCAGGACGAATCGGCGTTCACCGGCGCCGACTTGTCCACCAAGCTGAAGCTGCTCGGCGTGGACGTGGCGTCCTTCGGCGACGCGCACGGCGCCACCGCGGACTGCCTCGACGTCGTCTACTCCGACGCACGGGCCGGAACGTACAAGAAGCTGGTCATCGGCCGGGGCGGCGAGCTGCTGGGCGGCATCCTGGTCGGCGACGCGGAGGCCTACGGCACGCTGCGCGCGTTCACAGGGTCCGTACCGCCCGTCTCCCCCGAGCAGTTGGTGCTGCCGGCCGGTTCCGGGGGCGCCGTCCAGCTCGGCCCCTCGGCGCTGCCCGACGAGGCGGTGATCTGCTCCTGCCACAACGTCACCAAGGGCACGATCCGCGGCGCGGTCACCGAGCACTCCTGCACGAGCGTGCCGGAGGTGAAGAAGTGCACCAAGGCCGGTACCGGCTGCGGGAGTTGCGTCAAGGTGCTCGGCCAGCTGGTCACCGCCGAGCTAGAGGCGAGCGGCGTCGAGGTCGACAAGGGCCTGTGCGGCTGCTTCGCGCAGACCCGCGAGGAGCTGTACGAGATCGCCCTCGCGCTGCGCATCAACTCCTACCAGGACCTCCTGGACCGCTACGGCCGTGAGGGCGCCCGGGGTGGCGACGGCTGCGAGATCTGCAAGCCGACGGTCGCCTCGATCATCGCGTCCCTCGCTCCGACGATCGGCGCGAGCGGCTATGTCCTGGACGGCGAGCAGGCGGCGTTGCAGGACAGCAACGACCACTTCCTCGCCAACCTCCAGAAGAACGGCTCCTATTCGATCGTGCCGCGCATCCCCGGCGGCGAGATCACCCCCGAGAAGCTCATCGTGATCGGCGAGGTGGCCCGCGACTTCGGCCTCTACACGAAGATCACCGGCGGCCAGCGCATCGACCTCTTCGGCGCGCGGGTGGAACAACTCCCGCTGATCTGGGCGAGGTTGGTGGACGCCGGCTTCGAGTCCGGCCACGCGTACGGAAAGGCCCTGCGCACGGTGAAGTCCTGCGTCGGCCAGACCTGGTGCCGCTACGGCGTCCAGGACTCGGTGCGGATGGCGATCGACCTGGAGCTGCGCTACCGGGGCCTGCGCTCCCCGCACAAGCTCAAGTCGGCGGTCTCCGGCTGCGCCCGCGAGTGCGCCGAGGCCCAGTCGAAGGACTTCGGCGTCATCGCCACCGCCAACGGCTGGAACCTGTACGTCGGCGGCAACGGCGGCGCGACCCCGCGCCACGCGGACCTGCTGGCACAGGACTTGACCGATGCCGAACTGATCCGACTGATCGACCGGTTCCTGATGTTCTACATCCGTACGGCCGACCGCCTCGAGCGTACGAGCGTGTGGCTGGAGCGGATCCCGGGCGGCCTGGACCACATCCGGGACGTGGTCGTGGAGGACTCGCTCGGTATCTGCGAGGAGCTGGAGTCGCTGATGGCCGCGCATGTCGCCGGGTACCGCGACGAGTGGGCCGAGACCATCAACGACCCCGAGAAGCTGGGCCGGTTCGTGTCCTTCGTGAACGCGCCGGACACCCCGGACCCGGTCGTCGGCTTCGTCCCCGAGCGCGACCAGATCAAGCCCGACCTGCCGCTGCTCACCATCGGCATGCGGCCCCAGCAGACCGCCGACGTCCTGGAAGGAAGCGCCCAGCGATGACCCTGGCCCCCGAGACGACCGACCTGAAGGTCCAACTCCAGCTCGCCGAGGGTTGGTTCACGGTCTGCGACCTGAACCGGCTCACCCCCGGCCGCGGCGTCGCGGCCCTGCTGCCCGACGGCCGCCAGGTCGCCCTGTTCCGCGACCGCGCCGACACCCTCTACGCCATCGACAACCGCGACCCCTTCAACGGCGCGGCCGTCCTCTCCCGCGGCCTGACCGGCACCCACCAGGGCCGCCCGTTCGTGGCCTCACCGCTGCTCAAGCAGCGGTTCGACCTGGTGTCCGGGGAGTGCTTGGACGATGCGTCGGTGCGGGTGGAGACGTATGAGGTGCGGGCGGGGTGACGCAGCGCTCCCCCGCTCCCCCGCTCACTGGATCCGGCCGCCGCGCTGCGCGACCGTCAGCGCGGCGGTGCTCAACACGGCCGTGGCCAGCAGATAGTAGCCCGGTGACACCGGCGAACCGGTCGTCTCGATGAGGGCCGCGGCGATCGTCGGTGTGAAGCCGCCGAAGAGCGCGACCGTGGTGTTGTAGCTGAAGGACAGGCCCGTCGCGCGGGCCCGGGCCGGGAAGACGTCGGCCATCACCGACGGCAGCGTGCCGAAGTACACCGCCTTGAGCAGGGCGAGGACGGTGGTGCACAGCGCGAGGGTGAGGAAGGACGGCGAGGCGTTCAGCCACAGGAAGAGCGGCACCACGCCCACGCCGATCAGCAGCGCGGCCGGGATCATGATGCGCAGCCTGCCGTGCCGGTCGCCCAGCAGCCCCACGAGCGGGGTGACGAAGGTCAGGACGGCCCCCGCGATGAGCAGCGCCGTGAACGACAGCGAGGCGTCCAGGCCCAGTTGACCGATGCCGTACGTCGGCAGGTACTGGAGCATGAAGTTCAGCGCCGTCGACACGACCAGCGCACCGCCGGCGATGAGCAGCCCGCTCCAGTGGTGCCGGAAGACCGACACGATCGGGGAGGGCTTCGGAGCGGCCGACTCCAACTCCGGTGCCGGCGCCGGGGATTCGTCCATGTAGCGGCGTAGGAAATAGCCCACCGGGCCGATCAGCAGCCCGAACGCGAACGGCACGCGCCAGCCCCACGACGTCATCTGGGCGTCGGACAGCAGAGCCGTGAGCGCAGCCGCGAACCCTGCCGCCATGAGCGTGGACAGTCCCTGACTGGCGAACTGGAAGCTGCCGAGGAAGCTCTTGCGCCGATCGTCGTGCTCGACCAGGAACGAGGTCGCCGCCCCGAACTCCCCTCCGGCGGCGAACCCTTGGATCAGCCGCGCGAGCACGATCCCCAGGGTCGAGGCGATCCCGAGGGTCGCATAACCGGGCATGACCGCGAGCAGCAGAGTACCGAGGACCATCAGCCGGATCGACAACACCAGTGCCTTCTTACGGCCGTTGCGGTCCGCGTACGCGCCGAGCAGCAGCCCGCCGAGCGGCCGTATCAGATAGGTCACGCCGAACACGGCGTAGGCCTGCACCAGTTGGACGCCGGGGTTGCCGCCGGGGAAGAACGTGCGGCCGATGTACGAGGCCATCAGCGCGTACAGGGCGAGGTCGAAGAATTCGAGCGCGTTGCCGATGGTGGCCGCCGCGATGGCGCGGCGGGCGGAGGGGCGGCCGGGGCTTCGGGTCTCGTCGGGTCGAGTGGACTGGGTGGGCTGGGGGGACGGAGCGGTCATCGGGGGTCCTTCCGGCGGGTGTTGGGGAGGGGTGTGCCGGACGGGGTGCGGGTGCCGAGACTCGAGTGCTATGTGTGCGTGGGGAGCGGCCGGTCCGTGGGCGGGTGGCCAAGCGTGTGGAACAGGCCGGTCGCCAGGACCAGGCCCTCGCGGGCGATGGACGCCAACAGGTGTTCGTCGGGGGCGTGTTGGAGGCAGCCGGGGTAGGAGTGGGGCAGCCAGAGGGTCGGCAGGCCGAGGATGTCGGTGAAGACGGCGTTGGGCAGCGAGCCGCCGATGTTGGGGAGTACGGCGACCGGGCCGCCCGTGACCTCTTCCAGCGTGGTCCGGGTCCAGCGGACCCATGGGTCGTCGAGCGGGGTGCGGCTCGCGGCGAAGCTGCCGAGGACGCGGACGTCGACCATCGGGTATCCGTGCGCGGCCAGGTGCCGGGCGACGGTCTCGGCGGCCGTGTCGACGTCGGTGCCTACTACGTACCGGAGTTGGAGGACCGCGCGGGCCGTGCCGGGGATCGCGTTGACCGGCCGTTCGGCGTCGGCCGCGCCGAGGGCGAGGACTTCGAGGGTGTTCCAGGCGTAGAGCCGTTCGGCGGCGGTCAGTCCGGGCTCGCCCCAGCCCTCGTCCGGCACCGGGTCGCCGGGCGAGGCGGCCACCTCGACACCGGCGAGTGCCTCGCGGACCGCCGCGGGGATCGCGGGCGGCAGCAACTCCGGTACGCGGATGCGGCCGTGGCCGTCGACCAGGGTCGCGACGGCGCCGGCGAGGGTGGTCGCGGGGTTGCGCAGCAGGCCGCCCCAGTTGCCGGAGTGGTAGGCGTCCGGCCGTAGATCCGCGGTGAGTTGGAGTTGCAGGCCGCCGCGCGCGCCGAGGAAGAGGGTCGGGGTGGTGGCGTCCAGACGTGGTCCGTCCGAGGCGACGAGCACATCGGCGCGCAGCAACTCCCGGTGCGCCGCGGCGAATTCGGCCAGTCCGGGCGAGCCGATCTCCTCGCCGGACTCCAGCAGGAAGGTCAGGTTGAAGCCCAACTCGCCCTGGTCGGCGAGGAGGAGACGCAGGGCGGTGAGATTGACCAGGTGCTGGCCCTTGTTGTCGGCGGCGCCGCGTCCGTACCAGCGTTCGCCCTCGGCGCTCAGCGTCCACGGGTCGCGGCCCTCGCTCCACCGGCCCGCCTGGCCCTCGACGACATCCGCGTGGCCGTAGACGAGCACGGTCGGCAGGTCGGGGGACTCGACGCGGGTGCCGACCAGGAAGGGGCCGCCCGCCGGATCGGGGTTGTCGTACCGGACGGCTTCGCAGCCGAGGGCGGTCAGGGCCGGGGCCAGCACCTCGTCGAGGTATGCCTCAACGGCAAGGCGACCCTCCGGCCGGGAACTCTCCGTGGCGTACGCGACCATGGTGGCCAGCTCGGTGAAGAAGGCACCCGAGTCGACGAACTCCTCGGCTTTACGGGCCAGTTTCTCAGGGATCACGGGCAGATCTCTCCAGGACGGGCGGGGTCGGCCGGGCGGTGCTGTCTCGCCGTTCCAGCAGAGTAGGGCGGATTCCGGCGTGCGACCATTGCCGTTTGTGACGCGATGCGTTCTGATTTCGGCAACGGACCATGTGACCAGAGGGGGACCTTGTGCAACTCCTGCCGGTGAACCTCGCCTACTTCCTGGAGGTCGCCCGCACCGGCTCGGTGACCGAGGCGGCGAACGCGCTCAATGTGGCGCCCTCGGCGATCAGCAGGCAGGTCGCCAAGCTGGAGTCCGGCATCGGGGTCCCGCTGTTCGCCCGGCATCCGCGCGGGATGACCCTGACCGAGGCGGGCTCCCGGCTGCTGGCCCACGCCCGCCGTACCGAGACCGAATCGACCACGCTGCTCGAGGAGTTGAGGACGGGGCGGGGAGCGCAGGCACGCAGTGTCGCCGTCGCCTGCTCGGAGGGGTTCGCGCGCCGGCTGGTGCCACGGGCGGTGGCCGACTTCCGCCGCGAGCACCCCGATCTTGCCTTCCGTGTGGACGTGGTCGACCGCCAGGAGGCGACGCGCCGCGTGGTCGAGGGGCTCGCCGATGTCGCCGTCACGTACACGATGGGCCCGCAGCACGACGTCCGTGTCGAATGCGCGGTCGTGGTCCCGGTGGCCGCGATCGTCCCGCTCGGGCATGAACTCGCCGGCCGCGACCGCATCGGCCTCGCCGACCTCTGCGCCTACCCGCTCGCCCTGGCCTCGCCGGGCACCAGTCAGCGTGAACTCTTCGACATCGGCGCCCAGTTGGAGGGGATCACGGTCCGTCCCGCGCTGGTCTGCGACAGCCTCGCCCCGCAGTACGAGTTCGTCCGCGCCGGGGGCGGCCTCGCCCTGGTCGGGGACCTCGGCGACATCGGGCAGGACACGGCGACCGAGGGCGTGGCCCACGTCCCCGTCGACCACCCGGTGTTCCGGCAGCGCGAGGCGCAGGTGCAGACGGCGACGGGACGGCGGCCGTCGTGGCCGGCGGCACAGTTCACCGAACTGCTGGTGGGGGCGTTGCGGCGGGACCGGTCGCCCTGACCACGCTTTCTTGACTGCTCGTTCCAAATGGATCTAGGCTGCGACGCATGGCCAGGACCAAGGAGTTCGACCCCGAGGCCGCGCTGCGGGCAGCCCTGGAGCTGTTCTGGCGGCGCGGCTACGAGGCGACGTCGATGTCCGATCTCGTCGAGCACCTCGGTATCGGCCGGGCCAGCATCTACGCGACCTTCGGCAGCAAGCACGAGCTGTATCTGAAAGCACTGGAGAGCTACGACCGCGCCGGACTCACGCCGATGGTGCGGGAGTTGTCCCAGCCGGGCCCCGCACTACCGCCCGTACGAGCGGTCGTACGGCGGTACGCGGCCGAGGCGGCGGACGAGCAACTACGGCCGCTGGGCTGCCTGGTGACCAACACGGCCGCCGAACTGGCCCCGCACGACAGGGCCGCGACCCGGCTGGTCGAGCGCAACTGGGACCAGCTGGAGGCCGTACTGCGCTCGGCGTTGGTGCGGGCGCAGGCGCAGGGCGAGTTGCCCGCCGACCGCGATCCGCTCACCCTCGCGCGCATGCTGCTGGTGCTGCTGCAGGGGCTGCGGGTGGTCGGCCGGGCGTCCGGGGACCCGGCGCGGGTGCGGGACGCGGCGGAGCAGGCGTTGACGCTGCTCGACTGAGGCCTCGGGTGGCGCAGGGCACCTTTCCATGTCCCCATACCGAACCGATCGTTCTAGAAAGAGGCTCGTTCATGAGCAACCGCTCCAGCAACCGCTTCTCCGGCAGGACCGCCCTCGTCACCGGGGCCGGGTCCGGCATCGGGCGGGCGATCGCCCTCGCGTTCGCGGCGGAGGGGGCGAATGTCGTCGTCGCCGGGCGGCGAAGGGGGCCGCTGGACGAGACCCTCGCCCTGATCGAGGCCCGGGGCGGGAAAGCCCTGGCCGTGAGCGCGGACGTATCGAAGGCCGCCGACGCGGACGCGCTGGTGCGGGCGGCCGTCGAGCGGTACGGCTCGCTCGACGTGGCCGTCAACAACGCGGGCGTCTTCCGGGGCGGGCGCCCCCTCGCCGACCTCACCGAGGAGGACTGGAGCACCCAGCTCGACATCAACGTGACCGGCGTGTTCCTCGCCCTGCGCGCCGAGATCGCGCGGATGCGGACCCAACCGTCCGGCGGCGCGATCGTCAACGTCGCGTCCACCTTCGGCGTGCACACCAGCAGCCCCGGGGCGGCCGCCTACGCCGCGTCCAAGGCCGCGGTCGCCGTGCTCAGCAAGGGCGCCGCCGTGGACCACATCCGCGAGGGCGTCCGTATCAACGTGGTCAGCCCCGGCGCCACCGACACCCCCATGTCCCTGCGCCCCGGCGAGACGGAGACCGACCGCGCCGAACGCGTACGGGCCACGCTCCCCCTCGGCCGTATCTCCGCCACGGCCGAAATCGCCGCCGCGGTCCTCTACTTGGCCTCGGACGACGCGGCGTCGGTGGTGGGCACGGACCTGGTGGTGGACAGCGGAGCGACGGCCTGAAGTCCGGCAGCCAGGAGGCTCACGGCTTGAGTTGGTCGTACACGACCCCCGTCAGCTCCTCCGAGGCCGCCCAAAGTCGTTGCGCCATCGCGTCGTTGAGGGTCCACGGGGCCCGCCAGGAGCGGGCCGGTGCCCCGCGCCACATCGCAACTCGCGGACCGTAGAAGGAATCGGGGCGTACGTCCGGCGCGGTCGCCGCGTAGAGGGAGGGCAGCGCGCCGGCCTCCGCGGACTGCGCGAAGACGCGATTGCCGAGCTCCATGACCCGCTCGGCACCCTTGCGCCCTTCCACCCTCGGCCCGGCGGCCTGAAGGTTGGTGGCGGCGTACCCGGGATGGGCGGCGGTGGCGACCACCCCCGAACCCGCCGCCGCGAGCCGCCGCGCCAGCTCGTGCGTGAAGAGCAGATTGGCGGTCTTGGAGCGGGAGTAGGCGGTCCAACGGCCGTATCGTCGCCCGCTGTTGAGGTCGTCGATGTCGATGTTGGCGAGCGTGTGCATGAAGCTCGAGACGGTGACGATCCGGGCGTCCGGCGCGTCGAGCAGGGCCGGCAGCAGCAGCCCGGTCAGCGCGAAGTGCCCGAGATGATTGACACCGAAGTGCGTCTCGAAACCGTCCACGGTCGTGCCGTACGGCATCGCCATGACGCCCGCGTTGTTGACGAGCAGATCGAGCCGCTCGTACGGGAACGTGGCCGCGAACTCCCGTACGGAGGACAGGTCCCCGAGGTCCAGCCGCCCGAACTGGGCCTCGGCGCCCGGCACTTCGGCGACGATCCGGTCGGCGGCCGCACTGCCTCTTACGGCGCTCCGGCAGGCGAGTACGACCCGGGCGCCCTTACGCGCCAGCTCCCGCGCGGTGACGTACCCGATCCCGCTGTTGGCCCCGGTGACCACGGCGACCCGGCCGCGCTGATCGGGCACGGCCTTCTCGTTCCAACCGGACATGGGCGGCTCCTTCCGTCGACGCGCGAACCCCGGCGCACGAAGAGCGTACGAGAGCCGGACGGGCCCCGCCGCCCCCACGCCGAGTGACCTGCCCGTCACGGACCATCACAGGTTGGTCACTCCCCCTTCGCCCTTCCCGTCCCGGCGTTACGTTCCAGGCCACACCAGACACAGGGGGACGAGATGACCCATCCGTACGCGATGCCACCCGTACCACCGGCTCCCCAGCCGGACCGCCCCACACCCCGCTGGGCCCGCAAGCGGTATGTGCTCCCGGCCCTCGCGCTGGCCCTCTTCATAGGCGCGGGTATCGGCGCCTCCGGCCAGGACACGAAGAAGAACACGACGGCGGACGCGAAGCCGGCGGCCGCCAGCCCGCAGCCGACGATGACGGTCACGGCGACCGCGACGGAGACGGCGGCCCCGTCCCCCGCGCCTACGGTGACCGCGACGAAGACCGTCAAGGTCACCAAGACGGTGACGGCGGAGGCGGAGGCGGGAAGCGGCTCCGGTTCGGGTTCCGGGTCCGACGACAGCGGGTCCGACTCCGGCGGCAGCACCTACTACGCGAACTGCACCGCGGCGCGCGCCGCCGGTGTCACGCCTCTCTACCGGGGCGATCCCGGTTACGACTCCCACCTTGACCGGGACGGGGACGGGGTTGCTTGCGAGTGACTCTTCTTCTACGCCGACGGGATCGACCGATAAGACGTGACCGACGCTGAAGGCGTGAGCCGTACCTCCGATGCCAGGAGTTGCAGGTGTCCGCCAACACATCTCCGGCCGGCAGGCTGATGCTCAACAGCGCCGACCTGTACGTGCGTTGGATCGTGTCGACGTCGACAGGCAGCAGCGCGCCATTCACCGGCGGTGCCTTCCGTGAGCCGGCGCCGGCCGTACGCCACGAGCTGTGGGGCGGTTCAGAAGTGTCCGGCTCGAATCGGCAACCGGCCCCACCGAAGTACTGTCCCGCGACGGCAGTAGGGTCCCTGTGTGCTGGGGACAGGGGGGGTCTACAGATGACGCTGTACGAACTGGGTGAACGGCTAGGAGAGTGGACTGTCTGGATCGCCGTGGCTTTGGCGGCAGTCTGGATAGGAACAGGCCGGTGGCGGGACTACCCACGACCTGACGGCAGGGACCCAGAACAACTCACCACCGTGGTGCGGCACCGGACCCGACTGGTCAAACGTTCCGTCTTCGGTGTCGCAGCCCTGTGGGTCCTGATGATGGTTCTCATCGACGCCTGGGCCGTGCACAGCAGTTAGCACTGGGGGCTCTTCGAGCCTTCGCGGCTTTGGTGGGGATCTCTGAAATCGACCAGTGCTGCGCGTGTCCCCACTCGCCCCGGCGTTCAACCGAGTGGGGAGTTTCAGCGAGCGTCGAGTGCCTTGTCGGCCGGGGCCGCCCGCTCATGGAGTGCGGGGGCCGTGCCGGCCGGTCAAGGGCGCCTTCGGCGACACTCCGCGCCGGGCTCCGCCCACTCTGGACGGTCCGACCCGCCCGTGCCCCGGCCGGCTGCTCTGCCACTGCCGATCCCGAAGGCCGCCGGACGCGACTCCGGGAATGCGTTGCCGTGCTCAATTCATGCTTGGTTTATAGGTAGTTCACGGGATACAGGGACTCTGGCGATCATGACTTCTCGTAAAGCCTCGAAGAGGCTGGCTCTGCCCATGGGAATCGCCGCCTTCATGCTGAGCGTCGCCGGCGCTCTGACCCCTGCATCCGCAGCGGGAGCCGATTGGATTTTCATCAGCGATGCCAACAACCTGAAGTGTCTCAACGGGTCGACCGCGAGCAACAGGGTCTGGGCGGACGACTGCGGCTCTGGCGCGGGCCCCGTCTGGCACTGGGGCACGGAGTCGAACCAGTGGAATGGGCACACCATGAAGCGACTGGTGAGCAACGCCAACGGTGGCTGCCTCACGACCGACTCCGGAGCCGCGTCGAACGACGTCTACGCGGCGCCGTGCGGGAACGGCCGCAGCGGACAGTTCTGGACGGCCGACGGCAAGTACCTGCAGAACCAGAACCACTCGTACCTCAGCTACTCCGGCACTGGTGCCGCCGTCTACACCGTCACCACGCTCGACGACACCACGTGCAAGTGGTTCGACTACGTGGTCTGACCCAGACCTGCGGCGGCCCCGGCACCTCGTTGCGAAGTGCCGGGGCCGAATTCGTTCTCGCCGGTGCCGAGCGGAAGGGATGTCGGCACCTGGAGAACCCCACGCCATGCCCTCCGGGAGCGCCAACCGGCACACGTTCGGCGACCTGACCAACGCCGCGTCGACCTGATCCTGCTACTGGACCTGGCTGTCTATCGGGCGCCCCCTCCGTTGTGGCGCCCGTCCGCAAGTCAGGTACCGCATGGGTGGGGAGATCTACCGAGCAGGTGTGGGGCCATACCGGAGCATGGGGTGGTCGTTTTCAACGAGCCCCATCACTGGGGCCGTGAGTGTCTAATTGCGTGACAACGCAGGCGAAGTGCGGCGGACAGGTGCGGGCGTCTGCGAACCGTTGCAGCAGGTGAGAACCACATCAGCCCAAGGCCGCGCCCCAGTTGCTACCCCTGCCGCGACTCCAGCCAGCCGTCATGCTTCAGCAACTCCAGGGCCCGGACGACGGTCGGGCGGGACATTCCGAAAGCCTGCACCAGTTGGTTTTCACTGGGCACGCGGGTTCCGGGGGCGTATGCGCCGTCCTCGATGCGCCCCTGAAGGTCTGCGCCAGGCGAACGTACTTCGGCGCCTCCACGTCATACGCCATCAACGCCGCCGCCTGTCGGTATTGGCCAAGTCAACTGGTCAACCGGACTAGCGGCAGTGCATACAGAAAAGAACCCAGGCGCCTCTACAAGCCGGCCAGGCATCGGCCACCACGAAGGAGACGCTCGTGCCGCCGAAGCGACTGGGCCGGGAGTGCCACGACTCGGCGATGGAGTCGACCAGCAGCAGCCCGCGCCCATGCGCATCGCTGGCATATGGGTGCCGCAACCGTACGTTCGCCGGGAATCCAGGGTTGTGGACCTCACCCCTGAGCGAAGCGCCCTCCCGGAACCATTCCACCGCACAAGCCACGGGTCGCCGGCTCGCCCGTAGCGGTTGGCGTTGGTCACCAGTTCCGTGATCATCAGCACGCCTCGAAGATCATGGCCCCAACGTCGGGCTTTAACGGGCAGGTCAATAGACTGCCCGACTCGCCGGAAGCTTACGGGGCCATGATCACTCGCGCCAAAGCAGCTCCAGGCCAAAGTCGCCCCACAGACCTTATGTGTAAGCGAACACGGGTGCGTTTCAACGGTAGATGGGCCCGGGTAACGTCATTGCAGCTCCACGCCGCCATGACGAATCGGGGGACCATGGTCGACTTCCTATCTGATGCCCTTCCATACATATCTCAAGCAGCAACACTCGTAATTGCAGCTGCCGCAGTGCTTTTCTCGCACAGGGCCAGCAAGGAAGTAGGTCAACGCGAACTTACAACAAAAATGTGGGAGAAACGAACAGACACATACACTGAGATCTTGCGAGCGACGCAGGATCTAGACCCTACCCGTCGACCGACTCCTGAAGGGTTCGCCACACAATCCGACGATGCCCCGCCTGAAGGTGTGCAGCTACTGGCACGCGACCTAGAATCGGAAGAGTGGAAGGAATTCACCGCGCGCGTAGATTCATTTGCGTCCGACGAGGCCAGGTACCTCTTCTATTTGTGGCTAGCAACACTTTCCGGTTGGTCTTGGCTGATCATGAAGTGCGTAATTCATTACGGAAGAGATCCGGTTAAGTACAACGAAGCCAATGGTGAGCTTCAGCGCACCTATAAGGCCACGCATTCTGTATGCGTAGAACTTACGGCACAGATTCGAGCGGAACTTGCGTTCAAACAGCGCAACGTTCGAAAGGTGTCAGTCAAAGGACCCGACAAATATTTTGGCGCTGTGACTGATGTGGAATTCACTCGGGGCAAGCAAACTGACCTGGAGCCTATCCACTCGTCCCGCCTCTCAACGCTGCGCCGGAGTGCCGAAACTTCATGACCGCCTCCTACGAACACCCTTCGTGGACGCGGTGGATCACCTCGGGCGAGTTGCCAATCCGTCGGGCAACCCCGGCCACAGGCACGGCGGCATGGTTTGAAGCGCTAGGCCAGCCGCACGTTGACCGCATCGGTTATCCGTCGTCTCCCACGTTATTCGTACGCTCCCCTTTCCTCGCTGAGCGTCGGAGCGAGACAACACTCCCCTTGGCCATCTCAATCTCGTCGAAGCTCATCCCCGGGGGAAGATGTTCTATCTCAGACAATATTGCAGCGGCGAGTTGTTCGATCCGCAGGCCTTCCGTCTGAGACAGATCTACGTCCTTCAACATGACGTCCGCTAGGTTGGCATTGTGGAGGTCAGTGAGCATCAGGCGAGTGTGAAGGAAAGCAGCGCCCTGAAGCGTGGCGTCCCTCAACCGAGCCCCCTCCATGTTGACGTAGGAGAAGATGGAATTCGTCGCACTGGCCTGCCACAGCGCGGACTTCCCCATGTCCGCTCCGTAGAATATCGCGCCGTCAAGATGCGCGAAGGATAGGTCAGCCTCATGGAGCACGGCACCCTGAAAGACTGCATCTCGTAGAGATGATCGAGCGAAGTGAGCACGCTGGAGTCTGGCGTTTCGTAGGTCGAAACGATCGAGCTTGGCATCGCTTAGGTCTGCGCCGCGGAGATCCGTGTTACGAAGATCGATGTAGCTGGGTTCCTCGCTGCGGATCGGTCGCCGCCCAAGGACAGTGAGCGCAGCCTGAACGTCCTCGTCGGGTCTGGCGTCCAACCTGTCAGGGCCTTCTTCATCTCTAGTCGCAGCGCGCTCTCGGATAAATGCCGCCAGCACTTCGACAACGGTCGCGTGATCCTTCTCAGAGTCCCTCATGATGCGTTCAAGCGCGTAGATGCCGCCGAGTCTCTCAGTTAAGCTCTTCGACGCCAGGAGCTTGATCGCTTCAACGTACCGTTCAGTGACCTGACCCTCACGGGTTAGTTCAGCCTGTTGTCGATCACGGTCCTGTGTGTGAGCGAACTGGTGCTGTACCTGCTCGTATTGCTGCAGCGCCAAGACGTGGTTGCGATGGGTGTAATACAGGGTGATAGCGGCTACCGCCCCTACGCCGAGGGCGACGAGCATGGTGCGGAAGCCGGTGATGACAACGCCGTCGGCGGGTTGCAGGTTTTTGCTACGGACGTGGGCGCCGTCAACCCACCAGGGGCCACGCCACAGCAGTAGAACATATCCGACAACTGTCAGGATGAGGACCACAGTGAAGGCGATCCGCTTCATCTTTAGCTTCATGTCGAGCAGAATGACTCGCGGCCTGCTCTTCGACTCGTGGAATAGCGAAGTTCAGAGCAGAAGTTGAGGCAGCGGCTACCGCCTGATGTCCTGACCGCGAACCTCCAGGCCGCAGAGCGGGAGAGGGTTCCTGCTGCCGGAAGTCCAGCAACATCGGCGACGCCGAGCTTGAGCCGTGTCCGCACTGGCAGGCATGCCGTGGACTATCCATGGACAGGCCCCTGTATTTCGCCATTTACGGTTATGTGGCGCGAGATCGGGGCCGAAGCGGGGTACCGAGGCGGCCAACGGGCATGCGTCGGCCGCAGCAGAATTCTGATCGAACCCCTAAAGCGGTTGTCCACTGCGGAGTCGATCCTCAACGATCCGCCGCACATCCGCGAACCGCTCGTCCTGGCGAGTCCCACCCGCCAGATCACTCAGGGCGTACGCCGTGTACGTGAACCCGTCCGTCGTGTGGAACAGCGCACCCCAATTGCCGAGGCTCACCGCGCTGACACGCGACCACGGGAGACGTTGGGTGCCCCAGGGATTCACCATGACGATCATGTCCGTCGCGAGTTCCAGGCGTACGCGCAGCAGCCCCCACCAGGCGAAGAGCCAGAACCCCAGCGCGACGGCCGTAGCGATCCCCGCAGCGCCCGCGGACTGCGCGTCCGGGTGGGAGAGCACGCCCAGCCAGACGGACAACGCCCCGCACCCCGGGCCGGCAGCCAGTACGTAGCCCAGGAGCCGGCCGGACCAGCCGACCCGCCACACACCGATGACGCCGTCTCGCACATCGTCCACGGTGCGAATGATCCTCGCCCGTACCTCACAACGGAACCGCGCGAGCAGCGGAGTCGACAGGCCGCATGCGCCGCACGCGCAGAGCACGACAGCTCTCCGCAGGCAGCACAGAGGGGCAGCATCCCCGCACAGGATGCCGCCCCTCCTTCGTGATCCGGAACCGTCGCCCATCGGTGAGGGTCGGGGACAAGCGACGGTTCCGGCGTTCAGTGGTCGTACCTACGTACCTACGGCCTACCGGTGATCGCTCCCCTGCGCCACCGAAGCCGCCCGCCCCGCCTCCAGCCGCGCCACCGGGATCCGGAACGGTGAGCAGGAGACGTAGTCCAGCCCGACCTCGTGGAAGAAGTGGACCGACTCGGGGTCGCCGCCGTGTTCGCCGCAGACGCCCAGCTTCAGGTCCGGGCGGGTCTCGCGGCCGGCCTTCGCCGCGAGCTTCACCAGGGAACCGACACCGTCCCTGTCGATCGTCTCGAAGGGGCTGACTCCGAAGATGCCCTTCTCCAGGTAGGCCGTGAAGAACGAGGCCTCCACGTCGTCGCGGCTGAAGCCCCACACCGTCTGGGTGAGGTCGTTCGTGCCGAAGGAGAAGAACTCCGCCGCCTCCGCGATCTGGCCCGCCGTCAGTGCCGCGCGCGGGAGTTCGATCATCGTGCCGATCGACAGCTTCAGGGACGTGCCCGTCGCCGCCTCCACCTCCGCGATGACCTGGTCGGCCTCCTCGCGGACGATCTCCAGCTCCTGGACCGTGCCGACGAGCGGGATCATGATCTCGGCGCGCGGGTCGCCCTTCGCCGCCTTGCGTTCCGCCGCCGCCTCGGCGATCGCCCTCACCTGCATCGTGAACAGGCCGGGGATGACCAGGCCCAGGCGTACGCCCCGCAGGCCCAGCATCGGGTTCTGCTCGTGCAGGCGGTGGACCGCCTGGAGGAGGCGGAGGTCGTTCTCGTGGGACTCCTGGCGGGATTCTGCTAGCGCAACCCGGACCGACAACTCCGTGATGTCCGGGAGGAATTCGTGCAGCGGGGGGTCCAACAGGCGGACCGTCACCGGGAGTCCGTCCATCGCCTTGAAGAGCTCGACGAAGTCCGCCTTCTGGAGCGGCAACAAGCCCTTCAGGGATTCCTCTCGTTCGGCCTCCGTATCCGCCAGGATCAGGCGTTCCACCAGCTCCCTGCGGTCGCCGAGGAACATGTGCTCCGTGCGGCACAGGCCGATGCCCTGGGCGCCGAAGCGGCGGGCGCGCAGCGCGTCCTCGGCGTTGTCCGCGTTGGCGCGCACCCTCAACCGCCGTACGCGGTCCGCGTATCCGATGATCCGGTGGACCGCCTCGACCAGTTCGTCGGCGTCGTCCGCGCCCGCGTGCATGCGGCCCTCGAAGTACTCCACGACCGGGGACGGGACGACCGGGACCTCACCGAGGTACACCTTGCCGCTGGAACCGTCGATGGAGATGACGTCGCCCTCCTCGACGACGTGTCCACCCGGCACGACCATCCGGCGGCGCTTGGTGTCGACCTCAAGCTCCTCCGCGCCGCAGACGCACGTCTTGCCCATGCCGCGCGCCACGACGGCCGCGTGCGAGGTCTTCCCTCCCCGGCTGGTCAGAATGCCCTCCGCCGCGATCATGCCGTCGAGGTCGTCGGGGTTGGTCTCGCGGCGGACCAGGATGACCTTCTCGCCCGAACGCGACCACTTCACCGCCGTGTACGAGTCGAAGACCGCCTTGCCGACCGCAGCGCCCGGCGAGGCCGCGATGCCCCGGCCGACCTGCTGGACCTTCGCGTCCTCGTCGAAGCGCGGGAACATCAGCTGCGCCAACTGGGCACCGGTGACCCGCTGGAGGGCCTCCGCCTCGTCGATGAGGCCCTGGTCCACCAACTGCGTGGCGATACGGAACGCCGCACCCGCCGTGCGCTTCCCCACCCGCGTCTGCAGCATCCACAACTGGCCGCGCTCGATGGTGAATTCGATGTCGCAGAGATCCTTGTAGTGGTTCTCCAGGGTCTTCATGATCTGCATGAGCTGGTCGTACGACTTCTTGTCGATCTGCTCCAACTCGGCGAGCGGGACGGTGTTGCGGATGCCCGCCACCACGTCCTCGCCCTGCGCGTTCTGCAAGTAGTCGCCGTAGACGCCCTGGTGGCCGCTGGCGGGGTCGCGGGTGAAGGCGACGCCCGTGCCGGAGTCGGGGCCGAGGTTGCCGAAGACCATCGAGCAGACGTTGACGGCGGTGCCGAGGTCGTGCGGGATGCGTTCCTGGCGGCGGTAGAGCTTGGCGCGGTCGGTGTTCCAGGAGTCGAAGAC
Organism: Streptomyces hokutonensis; assembly: GCF_000376565.1. Lineage (GTDB taxonomy): Bacteria > Actinomycetota > Actinomycetes > Streptomycetales > Streptomycetaceae > Streptomyces > Streptomyces hokutonensis. The sequence continues at coordinate 6,734 of NZ_BARG01000016.1, read as the reverse complement.
CGCGTGGATGGCGAGGTCCATCTGCTCACGCGGGTCCTGCGGGAAGTCGCGGCCCGCCTCGGTCTTGACGATCCGCTTGAAGCGGGTGACCAGCTTCTTCAGGTCGGCCGCGTCCAGTTCGGTGTCGACCGTGACCTTCTTGGCCTCCTTGGCCTTGTCGAGGGCCTCCTCGAAGAGGTCGCCGTCGACGCCGAGGACGGTCTTGCCGAACATCTGGATGAGGCGGCGGTACGAGTCCCACGCGAAGCGCTCGTCGCCGGCCTGCTTCGCCAGGCCCTGCACGGACTTGTCGGAGAGGCCGATGTTCAGGACGGTGTCCATCATGCCGGGCATGGAGAACTTCGCCCCGGAACGGACCGATACGAGGAGGGGGTTGTCGGCCTGCCCCAGCTTCTTGTCCATCGTCGACTCCAGCGCGTCGAGGTGTGCACTCACCTCGTCACGCAGTGCCGCCGGCTCCTCGCCACTGTCGAGGTAGGTCTTGCACGCCTCGGTGGTGATGGTGAAGCCGGGGGGCACGGGAAGGCCCAGGTTCGTCATCTCGGCGAGGTTGGCACCCTTGCCGCCGAGAAGGTCCTTGAGGTCCTTGTTTCCCTCGGTGAAGTCATAGACGAACTTCGCTACGTGGGGTTCTTTGTTTTCCGACACGGGTCTCGACTCCTCGGGACGCGGGTGGCTGCCCTGACGGCCAGGAACATACCCAGATCGAAGGCGCCTGGGTACGTCCACTTGCATGTCATGCGTCCGTAACCAGTCGTCCGCCAGCGGATCGAAAGTCAAAGCTCGGCAAGCGAACACCGTCGGATGTTTTCACTTCTTGAACGCGGGCGGACCCATCTGCCGCACTTTCCGCTCACCTGAGCGGGTTGCGCGCTCGCCTGTTTTCGATCGATGAACGATCAGAGGGTGGCACCCAGTGCCACCCCTTGGAGAAGTGCAGCCGCCCAAGATCCGCTCACCTGAGCGCCACCCCTATCAAAGGTGGTGAGAATCACGCTTCCACACCCGGCGAGATTTCACCATGCGGACGAGTCTCCGGGTGGAAATGTGAACGTCACATGCCCAGCGCGAGCAGCCGCTCCTCGACCCGCTCCGGCGCGTACAGGTACTCCACGACCAGCGCGCCCGCCCCCACCAGACCGGCCCGCTCGCCGAGCCGTGAGGTCAGTACGTGCAGATGAGCGGTGGAGCGCGGCAGCGCCCGCTGGTACAGCAGCTCCCGTACGCCCGTCAGGAAGGAGGTGCCGGCCAGGTCTCCCGCGATCATCAGGACCCCGGGGTTGAGCAGCGTCACCACGGTCGCCAGGACGTCCCCGACCTGCCGTCCCGCCTCGCGGGCGAACGCGGCCGCCCCCGGGTGCCCCGAAGCCAGCAGGTCCCGTACGTCCGAGCCGGAGGCGGCCGGCACCCCGGTCTCGGCCAGCCGTCGCGCGACGGCGCCACCGCTGGCGACGGCGGCGAGACAGCCGTAGGACCCGCACCGGCACAGTGCCTGCGCGCCCGCCGGGATCCGGATGTGGCCGATGTCGCCCGCGCCGCCGTCGATGCCCCGGAAGATGGAGCCGCCGACGACGACTCCGGCGCCGATACCGGTCGAGACCTTGACCAGGACGAAGGCCTGGCAGTCGGGGTGGCCGGTGCGCTGTTCGCCGTAGGCCATGAGGTTGGCGTCGTTGTCGACGAGGACCGGGACCCGGGGGGCGCCGGTGTGCTCGGTGAAGGCGCGGGCCAGGCGGCCTCTTATGTCGTAGCCGTCCCAGCCGGGCATCATCGGCGGCTGGACGACCCGGCCGGTGTCGGTGTCGACCGGGCCGGGGACCGCGAGACCGATCCCGCAGACCTCGGACGCCTGATGTCCGGCCTTCTCCAGCAACTCGGCGAACCAGCGGCCGAGTTCACCCAGTACGGCGTCCGGGCCGTCCTCGATGACCAGCGTGCCGCCGTGCTCCGCGAGGATCTCGCCGCTGAGCGAGAGGACGCACGCGCGCGCGTGGCGGGTGTCCAGGTCCGCCGCGAGGACCACGGCGTGGGCGTCGTCGAACTCGAGGGTGATGGAGGGTCTGCCGCCCAGCGGGGAGTCCACGGGGCCGCCCGCGCCCTCGCGCAGCCAGCCCGCGCGGAAGAGCCGGTCCAGGCGCTGGCCGACGGTCGCGCGGGAGAGTCCGGTCACTTGCTGGAGGGCGCCTCGGGTCGTGGCGCGCCCGGTGCGCACCAGTTCGAGCAGATCTCCGGCGCTCCCTTGACCTCTTCCCGTCATGCGCACCCCCTTGTGTTTCTCAACCCTGCATTACATATTGAGTTTTGCGTGTTAAATAGACGTAACCCTACGGTAGCCATGACCGAACCGGTCGGCACGATGTGTTTCGTGGAGTCCCGAGTGGATCGCACTGCCCAGCTCACAGCCCTCCCCGTGGAGCACCACCTCGTATACGATCCGCCGTCCTTGTCAGGTTCCCTGCACCTCAGGGCGGCTGCCGTACTGGAAGCGAACTGGACGGGAGCCTCAACGGTCCCCTCGCGCGGTCTGTATCCGCACCAGTGGTCCTGGGACTCCGCGTTCATCGCGATCGGTCTGCGGCACCTCTCACCGCTGCGGGCGCAGACGGAGCTGGAGACGCTGCTCGCCGCCCAGTGGGGCGACGGCCGGATCCCGCACATCGTCTTCAACCCCTCCGTACCGCTCGACGCGTACTTCCCGAGCCCCGACTTCTGGCGCTCCTCGACCGCGGGCCACACCGCGGGCGCCCCGCGCACCGTACAGACCTCGGGCATCGTGCAGCCACCGGTGCACGCGCTGGCGGCGTGGCTGGTGCACTGCGCGGACCCGGGCCTCTCCCGCGCGCGCGGCTTCCTGGCCGGTGTCTACCCCCGGCTGGCCGCCTGGCACCGCTATCTGCTGCACCGGCGCGACCTGGGCGGGGGCGGGCTCGCGTCCGTCGTGCACCCCTGGGAACAGGGTATGGACAACAGCCCTTGCTGGGACGCCCCGTTGAGTCGCGTCACGCCCGCCCCGGCCCGCTCCTTCCGCCGCGCCGACCTCGACCACGGGGCCGCCGAGGACCGGCCCACGGACCTCGACTACGGCCGTTACGTGCGGCTCGCGACGGACTACCGCGACGGCCAATACGCCGACGGGGCAAGCGAGTTCGCGGTGGAGGACCCGTCCTTCAACGCCCTGCTCATCGCCTCCGAGCACGCGTTGGCCCGGATCGCACGGGAGTTGGGCGCGACCGGCACGGCCCGGCACGCCCGCGCGGAGCGCCTCACCGGCGTCCTGATCGAGCGGCTGTGGGATCCGGCCGAGGGCATGTTCTTCTGCCGTGACGTCCGGGGCGAGGGACTGATCCCCGAGCGGAGCGTCTCCGGCCTGATCCCCCTCCTTCTCCCCGACCTGCCCCGGGACATCGCCGCGGCCCTCGTCCGTACGGCGTCCGGACCGCACTTCGGGCTCGGGGACACCACTCAACTCCCGCCCAGCTACGACCTGTTGGGCGAGGCCTTCGATCCGCACCGGTACTGGCGCGGCCCGGCCTGGTTCAACACGAGCTGGCTGCTGGAGCGCGGCCTGCGGCTGCACGGCGAGCGGACGCGGGCGGAGGCACTGCGCGACGCCGTCCTGGAGACGGCCGCCGCCACCGACTTCGCCGAGTACGTCGACCCGTACGACGGCGAGGCGTGCGGCGCGACCGGCTTCAGCTGGACCGCCGCACTGACCCTCGATCTGCTTCACGAGCCCCCCGGGCACGGCGTGTCCGGCACGGGTCTCGGCACGTTCGACATGCGTGGCACAGAAGTGAACGGCACGGAAGCCAAGGGCGCCAAGAGAGTCAAGGGAGGGGACCGGGGATGACGGACCGGCATCATCTGCTCGTGCACGGCGGGACGTTCGCAGCCGTGGGCGACGGCGGGGACATCAGCGGCGTACGGGGCGGCAGTTCCCCGGACGGGTTATTCGTACGGGACGCCCGGCACCTGAGCCGCTGGCAGTTGACGGTCGACGGCGCGGTGCCGGAGGCACTGACACCGGTGGCCGACGGGGACATGGCGCGCTGTGTCCTGGTCCCGCGCGGTGGCCGCCAGGAGCCGCCCGCGCACACGCTCTTCCGTGAACAGGCCGTCGGCGACGGCTCGTTCGTCGAGTCGCTGAAGGTGACCAGCAACCGGCCGGTGCCGACCACGGTCCGGCTCGCGGTCACCGCGGACGCCGACTTCACCGACCAGTTCGAACTCCGCTCCGACTACCGCACCTACGCGAAGACCGGAGCCACCCGCTCCCGCCAAGTCCTCGACGACGGCGTGGAGTTCGCCTACCAGCGCGGCGAATGGCGATCCTGCACGACGGTCACGGCCGAGCCCGCCCCCGACGGCGTCGAGGAGACCGGCACCGGCGCCCGCCGCATGGTGTGGACCCTGGACCTCGAACCGCACGGCACCGCCGAGCTGGCGCTGCGCGTGATGGCCCGCCCGCACGGCGACAAGCGGGCGCTGCGGGTACCGCGTTCCCCGTCCGCGCTGAACGAGCAACTCCTCGCGCTGGAGGGCGAGTACGTCCAGGGCGTCTCCTTCCCCACCGGCTGGCCGGAGCTGGCCGCCGCCTGCGCGCGGGGCCTGTCGGACCTGGCCTCGCTCCAGGTTCCGGCGACGGGCCTCGACGGCGAGGAGCTGCGCGTACCGGCGGCGGGCGCGCCCTGGTTCCTGACCCTGCTGGGCAGGGACGCGCTACTGACGTCGTTGTTCGCCCTCCCCTACCGCCCCCAACTCGCCGCCGCCACACTGCCCGCACTCGCCGCGACCCAGGCGACGGCGGTCGGCCCCGAGTCGGTGTCGCAGCCCGGCAAGATCGTGCACGAGGTGCGGCACGGCGAGCTGGCGCACTTCGGGCAGGTGCCGTACGGGCGTTACTACGGCTCGGTCGACGCGACCCCGCTGTTCCTCGTGCTGCTCGGCGCGTATGTCGAGCAGACCGGTGACACGGCACTCGCCCGGCGTCTGGAGTCCAACGCCCGTGCGGCGGTGGGCTGGATGCTCGACCACGGCGGCCTGACCTCGCGTGGCTATCTGGTCTACCGCGCGGACCAGGGCGGCCTGGCCAACCAGAACTGGAAGGACTCCCCCGGCGCCATCTGCGGGGCCGACGGCACCCGCGCAAGCGGTCCCGTGATGGCGGCGGGGGCCCAGGGGTACGCGTACGACGCGCTGCGCCGCACCGCGTGGGTGGCGCGGACGGTGTGGGAGGACGAGACGTACGCGGCCCTCCTGGAGCAGGCCGCGGCCGATCTGCGGGACCGTTTCCAGCAGGACTTCTGGATGCGGGACCACTCCTTCCCGGCGCTGGCGCTGGACGGGGAGGGCCGCCAGGTCGACGCGCTGGCGTCCGACGCGGGGCATCTGCTGTGGTCCGGGCTCCTCGACAAGGAGTACGGCGAACTCGTCGGCCGAAGGCTCCTGGAGCCGGACTTCTTCTCCGGCTGGGGCGTCCGCACGCTCGCCTCCGGCCAGGCTGCGTACCACCCGCTCTCCTACCACCGGGGTTCGGTCTGGCCGCACGACAACGCGCTGATCACGCTGGGCCTCTCGCGCTACGGCCTGCACGACGAGGCCCGTACGGTCGCGCACGCGCTGGTCGACGCGGCGACGGCGGCCGGCCACCGGCTCCCCGAGGTCCTCGCGGGCTACGGCCGCGACACCCACCCGGAGCCGGTTCCGTACCCGCACGCGTGCGTGCGGGAGTCCAGGTCGGCGGCGGCTCCGCTGGCGCTGCTCACGGCGGTTGGGGGCGCGTGACGGAACGGTGATAAGCCGTTTGCCGGGTGTTTGCCCAGTTCCGTGAACGGGCGCACGAGGCAACTCGTACGGAATGAAGGCGGCCCTGCCTCCCCAGCGAGGGTCTGGCCGGCCAGGTCCTAACGGGCCGCCACTCCGACTACGGGCTCCTCATGGAAGGACCTTCGGGTTGCCTCAGCACACGAGCACACGCCAGTCACCGAACACGGCCGGGGCAGCCGATGGCCAGGTTCCGCCGCCGGACGTCGACACCGACGGCGTCGGCATCGACGTAGACAGGGAGCCGACGCCCGGCGACGCGATAGCGATACCGGGCGGGGCCGGGGTGAAGGCCGAGGTCGAGCCTTCCGAGACCGCCGCGCCCGAGCGGGCGGAAGCCGCCAGGATCGGGACCGGGCGAGTCGTGGGGACTCCGGCCGAGGCCGGGAAGGTCGTAGCGGCTGCGGCCGCGACCGGGAAAGCCGCAGCAGCCACAGCGGCTCCGGCCGTGACCGGAAGGGCCGCAGAGGCTCCCATCGAGGCCGGGAAAGCCGTAGCGACTCCGGCCGCGAGCGGAAAGGCCGTAGAGGCTCCCGCCAAAGCCAGGAAAGCCGCAGCTGCCCCGGCCGCGACAGGAAGGGCCGCAGAAGCTCCGGCCGCGACCGGGAAAGCCGTAGCAGCTCCGGCAGACGCCACGACCGAAACCGGGTCCGCAGCGGCGAAGCCCCGGTCGGCCGAGAACAGCGAGGCCACCGACACCGGCGCGGGTGCCGAAGCCGCCGGCTCCGGGGCCCCGGGCTCCGACGCTGCCGAGAAGGCGACCGGCCCGGCCACGACCGCCGATCTCGACGTCCCGGTCACCGCACCGGACGTGAAACCCGCAGCCGACCCCGGCGCCGAAGGCGACGCCGATGTCACCGCGCACGGAGCCGCCGCCGACCCCGAGATCGCCGCCCCTGGCACCGAAGCCG
>NZ_BARG01000017.1 GCF_000376565.1 Streptomyces hokutonensis | reverse complement strand
GCGCGGGCGCCTACCCAACACCGGCCCACCTCCGCAGGCGCCCACCAACACCGACCCACCTCCGCAGGCGCCCACCAACACCACCCGCTCAAAGCTTGACGATCATCTTCCCCGTGTTCTCCCCCCGCAGCTGCCCCAGGAACGCCTCAAGGTTGTTCTCGATCCCCTCGACGACGGTCTCCCGGTACTTCAACTCCCCGGAAGCCACCCAAGCGCCGACCTCCCGGACGAACTCCGGCTGAAGGTCGTAGTGGTCGCCGACGAGGAAGCCCTCGATGCGCCCCCGGGTCTGGATGAGCCGCCCGAGGTTCTTCGGCCCGGGAGCCGGCTCGGTGCTGTTGTAGACGGAGATCATGCCGCAAATGGCAATGCGCCCACGCTCGTTCAACGAACCGATCGCGGCCTCGAGATGGTCGCCCCCGACGTTGTCGAAGTACACATCGACACCACCCGGAGCAGCCTCGCGCAGCTGCTGGCTCACCGGCCCGTTCTTGTAGTTGAAGGCAGCGTCGAACCCGTACTCCTCGACCAACAGCTTCACCTTCTCGTCGGACCCGGCGGACCCGATGACCCGAGACGCCCCCTTGAGCTTGGCGATCTGCCCGACCTGGCTGCCGACGGCACCAGCCGCACCGGAGACGAAGACCGAGTCGCCCTCCTTGAAGGAGGCGGTGCGCAGGAGCCCGGCGTAGGCGGTGAGGCCGGTCATGCCGAGGACGCCGAGGTAGGTGGAGAGCGGGGCGAGGTCGGGGTCGACCTTGACGGCGCCCTTGGTGTCGATGGTCGCGTACTCGCGCCAGCCGCCGAAGTGCAGTACGTGGTCGCCGGCGGCGAACCCCTCGGCGTTGGACTCGACGACCTCGCCGACCGCGCCGCCCTGCATGACCTTGCCGAGCTCGAACGGGGCGACGTACGACTTGGCGGCGCTCATGCGGCCGCGCATGTACGGGTCGACGGAGAGGTACTTGTTCCGCACCAGCACCTGGCCCTCGCCCGGGGTACGGGTCTCGGTCTCCACCAGGGCGAAGTCCTCGGGCTTCGGCCAGCCGACCGGACGGCTGAGCAGGTGCCATTCGCGGTTGATCATCACAAGCGCCTTTCTTCGTGTCTCCGTGCACTCCGTGCGGGGAGCCTCAAATACTTCAGTACCTGAAACAACCATGCCTCTGAATATTTCATGATGTCAAGTAACGGGGTACGCTGGAGCGCATGTCCACACCCGAAAAGACGCGCTCCGAGACGCGCTCCGACAAGACGCGCCGCGCCGACCCCGTGACCCTGGAGGTCGTCGAGCTGATCGGCGATGTCGTGGCGCGGTTCTACGAGGACTACGAGGAGGCGGCGGGCGACCACTCGCTGACCGGCGCACAGGCGCGGCTGCTGAGCCTGCTGTCGCTCGAGCCGCTGCCGATGCGCAAGCTGGCGCAGAAGCTGAAGTGCGAGCCGTCGAACGTCACCGGGATCGTGGACAGGCTGGAGACGCGGGGCCTGGTGGAGCGCCGCCCGGATCCCGCCGACCGGCGGGTGAAGCTGGCGGCGGCGACGGACGAGGGGCGCCGGGTGGCCCGTAGCCTGCGCGAATCGCTGCGCTTCGCCCGAGAACCACTCGCCGGGCTGTCGGACGACGAAAGACTGGCACTCCGAGGCCTGCTACGACGGATGCTGGAAATCTGACCGTTCAGGCCTGGATGCCCAAGCCGAACGGCTCAGGAGCACCACCACAGGATCTGTTTGCACGTCTCCGAAGGCGACGGCGTGGGACTCGGTTCCGAGGACGAGGGCTCCGAGGTCGGAGTGGTCGTCGGATCCGTCGTGGAGGTCGACGTGGGGGACGTGTTACCGGCAGCGGTCGTCGGCTTCAACGACGCGGACGGACTCTTCGTCCCCTTCCCGGACTCCGAAGGCGAAGCCGACCGAGAAGCCGACGCATCCGGAGACGCCGAACTCGCACCCGCCCCCGCGGTCTTCGTGTCGCCCAAGGGCTCGGCCGTACCGCTCGCCTCCGAGGACGCCGCACCTTCCGCCGACGCGTCGCCCGGCGTCGCGGGTTTCGAGGTCGAGAACGGCGCGTCGGTACCCAGCTCGGCCAGGCTCAGCCCGCCGGCCGCGAGTACGAACCCGGCCGTGACCAGCAGCACCCGGCGCCGCCGCCGACGATGCGCGGCGGCCTTGCGATCGCGACGACTCGCGCTTGGCGCGTCCGGTTCCTCGGTGTCGGTGTCGGCGTCGCTGTCACGCCGCCCGCGGTTCTTCCGCCGTGCGGCCCGCCCCTCGTGTTCGCCGCCGGGCTCCTCGTCCGACTCGCCGGAGTCGGAGGCTCGGTCGCCCCCGCCGTCCGTTTGCGAACGCACGTCAACCCCCGCATCGTAGGCAGGAGTTGATACGACGGGCTTTTCGGCGGACGCGCCGCACCCCGGGCACGCGAGGGCGCCGTTCAGGTGCCGGCCGCAGGGGTGGCAGTAGTCCATGACGCCCGAAGACTAAGTTCCCCACAGGTAACGTTCATAGTCACGGCTGTGAAAATTGTGCAAGGAACCGGTCGCCCGCCCGGATCTTCGATCGACCCCGTGCCGAAACCGTTACTTGTTCGACCCATTGACACCCCAGCCCCGCCGTCCTTACTGTCTGCCCAGCATTTCGAACGTGAGCCGAAATTTCGAACAGCACCGAAGAGCACAGGGGGCATCTGCCGTGCGCATCACGGGAATCAGCACGCACGTGGTCGGGACGCCATGGCGCAATCTGACGTACGTCCAAGTGCACACCGACGAGGGCGTCACAGGCGTCGGCGAGACCCGGATGCTGGGCCACACCGACGCGCTGATCGGTTACCTGCGCGAGGCCGAGGCAAACCACATTCTCGGTTCCGACCCGTTCGCCGTGGAAGACCTCGTGCGCCGGATGAAGTACGGCGACTACGGCCGTGCGGGCGAAATCGTCATGTCCGGCATCGCCGTCATCGAGATGGCCTGCTGGGACATCAAGGGCAAGGCCCTCGGTGTGCCGGTGTGGCAGCTGCTCGGCGGCAAGGTCACCGACAAGGTGAAGGCGTACGCGAACGGCTGGTACACCACCGAGCGGACCCCGGAGGCCTATCACAAGGCCGCCCAGGGGGTCATGGAGCGCGGTTACAAGGCGCTGAAGATCGACCCGTTCGGGACCGGACACTTCGAACTCGACCACGAGCAGACTCTGTACGCCGTCTCGCTCATCGAGGCCGTACGGGACGCGATCGGTCCGGACGCCGAGCTGATGCTGGAGATGCACGGCCGCTTCTCGCCGTCCACCGCGGTACGGCTGGCGCACGAGCTCGCACCCTTCAAGCCGGCCTGGCTGGAAGAACCCTGCCCCCCGGAGAACCTGAAGGCGCTGGAGAAGGTCGCCGCGAAGGTGGACATCCCGGTCGCCACGGGTGAACGCATCCACGACCGCGTCGAGTTCCGCGAGCTGTTCGAGAGCCAGGCCGTCGACATCATCCAGCCCGACGTCGGCCACATCGGCGGCATCTGGGAGACCCGGAAGCTGGCCGCGACCGCCGAGGCGCACTACGTCCTCGTCGCCCCGCACAACGTCGGCGGGCCGGTGCTGACCGCCGCCTCGCTCCAAGTCGGCTTCTCCACCCCGAACTTCAAGATCCTGGAGCACTTCAACGACTTCGCGGACGCGGAGATCAAGAAGGTCGTCAAGGGTGCCCCGCAGGTGATCGACGGCTACTTCCACCTCTCCGACGCGCCCGGTCTCGGCGTCGAGCTGGACGTCGACGCGGCGGCCGAATTCCCGCAGCAGCAGGCCCGGTTCGACCTCTGGGCGGACGGCTGGGAGCAGCGCAAGCCGAAGGGCTCGAAGTGAGCACCGCGGTCGTCGTCGCGGGACCGGGCGAGCACAGCCTGGTCTCGCACGAGCCCCGGCAGCCGGACGCGGGCGAGGCGCTCGTGCGCGTCCACGCGGTCGGCATCTGCGGCAGCGACCGCGAGGTGTACCAGGGCAACAGGCCCGAGGGTTACGTCCGTTACCCCCTCACGCCGGGCCACGAGTGGTCCGGCACGGTGGAGGCGGTCGGCGCCGGGGTGCCGTCAAGTCTGGTCGGCCGCAAGGTCGTTGGCGAGGGTTTCCGCAACTGCCAGGTGTGCGACCGGTGTCACGCGGGCGAGACGACGTTGTGCTCGGCGGGCTACGAGGAGACGGGCTTCACCCAGCCCGGCGCGATGGCCACCACCCTCACGCTCCCCGCCCGGCTGCTCCATGTCCTCCCGGACGAGGCCGACTTGACTGCGGCGGCGCTGCTGGAGCCGGCGGCCTGCATCGCGGCGGCGGCGCTGAAGGCGAACGCGCGGCCGGGTGAGCGGGTGGCCGTGGTCGGCACCGGAACGCTCGGCATGTTCGCGATCCAGTTCCTCAAGGCGAACTCCCCGGCCGAACTCCTGGTCGTGGGCTCCCGCCCGGACCGCGCGGCCCTCTCCGAGCAGTTCGGCGCCACGGACTTCCGTACCAAGAACGAACCGCTCCCCGACGACTTCGACGTGGTGATCGAGACCGCCGGCTCGGCGGACGCGGCCCGTACGGCCGCCGCGCTGCTGAGGCGCGGCGGACGCCTGGTCCTGACGGGGATCCCCGCGCCGGGCGCGGAGGGTCTCGACCCGACCGATCTCGTCGTACGGCAGCTGGAGGTGCACACCGTCTTCGGGGCACCGCCGGACGCCTGGGCGCACACGGTGCGGGTGTTCGGGGCGGGGTTGCTCGATCCGCTTCCCCTGGTCACCCATGAGCTTCCGCTCGCCGAGTTCCCGCAGGCCATCGAGCTGGTGGGGTCCGGCGATCCCAAGGTCGGCAAGGTGCTGCTGCGGCCGTAGGAAACCCCCAGCCGTACGTCGGCACGGGGTGTCCTGACCACTCCGTGCCGACGTACCACCACAGTTTTTCTCTACCCCGAGCCGCGAACCGCGTCCGAAATACCGAACACGAAGGACAGCCAGTGACCGACACCGCGACGGCAGCCCGCAGGCCCGGGGAGCAGGCGCTCTCCGCGCTCGGCCTGGGCGCGCCCGCCCTCGACCCCGCCGACGCCTCGCCGCACACGTTCCCCGGCGGCGGTCGCTGGCGCACCGAGATCCCCTCCTGCGAGGGTCCCGAGGCGCTGGCGGTCATCCTCAAGGAGTCCTCGCGCCTCGACGTGCCGATCCACCGGATCAGCCAGGGCAGCGGCGTGTGGATGCTGACCGACTCCGAGATCACCGAGATGGTCGAGGCGACGGCCGAACGCGACATCGAGCTCTGCCTGTTCACGGGTCCGCGCGGGACCTGGGACATCGGTGGCTCGGTCCGCTCCGACTCGCGCGGCGGGGGTCTGCGCGCCCGGGGGCACGACGCGGTCGCCGGGTGCATCGAAGACGCCGTGCGGGCAACGGAGTTGGGCGTCAAGTGCCTGCTCGTCGCCGACGAGGGGGTGCTGTGGACGCTGCACCGGGCGCGGGTCGCCGGGATCATCCCGACGGACACGACGCTCAAGGTGTCGGCGCTGATCGGGCCGGTCAACCCGGCCGCGTACGCGGTCTACGAGCAGCTGGGCGCGGACTCGTTGAATGTGCCCAGCGATCTGACACTCGATCACCTCACCGAGATCCGGCGCGTCTCGGCCGCCCCCATGGACATGTACATCGAGGCGCCGGACGACCTCGGTGGCTACATCCGGATGTACGAGGTCGCGGAGCTGATCCGCCGCGGGGCCCCTCTGTACCTGAAGTTCGGCCTCTCCAAGGCCCCCGGTATCTACCCGTGGGGCACCCACCTCCGTGACGTCACCCTCGACACGGCGCGCGAGCGAGTACGGCGAGGGCGGCTGGCTCTCGACCTCCTCGCCCGGCACGGCGCGGAGGGCGACATGGCTCCCCTGGGTTCCAGGTTGCCGGGCGCTCTCAACCGCTTCCCCGCAGAGAGTGCCACGGCCTGACCGTCGGGGGCCGCGGGTGCGTGGGGGCTGGTCGCGCAGTTCCCCGCGCCCCTCTAAAACACCGTGCGTTTAAGGGGCGCGGGGAACTGCGCGGCCGGCCCCCACCGGGCCGCACCACACAACACAACCGGCACCACCGAAGCCCGCACCACCCGCGCCTCTTGAACACCACCCAGCATCCAGGGGCGCGGGGAACTGCGCGGCCAGCCCCCACCGCCCCGCACACACAACTCGACCGCACCACCCCCACACACTCGCTGCACCTCTCAACGACGAGAAGAATGAGGCCAGTTCACATGCGCATCCGCAGAAGTCGCGCCCTCCCCCTCATAGCCGGCGCCGCCACCCTCGCGCTGTCCCTGTCCGCCTGTGGACAGAGTGGCTCGGGCGGCAGCAAGGAGAAGGAGACCAGCGCCAAGGGCGGCACGATCGGCATCGCGATGCCGACGAAGTCCTCCGCGCGCTGGATCTCCGACGGCGACAACATGGTCAAGGACCTCAAGTCCAAGGGCTACAAGACCAAGCTGGTCTACGGCGAGGACGACCCGGACACCCAGGTCTCCCAGATCGAGAACATGATCACCCAGGGCGTCAAGGGCCTGATCATCGCGGCGATCGACAACAAGTCCCTGAACAACGTGCTCCAGGAAGCCGCGTCCGCGAAGATCCCGGTCATCGCCTACGACCGCCTGATCCTCGGCACGAAGAACGTCGACTACTACGCCTCCTTCGACAACACGAAGGTCGGCGTGCTCCAGGGCACGTACCTCATCAAGAAGCTCGGCCTGGACAGCGGCAAGAACGGCCCGTTCAACATCGAGCTGTTCGCCGGCTCGAACGACGACAACAACACCAAGTACTTCTTCAACGGCGCGATGAGCGTGCTCCAGCCGTACATCGACCAGAAGAAGCTGGTCGTCAAGTCCGGCCAGACCGAGCTCAACAAGGTGACGACCCTGCGCTGGGACGGCACCAAGGCGCAGAACCGTATGGAGGACATCCTCACCGGCTCGTACAAGACCGGCCGGGTCGACGCGGTGCTCTCGCCCTACGACGGCATCTCCATCGGCATCCTGTCCGCGCTGAAGTCGGACGGCTACGGCTCGGCCAGCAAGCCGCTGCCGGTCATCACCGGCCAGGACGCCGAGCTGGCGTCGGTGAAGTCGATCATCGCGGGTGAGCAGACGCAGACCGTCTACAAGGACACCCGTGAGCTCGCCAAGGTCGCGGACACGATGATCGACGACGTGCTCAACGGCAAGACGCCGCAGACCAACGACACCAAGACCTACGACAACGGCACCAAGGTCGTCCCGGCCTATCTGCTGCAGCCGGTGAGCGTGGACAAGTCCAACTACGAGGACGTGCTGGTCAAGGGCGGGTACTACACGGACGCGCAACTCAAGTAATTCCGCGGCCAGTTACCCGACCCCACACTTGATTGGAAGGCACGACCATGGCGGGACCCGTCCTGGAAATGCGCTCGATCGTCAAGACCTTTCCCGGTGTCAAAGCGCTCTCGGACGTCACTCTGACGGTCCGTCAGGGCGAGGTCCATGCCATCTGCGGTGAGAACGGCGCCGGGAAGTCCACCTTGATGAAGGTGCTCTCCGGCGTCCATCCGCACGGCAGTTACTCGGGCGACATCCTCTTCGAAGGGGAGGAGTGCCGCTTCCGCGACATCCGGGCGAGCGAGCACCGAGGCATCGTCATCATCCACCAGGAACTGGCGCTGGTGCCGTTCCTGTCGATCGCCGAGAACATCTTCCTCGGCAACGAGCACGCGACGCGCGGGCTCATCAACTGGAACGAGACCCTGCGGCACGGCACCGAACTGCTGCGCCGGGTGGGTCTGAGCGACCACCCGGAGACCCGCGTCGCCGACATCGGCGTGGGCAAGCAGCAGCTGGTGGAGATCGCGAAGGCGCTGTCGAAGAAGGTGAAGCTGCTCATCCTGGACGAGCCGACGGCGGCTCTGAACGACGAGGACAGCGGCAAACTCCTGGATCTCATCCTGGAGTTGAAGAAGCAGGGCATCACCTCGATCATCATCTCCCACAAGCTGAACGAGATCCGCAGGGTCGCCGACTCGGTGACGATCCTGCGCGACGGCCGCTCGATCGAGACGCTCGACGTGAAGGCGCCGGAGACGACCGAGGAGCGGATCATCTCCGGCATGGTCGGCCGCGACCTCGACCACCGCTTCCCCGAGCGCACCCCGTACGAGGGCAAGCCCGAGGCGGCGCCCGCGCTGGAGATCCGCGACTGGACCGTGTTCCATCCGATCGACCAGCAGCGCAAGGTAGTTGACGATGTGTCAATAAATGTGCGCAGGGGCGAGATCGTCGGCATCGCCGGACTCATGGGCGCCGGCCGCACCGAACTCGCCATGAGCGTCTTCGGGCGCTCCTACGGCCGCTTCGCCGGCGGCACGGTCCTCAAGGACGGCCAGGAGATCCGCACCAAGTCCGTCGCGGAGGCGGTCGGACACGGCATCGCCTATGTCACGGAGGACCGTAAGCACTACGGCCTGAACCTCATCGACACGATCAACCGGAACATCTCGCTGGCCGCCCTGGGCAAGGTCGCCAAGCGCGGTGTGGTCGACGAGCAGGAGGAGCGGCAGGTCGCCGAGCGGTTCCGCACCTCGATGAACATCAAGGCGCCGACCGTCTTCGAGCCGGTGGGCAAGCTGTCCGGCGGCAACCAGCAGAAGGTCGTCCTCAGCAAGTGGATCTTCGCGGGTCCCGAGGTGCTGATCCTGGACGAGCCCACGCGCGGCATCGACGTGGGCGCCAAGTACGAGATCTACACGGTCATCGACCAACTCGCCGCCGAGGGCAAGGCGGTGGTCTTCATCTCCTCCGAACTGCCGGAGCTGCTCGGCATGTGCGACCGCATCTACACGATGGCGGCGGGCCGGCTGACCGGTGAGGTGCCCCGGGCCGAGGCCACGCAGGAAGTGCTGATGCGCCAGATGACGAAGGACAAAGAGGTAACGCGATGAGCACGGACGTCACCGACAAGATCCCGGCCGCGGCACCGCCGGGCAAGGACGGATCGGGCGCGGGCGGCGGCCTGTTGCGGCTGGTGCTGGACGGACTGCGGCGCAACATGCGGCAGTACGGCATGCTGATCGCCCTCGGCCTGATCGTGATCCTCTTCGAGATCTGGACCGGCGGGGACCTGCTGCTGCCGCGCAACGTCTCCAACCTGGTGCTGCAGAACAGCTACATCCTGATCCTCGCGATCGGCATGATGCTCGTCATCATCGCCGGGCACATCGACCTGTCGGTCGGTTCACTGACCGCGTTCGTGGGCGCCTTCGCGGCGGTCCTGATGGTCAATCACCAGGTCCCGTGGCCGGTCGCGCTGGTGCTGTGCCTGCTGATGGGCGCCGTGGCGGGCTCGGTACAGGGGCTGTTGATCGCCTACGCGGGCATACCGTCCTTCATCGTCACCCTCGCCGGCATGCTGCTCTTCCGCGGCCTCACGGAGATTCTCCTCCAGGGCCAGACGCTCGGCCCCTTCCCGGGCGGCCTGCAGAAGATCGGCAACGGCTTCCTGCCCGCGGTCGGCCCGAACACCAACTACCACAACATCACGCTGCTGCTGGGCCTCGTGATGATCGCCGCGGTGGTGTGGCAGGAGTTCCGCGACCGGCGCCGGCAGCAGGAGTTCTCGCTCGACGTACCGCCGACCAAGCTGTTCCTGCTCAAGCTCGTCGCGATCGTCGCCGCGATCCTCTGGCTGACCCTGCTGCTCGCCAGCTACGACGGCGCGCCGATCATCCTGATCATCCTCGGTGTCCTGGTGGCCGGTTACGGCTACGTGATGCGCAACACCGTCTTCGGCCGCCACATCTACGCGATCGGCGGCAATCTGCCGGCCGCGAAGCTGTCCGGCGTCAAGGACAAGCGCGTCACCTTCCAGGTGTTCCTGAACATGGGCGTGCTCGCGGCCCTGGCGGGGCTGGTCATCACCGCCCGCCTCAACGCGGCCTCGCCGAAGGCGGGCGACGGTTTCGAACTGGAGGCCATCGCCTCCTCGTTCATCGGCGGCGCCTCCATGAGCGGCGGTGTCGGCACCGTCCTCGGTGCCATCATCGGCGGTCTCGTCCTCGGCGTGCTGAACAACGGCATGAACCTCCTCAGCGTCGGCACCGACTGGCAGCAGGTCATCAAGGGCCTCGCCCTGCTGACCGCGGTCGGCTTCGACGTGTGGAACAAACGCAAGTCCGGATCGTAACTTCAGCCCGGGCCCCGCACGTCTGTCGTTCGCACAGCACGGCGGGGCCCCTTCCATGTGCAGGAGCCGCTCAATGGAACTGAACAGACGCACGGTCATTGCAGGCGCCGCGGCAGCAGGCATCGCCGCGAGCACCCTCGGTACAGGTACGGCGCAGGCGGCCTCGGGAGGCAGAAAGCCCGTGAAGGAACTCTTCGGCACGCTCGCCGACGGCAGCAAGGTCTACCGCTGGTCGCTGGAGAACGGCGGCACCCGGCTCAAGGTGCTGTCGTGGGGCGGAGTCGTCCAGTCCCTGGAACTCCCGGACCGGCACGGCAAGTACGCCAACGTCTCCCTGGGCTTCGACAACATCGCCGACTACGTGGCGAAGACCCCGTACTTCGGCGCGCTCATCGGCCGCTACGGCAACCGCATCGCCAAGGGCCAGTTCACCCTCGACGGCAAGAGCTACCAGCTCTCCGTCAACGACGGGGTCAACAGCCTGCACGGCGGCACCCAGGGCTTCGACAAGCACATCTGGGACGTGGAGGGCTTCACCGCCGGCTCGGACGTCGGCCTGCACCTCTACTACACCAGCGTCGACGGCGAGATGGGCTACCCGGGCACCCTCAAGGTGAAGGTGACGTACACGCTCAACAAGCACGGCGACTGGCGCATCGACTACGAGGCCACCACCGACAAGGCCACGGTCGTCAACCTGACCAGCCACGTCTACTGGAACCTCGCCGGCGAGGGCAGCGGCACGATCGAGAACCACCAGCTCACGATCCCCGCCTCCCGCTACACGCCCACCGACTCGGGGCTGATCCCCACGGGCGAGCTGGCCAAGGTCTCCGCCACCCCCTTCGACTTCCGCAAGACGAAGCCGATCGGGCGTGACATCCGGGCGGCGCACGTCCAGCAGGTGCAGGCCAAGGGGTACGACCACAACTGGGTCCTCGACAAGGGCATCACCGCGAAGCCCGAGCACGCGGCGACCCTGCACGACCCGCGCTCAGGCCGCACCCTGAAGATCGCCACCGACCAGCCGGGGCTGCAGTTCTACTCCGGCAACTTCCTCGACGGCACCCTGACCGGCACCGGCGGCCACACCTACCGCCAGGGCGACGCGCTCTGCCTGGAGACCCAGCACTTCCCGGACTCGCCGAACCACGCGAACTTCCCGACGACAGTGCTGAGGCCGGGTCAGACGTACAAGACGTCGACGATCCACACGTTCAGCGCGTGACCATCCACTAGGTGACGCGAGACTCGGGCCAGGGGTTCCCGAACTCACACTAATTTCACATCCGTTGAACAGCGCCACTCTCGTCTCCGTATTCAAGGGTGGCCCGTGCTCCCCCGCGCGGGCCACCCAAGACGACGGGCCCGGTCGTCCCCGCCGGGCCCGCCTTCATACGGAGGTTCCATTGGCCGACTCCAACGTCACCTCGCTGTTCCGCAGTACGGCGGCGCACAGCCCGTCGATGGCAGCGCTGGCGCGTGAGAGCGACGGCACAGGCCCCGTGGACTTCTGTATCCCGTGCAACCCGTACTTCCCCACGCCCGCCATGTTCGACCAGATGGCGGCCCGGCTGCGCGAGATCATCACGTACTACCCGAGCAGCGCCGACACCATCACGGCCGAGCTCTGCAATCTGCTCCAACTCCCGCCGAGCTGCGTCGCGATGGGCAACGGTTCCACCGAACTGATCACCTGGATCGACCACTTGCTGGTCCGCGAGTCGCTCGCCATCCCCGTCCCCACCTTCGGCCGCTGGACCGACCAGCCCATGGAGACCGGCAAGCGGGTCGACATGTTCCCGCTCCAGGAGTCCAACGGCTTCGCCCTGGACCTCGCGCAGTACGCCGAGTTCATCCGCAAGCGCAACACCAAGGTCGCCGTCATCTGCAACCCGAACAACCCCGACGGCGGCTTCCTCCACAAGCAGGCGCTCGTCCAGTTCATGGACGCGATGGCCGACCTGGACCTCATCGTCATCGACGAGTCGTTCCTCGAGTTCGCCGACGCGGAGGTCGAACCCAGCGTCGTGCAAGAGGCGATGCTCCGCCCCAACGTGGTCGTCCTGCGCAGCCTCGGCAAGAACTTCGGCCTGCACGGCATACGGTTCGGCTACCTCGTCGCCAACCCCGCACTCGCCGGGCGCGTCCGCTCGATGCTGCCCAAGTGGAACCTCAACGCCTTCGCCGAACACGTGGTGTTCATCCTCAAGGAGCACGGCGCGGAGTACGCGCAGAGCCTCCAGCAGGTGCGCCGCGACCGACTCGACATGGCGAGCCATCTCTCCGCGCTGCCCGGTCTGACGGTCTATCCGTCGCAGGGCAACTTCCTCTTCGTACGCCTTCCCGTGGGCGCCGAGGGGACCGTGGTCCGGGACCGGATGCTCACCGAGCACCGCATCCTGGTCCGCGAGTGCGGCAACAAGATCGGTTCGTCCAGCCGCTTCCTGCGCCTCGTGGTGCGCCCCCAGGTGGACGTGCGTCGCCTGGTGTCCGGCCTGGAACAGGTGCTCTACGGGACCAGGAGGGGAGCCGCCGTACCCGAGCTGAGCACAGGGACCAGCTACAGCTCGGGTACGGCGGCCGTGGACCGCCTTGTCGGCGCGACCAACGGTGCGGGCATGCAGATGCCCGCCGCGATCACCCAGATGCAGCCGCAGCCCGTGCCCATGCAGGCACCGGCGGCTGCGGCCGCGGTGCCTCAGCCGCAGCCTGTGCCAGTGCCCGTACCGCAGCCCCAGCCTCAACAGCAGCCGCAGTACCAGCCGATGGTGGCCGCGGCGCAGGCTCCTCAGATGCCGATGCAGCCTGTTGCGCAGATGCCGGAGCAGTTGGCTCAGGTGTCGCAGCAGATGCCGGTCATGCAGCAGCCTCAGCAGCAGCCGTACGGTGTGCCTGCGCCGGCTCCTCAAGGGCCTACGCCTACTGGTGTGCCTGCGCGTAATGGGCTTACGGCCGCGCAGGTGCGGGGGGCTACGAGTCCTAATGGGATGCAGAATCTTGCGCCTGC
Source organism: Streptomyces hokutonensis (assembly GCF_000376565.1). Classification (GTDB taxonomy): domain Bacteria; phylum Actinomycetota; class Actinomycetes; order Streptomycetales; family Streptomycetaceae; genus Streptomyces; species Streptomyces hokutonensis. The sequence continues at coordinate 89,119 of NZ_BARG01000017.1, read as the reverse complement.
GCCCGCCACCGGGTGGCCCAATGCGCAGAGTTGGCCCAATGCTGCGGGGATGGGGCAGGCCGGTTAGGTCTCGTTGCCGGGTGCGGGTGCGGGTGCGGGTGCGCTGTGGCTGGTCGCGCAGTTCCCCGCACCCCTAGGGAGTTGCCCGCACCGCGTTTAGTAGTGACGCCCCTAGCGGCAAGGCGTGGCATCCCTCTACCTCGAAGCCTGTCTTCTCCAGTAGTACGCGGTAGTGGTCCTCGTCCCTCTCCCGTCCCCCCACGTTGCACAGCATGTGGATGTCCCATGCCACCGCCGTCGGAGTCGGCAACAGGCGTTCCACTACCAGTAGTCGGGCTCCCGGGCGCATTGCGTTGGCGCAGTTGTCGAGGATGGTCAGGCAGCGGTCGTCGTCCCAGTCGTGGAGGACTCGGGACAGGAGGTAGATGTCGCCGCCGGCCGGTACGGACTCGGTGAAGTCGCCCGGTACGAAGGTGCAGCGTTCGGGGAGCTGGGGGCGGGCCGCTTCCAGGGCCTCGGGGCGTTCCAGGAGTACGCCCTCCAAGTGGGCGTGGGTGCGCAGGAGTCGGGACAGCAGGGCGCCGTTTCCGCCGCCCACGTCGACCACGCGTCGTGCGGCCGAGAAGTCGATCAGGGTCGGCACCGGGGCGAACATCTCCGCGCTCGCCGCCATCGCTCGGTGGAACAGGTCGCCGAGTTCCGGGTGTTGGGCGAAGTACGGGAAGTGGTGCTGGCCGTAGCGGTGGGCGAAGGCTTCCTCGCCGGTGCGTACGGAGTGGGTCAGGCCGGCGAAGGAGTCGTAGAACGGGCCCGCGTAGAGGCGTGCCAGGGGGTGGAGGCTGAACTCCGTTCCTGTGCGCAGGGGTTGGCCCGTGGCGGTGAGGTGGTATGTGCCGTCGGACGAGGTGAGCAGGCCCAGGGAGGTCAGGTAGCGCAGCAGGCGGCGCAGGGCCTCCGGGTGGGTGGCCGTGAGGTGGGCCAGGGTGTCGGCGTCCGTGCCCGGGTGGGCGGTCAGGTGGTCGGCGATGCCCAACTCGGCCATCGTGGCCACCGCTTGGGTGGCCCAGGCTCCCGTCATGACGCCGAGGAGTGAGGTCGTGGGGTCGGGGAGCGGGGTGTGGCGGCCGGGGAGGCGGAGTTCGAAGCGGCGGTGGGTTCGGGTGCGGTGGTAGAGGACGGTGACGTTCTCGTGGCCGTTGTAGCCGCCGCCGTCGGGGACCGCGCCGCCCCGCTCCTGGAGGAGGAGCCGCAGGCCTGCGGGGACCACCGGGCCGGGGGCCGTGACCGCAAAGGCGTGGTGGGACTCGTGCTCGGCGGCGCGTTCGTCTGCCGCCACCGCCTCCAGCGGGGAGTCCGGGGGGACGGGGAGCGCGAAGATCTCCACGCTGCGGGTGCCTGCCGTGACGTGCACGATGGCGACCGGGGTCTCGGCGAGGGTGGGGCCGTAGCGGCGGGCGAGGCGTTCGCGGACCACGACGCTCGGGGTGACGGAGCCGGGTTCGAAGCCCTGGCGGCGGAGTTCCTCGCAGAGGCCGTCGAGGGAGTCGGGGAAGACCAGGACCGCGGTGTGGTCGAAGACCAAGTGGCGGGCCACGTCGGCCCGTTCGGCCGGGGTGAGGTCCGGGAGCAGTTCGGCCAGGACGGTGTCCGTGTCGTGGGCCTCGACGTAGGCCGCCGCGCGCCGGATGCGGTGTACGTCGGCCTCGGCAAGGCGCGCCTGTACGACGGGGAGGTTCATGTGGGGTCCCGATGATCGTGGGGAGGGTCAGATGCCGGTGTAGTTCTCGGCGAAGAAGTCCTGGTGCGTGCGGGAGGTGCGCAGGCTGTCGAGGCGGGCGTACTGGAGCGCGCGGCCGTAGCGGGCCTCGGCGTCCTCGGCGGTCGGGCCGTGCAGGAGTGTGCTCATCCAGTGGGAGAACTCGTGGGCCCGCCAGACGCGGGGCAGGCAGTCGGCGGCGTAGCGGGCGAGACCGCTGTCGTCGTCGCGGGTGAGCACCCGCGCGAACGCCTCGGCGAGCCGTTCCGCCTGGAGTACGGCGAGGTTGGCGCCCTTGGCGGCGGAGGGGCTGATGAGTCCGGCGGCGTCACCCGCCAGCCAGAGTCGTCCGGTGCCCGGCCGGTCCAGTACGTCGGAGCGCAGATCGACGACCGTCTTCTCCAGGACGGGCCCCTGCTTCAGCGCGCCGAACTCGTCGGTCCTGAGCCGGATTTCCAGCTCGGTCCAGATGCGGTCCTCGCTCCAGTCGGCGGCATCGGTGCCGCGCGGGCACTGGAGGTAGTAGCGGGTGACGGTCGCCGTACGGGCCATGTGGCCGGCGAATCCCCGTGCGTGCAGGGCGTAGCCGACGGCCGCGAGGCTGGGCGGGGCCTCGGCCAGGACCGCCAGCCAGCTCACCCCGTGGTCCCGGCGGGCCGTCCGGGTGCCCAGTGCCGCGAGGGCGGCGCGGCCCACTCCCCGGTGTCCGTCGCAGCCGGCGACATAGCGTCCGGTGACCTCCGAACCGTCGCGCATCCGCACCCGGCCCTCGGAGATCTCCTCGGCCTCCGTGCCGAAGCGGATCTCGCCGCCGCGTCGGAGGTACTCGGCGAGCAGGTCCCGTACCAACTCCTGCTGGGGGTAGACCGTGTGGACCTCGCCGCGCCCCAACTCCCCGTAGTCGAGGGTGAATTCACCCTGCTCGCTGCGGAAGAGGCAGGTGCGATGTGTACGGCCTCTTGCCAACAGGCCGGTGTCCAGGCCGTGTCGGGCGAGTACGCGGACGGAGTGGGCGGCCAGGAAGCCTGCTCTGGCCCGCCCCTCCACCGCCTCGCGTCCGCGCCGTTCCAGGATCACGCAGTCGATGCCCTGGTCCAGGAGCAGGTTCCCCAGGACCAGCCCCGCCGGGCCCGCCCCGACGATCACCACCCCGGTCCGCGTCCCGGAGTCGAATCGTTTCCCCACAAACACCCCTGATCTTGCTTTTTCGGCCAAGGGGTTTCATATCAGCAAGATCGCGGCGATGAGGAATTCATAATGACTAAATAGCCCTTAAGGCCCAATAGGGCATATGTCACTGGCTGTTGTCGTCAGTGGTCGTTCTCCAGGTGCAGCCTCAGCAGGTCCACGCCGTAGTCGCCGCCGTTGGGAGTGCGGATGATGGTGTGGATGTGCTCCTGGGACGGGGTGCCGCCGCCCATGCCGCCGCCGGGAGGGCCGCCGGCGTTGGAGCTCGCGCTGGCACTGGCACTGGCGCTCGGGCCGGCCGAGGACGCCTCGTGGTAGAAGAGCGGGGCCTGGGCGTCGTACTCGATGAGCACGACCGGGCTGTGGATGCGGTAGTAGAAGGCGGAGTCGTCCTTCGTCTCGCCCATCCAGTAGAAGTACGTGTCGTCGAGGTGCTTCTCGACCTCGGTCATCTTGACCTCGGCGTGCCCCTCGTTGATGTAGCCGATGTACACCTGGGCCACGGCCAGCAGCTTCTTCCGCTGGGCGGCGGTGAGTTCGGAGCCGCGCAGGCCCTCGTAGGCGAGCTTGAGGTTGTCCGAACCCGCCCCGGCCTTCATGTCCTCGTTGCCGTTGGCCTGCGAGGAGACCGCCTTGGCGAGCTGGGCCTTGGTGAGGGAGCGGATCATCGCCAGGCCGGCCGTCGTCTCCGGCCGGAACAGGCTGATCTTCTCGCCCTTGTACGTGGCCGTGGTCGGCTCGGAACCCATGAAGGTCGGGGTCATCACGACCTGGTCGCCGAGCACGAAGTAGTTGATGGCGACATGGTGGCCCTCGTACTGGAAGCCCCACGGCTTGGTGGTCGACGGGGTGCCCATGAAGGTGAAGAAGTAGTGGCCCTCGGTCAGGGTCTTCTGGTTGCCGCCGTTGGAGTCGCCGAGGAACTGGTTGAGCTTCATGATGTTGCGGGTCTGGGTGAGCCCGTCGGCGGAGAGGGCGACGCCGAGCAGGGAGTAGCCGAGGTTGCGCTTCTTCTCCGTGAGGTCGCCCATGCGGACGCCCTTGCGGGCGTAGCCGTCGACGTTGCTCCAGGCCGTCCACTCGTCGGCGTCGACGTCGAAGGTGCAGGACTTACGCTCCTTCGCGGAGAGCCCGTCGAGGAAGGCCTGCGCGGCCTTGACCAGTCCGTCCGTGGAGACTCCGGTCGAGTGGATCGCGAACAGGTCGTCGACGACGTTGCCGTCGGCGGTGACCCCCTTCACGTCCTTGTACTTCACCTGGGAGACCCCGGGCCCCATGCCACCGCCGCCCCCTCCCCCACCGGCTCCGGGCCCGCCCGAGGGCATACCGCTCGGGGCGCCGGACTGTGCGGCGGAGGACGAACTCGCCGTGTCCGACGAGTCGTTGGAGCATCCGGTCATGGTCGCCATGGCGGCGACGCCTCCGGCGAGCAGCGCCTTGTTCATGAACCAGCGGCGGCTGCGCTCGGCTGCGGGGGTGTGGGGTCGGTGTCCATGCATGGGGATGAGGGTCCATGCCGAACCTGAAGCGTTCTTGTCGGGAACCTGTGAGGAGAAGGCTCTGCCCGGAGCTACGCGAGCGGTCGGGCTTCGCGGCCGGCCCGCTGGGCGACCGTCATCATCACGAGGCCGCCGAGAGCCGTCGCCGTGGTGACGGCCGTCAGCACCAGTTCGGTGTCCGGGTCGACATGCACCAGCGCGACCACGGCGTGGTACAGGACGACGACGCCGAACAGGATGTATCCGGCACCCCACAGCCGAGGCCTGATCACCTTGCCGGCCAGCCAGGGAAGCACCCGCTGCGCCGCGACGGCCGTGATGCCCACGGCGAGACAGAAGAAGGCGGTGGCGAAAAGCAGCACGTTCAGGGCTATGAGCACCGGCCAATCATCGCACCGGTGGGGCCAGTTGGAAACGGGACAACCAGTGCGCGACACGTCGGCCTCCGCGCACGGTCTTCCCCGACGGGGCCCGCTGCGGGTGTCGGTGACCGGGTCACCCGAAGCCCACCCGCCTCTCCGCCTTCAGGGTCGCTCGAGGGCCGCCAGAGCCGCGTCGAGCCGGCGTCCCGCCTCCTCCGCCACGGGGCGCAGCGCCTCGAGTCCGGTGAAGGCGGTCATCGTGTCGGGATCCAGCGCCTGGACGACGGTCCCCTCGCCGTCTCCGCGCACGACGACATTGCAGGGCAGCAGCAGTCCGACGGTGCGGTCGATCTCAAGAGCCCGGTGGGCCAGGGGCGGGTTGCAGGCGCCGAGGATCAGGTAGTCCTCCATGTCCTGACCGAGCTTCGCCCTGAGCGTGGCGGCGACGTCGATTTCGGTGAGGATCCCGAACCCCTGCTCGGCGAGAGCCTCACGCACCGCCGCGACGGTGGTGGCGAAGTCGGTCCTGACGTGCACGGTGCGGTCGTAGCGCATGGCTCGGATCCCTTTCCGTAATACCCCTATGGGTATACCGGTCTGCCCTCTTGGATACCCCCGGGGGTACTCTCTTGAGCACACAATACCCCCCGGGGTATCAATGCACAGGAGGAACCATGTCCGCAGCCGTCACCGACACCACCGGCAGGAGCGCCGAAGGAGGTCCCCCGCCGCCCGGCCGGGTCGGCCCGCTGGGTCGGCTCGGGGCCTGGACCGCCGGACACTTCAAGCACGTACTCGTCGGCTGGCTGGTGGTCGTCGCCGTCCTCGGAGCGTTCGCCCCGCAGGTGACCTCCGTGCTCTCGGGTGCGGGCTGGCAGAGCAACGGCTCGGAGTCGGTGAAGGTGCGGGAGCTGGCCGAGAAGCACTTCGGCGGGACCGGTTCCTCGGCGATCCAGGTGGTCGTGGCGTCGAAGAGTCATCAGGTCGGCGATCCCTCGGTGCGGCGGGTCATCGCCGAGGTCACCAGGGAACTGAAGGCCGACGGCCGGATCAGCGAGGTCGTGCCGCCTCAGCCCGGCGCCAGTATCAGCCGTGACGGCAGGACCGCCGTCGTCCTGGGCGGAGCCGCGGGCGACACCGACGACATGGTGCGGGCCGCGGAGGATCTCAAGGAGCCGTTGCGCAAGCTGTCGACCGGCGACGTGACCGTGCGGGCCACCGGATCCTCCACGATGTGGAGCGACTTCAACACCGCCAACCTCGACGCGATGATCCACGCGGAGATCCTGTCCTGGCCGGTGACCCTCGCCGTTCTGGTCGTGGCGTTCGGTTCGCTGATCGCGGCGGGACTGCCGTTGCTGCTCACCATGGCGGGCCTGGCCGCCTCGGTCGGCTCCCTCGTCCTCATCAGCCATGTCACGCCGATCTCCATCTGGGCCATGGACTTCGCCCTGATGTTCGCGCTCGCGCTCGGCATCGACTACGCGCTGTTCCTGGTCATACGGTTCCGCGCGGCCCTGGCGCACAGCCGTGACCCGCGGCGGGCCGTCGAGGAGACCATGGACACCGCGGGCAAGGCGGTCCTGCTGTCCGGACTGACCGTGCTGGTCAGCCTGTCCGCGGTCATGCTGGTGCCCGCGCCCGCCGTGCGGACCATGGCGGTCGGCATCATGCTCTCCGTCCTCTTCGTCCTCGCCGCCACCCTCACGCTGCTGCCCGCGGTTCTCGCCGAGCTCGGGCCGAACGTCGACAAGTGGGCCCTGCCGCGCACCCGCGCCGACCGGACGCAGTCACCGCGCTTCGGTGCGTGGGGTGAGCGCCTGTGGCGGCAGCCGCTGCGTTTCGGAACTCTCGCACTGGCCGTGCTCATCGCCCTGGCCGTGCCGGTGTTCGGGCTGAAGACGGCGATGCCGTCCATCAAGGTGGTCCCCGCGAACGACAGTTCACGGCAGGGCTACACCCTGGTGCAGAAGAGCTTCGGCAAGGGTGCGCCGGGCATGCTCCAGGTCGCCGTACCCGACACGTCGGTCGCCGCCGCACTCACGGCGCTCAAGTCGGCCGACGGCATCGCGGGCGTCCTGCCGGCCCGGCGGGCGGCCGACGGATCCGGGTGGAACCTCATCCAGGCCGTGCCGTCCGTCGACCCGTCCGACCTCTCGCTGACGAGGACCGTCAGCACGGTGCGCACGGAACTCCCGGCCGACGCGCTGGTCGGCGGCGCGGCCGTGGAGAACCTCGACCTCAAGCAGGCCCTCGACGACAAGGCGCCTCTGGTCATCGGAGTCATCCTGGTTCTCGGATTCCTCCTGCTGCTGGTCGCGCTCCAGGCCCCATTGGTCGCCGCCGTCGGCGTACTGACGAACCTGCTCGCGACCGCCGCCGCCTTCGGCGTCGCCAGGCTGGTCTTCCAGGACGGCCGTCTCTCGGGCCTGCTCGGCTTCGAACCACAGGGCTTCCTCGACGGCTGGGGGCCGGTGTTCTTCTTCGCGATGATCTTCGCCATCGCCATGGACTACACGGTCTTCCTGCTCTCCTCGGCCAAGGAGCACCACGAGAGGACGGGCGACCCGAAGCAGGCGGTCGTCGGTGCGCTCGCCCACTCCGGCCGGGTCGTCTTCGCGGCCGCCGCGGTCATGGTCGCCGTGTTCTTCACCTTCGCGCTCGCCGATCCACTGCCGCCCAAGGAAATGGGCATCGTCCTCGGTGTCGCGGTCCTGCTCGACGCCTTCCTCATCCGGCTTCTCCTGCTCCCGGTCCTGCTCCGCCTGACCGGCCGGGCCGCCTGGTGGTCCCCGGCCTGGCTGCGCCGGGCGCTGCCCGCGATCCGCTTCTCGCACGACTGAGGCCGGTCCTGGGCCGTCTCCTGCGTGATGGCCGGATTTGTTACATTACCCCTAGGGGTATCGGTGAGGAGCGATGGTGGATCTGGAACTCGCGGGTGCGGAGCTGAAATCCGTGCTGAACCGGCTGCGCAGGGCCCAGGGCCAGATCTCCGGGGTGATCCGGATGATCGAGGAAGGGCGGGACTGCGAGGACGTGGTGACACAGCTGTCCGCCGCCTCCCGTGCGCTCGACCGGGCCGGGTTCGCCATCATCGCCACCGGTCTGCAGCAGTGCCTGACGGATGCCAACGGCGACGCCACGTCCGACGAGAGCCGCGAACAGATGCGCGCCCGCCTGGAAAAGCTCTTCCTCTCGCTGGCCTGAGGCCGACGGCGAACACGCCGGTTAAGCAGGTCATCCGGCGCGAGGGGCAGGCCTCAGGGGACATCCGGTACCGGCCCGGGCCGTCAACTCGGCGCGGAGGGCGGCCAGTTCCGCCATGCGGGTGTCGATGATCCGGATCTTGTCGGCGAACAGGGCGGACAGGGCCGTCGCCTGGTCCGGGGCCTCGGCCAACTCCTCGCCGTGCCGGGCGATTTCGGCCAGGGTGAAGCCGAGGGCCTGGGCCGTGCGGACGTATGCGAGCCAGGGGACCGCCTCGGGCGGGTAGTCGCGGTAGCCGTTCGGCCGGCGCTCGCTCGTCAGGATGCCCACCTGTTCGTAGAAGCGGAGGGCGTCCCTGCTCAGGCCCACCCGTGTCGCCAACTCCCCGATACGCATGCCCACATGATGACCTGATGGCTTGACCTTGGACCGCACTCCACTGTTTAGCGTCGGCGGCATGACGATCACCTCCTATCTCCGGGTCGTACGGGCCAGCGCCTGGTACGACCTCGTCGTGACGGCCGGCTTCGCGACCCCGTGGACGTACGCGCTGGTGCACGACGCGCTGGGCGGACTGCCCGAACTCGACCCGGTTCAGACCCTGTACGCGAATCTGCTGGGGTCGGTGGTGGTCGTCTGGGCCGTGCTGCGGATCGTCCGGCCGGTGGCGCTGCACGGTCTGCTCGACGGGGTGGCGCGTGTGCTGTTCACCGCCTGGCAGGGGTACGCCCTCGCGCAGGGTGCCCCCCGGTTCCTGTGGCTGTTCCTCACCGTGGAGGCGGCGTTCGGCGTGCTCCAACTGGCGCCGTGGGGGCGGCCGGGAACGGAGTTGCGGGGGCCGCTGGTGCGATGATGCGGGCATGGCTCAGTCATCGCAGGACTCCTCGGTCACCAAGGACGGCATGACCGCGGCACAGGCCGTCGACCGGATCGAGGCCGCGGCGCCACCGCGCCCGCACGACCGCCGGCTGCACGCGCGCGGCGCCGTCTACGACGCGCGCTTCGTGCCCAGCGGGCAGGTCTCGCAGTGGACGACCGCCGCCTGTCTGACCGCCGAGTCCGAGGCGGTCGTACGGTTCTCCAACGGGTCGGGCCGCTACGACGCCGACGACCGGGTGCGCGGCGTACGCGGGATGGCCGTGAAGTTCCTCGACGCCGGCAAGGGCGTCATGGATCTGGTGGCGGCCACCTTCCGGGTCTTTCCCAGTCACAATCCCGAGGGGTTCATCGACCTCGTCGAGGCGCTGGGCAAGGCGGGCACGGAGGGCGGGCTCGCCGACCGGGCGAAGGGGAAGCTGGCGGCGGCCGGGAAGTTCGCCACCGTGCTCGCCCAACACCCGGAGAGCCGGGGGGCGTTGAAGTCCTTCGCCGGTCAGCAGGCGCCCGCCAGTTTCGCCACCGCCCGCTACGACGGCCTGCACGCCTTCGTGTTGGTGGACGAGACGGGTGAGCGGCGGCCGTTCCGCTACCGGCTCGTGCCCCAACTCGGCGAAGTGGAGCTGGATTCGGCCTACGGCGAGACGCTGGCCCCGGACTTCCTCATCGGCGACCTCGACTCCCGGCTCACGACCGGACCGCTCTCCTTCACCCTGGTCCTCCAGTTCGCGGAGCCGGGCGACCCGACCCACGACCCCTCACGGGCCTGGCCCGAGCACCGGCCGCTGATCCCGGCCGGGCAGCTGCACATCACGGCCCGCTCGGCCCGCGAGGACCACTGGCAGCAGCAGGTGTTCGACCCCACCCGGCTCGCCCCCGGCGTGGACCTCTCCGACGACACCATGGTGACCTTCCGCCGCCACGCCTACTCCGTCTCGGCCGAACGCCGCCTGGCTCCCTGACGTGGGGTGAAGCGGGGCCGCGGCATCATCCGGTCCTGCCCCGCTTCCGCTCCCTGCGCCGCGCCTCCCGCCGCTGCCTGCCGGGCAGGGCACCGGCCAGTTCGCCCACCGGCGCGAGGTCGTGGCAGTCACCGCCGCGACGGCCCCGGCACCACCAGACCACCCCCGGGCCCCAGCTCTCCCCGTACTCCCAGTCGGCGGTCGTCCCCTCGGGACGCGGATGCGTACCGAGCTTGTGGAACGGGCACACCGGCCAGGCCTGCCAGAGCAGTTCGACCACGGTCTCCTGCGCCGCCTCCGCGACATGGACCAGAGGATCGGCGCCGGCCTCCTCGGGTTCGGACAGGCCGTTGCCCTGTGAGGTGCCGTCGGACAGCGCGACGTAGACCTGCTCACCGAGGTCCTCGTCCCCGCCCCAGACCATCAGGACCAGCGGCTCCCGGTCCGGGAAGATCGCCGCGAAGTCACGGTTGACCGTGTCCAGCGCGGCGCCCAGGCGCGGGAACTCGCCGGGTTCGGCGCGGCGGAAGTCGAAGTCGTTCACCCCGCGATCCTCTCCCGAGCCATCGGGCCGGCCGGAGGCAGGTATCGGCAGTGGCCATGTCCCGTGTCCTGCAAGGAACTTGACGAAGTGTCACTTTGCCAACCCCACAGCTGACCAACAGAATCCTCACCTAGGGTGCCGTGTCCATGACAGACACTTCTGGAGCAACCAACCCGATCGGGCGCCGCACCGTACTGATCGCCACCGGCACCACGGCCGCCGTACTGGCCGTCGGCGCCGCCGCGCCCGAAGCCCCCACGGCAGCCACGCCCGACGCGACTCCCGCCGCCGCGGCGGCAGTCTGCACCCTCACCAAGGAGATGACCGAAGGTCCCTACTACCTCGACGGCGCCCTCGTCCGCGCCAACGTCACCGAAGGCAAGGCCGGCATCCCGCTCAAGCTGGCCCTCACGGTGGTGAACGACAGCACCTGCGCGGTGATCCCCAACGCGCTGGTCGAGATCTGGCACTGCGACGCGCTCGGCGAGTACTCCGGCTACGTCGGCAACAACGGCCACAGCGAACCGGACGACGGCACCTTCCTGCGCGGCGGCGTCCTCACGAACTCCGCCGGACTCGCCAACATCACCACGATCTACCCGGGTTGGTACCGGGGCCGCTGCGTGCACATCCACGTCAAGGTGCACACCGGCGTCACGCTCACCTCGGACGGCTCGTTCACCGGCGGCAGCGAACTCCACACGGGCCAGCTGTTCATCGACGAGACCATCACCACCGCCGTCGCCAAGATCTCGCCGTACTCGACCAACACGGTCACCCGCACCACCCTCGCGCAGGACTCGATCTACGACGACGGAGGCGCCGCGTCCGGCCTCATGACCCTTACCGCGCTGGGCAGTTCGACCTCGTCCGGCTACACCGGCACGCTGACGCTCGGCGTCCAGCAGAGCTGAGCCCAAGGACCCAAGGGGGGTGGCCCGCGGTGCGACACGGGCCACCCCCACCTCACCTCAGGAGGCCGGGCACTCCTTCCACGCCATGTGGTACACCGTGCTGATGTCGCCGTCCGTCGAGTCCATGGTCATGAAGCTGACCGCGCTGGACGACGAGGTGCCGGCGGCGACCCGCAGCTCCGTGTTGATGTTGAAGTTGCGCTGAACTCCACAGGGCGCCCAGACCAGTTGGGCCCAGTCGGTGCTGTCGGTCGCCTGCCAGTTGTCGTCGTAGGGGCCGTTGAACGGGTGGTTCTTGGACGCGGTGCTCGACGAGCCCTGGAAGTAGTACGAGGCCTTCTGCGCACCGCTCGCGCCGCGCTGGAGCGAGGCGAAGCCGCGGTAGTCGACGCTCGCGATGGCGTAGGTGAAGCCCTGCGGGACATGGACGACCAGGTTGAGCTGGCAGTTCTTGCGGAACGCCGTGGGGTCGGAGTTGCCGCCGACCTGGGCGAGATACGCGCTGTAGGTCACGGTGAAGGCGGTGTTGTCCTCGGAGACGGCGACCGCCGTCGTGCCCTGCGGGCAGCCCGAGCCGTTCACGGTCGCGACGTTGATGACGATCTTGTCCGGCGGCGGGTCGTCGAAGGCCGGCGACGACGAGTGCTGCGCGGACGGCAGCGCGGTGGCGAGCAGTGCGGCGACCGCACCACTCAGGAGGAGCCCACCAGGCATGGTTTCTCCTTGGGTTGGGGGGTGGCTGTGCCCCAGGTCCTTGAAGACCCAATCTTTGAAGAACCAATGAAGTTTCTGTGAAGACCGACGGGGCGCTCGCATCGTAGGAAGCCGCACACGGAACGGTCAGGGCGAACTCAGGCCATTCACAGTTGCGCCTTTCACACCCTCTCCACAGTGTGTGAACTCTGTGGAAATAAGCGGGCGTTGACCGATCCGTCCCCAGGCCCTTCACAGCCGCACATTAAGGAACTCTTCAGGTACGGCCGTAACTTCGCTGTCCATGACAGTGGGCGTCGGCACTACTCGACCGGGAGGAAGTTGATCGCAGAGCACTGATCGGCGAGCGCCGATCACACCCTGACGGGCTGCCGCCCTTCGGCGGACTCGGACTCGGTCCGCGCCTTCCTCGCCTCGTCCCGGCGATGGGCGCGGACCGAGTACGCCAGAGCGGCAGCCCACATCCCGTACAGCAGAACGTAGACCGGCGTGCTCAGCGCGCCCGGCGCACCGATCCAGTCGCTGTGCAGCAGCGTACGGACGTTGGTGACGACGATGATCCCGCCGACCGCCGAACCCAGCACCCGGGGCGGCACCAGCCGCACCAGCCACGCGGCGACCGGCGCGGCGATCACCCCGCCGAGCAGGAAGGCGATCACCCAGGTCCACTTCAGCCCCTGGGACCCGAGCGAGAACAGGAAACCGAGGCTCGCCGCGACCGCGACCAGGAACTCGCTGGTGTCGACCGAGCCGATCACCTTGCGCGGCTCCATCCGCCCGCTGGCCAGCAGCGCGGGCGTACCGACCGGCCCCCAGCCGCCCCCGCCGGTGGCGTCCAGGAACCCGGCGACGAGGCCCAGCGGCGCCAGGAACCGCCTCCGCAGCGGCTTGCCGAGCCGTCCCTCCGGCAGCCCCTTGAAGGTGAACCGGGACATGACGTAGACACCGAGCCCGAGCAGGATCAGCGACATCACCGGCTCCGCGACCTCCGTCGAGAGCTTCGACAGCGCGGTCGCCCCCAGGAAGGACCCGACCGCGCCCGGCACGCCGATCCGCACGACGACCTTCCAGTCCACGTTCCCGAACCGCCAGTGCGAGGCCCCGGACATCAGGGTCGTACCGATCTCGGAGAGATGGACCGTGGCGGAGGCGGCGGCCGGATTGGCGCCCATGGCCAGCAGCAGCGTCGTCGAGGTGACCCCGTAGGCCATGCCGAGGCTGCCGTCCACGAGCTGGGCCCCCAGGCCCGCGAGGGCGAGCAGTATCAGCGTGCGCATGTCGAGCGGCCTCTCGTTCCCGGGTTTCCCACCGGTTGGGTAGGGATGAACGGGAGGTGACGCTAAAGGGTGATTCTGAGTGCGGCCTGAGACCGCGCGCCCCTAGGGCCTGTCTGACACTTCCCGTCGTCGCCCGGAGGGCGGCCTCGCGGCGTCAGGTGCGTGCTCTGGGGGTCCCCCCGGCCGGAGGCTGGGGGAGTGCCGGGCGTGGACCCTCGTACTGGACGTACTTGGGTCTGCGCCCGGTGCGGCGAGCGTGCGTGCATGGCGTCGCGAGGCAGACGGGAATGGTCAGACAGGCCCTAGGGGTTCTCCCAGGCCGCCGGTTCCGCGGCGAGCGCCCGTACGGGCTCGGGCAGCGCGTCCGCCGCGATGTCCGCGAGCGTGACGCCCTCCAGGATCTTGCGGACGTTGGCGCGCAGCGCGATCCACAGCGGGAGGAGGGGTTCGGCGGAGCCGGTGTAGGCGAGGCCGGTGGGGCGCTCGCCGCGCACCGACACGATCGGGCCGTCCACCGCGCGTATGACGTCCGCGACGGTGATCGCGGTCGCGTCGCGCGCCAGCCGGTAGCCGCCGCCCCCGCCGCGCCGGCTGTCGACGATCCCGGCGCGCCGGAGATCGCCGAGAATGCCCTCCAGGAACTTGTGCGGGATGCCCTGGGTGGTGGCGATGGTCTCGGCCTTCAGCGGGCCGTCGTCACCCCGTACGGCGAGCTCCAGTACCGCCCGTACCGCGTAATCCGCCCGTGCCGAGATCCTCATGCGTCCATTGTGGGCCGTTCTGGCGTACAGAATGACCCCGCACGAAAGCCTCCCGGGATCACCACGGAAAATGGCTTCGCACGTGCCGCCGACGGACCGGACCCCGAAAGGAGCTTCCAGTGGAGCTGAGCAGGCGTACCTTCAGCACCCTCGCGGGTACGGCCGCGCTCGGACTCGCGCTGGGCGGTGGCAGCGCGGCTTCCCCGGACGCCTACGCCGCGCACGTCGTGCCGACCGGCCCGCCCCCCGCCCCGCCGGGAGCGGACGGGCTGCCGCACACGATCGGCTACGACCGCTACTCCCTGCTCGTCGACGGCAGACGCCTGGTCCTGTGGTCGGGCGAGATGCACCCGTTCCGGCTGCCGAGCCCGTCCCTGTGGCGGGACGTCCTGCAGAAGATGCGTGCCTTCGGCTACAACGCGGTCAGCATCTACGTCTCGTGGAACTACCACTCCCCCGCACAGGGCCACTACGACTTCACGGGCGTCCGCGACCTCGACCTCTTCCTGCGCACGGCCGCCGAGACCGGCCTCTACGTCATCCTGCGCCCGGGCCCGTACATCAACGCGGAGATCGACGCGGGCGGCTTCCCCGGCTGGCTGACCGCCACCAAGGGCACCGCCAGGACCGCCGACCCGACGTATCTCTCGCACGTCGACGAGTGGCTGACCCAGGTCAACTCCATCGTGTCCAAGCACCTGTTCACGCAGGGCAAGGGCACGGTGCTGCTCTACCAGATCGAGAACGAGTACGACGGCCAGGTGACCCACCCGGACGGCGCCGCCTACATGTCCCACCTGTACAAGAAGGTGCGCGCCGACGGCATCGACGTCCCGCTGTTCCACAACGACAAGGGCCGCAACGGTTATTGGACCCCGGGATCGTTCGACATCGGTGGTGACACGGGCGGTTGGCTGTACGGCTTCGACGGGTATCCGACGCCGACCCAACCGCCGCCGGACTGGGGCCACTTCGGGATCGGCGGGGCCAAGGGCGGGGCGACCGCCAGCCCCAAGACCCCTGGTTTCGTACCGGAGTTCGGGGGCGGCTGGTTCGATCCGTGGGGCGGGTCCTGGTTCGAGGGGAAGGGCTACGCGGAGTCGCGCCGGACGCGGGACGCGGCGTACGAGCGGCGGTTCTATCTCACCAACCTCGCCAACGGACTGACCCTGCACAACGTCTACATGACCTTCGGCGGCACCTCGTGGGGCTGGCTGCCGGCGCCGGTCGTCTACACGTCGTACGACTACGGCGCCGCCTTCGACGAGGGCCGCAACCCGACCGAGAAGCTCGTCCCGATGCACCAACTCGGCCATCTGCTGCGGACGGTGCCCGACTTCGCCAAGCTGGACCGGGCGGCGGACGTCACGGTGGCCGGGCTGAAGGCGTACCACCTCACCAACTCCGACACCGGCTCGCACGTCTACGTGCTGCGCAACGACGGCGCGGCGGACGTCACTTCGACCCTGTCGACCGCGGACGACGACATCGAGGTCACCGTCCCGGCCCAGGACGCCCGCCTCCTGGTGACCCGACTCGCCCTCGGCGAACGCAAGTTGAGGTACTCGACCGCCACCCCGATGATGGTCCTCACCGCCGGCCGGCAGGACATCGCCGTGTTCGCCGGGAAGCGCGGCGAGATGGCGCACGCCGTGGTGGAGTGCCCGGAGGAGCCGGTGGTGACCCGGCTCGACGCGCAGGCCGCCTGGGTCTGGGACCGCGGCATCCTGCACGTCACCGTCCCGCTCGGCATCGGCGGCCTGACCCGGGTCCTCGTCCAGGGCGGCGGCGTCGACAACGCCCTCCTGCTGGTCTTCGCCGACGAGGCCGGCTCCGTACGCCTGTGGCCCTACGAGACCGGCTCGGGCACCGCGCTGGTCTACGGCCCGGCGCTGCTGCGCGAGGCCACCGTCAGCGGCACGACCGCCCACCTGACCGGCGACACCGTCGCGGAGACCGGCCTTGAGGTGTGGGGGCCGCGCGGGATCACCGAGGTCACCTGGAACGGGCAGGCCGTGCCCGCGACCGTCACCAACGCGTTCAGCCTGCGCTCGAACCCGGACGCGCTGCTGCCGGGAGTGCCCGCGGTACCGCTCCCCGCGCTCGACGGCTGGCGCCGGAAGGTGGAGAACCAGGAGGCCGCGGTCGCCTTCGACGACTCCAAGTGGGCTGTGGCGAACAAGACTTCGTCGTTCAGCACGACGGCCGTCCCCTCCGGACAGCCCGTCCTCTTCGCGGACGACTACGGCTTCCACTACGGCGACGTCTGGTACCGGGGCCGGTTCACCACGGCCGCCGCCGACGCCCTGGAATCGGTGACCCTCGCCTACAGCACCGGCACGCAGGGCCTGCTGATGGCCTGGCTCGACGGCGAACCGCTCGGCACCCACCGGATGCCGGTGCCGACCACCACCAGTGTCCGGCAAGGTAGTTGGACCGCGAAGGCGACCCTCGCGGTCCCGGAGAAGCTGCGCACGGCCGGTCCGCACGTCCTGTCCGTCCTCGTCCGGCGGATGCAGCACGACCAGGACGGCAAGGCCCTCGACACCCACAAGGCCGCCCGCGGTCTCACCGCCGTGACCTTCAAGGGCGCCTCCCCGAAGCCGAGTTGGCGCCTCCAGGGCGAGGCGGCACCCGACCCGGTGCGCGGCCCGCAGAACAACGGCGGCCTGTACGGCGAACGCGAGGGCTGGCACCTCCCGGACTTCCCGGACTCCGGCTGGGACGCCGTCACCCTCCCCCGCGCCGACAAGCGGCAGGGCGTGGCCTGGTACCGGACCACCTTCGAACTCGCCGTGGACACCGGCGTCGACGCCTCGATCGGCCTCGTCCTCGACGACGACCCGACGCGCGCCTACCGCGTCCAGATCTTCCTGAACGGCTGGAACATGGGCCAGTACATCAACGACGTGGGCCCCCAGCACACCTTCGCCCTGCCGAACGGCATCCTCCGCACACGCGGCACCAACACCCTCGCCCTGGCCGTCCTGTCCGACGGCACCACACCGGCGGGCCCGAAGGACGTACGGCTGACGCTCATGGGCAGCGCGGCCGGAGGAGTACCGGTGACACCGGTGGCCTCCCCCGGCCGATAGCGCTGTTGAAAGCTACGCGAGCCGGATCACGTTCCAGGACAGCGGCTCCAGCACGGCGGTCAGGGTGCCGTCCTGGAGGGCGGTGCCCTCGACCCGGTGCGGGGCCACGCGCTCCGGGTCGGCCAGGGTGTTGCGGGCGTCCGGGTCGGCGTCCGCGAGGGCGCTGTGCTCGACGACCGAGGTCAAGTCGAGGCCGTTCAGGCCGACTTGGAGCGGGAGCGACTCGGTGCGGCTGCGGTTGACGGCGAACACCGTGACCGAACCGTCCTCGCCGCGCACCGCCGTGGCGTGCAGCAGGTCGGCCTCGCCGTACTGCTTCGTCTCGTGGGTCGGGGAGTCGACGCGAACGTCGAGGACCTGGCCCCGGCCGTACTTCGAGGCCTGCGCGAACGGGAAGAACGTCGTCTGCCGCCAGGCCGGGCCGCCGGGCTCGGTCATGATCGGCGCGATGACGTTGACGAGCTGGGCGAGGCAGGCGACGGTGACGCGGTCGGCGTGGCGGAGCAGGGCGATCAGGAGCGAGCCGAAGACGACGGCGTCCATGACGCTGTAGTTGTCCTCCAGCAGGCGCGGGGCCTCCGGCCAGTCGGCCGGGTCCGCGTTCTTGGTGTGCTCCTCCCAGTCCGCCGTGTACCAGACGTTCCACTCGTCGAAGGAGAGGTTGATCTTCTTCTTCGACTTGAGGCGGGCGCCCACGTGGTCGGCGGTGGCGACCACGTTCTCGATGAAGGACTCCATGTCGACGGCGGAGGCGATGAAGGAGTCGAGGTCGCCGTCGAGCGGCTGGTAGTAGGCGTGCAGCGAGATGTAGTCGACCAGGTCGTACGTCTCCTGGAGGACGGTCGCCTCCCAGGCGGCGAAGGTCGGCATGGCCTGGGAGGAGGAGCCGCAGGCGACGAGTTCGACGTCGGCGTCGATCTGGCGCATCGCGCGGGCCGTCTCGGCGGCGATCCTGCCGTACTCCTCGGCGGTCTTGTGACCGGTCTGCCAGGGGCCGTCCATCTCGTTGCCGAGGCACCAGACCTTGATGCCGAAGGGCTCCTTGTCGCCGTGTGCGATCCGCTGCTCGGAGAGGGCGGTGCCGGCGGGGTGGTTGGCGTACTCCTGGAGTTGGAGGGTCTCGGCGACGCCCCGGGTGCCCAGGTTGATCGCCATCATCGGCTCCGCCTGGGGGCCGACCTTCTTCAGGAACGCGATGTACTCGGAGAGGCCGAAACGGTTCGTCTCCGTGGAGCGCCAGGCCAGGTCGAGGCGGCGGGGGCGGGATTCGGCGGGGCCGACCGAGTCCTCCCAGCGGTAGCCGGAGACGAAGTTGCCGCCGGGGTAGCGGATGGCCGTCACGCCGAGTTCGCGGACGAGGCCGAGGACGTCCTGGCGGATGCCGTCCTCGTCCGCGGTGGGGTGGTCCGGTTCGAAGATGCCGGTGTAGACGCAGCGGCCGAGGTGTTCCACGAAGGAGCCGAAGAGGCGGGGGTCGACTTCGCCGACCGTGAAGGCCGGGTCAAGGGTGAAGCGGGCGGTGCGCGTGCTCATGGGGTCCTTTCGGAAAGCGCTTACCCAACATTAGGCCAGCCGTTTTCTGTCCAGTCGAGGGTGTTGAGTCCCAGCTTCGGTGTGCCGTTGTCGTCCGCGTCGTAGTAGTGGTACGCCAAGACGTCCCGGCCCCTGTCCTTGAAGACCGACTCTCCGCCCGGGCCGACGAACCTGCCGTGGCTCGCCAGGAGCAGGTCGCCACCGCCCGCCAGCATCGGCTTGCCGGTGCTGTCCGCGTACGGGCCCGTGACCGACGTGGAGCGGCCGACCCGGATCTTGTAGGTCGAGTTCACGCCCGCGCAGCAGGCGTCGTAGGACGCGAAGAGGTAGTAGTGGCGGCCGTGCTTCAGGACGTACGCGCCCTCGACCGCATACGGCGCGTCCGGGCGGGTGGCCAGCTGGGCGACCGGCGCGCCCGGGATCGCCCTGCCGGTGGCGGGGTCGAGTTCGACCATGCGGATGCCCGTCCAGTACGAGCCGAACGCCATCCAGAGTTTTCCGTCGGCCCGGACGATCGCCGGGTCGATGGCGTTCCACACGTCCATGGTCTCGGAGGTGAAGGCCTTGCCGTGGTCGGTCCAGGTGCCGGGGAGGCCGGTCGGGGAGGTGGCGACGCCGATTGCGGAGTGGTTGCTGCCCCAGGAGGAGACGGCGTAGTAGAGCCAGTAGCGGCCCGCGCGGTAGGAGAGGTCCGGGGCCCAGGGATCGCCGGTGGAGTTGTAGTCGTACCACCAACTCGGCGGCGCGGCGAAGGCGTTGCCCGCGTCGTCCCAGTGGACGCGGTCCTTCGACGTGCGGGCGCCGATGACGCCGCCGGTCGAATAGGCCACGTAGCCACCGGACTTGAGGCGGAGGACCGTCGGGTCGTGGATGATCTGCTGACCGGTGATCGGCTGCGGGTCGGGGTAGGTGGTGTCGGCCTCGGCCTTGGCGGGGAGGAGTGCGATCACCGCGGCGGCGAGCAGGGTCGCGAGTCTCGGGTGCTTCAACTCGGTACCTCCGTCGGTGAGTCACCGGCCCGCCGCGCGCCCGCATCTTTCACGCCGTACTTGGCGAGCGGGTCCGGGCGCCGGAGATCCGGGAGACGGCCGGGCGTGCGGCCGGGGCCGGCCGTGTTCGGGAGGTGCCCGTGCTTCGGCTCATGTGGTCCCATGGCCCGCCCCCTGCCGGTAGGAGTCCCATCCCGTTCGAAATACCGCATAGCGCTCGCAACTTCGAACGGGACCGTAAAATCGAAGCGCGTCCACGTCAATGGGTTGAGCACAGTGCAACATTCATTCTTGGGGTCGATTTCCGGACACAGCGGTCGTTCCCGGTCCCACAACGGCCACCGAACGACATGACGTCGGCAGTTGTGGACGCGTAACCTCGGACCGGCTGTGCGGCGGACGGCGAGACGAGGGAGCGGCCGGTTTCCTGCTGCCGCGGCGACGGTGAGGTGGCTGAGTCGACGTATGTCCTGGCATATTGCAGCGGTGCGCACGAAGAAGGAGATGAGGCGGCTCGCCGGCGCCCTCATCGACCCCATGCACGTCCCGGTCCCCGCCGACCCCGAGGCCCTCTTCGACGCGCTGGTCGACTCCGTCATCCGCTGGCGGGGACGTGAAGTCGTGGTGCGCCGCGAGGTGTTCCCGCCGCACACCGCCAGCGGGCTCTGGCTGGAGGGCGACACCTACGACGTCATCGTCATCGACAAGCGGGCCGCCGCCTGGCACCAGATCGTGATCTTCTGCCACGAGGTGTGGCACATGCACCGGCGCACCACGGAGCGTCCTCCCCAGCTGACCGCCGAACGCGGCCCCCGGCCCGTCGCCGCCCGCACCGACTTCAGCGTCGCCGACGAACAAGAGGCGGACCGGTTCGGCATGTTGATGAGCGGGCGGCTGCGCCCCTGGCTGGAGTCCGCGGCCGGCGCCGACTCCGGGTTCGGTCCCGCCGAGGCCGACGACGGTACGCAGGGCGTCGCCGGGCGCATCGGCGCCGCCCTCAACTACCGCGGGACCAGAAAATGAGCGGCCTGATCAACTACCTCAGCTGCGGCCTGCTCTGGCTCGGCATGCTGGTCAAGGCCCCGGATCTCATACGTCATTGGCGCGACCCCTATCTCCGCGTCATCTGCGTGCTCCTCGCGCTGGCCGGCGCCTGCTTCTTCCTCGGAGCGCCTCCGACCGTCGGCGCGGTCAACCGGCTCAGCGGTGTCCCGAACCTCGCCGCACCGCTGACGTACGCGTCGATCACCGCGTACAGCGCGTCCTCCCAGGTCCTGATCGTCTACTGGCGGGGCGGACCGCACGTCCACCGCACCGCCCGCCGCTGGATCGTGGCCTACACGATCGTCCTGGTCGGCATCGCCGTGATGTTCGCGCTCGGCGACACCCCCGTGGAGCGCCGCACCGACTTCGACACCTACTACGCGACGACACCGTTCACCGCCGAGATGATCGTGCTGTATCTCGCCGGGCACCTCGCCGCCGTCAGTGTCACCACGGTCTCCTCGCTGCGCTGGGCCCGGCAGGTGCACGGCTGGCTGCGCGCCGGGCTGGTCACGCTGGGCGTCGGCTCGCTGTGCGGCGCCGGGTACAGCCTGACCAAGTTGGCGGCGGTGGTCGCGGGTTGGTTCGGGCGGGACTGGACGAAGCTCGGGACGACCGTCTCGCCGGCCGCCGCCGGCCTCGGCGCGGTCCTGATCGTCGTCGGCGTGCTGATCCCGCTGGCCGGCCCCCGGCTGACCCAGCGCCGGCAGGCCCGGCGGACGTACGCCCGCCTCGAACCGCTCGCACACGAACTGGACGAACTCCTCACCCGCCGTGCGCTACGGCTCCCCCGGCCGCGCTTCTCCTCCCCCGCGACCCGGCTGGTGTGGCGGCAGACCAGCATCCACAACGCGCTCGGCCACCTGGACGCGTTCTTCGACCGGGCCCTGTACGAGCGGACCTTGGAGGCCGCGGCGCGCACCACGGGCGGGGCGGAACAGGCCGAGGCGACCGCGTGGGCGGCGGTCGTCGCCGCGGCGGTGGCCGAGGAGCGCACCGGCGACCCGGACGGCACGCCCACCGACGCACTGGACCGGGCTCCCAGCACCGCTCTCCTCGTGCCCATCGCCGACGCGCTGACCCGGTCCCCGCTCGTCGCCGCCGCGCGGGTCCGTGCCGGTACGACGGAAGGGAGCACCCGGGCATGAGCCTCATGGTGTATCTCGCCGCCGCCGTCTTCCTGCTCTCCTGCACCGCCCTGCTGGCCCGGCCCTCGAACGCCCCGCGCGACCCGCTGACCGTGTCCACCTGCGCGGCGATCGTCCTCGGCTCGCTGGGCCTGGTCTGCGCGGCGCCGACGACTTTAAGCGCGGTCAACGGCCTGACCGGCATCCCGAACTTCGGCGCCCCTCTCACCTACGGCATGATCTCCGCGTACAGCTGCTCCCTGCTGGTCCTGCTGATCCACTGGCGGGGCGGTTCCCCGGCCCGGATCCGCCGCATGGTGCTGCGCAGCATGGCCGCCTACGGCGCGCTGATCGTGGCCATCGTCGTGCTGTTCGCGCTGGCCGACGCGAGCACCGAGCGGCTCACCGACCTCGACACGTACTACGCCAACACTCCCTACATGCGCGAGATGATCGTGCTCTATCTGCTCGGGCACAGCGCGGCCACCCTGGCGATGTGCTCGGTGTGCGTGACCTGGGCCCGGGAGGTCACGGGTCTGCTGCGGACCGGGCTGCAACTCATCCTGGTCGGCACGCTGTTGGACGTGGTCGGCTTCCAGCTCACCAAGTACACGGCGGTGGTGGCCCGTTGGAACGGTCACGACCTGGACTTCCTCTCCACCGGACTCGCCCCGCCGATGGCCTCGCTGGCCGCGCTCACCTGCTCCGCGGGCTTCGCCCTGCCGAGGCTGCTGCCGGCGCTCCGCGCGCACCGGCGCGACCTGGGCGCGCTGCGCGGACTGGGTCCGCTGTGGGCGGAGGTCCGGTTCGCGTCCCTCGCGCCGAAGCCGCCCAGCGCGCTCTGGCAGCTGCCCCGGATGCGGCTGCACTGGCGTGAAGTGTCCATACACGACGGCCTGTTGGCGCTCGCCCCGTACTTCGACGACCGGGTCCGCGAACGCACCCGCGACGCAGCCCTGCATGAGGGCCGTTCCGCGCACGAGGCGCGGGTGGCGGCCGAGGCGGCGATGGTGGCCGACGCCGCCCGCCGCGCCGCCGCCCGCGAGAAACCCTTCGACACCCCGAGCACCTACCGGCTCTACGCCACCGAGGTCTCCGACACCTACGGCCTGGTCGAGCTGGCCCGGGAACTGGCCCGCTCGCGGCTCGGCACGGCCGTAGCGGAGAGTACGGTGAAGGCCACCCCGCGCTGACCGATGGTTGCGTGAACACCCCTGTTTCCAGGCTTACTTGAGGAGCTTCATGTCCCGCAGAGCTGTCGTCGTCGGTGCCGGACTGGCCGGTCTGCTGGCCGCGGCCGCGTTGTCCGCGCACGCCGACGAGGTGATCGTGCTGGACCGGGACGAGCTGCCCGACGGGCCGGAGCACCGCAGGGGTCTCCCGCAGGGGCGCCACGCGCATCTGCTGATGTCCGGCGGTCTGGCGGCGATCGACGACCTCGTGCCCGGCCCGAGCGTGCGCGACCAGCTGCTCGCCGCCGGCGCCCACGAGATCTCCCTCAGCTCGGGCATGCTCGCCCTGACCTCCGAGGGCTGGCTGCGCCGCTGGAAGCAGGAGGGCCCCCGGATGCTCACGTGCACCCGCGCGCTGCTGGACTGGGTGGTGCGTTCGGCGGTCCTGGCCAACACGAAGACGGAGATCCGTACGGCCCGGGGCCTGGACCTGCTCGGCGACGCCCGGCGGGTGACCGGCGTACGGATCTCGACGGACGCCGGGATCACGGAACTCGACGCCGATTTCGTGGTCGAGGCCAGTGGCCGCGGCTCACGGATCGTGCGCTGGCTGGGAGCGCTCGGGGTCACCGGGATCGACGAGAAGACCGTCGACTCCGGCCTGGTCAACGCGACCCGCATCTACCGCCGCCCCGAGGGCGCCGAGCACTTCCCGCTCACGATCCTCCAGGCGAACCCGTACGAGTCCCGGCCCGGCCGCGCCGGAATGGTCCTGCCCATCGAGGGCGACCGCTGGATGGTCAGCCTCGCCGGCACCCGGGGCGGCGAACCGCCCGCCGACCCCGACGGCTTCCTCCAGTACATCCGCGACCTGCCGCACCCCATCCTCGGCCGCCTGGTCTCCGGCGCCGAACCCCTGACGGACATCCACACCAGCCACAGCAGCAAGAACGTCCGCCGCTATCTGGAGAAGGTCCAGGACTGGCCCGACGGCCTGGTCGTCCTCGGCGACGCCCTCGCCACCTTCAACCCGGCCTACGGACAAGGCATGTCGGTGGCCGCGCTCGGCGCACAGATACTCTCCCGCGAACTGGACCACGAGGGCTTCACCGCCCCCGGCCTCGCCGCCAAGGTCCAGCGTGGAGTCGCCGCCCCCGTGGAGGGCGCCTGGTCGATGGCGGTGGGCCAGGACATCTGGTACCCCGAGACGAAGGGCCCCGAGCCGACAAGGGCGGACCGCCTGATCACCGGCTACTCCCGCCGCCTCCTGAAGTCGGCCACGGGTTCGTACAAGGCGGCGGCAGCACTGGCCGCGGTGACGAGCATGGAGGCGGACGCGTCGACCCTGATGCGCCCCGGCACCCTGCTGGCGGCCCTCAACGGCCCACTCCTGCCGCCGCTTTCGGACCCGCCAATGACCCCGTCGGAACGAAAGACACTGGCCGAACTGGCAGGCTCCTAGCCCTCGCTCCCCCGGCCCCCGTCCGTCGCCGGGAGGGCCTTCTCGATGAGGACAGCGGCAACGACGGCAGCCAAAACGCGGACCACCTGATCACCCACTCATCCCACGGCAGTGACAAGCACAGAGCCGGCGGCCCTCAACGACCCACTCCTGCCGCCGCTTTCGGACCCGCCAATGACTCCGTCGGAACGAAAAACACTGGCCGAACTGGCAGGCTCCTAGCCTTCGCTTCCCCGGTCCCGGTCCGTCGCGGGGAGGGCCTTGTCGATGAGGACAGCGGCGATGGCGGCGGCGGTGGGGAAGGACTCGGCGTTGAGGACCCGGGTGCGGGCCGAGGCGCCGTCGAGGAGCAACGCCAGCTGTTCGCCGAGCTGTTCGGGGTCGGTGGCACCGCCCTCGCGGGCCGCCGCGGCGAGCCGTGCGGCGAGGGCGAGCTTGTAGTCGCGTGCGTACTGGGACGCAGGGTGGCGGGGGTCGTGGATCTCGACGGCCGCCTCGATGTACGGGCACAGGGGCGTGAGCTCGTCCGAACCGGACGCGGGCAACTCGAAGGCGGCCAGGAGCCGTTCGCGGGGCGTGAGGTCGGTGCGGTCGAACACTCCGGCCATGACCTCGGGGTCGAACCGGCGCAGGTACTCGGCGACCAGGTCGTCCTTGCCGGCGAAGTGCTGGTAGGCCGTGCGCTTGGAGACCTGGGCCTCCGCGCAGAGCTGGTCCATGCCGGTGCGGTTGATGCCCTGAGTGCGGAACAGCCGCTGTGACGCGCTGAGGATGCGCTCACGCGCGCCCCTGCCGCGACGCCTGCCCTGTGGGCCCATTTCCACCTTCGTCATGACTCCATCGTAGCCCCGTTCGGTACTGATCGGTGTACATAGCTTGCGCTCCCCTCGGGCCGTCGCCTACGTTAAGTACACAGCCCGGTGTACAAAGGAGTGATCGTGGGAAAGCTCGACGGCAAGACTGCGGTGATCACAGGCGGTTCGACCGGCTTGGCGCTGGCCGGCGCGAAGCTGTTCGCCGAGGAAGGGGCCCATGTCTTCATCACGGGCCGACGACAGGAGGCTCTGGACGACGCCGTCAAGGTGATCGGCCGGAACGTGACCGCCGTACAGGGGGACGCGGCCGACCTGGACGACCTGGACCGCCTGTACGAGACGGTCCGGCGGGAGAAGGGCTCGATCGACGTGCTGTGGGCGAGTGCCGGCACGGGCGAGCAGGGCAAGCTCGGTGAGATCACCGAGGAGCAGTTCGACCGCACGTTCTCGCTGAACGCGCGCGGCACGCTGTTCACGGTGCAGAAGGCGCTGCCGCTGTTCAACGACGGCGGCTCGATCCTCATGACCGGGTCGAACGCCTCACTCAAGGGCTTCCCCGGCTGGAGCGTGTACGCGGGGAGCAAGGCCGTGCAGCAGGCGTGGGCCCGGGGGTGGCTGAACGAGCTGAGGGACCGGCGGATCCGGGTGAACGTACTGACCCCCGGCCAGGTCGCCACGGCCAAGCAGGCGGAGCTGTTCGACGAGGAGACGAAGCGGCAGTTCGAGTCACTGATCCCGCGGGGCGCGATGGGCAGCCCCGAGGAGATCGCGACGGTCGCGCTGTTCCTCGCCTCGGACGACTCGAGTTATGTGAACGGGCTGGAGCTGACCACCGACGGCGGCACCACGGCGATCTGAACCGGCACACCGGACGACTACAAGAAGAGAGCACATCTCATGAGCAGCATCAGCATCATCGGCACCGGGAACATGGCCCGCACCATCGGCGCGCTGGCAGTGGCGGGCGGCAACACCGTCGAGGTCATGGGCCGCGATCACGCCAAGTCCGCCGCCCTGGCCAAGACACTCGGCGGCGACACCACCGCGGGAGAGTGGGGCGCCGTCCCGGCCGGGGACATCGTGATCATGGCCCTGCTGGCCGAGGGTGTCGTGCCGGCCGTCGCCCACTACGGAGACGCCCTCGCGGGCAAGGCCGTCGTCGACATCAGCAACTCCTTCGATGCCGCACTCGACGGTCTCACCCACCGTGAGGCCACCTCGATCGCGCAGGAAGCCGCCAAGGTGGCCCCGGCCGGTGCCAGTGTGGTGAAGGGGTTCAACACCGTCTTCCGCCACGTCCTGGAGAACGGCCGGCCCGACATCTTCATCGCCGGCGACGACGAGTGGGCCAAGACGCGCGTCGAGGAGTTCATCAAGAGCCTCGGGATGCGCCCGATGGACACCGGCGGCCTGAAGATGGCGCACTGGCTGGAAGGAGCGGGTCTGCTCACCATGGGCCTCGCCCGCAATGGGGTCGGGGGCTGGGACTTCGCCCTCGGCGTCGCGGAACTTCCCGCCTGAGCCGACGGGGGCATGAACGCGGCGCCCGCCGGCGGACGGCCGCCAGCACCCCGACTCTCAGCCCGCGAACGCCGGTTGCGCCAGCCCCTTCCCCGCCCCCGGCACCACCAACAGCGAACCGGCAACGGGATGCGGGGAGTTGAGCCCGACCCGCGCCGTGGTGACGTAGAGGTCGGTCAAGTCCGCACCGCCGAACGCGCACGCGGTGACCAGCGGAACGGGCAGCCGCACCTCACGGTCCAACTCCCCGTCCGGCGCGTACCGCCGCACCGCGCCCCCGTCCCACAAGGCAACCCAGACACACCCGTCCGCATCGACGGTCAGCCCGTCCGGGAACCCGGCACCGTCCTCGATCTCGGCGAACCGCCGCCGCTTCGAAACCCGCCCGTCCGCGTACTCGAAGACATCGATCCGCCGCGTGGGCGAGTCGATGTAGTACATGAGCCGCCCGTCCGGACTCCACCCGGTCCCGTTGCTGACGGCCACGTCGTCGAGGACCAGCTGCACCGAGCCGTCCCCGGTGATCCGGGACAGCGTGCCGCCGCACGCGGCCTCGTCGTAGCGCATCGTGCCCACCCACAGCGCGCCGTCCGGCGCCACGGCCGCGTCGTTGGCGCGCCGCCCGGGCACCGGGTCCCGGTGCAGCCACCGGAACCCGTCGTCCTCGTCCACGAGTCCGACCCCGTCCCGGAGATTGAGGACCAGTCCCCCGCCGACCCGGGGCTTCGCCGCGCCGACGTGCTGTTCGGTCACCCTGACCGTGCGCGCGCCGGTCGCGGGGTCGTACGTGTGGACCCTGGAGCCGAGGATGTCGATCCAGATCAGCCGCCCGGCCGCCGCGTCCCACGTCGGCCCCTCGCCGAGGGTGGCCTCGGCGCGTACCGCCACCTCGTACGTCATGCCACGCTCCGGTGTCCGAGTCGCTCAGACAGTTCCGCCGCGCCCTTCACGGCGAGCTGCTCCAGCTCGTCCCGCCGCTCGTCGCTCCAGCGGATCATGGGGACGGAGATGGAGAGCGCGGCGACGACCTGCCCGGTGCGGTCCCGGACCGGGGCCGCGACGCAGGAGACGTCGGGGTTGGACTCGCGGCTCTCGACCGCGACCCCGCGCTGCCGGATCTCGGCGAGGGCCGCGCGCAGGGCGTCCGGCTCGACGATGCTGTTGGGCGTCATCGCGACCAGCGTCGCGCCCGCGGGGATGCGGGCGGTGAGCTCCGGCTCGGGGAGGGAGGCCAGCAGCATCTTGCCCACGGAGGTGCAGTGGGCGGGCAGCCGGCGGCCGGCCGCCGACACCATGCGCACCGCGTGCGTGGAGTCGACCTTGGCGATGTAGATGACGTCGGTGCCTTCGAGGATGGCCACGTGCACGGTCTCGTCGCAGGTCTCGGCGACGGACCGGGCGACCTGCTGGCCCTCGGCGGCGAGGTCGAGCTGCTCGGCGTACCGGCTCCCGAGCTGGTACGGACGGACCCCGAGCCGGTAGCGTCCGGGTTGTCCGGGCACGGGCACGATGTACGACCGGGCGGAGAGCGTGGTGACGAGTTCGTGCACGGTGGTGCGCGGCAGTTGCAGCTTGCGCACGATGTCGGGGGCGGAGAGCGTCCCGTCCCCGTCGAGGAAGAGCTCAAGGATGTCGAGAGCCCGGGTCACGGCAGGTACGAGGCGTCCCACAACCGGCCCCCTTCTTGGATGTCGATGAGTGGCCGCACCGCATGGCGCGTTCACAGGACGTGTTCGAAATTTCAACTGACGATCGGGATAACGAACACAGGCTAGCCATAGAGGGTTGCACGGGCAATGGTCGGGTGATCGCCCGATTACCGCCGGGCCCTGGGATCGCCCAGCGCACCCCTCAACCGCTGCGCCCGCAGGACGAGTTCGAGCTCGAAGCGACGGTCGGGATCGTCGATCTCGCCGCCCCACAGTTCGCGGATCTGGCGCAGCCGGTAGCGCACGGTCTGCGGGTGCACGCCGAGTCGCGCGGCCACTTCCGGCGCCCCGCCCCGGGTCTCCAGCCAGGCCAGCAGGGTCTCCGCGAGCCGCCGCCCGTGCGTCGGCCCGCAGTGCGCGAGCGGCGCCAGACACCGCAGCGCGAGATCGTCGATCAGCTCCTCGGGCTGGAGCAGGACCAGCGCCTCGGTGTGCTCCGTGCAGTACAGCACCCCCCCGGCCGGCAACAGCCCCCGCTCCATCAGCCCTACGGCGGCCTCGGCCCAGCGCGCCGACTTCACCGCGTCGGCCAGCGGCACCGGGGGCCCGATCGCGCCGGCCCAGCCGGTCAGCGCGCGGTGCAGCAGCTCGGGGCGGCCGGCCGCGTCCGGTTCCGGGACGACCATGCGGGGCTGCTCGTACTCCATGTCGAGCAGGACCTCCTGGCCCACGGCGGGGGCGACCGCCTCGCGGGCCGGGCGCAGCAGCACGCCGACGGAGACCTTGTCGGGCAGCGGCCAGCCGATGCGGGCGGCACGCTCGGAGAGGGCCTCGGCCGGATCGCCGCGGTGGTGCTCGGCGAGGAGGAGTTCCATCAGCCGCCGCTGGAGGCGCAGCCGCTCCCCCGCCTGTCTCGCGGCGGCCTCCGCGTAGCCGCGCACGGACTGGTCGACCAGCCCGTCCAGGTACTCGTAGCCCGCGTCGACGAGTTCGTACATCGCGGGCGGCGGGATCTCGACGCGCTGGCCGATCTCGGCGAAGCGCCGCCAGGCGAGCCGTACGCCCATGCGGTAGATCGCCTGGAGCGAGTCGAGGGTCCGGCCGTGCAGGCCCTCGCCGCGCCCGAACTCCTGGAAGACGCCCGGCGGTACGGTCGGGCGGCCCTCGGCGGTGTCCAGGTGCTGGACGAAGACCTCGATGGCGCGGCGGATCCCGATCAGCGCCATGGGTTCGCCCGAGTCATCTAGGACCAGGGGCAGTTGGGGGTGCTCGCGGCGGATCTCGCGCAGGATCTCCTCGGCGAGCGCGGGCGCCTCGGCCATGGCGATCGCGGCGAACTCGCGCACCTGGGTGCGTGGCACGTCGAGCCACGCCGAGCGTGCCGTCACGGTCGCCGGGCGGACGGTCGCCGGTGGTGCGGTCGCCGGTCGAGCGGCCATGGGGTCAACTCCCTTGACCCGCTTGCTCGTACGTGATCAGCGGCGTGTTCGGCTGGTCGGGCCCGGCGTCGAGCAGCGCGACGATGCCGAGCGCGGCGCCGACGGCGAGGGCGGCGGCGAGAACCATGGTGAGTACGGCGGCGAGCAGTCTGGACATCGCAGGGTCGGCCTCTCTGTCCTGAGGTTCTGTCCCGAGGTGCCGCCCCGGGGTCGTCCGCCCCTGCCCGTCGGCCCAGTGTCGGCAGACATTGACACTCCGTCAAGGGGCGCCTACGGTTCCCGCCCCAAGGGCCGGCCCGAACTCCTCACCACCTTCCACTGGAGTGTCCGGATGCGCCGTACAGCCTCTCCACTTTCGTTGATCCTCCTGGGACTTGGCACGTTCTTGCTGGTCCTGGCGCCGCTGCTGGCGTGGTACGTCGAGCCGCGGGCCGCCGTGACACCGATCGACATCGACACGACCGCCGTCTACCGGGGCACCGGAAGCTACTTCGACACCGGCGAGTTGCGGACCGTCGACGACAAGCGGATCACCGTCACCCAGCAGGTCCGCGGCGATGTCGCCGACAGCGAGAAGAGCGGGGACGCGGTGTGGGACGTCACCACGACCGTCGACACCGACAAGTCCCTGCCGGCCGCCGATCCGCACGACGCGCTGGAGTTCTTCCCCAACCGCTGGGTCACGGACCGTAAGACGAACAAGCCGGTGCACTGCTGCCACGAGAACCCGTACTTCGAGGGCGACGCCTACCTGAAGTTCCCCTTCGACGTGCGGAAACAGCCGTACCAGTGGTGGGACAACTCCCTTGGCGGGACGGTCACTCTGCGTTACGCGGGGACCAAGAAGGTGCAGGGCTACTCGGGTTACGTCTTCAAGGGCACGGTCCCGGCCACGAAGATCGGCACCCGGCTGGTCCCGGGCAGCCTGGTCGACCAGCCCAACTCCCCCCAGATCCTGGCCGAGGAGTGGTACTCCAACCACGGCATCGAGCTGGTCGTCGACCAGCGCACCGGCCGGGTGATCTACGCCCAGACCGGCCCCCGCCGCACCCTGCGCGCCCCCGGCCACTCCTACGACTCACTGCTCCTCCTCGACGCCGACAAGCTCGCGTTCACCACGGCCACGCAGAAGGAACAGGTGAAACTCGCGAAGAAGGAGAGCGGTCAACTGCGCCTGGTGGGGCAGTCGTTGCCGATCGGTACCGCTGTGGCCGGATTCGTCCTGGCCGTGATCGGCGGGGTTTTGGTGCTACGAGGACGTCGGCGCCCGGAATCACCCGCTTCACCCGAGTATCCACCCACGATGTGACGTGACGTCAGTTCTAATAACCCCGGAAATTGTCACACGGGTGAGTAGCCGTCAGGAACGCCGAAGCGAAAACTGTCCACCCACCCGAGCACAGCCCACTCACAGAACTCCGCACCGCGCCCGCCCTTTGCCCGCCCTTGCCAGCCCTTGTCCTTCCATCTCCCCGCAGAGTTCCGCACCCCGAGACGAGTTGGAGCACCCATGCCCCAGCACGTGCCCCACCCGCTGCGTACGGCGTCCCCACCGGCCGCGCAGCACCACGCGACGCCGGTGCCGCAACCGCGCCGCATCGTCTTCCTCGCCCACCGGGATCTCGACAACCCCTCGGCCGGCGGCTCCGAACTCCTCGTGGACAGACTCGCCGACGGCCTGACCCGGCTCGGCCACCAGGTGACCCTGCTGTGCGGCGGCCCCGCGGCCTACCGCGACTACCGGGTCGTGTCGGCGGGCGGCACCTACGGCCACTTCCTGCGCGCCCGTACGGCGTTCACCCGGTCGATCGGTGACTGCGATCTGCTGGTCGAGGTGTGCAACGGCATGCCCTACTTCGCTCCCGTCTGGCATCACGGGCCCACCATCTGCCTGGTCAACCACGTCCACACCGATGTGTGGAAGATGCGGTTCGACGGGCCGATGGCCCCGGCGGCCCGGATCGGCCGACGGCTCGAACAGTGGGCGCTGACCGGGGCGCAGCATCGCGGCCTGCTGGTCGCGGTCTCTCCCTCCACCGCGCACGCGCTGCGCGGGATCGGGATCGAGCGGGACCGGATCCGGGTCGTCCACAACGGAGTCGAAGAACCCGGTCCCTGTGCCGAGCGCTCGCCGGAGCCGTTGTTCGTGGCGGTGGGGCGGCTGGTCGAGTACAAGCGGATCGATCTGCTGCTACGGCTGTGGGAGCGGGTGCGGCCGGTCACCGGCGGGCGGTTGCTGATCGTCGGCGACGGGCCCGAGCGGGAGCGGCTGGAGCGACTCGCGGGGCCCGGTGTGGAGTTCACCGGGCATGTCTCCGAGTCGCGGAAGCACGAACTCCTTTGCGCCGCCTGGCTGTTGCTGCATCCCTCCGCGCTGGAGGGGTGGGGGCTGGTGGTGACGGAGGCCGCCGCCCGGGAGACACCGGCGATCGCGTTCGACGTGCCTGGGCTGCGGGACTCCGTCGTGGACGGGGAGACGGGGGTGCTGGCGCGGGGGGAGTCGTCCTTCGCGGCTGCCTGGTGCACGCTCGCGCTGTCCACGCATCGCCGTGAGCTGATGGGCAAGGCGGCTCGTGATCGGGCGGCGCGTTATCGCTGGCACCGGACCGTCAGACAGTTTCGGGCTGTTGCCGCTGAGGCGGTGAGGGGCTGGGGGTCGTGACCGGCCCCAAGGATCCCTCCCTGCGCAGATCGGTGGCCCTCTTCCGTGCCTTTCTGCATGAGCAGGACGACCCGGAGTTCTGCTACTCGCTGCTCGCCCGCGACGCCGCCGATCAAGTCGAGGCCTACGACGGTCCCGTCACCGGTCGTACCGTCGTCGATGTCGGCGGTGGGAGTGGTTACTTCACCGAGGAGTTCCGGCGGCGCGGCGCCCACGCCTATCTTTTCGAGCCCGACGTACGGGAGTTGGGGCAGAAGCCGCCGGACGGGACGGTGGTCGCGGACGGGTATCTGCTCCCCCTGTCGGACGGGGTCGCCGATGTGACCTTCTCGTCCAACGTCCTTGAGCATGTGGCCGATCCGCAGACGTTCCTGAGTGAGCTGGCGCGGGTGACGCGGCCCGGTGGGCTGATCTATGTGTCGTTCACCAACTGGCTGTCCCCGTGGGGCGGTCACGAGTGGGCGCCCTGGCACTACCTCGGTGCCGAACGGGCCCGGGCCCGCTACCGGCGCCGTACCGGCAAGGCCGCCAAGCACACTCTCGGCGAGAACCTGTTCGCCGTGCACATCGGTGCCACCCTGCGGCAGGTCCGTGCCCGCGACGACGTGACGGTCGTCGCGGCGCGGTCCCGCTACTGGCCCTTCCTCGACCGAGCCGTCGTCAAGGCGCCCGGGATAAGGGAGTTGGCCACCTGGAACCTCCTCCTCATCCTCCGGCGGTGTCCACGATGACGGCGACCACGGTCCAGGCTCCGCCCCCGGCGGCCGATCCCACCAGCACGACTCTGGCCGGGCCCCCGGAGGGTCCCAGGTCGTGGCGCTGGCTGCTGGGGTTCTGGGCCGTGGTGTTCGTGCTGTTCCTGGCCGTGCATCCGGGGCGGCAGACCTTCGACACCAAGCTCGGCGTCACCGTGGACCCCGGGCAATTCCTTTCCGATCTCGGGCAGTTGTGGCACGACCGGGGTTCCTTCGGCGGTATCCAGGACCAGTACGCCGGCTATCTCTGGCCGATGCTGCCGTTCTACTGGCTGGCCCACGCCGTGCACCTGCCGGTGTGGCTGGCGGAACGGCTGTGGCTGTCACTGGTCGTCTCGGTGGCCTTCTGGGGCGCGCTGCGGCTGGCCGAGCGGCTGCGGGTCGGGAGTCCGGCGTCCCGGCTGCTCGCCGCCGTCACCTACGCGCTGTGGCCGGTGTTCACGATCGTCGTCGGTTCGACCTCGGCCGCCGCACTGCCCGGCGCCTTCCTCCCCTGGGTCCTGCTGCCGCTGACCAACGAGCGCTGTACGGCCCGTGTGGCCGCCCTGCGCTCGGCGCTGATCGTCCCGTTCATGGGCGGGGTCAACGCGGCGGCGACCCTCGCGTCCCTGTTCCCGGTGGGCCTGTATCTGCTGTCCCGCCCGGCCGGACCCCGGCAGCGCAAGCTCATCGGATGGTGGGTGCCCGGGGTCATTCTGGCTACGGCATGGTGGTGGATCCCGCTGCTGATGCTCGGTGTCTACGGCGAGAACTTCCTTCCCTACGTGGAGACTTCGCAGACCACGACGGACACCATGTC
This sequence comes from Streptomyces hokutonensis, assembly GCF_000376565.1. Classification (GTDB taxonomy): domain Bacteria; phylum Actinomycetota; class Actinomycetes; order Streptomycetales; family Streptomycetaceae; genus Streptomyces; species Streptomyces hokutonensis. Next base: position 54,997 of record NZ_BARG01000017.1, on the reverse strand, counting down.
GGCGACGGAGGGGCTGCGCGGAGCCGGTGACTGGGTCGCCTATCTGCACCTCGGGGAGGCCTGGATACCGGCCGGCTGGACGGTCGCCTCCTCGGTGATCGTGATCGTCTGCTCGGCACTCGCGGCGGGGCTCGGTCTCGCCGGACTGGCCCGCCGGGACATGCCGGAGCGGCGCTGGCTGGTGCTGGTCGGGGTGTCGATCGCGCTGATCCTGTTCGCCGGGTACGGCGGCTCGTTCGGGGCCCCCTTCCACGGGCTGGTGCAGGACTGGCTGAACGGCCCGCTCGTGCCGTTCCGCAACATCTACAAGTTCCAGGCGGGGCTGGCCCTTACCCTCGTCCTGGGCCTGGCCCACCTGGTGGGTGTGGCCGCCGAATCGCGGGGTGCCCGTCCGGTCCGGGGGCGTCGGCTCGCCCCGCTGATCGCGGTGGTCCTGGTGCTGCCCGGTCTCGCGTGGCCGTATCTCAACGGGTCGATCCTGAACCCGGGTTCGTTCCAGCAGCTTCCCAAGTACTGGCAGTCCACGGCCGATTGGCTGCACAAGTACTCCCCCGACTCCCGCGCCCTGGTCGTCCCGGCGACCGCGCACGGCATCTACACCTGGGGCTCGCCCATCGACGAGCCCCTGGATGTCCTGGCCGACTCCCGCTGGGCGGAACGGGACTACGTCCCGATGGGCACCCCCGGCAACCGGCGCGCGATGGACGCGGTGGAACAGGCACTGGACTCCGGCGGCGAAGTCCCGGGCCTGGCCGACTACTTGAGCCGGGCCGGCATCTACTACGTCGTCGTCCGCAACGACCTCGACCCCGACCAGATCGGCTACGTCCCGACGACCACCGTGAAGCGCACCCTGGAGCAGTCGGGATACCAGCGGGTGACCGGCCTCGGGCCCGTCATGACCGGCGGCCGGATCGCCAACGACACGCCCCTCCAGGTCGAGGGCCTCTATCCGCGCCAGCGGGCGGTGGAGATCTACGAGCCGACGAGCAAGGACGTCGTACGGCCGGGCCAGGCGGGCCTGACGCCGGTGGCCGACACGGCGGTGGTCTCCGGCGGACCGGAGTCCCTGCTCCCCCTCGCGACCGAACTCCGGGGCCGGGCAACGGTGTTGACGGGAGACAACCACCCGGGGCTGGGCTCCCCGCCGCTCCAGATCCTCGGCGACGGACTGCGCCGCGCCGACACCCGGTTCGGTCTGGTCGACGCCAACACCTCGTACACGTACACCCCCGACGAACGCAACGCGCCGGACGCCGTCCAGGACGCGGGCAAGAAGCCGAAGCAGATCCTGCCGACGAAGGGCATCGCCCATCAGACGGTGGCCGAGCTGCGCGGCGCGCGCTCGGTGACGGCGTCCTCCAGCGGCAACTGGCTGTTCCAGCTGCCCCAGTTCGACCCGGTGAACGCCTTCGACGGCAACCCCGACACCGCGTGGGCCGAGGGCGCGGCGGGCTCCCCGAACGGGCAGTGGCTGCGCATCGGCTTCACGGGCGGGTCGTACGACATGCCGGGTTCGTTCAAGGTGACCCCGCTCCCGCAGGAGAGCGTGCGGGCGGCGGCGACGGAGGTGAGGGTGGAGACGGCGAAGGGTTCGGTGACCAGCTACCTCCAGCCGAACGGCATGACACAGACGGTCAAAGCCCCTTCCGGCACGACGAGTTGGATGAAGCTGACGATCGTCGACTCGGTGGCCCGCCGCACCGGACTCACCGGCGCGGGTTTCTCCGAAATCGCCCTGCCGCACGTCCAGGTGACCCGGCTCCTGAAACTCCCCACCGACGCGGACAGCTCCGACTCGGCCGCCGAGATCATCTCCCTGCACCGCACGGCCGACCCGACCGGACTCTCCCCGACGGGCACGGAAGCGGGCCTGCACCGCACGTTCTCGACGTCGACGGCGGGAACGTACGAGATGAAGGCGAGCGCGGTGGCGATCCCCGGCGAGGAGTTGGACAAACTCCTCTACGAGGTGGCCCCCGGCCAGCAGCACCGCATCACGGCGACGGCGGACTCCACGGCGGCGCTCGGGGCGGGCCTCTCGGCCCGCAACCTGACGGACGGCGACCTGACGACGGGCTGGGTGGCGGGCGACCGACCGACGATCCATCTCAGCTGGACCGGCAAACAGGCCGTGGGCGAAGTGGTGTTGGCGCCCGCGGGCGGTTTGTCGACCCGGGCGACCGAGGTCGACATCAGCTCGCCCGACGGCGCGACGATCGCCGGCGTCGACGAGAACGGCATGGTCCGCTTCGACCCGATCACCACGGACCACCTCGACATCACGATCACGAAGACGGCCCCGCTCACGCTCCACAACCCGGTGGCCGACGAGAACCTCCAACTCCCCGTTGGCCTGTCCGAGGCCTACATCCCGGCCCTCGACCAGTACCGCACCCCCCAGCCCGACCCCACCCGCACTTTCACGCTGGCCTGCGGAAAAGGGCCCGTGGTGGCGGTCGACGGCGAGCTGTACCAGACGAGCGTGACGGGGACGGTACGGGACCTGACGGAGCGCCGGGCGGTTGACGTGACGCTCTGTCAGGAGGGCAGGAACGACCCGGCGTTGGAGCTGACGTCGGGCACGCACCGGGTCGAGGCGGGCGACGCGGGACCCCTCTCCCTGACAGACGTGACACTCACCCGGGGAACTGTCACACCGGCGACGGAGACCGGTCGGGACCTACGGGTCGTGGACTGGCTCGGCGACCGCCGCGAGGTGACGGTCGGCTCGGGCGCGGCCTCCTACCTCACCACGTACGAGAACTACAACGACGGCTGGAAGGCCACCCTCAACGGCAAGGAGCTGTCCCCGGTCCGCCTCGACGGCTGGCAGCAGGGCTGGCGCGTCCCCGCAGGCGCGGGCGGCACGATCAAGCTGTCCTACACACCGGCAACGACGTACGAGGCAGGCCTCATCGGCAGCGGTGCGGCCGTGGCAGTCCTCCTCGCCCTGGTGATCTGGCGCCGCCGAGAGCCCAACCCCGACGAGCTCCAACCACCCCCGCCCCTCCCGGGCTTCTGGCTGGGCACGGTGGCACTGACCCTGGTGGGAGTGGTGATCGCGGGCTGGTTCGCCCTGCTGGTCCCGGCGTTGGCGCTGCTGGCGTACCGCCGCCACGCGTTGCTCGTCCCGATCGCCTTCGTGGCACTGGCGGGGGCGGGAACCGTGGCGGCGACGGGCGCCGGCGACCCGGTGGGCGCGGGCGAGGGAGCGTTCAGCCGCGCGGCCCAACTCCTCGCGCTGATCGGGTTGTTCACGGGGCTGGTGAGCGTACGGGAGTGGCGGGCCCCGGAGTCCCCGGACTCGACGCTGGTCCTGCCGGCGTCACCGGCGCCGCTGCCGCAACGGGAGCGGGGGACGAGCGCGATGGGCGAGCCGTCGGGGGGTGGGGGAAGGCCAAGTACCTGGGAGGAGCTGCACGCCGGCGAGGGCCCGGGGGCGATCGAGTCCGGCCCCACGATCTCGGCACCCGGCCCGGGCCACGGGGAGTCTCAGCCCACGTCACCACCAGCGGCCCCTGAAGGGGCGCGGGGCCGTGACATCAGCGGCTCCGCCGCGCGGGCGCGACCAGCCCCTACCGACCCGCACCAAAAGGACGACCCCCAATGACCACACTCGACCACCCCCGCTCCCCCACCCGCATCCCCTTCCCCACAGTCGACGAAATAGCCCGCCACTGCCACCAGTCCACCGAACCGGAAACAGTCCACATAGAGGTCCACCTCCCCGGCCCGCTCGACCCGGAACGGCTCCGCACCGCCTTCACCCAGGCCCTGCACCACCACCCCCGCATCCTCATGCGCGAGGCCCCGGGCCCCTGGTACCGCCGCCGCTACGAATGGGAGTTGACCGACGACCCGGACGTGGAGGTGACGACCTTCACGCCCGCCACCCGCGACGCCCTCAAACACGCCCGCACCCGCTCCCTGGACCACGCCCCACCCCTGACCGCATCCCCGCCCATCCGCCTGGAAGCCGTCGAACTCCCCCAGGGCACCGCCCTCCTCCTCACCGTCAACCACACCGCCCTGGACGGCCCCGCCTGCCTCCGCGTCCTGGCCACCGCAGCGGAGCTGTACGGCGGCAGGGACAACGCCCCGACCGCCCCACCGACCCGCCCCCCGGACACCCCCGAACCCCCCACGGCCACGCCGTCCGTCTGGACCCCGCCCGCCCGCGTCGCCCCCGGCACCCCCGACCCCTCCCCCGGCGGCAACGGCCTCCTCCTCACCGAACTCACCGTCCCGCACCGCCCCAAGGGCTCCCCGTACACCGTGAACGACCAACTCATGGTCACGACGGCCCTGATGATCGCCCACTGGAACCGCGAACACGGCGCACACCCCCGCCCGCTGCGCATCACGATGCCCGTGGACGACCGCTCCCGGGGCACGGACATGCCCATCGGCAACGGCACCCGACTCGTCGAAGTCACCTTCGCGCCCCACGAGTTGACCACCGACCCCGCCGAGATGGGCGAACTGCTCCACCGCACGGCGACCCGCACCCGCGCCCTCAAGGCCCTCCCACGGCCCCAACTGGGCCACGGAGCAGCCCTGTTGACGGCTCCCGTCGTCCCCGTCGCCTGGCGGGCGACCCTCACCCGGGGCCTGCGCAGAGCCGCCGCGCCCTGGACCTCGACGACCCTCCTGAGCAACATCGGCCGTATCCCGTACGCCCTGGACTTCGGCGACCCGGCCGGGCGGGCGCACGCCGTGTGGTTCTCGGCGCCCGCCCGGATGCCCCGCGGCCTCACCGTGACCACCGCCTCCACCGCAGGAAGGCTGCACGTGGCCCTGCGCTGGTCGCGCACCCTCCTCGGCCCCGGCGACGGCGCCCACCTCCGCGACCTGTTCGAGCACTACCTGCACACGACGGAGGAGCACGCGGCATGACGACCACCGCCCCGCACCACCCCGGCCTCCGCGACTTCTACGAGAACCCCGCCGTTCCGGTCGCCTCCGGCCCCTCCCGCACCCTCCGCCAGGCCCGCGTGCTGGCCACCGCCCTGGGCCCGGCCACCCACCACCCCCGCACCGTGCTCGACATCGGCTGCGGCGACGGCACCGCGGCGGCCACCGCCGCGCCCCTCCTCACCGGCCACCGCGTCATCGGCGTCGACTGGTCCCAGGACGCGCTGACCCGAGCCCGAACTCACCTTCCGTACACGGTCCGTGGGGAACTCACCGCGCTGCCGCTGCGCACGGCCGTCGCCGACGCCGTGCTGTTCAGCGAGGTGATCGAGCATCTCGTCGACCCGGACACGGCGCTCGCCGAGATCCGCCGGGTCCTGCGCCCGGGAGGCCATCTCATGCTGTCCACACCGAACTTAGCCGCCTGGTACAACCGCGCCCTGCTGCTCGCGGGTGTCCAGCCCGTGTTCTCGGAGGTGAGCCTGCGCGCGATCCACGGCCGCCCGGGCAAGGAGGTCGTAGGACATCTGCGGCTCTACACCCCGCGCGCGCTGCGGGAGTTCGTGACGGCGGCCGGCTTCGAGGTCGTCGGACTCAAGGGCGCCCCCTTCCACGGCGTACCGCGCCCACTGCGCCCCCTCGACCGACTGGCCTGTGCCAGACCGCAGTTGGCGTCGATCCTGCTGCTGCACGCGCGGAAGACGTAGGGGGCGCGGCCGTGTGGTGGGGAGTGGCCGCGGCCCTGCTGGCGAACGTGCTGTACAGCACCGGTTTCGTGCTGGAGAAACGGGCGCTCACGGCCCTGCCCGAGGTGACGGTCCGTCAACCGGCCAGGCTGCTGCGGCTGGTGCTGGGCAGTCCGCTGTGGATCGGCGGTTCCCTCGCGCTCGCCGCCGGGTTCGGCGCGCAGCTCGCCGTGTACCGGACGCTGCCGATCGCCGCCGCGCAGGGCATCTTCGTGTCCGGTCTGGTGCTGCTCGTGCTGCTGTCGGCGCGGATGCTCGGCGAGGAGACCAGCGGCCGGGAACGGTACGCGCTCGGCGCGATCCTCGCCGCCCTGCTGATGGTCGTCCTGTCGCTGAAGGAGGGCTCGGACCACGTCAGCCGGGCCGCGCCCTATCCGCTGATCCTGCTGGTGTGCGTGCCCTCGCTGGCGGCCGGCGTCTGGCTGTACCGGTCCACCGAGCGCCGCGCCGCCAACCGGCACCGGCTGCCCACCACGGGCGTCGAATACGGCGTGGCGGTGGGCCTGTTGTACGGGGTCAGCTCGCTCGCCATCAAGGGGGTGTCGAGCTTCCTGACCACAAGTGACCTGGGCGGGGCGGTGGTCGACCTGCTGCGCTCCCCGTACCCGTATCTCCTGCTCTGCACGGGCGCGTTCGGCCTGGTGATGTCCCAGGCGGCGCTGCAGCGCTGCCGCGCCTCGCTGATCGTGCCGGTCTGCACGACGGTGACGAGCCTGTTCACGGCGGTGCTCGGCACGCTCGCGTTCGGCGAGGCGCTGCCGCACGACCCACTGCGCCTGGCCCTGCGGATCGGGGGCACGACCCTGGCGGTCACCGTCCTGCTGACCATGCCGAAGCACGACAACGCGCCTCAACAACCGGTCGAGGCCAAGGAGTTGACTCCCCCATGAACCCGGACGACCCCCTGCTGAAGATCCTGGCCTGCCCGCTCGACAAGGGCCCCCTGCACCTGCTGCCCACGGACGCCCTCTACAACCCGCGCCTGCGCCGCCGTTACCCCATCGTCGACGGCATCCCCCAGCTCCTGCCCTCGTCCGGAGAGCAAGTGACCGACGACGACGAGCACTTGGAACTCCTCAAACGGATGGCCCCATGACAACCACTCTCACCGCCCGCCTCGCGCCCCTCCTCCCCACCCGCCTGGTAGCCGCCGCCGCCCGTGCCGTCTACCCCCGCTTCGAACCCGAACTGGCCCGCCTGACCGACCTGTTGCCGCCCGACTGCGGCACGGCGGTCGACGTCGGCGGCTGGTACGGCCCCTGGACGCACCGCCTGTGGAGACACGCGCGCCAGGTCGTGACCGTGGAACCGGTCCCGCACCTGGCGGGACTGCTCGCCGCTGCCGCCCCCGCGCACGCCCGGGTGATCCCGGCCGCCGCCTCCGACCGCCCCGGCACCGCCCGCCTGTGGCTGCCGCCGGACGACGAGGGCGACCGGGGTGTGTCGTCACTGGTCCGCCGGGACATCCACGCCCGTGCCGTGCACGTCCGCTGTGTCACGCTCGACGGGCTCGGCCTCAAGGACGTCGGCTTCATCAAGATCGACGTGGACGGCAGCGAACTGGCCGTCCTGCACGGCGCGACCGGCCTCCTGGCCCGCGACCGCCCCGCGCTCTTCGTCGAACTGGAGTCACGCATCCAGCCGATCGCCCCGGTGGTGACCTATCTGTCGCTGCTGGGCTATGAGGGCTGGGTCCTCCCGGACAGGAACCGGGACTGGGTCCGGCTGTCGGCCTTCCCCCTGGAGGAGCACCAGGCCCGGACGTCGTACGTCGTCTCGCAAGGCCTGTTGCGCCGTGTCCTGCCCTTCTCCCGCGGCCCCCGTTACGTCAACTCGGTCCTGTTCCTCCCCGCCGGCCGCAGTCCCGGTGGCCGCGGCCCCGATGTCAGTGCCGTGCGCGACGATGGATCGCATGCCCGACGCGAAACGCCCCGCGAGCCCCTTCAGCCCCCTCGACTTCCAACTCGTCCTGCTGCGCCGCATGGCGGACCACAACCCGGACCTGGTCGAGGACGCCCGTCATGAGCTGGGCGTCTCGATCGCCGACATGCGCGAGGCCAACAAGCGCTGGCAGGCGATGCTGCACTCCCCGAGAGGCCGGGCCGCCGCCTCCCGCTACCGCTCGATCCTCGGCACCCCGGAATCGAGCGTGCACCGCAAGATCGGCGACCTGGAGTGCGAGGCCTGGCAGTGGCCGGTCCCGCTGTGGCCCGACCTCCGCTTCGAGGTGCTCACCGCCCCGAACGGCGCCGTATGGAACGAATGGCTGGTCCGCGCCCCCGGCGCCGCGCCCCCGCCCCTCCGCACTCTCGACGACCTGACCCCCTGGTCCTGCACGGTCGACGAGGCGGCCCGCGCCTTCGCCCCCGTCCGCCCCCTGGAGGGCACGGCCCCCACCCGCTGGGGCCTCGCCTTCACCGCGCCGGACGCGCGGGGCGTACGACACCGGTGCGCGGCCGAGTTCACGTGGGGGCTGCTCCAGAGAACGGCGGTCAGCGACTAGCGGCGGCGAGCACCGCGTCCACCACCACGGCCAACGACCCCGGATGCAGATCGAGGAAGAGGTTCGGTTCGACGAGCTCCAGTTCCATCACGCACGGCTGTCCGTCCGGCCCGTCGACGAGATCCACACGCGCGTACAGCAGTTCCGGCGCGTCCGGTACGGCGGCCAACGCCCGTTCGGCGACGGCGAGTTCGGCCTCGGTGGCGGTCCACGGTTCCAGGTCCGGGTGGGACACCTTGTCGTCGTCGTAGGCCGTGCCCCGCGAGAGCACGGCGCCCTTGCGGGAGGCGTGGACGTACCGCCCGCCGAAGAACAGCAGCGCCCGCTCCCCGCTGACGTCGACGTTCGTGAGGTACGGCTGGAGCATCGCGGTGAGCCCCTCCGCGTGCATGCGCTCCAGTTGTCGTACGGCCGTCTCGTGCTCGTCGGGTGTGTAGCGGGCGGCGAAGCGGGCGCCCGCGCCGGAGGTCGGCTTGACGACGTACTCGTGGTCGTCGGGGAGGTCGGCCGGGTCGCCGGGGGCGAGATAGCGGGTCGGTACGACGGGCACGCCGGCCGCCGCGAGGTCGCCGAGGTAGCGCTTGTCGGTGTTCCAGCGCACGACCTGGACCGGATTGGCGAGCCGCGTCGCCTTGCCGACCCGCTCCGCCCAGGCCACGAACTCGACCGGCCGCCAGCTGTAGTCCCAGGTCGAGCGGATGAGGACGAAGTCGTAGGCGCCCCAGTCGGTCCCCTCGTCGTCCCACGGCACGGCGACGGCCTCGGCCCCGGCCGCCCGCAGCGCCTCGACCAGCACCGGGAGGTCGCGGTCCTTGCTGGGTTCCGGTCCGGGGTCGTAGGTGGCGAGCGCGATTCGGGGCACGGGAGCCTCCAGCTTCGTACGGCGGTAGATCGTTTTGGCAGGGTAACCACGGCCCGCGCAACCGGGGCAACCGGATTGACCTTCACCCTCGGTGAAGCCCCAGCATCGGTGGCGGAACCGGAGAGACAGGGGGGCATGCATGAGCATGCTGACGATCGGGGCCTTCGCGCGGGCGTGCAGGCTGTCGCCGAAGGCGCTGCGGCTGTACGACGAGCTGGAGCTGCTGCGGCCCGCGCGCGTGGACCCCGACACCGGATACCGCTACTACGCGGTCGAGCAGCTCGAGCGGGCGCGGCTGGTCGCGTGGCTGCGGCGGCTGGGGATGCCGCTGGCCTCGATCCGTGAGGTGTGCGCCCTCGAACCGGCCGCCGCCGCCCGTGAGATCCGTGCCTTCTGGGCCCGGGTCGAGGCGGAGACGGCGGTGCGGCGGGATCTCGCCGGGTTCCTCGTCGACCAACTCGCGGCCGTGGCCGCCGTACCCGGAAAGGACACCACCATGCTCGAACTGCGTTACTCCGCCCACTCGGACCGCGGGCGGGTCCGCCCCGCCAACCAGGACACCGCCTACGCGGGCGCACGGCTGCTCGCGGTCGCCGACGGGTTCGGTCCGGCGGGCGGGCCCGCGAGCAGCGCGGCGGTGGAGGCGCTGCGGTTCCTGGACACCGAGGAGGTGGCGGCGGGCAATGTGCTCAATCTGCTGGAGGAGGCGGTGCGGGGCGCCACCGACGCGGTCCGTGACGTGGCCGATCCCGACGAGAACGGCACGACCCTGACCGCACTGCTGTGGACGGGCTCGCAGCTGGCGCTCGTGCACATCGGGGACTCGCGCGCGTATCTGCTGCGCGAGGGCGGGCTGTTCCGGATCACGCACGACCACTCGGTCGTCCAGTCGCTGATCGACGAGGGCCGGCTGACGCCGGAGGAGGCCGGCTCCCACCCCCAACGCGCCTTGCTGCTCAAGGCGTTGACGACCGGCGATCCCGATCTGAAACTCCACGACACCCACCGCGGCGACCGCTATCTCCTGTGCTCGGACGGCCTGACCGCGGTCGTCCCGGAGCACCGGATCCGCGAACTCCTCACCGCGGGCCGGGACCCGGAGGAGACGGTACGTTCCCTGGTCGACGCGGCCAACGCGGCCGGGGGTCCGGACAACATCAGTTGTGTGGTGGCGGACGTGGTGTAGGAACGGGGGTGTCCCTGAGGTCTGGGGACCCATGCCCCCGACGACCAAGGAGCGCACCGCGTGTCCACCCTCTTCCCGGCCCTGACGAACCCGGGCGAGCAGCCCGCCCTCAGGTTCGGTGACCGGTCCCTGACCTACGCGGAGCTGGGCGCGGCGGCGGACGCCCTCGCGGTCCGGTGCGCGGGCAGCGACCGGGTCGCCGTATGGGCCACCAACTCGCTGGAGACGGCGGTCGCCGTGGTGGCGGCACTGCGGGCCGGGGTGGCCGCGGTGCCGCTCAACCCGAAGTCGGGCGACAAGGAGCTCGGGCACATCCTGGCGGACAGCGCGCCGGCACTGGTACTGGCTGCGCCCGGCGACGAACTTCCTTCTGCGCTACGGCACTTGGAGCGCGTCGACGTCGACGTGCACGCGGTGGGGACGGCCACCGATGTCCAGGTGTCCGACGAGGACCCCGCCCTCGTCGTCTACACCTCCGGCACCACCGGCCCGCCCAAGGGCGCCGTGCTTCCGCGCCGGGCGATCGCCACGACGCTGGACGCGCTCGCCGACGCCTGGCAGTGGACCGGCGAGGACGTGCTCGTGCACGGGCTGCCGCTGTTCCATGTGCACGGTCTTGTGCTGGGCATCCTGGGCCCGCTGCGGCGCGGCGGTTCGGTGCGGCACCTGGGCCGGTTCAGCACGGAGGGTGTGGCACGGGAGCTGAACGACGGGGCGACCATGCTGTTCGGCGTCCCCACGATGTACCACCGCATCGCGGAGACCCTCCCCGACGACCCCGGACTCGCCAAGTCCCTTGCCCGGGCACGGCTGTTGGTCTCCGGTTCGGCCGCGCTGCCGGTCCACGACCACGAGCGGATCGCGTCGGCGACCGGCCGCCGCGTCATCGAGCGCTACGGCATGACGGAGACCCTCATGAACACGAGTGTCCGGGCGGACGGCGAGCCGCGCGCCGGGACGGTGGGGGTCCCGCTGCCGGGCGTGGACCTGCGGCTGGTCGAGGAGGACGGCACGCCGCTTCCGGAGTACGACGGCGAGAGCGTGGGCGAGATCCAGGTGCGCGGGCCGAACCTGTTCACGGAGTACCTCAACCGGCCGGACGCGACGGCCGCGGCCTTCACCGCCGACGGGTGGTTCCGCACCGGGGACATGGCCGTGCGCGACCCCGACGGCTATCTCCGGATCGTGGGCCGCAAGGCCACCGACCTGATCAAGAGCGGGGGTTACAAGATCGGCGCCGGTGAGATCGAGAACGCGCTGCTCGAACACCCCGGGGTGCGCGAGGCCGCCGTCACCGGTGAACCGGACCCCGACCTGGGCGAGCGGATCGTGGCCTGGATCGTGCCGGCGGACCCCCAATCCCCGCCGGAGCTGGCCGAGTTGGCCGACCACGTGGCGAGTCGCCTGGCCCCGCACAAGCGCCCCCGAGTCGTCCACCACCTCACCGCGCTCCCCCGCAACGACATGGGGAAGATCCTGAAGCGCGCCCTGACCCATGACTGACCGCCGGTCCGCCCGCGAGATCCTGGCCCTCGTCGCGGACGACTTCGCCGAACTCCCTCACCCCGTAAGGGAGTCGACGCCCGACGGCCCCCTCGCCTGGCAGGGCTACGACGCCTCGCGGGCCCGCGCCGCCGACCGCACCGGCGAGTCGGAGTCGGTGGTGTGCGGTACGGCGACGGTCGGGGGCACGCGGGCGGTGCTGATCGCCTTCGAGTTCGGCTTCCTCGGCGGCTCGCTGGGCCAGCGCACCGGGGACCGGCTGGAGTCGGCGTACACGTATGCCCGTGAACACCGGCTGCCGGTCGTGCCGTTGATCGCCACCGGCGGCAGCCGGATGCAGGAGGGCATGATCGCCCTCACCCAACTCCAGCGCGTGGCACGCCAGTCGGCGCTCACCAGAGAGGCGGGGTTGGCGCAGATCGCGGTACTGCGCGACCCCACCACGGGCGGCGGCTGGGCCACGCTGGGCGCGGGCGCCGACGTGATCCTGGCCCTCCCCCGCGCCCAGGTCGGCTTCGCGGGCTCCCGCGTCCGCCCACCGGACGCGGACCCCACGGCATACACGGCCGAGGCCCAGGTCGCTGCGGGCGCGGCCGACGCGATCGTAGAACCGGGGAAACTCCGCGAAACCCTGGGGAGCTGGCTACGACTGCTGACCACTCCGTGGGAGGGGCAGGCGCCGGTGCCTGCGGCGCTGGGGCGGTCGGGTCTGCCGACGGCCAGGCGGGAGGACCCGGCGCTCGCCGCCGACGCGGACGGCCCGGCACCGACCACCCACCGCGCCCGATCGGCCCCGCACGCCAAGGGCACTCCCCCGCCGCCCGGTCCCGAGGCCGCGACACCCACCCCCGACGCGACCGACCCACCGGCGTCCACGCACGAAGCCGCGCAGCACACCCCGACCGCGCGGGAGAACGCGCCCACCCCCGGCGCCGACGACCCACCGCCGACCGAGCGAAAAGCCGCGCCACACACCTCGACCGACCTCCCGACGACCGGACAGAAAGGCCCGTCACCCACCCTCGGCCCGGCCGACCTGCCGGTGCCCGCGCACGAGACCGTGCCGCACACCCCGGCCGCGCGAGAGGACACACCACCCGCCCTCGGCGCGACCAACCCACCGGTAGCCGGGCGGAAAGCCGTGCAGCACGCCTCGACCAACCTCCCGACGACCGGACGGGAGAGTCCGTCACCCACCCTCAACCCGGCCGACCTGCCGGTGCCCGCGCACGAGACCGCGCAGCACACCCTGGCCGCGCGGGAGGACACGCCTACCCCCGGCGCCGGCGACCCACCGCCGACCGAGCGAAAAGCCGCGCCACACACCTCCGCCGGCCTCCCGACGACCGGGCAGGAAGGCCCGTCGCCCGCCCTCGACGCGACCGGCCCACCGGCGCCCGCGCACGAGACCGTGCCGGACACCTCGGCCGGTCCGCCGGCCACCGGCTGGGAAGCTGTGCAGCGTGCCCGTGACCCCCAACGCCCGCGCGCCGAGCGCTACTTGGACAGTTACTTCACGCACCGGCTCGCGATCAGCGGGGACCGGTGCGGTGGTGTCGACGCGGGGATGCTGTGTGGGTTCGGGGAGCGGGCGGGGCGGGCCGTCGCGTTTGCCGCGCAGGCGGGGACGGCGACGCGGCCGGCCGGGTATCGGACCGCCGCGCGGCTGATCCGGCTGGCGGACCGGCTCGGGGTGCCGGTGCTGACGCTGGTGGACACGCCGGGCGCGGCGAACGACGCCGAGGCGGAGCGGGAGGGGGCGGGGGCGGCGATCGCGGACCTGTTCGGCGCGGTGGCTTCCGCCCGGGTTCCGGTCACCACGCTGCTGATCGGCGAGGGCGGTTCCGGGGGTGCGCTGGCGCTGGCCGCGCCGGGCAACACCTGGGCCACGCCGGACAGTTACTTCTCGGTGATCGCCCCCGAGCTCGCCACCGCGATCCTGAAGCGGGCGCCGGCGGAGACGGAGCGGACGGCGGACCAACTCCGGGTCCGGCCCGAGGACTTGGCGGAACTGGGGGTGATCAGGACCCGGCCCGTGTGAGCGACGGGCTGTCATGAGGGCGCCCTCCAGCAGTCTTTACACGTTCCTTACTTCAGACATAACAGACAAATACCCCCATTCAGCGGCACCCCGCCCGGCCCACCACAAGGCGCGCCGACCGCCCCGCCCCCGCACGATGCGATAAGAGGCCCGCCGCCCGGCGACGCCCCGGTCCGCTCTCGGGAGAACCTTCCATGACCGTCAGTCTGGAGCAGTTGCGACGCTGCCATTTCGCCGTCGACCTGGGAGCCGCCCGCACCCGTGTCTACGTCAAGGGCGCCGGGCTCGTCGTCGACCAGCCGTCCGCCGCCGCCGTGAACACGCGGACCGGCGCGCTGATCGCCGTAGGAGAGTTCGCGGAGAAGATGACGGGCCGTACGCCCGACTACATTCGCGTGGTCAGGCCCGTCTCCGGCGGGACCGTCGTCGACATCGAGATGGCGCAGCGCATGCTGCGGCACCTGATCGGCGACAAGGTGCGCCGCGCGCTGCGCCGCAAGCCCCGGCTGCGGGCCGCCGCCTGCACCCCGCACGACGCCGATCCGCTGGCGCAGCGGGCCGCGATCGAGACGCTGGTCGGGCTCGGCGCGCGGCGCGTCGAACTCGTCGACACCCTCATCGCCGCCGCCGTGGGCTGCGGACTGCCCGTCGAACGGCCCGAGGCCACCATGATCATGGTGTGCGGGGCCGCCGCGACCCAGGTCGCCGTGCTCTCCCTCGGCTCGATCGTCACCGCCGAACGCATCCCGGTGGGCGGCGAGGCCGTCGACCACGCGATCGTCCAACACCTGCGCCACGAGCACGAGTTGATGCTCCCGAGCCAGTCCGTACGACCGCTCCAGCTCGCGCTGTCCGGCAACGGTCTCACCCCGCACGGCCCGGCCCTGACCGAGATCCACGGGCGGGACGTGGCGACCGGTCTCGCCCGTTCCGTGCAGGTGGACACCGCCGCCGTACGGGACGCGATCGAGACCCCGCTGACCGCCGTGCTCGACGGCATCGGCCGGGTGCTGCGCAACTGCCCGCCGGACCTGGTGGCCGACCTCGCCGACCGCGGGATCATGATGGTCGGCGGCAGCGCCCTGCTCCCCGGCCTCGACCAGATGCTGCGCGCGGCGACCGGCATGCCGGTGCACATCGCCGAGCGGCCGGACGTGTGCGCCGTACAGGGCCTCGGTTACATGCTGGAGGGCAAGATCGAGCCGCTGGTCCTGGACCCGCTGGCAACCGCCTGAGCCCGGAACCGGACGGCCCGCGCGACGGCGTCCCCGACCTCTCCCGCCTCCTCGAAGCCGTCCTGAGCGTCGGTTCCGAGCTCGAACTGCGCACCACCCTCCAGCACATCGTGGACGGCGCGGCCGAGCTGACCGGCGCACGGTACGCGGCGCTCGGCACGACGGACCCGGGGCAGGACGGCCTCACCGAGATCCGCACCGGCGGGGCCGAACCGCCGCCCGAGGGCGTGCTCAGCGTGCCGATCCACGTCCAGGACGAGGTGTTCGGCCACCTCCACCTCGCCGGGAAGCGGCCCGCCGCCCCCTTCACCGCCGAGGACGAACAACTGCTGCACGTCCTCGCCGCGCAGGCCGGCATCGCGATCGGCAACGCCCGCCTGTACGAGACGGCCCGGCAGCGCGAGCGCTGGATCGAGGGCGCGGCGGCCGTCACCACCGCACTGCTCACCGGCGAGCGGGCGGCCGGCGCGCTGACGACGGTCGCCGAGGGCGCCCGGGCGCTGGCCGACGCCGCGGCGGGGGTGATCCTGCAGCCCACCGAGGCGGGCGGCATGGAGATCGTCACCGCCTCCGCCTTCGAGGACCCGGGCGACATCGTCGGCACGACCATCGCGCCCGGCAGCCCCGTCCTGGTCCAACTCCTGGGCGGCGAGCCGGTGTTCATCGACGACTCGGCGACCGACCCGCGCATGACGACGCATGTACGGCACCGGTTCGGTCCCAGCATGATGCTGCCGCTCCAGGCCGAGGGCCGTCTCATCGGCACGCTCGCCCTCCCCCGCCGCCCGGGCGACCGCCCCTACACGGCCGTAGAACGGTCGCTGGCAACGCAGTTCGCCTCCCAGGCCGCGCTCGCGCTGGTCCTGGCCGACGCGCAGCACGGCCGGGAACGCCTCGCCGTCTACGAGGACCGCGACCGTATCGCCCGTGACCTGCACGACCTGGTCGTCCAACGGCTCTTCGCCACCGGCATGTTGCTGGAGTCCGCGCAGCGCAGGGGCGGACCGGACGACCCGGCCCACGACGTCGTCGGACGCGCCGTCGACGAACTCCAGTCGACGGTCCAGGAGGTCCGCACGGCGATCTTCGCCCTGCAGCAACCACCGGCGGAGGCGCCAACGAGCCTGCGCGGCAAGGTACTTCGGGAGGCGGCGGCCACCCTCGCGTTCCAACCGTCGACCCGTTTCAAGGGCCCGGTGGACACCCTCGTCCCCGATCAGATGGCGACCCGGCTCCTCGCCGTCCTGCGCCGCGCCCTGGCCACCGCATCCCGCCGACCCGACGTCTCCCGCCTGGAGATCACGGTCGACGTGACGACTCCGCTGCCGGACGGCCGGGACGCCGTACGGCTGAGGGTGTACGACGGGGCGGGCACGACAGTGAGTTGGCGGTCGCCCCTGCGGCCGGAAGGTCAGTAGGGCAGGATCCGCCCCGACGGCGTCCTGCGGTCGATGGTGTCGTCGCGGGGCGCGGCGGGCCGGCGAATCACGCGAACACGGATCTGTCGGTTCATGGCGCCCTCCCGAGGCTCATATCTCCTATGCCCCTCTCCTATGCCCCACACTCTTCCTCGCGACGCCCAAGAACATCGCCCTTGCGGAGGCACTTGGCCTGCCTCCCGAGAAGGAGCAGGGAGGGGCCGGCTACTCCCGGGGGAGGAGACCGGCCCCTGAGTCATGCGGGGGACATCAGCTCAGGCCGAGGTCGGACAGCGCGGTCGTCCAGTCGTCGAGGATCGCGTTCCGGGCCTGGGAGAGCGTGACGGTGCCGGCGCAGACGGCCTTCTTGAGCTTGTTCTCGACGGTGTCCTTGTTGGCGGCGGTCTTGGTGCCGTACTCCGGCTCGGGCCAGAGGTTGAGCGCGCTCTTGGGGGAGCCGCCGAGTTCGAGGGGGACGAAATGGTCCTCCTCGTAGTCCGAGGTGCTGGTGTCGGTGTAGCCGTACTCGACGATCTGCGTCTTCTTCAGCGCGGTGGTGTAGGAGCTGGACGGCCGGACGGTCGCGGTCCACCCGGAGACGCAGATCGTGGTGTCGATGGTGGACTGGGTGACGTCCGGGTTGAAAGCACCGGGCTGGCAACTGGGGTCGGGGAGCGGGAGGTAGGCCTGACTGCAGCTCTGCGCGTGCGCGGTGCCCGCGGCGACCGTGAGGCCGGCGGCGGCGAGGGCGAGGGAGGAGAGGGCGGTGACCAGGGAGCGGGATATTCGGGGCATGGGGGGGATCTCCCGTAGTGGTGCCCGGCAGGGATTCCGGGCGGTCGTGAGCATGACAGCACCGGGATCATCTATGCGGGTAGAGCCCTTTGCCGGTCCCGAAGATCCATTTGTTGAATGTTTCAGTAAGCCGGGGCCTACGGAGGGCAAGTCATGGCCCGCGCTTGGTTGTCGGCACCGCGCACCGGCCCGGTCGCGGGCCCCGCCTAACGTGGGCCCCATGACCACGTTGACGCTTCTGCATCCCGGCGCCATGGGCGCGAAAGTCGGCGGCCAGGCGGCCCTTGCGGGTGCCCGGGTGCTGTACGTCCCGACCGGCCGCGGCGCCGCCAGTCTCCAACGGGCCCGGGACGCGGGCCTGGAGGCCGCCGAGTCCCTCCAATCCGCCCTGGCGGCAAGCGACTTCGTGCTGTCGGTGTGCCCTCCGCACGCGGCGGAGGACGTGGCGCACCAGGTCCTCGCCCACCCCTTCCGGGGCGTGTACGTCGAGGCCAACGCGATCAGCCCGGACCGCACGAGGCGTATCGCGGCGGCGTGCGCGGAGCACGGCGTGCCGATGCTCGACGGCTCGATCGTCGGCGGCCCGCCGGGACCGGGCAGCGCCCCGCGCCTCTATCTGAGCGGCGACGGGAAGCAAGTGGCCGGGGTGGCGGCGCTGTTCGAAGGCACCCAGGTCCTGGCCCGCCCCCTCGACGCCGGGATCGGTGCCGCGTCGGCGCTGAAGATGTCGTACGCCTCGTTCCAGAAGTCGGCCCGGGTGCTGGCCGCCGTCTCGCACGCGCTCGCCGCGAGCCACGGCGTGGCGGCCGAACTCGCCCTGGAGGCAAGCACGTTGAGGTCCAACATCCTCGCCGAGACCGGTCAGCTGCCGAGCGTCGCCGCCCGGGCCTGGCGCTGGGCACCGGAGTTGGAGGAGATCGCGGCGACCCTGCGCACGGCGGAACTGCCGCCGGACCTCGCGGAGGGCGCGGCGAGCGTGCTGCGCCGGTGGGCCGACGACAAGGACCGGTTCGACCTGCCGCTGGCGGAGGTGCTGGAGCACCTCCGCACGGAGGGGTGAGTCAGGAGACTTCCGCTCAGAGGGCCGGCTCAGGAGGCCGACGCCTGGGGCCCGAAGGAGGGCGACGCCGCGGGCCCGACCCCGCTCAACTCCTGTACGGTTCCGCCGAGTCGGGCCCGGAACCCCTCCAGCAGCTCCGGCCGCGCACTGACGACCCAGCGGGTGCCGACGAGGTACTTGCCGCCGTAGACAGCCGCGGTGTCCAGCCAGGTCACCTTGAACCGCTCCTCCGGGAACGTGGTGATCCGGTACTCGCCCTGCTTCGTACGGCACTGCCCCTCACGCAGTTCCTCCGCCTCGATCCGGATCTCGGCGGTGCACCCGGTCAGCCCGGCGATCACCTCGACCTTCGCGGGGGCGACCACGCCGGCTTCGGGGGCGGCGGTCACCGCGGTCGGCCGGCGTTTCTCCTCGGCGGCGTCCTCTCCCCCGCCGCACGCCACGGCCAGCGGGAGCAGGGCGAGCGCCGCGCCGTGGCGCAGCCGGGCGGTGTGTCCTCGATGCGGGTGCTGGTGCTGTGTCTGGTGCGTCACGACAGGGGATACGGGCACCCACCGGCGACCGTTCACGTCGTCGCGGTTCCTCGCCGTCGCGCCCCCGCTCCGCCTCCCGTGTCCCACGCCCGTCCCAGCGGTGCGGCGTCCCCGCAGGTCACAGCCGCGCGACTGTCCCGGCGTCCCGATCCGGAGCGGGAGGATCCACCGCCGGACGGCCGCTGCCAGCATGACCGGAGGCCGGGGGCTCCCGGCCACTCACCAGAGGGGGAACACCTGATGGGACAACGGACGCTTCTGCGGGGTCTGACCCTCGCCGTGGCAGCGCTCCTGCCCCTGTACGGGCCCGCGGTGGCGCAGGCCGCGGAGTCCGCTGCCACCGCCGCGGTCGCGGTCTGCGGGCACACCGGCGCACAGCCCACGCTGCAGCAGGGATCGACGGGGGACGCGACGGTCGAGGCGCAGTGCGAGCTCAATCTCGCGACGAAGCCGAGCAAGTACACGCCGATCGCGGCGGACGGCTCGTTCGGGCCGGCGACGGCGACGCGCGTCAAGGAGTTCCAGCGGTGCGCCGGTCTCGGCGTGGACGGCGTGCTGGGCCCGGGGACCTGGGCGGCGCTGAACACCTGGGCCGCCCAGCCGCACACCTGCGCGACCCCGGGCACGTCGGCCACCGCGCAGCCGGCCGTGTGCGGCCACACCGACACCCGCCCGACGCTGCAACAGGGCGCGAAGGGCACCGAGGTCATGGAGCTCCAGTGCCGGCTGAACCTGGCCATGGAGCCGTTCCACTACGCGCCGTTGACGATCGACGGCGACTTCGGGGGCGGGACCAGGTCCCGTGTCGTCGAGCTCCAGCACTGCGCCAACCTCAGCGCCGACGGCGTCGTGGGCCCCAACACCTGGGCGAAGCTGGTGGACTGGTCCGGCCGCAACGCGTACTGCACGCCACCGCGCCCGGCCGGCTACGCGATCGACGGCCTGGACACGGCCAAGTACCAGCACCCCGGCGGCGCGCCGATCGACTGGAAGGCCGTGAAGGCCTCGGGGGTCGAGTTCGCGACGGTCAAGGCCACCCGGGGCCTGAACGTCACCGACGAGTACCTCGCCACCGACCTCGTGGCCGCCAGGGCGGCCGGGCTGGCCGTCGCGCCGTACCACTTCTACACGGGCACCGCGGCCGACACGGGTGGGGCGCAGGCCGACCGGTTCGTCGCCGCCGTGCGGGCGACCGGCTACACCGGGCAGCGCGCGGGCGACCTGCCGCCGGTCTTCGACCTGGAGCGCATGGACGACGGCAGCGGACGCTGCCCCACCTACGGCACGGTGGGCGACGCCAAGGCCTGGCTCGACAAGGTGGAGGCGGCGTTCGGCCGTACGCCGGTCATCTACACCCAGAAGTCCTTCCTGGACGACTGCCTCGGCTCGACCACCGCCTTCGCCCGGTATCCGCTCCAGCTCGCGGACTACCGCACGTCGATCACCCAGCCGCCGCTGCCGGCCGGCTCGACGACCTGGGCGATGTGGCAGTACACCGACGCCGCGCTCTTCCCGGGTGTCGAGGCACCGGCGACCGGCGACGTGTTCAACGGCACCCAGGCCGACCTGGACCGGCTGGCCAACCGCACCTCGGCCCTCACGGTTTCGGCGCCCGCCGCCGCGGCCGACTCCGCCGCGGCCGCGACGAGTTGCTACGGCGGAGCCGTCACGGTGCACTACGGCGACGTGCTCGACTTCGGCCCGTACTGGACCACGAGCCGCTGCAACGACATCAACATGCGCGTCGTCGGCGGCGACGCGGAGTACGTGGTCGCCTGCGTGAAGTTCGCGAAGACCGGCGTCTGCAACCGCTGGACCAAGGTCGGCCGGAGCTGGACGACCATCGCCACCGACGTCCTGGACGACACCAAGTTCACCGTGCCCAACGGCGTGGATCTGGAAGGCAGTTCCGCCACCATCCAGATCGCCTTCTGACCCCCGCACCCGAACGGAGACCACCATGACCGGAAACAGGGCGTTCGCCTCGGCTCTGTTCGCCGCGGCCGCGCTGCTGGGCGTGGGCGTCGCACCCGCCTCCGCGCAGTCCTCGGCCACCGCGACCAGCTGCTACGGCGGCGCCAAGACCCTGACGTACCACTACTCCACGTCGCCCGTGTCCTACGGCACCTATACGACGTCCTCGCGGTGCAACGACATCAACATGAGGCTCCTCACGGACAGTCCGGCCGGGGTGTTCCTGTACGCCTGCGTGGTGTTCGTCGACCACACGAGCAAGTGCAACAACGACGACACCTACTCCCTCCACGGTACGGAATGGGCGACCGTCGCCACCGACGTCAAGGACGGCACCCATTTCGTCCTGCGCGTGGGCCCCTACGACACCGACGCGCAGAACGTGACGTTCCAGATCGCCTACTGACCTCTTTGAAAGGACGACCATGACCTCCTCCTTCCGTCCCATGAACCGCCGCACCATGCTGCGCGGCACACTGGCCGCCGGCGCCGGCGTCGCCTTCGGTCAGCTGCTGTTCTCCGGTGTCGCACAGGCCTATTCGTGGTCGCGCACCCTGGAGCAGGGCGCCACCGGTGCCGACGTGACCGAGCTGCAGATCCGGATCGCGGGCTGGGCGGCGGACAGCGCAAGCCACAGCCGGGTGAGCATCGACGGGGACTTCGGCCCCGGTACGGCGGCGGCCGTGAAGCGGTTCCAGACGGCGTACGGCCTCACCGCCGACGCCAGCGTCGGACCCAACACCCAGGCGAAGCTCAACGCGCTGGAGCAGTCGGACGGCTCCACGCTCCACTTCAACTGGAGCGAGTTCGAGAACCAGACAGGCGGCGGCTTCAGCGGCGGCAAACTGAGCACGGCGCAGGTGAAGGAGAACGTCCGGCGCTGCATGTACAAGCTGGAGGCGCTGCGCAAGAAGCTGGGCGACAAGCCGATCACGGTCAACTCCGGCTTCCGCAACATCGCGCACAACGCCGACATCGGCGGGGCCAGCGACAACATGCACCTGTACGGCACGGCGGCCGACCTCGACGTGCCCGGCGTGGCCACCAAGACCGTCTACCAGAAGGCGGAGACCTGCGGGTTCTCCGGGCTGGAGACGTACACCGTCGACCACCAGCACGTCGACAGCCGGGCCGACCTCGGCCGCGACTGGTGGTGGGAGGACGGCACGGTCTGACACCGCTCCCGGGGGAGCGGAGCTCCGGGCGTCGCCGCGCGGCGGCACCCGGAGCTCCGGGCCGACTTCAGCTCTTCGGTGTGCTCGTCGGTGAGTTCTTCAACGCCGCCTCGCAGGAAGGCCAGTCGTGGAAGTCGCGCTCGGCGCTCCACAGCCGGTGGGCGGCCTTGATGTTCCACTCGGGGTCGAAGGCCCGCAGCGGGGTGCCGCCGAGTTCCGACAGGCGGCGGTCGGAGATCTGGAACACGCCCCAGTTGCGGCTGCCGTTGGTGTTGGGAAGTACGTACAGCGGGTCGAGGAACGACGTACAGCGGGCGATGGCCACGGCGGTGTCGGGATCCTCGGCGAACACCTGGCGGATCAGCTTCGTCACCTTGGCCGGCGACCAGGTCGTCATGCTCACCTTCTGGGCGTAGAGCGCCTTCTTGGTGGCGTCGTCGACCACGTTCGTGGCCGGCAGACCCGCCAGCACCTGGAACGCGGTCAGTCTGCGCAGGGTCTCCGGCCCGAAGTCCCCGTCGACGGCGAGCTTGCCCTTCGCCCGCAGCAACAGGGTCTGCAACTCGCGTACGCACTCGTCGTGTTGCCCCATGCTCACCGACTGGCACGCGTGGGAGTACAGCAGTTCGCCGTCGTCCGCCGACGAGTCACCGCCGGAGTCCCCGGGCAGCCACACGAAGCCGGCCACCAGGACCACCGCGACCACGGCGGCGAGGATCGCGAAACGGGAGGACAGCTTCTCCTGCAACCGGGACCGGGGCGGCTTCCCGCCCTCGTCGGGGGTGATCTCCGGCGGGACGACGTCGTCGTCGAGCGGGGGGCTCGCCGGCGCGGGCGCGACAGGCTCTTCGGGCGCGGGACCCGCCTCCGGCGCGGCCGTGGCCGATACGTCCCGGTCGGCGTCCGCCAGCGCCCACAGCCGGTGGAGTTCGCGGAGCTCCTCCCCGCTGGCGCCGCACACCTTGGCGAAGGCGTGCACCACCCGGTAGTCCGTCGGGACACTGAGACCGGAGCAGTACCGATGCAGACTGGACCCACTGACGCCCGCCTGCTTGCCGAGGCTGTCGTAGCCCCGGCCGCTGCGGTCCTTCAGCATCCGAAGACAGGCGGCGAACTTCTCGGTCTGCGGAGAGGCAACCACACAACCACCCTTGCTCAAACCCCTACTGACGGGTAGAAGCTACACGGCCGGAACGGCACGTGTGCGGCCTTTCACAGTCGGTGAACTCACCAACTCCCATGTGAACGACGGTATTTGACACTGCGTCAATATCTTCGGCGGTCGGCGGTCGGCTGTCAGCCTCAGGACGAGCCCCCGGCTGCCGCTGCCGATGGCCTCCGGTGACACGCGCACCGCCCGGTGCAGCCGCCTCACCTCCGGTCCCGGGTCGGCACCGGGTTCTTCGCCCGGCCGTTCCCGCAGGACGGCGAAGCAGGCGCGTACAGGTCGGACAAGATTTCGACAAGGTCGCGACAAGGTCGGCATTCCACGATCCGTGCACGCACCACCGAGGGGCCGGCCCGAGACGTGTTCTCCGCCGGAAGGATCGCTCACGGGAAAGGACCATGAATGAACGTCACAACACGCACAGTCCGCAGGACTCTGAGCGCGGCCGTCGTCGCCGCCACGGTGGCGGCCCTGGGCCTGCTGGCACCGGGTTCGGCCGAAGCCGCCGCGAGTTGCCCTTCCGGCAGCCTGTGCGTCTGGGACCAGATCAACTACACGGGAAACCGCTGCAGTTGGAGCAACGCCGACAAAGACTGGACCAGCGAGCCCGTGGTGTGTTCATGGGCCGACGACCGCAACGTCAAGTCGGTCTACAACAACGGGACTTCGTCCTCGTACGAGGGGGTCGGCCTCTATTCCGGAGCGAACTACTCGGGGTATCTGGGCTGCATAGGACAGGGCGTGAAGGGCCCCGGCGTCAGCGGCGGCCCCGGCCTCAAGGTGCTGTCCCACAAGTGGCTCGCCAGCTGCTGAGTCCGGACACCGGAAGAGGGTGAGCACAGCACGGGCCCAGCGCCCGGTGGGGCCGTCACGGGGGGGGCGGCCCCACCGTCGCCGATGCGAGTCATGACGGCAGCAGGCCGCCGCACCCACGGATCCGACCGGTGAGCAGCGGAGTCCCTTGCCGGAGGAGCCGGGCGGTCAGGTGGTATCGGCCCGAGGGCAACCTGTACGAGGCCACGCCGTCCTTGTGGCCGGGGAGACGCACCCCGTCCACTCGGGCCGGCGGAGTCCGTCCCGAGTGGACGGCATCGGCGGAGACCGCGGAAAGCCGCAGCGTCGCCTCGCTGTCGGCGGGCACGAGCGCGTCGTACACGAGGCTCCCGCCTCCGTCCTCCGTCTTCCACTCGCTCCTGATCTCGCCGTACGGCGACTCGTGGGAGCCCGGAACCTGCGTGATCCTGCCGGTGGGATCGACGTGGGGTCGCAGGACGAAGTGCTTGACACCGGGGCTGTCCGGGTCGCGGGCGATGCCGGCCATGCAGGCGTACATCCACTCCATGATCGCGCCGTAGGACGGCAGGGCGTCCTGGTGGAGCAGCTGGTACGCCAGGTCCGCGCGCCCCTCGTCGGTGAGGCCGGAGGCGAGGACGTCGACGCCGAGGAAGCCGACGGACAGCGCGTTCTCGGCGCACCTGACCCGGCTGCTGTTCGGGTGCGCCGCCTTGTAGGCCGCGTCGCTGCCGATGTTGTCCGCCAACAGGCCCACGAGCGTGCGGCGTTGGGCCTCCCTCTCGTAGAAGCCGAGCTTGAGGACCCAGAGCGGCGCGGTCTGGCTGTTGTCCTCCGTCTTCCGGTCGGGGTCGGAGCCCGGTTCGATCGGGGAGGCGTCGCCGAGGCCGGACCTGACCGTGACCGTGCCGCCCGCTGTGCTCAGGTACTTGGTGATGAACGCCTGCCCGATGCGTCCGAACAGCCGGTCGTACGCCGCGCCTTCGGCCGTCCGGTGACCGACCGCGGTCGCCGGTCCCAGCGGTGCATGAAGCGCGCGGTCTCGCCCGGGTAGGCGAGGAGCCGCGTGTCCGGGAACTTGTCCTCGAAGGCGACTCGCTCCACGTCCGACCAGGCGGAGTCGTCGAACCCGTGCGCCGTCCGGCCCGGCAGTTCCATCCGGGCGTCGCAGGTCTGGCTGATCGTCGACTACAGCAAGTACCACGACGTCCGCGTCGACAACCAGTTCGCCACCGACACCCTCGTCCCGGACCTCGTCCAGTTCCAGACCCTCCAGGACTTCGACCGCTGGAAGCAGCAGGGCCGCCTCCTGCACTGCAAGCCCGCTGGGTTCTCCAAGGTCCACGACGCGTTCAAGGATCCGCAGGGCGCCTGGGTGGCCACCGGGGCGATCGCCTTCAGCTTCCTGTACGACACGGCGACGGTCGGCGGGACGACGCCGCGGTCCTCCACCTCTTCTCGTTGTACGCCCGCACGTACGGCTGGGACTGGGTGGCCCAATTCGCCACGCAGGACGTGCAGTTCGGGCGGGACAGCAACTCCCCGGGCGACGCGGTCTTCGGCGGCCGGAAGACGATCGGCGTCGGCACCGCGGGGTCCGCCGTCAGCACTTCCCCCGTGACATTCGCCATCGGCGCCGGGCACCCCTTCATGGCCTGGGGCCAGCGCACCGACGTCACTCCCCCTGCCGGACTGAAGCGGATCCGGGAGTATCCGAACGCCCACGTGGACGGTTTCCCGCGCTTCATGTTCGACCGTGCCGCGGTCGAACGCTGGAAGCAGACCTCCGCCCTGTACTTCGGCGAGGTCAAGGGCGACCCGACGCCCGGCCGGCTGGGACTGCGCCCAGGGGTGTAGCCCTGGGGCGGGCGCGCCGGCCGGTGCCGCGCGACCGCGCCCGCCGGACCTGACACCCTGCCGCCCCGGGCATGATCGGTACGGTGATACCCGGGACGGCAGAAGGGGCGGCGAGGCCGTGAGCGAGCAGGCGGGCATCGGTACGGCGAAGGAGGCCGCCGACCACGAACTGATCCTCGCGTTCGGGCGGCTCCAGGGGGCGGCCAACCGACTGGAGTACATCCTCGGGCGGGCCCTGGAGGAGGAGTGCGGGATCAGCCATCTCATGTTCGAGGTGCTGCTGATCCTCGGACGGGCGGGCGCACCGGGCATGTCGATGCGGGCCATCGCCCAGGAACAGGTCCTGACCACGGGCGGCGCCACCCGGCTGGTGGACCGGATGGTGGCGGCGGGACTCGTGGCGCGCACCGACTCCCCCGAGGACCGGCGCGCGAAGCTGGTGCGACTCACGCCGCTGGGTGAGGAGACGGCGGTGCACGCGTCCCAGGTGCACGTGGCGAACATCAAGCGGTACTTCGTGGCACCGCTCCCCGTCGAGGACCGCGAGCGGTTCGCGGAGGACCTCCGCATCCTCAGCCACACCGCCCGGGACGTGCTGCCCCGGCTGCCCTGACCTGCGGACCGGCGACCGCCCACCTGCGGGCGGGCGACTGCCCGATGCAATGACCACAGCTCCACCCGTGTGTCCCACCTCACACCCATCCGGAAATACCTGACTAGTCAGTTACTGTTTCGTCAGACGAATGCCCGCACCAGGTGGGCAGGACACGCCTTCGAGGTCATCCATGAAGCTCGTCTACGTCTTCGACGCCTACTGCGGCTGGTCGCACGGATTCTCCGGAACGCTGAGCGAGGTCGCCTCCCGCCATCCCGAACTGCCGGTCGAGGTCGTCTCCGGCGGCCTGTTCACCGGGTCGCGCCGGGTGCCGATCCGCGAGTTCGGCTACGTCCAGGGCGCGAACGCCAAGATCGCCGAGCTGACCGGCGCCGAGTTCGGCGAGGGCTACGAGCGGCTGATCGCCGACGGCTCGTTCGTCATGGACTCCGAGGCCGCCGCCCGCGGTGTCGCCGCCCTGCGCCAGGTCGCCCCCGACCGCGCGGCGGAGCTGGCCGCGGCCCTCCAGACCGCCTTCTACGTCGACGGACGCAGCCTGTCCGAGGCGGCGACCTACCGGACGGTCGCCCAGGCCGCCGGGCTCGACGCGGACGCCGTCGTCGCCGCCTTCGAAGCGCCCGAGGCACAGACCGCGGCCCACGCCGACTTCCGCCGCGCGGTCCAGCTCGGCGTCACCGGGTTCCCCACTCTGCTGGCCGTCGACGGCGACTCCGTCACCCCGCTGGCCTACGGCCAAGCCACCGCCGACGAGGTCGACGCACGCTTCTCCGTCCACTGATCTTCCCCTGCCCCCACTCCATCCCCTGTGCAAAGGAGCCCCCGCATGAGCAGCCTCTCCTTCAAGGTCCTCGACCTCGACTTCCCCGCCGGCAGCAAGAACAAGACCGCCACGCTCGTCACCGGCGAGCAGGAGGCGCTGCTGGTCGACGCCGCCTTCACGCGCGCCGACGGCCACCGCCTCGCCGCCGAGATCCTCGACTCCGGCAAGAAGCTGACCACCGTGTTCGTCAGCCACGCCGACCCCGACTTCTACTTCGGCGCCGAGGTGATCGCCGACGCCTTCCCCGACGCGACGTTCGTCGCCACCCCGCTCGTCATCGAGCACATCCGGCACTCCTACGAGGGCAAGCTCAAGGCGTGGGCCGCGCTCGGCCCGAACCTCCCCACCCGCCTGGTCGACCTGACCCCGCTGACCGGCGATGCCCTGACCCTGGAGGGCCACCGCTTCCAGCTCAAGGGCGGCCCGGCCGGCCTGCCCGACCGCCACTACCTCTGGCAGGCCGAGCACCGCGCCCTCCTCGGCGGCGTCCTGCTCTTCCAGCAGGAGCACGTCTGGGTCGCCGACACCCCCACCCCGGGCGACCGCGCGTCCTGGGTCGACCTGCTGGACGAAATGGCCGCCCTGAAGCCGGAGTTGGTCGTCCCCGGCCACCGGCTGCCCGGCACCGCCGCCGACGCCTCCGCCATCACCGCCACCCGCGACTACCTGCTCGCCTTCGAGGAGGAACTCGGCAAGGCGGCCGACGGCGCCGCGCTGACCGAGGCACTGGTCGCCCGCTATCCCGACAACGGGATGCTGATCGCCGCCCAGATCGGCGCGAAGGTCGCCAAGGGTGAGATGAAGTGGGGCTGACCATGGCCGAGTTCGCTACCTCCACCGCCCCCGCCGACGTCGTACGCCGCCAGTACCTGGGCTCCGCCGCCGGCGACCTCGAAGCCCTCCGCGCCACTCTCGCCCCCGACGTGGAGTGGACGGAGATGGCCGGCTTCCCCCTCGCCGGCACCTACCGCACCCCCGACGGGGTCACGTCCCACGTGATGGAGAAGCTCGGCCAGGACTGGGACGACTGGACCGCCCACGACGACACCTACGTCGTCGACGGCGAGAACGTCGTCGTCCTGGCCCGCTACACCGCCGTCAACAAGTCCACCGCCAAGGCGATCGACGTCCGCGTCGCGCACCACTTCGTCGTACGCGGTGGACTCATCGTGCGCTTCGAGCAGTTCGTCGACACCGCGCTTGTGCGCGACGCCATGACCCCCTGAACAGACGGGAGTTCCTTGCTGCTCAGTCGGCCGCCCGGCGCCGGGACAGCCGTCCCTCCTCCACGTCGAGCCCCAACTCCCCGCGTTCCGCGTCGAGTTGGATCAGCTTGTCGTGGTCGGAGGTGCCCGGCTCGGCGAAGAACACGACGAACCGCTGTTTGTGGCTGTGCTCCATCGGCATCGACTCGTAGCCGAGGTGGAGGTCGCCGACCTCGGGGTGGTGGAAGGTCTTGGGGTCCGGGGCGTGCGGTTTGACGTCGAAGCGGTTCCACAGGTCGGCGAAGTCCGGGCTCTTCGCCAGGAGTTCGCCGACCAGGTCGGCCAGGTCCGGGGCGTCCGGTTCGGTGCCGGCCAGGGCGCGCAGCCGGCCGACGCAGGCACGGGCCTGCTCGTCCCAGTCGTCGAGTACGTCGCGGGCGAGGGGGTGGAGGAAGGCGTAGCGGGCGAAGTTCCGTAGCGGCGGCGGCCAGTCGCCCAGGCCGGCGAAGAGCCTGAGCGCGCCGGGGTTGGAGGCGAGCAGGTCCAGGGTGCGGCTGACGACATAGGCCGCGTTCGGGCGCACGGACTCGAGGAGCACCCTCAACTGCGGTCTCACGGTGTGGCCGGGCGCGGGCGGTGCTACGGGGGCGTAGGCGGCACGGGAAGCGAGCTCGCGCAGGTGCCGGTGCTCGGACGCGTCGAGGAGCAGGGCGCGGGCGAGGGCGTCGACGACCGTGGGACCGGGGTGGATCTCCTTGCCGCGTTCCAGACGTACGTAGTAGTCGATGCTGATCCCGGCGAGCGTGGCCAGCTCCTCGCGGCGCAGGCCGGGGGTGCGGCGCAGGCCGGTGCCGGCCTTGAGGCCGACCTGTTCGGGTGCGGTCCGGGTGCGGCGGGCACGCAGGAACCGGCCCAGCTCGGCGCCGCCGTCGCTGCTCTGCTCAGATGCCATGCCCTTCAGTGTCACACCGCTCTGACCTGCGTGGCAGCGATGTGAGGGGCCCTGTCACTGCCCCGCTCGCCACCCCCTGGCACGGCTCGGCCTGCCACCCGTGGCGAAAGAGCGCGAAGGTGAATTCCGGCGGGCTGCGCACCGGTCGCGCAGGGACCTCCCGCCCGTGTCCGAGCGTCGGCCGGCCTCCGGCCCGTGCTCCACACCCGCATCCCGCTCGAAAGGCACCCCTCATGCAGAGCGTCACCCTGAACAACGGTGTCGACATGCCGATCCTCGGCTTCGGCGTCTTCCAGATCCCGGCGGAGCAGACCGAACAGGCCGTCACCGAGGCCCTCGCGGCCGGCTACCGGCTGCTCGACACGGCCGCCTCCTACGAGAACGAGGAGGCCGTCGGCCGCGCCATCAAGAACAGCGGCGTACCGCGCGAGGACCTGTTCGTCACCACCAAGCTGTACGTCCAGGACGCACCCGCCGAGGAGAACACCAGGCGGGCGTTCGAGACGTCGCTGGCCAAACTCGGCCTGGACCACGTCGACCTGTACCTGATGCACCAGCCCTACGGCGATGTGTACGGCCAGTGGCGTGCCATGGAGGCGCTGAACCGGGAGGGCCTGGCCAAGGCGATCGGCGTCGCCAACTTCTACCCGGACCGGCTCCTCGACCTGATCATCAACAACGAGATCACCCCGGCGGTCAACCAGATCGAGACCCACCCGTTCTTCCAACGCGCCGACTACCAGGACCTGATGCGCGAGCACGGGGTCCAAATCCAGTCCTGGGGCGGGTTCGCCGAGGGCAGGAACGACCTGTTCACCAACCCGCTGCTGAGTGAGATCGGCAAGCAGCACGGCAAGTCCGTGGCCCAGGTGGTGCTGCGCTGGCTGGTCCAGCGGGGCGTTGTCGCGATTCCCAAGTCGGTCCGGCCCGAGCGCATGGCGGAGAACCTCGACGTCTTCGGCTTCGAGCTCACCGACGACCAGATGTCGGCCATCGCCACTCTGGACACCGGCGGCTCGCTGTTCTTCGACCACCGCGACCCGGCGATGGTCCAGTGGCTCAGCGCGCGACGCGTGAACGGCTGAGTGCGCCCCAGCGATGAGTCGTCCCCCTCGCCGCACAGTGCTCCGCGGCCTGCTCACAGGAGGAACGGTCATGACGGCGGGTGCCGCGATCGGCCCTTGTTCCGCCTCCCCCGCCTCACCGCGTGCGGACGAAACCGAGTCCGAGTCCGCCGAGCGGTCCGGCACACCCGCCCCGGGTGCCCGCACCGTCGGCGAGTTCCTCCAGCCGCTCCAGTCGGCGGGCGCCGAGCACGACCTTGGCACCGCGTGCGGTCAGGTGCCGGGCAGTCGCCGCGCCGAGTCCGCTGCTGGCACCGGTGATGACGACGACTTTGCCGCTGATGTTCTCCGTCATGGGCGTTCCCAAGAATGGTTGGCGTGCCGGACGGCTTCCAAGTCCTGCCGTACGGCTGTGGGTTCGGCGTCGAGCGGCATGTTGGCGCTGTCCAGGGCGGCGTCGAGGGAGCCGGGCACGTCGGCGGTGAGGCCGGCGAACAGCGGGTCGAGGTCGGAGTGGGCGGGACCGTGCTCGGCGACGAGTTCGAGGGTCTTGTGATCGGCCTCGGGCGAGGTGAGCGCGGAGACGAGGACCTGGGCGATCTGCCGACGGGCGATGACTCCGTCGCTGGGGCTGCCGGCGTGCCGGGTGTCGCCCTGAAGCATCGTCAGGGCGAGCTGGCCGGGAGCGTTGTAGTCGAACCAGCCGGGGCGGACGATCGTGTACGGGCGCCCACTGGCGCGGACCAGGCGTTCCCCGCGGCGCTTCCACGCGTGGGCGTCGGTGATCATGTCGTCGCGGACCGTGCCGTCGGTGTTCCTTGGGCGGCCCGTGACGCCGATCGCGGTCATCAGCGAGATCCGGGCCGACTGGTCGCCCAGTGCCGCAAGGGTGTTGCGGACGGCCCCGTAGTCGATGCGTTCCGCCTGGCCGGGCCCGCCGTGGGAGCCGTGGGTGAAGACCACGGCGTCGATGCCGTCGACGGCCTCCTTGAGGGTGCAGGCATCGGTGAGGTCCCCGGTGACGAGCCAAGCGGCCTGAGGCAGCTCGGTCCTGGCGCGCCCGAGGTCGCGGACGAGGGCTTTCACCTGGTGGCCCTGTCGGAGGGCTTCGGCGACGACGAGGGTGCCGACGCTGCCGGTGGCGCCGACGACCAGGGCGGTCAGAGGGGTGGTGCGGGTCATGACGGGGGCTCTTCCGTGACGTGAGGACAGAGGCGGAGTCAGCGATACGTCGATGTGCTGAGCGAAGGCGTCGGCGCAGCGACTTCACGCCTCGGGGATCTCGA
Organism: Streptomyces hokutonensis; assembly: GCF_000376565.1. Taxonomy (GTDB): domain Bacteria; phylum Actinomycetota; class Actinomycetes; order Streptomycetales; family Streptomycetaceae; genus Streptomyces; species Streptomyces hokutonensis. The sequence goes on along the minus strand of NZ_BARG01000017.1, from coordinate 23,289 downwards.
CGCCGTAGGCCTCGAGCGTGATGGCGTCCGGCTCCGGTCCGCCGCGTACGCCGGTGTCGAGCGCGTCGATCGCGGCGAGCTGCTCGCTGGTCAGCTCGAAGTCGAAGACGTCGAAGTTCTCGGCGATACGGGCGGGTTGGACCGACTTCGGGATCGCGGAGCGGCCCTCCTGGAGATGCCAGCGCAGCATGACCTGCGCGGCCGACTTGCCGTGCTGCCCGGCGATCTCCAGCAGGACGGGGTCGTCGAAGGTCCGCTTCTCGCCGCCCCGGTAGGAGGTGATGCCGCCGATGGGCGACCACGCCTGGGTCAGGATGCCGTGCCGGCCGTGCAGGCGCTGCAACGCGGTCTGCTGGAAGTAGGGGTGGACCTCGATCTGGTTGACCACGGGCACGGCGGACGTCTCGGCCAGCAGCCGCTCCAGGTGCTCGGGCATGAAGTTGCTGACGCCGACGGCCCGTACCCGGCCGTCGGCGAGCAGCTTCTCCAGCGCGCGGTAGGCGTCGAGGGTGCGCTCGAAGGCGGAGGGCAGGGGATGGTGGAGCAGCAGCAGGTCGAGCTGGTCGACGCCGAGCTTGCCCACGCTCTTGCCGAAGGCGTGCAGCGCGCTGTCGTAGCCGTAGTCGCTGATCCACAGCTTCGTCTCGACGAACACCTCGTCACGGGCGAGGCCGGAGCGGCGGATGCCGTCGCCGACCTCCCGCTCGTTGCCGTAGGCGGCGGCCGTGTCGATGTGGCGGTAGCCGACGCGCAGGGCCTCCTCGACCGAGGCGGTCGTGACATCGGGCGGTGTCTGGAAGACGCCGAGCCCGAGAGCGGGCATCTCCACACCGTTGCTGAGAGTGATCGTGAGGGGGGACATGTTTCGACGATAGGCAGGCGTCCGACGCCCCCGCATCTCATCTGAGGGGCCCTGTCACTACCTCGCATCCCACACCCCCGCACAACCCGGCCTGGTACGCCCGAGGGTCCGCTCGCACGCTGAGAGCTCGAAGGATCACGTCACCAGGAGAGTCCCGATGACCAGCACGCAGGCGCCCATTGCCACCGCTCCGCCCGGCGGCGGCAGGACAACCGCCCCCGCTTTCGCGCTCGGTGCCGCACTGCTCGGCTTCTTCGTCATCACCCTGGACGCGCTGATCGTCAGCGTGGCCCTGCCCACCGTCGGCGCCGACCTCGGCGGCGGTATGACCGGGCTGCAGTGGGTCGTCGACGGCTACACCCTGGTGCTCGCCGCGCTGCTGCTGTCCGCCGGGTCCGTCTCGGACCGGATCGGCGCCCGGCAGGCGTTCGGCGTGGGCATGGGGCTGTTCCTGATCGCCTCGGCGGCCGGCGGCCTGGCGCCCACGCTGCCCGTCCTGGTCGCGGCCCGCCTGGTGCAGGGCGCGGGCGCGGCGGTCATGATGCCCGCGACCCTCGCCCTGATCCGCGAGGCGTACCCGGACACCGCCCAACGCGCCCGTGTCCTCGGGTTCTGGGCGCTGGGCGGCTCGGTCGGCTCGGCTGCGGGACCGCTGCTCGGCGGTGCGCTGAGCGCCGTGGACTGGCGGTGGATCTTCTTCATCAACCTGCCGGTCGGCGCCGTCGCCCTGGGACTGCTCACCCGCGTCGCCCGCTCCCCACGACGGCCCGTGCCCTTCGACTGGACGGGGCAGATCAGCGCGGTCCTGGCGATGGGCGGTCTGACGTACGCGCTGATCGAGGGCGGCGAGTACGGCTTCCGCGACACCCCGGTGATCGCCGCCTCGGCGCTGTCGGCACTGGCGCTCGCGGTGTTCCTGCGCTCCCAGGCCCGCGGCCGTCACCCGATGCTGCCGCTCACCTTCTTCCGCTCCCGCCCGGTGACCGTCACCCTGCTGGCCGGGTTCACCCTCAACATCGGCTTCTACGGCCTGACGTTCCTGCTCAGCCTCTACTTCCAGCAACTGCGCGGCCTGTCCGCGCTCGCCACCGGCGTCGCGTTCCTGCCGATGACGCTGCTGACCGGCGTCGTGGCCCTCCAAACCGCCCGACTGGTACGGAAGTTCGGCGCCCGGCTCGTCATGACCACCGGAATGTGGATCATGGCGGCGGGCCTGCTGCTCCTGTTCTTCCTGCCCGGAACCACCCCCGTCCGGCTGGTCACGGTCCTGATGATCCCGGTCTCCCTCGGCGGCGCCCTCGCCGTACCCGCGATGACCGGACTGATGCTGGAGAGCGTGCGCCCGGAGCAGGCGGGCCTGGCCAGCGGCGTCCTCAACACCTCCCGCCAGTTCGGCGGGGCCCTCGCCGTCGCCGTCTTCGGCGCCCTCATCGCCGACCGGGCCGACTTCCTGCACGGCATGCGCGTCAGCCTGTTCATCGGCGCGGCACTGCTGGCGGCGACCGCCACGGCCGGCGGACTGCTGCTCAGGCCGACGACGAGCCGGTGAGCATCGACACCGAGCGGGTCGGCCTCGCCGTCCCGGCCGACGACGGGGATCGCTGTGAGGCAGGGGAAGTGGGGCCCGCAGGCAGGCCATTGGCCGACCGATCAGAAGTAGGTGGGCAGGCGCGGGGTGTACGGGTCCTCCAGCGCGGCGATCTCGTCGTCGGTGAGCGTGAGGTCGAGCGCGGCGACGGCGTCGGTGAGGTGGTGGGTCTTGGTGGCGCCCACGATGGGCGCGGACACGACGGGGTTCTTCAGCACCCAGGCCAGCGCGACCTGGGCCATCGGGACACCGTGCGCGTCGGCGATCTTCTGGACGGCGTCGACGATGGCCGACGACCAGGCCCTCATGGCCGAGCGCGGCGTGCAGATCGAGGCGTGGGGCCCGCCGGCCGAGGGCCGCAACAACATCTTCGGCGACCCGACGCTGAGCGCCATCGGTGAAGCGCACGGAAAGTCCACCGCCCAGGTGGGCAGTGACTTGGGGATCGATCATCAAGAGGCCAACAAACCGACAGCGTGAACGGCTCCGAAAGATCAGGCTCGTACGTCCCGCTGCTGGACGTCCTTGAGAGCTCCGGCCACCGTCGCGAAGTCGTTGTCCACGTGGAGGACAGTGTGCCCATGGTGCACAGCTGTCGCACACACCAACAGGTCGATCGCTCCAGCGGCGCGGTGCTGGCCCCGCTGGGTCAGTTTGTACTGGGCGGTGTCGACCCAACGCCAGGCGTTCTTCGGAACCGGGGAGAGCAAACAGAGCGCGTCCAGTTCCTCTGCGAGCTCATCCCGATGGGACGGGCTGGTTGCCGAGTAGAGAAATTCGGCCCGTGTCGGCTCGCAGAGGTGGAACACCCCGGCGGCAATGTGTCCCTCCCAGGGCTGCAATGCACCTGGGGTGCGAAACAGGTGCCACAGAGCCGAGGTGTCCACCAGATACGTGATCACTCGAAGGCCTCGCGTCGCGCACGCTTCTCCGCGTCATGCGCCGCCGCGGCCTGCTCGAACTCGCCACGCGCACCCCGCGCGGCCAGCTTCTCCGCGGCCTCAAGCCGTTTGATCCGCGCCACGTAGTCCCGAAGGGCCGTGTTGACGGTCTCCTTCTTCGTCGTGACACCCATGAGCCGCATGGCCTCGGCCAGCGCCTCGTCGTCGAGATCAATCTGCGTGACGGACATCGGACACCTCCAACATCCACGATGTATGTACCCAAGATATATCACCAACATTGGGCGCAGCCATCGATCACAAACAGACCACGCGAGGGAAGCGCACTGGATGTCGGGGCGTTCCCATGGGCCGCTTCCCGCCACGGGACGAGTCGGCGGAGGCCTGCTCAACGCCGACACGAACTACCCCATAGGCGCCATACCCGACTTGACCGGAATCGACGTCCAGAATCCATCCAGACGATCATGAAATCCTGATCGCGACAAGGTCGCCAGGACCCTCAACTCGCCCGACCCTCCAGCGAAGTTGCCGGTCAGATCGATTCTGCTCGCGTAGCGAGTGGTGGGGCGGGTGGGACTCGAACCCACGGCCGACGGATTATGAGTCCTTTGAGGATCTTGGCGACCCTTGTCGATCAATGCTCATCTTTGCCGTTTTCCCAGGTCAGACGTACTGATCCGTGTCAGTCCTGTGTGGTGCTTGTCGATGTGTTCCTGTCTTTGTGGCCCCTCAATGACCCTTGGAGGTCGGTGAGTTGGACGCCAACCACAGCAACAGCCGCGTGCGCCCAGTTCAGCCAAGAGGATGGAACCCTCGCACAGCGGAGTTCCTTTCCTGTGTGCAGAGTCTCTCGCCCTGTGAGATCCGTCCGTCCCGGTTCACCGAAGCGGCGGTTACGACGATCACCGGGAGAGAATGATATGTGAGGGGAATGTAAAGACAGGGGGGCAACTGTGCGAGCGGACGGGGTAGTTGGGGACAGCGGGAACGGGGCTCCGTTGCTGGGCCGTTCCGTCGAGCTGGCCCGGTTCGACGCGCTGCTCGACCGTGCTGCACGCGACGCGCGTGGAACGGCGAGGGGCAAGGAGTTCGGGGACAGTGGCCGCTCCCGGCTCGTCGACATCACCGGTGAGGCAGGCATCGGCAAGAGTCGGCTGCTCGGCGAGGTCTGCGCACGGGCACGCCGACGCGGAATGACCGTACTGCGCGGCAGAGCCACGGAGTACGAGCGGCAGGTGCCGTTCCAGGTGTTCACCGACGCGCTCGCCCACCTCGACCCGCACGCCCTGGACGGCTTCCAGGAGACCGACGCGGTGGCACCCCTTCTTCAGCGGGGCGGCGCGGTCGACCGTTTCGGACTGCACCGGTCCGCGGCCGTCCTGCTCGCCCGGCTCGCCACCCCGTCGGGGCTGCTGCTGGCCCTCGACGATCTGCATTGGGCGGACCCGGCGTCACTGGAGCTGCTGGACCATCTCGTACGCCATCCCCTGCACGCCCCCGTCGTCCTGGCCGTGACCCGCCGTGACCGGCAGAGTCCCGAGTCTCTCGCCGCCAGGCTCACCCGGGAACTCGACACCGGCACGGTCGTCAGACTCGGTCTGAGACCGCTGAGCGCACGCGACTGCGCCGAACTGGCCGGCCCCGGCCTGCCGCCCGCCGAGACCGCCGCGCTGTACGCCGCGAGCGAGGGCAATCCGTTCTACTTCCTGACCCTCCTTCAGGCCCACCGCGGGCGTACGACGCCCGAGCCCTCGGCGCCGCCCGGGCTCGTCAGCCTGCTGCTGGACGAACTGACCGTGCTCGCCCCCTCCCGGCGCGGCATCGTCGATGCCGTGGCGGTACTGGGCGAGCACGCCACCCCGGCGATGGTGAGCCGGGTGACCGGCCGCTCCGGCACCGCGTTCACCGCCGACGTCCACGCTCTCACCCGACGCGACCTGCTGCGCTCCGCCCCGCAGGGCCTGCTGACCCTGCGGCATCCGGTCGTGCGAACCCTCGTCCACGAAAGCACGCCCTTCTTGAGTCGCGTCGAGATCCATCGGCTCGCCGCGCAGGAACTGGCCCGCGCGGGCGCCTCCGCCGCCGAGCGGGCCCACCATGTGGAACAGTCGCTGACCGCCTGGGACCCGGCGGCGGTGGCCGTACTCGAAGAGGCCGCCGCACGAACCGCCCGAACGGCCCCGGCGAGCTGCGCGCACTGGCTCGATGTGGCACTCCGCCATCTTCCGCACACTCCCGAACACGCCTCCCGGCGCCGTGAGTTGGTCCTGAGGCGGGCCCGTGCCCTGGCCGCGTGCGGTGGTCTGCGCGAGAGCCGCGACCTGCTCCAGGAGCTGATCGCCACCCCGCGGCGGTCATCCGGTGGCCCGGCCTCCGGCGAGAACCAGGGCCTCAGAGTGCGCGCGGTCGTCCTGTGCGCGCTGGTGGAGCGTCATCTGGGGCGCTGCACCGAGGCAGTCGCGCTGTTACGCCGCGAGCTGGCCCGCGACCCTGCCCCGGCCGACGTCGTCCGGCTCGGTCTGGAGCTGGGCTCGGCCGCGCCCCAGGGCAGCGACACCTCGTACGCCCAGGTGCGCACGGAGGTCGAGGGGGCGCTCGCGGCGGCCCGGTCCATGGGGGACGAGGTCGGGGAGGCGGGCGTCCTCGCCGTAGCAGCCTTGGGAGAAGCGTACGAGGGCAACATGACCGCAGCGCACGGACTTGCCCGGCAGGCCGCCGCCCTGGTCGACTCCCTGCCCGACAACGATCTCACCGCACTGTGCGAACCACTGGCCCGGCTCGGCTGGGCGGAGGCATTCCTGGAGCACTACCCGGACGCGGAGCGGCACACGGAGCGCGGCCTCGACATCGCCCGCCGCAGCGGCCAGCTCTATGTCGTGCCCCATCTGCTGCTGTGCCTGTCCCATGTCCGGGTCCAGACCTGCCGGATCCCCTCGGCGCTGGAACTCGCCGAGCAGGCCGAGGACATCGCCCGCGGGATCGGCAGCGACCAGTTGCTCGCGGTCGTACTGGCGAGCAAGGCCGCGGCACTCGTCGCCGGCTGCCCGCCGGGCGATCCGCGCCCTCTCGCCGTCGCCGAGGAGGCGGTGGCCGCGGCCGGTACGGGGGTCGACTGGTGGGCCTCCACGGCCTGGTGCATCTTCGGTTGGGCCGCGCTCATGGCCGGCGATCCGGTCCGCGCCCGGGACGCGATGCTCCAGGCGGGCGGCCCCGAACTGCAGCGGATCCAGCCCTCGATGCGCCCGCTCTACCTGGAGATCCTGGTCACGTCCGCACTGGTGACGGGCAGGCCCGAGGAGGCCCGCGGCTGGGCCGAGCGGGCGCGTAAGGAGGCGGAGCAACTGGGGCTGCCGATGCAACGGGCGTCCGCGCTGCGCAGCACCGCCCATCTGCCGCTGGCTCAGGGGGACACGGCAGCGGCGGCGGATCTGTTCGCGGAGGCCGCGGCGGAGAGCGCCCGCTGCGGCGCGGTCTTCTGGGAGGCCTACTCGCTGCTGCTCGGCGCCCCGCTGGAAGCGGCGGCGGGCCATGGCCGGGACGGCACGCGCGCCTGGCTCAGGGGGCGCCGGCTCGCCGAGGCGGGCGGCAGCGGAATCCTGGTCGGCCTCGCCGACGCCACCCCTCCGCCCGGCGGCGGCGCCGAGACTCCGTACGGTTCCCCGGACCGCGCCGAACTCGCCGAGCGGCTGGCCACCCTGACCGCCCGGGAGCTGGAGATAGCCGAACTGGTGGCGCAGGGGCTCACCAGCCAGGCCATAGCGGACCGGCTCTACGTCAGCCGCCGTACCGTCGAGACCCATGTCTCCCGCGCCTTCCGCAAGACCGGGGTCTCCTCGCGTACCGCCCTGGCCACGCTGATGGCCCGCCGGCGCACCGGGAGCCGGTTCGGCGACGCGCGCACGGAGCAGGTCTGAGCGTGCTCCAGGCGGCATCGGCGGTGATCGGTGCGCCTCTGCGAACCGGCCACCGCCGTCTCGCCGGGAAGCCGCCTACCTGACGTCGACGAAGTCGCCGGGCGCCGTCGCGGCGCCGGTCGTGGTGGTGCCGGCGAAGACGAAGCGGTAGTAGCCGTCGGATCCGGCCTTGGTGGTGGTGCTCAGGGTGCCGGTGCTGCTGGTCTTGACCGTCTTGAGGGTGGTGTAGGTGCTGCTGCCCTTCTTGCGGAACTGCAACTTCACTGGCTGGGTCGCGTATCCCGCGTACTTGCCCGTGGTCCAGTTGGCGCGGCTCAGCTTGCCGGTGACCGTGATGGTTTTGCCCTTCTTCACCGGCTCCGGGGAGGCGTTGGCGGTCAGCGTGGCGGCACGCTTGATGCTGGGCCTGGCGACGTCGTCGTCGATACTGATGTTCAAGTAGAGGTCGTAGGCGCCCAGGAAGAGTTTCCAGGGCCCCGCGGTGCCGTTGCCGTCCTTGAAGTCGACCGCGGGGTCGATGGTGAAGACCGCCTTGCAGCTGTAGCTGTAGCCGCCCTCGACCGTCGTCTCCGTGCAGACGGGGTCGTCGTCCGTCCCCAGGGCGCCGGTGATGGTGTCCGTGTTCGAACTGTCGGTGCCCTGCCACAGGAACGCCTGGGTGAGGGCCAGCCCTTCCTCGTCGAAGGCGGTGAACGTGACGGGAACGGCCTTCTTGCCCGTCACGCCGAGAACGATGTCCTTGCCCTTGTTGAGGACGCCGTCCTTGAAGGTGGTGCCGCCGATGGCGTCTTTCGGCCGGACGTTGTGGGAGGCGAGGGATCTGAGATCCGTCGCCGCATCGTAGTGCTCCGCTCCCTGGGCGGCGCCCGGAAGAACGAGCGCCGAGAGGACGAGGGCGCCGGAAAGGACGGTGGCGGCGGTGTACGTACGCATGTGATTTCCCCAGGGTGAAGTGAAGAGGTCAGGAAGTCGGTGCGCGCCCGGCCCCGCGGAACGGGCTCAGGAATGGCTCAAGGAATGGCTGAGGGAATGGCTGAGGGCGCGGAAGTGTCGAAGATGTCGCCGAGGTCGAAGCTGCTTTCGGGCGTCGGGTAGAGGTCCGTCGGCTGGGAGCCCGGTGCGGGTACATCGGCCGGGTCGGCGGTGGGCTTGCCGTCCGGGCTGCACACCTGCGGTGCCGAGGGCTCGGACAGTTCGTAGTCGGCGACCCGCTGCGACCGGAAGTCCACCGTGGCGCGCCCCGAGACGTCCCGTGCGCCGCCGACGTCGACCTCCTTGGGCAGTTCCTTGCTGGTCAGCGGCTTGCCCACGGTGATCGAGAGAAGGGCGCCCTCGCAGGGGCTGCGGTCCGTCGCGTAGAGGGACGCGGGCAGGGCGATCTTCTGGTCGACGCCCGCGTCCGTGTGGAGTTCGACGCGTTTCACTCTGCGGATGTCGAAGTAGTAGCTGGGCTGCAACCCGTTCGAGAGGCGTTCGCCGTCGGCGCCGTCCGCGACTCCGTACACCAGCTTCCAGAACTCGACCTGCACAGTGATCTTCCGGCAGAGCGGTCCGTCGTACCCCGGCAGGCTGACGACCGACAGCGACCCCTCGTCCACATAGTTCTCCTGGGGCGTGTCGACGACGAACCGAACCCAGTCCTTGGAATCCTCGGCCGTCCACCCCGTGTTGTCGTGGCAACCGGACGCCCCGGTCGGATACGGCGGAGTGACAGACGGGGTCGGCGAAGGGCTCGGCGACTCGGACACCCCCGTCGCGCTCTCGGACGGATCCCCGGAAAGGGAGGTGTCGTGGGCGCTCGAACAACCCCCGGTGAACAGGATGGCGACGGCAAGGACCGCAACGGCAGGCACGACGGAGTGTTTCGGCCCGGGTATGCGCTTCGACCCGTATCTCATTGGTCGAACCAGTTCCTGGCTTCCGCGGAACTGAACCCCCGCAGCACGACGAGGGCGAAGGCGATGCTCGGGAGGACCCCGACGCCTCCCCCCTGGAACAGGCCCAGCACACCGCTCAGCAGGCTCAGCGCCTCGATGACGATGACTGTGACGCGTATCCCGTTCGACCGCTTGCCCGCGAAAACACCGCACAGCAGGAGTGCCCCCGCGATCAGCAGCGACAGCACCGCCACGAACCGGAGCAGCCCGGCCCCCTCGTCCTGACCGTGGTCCACCGCGTCGCTCACCACGGCCAGCAACAGGAATCCCGCCGCCAGGTTCAGCACGGCCTGGACCCATACCCCCACCAACGCCAGCCTGACATTCCTCGGCATCTGCGCTTTCACGCTCGGTGTCGTCATGAACGCAAGAAAACGGCACACGTGTCAGGGACACGTCGGTAGGAGTACGTATTCCATGTACGTACGTGCCGTCGCCGCCCTGCTGGACCGATCGACTCTGCCGTCGCTTCGGCGCACGGGATTACGCCGGCCGCTCTCGGCGACGAGGTCCGCAGGCACGTGACGCGACTGCGCGCGGGTGGCGTTGTCCGAGGATGGCTTCGGTGCACGGATCCGGGTCGCCGCCGACCGCGGGGACCTCACGCGTGCACAGGCACCGCTGGTAGTGCGCTCCCTGCTCACCGCCGGCATCGACACCACGGTGCACGGCCCGGCGGCCTGCCTGTACGCGTTCGCCAGGCATCCCGAGCAGCGGCAACGGTTGTGGGAATAACCGGAGCTGGCACGGGTCGCCTTCGGCGAGGCGGTGCGCCAGCAGTCGCCGGTGCAGGCATTCTTCCGCACCGCCACCGCCACCGCCGACGTCGTCGTCATCCCCGAGGGCACCAAAATCTTCATGTTCCTCGGCGCCGCCACCCGCGACCCGACCCGCTGGACCGACCCCGACCGTTTCGGCCTCACCCGCACCCCTCAGACCACATCGGTTTCGGCATGGGCATCCCGGTGCGTCGGCCAGCACGTTGGCCACTTGGAGGCCGAGTCCCCGCTCGACTCCAGCGGCTACTACACCTGACAACACCAGCCCGTTGAACCCGCGGGGCCGAGCACACAGCACGTGCCCGGCCCCGACCAACTCCCTGCCCGGGCCCACATGCAGCGCGGGCGCCGTTCCACGCACGGGCAGGTCGGCCACCACTGCCTGGTTCTGCATCGCTGCCAGAGCGGCCGAGTTCGTTCAGAGGCCGCTGCACCTCTGTTCCGGGCCGTTTCCTCTTCGGGCCGTTTCCCTAACCCCCCGGCCATCGCCAGACGCTCTCTCTGCAGCCATCTGTTGCTGAACGCCCAGTGGCCCATCGGCACGCCGACCGCCATGGCCCCGACCGCGCCCGCACAACCAACAGACGGGAAGACGAATCGCCCCGTGGACAGCCACGGCCTGGACGCGGGCGCGCCGTCCCGGCCCCTGTACGGCCCCTGGATCTTGGTATCGAGCGTCAGAACAGTCGCACTGACCGCGAGCCACGACCTCGATCACCTGCTCCACCGCAGGTCAGAGGGGTTCGAACTGCTTTGAGCACCGCCCGACTCGAAACCCACGAGCAGCGGATTCAGTCCGTTCAGGCAAAGTTGACGACCCGACAGGACAAAATGAACGTTTCCGCAGGTCAGAGACCTGCACAGGTGGGGCGGGTGGGACTCGAACCCACGGCCGACGGATTATGAGTCCGCTGCTCTAACCGGCTGAGCTACCGCCCCATTACGGCGCGTCGCGCACATTTGTGCGCGCCGTCTGCCGCAGCATAGCCGCTCATACGATCTCCTGCTTCGGATGGTCGACTTCGCACGACCATGAGGACAGCGGCCTGCCACGGGCGGTTCCGGGGGACATGAAAAAGGACCCCAACGGGGTCCTCGTCCACTCTCCAAGCGCCTGCTCTCCCGACTGGACTCGAACCAGTAACCTGCCGGTTAACAGCCGGCTGCTCTGCCAATTGAGCTACGGAAGACCGAAGCTCCCCCGACTGGACTCGAACCAGTAACCTGCCGGTTAACAGCCGGCTGCTCTGCCAATTGAGCTACAGGGGAATGCCTCGTTGCATCGATCGTACCTACCCGGGTATTCGCCAGGGGGCGTGCGCTCGCTGCGACACATACATTAGCGCAAGCAGGGGGGTGCTCCGCCAATCGGTTCCCCCCGCACCGATGCCGCGCCGAAGACCCGCGAGGGACGGACCCGCGAGGGACTACGCAAGGGAAGGGTGGCCGTCATGCGCTACAAGCTCACGTTCGTCGTCGGACTGGCTCTGGGTTACGTGCTGGGCACGCGGGCCGGACGCGAGCGCTACGAGCAGCTGAAGAAGTCGGCACGCCAGGTCGCGCAGAACCCGGCCGTCCGCAACACCGCCGAGTCGGCGGCGCAGCAGGGCCGCCAGTTCGCGGGCAAGGCCTACCACGCGGTCGGCGACAAGGTGGGCGATCGGGTCCCCGACTCCGTCGCCCAGCGCGTACGGTCCCTGCGTGAGCGCAACGCGAACGGCACGGGCGAGGACGACTGGGGCACCAGCAACACCTAGGGAGCCCCGACCCGGCACGGCCACCTCCCGCCGTACGGCAGAATTTCTGCCATGGGGATAGTCGCCGGGTTGGACAGTTCGCCCGATTTCACTCGTATCGTCGTCTGTGACACGGACACGGGGTCCGTGCTCAGGCAGGGATACGCGCCGCATCCGGTCGAAACGGAGACCGAGGGCGGCGGGCGGCCCTCCGACGTCGATCCACAGGCCTGGCTGCTGTCGCTGGGCGAGGCGGCCGGTGGGGGGCTGCTCGAAGGTGTGCAGGCCATCGGTGTGTCCGCGCAGCAGAACGCGCTGGTGCCGCTGGACGCGCAGGGCAACACCGTGCGGCCCGCGATGGTCGGCGGTGACAAGCGGGCGCAGGTCGCCGCCGCCGATCTGATCGACGCGCTCGGCGGGCGCGAGGCGTGGGCGCAGGCGGTGGGCTGTGTCCCGCAGGCCGCGCAGCCGGTGACCAAGCTGCGCTGGCTGAACCGGACCGAGCCCGACAACGCCCGCCGTACGGCCGCCCTGTTGCAGGCCCATGACTGGCTGGTGTGGCAGCTCCTCGGGCGGCCGGTCAGACGGACCACCGATCGGGGCGGGGCCTCCGGGACCGGGTACTGGTCCGCGGCCGGCGGCGGCTACCGGCCCGACCTCGTCGAGCTGGCCCTCGGTCACCAGGCCATGCTGCCCGAGGTGATCGGCCCGTCGGACGCGGCCGGTACGACTCCGGAGGGGCTGCTGATCTCCGCCGGGACCGGCGAGACCATGGCCGCGGCCTTCGGGCTCGGGATCGGGTTCGGGGACGCCGTGGTCTCGCTCGGTGCTTCCGGGTCCGTGATGGCCGTACATCCCGAGGCGCTCGTCGACCAGAGCGGGATGATCACCTCGCTGGCCGACGCGACGGGGATGCATCTGCCGGTCGTCACCACACTCAACGCCGTACGGACCCTGCGCGGGGCCGCCGAGTTGCTCGGGCTGCCCGATCTGGAGAGTCTGTCCGAGCTGGCGATGAAGTCGACGCCGGGTGCGCACGGGCTGGTGTTCCTCCCGTACCTGGAGGGTGAGCGGACGCCGAATCTGCCGCACACCGCCGGGACGCTGGCCGGGCTGCGGCGGGAGTCGATGAAGGCGGAGCATCTGGCGCGGGCCGCGTTCGAGGGCATGCTGTGCGGGCTCGCGGACGCGCTGGACGTGCTGCGCGGGCGGGGCGTGGCCGTACGGCGGCTCTTCCTGCTCGGTCCTGCCGCCGAACTGCCCGCCGTGCAGGCCGCGGCGCCCGCGCTGTTCGGGACCCAGGTCGTCGTACCGCAGCCCGCCGACTACGCGGCGATCGGTGCCGCCCGGCAGGCCGCGTGGGCGCTCGGCGTCTCGCAGGGGACGCTGGACCCGCGCAACCCGCCGCCCTGGCAGGGTCCGGTCGCGCAGGTGCTGGAGCCGGGTGACGAACTGGCCGTAGGGCAGGCGGTGCGCCAGCAGTACGTGTCCGTACGGGAACAGACCCATCCGGGAGCGTTCCGGTCGTAGGAGTTCGCGCGTTCCGCTCTTAAGGGTTCATAAGGGCGCATGTGGCACTGCTCTTGGCTTAATCAGTTGAGGTAACGCGGGTGGAGTGTCGGACGATGGGGGCGAGGGGCAGACCGCCCACCCCTCACCCGCCGACTCCGAGAGACCCAGCGTGCTCATACGACTTCTGCGGACCTATCTCAGGCCCTACAGGAAACCCATCCTCTTGCTGGTGCTGCTGCAGTTCCTGCAGACCTGCGCCACCCTCTACCTGCCCACCCTGAACGCGCACATCATCGACAACGGTGTCGTGAAGGGGGACACCGGTTACATCCTGTCGTTCGGTGCGCTGATGATCGGGATCTCGTTCGTCCAGGTCGTCTGCAACACCGGTGCCGTCTATTTCGGCGCGCGCACCGCCTCGGCGGTCGGCCGGGACATCCGGGGCGCCATCTTCGACCGGGTGCAGTCGTTCTCGGCGCGCGAGGTCGGCCAGTTCGGCGCGCCCTCGCTGATCACCCGTACGACCAATGACGTCCAGCAGGTCCAGATGCTGGCCCTGATGACGTTCACGCTGCTGGTGTCGGCGCCGATCATGTGCGTCGGCGGGATCATCCTGGCGCTCGGGCTGGACGTGCCGCTGTCCGGGGTGCTGATCGCGGTGGTGCCGACGCTGACCATCTGCGTGACGATCATCGTGCGGCGGCTGCGGCCGCTGTTCCGGGCGATGCAGGTGCGCCTGGACTCGGTGAACCGGGTGCTGCGCGAGCAGATCACCGGCAACCGGGTCATCCGCGCGTTCGTCCGCGACGAGTACGAGAAGGACCGGTTCCGGAAGGCCAACTCCGATCTCACCGAGATGCAGCTGAAGACGGGCAACCTGCTCGCGCTGATGTTCCCGGTGGTCATGACGACGGTGAACCTGTCGTCGATCGCCGTCGTGTGGTTCGGCGCGCATCGGATCGACAGCGGCGGGATGCAGATCGGTGACCTGACCGCGTTCCTCGCCTATCTCATGCAGATCGTGATGTCCGTGATGATGGCCACCTTCATGTTCATGATGGTGCCGCGCGCGGAGGTCTGTGCCGAGCGCATCGAGGAGGTCCTCGACACCGAGAGCAGTGTCGTGCCGCCGGTGGCTCCCGTCTTCGAGCTGCGCCGGCACGGGCATCTGGAGGTGCGCGGGGTCGGCTTCTGTTACCCGGGCGCCGAGGAACCCGTGCTCAAATCCATCGATCTGGTGGCCCGCCCGGGCGAGACGACGGCCGTGATCGGCTCGACCGGCAGCGGAAAGTCCACCCTTCTGAGTCTGGTCCCGCGCCTGGTTGACGCGACCGACGGCGAGGTCCTCGTCGACGGTGTCGACGTGTCGACGATCGACCCGGTGCTGCTCGCCAAGACGGTCGGCCTGGTCCCGCAGAAGCCGTATCTCTTCGCGGGCACGGTCGCGACCAACCTTCGCTACGGCAACCCGGACGCGACGGACGAGGAGCTGTGGCACGCGCTGGAGGTGGCGCAGGCCAAGGGCTTCGTCGAGGGGCTGGAGAACGGGCTCGACTCCCCCATCGCGCAGGGCGGCACCAATGTCTCCGGCGGTCAGCGGCAGCGGCTCGCGATCGCGCGGACACTCGTGCAGCGACCGGAGATCTACCTCTTCGACGACTCCTTCTCCGCGCTCGACTACGCGACCGACGCGGCGCTGCGGGCGGCCCTCGCGCACGAGACCGCCGAGGCGACCGTGGTGATCGTGGCGCAGCGGGTGGCGACCATCAGGGACGCCGACCGGATCGTCGTACTCGACGAGGGACGGGTCGTGGGGACGGGCCGGCACCACGAACTGATGGCGAACAACGAGACGTACCGAGAGATCGTGCTCTCCCAGCTCACGGAAGCGGAGGCTGCCTGATGGCCGGGCCCATGGGGCGGATGATGGCCGGGACGGGCCCCGACGCCCGTTCGATGGACTTCAAGGTGTCCGGCAAGCGGCTGATCAGTCAGTTCAGGCCGGAGCGGCTGACCATCGGCATCCTGCTGGTGTGCGTGGTGATCAGCGTCGGGCTGAACGTGGTGGGGCCGAAGATCCTCGGCAACGCCACCGACCTGGTCTTCGCGGGCATCATCGGGCGGCAGATGCCGGCCGGGACGACCAAGGCGCAGGCCCTTCAGGCGATGCGCGACCGGGGCCAGGGCTCGGTCGCGGACATGCTCAAGAGCACGGACTTCACACCGGGCAAGGGCATCGACTTCACCTCGGTGGGTCATGTGCTGCTGCTCGCGCTGGGCACGTTCCTGGTGGCCGGGCTGCTGATGGCGGTGGCGACCCGGATGGTCAACCGGGCGGTCAACCGGACCATGTTCCGGCTGCGCGAGAACGTGCAGACGAAGATGTCGCGCCTCCCGCTGTCGTACTTCGACAAGCGGCAGCGCGGTGAGGTGCTCTCGCGCGCGACCAACGACATCGACAACATCGGGCAGACCCTCCAGCAGTCGATGGGCCAGCTGATCAACTCGGTGCTCACGATCATCGGCGTGCTCGCGATGATGTTCTGGGTGTCCTGGCTGCTCGCCCTGGTCGCGCTGGTGACCGTGCCGCTGTCGTTCCTCGTCGCCACCCGTATCGGCAAGCGCTCGCAGCCGCACTTCGTGCAGCAGTGGCGCTCGACGGGCAAGCTCAACGCGCACGTCGAGGAGATGTACACCGGGCACAACCTGGTGAAGGTGTTCGGGCGGCAGGACGAGTCGGCGAAGCTGTTCGCCGAGCAGAACGACGCGCTGTACGAGGCCGGCTTCAAGGCGCAGTTCAACAGCGGGGTCATGCAGCCGCTGATGATGTTCGTGTCGAACCTCAACTACGTGCTGGTCGCGGTCGTCGGCGGCCTGCGCGTCGCGTCCGGCTCGCTCTCCATCGGTGACGTACAGGCCTTCGTGCAGTACTCGCGCCAGTTCTCGATGCCGCTCACCCAGGTCGCGTCGATGGCGAACCTGGTCCAGTCGGGCGTCGCCTCAGCCGAGCGGATCTTCGAACTCCTCGACGCCGAGGAGCAGTCGGCCGACCCGATGCCGAGCGAACGCCCCGAGGAACTGCGCGGACTGGTCGCCCTGGAGCACGTCTCCTTCCGCTACGAGCCCGACAAGCCGCTCATCGAGGACCTCTCCCTGACGGTGGAACCGGGCCACACAGTCGCGATCGTCGGCCCGACCGGCGCCGGCAAGACCACCCTCGTCAACCTCCTCATGCGGTTCTACGAGGTCTCCGGCGGGCGCATCACCCTCGACGGCGTCGACATCGCGCGGATGTCCCGCGACGAACTCCGCGCCACCATCGGCATGGTGCTCCAGGACACCTGGCTGTTCGGCGGCTCCATCGCCGACAACATCGCGTACGGCGCGTCCCGGGAGGTCACCCGGGGCGAGATCGAGGAGGCGGCGCGGGCGGCGCACGCCGACCGGTTCGTCCGTACGCTGCCCGACGGCTACGACACGGTCATCGACGACGAGGGCACCGGCGTCAGCGCCGGTGAGAAGCAGCTCATCACCATCGCGCGGGCGTTCCTGTCCGACCCGACGATCCTGGTCCTCGACGAGGCGACGTCGTCCGTCGACACGCGTACGGAGGTCCTGATCCAGAAGGCGATGGCCAAACTCGCCCACGGGCGTACGTCGTTCGTGATCGCCCACCGGCTCTCCACGATCCGGGACGCGGACACGATCCTCGTCATGGAGAACGGCGCGATCGTCGAACAGGGCGCGCACGCGGACCTGTTGGCGGCGGACGGGGCGTATGCGCGGCTGTACAAGGCACAGTTCGCGCAGGCGGTGGCGGAAGTGGACTAGCGGTTCGTTGTTCGGGTGCGGGCCGGTGGGGGCTGGTCGCCCCTGAAAGCACGGGGCGCGATCGAGTCTTTAGGGGCGCGGGGAACTGCGCGGCCCGCCCCCACCGGCCCGCACCCGGCATCAGTCCAGATAACCCCTGAGCTGATCCGCGAATGCATGGTCCCGCAGCTTGTTCAGAGTCTTCGACTCGATCTGCCTGATCCGCTCCCGGGTCACCCCGAAGATCCGCCCGATCTCCTCCAGCGTGCGCGGACGCCCGTCAGCCAGGCCATACCTGAGCTGCACGACCTTCCGCTCCCGCTCGCCGAGCGTAGACAGCACCGCTTCCAGGTGCTGCCGCAGCAGCAGGAACGCGGCCGACTCCACGGGACTCGTCGCGTCGCCGTCCTCGATCAGGTCGCCGAGGGCGACGTCGTCCTCCTCCCCCACCGGCGCGTGCAACGACACCGGTTCCTGGGCGAGCCGCAGGACCTCGCTGACGCGCTCGGGCGCGAGGTCCAAGTGGTCGGCCACTTCCTCCGGGGTCGGCTCGTAGCCGCGCTCCTGGAGCATCCGGCGCTGGACGCGGACGACCCGGTTGATCAACTCGACGACGTGTACCGGGACGCGGATCGTACGGGCCTGGTCGGCGAGGGCGCGGGACATGGCCTGGCGGATCCACCAGGTGGCGTAGGTGGAGAACTTGTAGCCGCGGGCGTAGTCGAACTTCTCAACTGCCCTGATCAGGCCCAGGTTTCCCTCCTGGACGAGGTCGAGCATGGTGAGTCCGCGACCGACGTACCTCTTCGCCACGGAGACCACGAGCCGCAGGTTCGCCTCGATCAGACGGCGCTTGGCCATCCGGCCCATGACGACCAACTTGTCCAGGTCGAGGGCGAGTTGGCTGTCCAGGTCGAAGGCGCTGCCGAGCCGCTCCTCGGCGAACAGGCCGGCCTCGACGCGGCGGGCGAGTTCGACCTCCTCGGCCGCGGTGAGCAGAGGGATGCGGCCGATCTCGCGCAGGTACTGGCGGAACAGGTCCGAGGAGGGCGCGCCGGTGTCGGCGACCCGGCCGCGGGGCCGTTCGTCGGGCTCGGGGGCCTCGGCGGTCTCCACCGCTTCGGCCGGCGGTTCTTCGAGCCCGGGCGGGCCCTCCAGGTCCGCGGTCTCGGGGTGGTGCGCGGCACGGCTCTGCGGGGGGACGGTCGCGAGGACTTCGGTCTCCGCGTCCGGTTCCGCGCCGTCCGTCGTGCTGGTCTCGGTCTGGTCGAGGGTCTGGGTCTGCA
Organism: Streptomyces hokutonensis; assembly: GCF_000376565.1. Taxonomy (GTDB): domain Bacteria; phylum Actinomycetota; class Actinomycetes; order Streptomycetales; family Streptomycetaceae; genus Streptomyces; species Streptomyces hokutonensis. The sequence continues at coordinate 4,960 of NZ_BARG01000017.1, read as the reverse complement.
CGGGGGCGACCTCCAGGATGATCGCTGCCAGGGGGTACGGCAGCGGTACTTCGGGGGCGGAGTCGGCGGCCTCACCGCTGTCCGTCCCGTACTCGATGAGCGGAACCGCGGGGGTGAAGGACCCGCTGGGGACGGATCGGCCGCGCTCCGAGGACTCAGGCACCGGAACCCAGTGTGGAGTACGACACATCGCCGCCACGAGGGGCGTGCGGTGACTTTTTGAGTCCGTTCCGTAACTACGCGCTCAGAGCGCTGAGGCGCCGTGCACCTGGAGTGCCTGGTCGTACTGCTGAAGAACCCACAACTCGTTCTGTACGGCGGCCAGTTCCGCCGAGTCTCCGTGGCTGCCGAGGCGGGTGAGCGCGCCCTGGATGTCGTGGATCCGGCGTACTACGGCTCTTCGGCGGACGGTGACGAGCTGCTCGCCCGCGTAGTTCTCGTCGACCGTGCGGCGCAGGATGGCCTCCACGGCGAGCTCGGTGACCATCGCGCGGACCGCGTCGTCCGGTGCCGCCTCGCGGACGCGGACGAGATAGTCCTGGGGGTCCTGGAGGCCGTACTCGGCGCCGCCCGCCTCGATGATCGCCTCGCGTACGGCCGCGTAGGGCGCGGCGGTGAACTCGTCCACGCCGTACGCGTCGAAGGCCGGGGAGACCAACTCGGGGCGCTGGAGGGCGAGTTTGAGGAGTTCGCGTTCGGTGGCGAAGACCGGGTTGCGGAGGGTGAGGGCGGGGCCGCCGGTCGGGGGGCGGGGGGTGGTGTCGTACTGCTGCTGGGTGCCGCCCCTCGTGGGCGCGGGGCCCTTGCCGCCTCGGTCGCGGGCCCAACGGGCCAGCTGGGCAACCCTCTTGACCACGAACTGGGTGTCGAGGATGCCGAGCATGCCGGCGAGCTGGACGGCGACCTCGTGCTGGGCGCCGCTGTTCTTGATGCGGGCGACGATCGGGGCGGCCTCGTCCAGGGCGGAGGCGCGTCCGGCGGGGGTGTCGAGGTCGTAGCGGACGACGATCTGGCGGAGCGCGAACTCGAAGAGCGGGGTGCGGGGTTCGACCAGGTCGGCGACCGCCTCGTCGCCCTTGGCGAGGCGCAGTTCGCACGGGTCCATGTTGTCCGGCGCGATCGCGATGTACGTCTCGGCGGCGAACTTCTGGTCGTCCTCGAAGGCGCGCAGGGCCGCCTTCTGGCCGGCCGCGTCGCCGTCGAAGGTGAAGATCACGCGGGCCGAGCCGTTGTCCATCAGGAGCCTGCGGAGGATCTTGATGTGGTCGGTGCCGAAGGCGGTACCGCAGGTCGCGATCGCCGTCGTCACTCCGGCCAGATGGCAGGCCATGACGTCCGTGTAGCCCTCGACGACGACCGCGCGGGACGACTTGGCGATGTCCTTCTTCGCGAGGTCGATGCCGTAGAGGACCTGGGACTTCTTGTAGATCGCGGTGTCGGGCGTGTTGAGGTACTTCGGGCCGTTGTCCGACTCGTAGAGCTTGCGGGCGCCGAAGCCGACGACCTCGCCGCCGATGTCGCGGATCGGCCACATCAGGCGGCCGCGGAAGCGGTCGATGGGGCCGCGGCGGCCCTCCTGGGAGAGGCCGGAGAGGAGCAGCTCCTTGTCGGTGAAGCCCTTGCCGCGGAGGTAGCGGGTGAGGTGGTCCCAGCCCTGGGGGCTGTAGCCGACGGAGAAGTGCTCGGCGGCGGACTGGTCGAAGCCGCGCTCGGCGAGGAACTTGCGGCCGGCGTCGGCCTCGGGACTGACCGCGAGCTGTTCGACGTAGAAGTCGGCGGCGGCCTTGTGGGCCTCGACCAGGCGGATGCGCTCACCGCGCTGGTGGGAGGGGTTGTACCCGCCCTCCTCGTACCGCAGCGTGATGCCGGCCTGGGCGGCCAGGCGCTCGACCGACTCCGAGAAGGTGAGGTGGTCGACCTTCATCACGAACGTGATGGTGTCGCCGCCCTCCTGGCAGCCGAAGCAGTGGAAGAGACCCTTGCTCGGGCTGACCTGGAAGGACGGCGACTTCTCGTCGTGGAACGGGCAGAGACCCTTGAGGTTGCCGCCGCCCGCGTTCCGCAGCTGGAGGTACTCGGACACCACGGCGTCGATCGGGACCGCGTCCCGAACCGCCTTCACGTCCTCGTCGTTGATCCGTCCAGCCACGCGTGAATTCTACGGGGCCGGACTGACAGCAGTGACGACCAGGATCTCTAGGCGCCCAGGCTGTCCAGCGGAACGTGTGGGTCCGCCAGGGCCTCGGTGTTCACCTGTGCCCTGGAGCGGATGAGCTGCTGGATGGGCTCTGTGACGTCCCACACATTCACATTCATCCCGGCCAGCACGCGTCCCTCCTTCAGCCAGAAGGCGATGAACTCCCGCTTGCCCGCGTCTCCCCGGATCACCACTTCGTCGTAGGAGCCCGGGGGCGCCCAGCCGGAGTACTCCATACCCAAGTCGTACTGGTCGGAGAAGAAATAGGGCACGCGGTCGTAGGTGACGTCCTTGCCGAGCATCGCGCGGGCCGCCGCCGGGCCGCCGTTGAGGGCGTTGGCCCAGTGCTCCACCCGCAGCCGGGTGTCGAAGAGGGCGTGGTGGAAGGCGGCCACGTCTCCGGCCGCGTAGATGTCGGGGTCGGAGGTGCGCAGCCGTTCGTCGACCGCGATGCCGCCGCCGTGCGCGCGGTCGGCCAGCTCCAGTCCTGCCGCCTCGGCGAGCGCGGTGCGGGGGGCCGCGCCGATGGCCGCGAGGACGTCGTGCGCGGGGTGTTCCTCGCCGTCGTCCGTGCGGGCCGCGAGGACCATGCCGTCCTGGCCGACGATCTCGGTGAGTTTGGCGCCGAAGTGGAAACGCACGCCGTGCTCGGCGTGCAGGTCGGCGAAGAGCTGGCCGAGTTCGGGGCCGAGGACTCCGTGCAACGGCGTCTGCGAGGGTTCTACGACGGTCACCTCGGCGCCGTACTCGCGGGCCGCCGCCGCGACCTCCAGGCCGATCCAGCCGCCGCCGGCGATCACCAGATGGCCGTTGTCCCGGCCCAGGGTTGCGAGGACGCCCTTGAGGCGCTCGGCGTGCGAGAGGCGGCGCAGGTGGTGGACGCCCGCGAGGTCCGTGCCCGGGATGTCGAGGCGGCGGGGCTCGGAGCCGGTGGCGATGAGCAACTTGTCGTAGTGGACAAGGGTGCCGTCGTCTCCGAAGCGGACCGTCTTCGCCGTACGGTCGACGGCGTCCACGGTCTGGCCGAGATGCAGCTCGATGTCGTTGCGCGCGTACCAGGCGGGTTCGTGGACGAAGACGCTGTCGCGCTCCTCTTTACCGAGGAGGTAGCCCTTGGACAGCGGCGGACGCTCGTACGGGTGGTCGCGTTCGTCGCAGATCAGTATCACGCGGCCGGTGAAGCCCTCCGCTCGGAGCGCCTCGGCCGCCTTGGCGCCGGCCAGGCCTCCTCCGACGATGACGAATGTCTGATCCGCGTCGACCACTTGATGCCTCCTCGTAAGGGTGCCGCCATATGCGAGCGTCCCGCACGCAGCGTGATGCGGGAAGGGGGTGTGGCCCGATCAGGCCACGGAGGGTCACATTCGGGCTTGTTTCGCGTCACTGTGCCCCAGGGATGTGAGATGCGCGTGAAGAGACCGCGCCGACGCGTCGGTCAATGACGCGATCTGATCGACGATCACCCGCTTGCGGGCGCGGTCGTCGGGCGCCTCGTCGAACTGGGCGCGGAACTGCGGCTCCAGGCCGTCGGGGGCGCGCGCCGTGAGCACCCGCGCCAGCTCGGCGACGACGATCCGCTCGTCCGCGCGGATGCGCTCCTGCTCCGCGCGCTGCATCACGTACCGGTCGGCGACCGCCTTGAGGACCGCGCACTCCAGCCGTGCCTCGTGCGGTACGACGAGTTCGGCGTCGTAGCGGGTGAGGCGGCCGGTGCCGTACCTCGCGCGCGTGGCGGCCTCGGCGGCCAGGCAGAAGCGGCCGATGAGCTGGCTGGTGGCGTCCTTGAGGCGGGCCTGCGCGACGGCCGAGCCGTCGTAGCCGTGCGGCCACCACGGCTCGTTCTGGAGCCGGTCCAGCGCCTCGGCGAGTTCGTCGGGGGCCGTGTCCGCGGGGACGTAGCGGCCGATGGCCACCTTGAAGATCTCCTGGCGTTCCGGCTCCGCGTGCAGGCAGTTGGGGTCGATGTGGCCCGCGTGCAGGCCGTCCTCGACGTCGTGCACGGAGTACGCCACGTCGTCCGACCAGTCCATGACCTGGGCCTCGAAGCACGTGCGGGTGCCGGGGGCGCCCTTGCGGACCCAGTCGAAGACCGGTCTGTCGTCCTCGTAGACACCGAACTTGGGGGACTTGGGGGTGGTGGGGTGCGCTCCTCGCGGCCAGGGGTACTTGGTGGCGGCGTCGAGGGTGGCCCGGGTGAGGTTGAGGCCCACGCTCACCAACTCGCCGGTCCTGTCGCTCTTCACGAAGCGCTTCGGTTCGATGCGGGTGAGGAGTCTGAGGGACTGGGCATTGCCCTCGAAGCCGCCGCAGTCGTCGGCGAAGTCGTTCAGTGCCTGTTCGCCGTTGTGACCGAAGGGGGGATGGCCCATGTCGTGGGAGAGGCAGGCCGCCTCGACGAGGTCGGGGTCGCAGCCGAGGGCCGCGCCCAGCTCTCGGCCCACCTGGGCGCATTCCAGGGAGTGGGTCAGGCGGGTGCGGGGGCTGGCGTCCCAGGCCTGGCTGCGGGTTCCCGGTGTGACCACCTGGGTTTTGCCGGCGAGCCGGCGTAGGGCGGCGGAGTGCAGTACGCGGGCGCGGTCGCGTTGGAAAGCGGTGCGGCCTGGGCGCTTGTCGGGCTCTGTTGCCCAGCGGTCGACTGATGTCGGGTCGTAGGGATTCGGTGCTGTTGTGCCGTCCATGCTTCGACAGTAAGCGGCGGTAGTGACAATTCGGGAGTTGCGGGGCGCCTATGCGTCTGCCGGGTGCGGATTCGTTTGCGGGTGC
>NZ_BARG01000018.1 GCF_000376565.1 Streptomyces hokutonensis | reverse complement strand
CGAGCCGGTTCGGCCTGTGCTCTGACGGAGGTCCAACTCCGCCAATGTTTCCCGGAATTGGATAGACGTATATTGACCGCGGTCGGTGTGGAAGATTGCGTTACCGGCCGTATGGGCGTGCAGATCTTTAACTCGTCTTTTTGGCCCTGGTCTTGGCGGGGTCGGGAGCGAGGAACGTCGCGACGTCTGCTGGTGTCCGGAAGCGGGCGGTAGAGGTGCTGACGGAGTGGCCGTGTGCTTCGAGGAGCGGGTGGACTTCCTGCTTCGCACGGCTGATGGTCATGGCCGTGACGCCAAAGAGCTGGCCGAGGAGGTCCATGGTGGCGAGTTTGCGCAGGTGTAGCACGGTGACCAGGATCCGGTCGGCTGGAGTCAGTTTGGCTTTGGCACCTGTGCCGGGGGCCACCAGGCGCTCGTGACCGCGACGCGTGCGGAGCACGTGCTCACGTTGAACCTCCAGCGCGGGAGTCAGGGCGTCTCGATGAGCCCGCAGAGCTGTTGGCGGGTCATCCCGGTCAGTTCTGGGTCCTGCAGTGAATGCCGCGTGAGGCGGGGCGGACTGCTCACCGCGGCCTGGTCTGAGGTGCTGTCGGTCGTCGCCGCGTCTGTCGGATGCTGGGGGTGGAGGGTGTAGTTCCAGTCGCCGTGGAAGCGGTGGCGGGTGATCGGCAAGGCGGCGATCTCGTCGTCGCTGACCTGGATGCCGGTGGGGTAGGGGTTGGTGTCGAGTTCGGCGTGAACTGTCAGGCCGGTCTTGGTGGTGGTCGCGGCGATGCTCTCGACGATGACTTCGTGGCTGGTCAGGGGCCTGCCGCGCCAGTTCATGGTGATGTGGGAGAACAACCGGTGCTCGATCCGGTTCCACTTCGATGTTCCGGGCGGCAGGTGGCAGACGGTGATCGTCAGGCCGGACTCGGCAGCGAGCCGGGCGAGTTCGGTCTTCCAGGTGCGGGTGCGATAGCCGTTGGATCCGCCCGCATCCGCGGTGATCAGCAGCCGGCCAGCCGTGGGATAGAGGGCCCGCCCGGCCCTGTTCCACCAGCGGCGGATGGACTCGACGGCGAACGCGGCGGTGTCATGGTCGGTGCCCACATTGACCCAGCCGGTATTCGCAGTGACGTCGTAGATGCCGTAGGGCACTGCTCTGCCCAGCTCGCGGTGGGGGAAGTCGTGGGTGTCGACCCGTACCGGCGCGACTCTGGGCTCCCATTCACGGCCGTTGTTCTTGAACGGGCCGACCAGCTCCTTTTTCTTCGTGTCCACACTGATCACCGGAGCCCCGCCGTCCTGGTGGTCGCGGGCCTGTTCGTTGAGGTAGTGGAACTGGGCGTCCCGGTCGGGGTGTTGCTTGCCTTCCAGGGTCTTGGCGTTGCTCTGCAGGCTGAAGCCCTCCTCACGCAGCAGGTCGCCCACCGTGTCCGCGCAGATCCTGTGGCCTTGCCGGGTCAGTTCCTCGGCGAGCTTGCGGGTGGAGTTGGTGGTCCAGCGCAGCGGCGACATAGGATCCCCGCGCACGTCGGGCTCGACCAGTGTCAGGAGCGCCGTGCGGACGGCCGGGTTCAGATCGGCGACGCGTTTGCGGCCGGCGCCGGGCCGTCGGATGCGTCCCAACGGGGCTTCTCCGGAGGCGAGTTCGCGTATTCCGGCAGATACCCTGGCCTCACGGACACCGGCGGCACGGGCGACCACTCTGATCCCGCCGCGGCCGAGAGACTGGGCCTCCGCACCTATCAGCAGGCAGGGGCCGTTGCGTGATCGCGTTTCGTCCGAAGTGCCGTGCTGGCCCTTCCTTGGAGGGGACGTCCCGGTTCGGGCGAGGGTGGACGCCGTGCAGGCACGGTCTCAGTGATCATGTGAGTGTCGAAGTCCCATGAACACCTGGCGAGTCCGTGCCTGCTCCTGCATCTTCTCCCATACCCACCGTGCTGGCCCAACTGGGCCGGACTGCCGCGCCGGTCCGCTGGCGGACGCGGTCGCGCTGTCCGGCTTCCTGGACCTGGTGCCCGACCCGAGAGGCGTCCGTGGCCGCCGCTACCGGCTGTCCGCCCTGCTCGCCGCGGCCGCGGCGAGTGTCCTGGCCAGTGCCCGCTCGCTCACCGCGATCACGGAATGGATCAGCGACGTCCCTGCGTGGGCCTGCCGGGTTCTCGGCTTCCCCACCGACCCGCTCTCCGGCACCGTGTCCGTCCCCCACCCCCACACCCTGCGCCGTCTGCTCGTCCAGCTCGACGGCGACGCCCTGGACCGCGCGATCGGCGACTTCCTCACCGCCCGCGCCGCCCCGGCCGGCCCCGGACTGCGGGCGATCGCTGTCGACGGCAAGGCCCTGCGCGGCTCGCGTACCCAGGTCACCGGGCACGTCACCCTGCTCGCCGCGATGGACCACACCGGTCACGTCCTGGCCCAGCGCCAGGTCGCCGACAAGAGCAACGAGATCCCCGCCTTCCGGCCCCTGCTGGACAGCGTCGACCTGACCGGCACAGTCATCACCGCCGACGCGCTGCACACCCAGCACGCTCACGGCACTTACCTCCGCGAGCGCGGTGCCCACTACATCGCCCAGGTCAAGGCCAACCATCCTGGTCTCTTCGACAGGGTCCGCCGCCTGCCCTGGAGCGAGATCACGCTCGACCACTACGACCGCACGCGGGCCCACCACCGCCTGGAGATCCGTCGGCTGAAGACCGCCGCCTTCGCCCACCTCGACTACCCCGACGCACGCCAGGCCCTGCAAGTCGTGCGCTGGAGGGCGGACTTCACCAGCGGCAAGCTCACCATCGAGCGCGTCTACCTGATCACCAGCCTGCCGCCCGGCGCGGTCACCGGCGCCCAGCTCGCGGGCTGGATCAGAGGCCACTGGAAGATCGAAAACCTTCTGCACCACGTCCGCGACCGCACGTTCCGCGAGGACGACTCCAAGATCCATGTCGGCCATCTCCCGCGCATCATGGCCGGCCTGCGCAACCTCGCCATCGGCGTCCACCGCCAGGACGGCCACACCAACATCGCCGCCGCCCTACGCCACACCGCCCGCGACTGCCGAAGGCCCCTGACCGCCCTCGGACTCACCGGATGAATCCGGACAGACGTCGATCATGCAAAGGACCCTGATCGCCGGTGTGACGGGTGAAATCACCACGCCAACAACGAGGGGCTGCCATGTCACTCACCACCCCTGCTGATCAGCCCATTTCACCCCTCCAGTACAGGATAAAAGAGGCTCACGGAAAGAAAGTCACAATGCGTTACCGGGAAGGCCTCACTCGTTCTACTTAGCCAGGACCTGTTTATAAATTCTATCCTTCGCCCAGCCTGGCTCCTTAACACCTTACCAGAAATTGAGAAGGGGTTTCTATTTCAACGATCCGACAAAGATTGAGGTTGATTATCCCCCTCCTTTCCGTCGAATATCCGCTTCATTGGGACGCCCGACCGCTCCGGGGAGACCGTCATCACACATTACTACCCACGTTAGCTTCGATTTTCAAGGAATATCGCCACTCGTCACGAAAATGCTCGTAGCCGAGCCGGTGATTGATCCTACGCATCGCAGCGTTGCGGCCATCGTTCGATGTGTAAGCCATGCTATATCCATGCCCCTTGGCTCGCAGCAGCGCGGACTCTTTCGCGGCCATCGCGATGCCCTGGTTTCGATGATCCGGATCCGTCCATGTCGAACCAGACGCACACACACCTCGGTCATCGCATTCCAGGTACGAAGCCCCGACCACTTGGCTGCCATAAGTGACGATCGATGACAGCGAAAGCTCAGAGAGAGACATGTTCCAGACGGTCACCAGCCAGTCCGAGAACGACAGCCCCTGCCGTATGAATTCTCCCGGCTCGTCGGCTATCGCCTTTGCTTCGGCCGAATAAATGGCGTGCTCCATGCCACCAACATCCAACGCCCGATGAATTTCATATCCCAAAGGCAGGCCGGATGACAAATTATTGAATTTTGAAAGCTCAAGCCTCTGAATCTTCGCCTGCCTTCGCCGCACATACCCATGCGACTGCGCAAACGCCGTCGCATGGGCAGAGTCGTTCACCCACGCATGAAGCTCGTGAGCGTGCCCGACAATAGCGTACCCATAAACTCTCTGCGCCAGCGCGGTACCGACACCTCGGTTTTCAAAATCAGGATCCACATGCGGATTACCAAATGCCGCACACATCCCGCCAGAAGTCGCAACAACCCCTAAAAGTGCCTCACCGACCACTCTTCTACCAACTGAAGCGACCAATTGCCGGATTGACTTACCATTTGCGGACTCAAGAATTGCGCTCAGGCGTCGCTCTGTAGTCGCAAGGTGCGGTGTGACAGCCTGCCGAATCCTGATAATCTCACGAATGTCAGATCTCCGCGCCTCTCTTACTTCAATCACCATATGAAGCATGCTCCCACTCAGCCGTAGTAACTGCTATGTCTGATATGCGCTTTCATGTATGGAGTACAGTTCGGCATACAAACCGTTCAAAGCGAGCAGCTCGACATGGGTTCCCATCTCGACGAGGCGACCACCCTGCATGACAAGAATCTTATCCGCCGATCGGACCGTGGAGAATCTGTGCGAAACAATCACAGTCACGGCCCCATAGTCTCGACCAATTCTCCTGGCACGCTCCATGTAACGCTCGTACACCGCCCTTTCCGCAGCAGCATCGAGCGACGCAGTGGGCTCATCGAGCATGAACAGCAATGGCCTCTCGCGCATCGCCCCGCGGGCCAACGCGACTCGCTGCCACTGCCCCTCGGAAAGCTCGACTCCGCCCAGCGCACGTCCTAGTTGTGACGAGAGCCCGTCCGGCAGACGCTCGATCAACTCGTCCACGCAAGCGAATTCAGCAGCGCTCTGGATTCGGGCAGCATCATCGATGTGCGCCAGATCACCGAGCCCGATTCCCTCGGACATTTTCGTTCGAAATCGGCCAAAATCTTGAAACGTTGCGCTGATACGTTCACGCCACGACGCGGTCACGAGCATCTGCATGTCTACACCATCGACCAAGATCCTGCCGGTGTCAGGCGTGTAGAACTTGTTCAACAGCTTTGCCATCGTCGTCTTGCCGGAGCCATACTCACCGACAATAGCGACCACAGAACCGGCATCGAGTGCTGCGGATACACCGTCCAGCGCCTTGCCCTCAGTGCCGTGATAGCGGAAGCTCACGTCCTCGAATACGATCCCGGTCGTCAAGCTCTGGGACGGTTGCACGGTCCCAGACCCCGTCGACAGGTTTCCGATGTATTTCCGCAGCCAGAGGTACGGCTCGATGTAGGTGCCGGAGTTCGCGGTCTCGGCTGTGTAGTTCGCCGTGTTCTGAACCGTCTGGTGCAGGGAGGTCGCGACCACGATGGTCAGGACCACGTCGCCCGACGTGCCGTTCCCATGCAGGGCCTGATACGCCATCAGCCCGAGACCGGCAACGAACGCGGTGGTGAACACAGTCCAACCGCAGATCGTCCAGCATGCGGCGCGCGCGTGAGCGCGCATACGGCCTCGTACGGCCTCGTTCCACGCGGATTCCTGCAATTCAACGACACGGCGCCCGGCCCCAGCCGTCCGCAGTTCCTTGCCGGAATCAAAACCGGTCGATAGCGAGAACAGGTGCTGCTGTAGTCGATACTGGCCGGCCGCGGCAACCTCAGCATCAGCCAGTAGGGCTCTTGATCGGTGATCGCACCAGACAGGGACGCCTGCGAATACGACAAGCAGCAGCAACCATGGGTTCAAAGACCCCATGAGCAGCAAAGATGCGATCAGCCTCAGGATCCCGGCGCAGGCTCGGAGAGCGTTCCACAGGGTCGCCATGACCCGGCTCTGTGAACGTCGTGCCAAGGCGAGGCGGTCGAGAACCTCCGGCCGTTCCAGATGCTCGAGACCGTCGATCGTCGCAAGGTCGCGGTGAATACGGTCGTGCAGCACGAGGCGTCCGACCCTGTTGCCGATGTACTGCGGAACAGACTCACCGAGTTGGCGAAACCAGGCGGTCGCGGCAAACGCCACCGCCGCGAGCGCGGCGGAAAACACAGCACGATGTGCGTCATGGTCTCCCGCCGAATCGACGGCGCCGCGCAGGGCCAGGGTGCTGACGGGCAGCACGACCACTGATCCAGCGAGTGCGACAAGCGCCGTAGCCGTTGCGCCAGGCAGACAACGCCACGACATTCCCAGAAGTTCCGCCCACAGGCGGCCATAAGACCATTTCACACTATGCACCTGCATCAGATTCGACGTCGGATACTTGCTGAAATCGTTCAGCCTGGGCGGTGAACATCTCGGCGTACCGGCCGCCCAGCGCCATCAAGTCGTCATGCGGACCCGATTCGGAGACTCTGCCGTTCTCCAGGAGGACAATCCGGTCAGCCTTGCGCACAGTCGCGAGTCGGTGCGAAATCAGCACGAGGCTGGTGCCAGTACGTCGTCCGATCAGGCGCTCGAACAGTTGAAGCTCGGTACGAACATCGAGATGGGCCGTCGGTTCGTCCAGCACGAGAATCTGAGCGCCGCACAACATCGCGTACAGGGCACGAGCCAGGACGACCTGCTGCCACTCGCCACCGGAGAGCTCAACGCCGTTGGGCCGCTGCCTCGACAGCGGCGTATCCCATCCCAGAGGCAGCTTGCCGATGATCCGGTCGAGGCCAGCCTCGCGGGCCGCTGCCTCCAGGTTGGCGCGATCAACTTCTCTGCGACCGTAGCCGAGTGAAATGTTGTCAGCCAAGGAAAGGTGGTATCGATTGAAGTCTTGGAAAACGACTGACAGCGCTGAGGACCATGCTTCCGCGCCGATGGCGGAGATGTCGTGTCCATCCACTGTGATACTGCCCGATGTCGGCTGGTAGAGCCCCGAGAGCAATTTGATAGCCGTGGATTTCCCCGCCCCGTTGATCCCGACGATGGCGAGCATCTCCCCCGAACGGATAGAGAGGTTCATGCCGTCCAGGACCCACGGGCCGTCCGGCGCGTAGCGAAACGCAGCATCCTTGAATTCGACCGACGGGGCACGCGTCCATCGATCCGACAGCGGACCCACGCCGCCCGAACTGTGGTCGAGTTCCTGATACAACGCGTCCGTCGACAAAAGTACCTTTCTGGCCAGCGCGATGCTGTACAGATCTTCGCCTGAACCGATGGCCTGAAATACGGACCAGGCCGACAGAAGCACGGCCGTCTGTGCAGCGATCGAGATCACACCGCGCTCGGCCGCGAGACTCGCCACGACGAAGGATGGAACCAGGCCGATGGAAACGAGAGCGGGCCTTGTCCAGGACCTACGTACCAGGCCCTGAAAGTAATCCCAGTACGGGCGATTGCCCACCTCGATGTGACGCTGCATCCGATCCGTCATCCAGTGCGCGAAGCCGAACGTGCGAAGGTCCTTTCCCTCGGCAACCGCGACGGTCGCCGACCTCCATACATTCGCGTGCATCTCCTCGTCCACGGCGAAGTGCAGTGCTTCCACCAACTTTCTGTATTCGCGGCTGCGCAAGTAGACGCCGAGCACAGCGCTCAGGAACAGCAAAGGGGCGACAGCCGGGACGTACCAGCCGACAACAGCGCAGGAAGCAGCACCTCCTCCCAGGCCGGCGATCCATCGCAGGGCCGCCACGATGCCCTCCCCGGGTGTCACGTCGAGGCCGATCTCCGGATCGGCACATGCCTCACGCAGCAACTGCTGGACGCGCTCGCCCTCCACCAGAGCAAGCGGGGCATCTACGACCTGCCTGGCGATGGACGCACGATGGTGGCCGTCGACGCGGGTCTGCACCAGGAATTCGAGCGCTCGGTGGACGCCTTCCGCGATATGCCCGAAGACCAGCACACTTCCGGTCACGATCAACGGGACGACAACCTCGGCGAATCCCGATTGGATGGGCGCGCGGTCGACCCCACTGATCAGCTGCTGAATGAATACTGCAAATCCTGCTGGGACCAGGCTATTGAGAATAAGAACAACGGCCAGCATTCCAATAAATAGGGCATTAGGCCGCGCGACGACCTGGAATGATCGGATACCGGCCATCCGGGGCGGCGACATGATTCTCCTTGCAATAGCCCTGGCAAATTTCGCATCGACACATCATGACATCTCTCGCTACACACCCCCGACTGGATACGCCTCTGTATCTCCCAAAACGAACTTGGAGAATTCTGCGAGAGTGCGTGCCTCATAGATGCAGGTCACCGGAATGTCGCTTTTGAGCAGCTCACTCACCGATCGGTTCACCTTCAAGGCGGTCAAGGAGTCTCCACCGAGGTCAAAGAAATCGTCGTGTCGACCGATGTCTTCTCGACCCAACGCGCGCCGCCAGATATCTGCTATCGGCCGCTCGACTTCATGCGGGCGCTCGTACGCCGGCCGCCCATTGACGACAGTGTCCTCAACGTACCTGTAGTCGATCTTACCTTCCGGCAGGAGAGGGATCTCCGAGAATTCAATGATTCGCATCTGCAGCAACACGTCGGAGTATCCGGCTGCGAGGTCGGCCCGAAGTTCCCTTTTGAGTACCTCAACTGCGGCCACGTCGTGATCGATGACAAACGCCACCGCGACCTGGCTGCCCAGTGTCGGGTGCGGCACACCGATGCATACAGCATCGGACACTGCCGGGTGACGGAGAAGAGCCGCCTCGATCTCGGCAGCCGAGATCTTCATCGCACCACACTTCAGGATGCGAGACCTGCGATCGATGAGCACGACCGATCCGCTGTCGTCGATGTAGCCCACATCACCCGTACTTACCCATACTGGCTTTTTTGAGACTTCAAATGAAGTTTCCGAAACATCGAGGTCGCACCAGCCACGCCCTTCACCGACCCGGAGTTCGATCTCTCCGGAGACCCCGTCAGCGACAGACACGCCTCGTTCGTCGACGACACGGACATTCCCGTTCCGCGGTCCGAGCACCTGAGGCGCTGAGCTGTCGAACGTCGAGTTCATGCCTGAAGGCCATGCCTCTGTGCACGAGTAGAAGGTCTTCAGTTCCGCACTCGGAAGGACGCCGGCCAGCCAGTCGATGACCGGAGCCGGAGTCGCGCTGCCGCTCAGTCCGATGAAGTTCAATCGGGGCAGGTCGAGAACACTCACATCAAGCTGGCTCAGCGACTGAGCCATGGTCGGTGTCAGGACTGCCCCGGTGCAGGCGAGGTTCCTCGCCGTCTCACAGAAGGCTTCCGGCTGGAACTCATCCATGCAGACGATGGTCGCCTGCTCTCTCAAGCAGTTCATCAGCATGGCGAGGGCGGCGTTAGTACCGATCGGAAAGGAGCCGATCAGCACCTCGCCGTCGGTTCTTCCCACGGCCTTCGTTGTGCCGTGGATCTCCATGGCGCCGAGTAGATTCCGGTGTGTGGCCCAGACCGCTCGCCTCGTACCCGTAGTGCCCGTCGTGAACACGACATGAGCGATCCTGTCCTCATCACTGCTGGGCAGGTTCGTATTCGTGGCTCTTGAGCCGAGTTCTTCCACTGCGGACACAAACTCGGCCTTGTGTATCCGGTGCCCCAGGAACTCAGCTTCCCGAGCGTTGCCGTAGATCGTGAGCACTGGATCCACTTGGTCCAGCAACATCAAGGTGTTCAATGAACGCGAGGCAGGCGCGATTACCGGCGTACATCCTGCGAGTTGGGTGCCGAAATAGGCCGCCGCAAAATCGAGATAGTTCCCGTTTGAGAAAACCAGGCCGATGAAATCACCCGGCTCCACGTTCAGTGCATGCAGCCCGAAGGCGAAGTTCCGGGACCGTTGCAGTGCGCCACCGTATGTGAGGCTTGCCAAGTCCGACTGAATCAGCGCAACCGAGTCGGGTATCTCGTGGCTTCGCATACGCAGGAGGTCGGGAATTGTTTGCACGGCGGAAGACATGCCCTCGCTCACTGCCGCTTGCATCTTTTCCTCCGAACACGAATGTGGGCGCTCTCTTGACCAGACTGGGTAGCCACCGTCACAAGTCGCTAAATGGCGTTGAAGAGCTCTATCATTCGTTCCGAAGCGTGCTCGCTGGCCACGGTCACGTCGGTAGACCCGAGCTTCCGGTAAGCGTGCCTCGCCAGTACGGATCGGGCTACATCGGTGTATGGATGACGGGCACGGCCTTCGGCGATCGCGTCCACGCGCCGGTGATCTCCCTTGCCAGCTGCCTCACGGAGTTGTCGCTCGAGGTCTATGAGCTCCTGCGCGGCGTCTTCGGCAGCGTCCTTGCCGCGGGGAAACGCGGGTAGCGCGACTGGTAGCGCCTCGGCGCTTGCGATCTCATCTGCGATCGCGCGCTCGTTGTCATAGATATGGAATGTGCCGGAGTAGTGATGGTAGGGCCCACACTCGACATCGAGGAGCCCAGCAACGTACTGCTGTATCCCCATGAAGAGAAATGTGTCGTACGGAAGCACGGTCAACGCCTGCTGTGCCCGCATGACCACGACGAATGAGAGCTTTTCTTCGCGCAAGAACATCTGAATGCCGACTCCGCACGGATATTCACGCGATTGGCGGAAGTTGTCGACCGGCTCGAGGATGGGTGCGAACGTACGGCGGTTGCTCGGGTCGCTTCGCAACCTGTCGATGATTGCTCGCAGCTGGTCCCCGCCGCCCAGGGTTCGCAACCGCCGGCCGAACGCACCACTGAGTGTGTGCTGGTCGTCGGAGAACTGATCAGCACCCCTGCGGTAGAAGGACGGCGTTTCGATGTCATTGCGAGCGTCCAACGACCAGGCGAGCAGACCGAAGCAGTACGCGAGGTTGACTTTCATCACTGACGTGATCGCCAGGGAAGAAGACGCGTCGGCGACTTGGAAGCTGTGCCCTATTATTTCCGAATAGGGCCGGTCCTGCGCGCCGAATCCAGAGGCGATCGAGTCCGGGTCGGTCACCGAAGACACCTGGTGCCCGCGTTCCAGGATGTCTCTGAGTCCCGCTCGGTACGCATGCGCGAAAGTTGGAAACGTACTCACCAGTGACCTGTCGTCGATGATGTCGGTGGTGGATGACTGCGTCATTTTCACTCCGTCCTCTGGCGGTGGTTCATTGATGACGTTCTTCGTGCTCACGCTGACAGGATTCCCTGAATGCGCCGAGCTTCGCGCAACGTGTCGGCTATCGTGTCGTGTGGCTGGGCTACAAATTCTGTCCAGGTCTCGGAGTGGGCGTCCACGAGAATGGTCCGTGGGCCGGTTTCCGTCCACGTGCCGAGCTCTTGCAGGAAATGGTCGTATGCCTCGAGGAAGTCCGGCTCGTCCCAAGGGCGGCCGTCGGACTTTCGGGTGTATGCCAGCCGTGTCTGCACCATTCGCCGAGATGACCGTAATATCAGGGTTGTGTGCTCGCCACCGAACAGCCTCAACCGATCGCATTCACGCAGTGCGGCATCGAAGTCTCTTCGCGGCCCTCTGTTGATTCGCCAGAGTGCATATCTGTAGCCAAGCACGCAAACCTGTCCGTGGTCAGCGGCGGCAAATCTCTTGGGGTCAGCCGCCTCGAAGCGCTCACCCTGATCCACGCGTGCCCGCACATCATTCAACAGCCGTATTGCCATGGCCGACTCGTCGTGTACGCCGGTCGGCACGCTGGGGGGCTCAAGAAGCAACATGTCGTCACGAAGGTATCGCTTGAGTCGAGCCAGTAGTGTGGTTTTCCCAGCACCTGACATACCGTCGACTATAAGCACAGCGACGCTCCTCCCTCCGCTTTGCGTTCAGAGAGCTCGACGAGCGTGGTTCTCAATGCACGGGTCAAGAAGCTGACCTCGTCGTCTGAAATATTGAGGGGTGGAGCGATTAGTACACCTTCTCCGCCGCCGTCGCGCCTGTAACCGTTGAACGGATAGAGGATCAAACCCTTTTCTCGGCCGATACGCAGCAGATCCAACTGCCAGTTGTCGGCTACTTCGATTCCGTGAAGATATCCCCTTCCGCGTACATCCACAACGACTGGGAGGTCGGCGGTGGCTCGCCGTATCGCGCCGACGACGTGGTCCCCCCGCGTTGTGTCGGATGCGACTGCTCCGAGTTCGTGGAGGACATCGAGCACCGCGTTTCCGACGGCCACCTGCAGAGGCGTCCCGGACATTGTCCCGAGAAGCGGCAGAGAACGTCCGGACCGAGCGATGTCATCGGCGACCTCCGGTGAGATCACTGTCGCGGCCAGCGACGTGTAACCGCCGTTCAGTCCCTTGGAGACGACGACGATGTCCGACTGGGCGTTCGGCCAGTGGTGCGAGGACATCGGAAGACCGGTGCGGCCGAGTCCGGTCAGTATCTCGTCATGGAGCAGGAGCACACCCAGTTCCTGACAGATCTCCTTCAATCGTGCGTGATAGCCCGGCGGTGGGACATAGGCACCGCCGGTCGCACCGTTGATGGGTTCTATCAGTACTGCCGCCACAGTCTCCGGGGCTGCAGCACGGATCGCTCGCGCGACATCGTCCGCGCAGTCGGCGGTGCATCGCCCTCCGTCACAGGCCGGATGCTGTCCGGGATATGGCGGATCGAACGATGGAGCCAATCCCATTGCATCGGCCGCCGAAGGGCGTCTGCGTCGGTGCCCGGAAAGTCCCAGCGTGAGTGCGCTGTTGCCGTGGTAGCCGAGCGACGCGGTCAGGATCTTGTTGCGCTTGCTCTGCCCGCGCGCTCTCTGGGCCATGCGTGCGAGCGAAATGGCGAGCTCAATGGCAGACGTGCCCGTCGTAGTGAGGATCACTTTGTCGTCCGGGCGGCCAACAACTGCTGTCAGCCTCGCACCCAAGCGGTCCATCTCGGCCGACCGAGCCATCGTCGCGGTCGTGTACGCGCCTTTGGCGAGCTGAGACTGCATCGCGTAGACGATATGTGGGTGGGCGTGCCCAATGTTCACGCATATCGATCCGCTCGAGGCGTCCAGATATTTCTTGCCATTCGTGTCGTACAGCCAGCTGCCCGCTGCGCGATCGAATTCTATGGGTGGCAGCGATTGTCGACCTGTAAGCACGACATTTTCAGCCTTAGAGCTACCCGGCGGACCTGTTTCGATTGTCATCTGATCCTTGGAGATGTCGAAATCTGTGACTTGGTTTTTTCCATCCGGAGTGGGGAGTGGAAGTCGCCTTCGCATGAAGTGTCGAAAGCGCTTACGATGCAAGAGTGTTACACGTTGAATCTAGTGACCACAAGGTTCCGAACGAGGCTAACTCGTTCTTTAACTTTTCGACCGTTGAAGTGAGGTAAGTAGCTTCTCGCGTCGAGCCGGTTTGTCCCGCCGTGACAAGGCATATGGCGTCTGCTTCTCATACTGTTCTTGGCCGGTCACGTGGGCGAGCCTGCCTCCCTGGTGTGGCAAGCGAAGAAAGAGGCCCTGGCTTGGTGCGGCTCATTCGGTTTCGGCGCGCACATACTCCAATGCGGCGCATGTCCAGGACCGCGGGCTAGTGCCTAGGAGCAGAACCCGTGCGCCGTGCTTCAGCACGCCGGACGCCTCGGCATGCGCGAGGCTGATCAGCAGATCGCCGGCGAAGCAGTGTCCGATGTCGGCCACCTGCGGCGCGTAGACGGAGTTGACATCCATCCCCGCCGCCGTGGCGAAGAGATACCGCACGGAGGTTCCGTAGTTCCCGGTGATCAACAGGTCGTATTCCTGACCGCCCACTCCCGACACGTGCGACAAACCCTCGACCGCGCGGGCGACTCCCTTGACGACGGAACTCATTCTGGTGAGCGAAGATCCGGACTGCGGGAAATCGGCACGTACCGCATCCGACACCCCGAGCACTCGGAAGCCGCTCCCCATCAGGTGCGCGCTCACGAGGCAGGAAGCGGCACCGTCACTTATCACTGTCTGACCGTCCTCGATGAAACGCGTCGCCTGGCCACGTTTGTTCGTCGTGACGAGGAGTACTGAAGATCCCCTCTCGGTGAGGATGGTGTTTCGCGCGATACGCAGTGCCGGCGGGAGGTTGCCGCAGGCGTTGCCCCCCACCGTCACCGTCGGAAGAGTGGGCCGGCCCATAGCCACCAGAAAGTCCCAGACATCGTGGCAGAACGAGGCGGTACCGGGGGATTCGGCGCAGTAGACGGCGGCAGTCGGCTCACCTGAACCGGCCGCGGCTATCGATCTCGCTGAAGAGAGAGCTGCCAGCCGGGAGGCCGGCTCCGTACTCAACCGACAGTGTTGGATTCCCTCGTCGCGGAGCGCTGTGAGGCTCTTCCTGATCGCGGGGTCGTCGAGTTCATCGATGCCCACCCGTGCACCCAGCTCGAACGCCACCGACGAGAGGTAGACGTCTGGCCAACCAGCATGTTCTGGCCGATCCGTTGAACCCGTACGACTCAAGAGTCCACTCCAATGCTGTGTCGATGCCGTACATGTCCAAGGAACAGGTGAGTCCCCGTACCTTTGGGGCGCTGCCGTGCCGGGCGGACCGGGTCTCGGCGTAGTGAACACTTCCTCGGCCGGTGGCATACACGTCCTCGACCTGACGGCACCGACGAACTAGAAGTGCTCCGCAACGGGTGAGTCGATGGGCGAGCTCCTGCCGGAGAGTTGGGCCAAGTCCGCGTCGACCATCATGCGCACCAGCTCCTCGAAGGACACCACCGGTTCCCAGCCGAGCTGTGCCCGGGCTCGCTTGGGATCTGCGCACAGCAGGTCGACTTCGGCCGGCCGCACCAGCGACGGGTCGATGACCACATGCCCCCGCCAGTCCAAACCCGCGTGACTGAAGGCGTGCTCAACGAGAGTCCGCACCGAGGACATGATTCCCGTGCCCACCACGAAGTCGGAGGGCACCGGCTGGGCCATCATCTGGCGCATGGCTTTGACGTAGTCGCCGGCGTAGCCCCAGTCGCGCCGTGCGTCCAGATTTCCCAGCCTAAGCGTTTCGCTGAGACCGAGCTTGATCCGGGCGACTCCGAGGGACACCTTGCGTGTGACGAACTCCGGCCCGCGCCTCGGTGACTCGTGATTGAACAGGATTCCGGATACCGCATACATTCCGTACGACTCGCGGTAGTTCTGCGTGGTGTAGTGCCCGTAGGACTTTGCGACCCCATACGGACTGCGTGGATGGAAAGGCGTCTGCTCGTTCTGCGGTGTCTCTCGTACCTTGCCGAACATCTCGGAGGACGACGCTTGGTAGAAGCGGATCTGGCTACCGAGCTGCGCGGTACGGGAGGCACTGATTCCGCTGACGATGCGGATCGCTTCCAGCATTCGCATCACCCCTAGTCCGGTGACTTCGGAAGTGATGCCGGACTGCTGCCATGACAGAGGAACGAAGGAAATGGCCCCCAGGTTGTAGACCTCGTCGGGTTGGACTTGATCGACGGCGGATATCAGACTGGTCTGATCGAGCAGGTCCCCCCGTATCAGCCTGACATCGCTCACCAAGTGCCGGAGTCTGGCTGCACGCGTGTCGTCGTGTCCACGCACGATCCCCCAGACCTCGTAGCCCTCCTCGACCAAGTGTTCAGCGAGATAGGTGCCGTCCTGACCGGTAATTCCGGAAATCAACGCACGCCTTGTCAGTGGATTCTCCCGGTGTAGGTCCCTTCCGGTACGGAGGGAGACAAGTGGCCCTGAAACCTGTCCGAATGTCGGATTGCGAAGCAATAGAAGTACCGAACCAAGTTGACGGAGAGGCGACTGGCCGATCACGAGCACTCTCCGGAGCGGCTCGGTCGGTCAACAGGACCGACTCCCCCGCGTCCGGTACCACTCCACTGTCAGCCCCAGCCCCTCGTCGACCGGGACCTCGGGGGTCCATCCCAGTAGTTTCTGGGCGCGGCCGATGTCCGGCTGCCGCACGAGAGGGTCGCCCATGGGCAGCGGCCGGTGGACGACCTCGGGCTCCGCCCTTGCCGCGGCGGCGATCCGCTTCGCGATCTCCAACACCGTGAGCTCGTACGGGTTGCCGAGGTTGACAGGTCCCGGCGTGTCGCTGACCATCAGCGCGACCAGGCCCGTCACCAGGTCGGTCACGTAGCACAAGGACCTGGTCTGGGTGCCGGATCCGTTGATGGTGAAGGGCATGCCGGCCAGGGCCTGCGAGATGAAGGTTGGGACGACTCGGCCGTCCAACTCGCGCATGCGTGGCCCATAAGTATTGAAGATGCGGGCGATGGTGGTGTTCGCGCCCCGGCTGCGCCGGTAGGCCATGGTCGCGGCCTCGGCGTAGCGCTTGGCCTCGTCGTACACCGCCCGGGGACCGATGGGGTCCACGTTGCCGAAATAGTCCTCGCGTTGTGGGTGCTGCAACGGATCGCCGTACACCTCGGAGGTGGACGCGAGCAGGAATCGGGCCTGCTTCTCGACAGCGCAGATCAGCACATTCTCCGTACCGCGGGAACCAGTGCGCAGTGTTTCCAGAGGAAGCCGGTGGTAATCAACCGGCGAGGCAGGGGATGCCAGATGGAACACCCAGTCCAGAGGTCCTTCAATGGCGGGCAGCTCGGTCACGTCCGCGGTGACGAGCTGAAAGCGGGGCGACTTCAAAGCCTGTCGAAGATTCTCCTTTCGACCAGTGCAGAAGTTGTCGACGCATACGACGTCCAGCCCCTCGGACAGCAGATGCTCGCACAGGTGCGATCCAACGAATCCCGCCCCGCCCGTGACCAGCGCCCGGCGCACGTTACTCACTCAGCCTCACTCCTTGATCGCTGACGTTCACTTGGCCGGCGAACGTTCCACCCGCGAACTCACCGCCTCCTCGTGCAGCAACGCTGCATGGGCCACGGGGTCCGTGCCCGGGGCGTACTGGAAGAGCCGGCATCGAATGGGCCGTCCAACAGCGGTTCCAGCCACTCATTCGGCTCAGGCCCGAGCCGCCGAAGGGCGCGTCCTCGTGGGGCTTCCTTGCGCGGGGACACAGAAAAGAACAGCCGCTCTTCTCCTCGTTCGCCCGCAGTCGCGCTGATTTGACGAACGGACGGATCCCGGGCCTCGACGTCGCCGACAGCGGTGCGCCGCGTGTGCCACAGGTGGATCAGCCGGCGGTGGAGGCCGGAGAGCCCTGCAGACGGCAGGTGGAACAGTAGCCCTGCCGAGCGGCAGGTATGCCCGTTTCACCGGACGATCACTGTGGTCATGGATCAGCGCGACCGAATGCCGCGGCAACCACCCGTTTCCTTCAGGCCCGGATTCACCGGCCGGCCCTCATGAGACCAGGGATGGCCGGCGAGGCAGGCGGCGCGGCGGATGCCACCTGCACGGGCCGGTATCACCACCTGTCCAATCAGCCGTCCGCCATCGCCAGCACACGGCCGTCGCCGACCGCCGCGACGACGGCGTCGACCTCTTCCTCACCCGTCACCGTTGAGCGAGCCGCACCGTCCAGGACCTGTTGAATCCAGTCCTGCAGGCTCGCACCCGAGCATTCGGCGGCTTCACGCCACAGGCTCTCGCGATCGGCGGGCAGATTCAGCACTATCCGGACCGGGGAGGCAGGTTCGGGAACGCCACCTCGGCTCTCGCGGATGGCCTTGCGGAGCTTGTTGCGTGACCAGCCGAGTCTTTCGGCACGCTGCAACCAGAGTTCCTGGTCACGCGGGTGCAGACTGGCCACCTCGGCGTGGTGCTGGAAGCTCAGCTTGTCCCGCCGGCGGGACAAGGCGACATTGCGGGCCACCCAGGCGTAGTTCCGCAGAGTCTGATAGTCCAGCCTTGCCTCGTCGATCGCCCGCCGATAACGCTGCGGATATGACTTCTCTCCGTAAACGAGCCAGTCTCCCAGCCACCATGCTGAAGAATCAGCGATGAGAAAGAGATTCTGGCCGACTCTGTGCCATTCCTCGAAGGGAAGGCCTGCCGGTATACCGAGCCCAACCCTTCTAGTTAAAACGGAAGAATCCCCCGAAACAGAACCGTTCACTCGCTTCCTCCCTAAATTGTCCGCTTTGTCCACTTTCTTTCGAATGGCCCCTAGACTGGGAAACCGACGGTGAATCGTTTCGAAACGCTATACAAACAAGAGCATGCAAGTCCACACAGGAACGCGCACCCTGCTCGGTGCGATTGATGCCATACGCAAAGGGGCGCTAAATTTCTTGCGAAAACTAGGTAATTTTAACCGCCAAAGAGAAGGGCGCCAGCTGGTTGATGTCGAGCCAATGGCCTGGACCAGGAGGATCGCAAGGGTTCATCGAGCACCTCGGAGTCGGCCCGCCTGCCGGGAGAAGCTCGTTGACGGAATGGCCAGTCGCAGGGACTCAGTGAAGAGAGGTGCATGACTTGCGGAGGGATCTCAGGGTCGTTGCCATCTTTGAGACCGCCGGCTTCAGCGGATCCATTCCTGTTACCGGGGGAGCCGCCCGTACGATCGGACTAAATCGTCACCTGCCGAACCAAGGTTGCGAGGTCACCCTCGTCCTCTGCGATCTGAACCCCGCGTCGAAACCGAGCGGTGACTGGCCCATAAAAGTCGAGTACGTTGGTCCAGACGACGTCTATTCAGCGTCTGAAGAATTCTGCGGACTCATCGCCGGCCTACGCCCCGACGTGGTCGTGATGTCCTCGACTCCGCTGGTCGTCCGTTACGGCAGGACGCTCGCTGAGCGAGTGAACTGCCGTCTGGTGTATGACATGTTTGACAATGAGCATCAGCTTCACATTGCTCTTGGCGACGACGAGCGAACTTGTGAGCAGCGCCACCAGTTGCAGGCGGCCGCCATATCTTTGGCGGACGCCGTGCTTGTTCAAACAGCGGAAGACCTGGCGTACGCGTCGACGTTCCGTGCGAACGATATCTATATGGTGCCCTGTGGCGTGGAACTGTCCGACCCGACGCCGATCGAACCGCGCACCCGGGCCGGATCGGTCTTTGTGGGGAACTTCTACTACGAGCTGAACGCCGTTGCCCTAAAATTCATCCTGAATTCCTTGGCCAGCGACCTTGTAGCAGCGGGAAGGTGGGTCGACGTTTACGGTCGCATTCCGCCGAATCTGGAGGTGTATGACGTTCCCGGTGTGCGCGTGCACGGGCAGGTTCCGAGCATCGGAGATGTTCTCCACAAAGCCGAGGTAGGCCTCGCACCCTTGGCAAGCGGCGGGGGGATGAAATTGAAGGTCCTCGAGTACATGGCCGCGTCGTTGCCCATCATCGGACCGCCCAATGCATTTGTTGGAATCCCCGAACCGGAACGATTTGCCGTCGTGACGGATGATCAGATGCAGAACATGGCCCGCGAGCTCCTGGAACTACTGAAAGATCCGGCCAGGCGGCTTGACCTCGGCGCCTCCGGCAGAGCGGTGGTTGAACGGTCCTATTCGTGGTCGAGCATCGCAAAAGTGGCCGGCGAGGCATACAACAAGGTCGGGGCGGCTCCGATCGGACGAAGGAGCAGCGTGAAGTTGAGTCCGGACGTTGTCGATCTGGCAAGTGCTCCCCCACGTTGGCTGGCTGAATGGAGGAGACAACGGGAGTAGCGCGCGTGCCACGCTCGGTGTGACAACCCTTCAGGGCCCGCCTCCAACTGCTGAGAAGCAGACAGCATCTCGTCTCGGGTTCACCCGATCGCTTACCGTCCAAGGATGGGATTTAAGATGAGTATCTTGCTAATCGCCCCTCCAGCCCTGTGGAGGAACCGTTATCTCGAGAAGCACGAGCGTGGCGCTTATTTCGACGTACAGAAACGGTACCTAGGTTCTGGCGCCTGGAGCTTTCCCGCAGAGAACCTCGCAATAATGTCAATCAAGGCCTATGCGGCGTCCCGGGGAATTGACGTCACGACCATCAATGCTCAAACCGCGCGGCACGCGTCGATCGAGCAGACCTGGCATACAATTCTGGAGTCGGCCAAGAAGAACGGTGATCCGCTCCTCATAGGATTCACCGGCACTGCCGAAATGTACGAAGAGAGCATGGAGCTGGCGCTCCGGGCGAAGAGGAGATGGTCGAAAGTACTGACGGTACTCGGACACGATCTGGCCACTCTCAGCTGGCGAGATGTCCTCGCGCGGTCGGACGCGTTTGATTTTGCCTGTACAGGTGACGGCGAGGCGGCATTCACTGAACTGGCCCGGCGAGTATTAAACGGGGAGTCGTTGGCTGGATGCCCCTCCATGTTCAGTCGCGACGATGTGGGTTCAGCGCCTGTACGGCATAGAAACGTGCCGGCACTGAATCTTGACGAACTTCCGTGGCCGTCCCGTGATGATCTTCCGGCGGTCCGCGCCCTGGGGATGGGTGCTGCAGTCTTCAGTTCCCGAGGATGCCCGTTCAGGTGCACATTTTGCACCACGGGGAGCAAGTCGGCGATTCAGCACGGCAGCGACTCCTACCGAACGAAGTCCATTACCAACGTGGTCGACGAAATATCGATGCTCCACCGCGATCACGGCGTGAACTTCGTCACGATCAGTGATGACCTTTTCCTCTTGAACCAGGTGCATTCTCAACGAAGGGCCGAAGAGTTCGCTACGGAGATGATCAGGAGGCAGCTTTCCGTCTCTTTCATGGTGGACTGCCGAATCGATTCCATCGATGCTTCTCTATTTTCTCTTCTAGTACAAGCCGGCCTGGTGAAGGTATTTATCGGTGTTGAGACCGCCGATGATGATCAGCTGCAGAACTACGGGAAGGTCTACGATCGCAAGAGCGATTCCCAGCTCGATGTCATCCGAAAAAAGCTCCAGCTGCTTCATGACCTGAGTTTGGATGTCGTGCCCGGCGTGCTGACCTATCATCCGCGCGTCACCAAACGCGAGCTCCTGATGACTGATCACTTGATCGAGATTTGTAAGACGCCTGCGCCGAATATGTACTGGACAAAGATCATCGCATATCCGGGCACGCCGTTGTATGCCGACTACAAGGCACGCGGGCTGTTGAGCGGAGATTGGCCCACGGAATACTGGCACTTTGAGGATCCGAAGGCGGAGCGCCAGTACGATCGTTTCACTCAGCTGATATCCGGGCGGAGGTCGTCGTTCGAGTTTGTCCGCAAGACATTTCTTTCGACTTTGGACAGTTGGGACGAAGACTGATGGCGCAGACGATGAGGCCAGTGGTCCAGGCCTGCTCATGAAGCGCATGTCTGGAGGCCGAGATCCGCGTACCTCCTGGGTGGACGGCGTTCCACGCCGGTCGCCGACCATGAGCCCCGGCCTCTTTCGGCAACTCCCCGCAGACCGGCACGCGATCGCGCATCACGAGCCCCGTAGGCCGTCCCGCTCGGAGGGGCGCGAGGCCGGCCATCACGGGGCGAGGCGGAAGCCTGGAGCGGTCCCGTCGGGGCAGGAAACCACCGAAGGCGCGCGATGAGTCCACTCAGCACAGAACCGACGGATCCTTTGTTGCTGCGCAGGGCGTTCAGCTGTTTCCCTTCCGGTGTGACCGCCATGTGCGCATCCGACTCGAGGACACCGGTAGGCATGGCTGCGAGCACGTTCACCCCGGTCTCCCTAGCGCCGCCCTTGGTGCTCGTCTGCATCCAGGACACTTCGACGACCTGGCCGAGATTGCGTGAACGGCATCGCCTGGGCCTGAGCGTGCTGGCCGAAGGACAGGACGGGATCTGCCGTTCGCTGGCAGACAAGAAAGGGAACCGGTTCGCGGGCATTGACTGGGAAGCCGACGACGACGGCAGCGTTTACATACACAACGCAAGCCTCTGGCTTGCTTGTTCACCCTACTCCGAACTTCCCGGAGGCGATCACACGATTGTCCTGCTCAAGATCCACGGTCTGAAGGTCGAGCCTGACCGGGAGCCATTGGTGTTCCACGGCAGCCGGTTCCGGAGGCTGGCGGTCTGATGCGGTGCGACCATGTTCACCGTTCACGAGAAAGGCCGATCGACGCCTTCGGTTTGATGTCGAAACAATCTTCTCTCACGTTCAGCTGCCATACAGCCGAGCAGCATGCCACGGAGGTCGCCACTGACATGACCACATTGTCCATACAGAAGGGCCTGGACAGCGGCGAACGCCTGACCGCTGAAAACCATGAGGTCGACTCCCCTCGCATGGTGCCCTTCGCCAGTCGGCCGCGCTCCGAGGAGCTCACGATCGAAGATATCCGTCTGCTTCTCCTACTGGCGGAGGGACATCCAGCGGAAACGATTGCTCGAATCCTCTGCACATCCGGTCGGACACTTCGGCGCCGCATACGGGCCGTCTGCGACGAGATCGGCGTTCGCACCCCGATCGAGGCAGCCGTCTGGGCTGCGCGGCGCGGTCTGATATGAGACGCCGATCTCATTAACTCCGAATATTCCCCGGTGAATTCGGTGCCGATCAACGCGAGCCCTCAAGTTGGCCACTGTCGGCCAATCTTGCCCTCGCCTGTGTCTGCGTGAGCGAGTGTCCGCAGACTTCAGAGAGCGGGATTCGGTTGGTCCCCTCGCCAACATGCCAGAGATTGGATGTCATGGTGACGCCTCCCCAGTCCAGCTTGATACCAGACCATGCGGGGCATGAGCCGTATGACCACCCGGAATTCGTGGACCGGCTTCTTGCCCGTGCCGCGGCCGACCACCCGGCCGCCCCCGCGGTACGCGACCGGAAGGGCCGCTGGACATACGCGGAACTCGTACGCGCCTCCCACGCGACGGCGGCGTGGTTGCACGAGCGCGGGGTGACCGCCGGCGACCGGGTCGTCGTACGGGCGACGCCCGAGCGAACCCTCCTCGCCCTGCTCCACGGGTGCCTTCGTATCGGGGCCACATTCGTCCCGGTAAGCACGGCCGTGCGGCGCTACCAGCTGGAGCACGTCCTGAGGGACGCAGAACCCACGCTGTTCGTCAGCGACGACCACGAGCAGTTGGGCTGGGCGTCGGAGATCTTGCCCGTCAGTTCCCTTGCCGAGGTCGGGCGAGCCGCCGAGTCGGCCGATCCCGGCCTGGACGACTTCCTCGCGTCGGAGCGTTCACCCGACGACCTGGCTCTGTTGCTTTACACGTCGGGCAGTACGGCCCAGCCGAAAGCGGTCGCGTGTCCGCACGCCGCGGTATGCTTCGCCGTTTCCGCGGTCGCCGACCGGATTGGCTACACAAGGGACGACGTCGTCTTCTGTCGGCTGCCGCTCTCCTTCGACTACGGCCTCTATCAGGTCTTCCTCAGCATCTTTGCCGGCTGCGAACTGGTGCTCACGGACTCCTCCGGTGACATGCGGCTGCTCTCTGACATCAGGAAGAATGGGGCGACGGTGGTGCCCATCGTGCCGTCGCTCGGAACCATGCTGCTCAAGCTCGTCAGCAGGGATCGCGCTCCTACCCGGGTCCGGCTGTTCACGAACACGGGCGAGCACCTTTCAAAGAGCACCGTCGAGCAGCTGCGTGAACGGTTTCCGGGCGCCGCGGTGCAGCTGATGTTCGGCACCACGGAGTGCAAACGAATAACGATCATGGAGCCCGACGGTG
This sequence comes from Streptomyces hokutonensis, assembly GCF_000376565.1. Taxonomy (GTDB): domain Bacteria; phylum Actinomycetota; class Actinomycetes; order Streptomycetales; family Streptomycetaceae; genus Streptomyces; species Streptomyces hokutonensis. The sequence goes on along the minus strand of NZ_BARG01000018.1, from coordinate 331,318 downwards.
ATCTAACCCGACCCGACTCGGTGGGACGCGCCCTCGCGGGTACGTCCGTGAGGGTCGTGGACGGGGCCGGGCGAACCCTCCCTCCCGGGCATGTCGGAGAGATCACCATACGGGGCCCGCACCTGATGGCCGGCTACTGGCGCTCCCCCGAACTGTCCAGACGTGCCTTCAGGGTCGACCCGTCCGACGGTGAACGAGTGCTGTACACCGGTGACTTCGGCCATCTGGACTCGGCGGGCTATCTCTACTTCAGCGGGCGCCGCGACCACGTCTTCAAACGCCGCGGTACCCGTACCTCAGTAGTGGAAATCGAATCAGCGGCGCGCTCTGTGAGCGGTGTACACGAGGCGGCGGTACTGCCGCCCTCGGACCGCCGTGACGCGGTGCTGTACGTCGTCGGAGACATCACACCGGAGGAAGCCCTGACCGGACTGGGCAAGTTACTCGATCCGGCCAAGGTCCCCGGCATGTGCCGTGTGATCGAGGCCCTGCCCCTCACGGCGAACGGCAAGGTGGCGCGGGGGCTGCTGGACGAGTGGGAGAACGAGACCCCGTGAACAGCGAAGACATCACCGACCTCGTCGACGCCTACGGCAGTCCCCTGTACGTGTACGAGCTCAGGGAGGTCGAAGCCGCGGCGAACTCGTTGCGGCGGGCCCTCCCGCGACCGTCGACGCTCTACTACTCCCTGAAGGCCAACCCGCACCCTCTGATAGCCAGGGCACTGCGGCTCGCCGGGTGCCAGGCCGAGATCAGCTCCCAGGGGGAACTGACAGCCGCACTCGTGGCCGGTTTCACGGGCGCCGAATGCCTCTACACGGGCCCCGGCAAGACCCCGGCAGAGATCGAGAACGCCCTTCGCGCGGGCGTAACCCGCTTCTCCGTCGAGTCCGAGGGCGACTACAGGCGGGTCGCCGCGGGGGCGATGAAGGCAGGAGTGACAGCGGAATGCCTGCTCCGGATCAACGCGAGTGAGTTGCACGGGGCAAGCGGTCTGCGGATGACAGGAACCGCCTCGCAGTTCGGCACGGACTCCTCGGCCGTGACGGCCAACGCGGGACTCTTCAAGGCGCTGCCCGGCGCGCACGTCATCGGGATGCACTTCTTCGCCGTAAGCAATGCGCGGGACGAGAATGGGCTCCTCGCCTCCCTGCTCGCCAGTATCACCGAGGCTGCGAGAGTCCACAGCGGCAGCGGGCTGCCCCTCACCTGTCTGGACCTGGGCGGCGGATTCGCCGCTCCCTATGCCACTGAGGGCAAGCTCCCCGACTACTCGGCGTTGCGAGAGCCGCTCGAGAGCGCGCTCGACGAGCACCTTCCCGGCTGGCGAACAGGTGACATCGCCGTCGCGTTCGAGTCCGGTCGTCATCTTGTCGGCACCTGCGGACGGCTCGTCTGCACTGTCAGCGACATCAAGCGGAGCCGCGATCAGACCTACGTGGTACTCGACACCGGGATCAACCACCTCGGGGGGCTCTCAGGCCTGGGCCGGATGCTGCCTATGAGGGCGTCCGCGACGGCCGTTCAACCAGGGCCCTGCGTGGACGAGTTGCCGGAAGGCCGGGTCGACCTGGTGGGACCACTGTGTACGCCAGCCGACGTGCTCGCTCGTGACACCGGTCTTTCGCAGTTCGGCAAGGACGGATTGCTCACTGTTCCCAATGTGGGCGCGTACGGGCTCACCGCCAGCCTCATCGGATTCCTGAGCCGCCCCGTGGCGGCAGAAGTCGTCCTGGACGCAGGAGAACCAGTGGACGTGTCGCGGATCGAGCTGCGCCGCGTGCCGCTCGCCCCATCCATCGGCATGCGCGACAGTGAACAGGCGGACTATCGGCAGGAGTCGAAGAAGTGACCCGCACTTCCCTTGCCGAGACGGCGGAAAAATTGCTGCCCATCCTCAAGGAGGAAAGCCTCAGCACCGACAGGAACGCAGCTTTTCCGGAGGCAGGGCTCCAAGCGCTCCGCGAGAGCGGGCTTCTGGGCCTTCTGGTGCCTGAGGAGTACGGAGGCCTCGGCGCGGACCTAGACGGTCTCGTTCAGATCGCCGGGCAGCTCGCCGGTGGCTGCCTCTCGACGGCGATGATCTGGGCCATGCACTGCCAGCAGTCGGATGCTGTGGTGCGGTTCGCCTCGTCCGAGCTCAAGAGGCAATTGTTGCCCCGCATCGCTGGAGGGGAAGTCTATCTGGCATCGGTCACCTCGGAGCCCGGCAAGGGTGGGCACCTGCTCACGAGCGAGGCGGCGCTCCAGCACGAAGTGGACACCCTCACGCTGCATCGCGCCGCGCCTGTCGTCACGGGAGGCCAGCACGCCGACGGCTTTCTGATCACGATGCGCGCGTCCCCCGAAGCCCCGGCGAACCAGGTCACCCTGGTGTACGCCGACCGCGACCAGCTCGACATCACCGCTCGCGGGGAGTGGGACACCCTCGGAATGCGGGGCACGGAGAGTCTCGGCTTCGAACTCCAGGGGAGCGTACCGGCCTCTCAAACGGTCGGTGAGCCCGGCGGTTTCCAGCGCATCGCCGTCGAGAGTATGGCGCCGATCGGCCATCTGGCCTGGGCCGCTTGCTGGCTTGGGGCGGCGCGGGCCGCTCTGGGTGGGCTGGTGGAGCTGATCAGGTCGCCCGGCCGGCCAAGCACCATGGATGTCCGGTCCGAGCTCGTCAGCGAGCGTTTGGCCCGCATACGCATGGACCTTGAGCTGGTCAGTGCCTATCTGCACCGCGTGCGCGACGAGGTGATGGAGCTACGTGCGGCTGGAGAGTCCCTGGGGGCCACGCCGGTGCAGATCCACCTCAACACGCTCAAGGTCACCGCCGCGGAACTGACCTTTCGTGCGGTCGACCGTATGGTCCAGCTGGCCGGACTGCGCGTCGGTTACAACCGGCAGTCCCCGCTCCCGCTGGAGCGTCACCTTCGTGATCTGCGCTCCGCGAGCCTGAACTACGCGAATGATCGTCTGCTTGTGGTCAGTGGCGCGCTGACACTGCTGGACCGGACAGTGCGTCTTGCCTGAAGGGCCGGCGGGCTGATGCCTGTCCGGATAACGGCGAGGCCACGGGCCCCGTGGATCAACGACCTGACAGCGATGAGGAATCGGGGCCAAGCGTGGAGGGATTGTCCCGGTGCCATCTCCATGCGGTTTCGGCTATGGCCGCCAAGTCGTGCACGGGCTCCCACCCGAATGCTTCCTTGATTCGCGTGGTGTCCGCCCACAGGCCTGCGGGATCGCCCGGCCTCCTCGCACCGAAGGAAACCGGTGGCCTACGACCTGAGACCATCCGCACAGTTTGCACCACTTCCTGCACACTGACGCCGGTACCGCATCCCACGTTGTAACTGCCCGACACATCGGAATCGTCCAGCCCCTCCAGGACGCGCAGATGCGCCTTTGCCAGATCTTCGACATGTATGTAGTCACGCACGGCTGTGCCGTCCGACGTGGGGAAGTCACTGCCCAGGATCCGGATGCCGTCGACCATTCCCAGGCATGCACGGATCACCATCGGGAAGATCTCACGAACGCTTGCGGGGACATAGGCGCCGTGCGACCCGTCGGCAGCGGCACCGGCGGCATTGAAATAGCGCAGATTGGCGAAACGTATGTTCGCCAGCCGACCGTACCACTGCACCAGGTGCTCCCCCATGGATTTCGACTCCCCATAAGGGCTCTCCGGCGCAGCCGAAACGTCCTCCGTCACCGGCACACAGCCGGGCGTACCGTACACCGAGCAGGAGGAGGAGAACACGAAGAGCCTGACACCATGGCGGCGGGAGCATTCCAGTACCGTGGTGAGCCCTCGGACGTTGACATCCATATACCTGCCGATTTCAGTCATCGACTCCTCCGATGACTTCAGCCCGGCGAAGTGCATGACGGCATGGGGACGGAAGTTGGCGAAAACACTCTCCAGCCTGAGCTCGTCGCGTATGTCGCCGAGCTCCAACGGAACGCCGCTCACTGCCTCCCGGCGGCCTGTACTCAAATCGTCGACGACCAGCACCTCGTGACCGGCCGACAGCAAACTGCGGACCGTGAAGGAACCCACGTAGCCAGCTCCACCACTGACCAGAACTCTCATGGTCGCACCTCTGCTCGCACAGTGTTGGAGTCCCTCCGTACGGTGTGCGCTTACTCATGGGGTCGCGGCAAAGAGCTACAGGAAGGCCGTCCTCGGCTGTTCCTCGACGAAGCGAAGAATCTCATCCATGGAACCTTCTTGCAGGATGCGGTAACAGAGACGCTCGTTCTCACCGAGCTGATCCATGACGCACGGATCGACGCCAGCAAGGAAGTCCTTCGTGTAGCGCATGAGCTTTTGCCGGTAGGCAGGGTCTGCAACATGCGGCAACGCCATCACCAGGATGAGGATGTCATGTTCCAGAGCGACGAGATCGTAGATCTCCTTGAGATGGGCATCGTGGGTGGCGAGGAATTCGGAGACCGTGGTCACCTGACTCATTCGTCCTTCGATGATGTCGAGATCGAAGAGTCGCTGGGTGATGGAGGGAGGCCCGTCATCACGGTGGCGCCAGAAGTACACCGGACCGGTGACGATGTCGACCGATGTGGCGAGCACGTGCGCCGGAACGGTGACACATGCGTCCTCGAGTTGATGCTCGGGAAAAATGAGACCGTGATCGTCCCAGAATGAGCGCCGGTAGACCTTGTTCCAGACGGTTCTGTCTCCGAGTAGCTTGGTCTGCCGAGTGATGTGCGTTCCTTTGACCTCCTCATCGAAGATGCCCTCGTGAAGGGAGGACGGGTAGAAACCGTCACGGTTGAATCTCTGCACTCCACCGCATGAGATGTCCGAACCGGATTCCTCAAGCACGCCGACCAGGAGCTCATAGGCATCGGGCGCAAGGATGTCGTCACTGTCGGCGAAGGCGATGTAGCGTCCCCTGATCTCCTGCAGTCCTGTGTTCCGTGCGGCGCCCAGGCCGCGGTTCCGCTGCCGAATGAGCTGAAATCGTGGATCGCAACGGGCGTATTTCTCTGCTATGTGCCCGCTACCATCTGTGGATCCGTCGTCCACCATGATCACTTGAAGGTCGCGCAGAGTCTGCCCGGCCACCGACTCAAGACACTCACCGAAGTAGCGCTCGACGCAGTAGAAGGGGATGATCACGCTGAGTTCTGGCTGCATTGCCTACTACTCCACTTGACAGGTACCGTTCCGGGCAGCTCGAACGTGCACTGGCAGAATTCAATTGAGCGTCTCGACGACGTATCGTGCAGGAGCCACCGCCGAGGGACGGTCGGAAAGAAGGCTCATCATTTTCCTGTGCAGTTCCTCCACGCCGATACCGGCGCCCTTGAATTCGAGATGTGCTACCACTCCGTCCTCGTTTCCGTGTTGGACGGACAGTGCTTTGGCGAGCCCAGTGCGTTCCACCAGTTCGGAGACGGACGAAAGATCCACCCACCCTGTATCCGTGTGCACCCATTGGGATCCTTTCTTCCCTACGGGCCGCAATCCTGCCTCTCGCGCCAGCTCATACGGGGACACATCCTCCCGGCATGCGCCGACAAGTACGGATTCAATGCCCTGCAACAGGTCGCTGACGAGATGCTCGGTAAACGTCTCGGGATCAGCTCTGGCGGTGAGGTGAGCCTCACCGTTTCGGTATTCCATATGGAGAAAGAACCGCTCCGAAGCAACAAAATCTGAGGCCCTGCATTCGATCCGGGTCGCCCGCAGAGCCTCATCCATGGAGGCGGGACTGTACGGCCCTTGAGGGGCTGCAAGCCGGCGCTCCGCGAACAGCTGGTCGCTCACGATGGTGTGCAGGTCAAACCGGACTCCTCGTTGCAGACCGACCTCATCGACCACCGTGTTGCGCAACACGGAATCATAGCGGGCGGAGGAGTAGGCCATCAGTTCTGCCCTGCCTGCTCGGGTGACGAGTTGGGAGAAGGTCCGGGTATCGGTGTCCACAAAGAACAGGCCACCCTGCGCTATGCATCCGACCGAATTCCGGATCGGTCCGAATCCTCGATTGCTGCAAGTCACCTGATACATGACACGCGAGTCCTGGGAAATGGCACCCAGAACCGACGAGATCGCTGCCAGGCCGACGCTTGGCATTCTTGCTTCGTATCGGTAGGCGAGTTCACACGCAGCGAGAATCACAGCTCGCGATTTAAGGACAACTTGTATTTCCGGCTTGGAACCGTTGATGCCGCGCCCCCATGGAAAGACGGTACGGGGCGAGTCAGCAAGCACTTTCCACCAGTACCTCAGTGAGCGCTCGTTCTCAGCCTGCCCCGATTCGGATCGTTCGTTTGCCGCGATTTCAAAAGGTTGCAGCCGGGCTGCCTCCGCAGCGTGCTGCTGTTGATCGGCTTCGAAATCCGCCTTGCACTCGATGATTTCTTGGAGATCACGCTTGAGAACTCCGACCGAGAAACCGTCTGCGGCCATATGCGGGAGAACGAGCGATGCACAGTACGCCCCGGAGGGGAGCCCGATCAGTGCCAGCCTGAGGGGTACCTCATTCGTCAGATCAAAAAAATGCTGCCGTTCGGCTGCCAGCGCTGCTTCCACGGTGGCTTCGGTCGACTGCTCTGTTGTTCTGTATATTCTGACGGCCAGCTCTCCGTCGGCCAGCGTGACAGTGCGCGGTCGGCCGTCTTCGGTATCGTGAAACGTAGTGCGAAGTGCCTCGTGTCGGCAGACGAGCGAGATGACGCCGCGCACGATGTCCTCGGGCGTCAGAGTCTCCGGAAAATTGATCCTCAGTTGTAGATTGAGTGTTTCAGTTCGTGAGACCAGTCGCTTGTGCATCAGCCACATGCCGATTTGCCCCCATGTCGGCGGGCTGGCACGGCGTGTCTGTCCCGAGAAAGTCACATTCATGGTACGGACAGGTATGGGCGCGACTGACGCCGTGCCGTCCGGGTCGATATGCAGGTTGTCCACCGTTTCACGTCCTCGGGCCTTCTGCCAGCGAAGTACATAGGACTGGAATTCCCGTCGCGGATCAATGGGAAGGCTTCAAGTTGGCCGCTTCCGGCCAACTTTGCTCCCGTTTGCTTATATGCAAGGAAGGGCGGGTAGCATTGCCGGGCGTTCGGCCGGAAAATGAGCTGCTCTTTCAGGAGGTTTATGTTGTCCACAACACCGAACGACGAATTGTCCGGCCGGGCATGGCCGGACCGGTTCGAGCACATCATTCGGAAGTATGTTCCCCTCCTCCCCAAAGACGAGAACCTGCCCCCGGAGGCAGCTCTTTCCGATCTCGGTCTGGACTCTCTCGGAATCGTCTCCCTCATCATCGATCTGGAAGACACCTTTGACTTTGCCATTCCGGACGAGAGCCTCACTGCCCAGACGTTCAGCACGCCGGCCGGGCTGTGGGCCGAGTTGTCCTCGATCATCGACAAAGACGGCGGCTTCACCACGAGTCCACGAGGAGAGACCTCGCATGGAATATGACTTCGAGGTGTACGGCAACACAGCGCCTACGACACTCGAACCAGACAACGGAGACCCGCTCGCCCGCATCGGCAACATAGCGCGCCTGGCCGACCGGCATGGCTTCGAAGGCCTGCTCGTGTACTACCAACACGGGACTCTGGACCCCTGGGTGACGGCCTCGGCGATCATGCAGCAGACCGACAAGCTGACGCCGTTGATCGCCTTGCAACCCAACTCGCTGCCGCCCTTCACCGCTGCCAAGATCGTCCACACGCTGGTCGCCCTGTACGGCCGTCGTGTGGACCTCAATCTGATCACCGGAGGCAATGAGGGGGAGCTCCGGCAGGTGGGCGACCAGGTCGAACACGATGGCCGGTTCGAGCGGGCGCTTGAGTACATGAGCGTGTTGCGAGCGCTCCTGACCACGAACGAGCGCTTGGACCACGAGGGTCAGCACTACACATTCCGCGGACTGCGAACATTCACGTCTCTGCCTCCGGACCAGCAGCCTCGTATCTTTGTTCCCGGCTCATCCGAGGCAGGCCGCCGGGTGGCTCGCGCGATAGGCGATGTCGCTCTGACCCACCCCGAACCGGTGGACCGGTTCGCGGACAACTTCGCGAAGCCGCGCAGTGGGGAGAACAGGCTCGGCGTCCGGTTCGGGATCATCGCCAGGGAGTCGGACGACAAGGCGTGGGAGGCTGCCCAAGCGCGCTCCACGGAATCACGTTCCGGACGGCTCCAGGTACGGATGAGAAAGCACTCGGATTCGGATCACATTCGACGGATGGCCTACGTCGCGGAGGAGGGCGAACTCCACGACAACGTCTACTGGACCGGGCCGTACCGAAATGGTCGAGGCTATATGCCCTACCTGGTCGGCAGCTACGACCGGGTGGCCGCATACGCGAGGAGGTACCTCGACTGCGGCGTCCGTACCATCCTGCTCGGCTCGATGGCCAACGAGGAGGAGTTCGAGCACGCCGGCGTCGTGTTGTCACGGCTCCGCGGAGCGGACAGTGCGAATGCGCACGCTGCGGAGCGTTTGATCTCTTGATTCCGGCTGTTCAGGGGAAATGAGGGAATGTGTGAACCATTCATTGACCGTGCCCGGTCTTCCTTTCGGTGTCGTGCCGGAGGGCCCGTCCGTCGGCACCACATGGCGCGTCGAGAACGACGCTTTGGCCATGACGGCAGGTCCACGAACCGACCTGTTCCTGGATCCGGGACGCGAGGATCCTGCGGTGGGTGAAGACTTGCTGCGGCTCGTCGGGGACGTCAGAGACGACTTCCAGTTGTCGGCCCACGTCGAGGTGGACTTCAAGGACACCTTCGATGCCGGCGTCCTGTTCATTCAGGCAGCCGAGCAGACCTGGGCGAAATTGTGTTTCGAGTACACCCCGCAGGAGCGGCCCAGTGTCGTGTCAGTGGTCACCCGAGGCGACTCGGACGACGCCAACGCCGACGAGGTGAGCGGAAACCGCACCTGGCTGCGCATATCCCGGACGGGGCGCGCCTTCGCTTTTCACGCCTCACACGACGGTGAGTGGTGGCGACTGATCCGATACTTTTCACTCGGCTCATTGCCCGACTCGGCCGCAGTGAAAGTCGGGTTTCTCGCCCAGTCGCCGTTCGGCGCTGGATGCACAGCCGTCTTCGATCACATCCGTTTCCGCCCGGAGCCCCTCACTCAGCTTCGCGACGGCAGCTGACAGGCCTGTCGCCGACAAGTCCCCCGGCTGAACACGGCCCTGTCGTGCGCCACCCGGTTCGCTTGGCCGCACGCCGGCCAACCCACTCTTCGCCCTTCCCATTGCCATGCGTCCCTTCCGACAGGACACGCGGTAATGCCTCGTGGGAGACAGCCGGGAACGCTTGATCCACTATCCGTACCGCACTTGAAATCGCGTAGGCCGGGTGTAGCTCATACTGCGCCCTGGCCCCGCGCTGTGCAGAAAATGGGGGTTTCGTGCGTAGCAGCGTCATCGTGCCCATATTCCAGACCCAGAGCGTGTTATCGCTCTTCCTGGAGTCGTTGAGACTGACCCTCGAGCCGGACACAGAGTTGATCTTGGTCAACGACGGTTCCGGGACCGAGGTGAGCGAGCTGGTCGAGGAGTTCGCCCGGCAGGTCAAGGCGGAGCGGGCCGCCGACGTCACCGTGACAAACCTGCACAACCAGAAGCCCCGTGGCTGCGGTCAAGCCCTCAACCAGGGTCTGGCCATCGCCGACGGGGACCACATCTTCTTCGTCGACTCTGATCTGATCCTCGAGTCCGGCTGGCAGTCCGGAATGCTGCGGACCCTGAGCGACCACCCGGACGCGGGAATGACCGCCGGGGTCCTGCTGTACCCGCAGACCGGTGGTGTGCAGCACTGCGGCATCTCGTTCAGCGAGACCCTCGGCAGGCACCTGTACCTGAACGCAAGGACATCGGACCTGCCCGACTCCCCGTACACCGTGCAACTGGCCGCATTCGCGCTGTTCGCGATGACCAGGGAGGTCAGGGATTCCGTCGGTCTGCTGGACGAGCGGTACTTCAACGGGTACGAGGACTTCGACTACCAGATGCGGGCCAGGATGCTCGGCCACCGCACGGTCATCGACCCGAAGGTCACGTCGTACCACTGGGAACGGCGCAACGGCGTGCACCGGGCGGGCAACCGCAAGACCAACCTGGCGCGGTTCTGGAAGTCCTGGGGCACCCACATCGAGAACGACATCACGCCCCGGTTGCTCGACGCGTTGCGTGGCCGGGCCGCCGACCTCAGCCACTACCTGCCACTGGACCTGGCGGAGACGCGCATCGAGGCAGCGGACTTCTGGCAGGCCCTCTCCGACACGTCGGCGATCGACCGGCACACCGTGCTCGACTACTCGACCACGGTGGACGGCGAGCAGCCCATCCTGCTTCCTCAGATCCTGCCGGCCCAACTGGCCGCCGAACCACGTCCCTTGTTGATTCTGGTCGAGAATTTCGTTCGCCTGCTGGACAACCGGATGTGGCTGGCGCAACGCCTGGAGACGCAATCGCAAGACATCGTGATCGATCTGCACGGCAACGCCATGGGACTCGCGGACCTGGACGCGAGCTGCTGGCCCGGCGTCAAGGTCAGGTGACGGGCGTGCGGGCGGACACCACACGCGAGGCACCGAGCCTGACGTGGCTCGCCAAGGTCGGTGAGGTCATACCAGCAGGTTGCAGCACCCTGGCCAAGACGCCGCATCGACTGCTGCCGGGCCGCGGCGCGATCGCCGCGGTCCGGGCCAAGGACGCCGAGTTCACCGACGTCGACGGCCGTACCTGGCTGGACTGCGAGATGGCCATGGGAACAGCGACCTGGGGCCATGCCCGGCCCGAGGTCGAGGAGGCCGTCGTTGCCCAGTTGAAGCGTGGCACGTCCTTCTCGGTCGCCGACCCCCTCGAACTGGAACTGGCACAACGGCTGTTGTCGCGGTTCGGGGTCTACCAGTCCGTGAAGTTCGCCAAGAGCGGCGCGGATGCGGTGAGTGGCGCGGTGCGCATCGCCCGTGCGGCCACCGGACGCGATTTCGTGGTGGCGACCGAGTACCACGGGTGGCACGACTGGGCCGCGCCGTCCCACTACTCGGCGCATCACACGGAGCTCGGCATCCCGCGAGCGGTGGCGGCCCTGACACTGACCTGCCCACCTGACGACCCGGAACGACTCGTCGCCTTGCTGCGGCAGCACTCGGGGAGGATCGCCGCGGTGGTGCTGTGTCCGAACCGCTGGTCGGCCGAACACCTGCGCGCAGCGGCGGCAAAGGTCCGCTCACACGGCGCGGTGGTGGTCTTCGACGAGGTCACCTCAGGCATGCGCACAGGGAGACGGGCCACCTGTGGCGAGGTCGACGTGTGGCCGGACCTGCTGTGCATCTCGAAAGGGATGGCCAACGGCCTCCCGCTCGCGGCGGTCCTCGGCGTCCGTAGGCTGGTGATGCGCGGCGAAGACGTACGAATGAGTAACGCCCACTCCAGCGAGTCACTGGCCTTCGCCGCCGCTCTGGCATGCGAGGACCTGCTGGACGCCGCACCGGTGTGGCCGTCGTGGCGTGAGCGGACCCTCACGATGATGACGGCCCTGCGCTCCCGCATCGCCGAACTTGGCCTGGCCGGCCGCGTCGAGGTGCGGGGCGACTACTCGAGCTTCTCGCTCGGCTCCCCTGGGGCGAGTGACTTCTGGACCGATCCGTTCCGCGCCCATGCCATGGCAACCCTCGCGGACCGGCAGATCTTCACCAAGGGCTACTTCGTCTTCTCGGACCGGCACACACCGGCCCAGCTGGACGAGGTGGAGCGTGCGATCGACGCCGCCCTGACCACGTTCTGACACCACAACCCAATGGAGACCGAGAGTGCGAGCACTCGTTTACGCAGGCAAGGGTCGGATGGACCTCGTCGATATCGAGGAGCCCGTTCTGCGGACGTCGAACGATGTGAAGGTCCGGGTTGAGATGACCGGGATCTGCGGGACGGACCACAAGATCCTCGCTGGCAAACTGGCCGTGGCCGAGGAAGGCACCGTGCTGGGTCACGAGGGTGTCGGCACGGTGGTCGAGGTCGGCGACGCCGTGACACATCTCGCGGTCGGTGACCGTGTCATCATCAACCCAACCCAGTCGTGCGGCACATGCCGCAACTGTCGGCTGGGGGCGTACTGCTACTGCTTCAACTTCGACGACCATCAGGTGGGTTTCACCCTCGCGGGTACGTTCGCCGAGTACTACGTCGGCAGCGCGCAGTACCTCTACCTGATACCGGAGGGGATGAGCTGGCAGGTCGCCAGCCTGATCGAGCCGCTGGGCTGCTCGCTGAACAGCGTTCTCAAGGCTGGCCTGCAGCCGCACGAGTCGGTTCTGGTGATCGGCTCCGGTGCCATCGGCCTGCTGTGCCAGAGCATTACGCGCCGGCTCAGCCGGCTCACCGTCGCCACGGAACCGAACGCCTTCCGCCGTGAATTCGCGGCCGGCGTCGCCAACTACGCGCTGCACCCGGACGAACTCACGCCCCAGACCATCGCGGAGTTCACGGGCGGGAAGAAGTTCGACGTGGTGATCGACGCCGTCGGCAACCAACTGGCCACCGCGCTGGAAGCCGTCGCCAAGGGCGGCCGGGTGGTGCCGATGGGTTATGACGACACCTACCGGGTCGAGGTGGCTCCCACCACTCTCATCGACGACGGGCTGAGCATCGTCGCGGCCGTGCCGCTGCACGATGCCATCGGCCCGGCCATCGACTTCGCCTTCGACATGCCGGAGCTGGCGAAGCTGGTGACCACCGAAGTCGACATGGGCGACTTCCGCGACGCCTTCGAGGCGACCATGGGCGTCGACCTGCGGACCGGGCAGAAGGTCGACGTCAAGGCCGTCAAGGCCGTGATCCGCTCATGAAGCGCAGAAGCTTCGTGGCGAACCTCCACCGCAACGCCCGGTACTGCATCTACACCGAACCGTTCTGGGCGATCTTCGGCACGGCCGCGCTGTACTATGCGACGCTTTACATGCAAAGCGTCGGTCTGAGCACGGTGGCCATCGGGGCCATCGTCTCGGCCAACCTGTACGTCGCGTTCATGTTCCAGCTCGTGGCGGGCGCGGTGACCGACCGGATGGGCAGACGCCGGGCCACCTTCTGGTTCGACGTGACCTCTTGGGTCATCCCGATGTTCGTGTGGGCGTTCAGCAACAACTCCTGGATGTTCCTCCTGGGCTACCTGCTCAACGCCTCGTCGAAGATCGTCAACGTCTCGTTCTGGCTGCTCGCCACGGAAGACAGCCCGGACAAGGACCGCCCCCGCATCTTCGCCGCCATCAAGGTGGTGATCATGTTCGCGGGCCTTCTGGTGCCGATCGTCGGGTTCTTCATGGACAGGTACGGAACGGTGCCCACGCTACGCACGCTGTTCTTCGTCGGCGGGCTCGCCATGCTTCTTCACAACTGTCTTCGCCACCACTACACCGTGGAGACGCAGGCGGGCGTCGAGGCCATGGACCGCCATGCCGGCACACGCATGCTGCGGAGCGTGCTCGACAGCGGGAAACTACTGTGGGCGGCCGGGCGGCACACCGCACTTCGCCGCCTGATATTCATGTACATGCTGAGCTTCGTCGCTTTCCAACTCAACATCTTCCTGGCCGTCTATCTGACGAAGAGCCTCGACTACAGCGCCGTCGTGGTGGGCACGGTGCCCGCCGTCGGAGCGGTGACCGCGCTGTTCTCGTACGCCGTCATCATGCCCTGGGCAGCCGGCCGGGTCCGGGAGGGCGCCATGGCCCGATGGTCGCTCGTGACGAGCTGCGCCGGCTGGCTCCTGTTCCTGGCACTCGGACCGGACAACCCCGCACTGCTCTTCGTCTGTACGGTGCTCACCGCCGTGGGCCCGTTCCTCGTGGAGTCCTACCGCGATGCCATCGTGGTGGGCTGTGTGCACCCTGAAGAGCGGGCCACGTTCTTCGCCGCCGTACAGACCTTCACCGCGGTGGTGTCCATCCCGACCGGGTACCTGGCGGCAGTGATCTTCCAGTCACGACCCCTGCTGTTGTTCGGTGCGATCGCCGCGCTCTACGCCGTCGCCGCGATGTGCACGTTCGGCAGGCGCCTGTCCTACCAGGCGGACGTCCGGCTCATTCCGCGGCGGGGCCGACCAGACACGGTGGCGACGACGTGAGAGGACGGGACCGGGCGCTGGTCTTCGACTTCGACGGGTTGATCGCCGATACCGAGGTGCTGTGGTTAGCGGTGCTCAGAGAGCTGTACAGGTCGTTCTCTCAGGAGCTGCCACACACCCGGTACGTCGATTCCATCGGCGGCACGCTGGACGACTTCGATCCGTTCGAGGACCTCGCCGCCCGGTGCGGCACGATCAGTGCGGCGGAACTGGAACAGCGCGGGGAGAGCCTGTTCCGGGACTGGATGGCATGCGAGACGCCGCTGCCGGGCGTCCGGCGGCTGGTGGCGGACGCCAAGCGGCGGGGCCTGGCACTCGCGGTCGCATCCAGCTCCCGGCGGACCTCTGTGGTGCCCCACCTTCAGCAGTTCGGACTGAGCGACGCGTTCGACGTGGTCGTCACCATGGAAGACGTGAGCCGCACCAAGCCGGCCCCCGACCTCTACCTCCTCGCAGCGCGGTGGCTCGGTGTGGACCCGTCGGCCATCGTGGCCTTTGAGGACTCCGGCCGGGGCGTGCAGGCCGCCAAGGCCGCGGGTGCCTTCTGTGTAGCCGTACCGCACATACTTTCGCGGTCGCACGACTTCACCGCCGCGGACCGCCGCCTCGACTCATTGGCCCTGGTGCGCCTGGACGACCTGTTGGCACAAGAGAACGGCCCCCGAGGACGGGAATCCTCGGGGGCCGTGCCGTCAGGCGGTCAGGAGGTCAGGGGTCAAGCAGTCACGTCGTCCGCCTCATCAGCGAACGGCAGCCGTTGACCAGGCAGCGCATTCGTCACACGCGCAGGGTCTATGTCGATGCCCAGACGGGACGCCTGGCCGACGTTGCGGGTCTCGGCCATGATCGCAAGCTTCGCCACCGCGGTGTTGAACTGGTCGATCGAGGTCGGCTCGTCCAGACCGAGCAGGTACTGCTTGAGCTCCTTGCGCTCCTCGGCCAGCGGGTCGTTGGCCGGGTCGCGGACGGCCGAGAGCAGCTCGCTCAGCTCCTTGGCGCTGTTGGACAGGATCACCGCGGCGCGCACCGCCGTGTTCTGCCGCTTGAACTCCTCCACGCCCAGCTCGGCGGAGTCGGTGACCGCGTACGGCTTGCCACTGGCGATGAAGTCGGAGACCACGCTGGAGATGTCGGAGACCATCGCGTCGGAGACGTTGAAGCAGTGGTACAGGTGCGGCTCGGCGCCCATGATGACGCGGTGCTCCCAGCTCGGGAAGGCACGCCAGTAGGCGTCGTTCCACTCGGCGCGCAGTCGGGCGATCTCCTCGTGCTTCTGCACGTCCACCAGACCGTCGCGGGTGGCCTCGGCCTCGTCGCCCTTCTCCCCGCCGCTGCCGGACAGTTCGGCAATCCTGGCCTCGATCCGGGCCAGTTCGGCCCTGGCCTGGGCCTGGGCGGCCGGGTCGGCGGTGAACCGAGGGTCGGCGGCGCGCTCGGCGGCGGCCTTCTCCAGCAGGGCGACGATCCGCTGGTGCGCGACGCGGGCTCCCTTGCTGACCAGGCCGGTCAAGGGATGCGATTTGTACAGGATGCGGACCGGCGGGTCGGCCTGCACGAGCCGGCTGACGATGTTCACGCCGGCCAGCATGATCGAGGTGTTGCCCGGGTCGCCGTCCCAGCCCTCCCAGGTCGGCGCGTACAGCACGGTCGGGCAGTGTCCATCAGCGGCTCCGCCGCGGGGACCGTCCGACACGCCCTCCCGGCCCTGGATCGGCGCCAGCTGCGGACGGCCGACCTCCACGATGTCCTCGTCGCGGACGCCGACGTCGGCGATGGCGTAGCGGTCGCGGCCCGCCCGGCCGGCGGTCCACACCTCGTCGTACACCTTGCTGAACGGGTTCACGCTGGCGAGCTTGTCGCTGTCGCCGTGGCCGATGAAGACGTGCTTCATGGTCGGGACGCGCAGCAGGTGGATGTTCTTGCCGACGTTCGCCGCGTACAGCGCGACCCGCACGCTGGAGAGGTCCATGTTCATCAGGTGCACACCGCCGGGCACGCAGATGACGGGGACCGTGGTGGGCGCCAGGGTCTGCAGGACGACCCGCTCACGGAGCACGATCAGCGGCCGGGAGTCAAGCTGCTCCATCGTCTCCAGCCACATGTTGACCTGGTACGTGGAGTCCTTGGAGCCGGAGAAGTACAGCAGGGTCTGCGGCTTGTACTCGCGCAGCCAGTCGTCGACGGCCGCCAGCACGGTGTCGGCGTCCGGCGGGATCTTGTTGCCGCGGACGTACGGCACCAGCGCGAGCACATAGAGGGTGCCCAGGCCCAGGGTGAGGCCGATGCCGATGAAGCCGGCCAGCGAGGAGCCGGCCTCGGCCGAGATCAGGAGGCCGACGACGGCCGCCAGGTCGAGG
The DNA here is from genome assembly GCF_000376565.1 of Streptomyces hokutonensis. GTDB lineage: Bacteria > Actinomycetota > Actinomycetes > Streptomycetales > Streptomycetaceae > Streptomyces > Streptomyces hokutonensis. The sequence continues at coordinate 314,848 of NZ_BARG01000018.1, read as the reverse complement.
TGGAGCATCTTCTCGGCCGAGCGGTCCAGCATCCCGAACGGCGGCGCGTCCGGGATGTGGATGCGCGACTTCAGGTCGACGTTACGGGTGACGACCGGCATCCGGCGGCGGTTGCGGATCAGCGTGACCTCGGCGCCGTGCGGGGCCTGGAGGCCGTAGAACGCGATGAAGCAGCCGATGGCGCCGTAGTAGATCAGGTTGTTCGCGAGGTCCAGGCGGGCCAGCAGCAAGATCAGCAGCAGCTCCCTGATCAGGAAGCGGATCGACAGGCCTGCTCTGACCTTGCTCAGCCGGTTGACCAGATAGCTGCCCTTGCGGTGCAGATAGTGGTCGGCCAGGTACGTCACGGCGGCCGCTGCCGCGAAGGCGTAGACGCTCGGGACGAGCGCGGCCACCATGATCGCCGGGAAGCCCAGCATCATGAGGACCGCCGCGGCCAGCTCGGCCGCGCTGCCCACCCGGGCGACGCGAATAGCGGTGGATATCACGGAGAAACCTGCTCTGGGAGGGGAAGTGCCGACTTTTTGCGAAAATCCAAGAGATTGCGGGTGAATGGCGAGATGTACGGTTCAGGCCTCTGCCAACACCCAATGAAGGGTGCCCGCAGAGGCCTGAATTCCTAAACGCTATTTGCCGCCGATTATTACACGCCGTCCCGACGGTCTGGGGTGAAGGACAGTACCTGCTCGAAACTCCGATGGCGCCCAACCATGACGGCTTCACGGCGCACACATGCCGTGTTCGGCAGTCTCATCGGCCGTTCTCCCTGGCGAGGGGCGCGTCGCTGCATTGATCACGACAGCGCCGTCCCCTTTCCTCACCCGGCCACCACGGAGCGAGCCGCACGGTCCAAGACCTGTTGACGTGACCGGCCGAGCCTATCGGCACGCGTCAAGCACCGTGCCCGCTCACGCGGGTGCGGGCCGACTGTCTCCGTATGGTGCTGGAAACTCAGCCTTGTCCCGCCGGCGGGACAAGCCGCTATGCCGGGCTACCCACACGCAATTCCGCAGAAGTCTGATGGTCCAGCCTTGACTCCTCGATAGCCCGCCGATAACGCTGCGGTTGACGACTTCTCCTCCTGAACGGGCCGGTCTGCCCACACCATGCCGGAGAATCAGCGACAGGAAAAGGATTTCTGCCGACTCAGCACCATTGCTCGAAATGCCAAGTCGTCTGGGATACGTTATCTTCCGCCCTCGGATGATCTTGCTAGCCTACGCCAGGCTTCGATTCGGTCCGCCCGTAGTTATCAGGACGCTCATTCCGCTGACTCAGAGGGGGAATTATGCTGCAAGTAAAGATAATTCAGCAGGGCGTGTGGCACATGTCCAAGGAGTCGATGCCCCTGGCTGCCGGCTACCTCGCCGCGATGCTGCAGAACGACCCGGAACTCTCGATGCGCTGCAAGGTCGAGATCCTGAACTACTCGGGCGCGACCAGCCCGTGGGAAATGGCTACGCAGCTTCTCGGCAGCGATGTGCCGGACATCCTGTGCTTCTCCGTACTGGGCTGGAACGTCCGCCAGTTCGGCGCCTTGGCGGAAACATTCAAGCAGGTGAACCCGAAGGGGATCGTGGTCTTCGGCGGGAACCACGTGTCGAACCAGGCGGAACGCATCCTGCGGCAGTGGCCCGAGGTCGACGTGATCGTGAACGGCGAGGGTGAGCTGACCGTCGTCGACCTGCTCGCCCGCATGATGGACGGCGGGGAACTCGCCGAGGTCGAGGGCATCTCCTACCGGGACGCCCAGGGCTGCGTCCGCACCACCTCGGAGCGGGCTCGCATCGAGGACCTGGACATCATTCCCTCGCCGATTCTCTCCGGGGTGCTTCCGCTCCACGACGACACGGGAGCGTTCCGCTACGACGTCGCTCTGCTGGAGACCAACCGCGGCTGCCCGTACCACTGTTCCTTCTGCTATTGGGGCGGCGCCGTCGGCCAGCGCGTGCGCTCTTTTTCCCGCAAGCGCCTGCGTGCCGAACTGGAGCTTCTCGCCAAGGCAAGGGCCGAGACCGTGGTGCTGTGCGACGCGAACTTCGGGATCCTGCGGTCGGATCTGGAGTTCGTCGAAGACCTCGTTGAGGTGAGGCGACGTTACGGCTATCCAAAGGCGCTCGAGACCTCCTGGGCCAAGAACAAGTCGAAGACCTTCTACGAGATCGTCGACATCATGCGCCGCGAGGGCATCCGCAGTTCCTTCACTCTCGCCCTGCAGACACTCAACGACAACGCCCTGGCCACCATGAATCGCAAGAACATGAAGATCAATGCCTGGAAGGACCTTACGGAACGCCTGTCCGCGGACGGGATGGACATCTACGCGGAGCTGATATGGGGCGCCCCCGGTGAAACGCCGGAGTCCTTTCTCGAGGGATACGACGAACTCGCGCAACACGTCTCCCGGATCGCTGCGTACCCCCTGATCCTCCTTCCCAATACCGACTATGTGGAGCGCAAGGACCTCTACGGCTTCGTCACCGTTCGCGGAGACCGGGACGACTTCGAATACGTGCTGGCGAACAAGGACATGACTCTCCAGCAGAACCTTGACATGCAGCGATTCTTGTTCTGGGCCCGGCTGCTGGCCGAAAACCTGGTTCTCCGTCGGCTCTTCCCGGCACTGCGCGCCGCGGGCGGTGTGCGTCAGTCCCAGGTCATCCTCTCCGTCGCCGATCACATCGAGGCCGAGCGGACCGTGGGCGCTCAGCTCCTGCGCGAAGCAGCGGCCAACTCCACAGCCGATCCGGACTCCCTGTCCCCGGCGTTGGAGTTCTGCTTCACTTCAGCGGAGTTCGACGAACTCGTGACGAGCTGGTGGCAGGTGAACGGCCCTTCCCTGGTGCCCGCCCAGTGGGTCGCGCCTCTGGCCGAGCTCATTCGGTTCGACCTGGAGTCCCGCCCGCTCCCGGACGCCGCCGCTCGCGGTCTGTACGACGCTCGGGCAGAGGTGCGGGACGGCGAGGAAGTTCTCGTCGCCGAACGGAATTACACATACGACGTCCTCGCAATGTGCGACAGCGTTGCGGAAGGCCGATCGAGCACAGCACCCCGCCACACTCCCATGACAATGGAATTGTGCTGGAAGGCGGGCTTCGTCAAGCTGGCGGCCTCCACCAACCACGAGGAGACCGCCCACTACGTGGCCCAGTGCCGCCGCCTCGACGGCGTCCGCAAACCGGCCGTGGCGTCCTGAGCCAGGGTTACGGCAGCACAGGGAATAGACACACCACTCCCCTCCATTACCCTCGCGTCAATCACAGCAGCCTCCGCAGCAGCCGTCGGCTGTAGCGCCGGGGCCTGCGGAGGTTTCCGCTGACAATGCCCGAGTCGCGCGGAACCGGTGCCAGGCCGACGACGCCCGCCGGTGAGGCGGTCGGGGCTGCCGCAGGCGGACATGTCCCCGCCAGTGGCGGCGATGAACTCGGCGCCGAGCATCATGCCGATGCCAGGCATGCTGGTGATCACCATGGCGTCGGGGTGCTCGCGAAACCGATCCTCGATCAAGGCTTCGAGGTCGGCGATCTCCTGGTCGAGGGCCAGCACCTCTCTGGCCAGTGTGTGGACCATCTTGGCGGCGGTCTTCTCTCCAGGAATGACGGTGAACTGGGCCTCCGCTGCGGTCACTGCGGCCTCCGTCGTCCTCTTGGCCGAGTTGGTGGTGCGCACGCCGTGGTTCTTCAACCAGGTCGCAAGCTGGGACCGGCCGATCCTTCTCAGCGCGGCCGGGATCTGGAAGCCGGACAGCAAGATCAGCGCGCTCTTGGAGGTGCTGGGGTCGAGGGCACGCTCCAGGGTGGGGAAGTACTCCAGTAGCTGGGCGCGGAGCCGGTTAATTGCAAGTGTGCGGTCGGCCGACAGGTCGATGCGGCGCGCGGTTAGGATCCGCAGGTTGGCCGCGATCTCGCCGACCTCCTGGAGGGGCTGCAGGTCACGGCGCATACGGGCGGTGTCGACGATGACGATCGCGTCCGCCTTCCCGCTGCCCCGGTAGGCGGCCGAGGCGTGGTGCACGGTGCAGCCGGGGATATAGAGCAGCCTCTGGTTGTGGGCGACCAGCCGTGCGATCCACAGTGCAGCCCCGCCCGCGTTGAGGTCCACTGCCCAGGCCAGGGTGACCGTCGGCTAACGCCAGCACACCGCCCAGTAGTTCCAGCAGGTCGGCCTCGCTGTTCGGCACGCGCCGCGACGGCGACATTGCCCCGTCCGCGTCGATTTGTCGTGAGGGTGTGTTCCCAGCAGACGACCTCGCTGACGCATCCATACGAGCGATTCAGTTCGCGCATCCCAATTGGCGGCCGAGTCGTCGCGGGGTGCTGAGCGGCCAGCATCTCCTCCCAGCGGCCCTCGATCCGCCACTGCCGCCAGTAGTGATAGACGGTCTGCCAGGGGAAGTCATGCGGGAGCAGTCGCCAGTCGCAGCCGGCCCGGATCCAGTAGGCGAGGGCATCGATGATCTTCCGCCGCGGATGCCTGGGCGCGCTCGACCGCGCTGAACGGGACTTCTCAGACACCCTCTAGCTGGCGCAGGAGCCCTGTTGGTTTTCGATCTTGCCACCCTCGACCTACCACTCGGTGGTCAAGGGGGTCACACTGCTCATCGTCACCCGGGAGGGTGACCGCCGCTGCTAGGTCCCGCCGCACCAATGTGCCCTGGTCGGGCTGGTGTACCAGGGCCGGCACGACATTCTCGCCCAACTCGCGGCAGACTTTGGTATCTCCGTCGGCACCGCCCACGCCTACACGGCTGCAGTGATCGGCTTGCTCGCCGACCGCGCGCCGGGCTGCGCGCCCTGCGAGAAGCCGCCCCCGACTACGTGCTGCTGGACGGCACTCTCGCGTATGGGGGGCCGGCTCATGGGTGACGACACCTCTCAGACATCCGCCGGGCCGCGAGCTCACGCCGACTCAACGAACCGTCAACCGCTCGCTGTCGCAGCACGGGCACGGGTCGAACGCGGCGTCGCCCACCTGAAGTCCTGGCGCATCTTCCGCAGATCCTCATACAGCCCGAATCGAATGAGGTCAATCGCCGCGGCCGTCCTCGCGCTGAAGCGGCAACACTGAAAGGCTCAGTAGGCGGGGAACGCCCAGCCTCCGGGATAGAAGGGCTCGCGGTCGGCGCGGAAAGCGCGCGTGGTGCGGGTCAACGTGCCAGATCGCAGTTCCCGGACTAAGCCTGCGGATGCGAGGGAGGCGAACGTTGTGCCGCCGAGAAAGGCCGCTCCCAGCTCGGACGCGGTGAGTTGGAGGTCAGCGGGATCTTTCGTACGCTCGCAGACAACCGCGTCCCCTTCGGCCTGCAACCGGTAGCGACCGGAGTTCCATTGGCAGAAGTCGTCCTTGATGTCCAGAACCACATCCAGCGGGGTGGAGTAGCGGCGCCCGGCCAGGGCCCGATCGACATCGACCAGACGCACCCACAGCCGGTCGACCATAGTCGATCGGACCGCCCGCCGGTCGGTCAACAGGTGCGGCAGCGGCTCGTCCACGGCTGCCTCGTACTCGATCCACGGCACCAGGTCGATTCCGGCAAGGAAGCTCCACAGAGCGGCGTAAGCCTGCCGGGTGGCGGCAGCCAATTCCACGATCCGCACTGCACTCGTGTCGTTGCCCAGTGCGTCCTGCGCATCGTTGATCCTGTAGAGCACGTACCCGGTGGTATCGCCGCCCCGGTCGCGGTGCACGGCATATCGCAGCGATGTCGCGCCGCCGCGTGAGTGCGGCGGATCGGCCAACCGACTGTCCCAGAACCGCTCGGCTCGGTCGGGCCAGGCGATCGAGCCGGTCCGGACCTGGTCGTAAACCTTCTCGATCAAGGGCCGGGCCGCCTCGGGGTCCAGAAGCAGGATGCTTCCACTGCCGCAGTCGGTTCCGGGGCGGAAGAGCATGGACCGCTTCTCACAGCGGAGCTGGTTCGCGAAGGTGGCCGGGCCGTAGCCAAAGCGGCCATAGATCGCCGCCTCCGAAGGGCCAAGCGCGGCAATCGGCTCGCCGCTAGACTCGTGCAGGCCGGTCAGCTGCTCACGCATCAGCGAGGTGAGGATGCCGCGGCGCCTATGTGTCGGGGCCACGCCGACCCAAGTAACGCCTGCGATCGGAAGCACAGCGCCTGGGACAGTGAGCGACCGGGTGTAGAGCGCGGCTCCTCCTACGGGCGTGTTCCTGTCGAACGCGGCGATTGTGCGGTCCAGCTCGATGGCGGCGCGTATATGGGCGAGTTCCTCATCAGACCAGTCACTGCCGTACGCGTTGGCGATCATGCGGGCCCACGTCGCGAACTCACCGTCGATGACAGGACGGAGGGGATAGGCATCAGTCACGGCGACTGTTTAGCGGATATCGAGCCACAACGCGATCACATTATGTTGATGACGACGTCCGTGTCGCGACATACGGCGGCGGTGCGGGCCAAGGTCTCCTGCTCGGCCAGGTCGCCCGAGCGCATTGCAGTTTGAGGGCGGTCCAGTTGGCCGCGAAGTAGCGGGACTCCGATTGGCTCCAGGCGGATGCGCCGGAGTCCCAGGCCTCGGTGAACGGGAGGAGGTTGATGTCCAGGCCACGCGGGACGTCGATCGAGATGTCGTCGTACCAGGAGTACCAGCGGCCACCGGTCAGGGATGCACAGGCCGGTCACGATCGGTGGTTCGACGACCTCGGCGAGCAAGACGTCCGCGGGTGCTGCAGCCGTCCCGGTCGGCGTCGATCCAGCCGCCGAACGACTGCTCGTCGTCGTAACCGGTGCAGTCCTCCGCCGTGACCAGGATCGCGCCGACGGCCTCGCTCAGGGGCACTCTGGGAGGCCAGGGCGATGTCGAATCGAGCCCCGGCACAGGTCGGCCCACCGAGGTCACGCCTATCCGGGGACGTACCCAGGTCACTGGCCCCGATGGCAGACGAGTCGGGCTGTACGCTGGCTACTCAACCATGAACGTGTCCATTACAACTCGCACGCACCAACGCCACCAACTCCCTCGACCGTGCCGCGCCGATACGCAATTCCTTGCGCAGCGACTCCGCCGAGACGAGCCGCTCATGCAACTCCCGGTGGCGAGCGTCCACTTGCCGGGCGCGCGCAAGAAGAGGATCGCCAACTCCGGCACGTTCGTCCAAGAATGGCTCCGCGACCGCGCTCTTGGTCTGATCACCGGAGTGGTCGGCAAGAAGCTCCACCGCCAGCAGAAGAGCCACCGGCGGCCACCCCGCCACCAGGACCGGCTTCCACGCCAGGGCCGGCGCCGCGGCCATGTTGGCCGCGAGGGAGACAGCGATCCCCAGGAGAACGGCCAGCCGCACCACGTACCGCGTGCGTCGGTCACGCGCAGTCGGCTGCTTCAGGACACCAGCCGTCGCCAATAGGAGTAGACCGTCAACTGACAGCGGCCATAGAGATGGGGCCTTGCCCCAAGGCCGGGTAGTTAGGGCTTGCAGAGCATTAACCCGTAGCTTCCCGCTGGCCGACTCGTTGGCGTGGTACGGGCGCATCGGAGGGGCAATGGGAAGCTCTGGCAGCCAAGTTCGAGGCGATCTTCCCGCATCTCGCCGAGCGGCAGCGGCGTCTGTTGATAGGAGCGGAAGCCCGGTCGCTCGGCCGTGGCGGGATCAGGCTGGTCGCCCGGGCCGCCGGGGTACGGGAGGCCACGGTGTCGCTGGGTGCGGATGAACTGGAATCCGGGAAGGCCCCGTTGGGGAGGGTGCGCCGGGTGGGCGGAGGCCGCAAGCGGACTGTCGATCTGGACCTGGGGCTTCGTCCGGCGTTGCTGGCCCTGGTCGAGCCGGATGTGCGGGGTGATCCGATGTCACCGTTGCGATGGACGACGAAGTCCACGCGTCATCTGGCCGCCGAACTCACCCGCCAGGGTCACCGGATATCCGCCGACACCGTCGCCGACGTGCTGCGCGAGGAAGGCTTCAGTCTCCAGGGGAACGCCAAGACCATCGAAGGCCGACAGCACCCCGACCGGGACAGCCAGTTCCGCTACATCAACGAGCAGGCCAAGGACCATATCGGCACCGGGGACCCGGTGATCAGTGTCGATACGAAGAAGAAGGAAATCGTGGGGCCGTACAGGAACGGCGGCCGTGAGTGGCGGCCCGCAGGCGACCCCGTGCAGGTCGCACCCATGACTTCCCGGACAAAGAACTCGGGAAGGCCGTGCCCTACGGCATCTACGACCTGGCCGCGAACACCGGCTGGGTCAGTGTCGGCACCGACCATGACACCGCCGCCTTCGCCGTCGAATCCATCCGCCGCTGGTGGAAGGGCCGCGGTAAGGAGGACTATCCGCAGGCCGGACGACTGCTGATCACCGCCGATGCGGGCGGTTCCAACGGCTACCGGACCCGCGCCTGGAAGGCCGAACTCGCCGCCCTGGCCCTGGAGACGGGCCTGGATATCACTGCCTGTCACTTTCCTCCCGGCACTTCCAAGTGGAACCGGATCGAGCACCGACTGTTCTCCCACATCACCATGAACTGGCGCGGCAGGCCCCTGACCAGCCACGAGGTCATCGTCCAGTCCATCGCCGCGACCACCACCCGCACCGGCCTGAGAGTTCACGCGGAACTCGATACCACCGCCTATGAGACGGGAATCCGCATCGGTGACGGGCAGATGAAAGCCCTGCCCCTGACCCGCCACGACTGGCACGGCGACTGGAACTACACCCTCCGCCCCGAGGCATACGCACAGGTCAATGATGCCCCGGACCCCTTCGACCAGCCGAGCCCCGACCTCTCCTGGCTCTGCCAGCCGGCCCTGACCGGGCTGCCGCCGCAGGAGTGGGACACCCTCATCACCACGTTGGCCACCCTCCACGAGGCCCAGCGCGAAACCCACCTGGACAAACGACGCGGCCACCGGCCACGCGCCGGCCACACCGGACGCCGCCCGATCCTCACCCTCGCCGACCGCCTCCTGGCCGCCGTCCTCCATTACCGGCACGGCCTACCCCAGATCGCTATCGCCGACCTGTTCAACGTCCGGCCCGAGACGATCAACCGGCGCCTGAGGGACATCCGGGAACTGCTGGCAACTGCAGGCCACGACCTCCACCCCGCCGACCGCCAACTCGCCACCCTGGACGACCTGTTCAATCAAGCACGCGAGGCAGGCATCATCACCACGCCAGAGATCAAGACTGCGAGTTAATGCTCTGCAAGCCCTAACCGGAGTCCAGCGCGGTCAACTTCAGGTCCACGTCCGGGAGAACGCCGGCGTAGGTGGCGGTGGCGCCGTCGAGCCGGGGCTCGGGGAGAGCGGTGGGCCAGCCGAGCCGCAGCGCGTGCCCCTCGTCCTTCAGCGTGACCAGCCCGTCGCCCTTGCCGCCGCCCGAGAAGGTGAGACCGGCCGTGGTGTTCTCCGCCCGCGCAGAGCCGTCGGCTTCGCGTACGAGGGTGGTGTCGATGGGGGCCCAGGTTCCGTCGTCCTTGCGGGCACGGACCGGGGCCGCGTTCATCTCCTGGGTGAAGGTGCCGTCCGGGTTGGCGAACACCTGGGACGACTCGGTGGTCGCCGCGTCCACGATCACCCGGTCGCCGGTCTCGGCAGCGAGAGAACTCGCCTGCGACTCCGGAGTCCTGTCAGCCTTTGCCGAGACCGGCTTGTCATCGGCGAGTGCCGCGGGCGCCCCGGCCACCGGAACCGCGCACGCCAGGAGCGCGACGGCTATCGCTCCATTCCGCACCAACTGGCGCCAACTGTGCCGCCGTTGTTGTGAAACCACACCCCACCCGTTTTCTTAACCTTTTCTTACAGGAAGCTGTGAGGATCATGTGTTGACCGATCATCAAGGTCAAGAGTGTCGGGTATCACGTTGACCTGGCTCCATCTCGCCGATAGGTAGCCCTGGTTGGACCGGTAGCCGTCGATGAAGAAAATGCTGACCATCAGTCTGATGGCCAAGCTCCACCGGATACCTGTGCCGTCTTCCCTGCCAACTGGCGCTGCGTCGGGCGGAGATCGGCTGCCGCTTGCAGTGCGGTGACATCTATCCAGGTCGGGACTACCGCGCAGCAGCACCGCCAGAATTCGTGGTTCGCAGCGCCTGCCCGCGCCGTGGGCTGCGGGACGGACCCATGCCATCGCTGACTCAATTCGAGCCGGGCTCGTAGCGGGCTCAGCCAAGATCCACCCGTCGCCGACACCAAATCGGGCCCCTGCCCAGTCGCCTGGGCTGCGGCTTCCTGTTGAAGTTGCTTCAGTGGGCGGTTCGTGGGTCTATGAGTTGTTCTGGTGTCGCCTAATGGTGTGACCGAAGCCGGAACGTGCCGGTCCGCTGTCGGTGGCCTGTTGGGATCGGCGGGATGAGTGAACGCAAGCCGTACCAGAGCGACTTGACGGACGAGCAGTGGGCGTTGATCGAGCCGGTGCTCACGGCCTGGAAGAACCGGCATCGTTCCGTCAGCGGCCATCAGGGCCGCTACTCGATGCGGGAGATCGTGAACTCGATCCTCTACCAGTCCCGGACCGGCTGTCAGTGGGCCCTGTTGCCGAACGACCTGCCGCCGAAGAGCGCGACGTACTACTACTTCGCCGCCTGGCGGGACGACGGCACCGACCGGCAGATCCATGAACTCCTGCGCTGCCAGGTGCGGGAGAGGAACCGGCGATTAGAGGACCCGACCCTGGTGATCCTGGACACCCAGATTGTCCGGGCGGCCACCGGGGTCCCCGCGGCCACGACGGGCAAAGACGCCGCGAAACGGGTGACGGGCCGCAAGCGGGGACTGGCCGTGGACGTCCTCGGCCTGGTCATCGCCGTCACCGTGCTGGCCGCGAGTGTCCACGACAACGCCGCCGGCATCACTCTGCTCGACCAGGTCGCCGTCGCGGCCGGCGGCTCGGTCAGCAAGGCCCTGGTCGACCAGGGCTTCAAGAACCAGGTCGTCACGCACGGGGCCGGACTCGGCATCGACGTCGAGATCGTCCAGCGGAACCCCGAGGGGCAGGGATTCGTCCCGCAGCCGAAGCGGTGGCGGGTGGAACAGACCTTCGGGATCTTGATACTGCACCGGCGGCTGGTCCGCGACTACGAACACCGCCCGGCCTCCTCCGCCTCACGCGTCTACTGGGCCATGACCCACGTTATGGCCCGACGGCTCACCGACATGAACACGCTCACCTGGCGCGAGCCGCGGGTGGCCGGCGCGTGAACCTGAACCCGCTCCTCCAGGCACTCGACCTTCAGGAAGACGCCGCCCGGGCCCTGGCCGACGATCTCCGCACCCAGATCGACGTCCTGCAGACCCAGCTCCGTGAGGCCGAACTACGTCTGGAACACCTCGCCATCACCCGCACGACCGTCACCGGCCTCGCCGACCGGATCCCGGCCCAGACGGTCGCCCCAGCAGGAAGTCTGGAGCTGCCCGAGCACCCGGACTACCCGCGCATCCTCGCCGTCTTCAACGACACCACCGGCCCGCTGAGGGCTCGAGACATCTGTCAGGCCCTCGACTTCGAGCTGCTGCCAAAACACGTCGAACGCACCCGCGCCAAGATGAAACGCCTGGTCACACTAGGAATCCTCACCGAGGCCGAGCCCGGCACCTTCAACAAGAAGCGGTAACCAAGTCCGGAACGGACATCAACTCACGAACCGCCCACTGAGAGCGAACAGCGGCAGCAGCCGAGCAGACGTGGAATTCTGCGAACTGGGGCGGGGATCGCGGCCGTTGCGGCGACGGGTTCAGCGTTTTCGCTCGGGGCGGCGGGGTCGGCGGCGGCGTCCGTGCCTTCCTCCAAGCATTTCCTGCTGTCCGGCGCCGGAGGGAATCCGGTCTGGCGGGCACCGCTGCACCAGCCGACCTGGGCCATGCAGTCGTTCGCCTTCGACAGTGTCAACAGCCACATCTACTTCGCGCAGCACCGGATCGGGGACAGCACGGGTCACAACGGAGATCTGTGGATCTCCAAGACCGATCTCTCGGGGAACGTGCTGGACATCATGGCGCTGCACGGATTCGGCCACGGTTCGTCGATGGGCGTGGAGTCGACAGGGTCGGGATCGGAACCGTATCTCTGGATCGAAGGCTCCGACTCCGACGACAACGGGGCCGGGGAGAAGCTGTCCCGTTTCCGGTTCGTCGCCGGGCTGACCCTTGACTACTCGGACCATCCGGCAGTCACCATCTACGACCGCACCCCGACGATTTCCAGCTTCGTCAAGCTCCCCCGGCCGGCGATCGACACATACAGCAACCGACTCCTGATCCGTTACGCGACGGACGCGACCGCCAAGCGTCTCTGGCGACTCGCGGTGTTCGACATGGACGACGCGGTAGCCGGACGGCTCAGCGACGGCTACCGGCTCGTAGAACGGGCGATCCCGAACAACGGCGAGATCCCCGGACTCGAAGACACCGACTACTTCCAGGGCATCGTCTCCTGCGGGGAGTACGCCTACCTGACCTACGGCCGCGCGAACAACACCTCGTACCTTGTCACTCTCGACCTGAACGACTCGGGGGCTTCGGTCTACGACGTCTTCGAGACGAGCGCCGGGGCGTCGCTGCCCGGCCGCGAACCGCAGGGCATTGCGACCTGGATGGTCTCGGGCCAGCCGCGACTGGCCTTCGGCTTCTCGTCGAAGACCGCAGCGAGCCCCGACGACCTTCTCGACGCCAGCGTCTTCTACAAGAGCGACTTCATCAGCTGACGAGCGCCACCGGCCAGGACAGTAGGCGGCTCGTCTTTCACTCGCCTTGGGGGACGGGCCGCGTACATCACGGTCAGGCCGAAAGGGGCCCGTTGTGTCCCAGAAGCCAGAGACCCCCCGCAGGTCGAATGCGGGGGGTCTCTGCTTTTCCGGCCTGCCTAGACGGCGAGAGGCAACCTGCTTGCCGTCGACTGCTCAGCAGGCGGGTAACGGGAAGGTCGTGCCATGACTCGATCCTTTCACGAAATCGAGTCTCCATTCGAACCGGGGCGGTTCACACACCTCGAACGAAATCCGGTTAGCCACAACGCACTGAGCGGAGAAGCCCTGGCCATACACGGAGAGAAGGTCTTGGCCACCGTTCAGACCTGAACCGACATCAACACGGACAGATCTCCTGAACGACGCCGCCCTGAGTCTTCTGTCGACCCGCTTGTCTGCGGGTCGACAGAAAAGATATCCGCTACGGCTCCTTCCAGAAGCCCCGCTCCTCCAGCTCTCCGAATCGAGCTTTCCCTGAGACCAGGTCCACGAGAATCGGCCAGCAGTCCAGCAGTTGATTCTCACCCGTGGCCAAGAACTGTGAAGAATTGTATGGAGCGATAAGAACTTGCTCCTTTATCCGTACTTGATTCCAGTCGATCGCCAGTTCAGGTTCGCTAGGCCTTCGACTTGCTTGCAGGAACTCCTCCGCAACCAGCCGACCCTGTTCTTCCGAAATCATCAGTCCGTCCTCATGAACGAGTAGCCGTCCCACGTAGGTGCATGACTTGCGTTCCCGGTTTGTCCATCCAGGAACGTCACCCTTCCCTCAAGGTTGGTCACGTTGAACACATGACCACCTTGGGAGTCCATACCCCACACGATACCTCGGGCCCCAGGTCCTGCCTTCTGCATGTCGGTCACAATGTTCGAAAAGCTCCTGGATCGGAATTTCCTGCCGTAGAAGTCTTCAATCGCCTTCTCGGATCCACGCTCCAGCGTGGGAATAGCGTTCGAACGTGCCCCGTTGGCCATGAGTTGGTCGAGTGAAATCACGCATGCCCGGCAGTTCGTCTTTCCTCCGGCTGGGTTGATAAGAGCCTTTAGGCCCGTCTCCGGGGTGAAGTATGTACCGCCCAGGCGAGTAGAACGGGCTGCACTATAGCCACCGATACCAACCGCGGCTCCGCCACCGACGACCGCGCTGCCGCCGGACGCCCCACCGGTCACCATCTCGGCGATTTCCGCGGCGCAGACCGGGGCGGCGGCCAAGCACCCATCGCCCAGGGCGACGGCAACCGGTGCGGCGGCGACGGCCACGGACACAGCTGCGACGATGCCCAGGACGACCTTCTGCCAGGTAGCGAGTTTGCCTGCGTCGGGGATGTCATTGGCGTTGGGGTCATAGTGCGGGTTCGTGCCCATGGCCCAACAGGCGTTGCAGTAGCCGTCGTCCTTCTTGGGCTTCGGGTCGGGGCCCTTCTTGAACACCACCGTCGCCGACTTCACGCCCCCGTCCGTGCGGACGGTGACGGTCATGGTGCCGCTTCCGGTACCACCGCCCGCCTTCTGGTACTGGAAGGACTGGGAGTAGGCCTTGGTGGAGTGGTAGACCCAGGTCCCGTTGGGACCCATCGTCGCCCACGACCGGTAGGTGCCGCCCTTTCCGTCACTGCATCCCTGCTCACAGCCCACGATCGGCTTCAGGCCGGTGGGGTCGGATTTGGTGACGGGTGTGTTGTTGGCGTAGGCATAGCCGTTCAGCGACTCGTGGTCCTCGGGAGCCAGAACCGGGTCGACAGAGAGGAAGCGGCCTGTGGTTGGGTCGTACTCGCGGGCACCGATGTGGGTGAGTCCGGTGTCGGTGTCGGCGGGTTTACCGAGGAAGCCCTTGTCGTCCGGCCAAGCCGACGGTGCCGTGCCGCGGGACTCACCGAACGGCTTGGTGTAGCGGCGGGTGACGGCCTGGGTCGTGGCGTCCACCGTCATCGACGCGGTGCCGTGGTGGTCGTCGACCATCCAGGACAGGCCGGACTCGGTGCGGACCGCTGTGGCGTCGCCCGCGGGGTAGTAGCGCTGAGCGGTGAACTTCTTCGCGGCCGTGTCGTAGTGGAGTTCCTGACCTGCTAGGTAGAGAACGGTCTTCGCCGGGCCGCGGCGGATCAGGAGTTCGCCGTTCGCGTCGTACAGGTAGTCGGTGGTCTTCGACCCCTCGGTTAGGCTGGTCAGTTCTCCTTCGATGTCCCAGTCAAGGCTCTGCGCGGTGCCCGTGGTGCCATATCGCTTGGTGGTGTTGCCCTGCTCGTCGTACCCGTACGACTTGGCCGCGGCACCGCCCACCGTGACCGACGTCACGGTGTGGGGCTGGCCGGCCCCGTTGGCGTCGACGGCGGGGTAACCATAGGCGGTCTTGGTATCACCGGTGGACTTGTGTTCGGTCTGGCTGTCGCGCAGGCCGCCAGGCTTGTACGCCCAACTGGTCCAGTACGGCGCTGGGCCGCCGAGAGCAGTGGCCGAGCGGGCGGTGGTGCAGTCGTTCGAGGACGGGGTCCAGGCTTCGGTCAGGCGGCGGTAGCCGTCGTAGGCGAAGCACTGGGTGTCCGTGCCGTTCGCCTTGTCGGTGACCGACTTGACGTTGCCAGTGGCGTCGTAGACGTAGTCGACGTCGCTGGTGTATCCGGTGTTGGTCTGGTCGACCGTGTGCGTGTTGGCGAGGCGGCGAGTGCCGTCCTCGTACTGGTTGAGGATCTGGAGTTGCTTGGCGCCGGTGGAGGTGCCCAGGCGGGTCTCCTCGATCTCGCCGTACGGCGAGTAGCCGATGTTCTGGACGTAGTCCGTCATACCGTCGGTGCCGGTGAGCATGCCGAGTCCGTTGTAGCTGTTGGTGACCGTCTCGGCGGGCAGGCCGGCTGCCGCGGGCATCGATGTGGACTGCACCGTGCCGTCGATGTTGTATGTCGTCGACGTGGTGAACGTCTGCGGGGCGCCGGCCGTCACCAGGGGGTCGCTCGCGGCGATGACGGTCTTGGTGCCTTTGGGTCGGCCGAGCGCGTCGTAGCCGGTGACAACCTGGGAGTAGATCTTGCCGGTGGTACCACCGACGTACCGGATCGCGGCGGTCGGCTGTACCTTGGCGAGGGAGTCGTAGGTGAACTTGGTCAGTTGGTGGGCGTTGTCCTTGGCCCCGTCCCAGGTACCAATCTCGCGGCCGAGCTCGTCGTAGTCCGTGATCAGGGTCCGCGAGGTGCCGTCGAGGGTCGCGGTAACCGTCAGCGGCTGGTCGGCATCGTTGTAGGTGGTGTCGACTTGCCCCTTGTCGGGGTCGGTTGAGGTGGTCTTACGGCCACGCAGGTCGTAGCCGTAGGTCCACACCGCACCATCCGGTCCGGTCATCTTCTTGAGCTGGCCGCCCGCGCTGTACTCATACAGTGTGTGCGTGTAGTCGCTGCCGGTCGGGATGGGGCCGCTGTATTCGCGGCGCTCGGTGACTCGGCCACGGGCGTCCGTGATCGTCAGGATGCCGGTCCCGCCTGCGGCGTCGGTCACGGCCGTGCGGTCGGCCTGCTCATCGGTTTTGGTGCGCCACTTCTCCTGGCCGTAGACCCTGAAGATGGAATCGGTGGCGCGGCCAGCAGCGTCGTAGACCGTCTCGGTAGAGGCGGGGACGGAGCCGGTGAAGGTGTTGGCCAAGGTGCTCGACGGGGCGTTGTTGTCGTGGACCTGGGCATTCGACATGTATGCCAGGCCGCGATCGTCATAGAGGGTTTCGGAGATCACCCGACCGCCGCTGGGTGCGGGGACCTGCTTCTGACGGGACCGCAGCAGGCCGTCGAAGATCTCGTAGGAGCTGTTGTACGTCTTGCCGTCCGACTTCAGGGCGTCGGTGCGGACCCAGGTCTCCTTGTCGTTGTTGATGCTGTAGGCGTAGACGATGCTCGCGGCGTCGCCGAGTGTGTGGGAGCGGTCTGGCTTCCAGACCGACTTGAGGCGGCCGAGCGCGTCGAAGGCCCACTCGGTGATGTTGCCGTTGGCGTCGGTGGTCTTGGTGGCCGTGCCCCAGGCCGGGTCTACCTCGGTGGTGGAGGTGTAGAGCTTGGGGTCGATGGAGGTTTTCGACGTCAACGGCCCGTAACCGGCGTCGTCGGGGATGTAAGTCGTCCTGACCGTCTGGTTGAGGGCGTTGGTCGCGGTAAGCGGACGGCCCAGTTTGTCGTAGGTGGCGCCGGAGACCTGCTGGTAGACGGGTTTCTTGTCCGCGTCGTAGCTTGCGACCCGGTAGGAGGCGGTGATCTCGCCCTTGGTGGGCGCTGTCCCGACCGCCTGGTTGTCGTAGGCGGTGGCGGTGTCGGAGACGACATCGTCGGGGATCGTCGGGGTGGTCGCGCAGGGAACCGAGTATGTCTCGGTGCGTGAAACCGTGTTCACCACCCAGGCCGAGGTGTTGCGGGCGTAGCTGGTCTTCACGCACGATTCGTCGCCGGTCTTGGCCGCGTCGCCGCTGTCCTCGACGGTCATCGGCATGCCGTACGTGGGGTCGTACGTGGTTTTCTGGGTGACCGTGCGGGTGCCGGTGGAGGTCTTGGTGCGGGTGGCGGTCTGACCGGCCTGGACGATCCAGGAGTCGGTGGAGCCCCAGGTGTAGGTGTGGCTGCCGGTCTTGTGGGACCAGGGGGTGTTGATGGTGCCGCTGAGTTCGTCGGCGCCGTTGTAGACGATGGTCTCGCGGACGAAGCCGGCGTACTGACGGGAGTCGTCGATGGCGGTGCTGGTGGAGTCGGTGACCTTCTCGACGCGGGCGGTGCCGTCGAGTTCCTTCTCGCCGTTCAGGCCGCGCATGTAGAGGGTGGATTTCTTGGAGCGCGGGCCTTCGGAGTCACCTGAGGTCTCAACCACCTTGCCGTAACCGCGCCACTGGGACCAGGTGCGGTCGGAGGTCTTGGTGATGCCCTCGTCGTCGGCGTAGCCCCAGCCGGCTCCGCCCTGGTAGTCGTAGTACTTCTCACCTGTGTCGCCGTGGCCGTAGGGGTCGTCCTGGAAGACGGATGTGACGACGTATTTGTGGAACCAGTCGGTGACCGGAGTCGCCCCGGATTGGGACCACTTGACCGGGTAGCAGCGGCGGGTGTTCTTGTCGATGTCCGCGGGCATGCTGGTGCCCCAGATGCAGTCCGGGTCGGAGTAGTTGACGGTGAGAGTGGAGCCGGTCTCGGACTTGATCGTGCGGACGCGCCACTTGATGTAGCGCAGGGTGTCCGGGCCGCTGCCCTCGACGTGGTTGGACATCTGGATGCCGCCGAAGACGATCGGGGGCATGGCGGCGGTGGTGGTGTTGGCCTTGCCGGTGTTCTGAATGGACTTCAGCCACAGGCTCGGTGAGGAGGCGTCACCGGTGTCGGGGAAGCTCTGGTCCAGGTGCCACGTGTCCACCTCGCGCCGGGTGGTGCCGGTGCTGGTCCACACGGACGTGGTGATGTCGGTGAGGCGCTTGCGGGTGAAGAAGGCCGGGCCGATCTGGGTGGTGCACTTGGTGCCCGAGGCGCAGATCATGTCGTAGGGCACGTCGGGCCAGTTGGCCTTGGTGTCCGCCGTCAAACTGGAGCACGAGGTCAGGCAGCGCTCGGCGTAGATGAGACCGACCTGCTGGGCGGCGGGCTTGCTGTAGATCAGGTCGCTGCGCAGGCCGTAGTCGATGCGGTTGAGGTAGCCGCCGCGCGTGTAGGCGGTGCCGTTGACGGTGGTGTCGGCGTTCTTGGAGTAGTAGTTCGTCTCCTTGGTGTACCAGTACGAGGACGCGTTGCCGTGGGGGTCGACGACGTTGTCTAGGTTCCAGCGCCAGGCCTGGTTGCAGGAGGAGTCGGCGAAGCCGGTGGACTTGTAGCAGGGTTCGCCGGAGTCGTCGCCGAACACCGGGACCGTCCATACGGAGTTGGTGACCGGGTCGTCGTCGGCGGTGTCGGTGGTGCCCTTGTCGCTCCAGCCGGGCAGCCGGTGCTTGCCGAAGAAGTACTGGATGCCGGAGGCGTCCGTCACCTTCCAGTACTCGGTGTTGTCGTCGCCGTTGCCGGTGGCCCCGGTCAGGTGCTCGACGCGGGTGCCGTCCTCGTTCTTCACCTTCCAGCTACCGCCGGACGCCTGGGACAGGGCAGCCGTGTCACAGGCGGCCTTGTCGGCACAGGCGTTGACCAACTCCACCGCCTTGCCGTTGAGGACCAAAGTGGCATTGGAGTACTTCCAGCACAGGTCGCCCTTACCGCTCTGGCCGTCGTCCTTGCAGGAGTCGTACTTGCGCTCGATGTAGGACTCGGTGAACGAGAAGCCCTCACCGATCACCGAGGTCTGGTTGTTCTCGCCGGCCGTACGACCGTCCACCGAGGCGGAGCTGTAGGAGAGAGACAGGCTCGGGGCCGGGCCGGCCGTGGCCGGGGGAACCCGCAGCGGATAGTTCCAGGTGAAGTCCCCCGTGCTGCCGCCAGCCTCCCAAGTCGCGGTCGGGGACAGCGAGGTGGCGCTGTAGTCGCTCCCGCCGCCCGAACTGTCGGCCGCCGCCGCCATCACCATCCGGGTCCCGGTGGACACCGTGCCCGACACCGTCTGCGCCTGTGTGTCGTTGTCCGCGCCGGCCACCGGGCGCTGGATACGGCAGGACTTCTTCTGTGGCGTCGTCAGCGCACACGCCGGGAGCGTGACCAAGCGCAGACGGGGGCCGAAGTTGCCGCCGTAGACGTCGTTGAATGAGGAGTAGTCGACGGAGACGCGGAGTGTGCCGGACGCGTTATTCGTGGGGGCGACGGTCAGCAGGACGCCGTTGACGCCCGCCTTCTCCGCCGCCGACCGGGTATGGACGCTGAGTGCCACCTTCTCGGCCGCCGCGGTCTTCGCGCCGGGCTTCCGGGCCAGCTTCACGCCCAGCCCGCCGACGGTGAGCGAAGTCCCCTTGCTCGCCGGGACACTGGCTGTGGCGTTCCCAGCCTCCGGCCACGTGGCCTTCTTCAGCCGGTCCCGGGTCTTTCGGGCGGCCGGGGCGGCCTTGTCCCCCGGCGCCTTGGACAAGCTGGGCCTGAGCACGCCCACCTTGTCGGTCTTCGCGTCGGGCCGGTTTTCCAGCGGCTTGCGGGAAGCTGCGGGCTGGGCCTGCGCCGCGAAGTCGTAACCCGCGGGAATCACGACTTGTGGCAGGACGGAAAGGGAGACGACCAACGCACCACGGCCGAGCCAGCGGCGTATGACCGCCCCTGGCACACGGGTGCGGAAGGGTGTTGAGGACACGGTGATTCCCAGGTTCTCGGAGTGGGGGATGCGTGACGAGAGGCACGGAGCAGGGCGGGACGGGTATCGTGGCCGCCCCGCCTCAAGGCCTCGCTACTGCTGCTGCTCGGTGTTGCGCCGGTTGGCGATCGTGTCGGTGGAGGTGGCTCCGGCCCAGACACGGACGCTGTCGATCGTTCCGGGGAAGTAGCGGGCCGCGGCGCCGTTGATCTTCGCCCGGCCGATCTCGAACGCCCCTCCGCCCTGCCAGGAGGCGGAGTACGGCACGCCGTCCTCGTCGCCCATCAGGGCACTGTCGACATAGAGCTTGAGCGCGCCGAGCTTGGAGGTGTCATCGGCGTCGGCTGCCGACTGGGCGTCGTAGACGACCGTCAGCATGACCGGGACGCCGAGCCGGGCTGTGGTGAAGGCGGTGGACTCGCTCGTGGTCCAGGCCGCTCCGGTGCCGTCCTTGTTCGGGCGGCCAAACGTCCACCGTCCCTGGGCGCTGCCTGCCGGCTGCTCGTACCAGACGCCCCAGGCGGACTGACTCGTTCCCGACTGGCCGAACACCTGCACCGCGTACGACTTGCTGGTGTCGGCGAGCTTGGCGGGGTCCAGCGTCACCCAGGCGGTCGCGGTGAACGAACCGGCGTCGTCCACGACCGGTCCGGTGGCGGTGGCGTACGCGGTGCTGCCGTTCAGGGTCATCGCCTGCGTGGTCGTCACCTCCTCGCCGATGTCCGGGTCGCCGGTGGTGAACTGGGTGAGCGCTGCGCCGTTGAGGGTGAGGTTCCGGCCGAAGCCGCTGGTGTCCTTCACCGTGGTGCCGGTCGCGTTGGCCATGTCCGTTGCGTCCCACTTGGCAACGAGTGCGGGGACCGGATCGCCGGCGGTGCCGTCGCTCAGATCCTCGTCCTCCAGCCAGGCGTCGTGGGCGAGTTCGGTGTCCGCGAGTGCGCGGGACCAGACCTTGACCTCGTCGATGGTGCCGGCGAAGTTCTCCTTGCCGGTACCCGAAGCCAGCAGCCGGCCGATCTGAAGTCCGCCGGACGCCTTCCACGGGGTCACGGGGAACGACACCGGCTCGCCCTGCGCGACACCGTTGACGTAGAGGTGGATCGTCTGCGCCGCCGCGTCGTAGACACCGGCGAGATGAGTCCAGGCGTTCAGGACTGGCGGTTTACCGCCTATCGAGCGAGTGAGGACCGGACTGGCGACATCGGTCTGGTGCCGGTTGAAGACCCAGGCGTTGTAGGCCGTCGAGTAGTACAGCTGGAACCCGGAGGCGTTCGTGCCCGCCTGGGTCAGGACGGTGTAGTTGACGTCCTTCTTCGTCAGACGGGCCCAGGCCGAGACAGTGAAGGACTTGGTGGTGTCCAGCACCGCGCCGGAGGTGGCGAGGTACGCGGTTGTGCCGTTCAGCTTCGCCGCGCCGGAGCCGCTGCGGGCCAGGGTGTCCCAGGTGGCCCCCGAGGAGGTCAGCGGGTGCTGGGTCGCGGTGGTCGAGTCGGTGAGGCCGTTGTCCAGATGCCAGATCCCCGAGGGCTGTTCGGCACCCTTCACCTGGAAGCTGTAGTAGCCGGTGTTCGAGCTGTGGCTTGCCGCGTCGAAGCCCCAGACCTGGATGGTGTTCTCACCTGCCTGGTTCGGTGTGATCGTCTGGGTGGTGGCGGCGCCCTTGGCGACGGGGATCGGAGCAGAGACCGCGCCGCTGTTCAGCTTCCACTTGTAGCTGACGACGTCCGACTGGATGCCGGCCGTGGTGGGGTTGGTGTCCGCGGGAGTGAAAGTGAACTGGCCCGGTATGCCTACCCCGCCTGCGGCGGGATCGGTCTCGGCCGGCTTGTAGACGCCGTCCGCGCTGGTCACCACCGGAGGCGGCGGGGAATCGGTGTCGACCCGGAAGTAGCACCAGGACGACCAGGAGGAGTCCAGGACACCCGTGACGCCCCGGTCCGTCTTGTAGTACGCCTGCGTCTTGACCCGCATCCGGTAGTCCGTCTGCGCCGGCAGCGCACTGGACGATGCGTTGCGCGACGCGTTGTCCGCCACCCAGGCGCCGTCCGGCGAGGCCGCGTACCAGGCACGGCTGGAGCCGTCGGCCTTCCACACCTCGAACAGGGCCCGCAGCTGGGCATTGGAGCCATCGGCCGACTGCACCGTGGCCAGCATCTTCGGCGTGGTGACGCTGGTGGCGAAAGGCAGTGAGGATGCGTTGCAGGCACGTCCGGTGGTGCCCTGCTGCACGCCGTACGAGGTCGGCTTGCCCGGGTAGGACACGTAGGTCACCGACAGCTTCGCGTCGTTGCGGAACCGCGCCCACGCGCCGGCGTCCGACTCGTCGTGCGCAGTCAGAGAGAAGGTGATCTGCGGATCCTTGTCGGTGGCGGCGGAGGCCAGCGTCGTCGTCAGGTTCTCGTTGGGTTCATCGGCCACGTTGTCGCTGAAGCGCACCCAGTTCGCCGGCTGCGACGGACTGCACAGGCTGCCCCGCCCGTAGGCCACGTTCCGGTCGCCCATCAGGTCGTCCGCTGTGGGGCGGGTCGACCACGTGGTGCTGGAGGAGATGCCCTTGGTGACATGACTCAGGTCGTACCAGTGCGGGTCACAGCTGAACGTCCAGAGCTGGTAGACCTCCATCGTCGCGTCCAGGACCTTCTTGCCGTGGATCGACGAAAGCGGGTACTCGAAGTACATGCGCTGGGTGTACGGGGTGTTGGAGCAGAGGTAGCCGGCGTAGTTGGAGCACCGGCCCACCCCCTTGTCCCCGTCGAACTCCCAGTACTTGGTGCCGTTGGAGGCCAGAGCCGTCCAGTCACCCAGCACGATGCCCTTGGTCGGCGGGTCGATGTAGAGCGGGAAGACGGTGTCCTTGCCGTGAAGCAGCGCCGGATCGGGCGTGATCTCCAGGGTCGAGCCGACGACCTTCAGCGGGAGTTCGGCCGCCGAGTCACCGCTGCCGGGGCCCTCCGAAGGCGTCGGCTCGCCACCGGCAGCGGGCAATGGGGTCTCGTCCGTCAGCCCCGGCTCCGGGGTTTCGGCGTTGGTCGAAGTGCCCACGCGGGAGAG
This sequence comes from Streptomyces hokutonensis, assembly GCF_000376565.1. GTDB lineage: Bacteria > Actinomycetota > Actinomycetes > Streptomycetales > Streptomycetaceae > Streptomyces > Streptomyces hokutonensis. The sequence continues at coordinate 291,893 of NZ_BARG01000018.1, read as the reverse complement.
CTGAGTGGTGACGTCGGCGGCCGGGGCGTCACCGGCCGAGTCCCACATCCGCCCAGCCGGGCTCTCGAAGACCGGGGTGCCATCGTTGTCACGCGCGACGAATCCGCCGTCCGCTGTCGGGGCGATGTCCAGGCCACTGCCCGACACGGTCATCCTGATCGTCGCGAGCGCCGGGTTCTTCGCCGCTTCCGCGGTCTTGACCACGAGCACCGAGGTGTAGCCGGAGTCCAGCGCGGTCAACTTCAGGTCCACGTCCGGGAGGACACCGGCGTAGGTGGCGGTGGCGCCGTCGAGCCGGGGGTCGGGGAGAGCGGTGGGCCAGCCGAGCCGCAGCGCGTGCCCCTCGTCCTTGAGCGTGACCAGCCCGTCGCCGCTGCCGCCGCCCGAGAAGGTGAGACCGGCCGTGGTGTTCTTCGCCCGTGCAGAGCCGTCGGCTTCACGTACGAGGGTGGTGTCGATGGGGGCCCAGGTACCGTCGTCCTTGCGGGCGCGGACCGGGGCCGCGTTCATCTCCTGGGTGAAGGTGCCGTCCGGGTTGGCGAACACCTGGGACGACTCGGTGGTCGCCGCGTCCACGATCACCCGGTCGCCGGTCTTGGCAGCGAGAGAACTTGCCTGTGCCTCCGGAATCCTGTCAGCCGTTGCCGAGACCGGCCTGTCATCGGCGAGAGCCGGAGTCGCCCCGGCCACCGGAACCGCACACGCCAGGAGCGCGACGGCTATCGCCCCATTCCGCACCGACTGGCGCCAACTGTGCCGCCGTTGTTGTGAAACCACACCCCACCCGTTTTCTTAACCTTTTCTTACAGAAAGCTGTGAGGATCATGTGTTGACCGATCATGAAGGTCAAGAGTGTCGGGTGTCACATTGACGCGCCCCCGGTCTCACCGGTAAATGGCGCTGGTCGGACTGGTAGCCGTTGGTGAGGAAATCGCTGTTCGTCGGCCTGGCAATCAAGGGCCATCGCGTACCGTTACCGCCCCCCTTCAACTGGCTGTGCGTCGGGCGGAGATCGGATGCCTCGCGGCCGGCGGTCCGGTGAAGGGCGAAAATTCCGGGGCTTCCAGCAGTCGGGGGGCCTTGGCCCAAGGCCCGCTGCAACGCTGCTGGCGAGCCTGGACAGCCCAGCCTCCATCTAGCGAACTCCAGGCGCTGATCGACGCCGTCGCCACCGGCAGACCTCTTGACCTCTACCGCCCCGATCCGCCGTCAACAAACCACCGCTAGCCACTGAATCCGCACGGACGGTGACTACGCTCACGCAACCTCTGCTACGTCAGCTGCTCACGAGCCCCACAGGGTCTGGCCGTGGTTTTCCTCGACGGTCTACCCGAGGACGCAAAAGCCACCGCGCTCGGCTGGTTCTCCTCGGGCACGATCCATCCGTAGCCACCACGAGTAGGCCTCTACTTGCTGATGCGCCCGGCAGATAGCATCCAGCCTCACACGCCTTCCCCACACTGACCGATCGGACAATCTGTGAGCGCTGCTGGTCCCGGTGGGCGGATCCAGCCCTCCCTCTCCGGTGATCCCTCCCGTGTCGGCCCCTACCGTGTGACGGGCCGACTTGGTGCGGGCGGTATGGGAACCGTGTACGCCGCAGTTGGTGACGGCGGGGAACGGGTCGCCGTAAAGGTGATCCATCCCATGCAGGCCAGCGATCCGGAGTTCCGGGCCCGCTTCCGCCGTGAGGTACGCCTCTCCGCACGGGTGCAGGGACCGTTCCTGCTGCCGCTCCTCGCGGCGGACCCCGATGCCGACGCACCCTGGCTGGCCACCGCCTACGCACCGGGTCCCACCCTGGCGCAATACCTGGCCACCCATGAACCACTGGCCGACGGCCTGCTGTACGCGTTCGCCGCCGGCACCGCGCAGGCCATCGCCGCGATCCACGCGGCCGGTGTCGTGCACCGGGACGTCAAACCGCAGAACGTGCTGCTGACACCGGACGGTCCCCGCGTACTGGACTTCGGCATCGCACACGCCGCCGACGGCACCAGCGTCACCCGCACCGGCATACTGACCGGCACCCCGGGCTGGATCAGCCCTGAGCACTACCACAGCGGTGTCACCGCGGCGGAGGGCGACCTGTTCGCCTGGGGCGGGCTCGTGGCGTACGCGGCCACCGGCCGCCTGCCTTTCGGCACCGGTGCGCCCGAAGCAGTGGCCTACCGCGTCATGTCCGGCCAACCGGACCTGGACGGCATCCCCGAGGCGCTGAAGGAACTCCTGGAACGGGCCTTGGCCAAGGAACCCGCCGAACGACCGGCCGCAGCCCAGGCGGTGGACCGTTGCATGCAGCTCCTGTCCGACGAGTGCACGCAGGTGCTCGATGGCCACCGAGCGGTGGAGGCGGACAACGACCCGACGCAGATCGGGAATTTGGTGACGGCGAAGTGGTCCATGCCCGCTGTGGACGACCCATCCTGGCCCAACTCCGTTTCCGGACCGCAGAGTTCCTTCCGGCGGCGGACCATGGTCGCCGTCCTGGTCACGGCAGCCGTGGTCGGCGCGAGCGTGGGCGGCGCGCTCGCCTTCCGCCACGACGACCCTCAGACCTCCGCTTCTGCCGGGAGCACTGTCACGACAGACGCGAAGGACGCCGTAGGCACCCACGCCTCCGGTGCCGCGACCGACGGAACGTCCCCTTCCAGAGCGGGAGTTACCGGTCAGGCAGCAGCCGACCCGCGCACGATCCCGGTTCCCGCCGATCCACTGGCGGGCGTGACGGCTCCCGCCTTTACTCGCGCCAACGACGAGACCCAGCCCGTCCCCGGTGAATGGAGCGGTAGCCAGAACGCCGCCGACACGGCGGAGCAGGAGACCGCGACGGCCATCCGTGACCAGGTGACGGCCATGCTCGCCACGAAAGGCATGGCCTTCATGACACCCACGGTGACGTTCAACCTGCAGGCCCAGACCGTCATTGTGACCGGCGGCCCGATCTCGACGCTGACCGACGACTACAAGGAAGTCTTCCGCCGGGCGGGCCAAATGGCCTCCTGTATCACCCTGGCCCACCGCCTCAAGGACGCACCGACCGCCTGGCCGTACGGCCGCTTCTCCGTCTATTGGAAGGACTACGACGGCCAGGACGAGGCCACCATCCTCGGCTTCGGCAAAGCCACCGACGGCTGCTACACCGAAGAGGCCGGACAGCCCCAGGGTACGGACGAAGGCGTCGTCACCGCCGAGATTCCCAGCAGCGACAAAGACGAGATCCGTATCGCCAACGGCACGGTGAAAGCGATCACAGCCGCCTGGAACAAGCGCGTCACCGAGGGATATGGCCTGGAACCCTTCGACCATGACAACGCCATCACCCTCGGCTTCGACCCCGTCGAGAGAATGATGTACGTGTGGGCCCAGGACGGCTCAGGCGCCCTTGCCGGGCGGGCCCAGCAATCCCACTTCGAGGACGTCGTCACCAAGACCGCCTGCCCAAGACTGCTAGCCGAGTACAACGCCAACAAGCACTGGAATTACACCCACTGGACCATCGCCGCCTACCAGGGCAACAGCGCACAACCCCAACTCTTCACCTCCGGCGACTGCCTCCCGAAAGCCCACTCCTGACTCCCCCATCGGTGTATGCCGCGCATTACAAGGACGGCTGCGACCTCACGCTCGCCATTCCCCGAAGCCCGAGCGGCCTGACTCTTCCCTACCGGATCCAGGACCCGACGGTCTGAATATGGCGCGCCACCACCAAGTTGGCGGAATCACCAGAGGAGCCAGCAGGTGGCGTTAACGGTTTGAACAGTCCAAACCGTTAACGCCAAGCAGGTCGGCCGCCCGAACGGCCGACCATCACCGTCACCTCGACCGACGCGGAAAAGTGGTCGAGTCGCGCACCACCAACCGGGAGCCGACACGGATGAGCCGACCGGCACCCTCCTCACCGGAGTCGCCGTGGTCGGGACGGCTGTCGATGCGGCGCAGCAGCTGCTCAGCCGCGAGCTCCCCGAGGTCGCGGGCACCGTTGTCGACGACAGTGATCGGCGCGTGCCGGTACGGGAACCAGGGCGCCTCCTCGTGGCACACGAGGGAGGGCTACTCCGGCACCTGCACCCCGCGCTGCACCAGGTCACCGAGCACCAAGAACGTCGCTTCATGGCTTGCGCTCTACAGCACGTGGGTCGGTTGTCCCCGCCCATCAGCCACATGGCCGCTCCGCGCCGAACGGCACGGTGAAAGGACCCCGCGCGCACAGGGCGGGATCGGGTTCGAGTCCGGCGGTGGCCAGGGCTGCGGCGAACCCCGCGTAGCGGTCGCGTCTACAGTCGACGCCGGGCGGCCCGCCGATGAAGGCGATGTCCCGGTGCCCGAGGTCGAGCAGATGGCGGACGGCCAGTTCGGCACCGTCCCGGGGGCGCCGACGAGGGTGCGCATCAGGATGACCATGCGGATCTGCTCCCCGCATCCGCGGGGTCGGTCCCCAGCCCGGCCCGGCGCACACGGTCGCCCCACGCTGCTCTACGCACCCACAGGGACAGTCCCGATGCCGGGGAAATCCGCGCTGGAGCGCAGATCCTCTGTCGGTGCAAGAAGTCCTCCACCCACCAAGATCCGGACCAGGAGCGGACCAACTCCACCTCCCGTCAGGCAATTTCACGCATTTCCGCAGCGCAGAAGCCATTGGACTCGTGTACCACCAGCAGACCAAGAACCTGCTGGCAGGCCTTCATGCTTCCTTCGACATTCCGCTACACGCCCTGGCCCGCGCGCAGAAATGCCGATTACTGAAGTAGTCGATAGTCTTCTTCGCCCCCGATTCGACCCCACACCTCCACGCCAATGCCCTGACCTGCACAAATAAAACTCCAGGAGATCAGAAGCTACTTCTCCTGGGAGGGCACCCCACTGCACTGGGTGCCCGGCGATCCCTTCACCACGCACACGATCAACGTGCTGCATCTGCTGCTGCCCGCCGGCGAGCGGTGGTTCGTGCATGTCTACAAGCAGGTGCTGCCCCTCATCCGGGACGAGCGGCTGCGCGAGGACGTGATCGGGTTCATCGGCCAGGAGGCGATGCACTCCCAGGCCCACGACGAAGTCCTCCCGCATCTGCGGGAGTTGGGCCTCGACCCGACCCCGTACACCGCGCAGGTCGACTGGTTCTTCGAGAAGCTGCTCGGTGACCGCACCCTGCCCCCGGGCCGGGCCCGCAAGTGGTGGCTGCTGGAGCGGGTCGCGATCATCGCGGCCATCGAGCACTACACCGCGTTCCTCGGCAACTGGGTGCTGAACGCGGAGGAGTTGGACCGCCGCGGCGCCGATCCGACCATGCTGGACCTGCTGCGCTGGCACGGCGCCGAGGAGGTCGAGCACCGGTCCGTCGCCTTCGACCTCTTCATGCACGTCGACGGCAGCTACCGGCGGCGCGCCCGCACCTGGGCCACCGCGTTCGCCGCCCTGATGTTCCTGTGGCAGCGCGGGGCCCGCTTCTTCATGGCGAACGACCCCACCCTCGTCGACGCACACGCGAGCTTCAAGGACTTCTACGTCGCCGGCCGGCGCGGCACCCTGCCCGCGACCGGCGACATGCTCAGGTCCATACCCCGCTATCTGAGCCGCGCCTACCACCCCTCGCAGGAGGGCAGCACCGAGCAGGCCGTCGCCTATCTGGCCTCCTCGCCCGCGGCGCTGGCCGCCGAGAAGAGGGCGGAGTAGTGCCCAAGCCGCTCACGGTCGCGGTGCTGGCCGGTGCCGCGCTGCTGACTCGGCGCGCGCTGCGGCGCCGGGTGCGGGTCTCACCGCTGTGGCCGCTGCCCGCGCTGGACCCGCCCACCTCCGGCCGGCCGCGCACCCGGGCACTGCGGCTGCGGGTCGCCGCGCGGGAGACGGTCGCCGACGGCGTCGTACAACTGCGCCTGGAAGGAAGGGACTTGCCGGGCTGGGAGCCGGGGGCGCACATCGATCTGGTGCTGCCCTCGGGGCTGGTGCGGCAGTACTCGCTGTGCGGGGATCCGGCGGACAGCTCGTCGTACACGGTCGCGACGCGGCTGGTCGAGGGCGGGCGGGGCGGGTCGCGCGAGGTGCACGAACAGGTGCGGGTGGGCGCGGAGTTGGAGGTGCGGGGGCCGCGCAACAGGTTCCCGCTCGTCGCGGCGCCCGCGTATGTCTTCGTGGCCGGCGGGATCGGGATCACGCCCGTCCTGCCGATGCTGCGGGCGCTGCCCGAAGGCGCCAACTGGCGGCTGCTGTACGCCGGTCGGACGCGGGAGTCGATGCCGTTCCTGGCGGAGGTCGAGGAGCTCGGCGCGGACCGGGTGACCGTGGTGGCCGGACTGCCGGATCTGGACGGGGAGTTGGCGGACGTACCGGAGGGGACCGTCGTCTACTGCTGCGGGCCGGAGGGGCTCATGGCGACCGTCGCGGAACGCTTCCCGGACGTACGCCTCGAACGCTTCGCGCCCCAGGCCTCGTTGGACGGCAACACGGACTTCGAGGTCGAACTCCGGCGCAGCGGACGGACGTTGACGGTACCCGCCGACTCCACGGTGCTCGCCGCCGTCCGCGAGGAGCTGCCGAACACCCTCTACTCCTGCGAGCAGGGATTCTGCGGAACCTGTCAACAGCGGGTGCTGGAAGGGGAAGTGGAGCATCGGGACGAGTTGCTGACGGACGCCGAGCGGGCCGACTCGATGCTGATCTGCGTGTCCCGGGCCAGAAGTGTGCGTCTGGTGTTGGATCTGTGATGGGGTGATGTGAGCAACCCTGGTCGGTCCGGTCCGTTCGGGGCCGGATCAGATCGGTAAGGTGTTCGCATGAGTACCGGGGTTCGCCGCAGGATGGGAGTCGAGGAACGGCGACAGCAGTTGATCGGCGTCGCTCTCGACCTGTTCAGCCATCGCTCGCCCGACGAGGTCTCCATCGACGAGATAGCCGCCGCAGCCGGCATCTCGCGACCGCTCGTCTACCACTACTTCCCCGGCAAACTCAGCCTGTACGAGGCCGCGTTGCAGCGTGCCTCGGACGATCTCGCCGGGCGGTTCGTGGTCCCCGAGGAGGGCTCGCTGGGCGGACGGCTGCTGCGGGTGATGGGCCGGTTCTTCGACTTCGTGGACGACCACGGGCCCGGTTTCGCGGCGCTGATGCGCGGTGGTCCGGCGGTGGGCTCGTCCACCACCAACGCGCTCGTGGACGGGGTGCGGCAGGCGGCGTACCTCCAGATCCTCTCCCACATGAAGGTCGAACAGCCGCCCGCCCGGCTGGAGTTGATGATCCGTTCATGGATCTCGCTGGTCGAGTCGACGGCACTGATCTGGCTGGACGGCCGCCGTATCCCGCGCACCGATCTGGAACGCCAACTCGTGCACGACTTCGGGGCGTTGGCGGCGGTGAGCGCGGCGTACGACGACGAACTGGCCGCGCTGCTGCGCGAGTCCCTCCGGAACGAGCCGGGCGACGGGCCGTTCACCGACCTCGTCGTCCGGCTCGTAGCCCTCGCGTCGTAGGACAGGCAACGGTCTAGCGCTCGAACTTCCGGTAGGACGCGTCGAGTTCGCGTACCTCGGCGGAGGCGTGCAGCACGGAGCCGTCCTCGTCGATGTACTCGCGGAGGAGTTCCAGGACCTTCTCGGTCAGCTTCGCCTTGGTCTCCTCGGTGCGGCCGGCGAGCAGGCCGAGGGTGACGTGGACGACGGTGTGTCCCAGCTCGTCGAGACCCTCGTACCCGAAGGCCGTGTACTCGGCCGGGCGGAACTGGGTCTTGCACGCCTCCGGCTTCGCGGCCGCGATCTCGACCACCGCCTCGTGCAGCGCACGGGCGAAACCGTCCTGGTCGAAGGAGATCGTGTGGGAGTGGTCGACGGTGATCTGCGGCATGGGGTTCCCCTGTTGTTCTCAGCCAATGACGGGCTCACCCTAGGGCCTGTCCGACCCCAGCCGCAGCGCCAGCATCGCGATGTCGTCTCCCCGGTCGACGCCGAAGCAGTCGAGGAGGGTGTCGCACAGGGCGTCCAGGCCGGGCAGGGCGCCGGAGGCGGCGGCGCGCAGGTGTTCCATGGAGGCCGAGATGTCCGTGCCCCGGGTCTCGATCAGACCGTCGGTGATCATCAGGAGCCGGTCGGTGGGTTCGAGGAACAGCTCGGTGGGCGGCGGGTGGGACAGGCCCACCCCGAGCAGCGGGCCCGCCGCCTTGGCGTAGTCCGCGGTGCCGGAGTCCCGGACGATCAGCGGCGGGATGTGGCCCGAGTTGGAGATGAGGGTGCGCCCGGTGTCGGGGTCGACGAGGGCCAGGCACATGGTGGCCGTGGTCTCGGGGTGGTAGTGCCGCAGCATCCGGTCCAGCCGCTCGGCGAGCACGCTCGGGTCGCTCTCGTCGACGCAGTAGGCGCGCAGCGCGTGCCGTATCTCCACCATGACGGTGGCCGCCTCCAGCGAGTGCCCGACGACGTCGCCGACGGCGAAGAGCACTCCCCCGCCGGCCCGCAGGACGGCGTAGAAGTCGCCGCCGATCTCGGCGTCCTGGGATGCGGGCACGTAGCGTACGGCGGCGTCGACGCCCGGGAGTTCGGGCAGCTGGTCCGGTTTGGGCAGGAAGCTGCGCTGGAGGGTGAGGGCGACATGCCGCTCGACCTGGTACATGAGGAGGGGCTCGGCGGCGAGCGCGGTGGCCTGGGCGAGCTGCGCCAGCAGCGCCTCGGCCTCGGGGCCCACGCGGCGCAGCCCGCGCGTGGGCGCGGCGAGGCAGACCGGGGCCCGGCCCTCCTGGGTGAGGACCAGCGCGAGCCGGGCGTCGTGTTCCACGCCGGGCCGGAAGAGCCCGGTGGGCCACAGGGGCGCGGGCACGGTGGTGATCTGCACGCCGGACTGCCCCTGGGAGAGCCGTCGCAGCAGCCGGGCCACGGCCCGGTCGGCGTCCGGGCCGGGCAGCGCGACCGAGGTACGGTCCCGGGGCAGGCCGCGGTACAGCTCGTCGTCCCGGTCGAGGACGAACACGGCGGCGGGGGTGTTGGTGAGCCGTGCGGTGCCGTCGGCGGCGACCTCGACGAGTTCCTGGAGGGAGCGCGCCGCCTGGATGGTGACGATCATCTCCGACAGCAGGGTCAGCCGTTTGACGAGTGCCTGGTCGTCGGCGCGCAGCCGGGCGGCCCGGACCGCGGCCCGGACGGCCGCCTCGATCTCCTCGGGTTCGGCGGGCACCGTCAGATAGGCCTCGTCGCCCGCGTCGAGCGCCGGGCAGCGGTCGCTCGGCGGCGCGGCGAGGGCGGAGACGTGCACGACCGGCAGGCCCGCCATGCGCGGCCGCTCCTTGAGCATCTGACAGAGGTCGAACCCGCTCATGTCCGGCAGATGCACGTCGATCAGCGCCACGTCGGGCAGGTTCCCCTTGCGCAGCCGCACATCGAGTTCGGCGAGCGCCTCGCCGCCGCTGCCGACCGCGAGGACCCGATGACCGGCCCTGCTCAGCACACTCTCGACCGCGAACCGGCTCGCGGGCTCGTCGTCCACGAGCAGCACGGTCGCGTGCGTCAGCTTGCCATTGACGTCCATTTGTCAGACCTGGCCCTTTGACACACCGGTGGGGCAGGCCGATGTCACAGCCCGCCCCACCACGATAATGCGCTTTCAGGATGTCCGGGTGAATACCGCCACAGTGCGTTCCGGAACCACGAAAGTACCGGTCGCCTTGTCGTAGGAAGCGGACTTCACCACGGCGTCCGCCCCCGCCGCCTGCACCGGGTGCAGCCGGTAGCCGGTACCGGCCAGGGCGCCCACCTTCTGCTCCTGCGCGCCCGGCGTCGCGTTGAACACGACGACAAGATCACCGAGTTCCATGGTGATCACCCCGGGCGTCTCGTCCTTCCCTGACAGCGGGAACGACAGCTTCGACTGCACCTGCCCGGCCGTGTCGAGCGAGAAGACACCCTCCGTCGTACGGATCCTCAGCAGATCCTGATACGCGGCCGAGGCCCCCTCGATCTGCCCGCAGCCGACCTTCACCGACGTCAACAGGCCTTTCGCGTACGGCCACTTGGAGGCGTTGTCGGCCGCCATCGGCAGTCCCCGCCCGAAGCCGTTGCCGTCGGCGCAGTTCCAGTGGATCGCGTTGAACCAGTCGCCGCTGTCGAAGGAGTTGCGGTCCAGGGACTTGGAGCGCAGCAGGTCGGTACCGGCCTGGGAGAGGGACGGCCCCTGGGAGAGGGTGGCGGTGGCCATCGCGAGGACCTGCGCCCGGGCCCGGTCGGCGGCGCTCGTCCCGGCGGGCAGCTTGTACGTCAGCGCGTCGAACAGCGACTCGTTGTCGTGCGCGTCGACATAGGCGAGGGCGTCGCCGGGCGCGTCCGCGTAGCCGGCGGCCGTGCCGTTGTAGTCGACCTCGGCGCCGGTGACGTCCTTCCCGTCGGTGTCGGTGAAGCGGTACTTGGCGAGGTTGCCGCTCAGGCCGACCTTGATGAGGTCCTGGTAGTGCAGGAGGCGGGCCTTCTGCTCGGCCGAAGTGCCGTTCGCCGTGGAGGAGTTGGGGTCGGTGTAGAGCCCGGACGCGAAGCCCTGGACACCGGGGTCGGCGTCGAAGGGGCTGCCGCCGCGCACCGCGTCCCGGGCCCGGTCGGAGAAGGTCGCGATGCCCGTGCCGGCCATGTTCTTCTGCGTGGCCTGCACGAAACGGGCGTCGTCGGCGACCTCGCCGAAGTTCCACCCCTCGCCGTACATGATGATCTTCTTGCCGTCGACGCCGTCCTTCGCGAGGGTCAGCGCGTCCAACGCCTTGCGTACGGCGAGGATGTTGGCCTTCGGCTGATGGCCCATGAGGTCGAAGCGGAAGCCGTCGACCTTGTACTCCTTGGCCCAGGTGACCACGGAGTCGACGACGAGCTTGCCCATCATGGCGTTCTCGGTGGCCGTGTTGGCGCAGCAGGTGGAGGTGGCCACGCTGCCGTCGGCCAGCAGCCGCTGGTAGTAGCCGGGCACGATCTTGTCGAGCACCGAGTAGTCCGCCTGCCCGCTGGCCGCCGTGTGGTTGTAGACGACGTCCATGACGACCCGAAGCCCGTCCTCGTTCAGCGACTTGACCATCTTCCGGAACTCGACGGTACGGCCGGTGCCGTCCGGATCGGTCGCGTACGAACCCTCCGGAACCGTGAAGTGGTAAGGGTCGTAACCCCAGTTGTAGGCGTCCTTCGCGGCGACGGCCGCCACGCACTCCTGCTGTTTCTCGGAGTCGGCGGCGTAGGAGGCGAGGTCGCAGTCGGTGGTGGACTGCTCGGACTTCTTCTCCGGGATGGTGGCGATGTCGAAGGCGGGCAGCAAGTGCACGTACGACGTCCCGGACTCGGCCAGCTCCCGCAGATGCTTGGAGCCGTCGCTGTTCTTGTCGGTGAAGGCGAGATACGTCCCCTGGTCCTTCGCGGGGACCGTCTTGTCCGCGACGGAGAAGTCCCGGATGTGCAGCTCCTGGATCTCGGCGTCCTTCAGCGCCACCGCCTTGGGCTTCTTCAGGCTCGACCAGCCGCTGGGGGCAAGGGACTTGGCGTCGAGGTCGACGACGAGACTGCGCTCGGAGTCGGCGGTGAGGGCGACCGAGTAGGGGTCGGTGACCTGATTGGTGACGACCTTCCGGACGGTCGGCGCCCACACCTTCACGACGTACCGGTACGGCTTGTTCGTCCAGGAGGCCGGACCGGTGACGGACCAGACGCCGGTGGTGGCGTCACGGCTCATCCTCTTCAGCGAGCCGTCGAGATCGAGGGACACGTTCTGTGCCGTCGGCGCCCAGACAGCCAGCGTGGGACGGCCCTTGCGGAAGGTCGGGCCGAGGTCGGCCTTGGCCGCGGCGGCGTACACGTCGTCGAGGACACCGGCGACCTGCACTCCGGTCGCCGCCAACACGGCGCCGTTGACGGCCCGTTGGGAGGCGACGAGCTGACCGGTCAGGGCCTCCCGCACCCGGCTCCGGTCACGCGGGTCGACGGACCAGGCCGTGTAGTCCTTCAGATAGGGGAACTTGGCCTTCTGCGCGTCGGTGAGCGTGGTCTTCGACAGCCGCAGCCACCGCTCGTCGTCGCTCGTCAGCGCGCCGTCCTGCACGGCGATCGAACCGTCGTGGGAGTACAGGAGCTGGGTGGAGGCGGCCGCGTCGGAGCCGTTCCAGGCGACCGTGTTCCGGTCGATCCAGACCGCCTTGGAGGTGGTCAGGTCGAGGGCGGCCGCGCTGCCGGCGGGCTGTGGCAGGAGGTACTTCTCCTGGCCGTTCAGCAGCCACACCTCGTAGCCGTTGGACTTGAGATCCAGCGACTGGTCGGCGGAGAGGTCCTTCTCGTCGCCCTTGTGGATGATGTAACTGAGACTGGTGGCACCGGAGTTGAGCGGCACCTCGAAGACGGCGCCGTAGGAGTCGGTCTTCACCGGTTGCAGCGGGCTCGACCAGTCGGTGGGGTTCGCCGCACCGGTCCAGACGTGCAGACCCCAGCCGGTGTAGTCGCCGTCCGCGCGGTGGTAGTGGATGACGGCCTTGGCGGTGTCCTGCGCCGGGTAGTCGGGCTTCTCCGTCTGTACGGCTTCCTTGCCCTGCTCGATCCAGACCTCGCCGGTCTTGGTGACGTCGATCGAACGGTCGGCGGAGACATCCTTGTTGCCGTCCTTGTCGATCACCAGGAAGCCGACGTTCGTCGCCCCGGGCTTCAACTTGACGTAGGCGAAGGCGCCGTAGGCGTCACGCCCGACGAACGGGTGGCTGGCCGGCCAGGTGGTCGCCTCGCCGTCGGCGAGGTCGCCCCAGGCGTACAGGCCCCAGTTGTCGTAGTCGCCGTCGGTGCGCTTGTAGTGGACGACCGCGTAGTCGCGGGAGGAGGCGGTGGGGACCTCCTCGGCGGGCGGAGTGCCGGAGGTGGAGGCGGCTGTCGCGCTCGCCGTGCGCCCTGCGGAGTCGACCACAACCGCCTTGTACCGCAGGGCCGTTCCGGGCGCCACGTCCTTGCCGATGGTCTGGGTGATCTTGTACGGGGCGTGGTCGGCGGAACCGAGCGTCTGCCACGTGCCGTTGCCGGTCTGGGCGGCGAAGACGACCCGGTTGAGCCGGCCGCCGGTGACGTCGGCGCTCAGCTCGACCGTGCCGGTGGCCCCGGCGTCCGGCGCCTTGAGGGTGATCGTCGGCTTGCTCACCGGGCGGGCGAGGGAGCCCACCGCCTTGAGGACGATCGTGGAACCGGCCGGGACGGTGACCGTCACCTTGTTGTCGGCGCCGCTCGTCGCGGTGGCCGAACTCCCGTAGATCCCCCGGTACTTCATGTCCGGCGAACCGGTCGCGAAGGTCACCGTCTTGTCGGTGTCGGCGTTGTTGAGGGCGACGACGTACTCGGCGCTGCCGCTGGTCCGCGTGAAGGCGTAGACCCCGGCGCCGTCGGCCGCGTAACGCTCGGTCTGCACACCGTCGGTCAGCGCCGGGTTGTCCTTGCGCAGCTTGGAGAGAGCGGCGATCTCCTTGTACAGCGGGGCAGTTGAGTCGTAGGCGTCGCTCGCGGCGGTCCGGTCGGTGCCGATCTCGTCGTCGTCGAGATAGTCGGCGACCTTCGAGGCGAACATCGTCTGGCGGGCGTCCTTGTCGCCGCCGGAGCCGGTGAAGCCCTGTTCGTCCCCGTAGTAGACGACGGGGTTGCCGCGGCTGAGGAACATCAGCTCGTTCGCCAGCTTGTCCTTGGCGAGGAGCTGGGCGTCGGTGGCCTTCGGGTTGTCCTGGTCGAGGAAGTAGCCGATGCGGCCCATGTCGTGGTTGCCGAGGAAGGTGACCTGTTCGTACGCGTTGGCCTTGTCGGTCGTGTACTTGTAGTCGTCGCCGAAGACACTCGCGAGCTTCTGCGCGCTGCCGCCCTGGGAGGCGTAGGCGCGGGCCGCGTCCTGGAAGGGGAAGTCGAGCGTGGCGTCCAGGCGGCCCTGGGTGACGTAGGGCGAGGTGACGGACGTGTCGGCGGAGTAGACCTCGCCGAACATGAAGAAGTTCTTCCGGCCGTGCTTCGCCGCGTACTTGTCGAGGGCCGTCGCCCACTGGGTCCAGAAGTCCATGTCGACGTGTTTGACGGTGTCGATGCGGAAGCCGTCGACGTCGAAGTCGCGGACCCACTTCTCGTAGATCTTCTCCATGCCGCTGACGACCTCGGGCCGTTCGGTCCACAGGTCGTCGAGGCCGGAGAAGTCGCCGTAGGTGGCGTTCTCGCCGACGTAGGTCGAGTCGCCGCGATTGTGGTACATCGTCGGGTCGTTGAGCCAGGCCGGGACCTTCACGTCCGCCTTGTCGGCGGGGACGGTCGGCGTCTTCGGGAAGGAGGAGGTGGAGACGGCGGGGAAGGTCTTGGTGCCGTCCGCGTAGTCGGCGTCGTCGAAGGGCTGCCCGTCCTTGGTGAGGTAGGGGAAGGCGCCCTTGGAGAGGTAGTCGTAGGACTTGCCCTCGTAGTCGACGACGTCGGCGGTGTGGTTGGTGATGACGTCGAAGAAGACCTTCATGCCCTTGGCGTGGGCCTTGGAGATGAGGGTCGCGAGGTCCTTGTTGGTGCCGAAGTGCGGGTCGACCTTGGTGAAGTCCGTGATCCAGTAGCCGTGGTAGCCGGCGGAGGCGTCGCTCCCCGTCCCCTGCACGGGCTGGTTCTTGAAGATCGGGGCCATCCAGATGGCGGTGGTGCCGAGGCCCTTGATGTAGTCGAGCTTCTCTGTCAGACCCTTGAGGTCGCCGCCCTGGTAGAAGCCCTTGTCGGTGGGGTCGTAGCCGGTGCTGAGGCGTGAACCGGTCAGGCCGCCCTGGTCGTTGGAGGTGTCGCCGTTGGCGAACCGGTCCGGCATCACGAAGTAGAACTGCTCGCGGGTGTCGTCGTGCCGCGCGGGCGTGGCCGCCAGCTGCGCGTCGGACGGGGGTGCGGGCGGGGTCGCGGCGTGGGCGGCGAGGGGTTGGACGAACGCCGCGAGGAGCGCGACGGCGACGATGCCCGTGGCCCTTCTCCGTCGCTCGGTGCGGCGCGTGCGGGCCGCCGGCCATCTCGGTATCACAGGCGTGAACTCCTTGCGATTACGGCTCAGTTCGGGTCCGACCCCGGCGAGACGGTATCGCTGACGCAAGGGTTGCAGCAAGACATGTGAAAGTCACAGAAAGAACTTTCATCCGCAACCTTGACGTGCCCTTCTCAACTGGCCCACGCTCACCAGTTGTTGAACCCCGAACCCCCCTTTCGGAGCCGCTCATGAGCAGATACCGAACACCGGGAACCATCAGGCGCGCGGCCGGTGCCGTGGCCGCCGGGGCCCTCGCCCTGGCGGGCGTGGTCGCCCTCCCCGCCGCCACCGCCCACGCGGACACCTCCGCCAAGGGCGACGTCATCGCCAACCTCTGGGAATGGAACTGGGACTCCATCGCCTCGGAGTGCACGAACGTACTGGGCCCGGCCGGCTACGGCGCGGTCCAGGTGGCACCGCCCGCCGAGTCGCTCAAGCAGACCAACTACTACTGGTGGGACGTCTACCAGCCGTACTCGTACAACCTGAACAGCCGTTTCGGTACGGCGGCCCAGTTCGCGAGCATGGTGAGCGCGTGCCACACGGCGGGCGTCAAGGTCTACACGGACGCGGTGATCAACCACACCGCCGCGCAGACCGGCACCGGCTACAACGGCACCACGATCACCAGCAAGTACGACACCCCCGACTGGGACCCCGGCGACTACCACACCTCGGCGGACTGCCCCACCTCCGACCTGACCATCCAGGACTACTCGAACCTCACCCAGGTCCAGAACTGCGAACTCCTGGGCCTGCCCGACCTGAAGACCGGCTCGGACTCGGTCCGCGCGGGCATCGCGAACTTCCTCAACAAGCAACTCGCCCTCGGTGTCGACGGGTTCAGGGTCGACGCGGCCAAGCACATCCCCGAGACCGACCTGGCGGCGATCGAGGGCAAGCTGACGAGCACGACGTCGGGCAAGGCGCCGTATGTCTTCCAGGAGATCTATCCGGGCTCGACCCCGCAGCCCAGCGACTACTACGCCTCCGGTGACGTCCTCGACTTCACCTACGCGAGCAGGATGAAGTCGGCGTTCCAGGGCAACGTGAGCGACCTGTCCTCCCTGGAGAGCAGCGGCATCCTCCCGGCCGCCGACTCGGTGTCCTTCGTGACCAACCACGACACCGAACGCAACGGTCTGCACATGAGCTACAAGGACGGCGACACCTACAAGCTCGCCAACCTCTTCCAGCTCGCCTACAAGTGGTCCACCCCGACGGTGTACGCCAGTTGGGAGTGGACGCAGAGCGACCAGGCACCGCCGAGCTCGTCCGGGTTCGTGACCAACACGGACTGTTCCAGCGGTAGTTGGTACTGTCTGGACCGGGACACCGGGGTCGTCGGCATGGTCGCCTGGCACAACGCGGTCGACACGGCCGCCGTGTCCGACTGGCAGACCAAGTCGTCGAGCGTGATCGGCTTCGGCCGTGGCGGAGCGGGCTTCTTCGCGCTCAACAACGGCTCCTCGGCGGCGACTTACACCTTCACCACGGGCATGGCCGACGGCACGTACTCGAACGTCGTCGACGGCGGCGCGTCCACCGTCACCGTCTCGGGCGGCAGCGCGTCCCTCACCATCCCGGCGAAGAGCGCGATCGCCTTCTACAACTCCTCCTACACCTGCACGGTCGGCTGCGACGACACCGGCGGCGGCGGTTCGTCCGGCTCCACGGTGACCGCCACCTTCAACGAGTACGCGTCCACCGCGTCCGGCACGAGCGTCTACGTCGTCGGCTCCATCGACGCGCTGGGCGGCTGGGACACGTCGAAGGCGGTCGCGCTGTCCTCGTCCGGCTACCCGGTCTGGTCCGGGGCGGTGGGCGTGCCGACCAACACGTCCTTCGCCTTCAAGTACATCAAGAAGGACTCGTCCGGAAACGTCACCTGGGAGTCGAACGCCAACAGGGCCGCCACGACGACCACTTCGGCGGTCTCGCTCAACAACTCCTGGAACGTGGCCGACGCCGACGCCACCGACGTCACCTTCAACGAGACGGCGACCACCGCCCTCGGCACCAACGTCTACGTCGTCGGCTCGATCGCCTCGCTCGGCTCCTGGAACACGAGCGACGCGATCCCGCTGTCCTCGGCGTCGTACCCGACCTGGAGCAAGCTCGTCATCGTCCCCAAGAGCACGACCTTCGCGTACAAGTACATCAAGAAGGACAGCTCCGGGACCGTGACCTGGGAGTCCGGCACGAACCGCTCGTACACGACGGGCACCTCGTCCGGCTACACGGCGAGCGACACCTGGAAGTAGCCCTTCTCGAACTCCCGCTCATTTCTCCGAACAAATCCGCGGTGGCGCGCATCGGACTCAGTGCACGACACCAAAGGAGGGCGCGGGGCGCACACAGCGGCCCGCGTCGCGGAGCAGGAGTGGGAGCACGATCATCGTGAACGAGCAGCAGAACACCACCGGGCAGGCCGGCCCCGCCAAGCCCCGGCACCGTGCCGAGCGTCGCTTCGGGCGTACGGTGATCGGTCTGGCCGCCGTCGCCGGGCTGGGGCTGGCGGCCTGGGCGACCACCGCCAATGCCGCGACCACCACGAGGGCGACTCCGACCTGCTCCGCCGCCGCGCTCAAGGCCGGCTTCGGCCGCGGGCTCGCCGGTGGCATGAACCACCAGGGTGTCGTGATCACGCTGCGCAACCTGAGCGGCAGGACCTGCGCGCTGCGCGGCTACCCCGGCCTCGGCCTGGAGAACTCCGCGCACAAGAAGCTCACGGCGCACACCCACTGGGGCAACACCTGGTACGCGCACAACCCCGGGAAGAAGACCCTCGTCCTCAAGGACGGCCAGAGCGCCGAGGCCGTGGTCGCCTGGACCCACGCCAACACCGGCACCTCGGGCGCGGTCCGCGCCTCCTTCCTGGAGATCACCCCGCCCGGCGCCACCCAGCACAAGACGCTGGCCTTCCCGCAGTGGGTCGACCACGGCGACCTCTCCGTGACCGCGCTGGCCAGGCACATCGACGTCACTCCGTGACCTCACGGCAGGTCGGGCCGCCACCGGGAGCTTCACCACCGATGGCGGCCTCTGTCACGCGCCCGCTCCCCCGTCCACCTGCAGGATCGCGCCCGACACGAAGGACGCCCGGTCGCTGAGGAGCCAGGCGGCGGCTTCGGCGATCTCTTCGGGGGCGGCCGTACGGCCGAGCGGGGTCATGGTCTTCATACGGTCGATGACGCCGGGGGTGGCCGCGTCCCAGTCGCGGACCATCTCGGTGAGCGTGCCGCCGGGGGCGACGGCGTTGACGCGGATGCCCTCGGGGCCGTAGGTGACGGCGGCGGACTGGGTGAGGCTGTTGACGGCCCGCTTCAGGGCACCGTAGACGGGCAGGACGGGGTTGGCCCGGAGGCTGCCGATGGAAGAGTTGTTGACGATGGCGCCGCCGGAGGCGGTGGCGCGGATGGCCTTGACCTCCGCGTTCATGGCCAGCCAGACGCCCTTGAGGTTCACGTCGGTGATGTGGTCGAAGTCCGGCTCGGGGAGTTCGTCCACGGGGCCGGGCTGCTGGCCGATCGCGCCGTTGTTGAAGGCGATGTCGAGGCGGCCGTAGAGCTCCACGGTGCGGTCGACGGCGGCGCGGATACTCTCCGCGTCGGCCAGGTCGCAGACCACGTAGTCCGCGGTGCCGCCCGCCGCGCGGATCTCCTCGGTGACCGCCTTGAGCTGGTCCTCGGTGCGGGCCGCCAACAGGACCCGGGCGCCCTCGCGGGCGAAGAGCCGGGCGGCGGCGGCACCGATGCCGCGGCCGGCGCCGCTGATGAAGGCGACCTTGTCGGTGAGAAGGCCCTGGTAGGTCGTCACTGTGTTCGTCATGGCTACGAGCCTGGTACCGGCCCGGCGGCTCATCCAGGCACCGGCGGTACCTGGATGGGTCCCCGCGCCCGGCGCACACTGGTGACGTGGACAAGCAAGAACTCGCAGCGTTCCTGCGCAGCAGGCGCGAGCGGATCTCCCCCGCCGAGGTGGGGCTGCCGCGCGGCCCGCGGCGCCGTACCCCCGGGCTGCGGCGCGAGGAGGTGGCGCAGCTGGCGTTCATCTCGACGGAGTACTACACGCGGCTCGAACAGGCCCGGGGGCCGCGTCCGTCGCGGGAGGTGCTGGGCGGTCTCGCGCGGGCGCTGCGGCTGTCGGACGCCGAGCGCGGGCATCTCCATCACCTTGCCGGGGCTCCGCCCGGACCGCCGCCGGGGCCCTCGCGCGAGGTGCGGCAGAGCCTCCTCGACCTGCTGCGCCGGCTGCCGCAGGCCGCGGCCTTCGTGACGTCCGCGACCTTCGAGGTACTGGCCTGGAACGATCTCGCCGCCGCCCTCATGGAGGACTTCTCCGCCCTGCCCCCGCGCGACCGCAACCTGGTGCGCCGCGCCTTCCTCACCCCGCGCCCGGAAGGCAGCAGGCTGTACGGGGTGTCGGACGTCGACGCCTTCGCCCGGCTCTCGGCGCAGCGGCTGCGAGCCGTCGCCGCCCGCTATCCCGACTCGCCGGCGGTGACCGGTCTGGTGGCCGAACTCCTCGCCGGGAGCGAGGAGTTCCGCCGGCTGTGGGAGTCGCACGACGTGTCCGCCGAGCCCACCCTGACCAAGACCTTCCAGCACCCGGTGGTGGGTCCGGTCACCGTCAACTGCGACGCCCTCGACATCACCGACCGGGACCAGCAGGTCGTGATCTACACCGCCACCCCGGGCTCACCGTCGGAGGAGGCGTTGCGCCTGCTGGCCGTCATCGGGACGCAGCGGATGGATCAGCAGGTCGACTTCCCGGCGTAGATCGCCAGCGCCGTGTTGGAGCCCAGGGTGGCGGTGAACTGCCCGCTGGAGTTCACGGTCACCGACGTGTTGTTCTGGACGTTGCAGTACGTGCCCGCGGCCAGTGACGTCTGGTAGGTCTGGGTCAGGGAGTACGACTCGTGGTTGATGGCCACGTAGCCCTTGCTGCCGCGCCCGAAGCCGATCGCGTCGTTGCCGTCGTCCCACCAGTTGGTGAGGGACTGGCCGCTGGTGGCGTTGCGGAAGGCGACCATGGACTTGATCTCCGGCCAGGCGTGCTGGCACTTCCAGCCGTCCTGCCAACAGGCCGTCACCGCACCGTTGTTGGGCGGTCCGGCGTCCGCGTCCGACCACTCGTAGCCGGAGTTGATGTCCGGGGCGCCGTAGGGGTAGGCGAGCATGAAGACGTTGGCCAGCGTGTAGTTGGCGCCGTCCTTGTAGTTCAGGGTCGAGCCGTTGCGCTCGGTGTCGTGGTTGTCGACGAAGACACCGGCGACCGAGCTGCTCATGTAGCCCCAGCCCTCGCCGTAGTTCTTCAGGTAGGCCAGGTTCTCGTTGTTGAAGACCCGCTTGAGGTCGTAGGCGTAGCGGAACTCCTGGACGTCCCCGTTGCCGGTGTACTCGGTGGGCTGGACGGCCTCGCCGGCGCCGTAGATGACCTCCTGCTTCCAGTACACGGAGGGGTTGGTCAGCCGGGACTTGATGTTCGCGAGGTCGGTCGCCGGGATGTGCTTGGCCGCGTCGATGCGGAAGCCGTCGGCGCCGTAGCCGAGGAGGCTGTTCATGTAGCCGGCGATGGTGGCGCGGACGTACTCCTCGCCGGTGTCCAGGTCGGCCAGGCCGACGAGTTCGCAGTTCTGGACGTTGGCGCGGTTGGTGTAGTCGCTGACCGTCGCCGTGCAGTCGTCCATGTCGTACGAGGAGTACAGGCCCGGGTAGTTGTACTTCGTGTACGACGAGCCGCCGGTGCCGGTGCCGCTGCCCGCCGACATGTGGTTGATGACGGTGTCGACGACGACCTTCACGCCCGCCGCGTGGCAGGTGCTGATCATGTTCTTGAAGGCCGTCGCGTCACCGAGCCGCCCGGCGATCTTGTAACTCACCGGCTGGTACGACGTCCACCACTGCGAGCCCTGTATGTGCTCGGCGGGCGGGGAGACCTGCACGTAGCCGTAGCCGGCCGGGCCGAGGGTGTTGGTGCACTCCTTGGCGACGGAGGCGAAGTTCCACTCGAAGAGGACGGCGGTGACGTCCTTGGTGCCGGGCGGGGAGGCGTGCGCGGTACCGGGCACCAGGACCGCCGTCGCGGCGGCGAGGGCGAAGGCTCCTGCAAGTGATCTGCTGCTGGCCATGTGGGGTTCCTTCTCCGTTGAAGGCTCTTGAATGTTCTTGCTGAAATCCCGTGGAAACCTTGCGGTGGCCAGATGTTAAAGGCCCGCCACCCAAAAGGGCAGCGGGCCGTGTGAAGTTGCTGCAAGAACTTCCGCGCTACGGGGTGGTGGTCCACCAGACCGTCGTGTCGGCGGGCAGCTTCGCCTCGCCGTCCGCCTCGGCCACCTCACCGCTCGCGAGCAGCAGCCGGCCGTACGCCGAGGTCGTCACCGACTCCCCGCTCGTGTTCGCGACACACACGAACTCCCCCCGCCGGAAGGCGAGTACACCCTCGGGCGCCCGCAGCCACTCCACCGAGTCGCCCGCGCCGAGATCGGGCTGAGTACGGCGGGCGGCGAGCGCGGCCCGGTACAGCTCGAGCGTCGAGCCGGCCGTCCCCGTCTGCGCCTCGATGCTCAACTCGCCCCAGCCGTCCGGCTGCGGCAGCCAACTCCCGCCGTTCCCGAAGCCGTACGACGATCCGGTGCGCGTCCACGGGATCGGCACCCGGCACCCGTCGCGGAAGCCGTCCTGGCCCGCGCCCCTGAAGTAGGCGGGATCCTGGCGCACTTCGTCCGACAGGTCGACGACGTCCGGCAGGCCGAGTTCCTCGCCCTGGTAGATGTACGCCGAGCCGGGCAGCGCCAGCATCAGCAGCGTCGCCGCGCGGGCCCGGCGCAGGCCGAGTTCCCGGTCCCCGGCGGTGCGGATCTGGGTACCGAGGCCGGGCGGGTTGGCGAAGCGGGTGGCGTGCCGGGTGACGTCGTGGTTGGAGAGAACCCAGGTGGCGGGGGCACCGACGGGACGCATGGCCTCCAGCGTCCGGTCGATGACGGTACGGAGTTCCGCCGCGTCCCAATCCGTCGCCAGGTACTGGAAGTTGAAGGCCTGGTGGAGCTCGTCCGGGCGGACGTAGTTGGCCGTCCGCTCCACGGTCGGGGTCCACGCCTCGGCGACGAAGATGCGCTCGCCCGCGTACTCGTCGAGGACCAGGCGCCACTGACGGTAGATGTCGTGCACGCCGTCCTGGTCGAAGAACGGCATGACATCGTTGCCCAGCAGCTTGACCTGGTCGTGCGAGCCGAGGTCGGGCAGCCCCTCCGCCTTCACCAGCCCGTGAGCGACGTCGATCCGGAAACCGTCGACGCCGATGTCCAGCCAGAACCGGAGCACGGACCTGAACTCGTCGCCCACCGCCGGGTGTTCCCAGTTGAAGTCGGGCTGCTCGGGGGCGAAGAGGTGCAAGTACCACTCCCCGTCCTCGACTTGGGTCCAGGCCGGGCCGCCGAAGATGGACTCCCAGTCGTTGGGCGGGAGTTCACCGTGCTCGCCCTTTCCGGGACGGAAGTGATAGCGCTCCCGCAGCGGCGAGCCGGGCCCTTCCCGCAACGCCCGCTTGAACCACTCGTGTTGATCGGAGGAGTGGTTGGGAACGAGGTCGACGATGACACGCAGACCGAGACCATGGGCGTCACGGATCAGCGCGTCGGCGTCGAGCAGATTGCCGAACATCGGGTCCACGGCACGGTAGTCGGCGACGTCGTAGCCCGCGTCCGCCTGCGGCGAGGCGTAGAATGGGCTGAGCCAGACGGCGTCGACACCGAGGTCACGCAGATACGGGAGCCGGGAGCGTACGCCCTCCAGGTCGCCCATGCCGTCACCGTTGCTGTCGGCGAAGCTGCGCGGATAGACCTGGTAGATCACCGCGTCTCTCCACCAGTCGCCACGCTTGGCTTGGGCGGGGTTCTTCGGTGCCGGGGCGATGGCCGAGTGCTGCTGGGTCATGGCGTCCTTGGTACGTAAGAGAAGTTGAGGCGAGGCGGCCGAAGTGTCAGCGGGGTCGGATAGACACAACGGCCGCCCCGGGATAGGGGGGTTTGGGGGGGCACGCCCCCCAAAAGGGGCGCGGGGAACTGCGCGACCAGCCACGACGGCGCAGCAGTCAAAAGCGAACCCGTCGTCAGCCCTTCGTGCCACCCGCAGTAAGCCCAGTGACCAAGTTCTTCTGCACGAGATAGAAGAACGCAGCCACCGGTATCGCGATCAGCACAGCCGTCGCAGCCATCAGGTTCCGCTGCGCATCGTGCTCGCTGACAAAGGTCTGGAGACCGACCGCGAACGTGTACTTCGTGTCGGACAGCATGAACGTCGAGGCGAAGGCGACTTCGCCGAACGCCGTGAGGAAGCTGTAGAACGCGGCGACCGCCAGACCCGGCTTGGCGAGCGGCAGGATCAGCCGCGCGAACGTGCCGAAGGGGTTCAGCCCGTCGACGCGTCCGGCCTCGTCGATCTCGAACGGGATCGTGTCGAAGTAACCCTTGAGCAGCCAGGCGCAATACGGCACCGCCGTCGAGCAGTAGACGAGGATGAGACCAAGGTAGCTGTCGATGAGCTGCAGATCCGCCAGAATCTGGTACATCGGCACAATAAGTACCGCTATCGGGAACATCTGGGTGACCAGTAGCACCCACATGAACTTCCGGTAGCCGGGGAAGCGCATGCGCGAGACGGCGTAGCCGGTGCTGGCCGCGATGGTCACGCCGATGACCGTGGTGCCGAGCGAGACGATCAGCGAGCTCTTCAACCAGTCGAAGAACTCGGTGTGCTGGAGCACGAACGAGTAGTTGCCGAGCGTCATCTTCTTCCAGATGCCGGCCGGGTGGAGGTAGTCGTCCGAGTCCGGGCCGAGAGAGAGGAAGACCAGCCAGGCGATCGGGAAGAGGGCGATCAGGCTCGCGACGATCAGGATGCCGTGCGAGGCGAGAGAGCCGGCGCGGCCCAACTCGCCGCGGCGGCGCGTCCGTTGGGGTGTGGTCGTGGTGCTCATGGGGACTCCTGCCTCAGATCGCGAGCTGCTGGTCGTTGCGGTTCAGCCAGCGGCGGTAGAAGGAGGTGAAGACGATCAGGATGGCCAGCAGCAGGATGCCGTAGGCGGCCGACTGGGCGAAGTCACGCGGCTGTTGGCCGAAGCCGAGGTAGTACGACCAGGTGACGAGGATCGAGGCGTCGGGGGCCGTGTTGCCGAACAGCAGGAAGATGACGGCGAACTGGTTGAACGTCCAGATGACGCCGAGGAGTACGACGGTGGAGCTGACCGACCTGAGGCCCGGGAGGGTGACGTAGCGGAAGCGCTGCCAGGGGCCCGCTCCGTCCATCTCGGCGGCCTCGTAGAGCGAGGCGTCGATGGACTGCAGTCCGCCGAGCATCGAGACCATCATGAAGGGCACACCGCACCAGGTGTTGACCATGATCGCGGCGGTCCGCTGCCAGAACGTGCTTTCCAGCCAGTCGGGTTGGGGCAGGTGCAGGGTGTGCAGGGCGGTGTTGATGATGCCGCCGTCGGCGAGCATGAAACGCCAGCCGAACACCGTGACGAAGGTCGGGACGGCCCACGGCAGGATCAGGATCAGCCGGTACAGGGTGCGTCCGCGCAGCTTCTGGTTGAGCAGCAGGGCGAGCGCGAGGCCGATCGTGTAGTGCAGGGTGACGCAGACCGCGGTCCAGACGATCGTCCAGATGAAGTGGGACCAGAAGCGGTCGTAGGACGTCGGGCCGAACAGGATGTCCTTGTAGTTGTCGAGCCCGATGAACTTGTAGGTGGCGTCGATGTGGTTGACGCCGATCGTGCGCGCGGTGTTGAGGCTGTTGGCGTCGGTGAGCGTCAGGTAGAGGCCGTACACCAGGGGGTAGAGCACGAGGACGCCGAGCACGACGACCACGGGGATGATCATCGCGTACGCGTACCAGTGCTTCTGGTAGGCGGACTTGAGGCGCCCGCGGGGTCCGGGTCGGGGTGCGCGGTCACCGTGGCGCTTGCCGGTCGCGCGGTCGATGGCGACTGTCATGGTTCGTTCGACACCTTCTGGAAGGTCAGGAGTTGGGCCGGTGCGCAGGCCGGGGGCCGCCGGATCCCTCCCCCCAGGCTGCTGCTTGGGGATCCGGCGGCCACCAGGACTACTTGCTGAAGTCCGGGACCAGCTTCTGGATCGCGAGTTCGGCGTTGCTCAGGCCCTTGGTGAGGGACTCCTTGCCGCCGGCGATCTTGGGCAGCTCGGTGTCCAGCGGACCCCACAGCGAGCTGTACTCGGCGAGCGCCGGGCGCGGCTGGGCGGCGCTCAGGACGCTCTGGAAGCCGGCGATGCCCGGGTCGGCCTTGACGGCGGCGGTGTAGGCGTCGTCGCGGGTCGGCAGCGTCGAGTTCTTCAGCGCGATCGTCGACTGGGAGGCGGCGGAGGTCATGAAGTTGAGGAACTTCAGGGACGCCTTCTGGTGCGCGGAGTCCGATCCCGCGTAGACCGAGAGGTTGTGACCGCCGGTCGGGGCGCCGGACTTGCCGGTGGAGCCGGCCGGGATCTGGGCGATGCCGAGGTTGGACTTGTCCTTGAAGGCCGAGCCCTTGTAGAAGTTCGTGATCTCCCAGGGGCCCTGGATGATCGAGGCGACCTGGCCGTTGACGAACGCGTCCTGGATGTGGGCGTAGGCGTCGGCGGTGGTGTCGGCGTCGTGCAGGCCCTGGCCGGTGAAGAGGCTGAGCCAGGTGCCGTAGGCCTTCTGCGCGGCGGCGGAGTTCACGGTGATCTTCTTGGCGGCGGCGTCGACGGTGTCGGTGCCCTCGCCGTAGAGGAAGGTCTGCGCGTAGTAGGCCTGGGTCGAGCCCCAGTAGCCGTACACCTTCTCCTTGGCGTCGATCTTGGAGGCGTCTGCCTTCAACTCGTCCCAGGTGGTGGGCGGTTGGGTGATGCCGGCCTTCTTGAAGATCGCCTTGTTGTAGACGAGGGCGAGGGTGTCGGTGACCAGCGGCACGCCGTACGTCTTGCCGTCGTACTGGGCCTGGGTGATCAGGTTCGGCTTGAACTTGGCCTGGTCGGCGAGGGCTTCGGTGCCGTCGAGCGGCAGGAAGTAGCCCTTCTTCGCGAAGGCGGGGGTCCAGCCGACCTCGGAACGCAGCACGTCCGGGGCGCCCTTGGAGCCGGCGGCGGTGTCGAACTTGTTCTGCGCCTGGTCGAAGGGCACGTTGACGTACTTGACCTTGATGTTCTTGTTGGCGGCCTCGAACTTGGCGACCAGGGCCTTGTACGTGGGTGCCTCATTGGTGGCGTTGGAGGTGTCCCACCAGGTGATGGTGACCGGCCCGTCCGCCTTGCCGCTGTCACTGTCACTGCCGCCGCAGGCCGTCGCCGCGAGGGCGAGGGACGCCACCAGAGCGGTGGCCGCTATGCCACGCCGCATGAGTTCTCCTTGAGGGTGAAAGCCCGTGTGCCGCAGGGGGCGGGCCCGTCCGCCGCCCCTGCCACTCGCCGACCGCTCCTTCGCCGCCGCCGGGCGTCGCCGAACGTAACAGCGATGAAAGCGTTGCGAAAGTCCTTGCTGCAAAAAACTGCAAGACGGTCGGAGAGTTACCCGCCCGTGACCTCTCCTCGATCCGGGTGAAACCGAGTATTGATGCGGCTCAGCGGGCGATGAGACACTTGTGCAAGACTCTGCAAGCTCTTGCCGCACGCCGTATACCGACCAGAAGCCCACCAGAACACGAGGGATCGCGATGACGCAGCAACCCGCAGCGCGCCGACGGCCGGTACAGTCCACTCCCGTGACCACACGGCTTGCCGACATCGCCGCCCAGGCGGGGGTGAGCGAGGCGACCGTCAGCCGCGTCCTCAACGGCAAGCCGGGCGTCGCCGCCACCACCCGCCAGTCCGTCCTCGCCGCCCTCGACGTACTCGGCTACGAGCGTCCGGTACGGCTGCGGCAGCGCAGCGAGGGCCTGGTCGGCCTCATAACGCCGGAGCTGGAGAACCCGATATTCCCCGCCCTGGCGCAGGTCATAGGGCAGGCGCTGACCCGGCAGGGCTACACCCCCGTCCTCGCCACCCAGACCCCGGGCGGGTCCACGGAGGACGAGCTGACCGAGATGCTCGTCGACCGCGGGGTGGCCGGCATCATCTTCGTCTCCGGACTGCACGCGGACACCTCCGCGGACATGCAGCGCTACGAGCAACTGCGGGCGCAGGGCGTGCCGTTCGTGCTCGTGGACGGCTTCTCGCCCAAGGTGCAGGCGCCGTTCATCTCGCCGGACGACCGCGCGGCGATGACCCTCGCCGTCACCCACCTCGTCTCCCTCGGCCACACCCGCATCGGTCTGGCGCTGGGCCCCAAGCGCTTCGTACCCGTACAACGCAAGATCGAGGGCTTCGTCCGCACGATGCAGGACCAACTGGCCCTGACCGCCGAGGACGTGGAGACCCGGCTGGTGCAGCACTCGCTGTACACGCTGGAGGGCGGGCAGGCCGCCGCCGCCGCGCTGATCGACCGCGACTGCACGGCGATCGTGTGCGCGAGCGACATGATGGCCCTCGGCGCGATACGGGCGGCCCGGCAGCGGGGACTTCAGGTGCCCACCGACGTCTCCGTGGTCGGCTTCGACGACTCCCCGCTGATCGCGTTCACCGACCCGCCGCTGACCACGATCCGCAAGCCGGTGCCGGCGATGGGACAGGCGGCCGTGCGGACGTTGCTGGAGGAGATCGGCGGGACGCCCGCGCCGCACAGTGAGTTCGTGTTCATGCCGGAGCTGGTGGTGCGGGGTTCCACGGCTTCGGCGCCCGGGGAACGGAATCGTCCCTAAGGGGGAGAAACCGCGGCCGTTTCCAGTGCGCTGGTAGTAGTACGGGGACTCTTCTCGTCGTAGAACATGCGAGCCGGACCCGACCAAGGGATGATCGGTCGCGGAAGCCTTTTCTGGCAGACTTTGTGTCTATGGGTGAGACCACCGTGACGACATTGGAAGGCCGTGAAGAAGCCGTTCCGAGCCCCGTCGCGGACGCCGCGGGGCAGGGTTTCCTGCGCCGGTTGCGGACTCCGCGCCGGCCCCGGCTGTGGTTCGAGATCCTGCTGATCGCGGTGAGTTACTGGACGTACTCACAGATCCGCAACGCGGTTCCGGAGCAGCGGGGCCAGGCCCTGCGCAACGCCGACTGGATCTGGCGGGTGGAGAACGACCTCGGCATCGCCGTCGAGCAGTCGGTCAACCACGCGGTGAACTCGGTGACTTGGCTGATCGTCGGCATGAACTACTACTACGCGACACTGCACTTCGTGGTGACACTGGGCGTCCTGGTGTGGCTGTACCGCAGTCATCCGGGCCGGTACGCGGCGACCCGCCTGGTCCTCTTCGCGACCACCGCCGTGGCCCTGGTCGGCTACTACTTCTTCCCGCTGGCCCCGCCCCGCCTGATGACCGGCGGCCACTTCGTCGACACCGTCATGGTCCACCAGACCTGGGGTTCGATGGCCTCCGGCGACCTGAAGCACATGTCGAACCAGTACGCCGCGATGCCCTCCATGCACATCGGCTGGTCCCTGTGGTGCGGCCTGACGATCTTCACCCTGGCGAAACTCCCCTGGGTCCGCATCCTCGGCCTCCTCTACCCGGCGGCCACCCTCATGGTCATCGTCTCCACCGCCAACCACTTCTGGCTCGACGCGGTGGGCGGCATGCTCTGCCTGGCCTTCGGCTTCGCCGTCTCCCGCGTCTGGTACGGCGCCTTCCCGTACGCCCTGCCCCGTACGGTGGCGGTACGGGGAGCGGACGGGCTCTGGCTGCCGACCAAGGCGTAGCCCGCCCCGGGCCTGTCCGGCGGATCATGCCGGAGACGCGGGGTCCGGCACGCCCTCCCCACTGCCTCAAGGCGTAGGAAGACCCCAGCTGCGTTGCCGTCGGCTGCCGACTCACCCGGTCTCGGCTCCGCTCGACCGGGAGGGACCCTCATCGCGTCGGCGCCCTCCTCCGCCTCGCAGCTGCACGCGCCAGAACCCGCTCACCTGTGCTGATGAGGCGCCGCCGCTTTCCTCCGACCCGATCCGCCGGACAGGCCCTGGTCCGAGACGGGTCCCCCGGTCGCCGCGTCCCGCAGCGCGCGCAGAAACGCCCGCAGGGCCGGCTGTGGCGGTGCCGTCTCGCGGACGGCCGCGTGGATGGTCCGCACCGGCTCCGGATCCCGTACGACCCGTACGACCACGTCCGGGTGGCGGCTGCCCAGCCCCAGCCGGGGAATCAGGGTCACCCCGAGGCCCGCCGCCACGAAACCCTGAGCCGTCACGTAGTCCTCGCTCTGGACCGCGAACCCCGGCCGGAACCCCGCCGCGGCACACGCGCCGAGCTGGGCGTCGAGACACGGCCCCGGCCACTCGCTCCCGACCCACGCCTCCTCGGCCAGCTCCCGCAGCTCCACACTCCGCCGCGCGGCCAGCCGGTGCCCCTTGGGCAGCACGGCGAGATACGGATCGTCAAGCAGCTTCACCAGCCGTACGCCGTCGGGAACACGGGACTCCCCCACGACCAGCGCGACATCCGCCCGCCCCTCCCGCACGTCCGGCAGCGGGTCCTCGGGGTCGGTCAGCTTCAACTCCAGCCGTACTCCCGGGTGTTCGGCACGGAGCCGGGCCACGGCGGGGGCGACCAGGGCGGCACCGGCGGTGGCGAAGTAGCGGACCGTGAGCTGCCCGGTGCGCCCCGCCACCAGGTCCGCCAGCGCCGTCTCCGCCTCGGCGACCTGCCGCCCGATCGCGTCCGCGTATCCCGTGAGCAGCAGCCCGGCCGCCGTGGGCCGCACCCCGCGCCCCACCCGCTCCAGCAGCGCGGTCCCGGCCTCCTTCTCCAGCGCCCCGACCTGCTGGCTCACCGCGGACGGCGTGTAGCCGAGCCGGGCCGCCGCCGCGGTCACCGAACCGCTGTCCACCACGGCCCGCAGCACCTGCATGCGTCGCACATCAAGCATGTAGGAGAGGTTAACAGTGGCTATAGAATCCTTCGCTTGTGCTGAAAGGTCGGACTGTCCGACCGTGGACCCATGCAGCCCGCCTCGACACTCCGCATGGCCGCGCTCGCCCTCCTGTGGGGTTCGGGCTTCCTGTGGATCAAACTCGCCCTGGACCACGGCCTCTCCCCCGCCCAGATCACCATCACGCGCTGCGCCCTGGGCACACTGGTCCTGCTGGGCCTGGCCCGTGCCAAAGGCCAGCGCCTCCCCCGTGACCGCAGGACGTGGGGCCGGCTCGCGGTGGCCGCCCTCTTCTGCAACGCCGTCCCGTTCGCCCTGTTCAGCGTGGGCGAGCAGACCGTCGACTCCGGGCTCGCGGGCGTCCTGAACGCCACAACTCCCTTGTGGTCCCTGCTGATCGGCATCGCCCTCGGCACCGACCGCGACCTCGGCCGCGCCCGCCTCACCGGCCTCTTTCTCGGCTTCGCGGGTACGGTCCTGATCTTCGCCCCGTGGCAGCGCTCGGGCCTGGCGAGCTGGGGCGCGCTCGCCCTGCTGGCCGCCGCCGCGAGCTACGCCGTGGCCTTCGCCTACATGGCCCGCAAACTCACCACCGGCCAGGCCCCGTTGGCGGTCTCGGCGGCGCAGTTGATGGCGGCCACGGCTTGGACGACCCTCGCCCTACCGGCCGCGGGCCCGGTGCACCCCGACCTCACGGCCCTCCTCGCGGTGACCGCCCTGGGCGTCCTCGCCACGGGCGCGACCTTCTATCTCAACTACCGCCTGATCGCGGACGAGGGCCCGACGAGCGCCGCAACGGTCGGATATCTACTGCCGGTTGTGTCGGTGTCGTTGGGGGCGGTGCTGCTGGACGAGAGGGTGGGGCTGCGGGTGGTGACGGGCATGGCGGTGGTACTGGCGGGCGTAGCCCTGACAAGACACCGCTCAGTGCAGGCTTTTAGGGGCGCGGGGAACTGCGCGCCCAGCCCCCACCGGCGGTCAGCCAACAAACAACCCGTCTAGGCCCCATAGAACAACACGTCGACCACACCACGCGCCCGCCGAGTAGTCCGCCGATAGTCATCCAGCATGTCCCCCACATGCCCCGGCCCATACCCCAAGTACCGCCCCACAGCAGCCAGTTCACGCGGATCAGAAGGAAACGTGTCCCCCGCCCGCCCCCTCACCAGCATCACCGCGTTACGAACCCGCGTGGCCAACACCCACGCCTCGTCCAAGGTCTCCGCGTCCTCGGCCGAGATCAGCTCGGCGGCACACGCGGCGGCAAGTGCACCGCGGGTACGGGTGGTCCTCAGCCCCGGCTCGACCCACCCGTGCCGCAACTGCATGAGCTGCACGGTCCATTCGACGTCGGAGAGCCCCCCACGCCCGAGCTTGGTGTGCAGCGTGGAGTCCGCGCCACGAGGCAACCGCTCGGACTCCATCCGGGCCTTGAGCCGCCGGATCTCCCGTACCGCGTCGTCGCCGAGCCCCTCGGCCGGATACCGCAGCGGATCGATCAGTTCGATGAACCGGCGGCCCAACTCCTCGTCCCCGGCGACGGGTTCGGCCCGCAGCAGCGCCTGCGACTCCCAGACGAGGGACCACCGGCGGTAGTACGCCTCGTAGGAGTTCAACGACCGTACGAGCGGCCCCGACTTGCCCTCGGGACGCAGGTCCGCGTCGATCAGCAGGGGCGGGTCCGAGCTGGCGACCTGGAGCAGTCTGCGCATCTCGGAGACGACCTTGTTGGCCGCCTCGGAGGCCTCGCGCTCGGGCACGCCCTCGCGGGGCTCGTGCACGAACAGGACGTCCGCGTCGGAGCCGTAGCCCAGTTCGTGGCCGCCGAAGCGGCCCATGCCGATGACGGCGAAGCGGGTGGGCAGGGTGTCGCCCCAGGTCTCGCGCACGACCGCGCGCAGCGTGCCGGCGAGGGTCGCCGCGGTGAGGTCGGAGACGGCGCCGCCGACCCGGTCGACCAGGGCACCCTGGTCGGCCGCGGCGGGCTGCGTCTCGGTGCCGTAGGAGCCGACGATGTCGAAGGCGGCCGTACGGAAGAGTTCGCGGCGGCGGACGCCGCGGGCGAAGGTGACGGCCTGGACGGCGTCGTCGGCGCGGCCGACCGCGGCCAGTATCTCCTGGTCCAGGTGGGCGCGTTCGCGGGGTTCGAGGCCGCTGCCGCCGTCGCCGTCGCCGAGCAGGGCGACCGCTTCGGGGGCGCGCATCAGGAGGTCGGGGGCGAGGCGGCCGGCCGACAGGACGCGGGCGAGGTTCTCCGCGGCGGCGCCCTCGTCCCGCAACAGCCGTAGGTACCAAGGGGTCTTGCCGAGCGCGTCGGAGACCTTGCGGAAGTTGAGGAGGCCCGCGTCCGGGTCGGCGGAGTCCGCGAACCAGCCCAACAGGACGGGCAGCAGGGTCCGTTGGATGGCGGCCTTGCGGGTGACGCCGGAGGCGAGGGCCTCGATGTGGCGCAGGGCCGCCGCCGGGTCGACGTAGCCGAGGGCCACCAGGCGTTCGCGGGCCGCCTGGGCACTCAACCTGGTCTCGCCGGGGGCGAGTTGGGCGACCGCGTCGAGCAGTGGACGGTAGAAGAGCTTCTCGTGCAGACGTCGTACGACGGTCGCGTGGCGCTTCCACTCGCGGTTCAGCTCGGCGACCGGGTCGGTGCGCAGGCCCATCGAGCGGCCGAGGCGGCGCTGGTCGGCCTCCTCGACGGGGACGAGGTGGGTGCGGCGCAACCGGTAGAGCTGGATGCGGTGTTCCATGGTGCGCAGGAAGCGGTAGGCGTCGTCGAGCCGGGCGGCGTCCTCGCGGCCGACGTAGCCGCCGGCGGCGAGGGCCTGGAGCGCGACCAGCGTGGTGCCGCTGCGCAGCGAGATGTCGGCGCGGCCGTGCACCAACTGGAGGAGCTGGACGGCGAATTCGACGTCCCGCAGGCCGCCGGGAGCGAGTTTCAGTTCGCGGTCGATCTCGGCGGCGGGGATGTTCTCGACGACCCGGCGGCGCATCTTCTGCACGTCGGTCACGAAGTTCTCGCGCTCGGCCGCCTTCCACACGAGGGGTTCGAGGGCGGCGACGTACTCCGCGCCGAGCCCGAGGTCGCCGGCCACCGGGCGGGCCTTCAACAGGGCCTGGAACTCCCAGGTCTTGGCCCAGCGCTGGTAGTAGGCGAGGTGACTGGCGAGGGTGCGGACCAGGGGGCCGTTGCGGCCCTCGGGGCGGAGGTTGGCGTCGACGGGCCAGATGGAGCCCTCGACGGTGGTCTCGGAGCAGATCCGCATCATGTGGGCGGCGAGCTTGGTGGCGGCGCGGAGCGCCTTGCCCTCGTCGGCTCCGTCGACGGCCTCGCCGACGAAGATGACGTCGACGTCGGAGACGTAGTTCAGCTCGTGGCCGCCGCACTTGCCCATCGCGATCACCGCGAGCCGGCACAGCGCGGCGTCGTCGGGGGCTGCGGCGCGCGCGATGGCGAGCGCGGCGCGCAGGGTGGCGGTGGCGAGGTCGGCGAGTTCGGCGGCGGTCTGCGCGAGGTCGGTGGTGCCGCACACGTCGCGGGCGGCGACGGACAGCAGGCAGCGGCGGTAGGCGACGCGGAGGGCGACCGGGTCGGTGGCCTCGGCCAGCCCGCGTTCGAACTCCTCCACCCCGGGGTGGAGGTCGCGGGGCTCGTACATGACGAGGGCGTGCCAGTCGCGCGGATGCCGGGCGAGGTGGTCCCCCAGGGCGGCGGAGGCGCCGAGTACGCCGAGCAGCCGGTCCCGCAGGGGTTTCGCCGCGATCAGTGTGTCCGTCAGCTCGCGCCGGGCCGTGGGCTCGGGCTGCGCCTCCAGGAGCCGTACGAGACCCTGAAGGGCGAGGTCGGGGTCGGCGGTGGCGCCGAGGGCCTCCAGCAGGACCGGGTCGTTCCTTATCGGCGCCAGCTCCGTGCTCTCCAGGAGCCGCTCGGCGGCCGAGGGATCGGTGAAGCCGTGCCGCAGCAGTCGCGTGAAGGTACTGCTCCTGCGTCCCGGCGCCGTCATCCTCGGCCTCCCTCGGATCAAGGTCGTTCGGATCTGGGTCGTTCGGATCTACGTCGTTCCGATCTAGGTCGTAACGTCCCGAGCCTAACCGCAGGTGCGGGTGGTGGCCCCGGGGCGTGCGGCGATGAGTTCCGGAGGGGTACGGGGTCTCCCCTACGGGACGACCGACGACTCCGGGAGAAGCCGATGACGTACGACTCAGGGACTAGGGGTATCCGATGACCGACAGCGCACCGCAGACCCGTCTCGACCCCCGCTACAGCGACCCGGCGGCCACCGCGACCGACTGGGCCACGGCCGAGGCGCGGCTCGCGCGGGCCGAGCAGTTCTGGATCTCGACGGTGCGGCCGGACGGGCGGCCGCATGTGACGCCCCTGCCCGCGGTGTGGGCGGACGGGGCGCTGCACTTCTGCACCGGGCCCGAGGAGCGCAAGGCGCGCAATCTCGGCGACAACCCGCACGTCGTGCTGACGACCGGCACGAGCACCTGGGACAAGGGGTACGACCTGGTCGTCGAGGGCGCGGCGGTGCGGGTCACGGACGAGGACCGGCTGCGGGGGCTGGCCGCCGGGTGGGAGGCGAAGTACGGCAGTTTCTGGCACTTCGAGGTGCGGGACGGGGCCTTCCAGCACGGTGGCGGATCCGCGTTCGTCTTCGCTGTGGCGCCCCGCACGGTTTTCGGCTTCGGTAAGGGGGAGCCGTTCAGCCAGACGCGGTGGCGGTTCGAGTGACGCGCCGGCGAACGCGCCTCACACATGTGCCCAACGTGCCCAACATGCCTGACAAAGGAGTCAAGCCATGGACATGACCCTCGAAGTGATCCTGTTGCCGGTCTCGGACGTGGACCGGGCCAAGGCGTTCTACCAGGACAAGGTCGGCTTCCACGTCGATCTCGACGGCGAGGTGATGGAGGGCGTACGGATCGTGCAGCTCACGCCGCCGGGGTCCGGCTGTTCGATCGCGCTGGTCGACGGCCTCCAGGTGCCGACCGGGACCCCGCAGCCAGGGACGTACCACGGCATGCAGCTGTGCGTGCAGGACGCGAAGGCGGCCTACGACGAGCTGACCGCGCGCGGGCTCGAGGTCAGCGAGCCGGTGCAGTTCTCGCCGCAGGACGGGGCGACGTTCATGTACTTCAAGGACCCGGACGGGAACGGCTGGGCGATCCAGGAGTACCGGAAGCGGGCCACCGAGCCGCTGCATCAGGTGCTGGCCCAACTGGCCGGACCACAGCAGTAGTTCACCACTTCTTCATCCGGCGGGTTGGGGGTGGTGGGATGCGGGCATTTTGGCGTGTGCATGCTCTGTCCGCACCGTCACCCCCGTCCTCCCCCCACCCGGAGGTTGAAGTGTCCGGCAGTTCTGGAAGTTCCGGCAGTTCCAGCGGTTCCGTCGGTTCCGTGTACCGCCGCGGTCGCGCCGTCGTGGCGTCCGCGCTCGCCTTCTCGGCAGCCGCCGTCGGGGTCTGGACCGGTTTCGGCACCGCCTCGAGCGCGCATGCCGCGACCGTGGTGCCGACCCCGGACCACGTCGTCGTCGTGGTGATGGAGAACCACGCCTACAGCCAGGTCATCGGCTCCTCCAGTGCCCCCTACATCAACTCGCTCGCGTCCGGCGGCGCCGCCCTCACCCAGTCGTACGGGATCACCCACCCGAGCCAGCCGAACTACTTCGCCCTGTTCTCCGGCTCCACCCAGGGCATCACGAGCGACAGCTGCTACACGGCGGGCTTCTCCTCGGCCGCGAACCTCGCCTCCGAGGTGACGGCGGCGGGCGGCACCTGGGCCAGCTACAACGAGACGCTGCCGAGCCAGGGTTCGACGACGTGCAGCAGCGGCAACTACGCGCGTAAGCACAACCCCTGGTTCGGTTTCTCCAACGTCGCGACGTCGACGGCGAAGACCTTCGCGCAGTTCCCCACGGACTACACGACGCTCCCCGACATCTCCTTCGTCACGCCCAACCTGTGCAGCGACATGCACGACTGCTCGGTGGCGACCGGCGACACCTGGCTGAAGAACAACCTCGGCGCATACGCCACTTGGGCCAAGACCCACAACAGCCTGCTCGTCGTCACCTTCGACGAGGACAACCTGCTCAGCGGCAACCGCATCCCGACGGTCTTCTACGGCCAGCCGGTGACCGCGGGCGCCACGTCCTCGACCACGTACAACCACTACAACCTGCTGCGGACCCTGGAGGACTCCCAGGGCCTGTCCACCCACGCGGGCAACGCGGCCTCGGCCGCGGACATCACCGGCATCTGGGCGTCCTGAGATGTACGTGGCGGACAGCCGCGCCAACGCCGACCCGAGCGCCGGGGGTACTACGGGTACTACTGCCGCCCCGAGTACCGGGGGTGCGGGTATTACGGGTACTACCGCCGCCCCGAGTACCCGGGGTGCGGGTACTACGGGTACTGCGGCGCGGGTGTCCGCCGGAGTCGCCCCCACCGTCCTGGCGCTCGGCGCGGTCAGCCTGATCACCGACGTGTCGTCCGAGATGGTGACCGCGGTGCTTCCCCTGTACCTGGTGACGGGCCTCGGCCTCTCCCCGCTGGGCTTCGGTCTCCTGGACGGCATCTACAACGGCTTCTCGGCACTCGTCCGGCTGGCCGGCGGCCACCTCGCCGACCGGGGCGGCGGCCGGCACAAGTGGGTCGCGGGCATCGGCTACGCCGTCTCGGCGGCCTGCAAGCCGCTCCTCCTCCTGGCCCACACCCTCACCCCCATCGGCCTGATCCTGGCCGCCGACCGCACGGGCAAGGGCCTGCGCACGGCACCGCGCGACGCGCTGATCTCCCTGTCCTCCACCCCGGAGAACCGGGGTCGTGCCTTCGGCGTACACCGCGCGATGGACACGGCGGGCGCGCTGCTCGGCCCGCTGGTCGCGTTCCTGATCCTTCGGGCGACGGTCGACGGGTACGACGCGGTGTTCACGGTGAGTTTCTGCGTGGCGGTGGTGGGGGTGCTGGTGCTGGTCCTTTTCGTGCCGGGTGGCCGGGCATCGGCGTCGGCATCAGCACCGGTGCCTTCGAGCCGCCCCACCTTGCGCGCCGCCTTCGCCCTCCTCGCCCGCCGCGACCTGCGCCGTATCACCATCTGCGCGCTGCTCCTGGGCCTGGCGACGGTCAGCGACTCCTTCGTGTACCTGCTCCTGCAACGCCGCCTCGGCGTCCCCGACCGCTGGTTCGCCCTGCTCCCGCTGGGCACGGCGGCGGCGTTCCTGCTCCTCGCCGTACCGCTGGGCCGCCTCGCGGACCGCGTCGGCGGCTGGCGGATCTTCCTGGCCGGCCACGGCGCCCTCCTCACGGCCTACGCCCTGCTGCTGACCTCCTGGCACGGCACGGCCCTCCCCTACGCCGTCCTCCTCCTGCACGGCGGCTTCTACGCGGCGACCGACGGCGTACTGATGGCGGCGGCCTCGGACAGCGTGCCGGAGGAACTGCGCTCGTCGGGCCTGGCGCTGGTGCAGACCGGCCAGGCGGCGGCGCGGTTCGTGTGCTCGCTGGGCTTCGGCGCGGCGTGGACGCTGTGGGGCGACCGTACGGCGCTCATGGCGTCGGCGGTGGCACTGGCGGTCTGCGCGGTGTTCGCCCTGAGACTCCGCCCCGGCCGATCCGTCCTGGAGCCCGCCCGATGACCCTGCGAAACCGCATCCTGATCCTCGCCACGGCGATCGTCCTGCTGGCGGGGATCGCCGTGGCCTCGGTACTCCACGCGTCGGCGCGTGCCGGGCAGCGGGACCAGGTCCAGCCCGACGGCCCACGGGTCACCGCGGGCCGCGTCACCCTCACGTCCCCCGGCACCATGGTCTTCCGCAACATGGCCTGGGGCCCCCACCGAGACGAACTCACCACGGTGCCAGCCTCCACCCCCTCCGCCCCACGCACCGCCTCCGGCCTCAAGTGCCTCCGCTTCTACGCCAGTTCAGGCACCGGAGTCTGCCTCCAGGCGGTCCACGGCACGGTCACGGACACCTACCGCGCCCTGATCCTCGACGCCCACCTCAAGGAAAAGGCCCACTACGACGTCCCCGGCATCCCCTCCCGCGCCCGCGTCTCCCCCACGGGCCACTTCGCGACCTGGACGGCATTCGTCGGCGGCGACTCCTACGCGGGCACGAACTTCTCCACCCGAGCGGCGATCGTAGACACGAGGACGGGCCGACTGACCCCGTCCCTGGAGTCGTTCCACATCCTCAAGAACGGCCACACCTACCACGCGGCCGACGCCAACTTCTGGGGCGTGACCTTCGCAGCGGACGACCGCACGTTCTACGCGACACTGGCGACGAAGGGGACGACGTACCTGGTCAAGGGCGACCTGAAGGCGCACACGGTCACCACCATCCACACGAACGTCGAATGCCCGTCCCTCTCCCCCGACGGCACCCGCATCGCCTACAAGAAACGCGTGAAGGGCCTCCCGAAGGACGCCCCGTGGCACCTGTACGTCCTCAACCTCCGCACAATGCAAGAGACTTCGCTGGCCGAACCCCGCAGCGTCGACGACCAGGCGGTGTGGCGGGACACCCACACGATCGTCTACGCACTGCCCGGCGACTACGGGGCGGACCTGTACGAGGTACCGGCGGACGGCAGGGGAAAGGCCGTGCGAATCAGCACGGCGGCGGTGTCTCCTGCATTTGTGAAATAGGGCGAACCGGGCCGAGTTGGGGAGGGAGGGTTCTAAGCTCGGTGGTTCGGTGCGGTGGTGGCTGGACTCGGGGGATGCAGGATGGGCGGCGTCGGGGCGCCTGACGGGCCGTGGTTCGTCAGTCATGCGGGAGCGGACCGGGCCTGGGCGGAATGGGTGGCATGGCAGCTGCTCGACGCCGGGTACCGGGTGGAGCTGGACTACTGGGACTGGGGCGCGGGCGACAACTTCATCCTGAAGATGAACACCGCGTTGGAACAGGGGCGCTTTCTGGCGCTGTTCTCCCCGGCCTACTTCGAGCCGGAGCGGTTCACGACGCCCGAGTGGACGTCCATCATGGCGATGAAGGAGAAGATCACACCGGTACGGGTGGCCGAGGTGGCCTCGCCGGCAATCCTGCGGCCCCTGCTCAGCCGGGACCTGTTCGGGCTGAGCGAGGAAGCCGCCCGCCGGGCGCTGATGGAAGCGGTCAATGGACCGTCCCGCCCGACCACCCCGCCCGCCTTCCCCGGAGCCCCGCCCACTCCCGCCGGGGCGTTACGGCAGCTGGGCGGCAGCGGCCCCCGCCTGCCCGGCTCACTGCCCCGGGTGTGGAACCTGCCCGCCCGCAACGCCTCCTTCACCGGCCGCGACACCCTCCTGGTCCAACTGCGCCAGACGCTGGCGGCAGGCGGGCGGGTGGCGGTGCAGGCACTGCACGGACGGGGCGGGGTCGGCAAGACCCAGCTCGCGATCGAGTACGCCCACCGCTTCGCCGGCGAGTACGAACTCGCCTGGTGGATCGCGGCCGAGGACCCCGCCCTCATCCCCGACCAGCTCGCCCAGCTCGCCACCCGCATCGGCGCCGCACCCTCCAACGCGCCCACCACCGACGCCGTCGACGCCCTGCTGGGGGAACTGCGCACCCGCTCCCGCTGGCTGCTGGTCTTCGACAACATCGAAGACCCCGCGGCCCTGACCCCCCATCTGCCGGGCGGTGGCGGCCATGTGCTGATCACCTCACGCAACCCGCACTGGCACACCCATGCCGCCCCACTGAACGTCGACGTGTTCACCCGGGCCGAATCCCTCGCCCTGCTGCGGACCCACGGCGCGGCCCTGAACGAGACCGATGCGGACCAACTCGCACGTACCCTCGACGATCTCCCGCTGGCCCTCGCCCAGGCCGCAGCGCTGGTCGCGAACGGCCTCTCCGCGGCCGACCTGAGCGCCGAACTGGCCCGGTCCACGGCCGCGGTGCTGGCGCAGGGGCACCCTGTCGGCTACCCCGTCTCGCTGGCCGCGCAGGTCCGCCTCACCACCGCCCGCCTGGAATCCGACCACCCCGGCGCAGCCGCCCTGCTGTCCGCCCTCACCCTGCTGGCGCCCGAACCGTTCCCGGTCACCGCCTGCGCCGGCCACCTCCTCGACTGGGCCTCCACCCCGCTGGCGAAGGCCCTGGCCACCCGGCTGGCCGCCGGCACGGCGCTGCACGCCATCACCCGACACAGCCTGGCTCGAACCCAGGACGGCACCATCCAGCTCCACCGCCTCAACCAGACCGTCCTGCACGACCAACTCACACCCGAACGGCACGAGCAAGCGGGCCAGGACGTCGAAGCCCTGCTGATCGCAGCCGCTCCCGGAGACATCAACCTTCCCTCGACATGGCCTGCTTGGCGGGTACTGCTGCCCCATCTCCTCATTGTGGACCCAGTCCTCATCACCACTGAGGCAGGACGGGACCTGGTCCGAGACGCCTGCTGGTACCTGCTGGAGCGCGGCGAGGTCCACCCGGGGCGGGATCGCCTCCAGCACTTGCATCACGCCTGGTCCCGGCAACTCGGCCCGGATCACGAGGGGACCCTGTGGACCGCCCAATACCTCGCCCACGCCTATGCCAACGCCCAGGACCATGCGCGGGCCCGCACACTGGACGAGGACACTCTGCGGCGCCGCCGCCTCCTCCTGGGTGAAGACCACCCCGACACCCTGGCCAGCGCCAACAACCTGGCCGTTGATCTGGCGGAAGTGGGACTGCTGGAGGAAGCCCGCGCCCTCGCTGAAGACACCCTGAAACGACGGCAACGAGTCCTCGGCGAAGACCACCCCGACACCCTGACCAGCGCCACCAATCTGGCCGTTGATCTGGCGGAAGCGGGACAGCCGGAGGAAGCCCGCATCCTGGACGAAGACACCCTGAACCGACAGCGACGAGTCCTCAGCGAAGACCACCCCGACACCCTGCTCAGCGCCAACAATCTGGCCCTACGGCTGGCGGATGTGGGACAGCTGGACGAGGCCCGCACCCTCGCCGAAGACACCCTCAACCGACAGCGACGAGTCCTCGGCGAAGACCACCCCCAGAGCCTGCTCAGCGCCACCAACTTGGCCCTACGGCTGGCGGATGTGGGACAGCCGGACGAGGCCCGCACCCTCGCCGAAGACACCCTCAACCGACAGCGACGAGTCCTCGGCGAAGACCACCCCCACACCCGTCGCACCAGAGAGTTCTTGGAACACCTAGATCAACGGCAGCAGGCCCCCGCCACCGAAGAGTGACCAGACAACTCACCCTCCCCGCAGCCGAGTTGCGTGGTCTCGCCCCGCCCCAGAGCAGCAAAACAACACGGGGCCGACGCTAAACCCCCGTCGGCCCCACATCCCAAACCCAGCGGAAAACCCGCCCCGCCCTACCCCCTACAACACCGGCAAGTTCTTCCGCAGCTCAAAGGCGGTCACCTCGGACCGGTACTCCTCCCACTCCGCCTTCTTGTTGCGCAGGAAGAAGTCGAAGACGTGCTCGCCGAGGGCCTCGGCGACCAGGTCGCTCCGCTCCATCAGAGTGAGCGCCTCGCCGAGGTTCTGGGGCAGGGGCTCGATGCCCATCGCGCGGCGTTCCGCGTCGGAGAGGGCCCAGACGTCGTCCTCGGCGCCCGGGGGGAGTTCGTAGCCCTCTTCGATGCCCTTCAGGCCGGCGGCCAGGAGGAGGGCGTAGGCCAGGTACGGGTTCGCGCCGGAGTCCAGGGAGCGGACCTCGACCCTCGCCGAGCCCGTCTTGCCGGGCTTGTACATGGGGACTCGGACCAGGGCCGATCGGTTGTTGTGGCCCCAGCAGATGTACGAGGGGGCCTCGCCGCCGGCGCCCGCCGTGCGCTCGGAGCCGCCCCAGATGCGCTTGTAGGAGTTGACCCACTGGTTCGTCACCGCGGAGATCTCCGCCGCGTGCTTCAGCAGGCCCGCGATGAAGGAGCGGCCGACCTTCGAGAGCTGGTACTCCGAACCCGACTCGTAGAACGCGTTGCGGTCGCCCTCGAAGAGGGACAGGTGCGTGTGCATTCCGCTTCCCGGGTGTTCCGAGAACGGCTTCGGCATGAACGTCGCCTGCACGCCCTGCTCCAGCGCCACCTGCTTCATGACCAGGCGGAACGTCATGATGTTGTCCGCCGTGGACAGGGCGTCGGCGTAGCGGAGGTCGATTTCCTGCTGGCCCGGTGCGCCCTCGTGGTGGGAGAACTCGACCGAGATGCCCATCGACTCCAGCATGGTGATCGCCTGGCGGCGGAAGTCCATGCCCACGTTCTGCGGGGTGTGGTCGAAGTAGCCGGAGTTGTCGGCGGGGGTGGGGCGGGAGCCGTCGAGGGGGCGGTCCTTCAGGAGGAAGAACTCGATCTCGGGGTGGGTGTAGAAGGTGAAGCCGAGGTCGGAGGTCTTGGCGAGGGCGCGCTTCAGGACGTAGCGCGGGTCCGCGAAGGACGGGGAGCCGTCCGGCATGAGGATGTCGCAGAACATGCGGGCCGTGCCGGGGGCCTCGGCCCGCCAGGGCAGGACCTGGAAGGTGGAGGGGTCCGGCTTGGCGATCATGTCGGACTCGTACACGCGGGCGAAGCCCTCGATCGCGGAGCCGTCGAAGCCGATGCCCTCGTCGAAGGCCTGTTCCAGCTCGGCGGGGGCCACGGCGACGGACTTGAGGAAGCCCAGCACGTCCGTGAACCACAGCCGTACGAACCGGATGTCGCGCTCCTCCAACGTCCGGAGCACGAACTCCTGCTGCTTGTCCATCTTCCGCTTCCCCATCCTTGCTGGTCAGGCCGCCTGTCCTCGTACCGCAGGAGGCGGTCGGGCACCTGAGCATCCCACCACAACACCATTTCGTGCGCGTTGCCGACCTTGATCGACCGGCCGTCCTCGGGCTGAACGGCTCACGAACGGCAGGTGTCCCGCGCTGATGCCCATGTGATGCCCATCTGCTGACCATCTTGCCTGCTCGGACTGACATTCGTAATGCCTGGCATGGGGCGATCGCACTCTTCCGCGCTCTTTGCTGTGGGCGCCCTACGAGAACCCTTTCCTCCCCCACTACGATCAGCGGGTCCCGACCTTCCCGTCCCTTCCCCCAAAAGGACACACATCTCATGGGTTCCGCGAAGAACACCGGCAACGCGGCGCGCAAGGCCCGCATCGAGGAGATGCGGCGCGCCGAGCAGGCCCGCGAGCGACGCGCCAAGCTCGTGAAGATCGCGGCGAGCACGGTGGTCGCCGCCGGTCTCGTCATCGGCGGGGTCGCCGTCGTGCACGCGCAGTCCGGCAAGAAGGACAGTTCCGCGAGCGACTCGAAGAACAGCGGTTCGGGGCACTTCGTCGCGGGCTCGGACGGCGTCAGCACGTGGAAGGGGACGCTGGGCCGCACCCACGTCACCGGCACGGTGAACTATCCGATGCACCCGCCGGTCGGCGGCAACCACAACCCGGTCTGGCTGAACTGCAACGGCGACGTCTACGCCAAGGCCGTCAAGGACGAGAACGCGGTGCACGCGCTGGAGCACGGCGCGGTCTGGGTGACGTACAACAAGAAGGCCTCGGCGGCCGACGTCAAGGCGCTCGCAACGAAGGTGAAGTCGACGCCGTACTCGCTGATGAGCCCCTACGACAGCCAGAAGGACCCGATCATGCTGTCGGCGTGGGGGCACCAGCGCACCGTGAAGAGCGCGAGCGACCCGGACGTGAACAAGTTCTTCGCCGAGTTCGTGCAGGGCAAGCAGACACCCGAGCCGGGTGCGGCCTGCACGGGCGGGCTGTCGCAGTGAGGCAGGTGGGACTGATCGCGGGGGCCGCGGCGGTGGCGCTGGTCGCGGCCGGCGCGATCACCTACGCGGTCGCCGAGGACGGCGGTGGGTCCACCAACTCCCCCACTCCTACGGCGGATTCGGCGGACGCCGGGTTCGCGCGGGACATGGCGGTCCACCACCAGCAGGCCGTCGAGATGTCGTACATCGTGCGGGATCGCACGAAGAATGTGGAAGTACGACGGCTCGCATACGACATCGCGCAGACGCAGGCCAACCAACGGGGCATGCTGCTGGGCTGGTTGGACCTGTGGAACCTGCCGAAGGTGTCGGCCGATCCGCCGATGACCTGGATGGGCATGGGTGACATGGCGTCCGGGAAGGACGGCGCGCTGATGCCGGGGATGGCGACCAACACCGAGCTGAAGAAGCTGAATTCACTGAGCGGCAAGCCCGCCGAGGTGTTCTTCCTGCAGCTCATGACGGACCATCACAAGGGCGGGATCCACATGGCCGAGGGGTGTGTGGAGAAGTGCACGGTGGGGGTGGAGAAACGGCTGGCGCAGGGGATGGTCGACGCGCAGCAGTCGGAGATCCAGCTGATGGCCGACATGCTCAAGGCGCGTGGCGCAAAAGCGCGTTCGTAAAGCGTCCCCGGTCGTTCGTTACACGCCCGTAAGGAAAAAAGCACCCAATTCGCCCCCGCTGACGGTTCCTTGGGTTTCTCTTGACTTTCGCGTTCCCCTGGCATGAACGGTTCATCGAAAGAGTGGCCCCCACGTGTGATCCATCCACGGACCCTCCCGCCGCAGGTTCCGTGCGGATCGACGACGACCAACCACTCCATGCGTGGAACCGCATAGCAGGGGGTTTTATGAGATCCAATCGCGCCACCATGCGCGCCGGAGTGAGCATGGCAGCGACACTGCCCATGATCGCCGGCGC
This sequence comes from Streptomyces hokutonensis, assembly GCF_000376565.1. Lineage (GTDB taxonomy): Bacteria > Actinomycetota > Actinomycetes > Streptomycetales > Streptomycetaceae > Streptomyces > Streptomyces hokutonensis. The sequence goes on along the minus strand of NZ_BARG01000018.1, from coordinate 247,330 downwards.
TCTGGCGCTCGGTATACCCGCGGCGCACGCCGCGGACACCCCGGGCCGGGACGCCCTCGCGGGCACCAAGCCCGCGTGGGCGACGGCCAAGGCGGACAAGGGAGCCACTCCGGACAGCTCCAAGGTCTCCGCCCGGGTCTACCTCGCCGGCCGGAACGCCTCCGGTCTCGCGGCGTACGCCAAGGCCGTCTCGGACCCGAGCTCGGCTCTGTACGGCAAGTACCTGAGCGCCGCTCAGGTGCAGCAGCGCTTCGGCGCCACGACGGCCCAGGTGAGCGCCGTCAAGTCCTGGCTGAAGTCCGCCGGGCTGAAGATCACCGGCACCACGCAGCACTACGTCACCGTCTCCGGTGACGTGGCGGCGGTCGAGAAGGCGTTCAGCACCTCGCTGCACAACTACGCGAAGGGCTCGAAGACCTACCGCGCCCCGTCGAAGACGGCCTCCGCGCCGGACAGCCTCAACGGAGCCGTCCTGACCGTCACCGGTCTCGACAACGCCCCGCACAAGGCGACCCACGACGACACGCTGCCGGGTCCGACCGCGGTGTTCAAGAACTCGGGACCGTTCTCCTCGTACTACGGCTCCAACACCGCGACCACCCTGCCTTCGGCGTACGGCAAGAAGATCCCGTACGCGATCGAGGGCTACACGGGCAAGCAGCTGCGGGCCGCCTACGGCGCCGGCAAGTACACGGGCAAGGGCGTGCGCGTCGCCATCACCGACGCCTTCGCCTCGCCGACCATCGCTTTCGACGCGGGCACCTACGCGAAGAAGCACGGCGACGCCACCTGGAAGACCAGTCAGCTGAAGCAGGTTCTGCCCAGCGACTACCGGTACACCGGCGCCGACGAGTGCGACGCCTCGGGCTGGTACGGCGAGGAGACCCTCGACGTCGAGGCCGTGCACGCGGTGGCTCCGGACGCGAACGTCACGTACGTGGGCGCCGCCTCCTGCGTGGACGACGACCTGCTCGACGCGCTGAGCAAGGTCGTCGACAACCACCTGGCCGACATCGTCTCCAACTCGTGGGGCGACATCGAGGCCAACCAGACCCCGGACCTCGCGGCCGCCTACGACCAGGTGTTCCAGCTGGGCGCGGTCGAGGGCATCGGCTTCTACTTCTCCTCGGGTGACAACGGCGACGAGGTGGCCAACACCACCACGCCGACGCAGCCCGGCGTCAAGCAGGTCGACACCCCGGCCAACTCGGCGTGGGTGACGGCGGTCGGCGGTACTTCCCTCGCCGTCGGCAAGGGTGACAAGTACCTGTGGGAGACCGGCTGGGGCACCGAGAAGGCCGCGCTGTCGGCCGACGGCAAGAGCTGGACCAACTTCCCCGGCGCCTTCACCTCGGGCGCGGGCGGCGGCACCAGCAAGACCGTGGCCGAGCCCTTCTACCAGAAGGGTGTCGTCCCGGACGCGCTCGCCAAGGCCAACAGCGCCACCGGCAACCGTGTCGTCCCGGACATCTCGGCGATCGCCGACCCGAACACCGGCTTCAAGGTCGGCCAGACGCAGACCCAGTCGGACGGTTCGGAGTCGTACAGCGAGTACCGGATCGGCGGCACCTCGCTCGCCTCCCCGGTGATCGCGGCGGTCCAGGCCCTGGCCCAGGAGGCGCGCGGCGGCAAGGCGATCGGTTTCGCCAACCCGTCGATCTACGCCAAGTACGGCACGAAGGTCTACCACGACGTGACCGACAACCCGACGGGCTCCGGCCTGGCGGTGGCGCGCGTGGACTTCGCCAACGGCTTCGACGCCACCGAAGGCCTGCTGACCTCGGTCCGCAGCCTCGGCAAGGACAGCTCGCTGTCCGCGGTCAAGGGCTACGACGACGTGACCGGCGTGGGCACGCCCGCGAACGGCTACGTCGAGTCGTTCATCGCCCCCAAGGGTCACCACTGACCCGGTAGGCGGTAGGCGAGTCACCTGTTGATGGGGTGGCGTGGGGTATTCGACACCCCGCGCCACCCCATCGCGTCTCACTGACGATTACAGTGGACCCGTGCCTCCACTGAACTTCTGGTCGATCTATCAGCACGGCTTCGCCCGCGTCGCCGCCTGCACGGGCCACACCGTGATCGCGGACCCGCACGCCAACGCCGAAGCCGTCCTGCGCCACGCCCGCCGCTGCGACGAGGAGGGCGTCGCCGTCGCCGTCTTCGCGGAGATGGGCCTGTGCGGCTACTCCATCGAGGACCTGCTGCTCCAGGACGTACTGCTCGACCAGGTCGAGGAGGCGCTGCGGGAGGTGGTGACGGGGTCCGCGGACCTGCTGCCGGTACTGGTCGTCGGCGCCCCGCTGCGCCACCGCAACCGGATCTACAACTGCGCGGTGCTCGTGCACCGGGGCCGGGTCCTGGGCGTCGTACCGAAGTCGTACCCGCCGAACTACCGCGAGTTCTACGAGCGCCGCCAGATCGCCGACGGCGCGGACGAGCGCGGCGGTTCGATCCGCGTCGGCGGGGAGGAAGTCCCGTTCGGCGTGGACCTGTTGTTCGCGGCCCAGGACGTCCCGTCCCTCGTACTGCACGCGGAGATCTGCGAGGACATGTGGGTGCCGGTGCCGCCCAGCGCCGAGGCGGCCCTCGCGGGTGCGACCGTCCTCGTCAACCTCTCCGGCAGCCCGATCACCGTCGGCCGCGCCGAGGACCGCAAGCTCCTGTGCCGCTCGGCGTCCGCGCGCTGCCTCGCCGCGTACGTCTACGCGGCGGCCGGCCTCGGCGAGTCGACGACGGACCTGTCCTGGGACGGCCAGGCGATGATCTACGAGAACGGCGCGCTGCTGGCCGAGACCGACCGCTTCCCGCTGGGCGACGAGTACGCGGTGGCCGACATCGACCTCGACCTGCTGCGGCAGGAACGGCAGCGGATGGGCACGTTCGACGACAACCGCCGTACGCACCGGGCGCGGACGTCGGACTTCCGCACGGTGGGCTTCGAACTCGCGCCCCCGCTGGGCGACTTGGGGCTGCGTCGGCGCCTGGAACGCTTCCCGTTCGTCCCGGCCGACGCGGAGCGGCTCGCGCAGGACTGCTACGAGGCGTACAACATCCAGGTCGAGGGCCTGCAACAGCGGCTCGCGGCGATCGGCGGCCCGAAGGTCGTCATCGGGGTGTCGGGCGGCCTGGACTCGACGCACGCGCTGATCGTCGCCGCCCGCGCGATGGACCGCGCGGGCCGTCCGCGCAGCGACATCCTGGCCTGGACACTGCCCGGCTTCGCAACCAGCGACCACACGAAGGACAACGCGCACGCCCTGATGCGGGCGATCGGCGTCACGGCGGCGGAACTCGACATCACGCCCACGGCACGCCTGATGCTGAAGGAGATGGACCACCCCTTCGCCTCCGGCGAGCCGGTCTACGACATCACCTTCGAGAACGTCCAGGCGGGCCTGCGCACCGACTACCTGTTCCGCCTCGCCAACCAGCGCAACGGCATCGTGCTCGGCACCGGTGACCTCTCGGAGCTGGCCCTCGGCTGGTCCACGTACGGCGTCGGCGACCAGATGAGCCACTACAACGTCAACTCCGGCGTGCCGAAGACCCTGATCCAGCACCTGATCCGCTGGGTGGTGAGCAGCGACCAGTTCGACGAGGAGACCGGCAAGATCCTCACCGCGATCCTCGACACGGAGATCAGCCCGGAGCTGGTGCCCGGCGAGGAGATGCAGTCCACGGAGTCGAAGATCGGCCCGTACGCCCTGCACGACTTCACGCTCTTCCACGTCCTGCGCTACGGCTTCCGTCCGTCGAAGATCGCGTTCCTGGCGTGGCACGCGTGGCACGACGCGGGGGCGGGGGCGTGGCCGCCCGGCTTCCCGGAGGAGAAGCGGGTGGCGTACGAACTGCCGGAGATCCGGCGGTGGTTGGAGGTCTTCTGCCGCCGCTTCTTCGGCTTCGCCCAGTTCAAGCGCTCGGCGATGCCGAACGGGCCGAAGGTTTCGGCGGGGGGTTCGTTGTCGCCCCGGGGGGACTGGCGGGCGCCTTCGGACGGGTCGGCCACGGCTTGGCTGCGGGACCTGGAGCGGTTCGACCGGTGAGCCGGCCGGCGGGGCTGCCGGTGACGTCCCGGCGCATCGGACTCGGTGGTGATCCGGTGGACACAGCGGGATCCGCCGGACCACGACTTGGAGCCGGAGCTTTTGGAAGCGCCGGCTCATCGATCTTCAACTACGTTGTTTTGCTCGTCGATACCGCACCACAAGCGCCACGTTCGACAGCGCGAGCAAGACCGTCCAAATCGTCAATTCAGGAATCCCGATTTCCGCACCAAAGACTCCCAGAATCACGATGAAGGCGACCCATACACCGATCACCCTCAGGATGAGACCTTTCACGGTCAATCTCCTTGACTCTGTCTGATACCAGGGTGCCGTTTCGGTTCTGGTCCGACAGCGAACCGAACCGGCACCCCGATCACAACACCCGGATGTTACCCGCTGCCGTACTTGTAGGAATAGCCTCCGGACCCCTTGACCGTGATCTTGGACCAGGGGTAGACGTCCGCGTAGCAGCCGTACTTGGCTATGCAGTATTGAAGGTGGCGCTGCATCAGGTTGTAGGCGGACGACGTCCCTGCCGATGTGGTCTGGTTCGTCGTGCGTTCCTTCACCTGCACCATGCCCTGCTGCTGCGAGAGGTAGTCGTAGCGGTAGCCCCAGCTGGTGACATGGGAGCCGTTGTAGGCGAAGTTCACGACGTGGTGCCAGGTGAAGATCGTGCTGCCCAGCAAGCTGTACTTCTTGACCCAGACGTCGACCTCTTTCCAGCTGGTCGTCGCTCTGCTCACGGCGCTGTCGTCCCCATCCGGGATCGCGGGCAGCGTGACCTCGTCGGACGCGTCATAGTCCGCCCCGGAGGGAAGTTCGTCCACCGTCAGATGCTGCACACCTCCGGTGGAGACCGTCTTCTCGGTGATCAGATCGCTCTCCGGTACCGATGGGTCCGGAACCTGGTCGGCGACCGTCGGATCGGTCTTGATGTAGTCGAGATCGGCCTGAGTCCAGGTACCGTCCGCGACTCTCTGCAGAGCGGCGGTCATCGCCGGGTCCGCAGTCACGTCATCCGCACTCGCCGACACGGTCCCCAGTGCGAGCAATGCGCAGGCGACGGTCCCGACCGCGACTTTCGAAAAACCTCTCCATAATGTTCTTCGACGCAATGGAAAGCCCCCTATGTAAGTCGAAGAATCCCCTCGGTCACATTTGTGACTGATCACTCCCCGACTCCCCAGAATCTATAAGGGGCTGACGTGGACATGCAAGTAAAAAGGGCCTCAAGACCTTCCGATTCGCCGCCATGAATTCAGAACGCAAACTTTACTCATTTGGATATTCGTGCCCGTTTCCTGAACTTCTGCGAACAATGGACACCGCCCATTGACGTCGAAGCTCAGGGAACCCTCAAATCCAGAAGTAAAGACTCCGCTTGGTGGGGATGGAGCGAATATGTCTGCGCTCAGCCAAAGTCAGGGGTGCAACGCCGGTGCCTGTTCGGGGACGTGAGCCGCGACGACACGTTCCCGGCCCGGCACCGCTCGACGCCGGTCCACGCTCCACGCCGTGGCGGCAACTCCCAGTCCCAGTACGGCCAACAGCGCGCCGGCCACGGCAGGTGACGTAGCGCCGAAGCCCGCCGCCAGGGCGAGGCCGCCGATCCAAGCGCCGCCCGCGTTGGCCAAGTTGAAGGCGGCCTGGTTGGCGGAAGAGGCCAACGAGGGGCCCGCTGCGGCCTTTTCCATCACCATCAGCTGGAGCGGAGAGCCCGTGACGAACGCCGCGACGCCCAGCAGGACGACCGCGAGTGCCGCGCTCCACTCCGTGGTCATCAGGAGCGGGAACAGGGCCAGGACCGCGCCGAGGGACACCAGTCCCCCGAACAACGTGCCCCGGAGCGAGTGGTCCGCCAGGCGGCCGCCGACCAGGTTGCCTGCCGTCGCGCCTACGCCGAACAGGGCCAGCAGGAGTGTCACGCTGCCGTCGGCGAAGCCTGCCGCGTCCGTGAGCATCGGGGTGATGTAGCTGTAGGCGGAGAAGAGCGCGCCGAAGCCCGCCACCGTCGTGCCGAGGGCCAGCCAGACCGGGAGGGAGCGGAGTGCCGCCAGTTCGCCGCGCAGGCCCACCCGCGGCGCGTGTGCGTGGTCGTGCGGGATCAGCGCGGCCAGCGACGCTATCGCCGCCAGACCGATCACGCTCACCGCGAGGAACGTGGCCCGCCAGCCCAGGTGTTGGCCCATCAGCGTGGCCGCGGGCACGCCCACGATGTTGGCGACCGTGAGGCCCAGGAACATCAGCGAGACGGAGCGCGCCTTGCGTTCGGGCGCCACCATCGTCGTAGCGACGACGGCTCCTACGCCGAAGAAGGCGCCGTGCGGCAGGCCGCTCAGGAAGCGAGCGGCGAGGAGGTAGTCGTAGTTCGCCGCGAAGGCCGAGAGGGCGTTGCCCGCCACGAACAGGACCATCAGGGCGATCAGGACCGTGCGGCGGGACATGCGGGCGGTGACCGCCGCGAGGAGCGGGGCGCCGATGACGACGCCCAGCGCGTACGCCGAGACCAGGTGTCCCGCCGTGGGGATCGAGACGTGGAGGTCGTCCGCGACCTCGGGCAGCAGGCCCATGATCACGAATTCGGTGGTGCCGATACCAAAAGCGCCGACGGCCAGAGCGAGCAGGGCCAGGGGCATGGAGGTGCCTGTGCCTTTCAGGGGGAGAGCGGAGTTCCGTACTGACCAGCTTAAGTTCAGTTACGGAACAAAGACTCCCAGGCGCTCTATTCCACGAGGTTAAGAGCTCGTGTCCAGGTTCACACGGGCCGCGATCGGGAGGTGGTCGCTGCCGGTCCTGGGGAGCGTCCACGAGGTGACCGGCTCCACGCCCTGGACCATGATCTGGTCGATCCGCGCCATCGGGAACGAGGCCGGCCAGCTGAACCCGAAGCCGTCGCCCGCCGCGCCCTGGGTGGAGCGCATCTGGGAGGTGACGGCGTTCAGCGAACGGTCGTTCATCGTGCCGTTCAGGTCGCCGAGGAGGATCTTCCGCTTCAGCGGCTCGGCGGCGATGGCCTCACCGAGGGCGTCGGCGCTCGTGTCGCGCTGCCGGGCCGTGAACCCTGCCTTCAGCTTCACCCGCACCGACGGGAGGTGGGCGACGTAGACCGCGATCCGCCCCTCGGGGGTGGTGACGGTGGCGCGCATCGCGCGGGTCCAGCCCAGCTTTATGTCCACGGCCTGGACGCCGGTCATCGGGTCCTTGCTCCACAGGCCGACCGTGCCCTCGACCGCGTGGTACTTGTACGTCGAGGAGAGGGCCTTCTCGTACGTCGGGACCGCCGAGGCCGTCAGCTCCTCCAGGGCGACGATGTCCGCGCCGGACGCCGCCACGTCGCGGGCCGTGCCGGCCGGGTCGGGGTTGTCGGCGTTGACGTTGTGCGTGGCCACGGTCAGGTCGCCGCCGGTGCCGGTCTTGTCGCTGAGCAGGAGCCCGCCGAAGAGGTTGAGCCAGACGACCGCCGGGAGTACGACGGCGATCAGCGCGGTCGCCGACTTGCGGACCAGGCCGAGGACCAGCAGCAGCGGGATCGCGATCCCGAACCAGGGCAGGAAGGTCTCCGTGAGACTGCCCAGGTTGCCGATCCGGTTCGGGATGCGGGAGTGCAGCAGCATGACGAGGGCCAGGACGATCGCCAGCGCGGCGAGGATCAGACCCCGGCGCCAGATCCTCCGGTCGCCCCGCCAGCCGTCGAACAGTCTGTTCCGCAGGCGCCGAAGTCGGTTTCCGCGCGACTCGTCCCCCGAGCCGCTGCCGTCCGTCTCCGCCACATACGCCTGCTGTGCCATACCGTCGCCTCACTACCTGCCGTGCACACCATCGTCCCCGCGCCTACGACCCTAGGGGATGATCGGTTCCGATCCGCCGTCCCATGACGGCCGTACGGGGACGAGGACGAACAAGTCGCCGCCGTGAGTTCCGGATACCGGCCCGCAGGGCGTGCTTGTGACGAGACGCGCACATACGGATCCGCTAGGAGTCGGCCGGGCGCAGGGCCACCAGCACGGTGTCCACGAGGAGTTCGGACAGGCCCTCGGGGAGGTCGGCGTCGGCGCGCATGACGGTGCGCAGGAGCATCGGACCGACCAGCATGTCGTTCATCAGCTCGGCGTCGAGGTCGGTGCGGAGTTCGCCGTTCTCCTGGCCCCGGCGCAGGATGTCCACCTGCTTGCGGCGGCGGGGTTCCACGACGGTCGCGTGGTACGCGGCCCAGACCTTCGGGCTGCTCTTCATCTGTGCGAACACGTTGTGCAGGAGCGCCGAGGACCGGGCGATCAGGCCACGCTGGCGCAGTTGTTCCAGCATGGCCACGAGGTCGTCGCGCAGGGAGACGCCGGGCAGTTCGGGGTCCGGCGGCTCGGCCGCGCGGACGACGTCGACGAAGAGTTCCTCCTTGCCCGGCCAGCGGCGGTAGATGGTGGCCTTGCCGACACCGGCGGTGCGGGCGATGCGCTCGATGGAGAGTTCGGCCAGGGGCACGCCTTCCTCCAGGAGCTTCATCACGCCCTCCGTGATGGCGCGTTCGACGGCCTCGCTGCGCGGGCGTCCCCTGGTGGGCGCACCCGGCTGAGTCCCGCTGTCGGTGCCGCTGCCGGCAAGGCTCACTTCACTCCGTCCCTTCGCTGTCCCCCCGTCCGCGTCCGTGCCGATTGTCGTCGCTATTCGCCTACGACGACCAACTCCTGTTCCTCCTTGCCCTCCTGGCGGGCCGTCGGCTTCCCGGGCAGGAAGAGGAAGGCGACCACCGCGCCTACGACGGCCACGCCCGCGCCGCACAGGGCGGTGACGTGCATGGCGTGCAGGAAGGCGTCGTTGGCCGGGCCGACCAGGGCCTTGCCCTGCGGGCCGAGCTTCGCGGCGACGCCGAGGGTGGCCTCGATGGACTCGCCGGCCGTGTCGCGCAGGGCGGCCGGCACCGAGCCGAGCTTGCCCTCGATGCCGTTGCGGTAGGCGGTGGAGAGCACCGAGCCGAGTACGGCGATGCCGAGCGCGCCGCCGACCTGGCGGAAGGTGTTGCTCAGCGCGGACGCGGAGCCCGCCTTCTCGCGCGGCAGGGCCTGCATGATGACGACGCTGGTCGGGGTCATGACGTGGGCCATGCCGGCGCCCATGAGGAAGAAGATGATCTCCAGGATCCAGATCGGCGTGTCGGCCTTGAGGGTCGCGAAGGCGGCGAGCATCCCGGCGAGCAGCAGCAGGCCGACGCCGGTGGTGATCCGGTTGCCGAAGCGGTCGACGACCAGCCGGGCGCGCGGCGCGAAGATCATCTGCGCGGCGGCCAGCGGCAGCATCAGCAGACCGGTCTGGAGCGGTGAGTAGCCGCGCACGCTCTGGGTGTAGAAGACCGAGAAGAAGGTCACGCCCATCAGCGCGAAGAAGACCAGCGCGATGGCGGCGATCGCGGCCGAGAACACCTTGTTCTTGAAGTACGTGACGTCGATGGACGGGTGGTCGCTGCGCTTCTCGAACCAGACGAACCCGGCGAGGACCGCGACACCGGCGAGGATCGTCGACAGCACCTTGGGCGCCGTGAAGTCGGCCAGTTCGCCGCCCTCGATGATGCCGTAGACCAGCAGGACGAGGCCTACGACGGACAGGACCACGCCGATCGGGTCGAGGCGGCCGGGCTTGGGGTCGCGGGAGTCGGGGACCAGCCAGATCATCAGGGCGAGCGCGATGATCACGATGGGCACGTTGATCAGGAAGACCGAGCCCCACCAGAAGTGGTCGAGGAGCACACCGCCGGTGATCGGGCCGATCGCGATGGCGAGGCCGACGCCGCCGGCCCAGATGCCGATGGCCTTGGGCTGCTCCTCGCGCTCGAAGACGTTCATGAGGACGGCGAGGGTGGCGGGCATCACGAAGGCCGCGCCGAGCGCCATCAGGGCGCGGAAGGCGATGAGCTGGTCGGGCGAGCCGGACTCGGCGGCCAGCGCGGAGCCGATGCCGAACACGAGGAGACCGCCGAGCAGGGTCTTCTTGCGGCCCAGCCGGTCACCGAGGAGGCCGGCGGTGAACAGCAGGCCGGCGAAGACGAGGGTGTAGGCGTTGATCGCCCACTCCAGCTCGCTCTGTGTCGCGCCCAGGCCGGTCGGGGCCGGGGTGGAGATGGTCTTGATGGCGACGTTGAGGATCGAGTTGTCGAGCACCACGATCAGCAGGCTCAGCATCAGCACGCCGAGGATGGCCCAACGGCGACGGTGCACCGCTTCGGGTATCCGGGTGCCCGGGACGGGTGGAGTGGTCATGCGGTCCAGACTAGGGAGCTTCGGGCGAATTCCGATACGAGACCGTGCCGTATCGTAAATCTTTTACTCAGACCTTACGTATGCCCCGCACGTGATCGGACGTGACGCGGGTGACGGGGGTCCCTCTGGCCCTCCGTGGCACGAGGTGCCACCATGGAGGGGATCCGGGGACGCCGTGAGGGTGCCTCGAGATGACTGAAGGAGCCGTTGCAATGACGCAGCTTTCGGCTGCCCAGACTGGGAAGACCAGCTCCTCCGACGGCAGCAAGGCGCTGTACGGAGGCAAGGGCACACGCCGTATCACCGTTCGCGACATCGCTCTCGCCAAGGAACGCGGCGAGAAGTGGCCCATGCTCACCGCCTACGACGCGATGACCGCGTCCGTCTTCGACGAGGCCGGGATCCCGGTCATGCTCGTCGGCGACTCGGCGGGCAACTGCCACCTCGGGTACGAGTCGACCGTGCCCGTCACGCTGGACGAGATGACCATGCTGTCCGCCGCGGTCGTGCGCGGCACGCAGCGCGCGCTCATCGTCGGCGATCTGCCCTTCGGGTCCTACCAGGAGGGGCCGGTGCAGGCGCTGCGCTCGGCGACCCGGCTGGTGAAGGAGGCCGGGGTCGGGGCGGTGAAGCTGGAGGGCGGCGAGCGGTCGCACGAGCAGATCCGGCTCCTCGTCGAGTCCGGTATCCCGGTGATGGCCCACATCGGGCTGACCCCCCAGTCCGTGAACGCGATGGGGTATCGCGTGCAGGGGCGGGGCGAGGAGGCCGCGCAGCAGTTGCTGCGGGACGCGAAGTCCGTGCAGGACGCGGGGGCGTTCGCGGTCGTACTGGAGCTGGTGCCGGCGGAGCTCGCGGCCGAGGTGACCCGGGTGCTGCACATTCCTACCGTCGGGATCGGGGCCGGGGCCGAGACCGATGCCCAAGTCCTGGTGTGGACCGACATGTTGGGGCTTACGGGTGGTCGGATGCCCAAGTTCGTGAAGCAGTACGCCAATCTGCGTGAGGTCATGGGCAACGCGGCGAAGGCGTTCGCGGAGGACGTGGTGGGCGGGACGTTCCCGCTGGAGGAGCACTCGGTCCACTGACCGGTCAGAGCCACTGCGGCACCATGGCAGCCCGCCGAACTTCCCCCGTCGGCGGGCTGCCCCTCTTTTGCGCCTAAACCGGCGCCGCTCTCGCGGAGGTGGTTGCTCGCCGTCGTGGTTCCTCAATTGATGGTTGCGGTGATCGTCGGAAGACTGCCGCCGCCGTCGGTCAGTTGTAGGCGCCTGTCGGTGGGATGTCGGCGTTCTGTCGGCAGACGCTGGCACTGTCATCCGCATGACGCGAATCGACAACACACCCAGCGGCACGGCAGTGACCGTGCGGGGGCTGGTCAAGCACTACGGCGAGACCAAGGCGCTGGACGGCGTCGACCTGGACGTCCGGGAAGGCACCGTGATGGGTGTGCTCGGGCCGAACGGTGCCGGCAAGACCACCCTCGTACGCATCCTGTCCACGCTGCTCGCCCCGACCGCCGGCGAGGCATCCGTCGCCGGCTACGACGTCCTGCGCCAGCCCCGCCAGCTGCGCCGGGTGATAGGCCTCACCGGCCAGTACGCCTCCGTGGACGAGAAGCTCCCCGGGTGGGAGAACCTCTACATGATCGGGCGGCTCCTTGACCTGTCCCGCAAGGACGCCCGTGCCCGCGCCGACGAACTGCTGGAGCGGTTCTCGCTGACGGACGCCGCCAAGCGGCCCGCGAGCACGTACTCCGGCGGTATGCGGCGCCGGCTCGACCTGGCCGCCTCGATGATCGGGCACCCGCAGGTGCTGTTCCTGGACGAGCCGACCACCGGTCTCGACCCGCGCACCCGCATGGAGGTGTGGGACGAGGTGCGGTCCATGGTCGGCGACGGCGTGACCGTGCTGCTCACCACGCAGTACATGGAGGAGGCCGAGGCGCTCGCCTCCGAGCTGACCGTGGTGGACCACGGCAAGGTCATCGCGAACGGCGGGATCGACGAGCTGAAGGCGAAGGTCGGCGGCCGGGCGTTGCGCATCCGGCCGACCGATCCGCTGCAACTGCGGCCGCTGGCCCGCGCGTTGGACGAGCTCGGCATCACCGGCCTGGCCACCGTCACCGTCGACGTCGAGAGTGGCACGGTCCTGGTGCCGATCCTCAGCGACGAGCAACTGACCGCCGTGGTCGGCGCGGTGAGCGCCCGCGGCCTCACCATCGCCTCCATCACCACCGAACTGCCCAGCCTGGACGAGGTGTTCCTCTCCCTCACCGGCCACCGCGCCAGTGCCCCGCAGGACTCCGTGCCCACCCCCGACCGCGAGGAGGTCGCCGTATGAGCGCCGTCGCCGTGAAGCCCGGCGCCGTCGCGTCGGACCCCCGTATCCCGCTGCGCAACCATCTGCGCCACACCGGCGCGCTGATCCGGCGCAATCTGCTGTGGATCAGGCAGGACCCGGAGTCGATGTTCGACGCCATCCTGTTCCCGGTCATCTTCACGCTGCTGTTCGTGTACGTCTTCGGCGGCTCGATCGGGCAGTCGCTGGGCGGTGGGCAGGAGGCGTACGTGCAGTACGTCGTACCCGGTCTGCTCGCCATGATGGGGATGAACATGGCGCAGGGGGTGGGCACCGGCTTCAACACCGACTTCCACACCGGGGTCATGGACCGGTTCCGGTCCCTGCCCATCGGGCGCGCCTCGGTGCTGATCGCGAAGATCTCGGTCGAGATGATGCGGATGCTGGTCGCGTCCGCCGTGCTGATGGTCGTCGGTGTCCTCGTCGGCTTCCACATCCACCACTGGCTCGGCATGTTCGCCGCGATCGGGCTGTCCGCGGTGTTCGGCTCGGCCCTGATGTGGGTGTTCCTCACCCTCGGCGTGACCATGAAGTCCGCGCAGTCCGTGCAGGCCATGGGCTTCCTGGTGCTGATGCCGCTGCAGTTCGGCTCGTCGATCTTCGCGCCGACCGGCTCGATGCCGGGCTGGCTGCAGAACTTCACCGACTACAACCCGCTCTCCGCCCTGGCGGACGCGGCCCGCGGGCTGATGGTGGGCGGCCCGGTCGCCCACGGCACGCTGCTGACGCTCGCCTGGTCGGTGGGGCTCACCGCGGTGATGGCCCCGATCTCGATCTACAAGTTCCGCACCAAGACCTGAACGCCGTCGGGTACGGCGGGCCTCACACCAGGGCGGCGGCCTCCTTCGCGGAGAGGCCGTCGCCTTCGGCGTATCCGGCCGCGCACTCCTCGTAGGCCGCGTCGCCGAGCCTGCCGCGCGCGTGCAGTTCGGCCTGGCGGTAGGCCTCGCGTTCCATGAAGGTCGGGACGTGCCCGGGCGGCAGCAGCGCCTTCGCCGCGACGAGGCAGCGGACGCCGTCCTTGGCCCGGGCGCCGCCGTCGAACTCGGTGAGGGCGACCGCGGCGATCCCCAGGTACAGCGAGGTCATGTGCGGGGCGATGGCCTCGGACAGCGGGTCACCGGCCCGCTTCAGCGCCTTGCGGATCTTGTCCAGGGACTCCTCGTACTCGCCGTCGAGCGCCTCCACCCAGGCCTCCGAGCCGAGGATGAACGCGTCGAAGACGATGAAGTGCGCGATGTGGAACTCCTCGCGCAGCAGGCGCAGTTCCTCGCGCGCCTCCGGGATCCGGCCGGACGTGGCGAGGCGGCCGGCGAGGAACATCCGGGCGGCGGGCATCGCCTCGCTGCTCGCGCCGTGCGGCCGGTCGATGACCTCGCGCAGGATGCGCTCGCCGCGTTCGAACTCGCCCTCCTCGATGAGCACACTGCCGAGCCGGGCGCCGAGCACGGCCGTCTGCCCTCGGGCGCCGAGCCGTTCGGCGTGCTCGATCGCGGCCTCGTAGTCGGCGGCGGCGAGCCGGTACTGGCCGGTGCGCTCGCGGGCCTCGGCGCGGGCCGAGAGCGCCTCCGCGACGCCCCAGATGTCGCCGAGGCGAAGGAAGATCTCCAGCGACTCGTCGGCGTCCCGGGCCGCGTCGCCCGCCCAGTCGGTGCGGTTGGCGAGCATGTTGGCGCGCATCTGGAGGGTGGTGGCGAGCTCCCACTCCATGCCCGGGTTGGTCCGGCAGGTGTGGACGTCGGCGTCGAGGATCGCGGGCAGCCGCTCCACGCTGCCGCTCAGCATCACGGCGAAGAACCAGAACATGCCGGGCGTACGACAGGTCTGCGGCAGGCCCGGTTCGTAGACCTGGGCGATGAGGCCCAGCTTCTCCTTCGCCGCCGGTGTCTCCCAGGCGTCCAACTCCGTGTCCATGCAGGCGAGATGGGCGAGATGGAGACCGCGCCGGGCCTCGGCGAGGAGTTCTCCGGTGAGCGGGGGCGGGATGTCGGTGCAGCGCTCCCAGACCGGGGCGGCGCGCTGGACGGGGGCCGCGAAGGGGTCGGGGCCCAGGGCCATGACCTCGACGCACCAGTTGCGGGCCTCGATGCGGACGTCGCGCATCTGCCAGTACCAGACCAGCGACAGGACGAGGCAGAGGGCCTCCTGCTCGTCGCGCTCGGCGACGGCGTGCCGCAGGGCGGTGCGGAGGTTCTCGTACTCGCGCTCCAGCCGCTCCACGGCGGCGAGTTGGCCGGGGCCGCGCAGCAACGGGTCGGTGGTGCGGGCGAGTTCGCGGTAGTACGTCAGGTGGGCGCGCTCGGCGGCGGGGCGGCGGCCGGACTCGGCGAGCCGTTCGCCCGCGTACTCGGCGACGGTCTCCAGGAGCCGGTAGCGCATCTCCCCCTCGCCCGAAGGGGCCGCCACGACAAGGGACTTGTCGACGAGGGAGCCGAGCGTCTCGAACGCGACGGGTCCGCACACGGCCTCGGCGGCGGCGAGGTCGCAGCCGCCGGCGAAGACGGAGAGGGTGCTCAGTACGTCCCGTTCGTCCGCGTCGAGCAGGTCCCAGGACCAGTCGACGACGGCCCGCAGGGTCTGCTGGCGGGGCAGGAGCGTACGGCTGCCCGAAGTGAGCAGCCGGAAGCGGTCGTCGAGCCGGTCGGCGATCTGACGCGGCGTCAACATCCGTAGCCTGGCGGCCGCAAGTTCGATCGCGAGGGGCATCCCGTCGAGCCGCCGGCAGATCTCGGCACAGGCCTCGATGTCGTCCTCGACCGAGAATCCCGGCCGGGCCGCCGCGCCCCGCTCGGCGAGCAGCCGTAGCGCGACGGGGTCGGGCAGGGGCTCCACCGGGCGCAGCAACTCCCCCGGTACGCCCAGGGGTTCGCGGCTGGTGGCGAGCACGGTGAGCTCGGGGCAGCGCTCCAGCAGGGCCTCCACGAGGCGGGCGGCCGCGTCCACGACGTGCTCGCAGTTGTCGAGGACGATCAGCATCCGGCGCCGGCCGCAGTGCTCGGCGAGCCGCTCCACGGGGTCGTCGTGCCGGTCTCCCCCGGCGGCCCGGATCGCCTCGGCACCGGCGCCGTACATCACGGTCTCGCGCGCCCCGAGGGCGGTGAGCACGGCCTCCGGTACGGCCTCGGGATCGTCGACGGGGGCGAGTTCGGCCAGCCACACCCCGTCCCGCGACGCGTACCGCACCCGCTCGGCAGCCTCCTGCGAAAGCCGCGTCTTCCCCGCCCCACCGGGCCCGAGCAGGGTCACAAGACGGGCCGCCGCGATGTCCCCGCGGATGGCCTCGATGTCGGCCTCCCGACCGACGAAGGAGGTGAGACGGGCGCGGAGGTTGCCAGGGGGCGGGGCAGTGTCGTCGTAGACGGCGGCGGAAGCGGACCGGCCGGAATCGGCGCCACCGGCGAACTCGCCTTGCCCACCGGGTGCGTTGCCGTCACCCGGTCCGCCGGGGCGGTCGTGGGCGCCGGGTCCGCCGGAACCGGAGTGCACGCGGGACCCGTCGGGACCGGAGTACGCGCCGGACTCACCAGGACCGGAGTGCACGCCCGGCCCGCCGGAGCCAAAGCTCGCGCCGGACCCACCGGAGCCGTAGGACCCGCCGGACCCACCAGGGCCGGAGTGTGCACCGGACCCATCGGGGCCGTAGTGCACGCCAGATCCACCGGAACCGGAGTACCCGCCGGACCCACCAGGACCGGAGTGCACGCCCGGTCCGCCGGGGCCAAAGTTGGCGCCGGACCCACCGGAGCCGTAGGACCCGCCAGACCCACCCGAACCGGAGTACGCACCGGACTCACCAGGACCGGAGTGCACGCCCGGTCCGCCGGGGCCAAAGTTGGCGCCGGACCCACCGGAGCCGTAGGACCCGCCCGACCCACCCGAACCGGAGTACGCGCCCGACCCACCCGAACCGGAGTACGCGCCCGACCCACCAGGACCGGAGTGCACGCCCGGTCCGCCGGAATCGGAGTGCGCGCCAGACCCACCAGGACCGTTGTGCGTGCCCGGTCCGCCGCCGGTCCCGGTGCGGCCGCCGAGCGCAGCGGGTGCCGTGGCGCCGCCACCGGTTCCGCCATCGGCCGGACTGAGCAACTCACCGTGCAGCGCGCGCAGTTCGGGCCCCGGGTCGGAGCCGAGGCGGTCCGCGAGGAGTTGGCGTATGTCCTCGTAGGCGGCCAGTGCCTCCGCTGTGCGGCCGGTGGCTCGGAGGGCCTGGAGGCGGAGGGACTGGAGGGGTTCGTCGAGGGGGTGGGTGTCGCAGAGGGCGGTCAGTTCGGGGAGGGCGGTGTCCGCTTCACCCAGGGCGAGGGCCGCCGTGAGGCGGGCGCGGCGGGCGTCGAGGTGGCGGGTCTCCCGGCGGGCCGCCTCCGCCGTACGGTCGGGGAGGTCCGCGAGGGGCGGGCCGGTCCACAGGGCGAGCGCGTCGTCCAGGGCCTCGGCCGCCTTGGCCGGGTTGCCGTCGGCCAGCGCCCGCAGCCCCTCGCCGGTCAGCCGCTCGAAACGGTGCAGGTCGATGTCGTCGGCGGCCACGGCGAGCCGGTAGCCGCTCTCCGTGGAGCCGATCGCGTCCGCGCCGAGCGCCCGGCGCAACCTGCCCACCAGCGCCTGCAGCGCGCCCGTCGCGTCGGCGGGCGGGTCGGCGCCCCACACCTCGTCCACCAGGAAGCTCGCGGGCACGGCCCGGCCGGGCCGCAGGGCGAGCACGGTGAGCAGGGCGCGCAGCCGCGCCCCGCCGACCGGGACGGGGGTGCCGTCGGGGCGCAGTGCCTGGGTGGTGCCGAGAATGCGATAGCGCACGGGGTCCATTGTCTCTGGTGGCGGCGGAAGCGGTCACGGGGTTGGGGCGGCGCGGCGCCGGGCACGGCGTACGAGAGCCGCCGCCCCGGAGAGGGGGGTGACGGGGTCGCGGATCGCGTGCCAGAGTCCCATGCGCCCACCTTCCCCGGAACCGGTGGCCACCCGCGAGACGTTTTCCCCTCTGCCCGGTACCGTCGGGCTTCGCGCGATCCACCGACCCCCAGCAGGGAGCCCACCCCCATGACCGCCACCACCACCCGCCCGAGCGACCGGCGGATCAGTCCCGTCTTCCTCGGGATCCTGGCCGTCACGGCGGTGACCGGCTGGGCCACCTGGACCGGGTTCGCCGAGAAGCCGGGCATCGCCGTGTTCCTGTTCGTGACGGCCGCCTGGATCGTCTCCCTGTGTCTGCACGAGTACGCGCACGCGCGCACCGCGCTGCACAGCGGTGACATCTCGATCGGCTCGAAGGGCTATCTGACCCTCAACCCGCTGAAGTACACGCACGCGCTGCTCAGCATCGTGCTGCCGGTGATCTTCGTCATCATGGGCGGCATCGGGCTGCCGGGCGGCGCGGTGTTCATCGAGCGGGGCCGCATCCACGGCCGCTGGAAGCACAGCCTGATCTCGGCGGCCGGCCCGCTGACGAACGTCCTGTTCGCGGCGGTCTGCACGGCCCCGTTCTGGCTGCACGCCCTCGACGGGGTGCCGGCCGAGTTCCAGTACGCGCTGGCCTTCCTGGCCCTGCTCCAGGTGACCGCGGCGATCCTGAACTTCCTGCCGGTGCCGGGCCTGGACGGCTACGGCGTGATCGAGCCCTGGCTGTCGAACGACATCAAGCGGCAGGTCGAGCCGTTCGCGCCGTTCGGCCTGCTGTTCGTGTTCGCGCTGCTGTGGGTGCCGTCGATCAACCGGGAGTTCTTCGACATGATCGACGCGATCCTGCGGGGCCTGGGCGTCAGCGACTGGGCGACGTCGTACGGCTACAGCCTCTACCAGTTCTGGCGCTAGGAAAGGTCTCAGGCCGCGCGGCCGCGCTTCAGGTAGTACCAGCACATGTTGGACGAGAGCCCCGCGAGCAGGACCCACACGATGCCGATCCAGCTGCCCTCCACGAAGGAGACGACCGCGGCCGCCACGGCGAGCAGGCAGACGACGAGGGCGTAGAGGGCGAGGCGGGGCATGGGATCGGCTCCTGTCGGCGGAACGAGGGGGACGCTGGTGCGGTCGGTCGCCACCAGTGTCCCCCACCCGCTCAGACGTCCGTGACGCGCAGTCCCGCGTGTGCCTTGTAGCGGCGGTTGACCGAGATCAGGTTCGCGACCAGGGACTCCACCTGGTGGGCGTTGCGCAGCCGGCCCGCGAAGACACCCCGCATGCCGGGGATACGGCCGGCCAGCGCCTGCACGATCTCGACGTCGGCGCGCTCCTCGCCCAGCACCATGACGTCCGTGTCGATCTCGTCGATCTCCGTGTCCATGAGCAGGACGGCCGACAGGTGGTGGAAGGCGGCGGCGACCCGCGAGTCCGGCAGCAGGGCGGCGGCCTGTTCGGCGGCGCTGCCCTCCTCCGGCTTCAGCGCGTAGGCGCCCTTCTTGTCGAAACCGAGCGGGTTCACGCAGTCGACGACGAGCTTCCCGGCCAGCTCCTCGCGCAGCGACTCCAGCGTCTTGCCGTGGCCGTCCCAGGGCACGGCGACGATCACGACGTCGCTGCGGCGCGCGGTCTCCGCGTTGTCGGCGCCCTCGACACCGTGGCCGAGTTCGTCGGCGGCGGCCTGCGCGCGCTCGGCGGCACGGGAGCCGATGATCACCTTCTGGCCGGCCTTGGCGAGCCGGTAGGCGAGGCCCTTGCCCTGCGGCCCGGTCCCGCCGAGCACGCCGACGACCAGTCCGGAGACGTCGGGGAGATCCCACGGGTCCTTGGCGGGGGCCTTCGCCGGGGGCGTCGCGGGGGTCTGTGCAGCACTGTCGGTAGAGGTCATGGGCCGACTTTACGTCCGCCTTCCCCTACGTATCGGCTCAGGTGAGGTCCGTCACGGGCGCCCGTCGGCTCAGCCGAGGTCGCTCACCGCCACGCGCCGGAACGTGATCGTCTCGTACGCCCCGAAGTCCCCGGTCTCGTAGAGGAGTCCGACCGTGTCGTCGTCGACGCGGACGAGGTCGGAGTAGGCGGCGGGCAGGCCGTCGACGGTGAACGCCGGGCGCCAGGTGGTGCCGCCGTCGGCCGAGGCGCGCAGGGTCATCAGGGCGCGGGCGGCCGGGTCGCCGGGGCCGGAGTACAACAGCACGTCGGGGTCGCGGAGTTGGAGGACGCTGCCCTCGCAGACGGGGGCGGCGAGGCCGGCCTGCGGGCGGAACGGCTTGACGAGGGTCTTCCCGCCGTCCTCGGAGTAGGCGTCGGCGCGGTTGCCGGGGGACGGGGAGTCGTTGCGGGTGTTGAAGTAGACGCGCCCGTCGGGGAGTTCGGCGGCGGTGGTCTCGTTGCAGTTGATGTAGCCGTCGGTGTTCTCGTCGACGTAGCCGAGGGACCAGGTCTCGCCGCCGTCGTCGCTGAGCAGGCAGTGGCCGCTGTTGTACTTGGCCTCGTTGCCGACGTCGGTGCCGGTGGGCGGGACGGTGTGGTTGCCGGGGACGACCACGCGGCCGGTGCTCAGCTGGATCGCGTGCCCGGGGGTGGTGGCGTACCAGCGCCACTCGGGCTTCTTCACCTGCTCGGTGATCTCCTTCGGGCTGGACCAGGTGACCCCGTCGTCGTCGCTGTAGCGCACCCACGCCCGCCGCCCGTCGGCCGGCTTCACCTTGCCGCGCAGGATGGCGTCCTCGCTCGCGGCGGCGGCCGAGCGGACGTGGACGAGCAGGATGCGGCCGGTGTCCAGGACGACGGGGGCCGGATTGCCCGCGAGGTCGGTGCCGTTGTCGGCGGCGACGGTCTGAGGGCCCCACGTGCGGCCGCCGTCCGTGGAGCGGCGCAGCACGATGTCGATGTGGCCGTAGTCGCTCGCGGAGGCCACCCGGCCCTCGCAGAACGCGAGGACGGTACCGGCGCGGGAGACCACGACCGCCGGGATCCGGTAACTCGCGTAGCCCCCTTGGCCGGCGCGGAAGGGGACGGTGACGTCTGCGGGGTCTGTCATGGGGTGGCTCCTTGTGCGACGTGCGGCGGGGCGGATGAGCCCGCACCTTCCCCAAGTCGGGCGAATTCGCGGTGAACTCCACGTCACGAGTGGCCGGTTGCGGCAGGATGCGCGGACATGGACGCCGTACGGGTCGCGCTGCTGCGTGAAGTGCTCGCCGGGACCGAGTGGTTGGGGGCCACGCGGCGGTTCGCCGGGGTCCTGCGCGGGTCCGTGGTGGCGCACGGGGGCGGGCTGCTGCTGGTGGGCACGCCCGCGTACGAGCCGTGGCATCTCGCGGCGCATCTGGTCGACGAGGCCGCCTGGTCGGGCACACCGGAACTGGCCCCGACTCTCGTACGGCACGACGCGCGCCCCTCCGATCCGGCCCATCTGGCCGTCGGACTCGGCCGGATCGAGGCGGCCAGGCGCGGCGAGACACTGCTCGTGGTGTCGCCGGAGGGGCCCGGTGATCCGCTCCTTGAACGGGTGCACGACGCCCGCCGGGCCGGGGCGACCGTCCTCTCCCTCGGCTCCGAGGACCGCGAACTGGCGTCCCTGGCCCACGAGTCGCTCGCCGTACCGGAGGGCACGGACCTGGACCTCGACACGGTGCAGCATCTCGTGAGTGCGGCGGCCGGGGAGAACGTGTTGCCGGCGGCGCGGGGGCGGAGGCGTTTCCGGGACCGGTTGTCGCGGCTGACCGACCAACTGACGGCCCCGCCGCCCGCCCGTTGGTAGGGCACAAAAGCAGTTGCCCGCGGCGACTCCCCATCCAACGATGCTCTGTTGTGACCGCCTCCGGCCTGCGCGCCCTCCTCCCCGACCTCGCCCCCTGGCATGCCTCCGCCGACTTCCGCAGGCTCTGGGTCGCGGGCCTGATCTCGAACTTCGGGAACTTCCTGTCCTTCGTCGCGCTCCCGGTGCAGATGAAGGAACTCACCGGCTCCGCCGCGGCGGTGGGCGCGATCGGGGCCGTAGAACTCGTGCCGCTGATCGTGTTCGGGCTCTACGGCGGTGCGCTCGCCGACGCGTGGGACAAGCGGAAGCTGATCGTCTGGACCGAGGCCGGGCTCGGTGTGCTGTGCGGGGCGCTGCTGCTCAACTCGCTGCTGCCGAAGCCCGCCGTATGGCCACTGTACGTGATCGCGGCGCTGACTTCCGTCCTCGGTTCGGTCCAGCGGCCGGCCCTGGACTCGCTGTGGCCGCGGATCGTGGCCCACGAGCACATGACGGCCGCGTCCGCGCTCAACTCCCTGCGCTGGACGGTCGGCGGGGTCGTGGGCCCGGCGCTGGCGGGTGTGGTGGTGGCGTTCGCGGGGCTGCCCTACGCGTACGCGGCGGACACGCTGACGTTCGTCGTGTCCGTGGTCCTGATCTTCCGGATCGCCGCCTCCCCCAGGGCTCATGAGGCGCAGAAGCCCTCGCTGCGGTCGATCGCCGAGGGCGCCCGGTACGCGTGGAGCCGCAAGGAGCTGCTCGGGACGTACGCGATCGACCTCGCGGCGATGTTCTTCGCGATGCCGCTGGCGGTGCTGCCGTTCCTCGCGGACGATCTGCACGCCGAGTGGGCCCTCGGGCTGATGTACTCGACGGTCCCGGCGGGTGCCCTGCTGGTCAGTGTGACCAGCGGCTGGACCTCGCGGATCCACCGGCACGGGCGGATGGTGGTGCTGGCCGCCGCGCTGTGGGGCGTGGCGATCGCCTGCGCGGGTGCCGTGGGCAACGTATGGCTGGTGCTGCTGTTCCTGACCGTCGCGGGCGGCTGCG
The DNA here is from genome assembly GCF_000376565.1 of Streptomyces hokutonensis. Classification (GTDB taxonomy): domain Bacteria; phylum Actinomycetota; class Actinomycetes; order Streptomycetales; family Streptomycetaceae; genus Streptomyces; species Streptomyces hokutonensis. The sequence continues at coordinate 224,990 of NZ_BARG01000018.1, read as the reverse complement.
ACATGGTGAGCGGGATCTTCCGCGCGGTGATCTGGAACCAGACGATCCCGGACGAGCTGCGCGGCCGGCTCGCCGGGATCGAGCTGCTGTCCTACTCGGTGGGCCCGCAGCTGGGCCAGGTCAGGTCCGGTGGCATGGCCGCGCTGGCCGGGGTGCGGACCTCGGTGTGGGCGGGCGGGCTGATGTGCGTGGGCGCGGTGGGGCTGCTGGCGGCGGGACTGCCGAAGCTGATGTCGTACGACGCGAGGACGGACGAGCACGCGCTGCGGCTGAAGGCGCAGCGCGCCGCCGGCGCCCCTGCCGGTGCCGGTGCCTGATCAGTCCTCGTCGGCGCTCCCCTTCGTGGCGTCGTGCCACTTCGGGTCGTTCTCCCACTCCAGGTTGCGCTCGCGGGCCGTCTCCATCGCGTGCTCGGCCTCCGCGCGGGTGGCGTACGGCCCGAAGCGGTCCTTGGCGGGGCACTCCGGCCCCTCCTCGACCTTCTTGTGCTCGAGGCAGTAGTACCACTCGCCGGGCTTCCCGACCGTGCGCTTCTTGAACAGGGCCATCAACGGCTCCTTTCCCTACGGCCATGTTCCCCCATGTCCGCTGGTTAGACTCGCTGGCATGTCTGGCCAGTCGCTGCTCGTACCAGGGGAGCTCTCTCCCACCCGTTCCGTGCCCGGAAACATCCGTCGCCCCGAGTACGTCGGCAAGCCCGCGCCGACCCCGTACACGGGGCCGGAGGTGCAGACGCCCGAGACGATCGAGGCGATGCGGATCGCCGGGCGGATCGCCGCGCGGGCGATGGCGGAGGCCGCGAAGGTCATCTCGCCGGGTGTGACCACGGACGAACTCGACCGGGTGGCGCACGAGTACATGTGCGACCACGGCGCCTATCCGTCCACGCTCGGCTACCGCGGCTTCCCCAAGTCCCTGTGCACCTCCCTCAACGAGGTGATCTGCCACGGCATTCCGGACTCCACCGTGCTGCGCGACGGCGACATCATCAACCTCGACGTGACGGCGTACATCGGCGGGGTGCACGGCGACAACAACGCGACGTACCTGGTCGGCGACGTCGACGAGGAGAGCCGCCTGCTGGTCGAGCGCACCCGCGAGTCCCTGGACCGCGCGATCAAGGCGGTCAAGCCCGGCCGCCAGATCAACATCATCGGCCGGGTCATCGAGTCGTACGCCAAGCGCTTCGGGTACGGCGTGGTCCGGGACTTCACCGGCCACGGCATCAACTCGTCCTTCCACTCCGGCCTGATCGTCCCGCACTACGACAGCCCGCACGCGACGACGGTCATCCAGCCCGGGATGACGTTCACGATCGAGCCGATGCTGACGCTGGGCACGCACGAGTACGACATGTGGGACGACGGGTGGACGGTCGTCACGAAGGACTGCAAGCGGACGGCACAGTTCGAGCACACGCTGGTGGTGACGGAGACGGGGGCGGAGGTTCTCACGCTGCCGTAGCAGGTCAGGACCCGTCCTCCGCTGAGGGCGGGTCTTTTCTTGTACGCTTTTACCGACAGGATGTCGGTAAACCTGTTGACTTAGGTAAGGCTTACCTTAGAGGATAGAGCTCATGGACTCCTTCTCGACAGTCATCCGCACCGCGTCCCACGAACAGCATGTGGAGGCCGAGACCTCCACCTTCATGAGCGATCTGCTCGGCGGCCGGCTGGGCGTGGACGCGTACGCCCGCTACACCGAGCAACTGTGGTTCGTGTACGGGGCGTTGGAGACCGGTACGGGGCGGCTGGCGGCGGACCCGGTGACCGGCCCGTTCATCCGGGCCGAGTTGTTCCGCCTGCCGGCGCTGGAGCGGGACCTGGAGCATCTGCGGGGCGCGGACTGGCGCACGGGACTGACCGCGCTGCCCGCCACCCAGGCCTACGCGGACCGGGTACGGGAGTGCGCGGAGTCATGGCCGGCCGGCTACATCGCCCACCACTACACGCGCTACCTCGGCGACCTCTCCGGCGGCCAGATCATCCGCGACAAGGCGGAGCGGACGTGGGGGTTCTCGCGGAAGGGCGACGGCGTGCGCTTCTACGTCTTCGAGGGGATCGGCAACCCGGCCGCGTTCAAGCGGGGGTACCGCGAACTGCTGGACGGCATCCGGGTCGACGACCTGGAGAAGCAGCGGATCGTGGCGGAGTGCAAGCGGGCGTTCGCGCTCAACACCGGGGTGTTCCGGGCGTTGGGCGAGGAGTTCCCGCTGAGCGCGTGACGCGGGCTAGCGCTCCAGGAACACCCGGCCGCCGACCTCCACCCAACCCCCCGGCTGCGGAGCCGTGAGTATCTGCGACCCCGCACCCTGAGCGATGTTGAGGGCGCGGCCCAGCTGGTCGGTCAGCAGCAGTGCCGCCGCGCCCGTCGCCTCGTCCTCGTGGATGCCGTCGTCGCGGCCGGGGAAAGCGCGGGCACGGATACGGCCGGCCGCCTCGTCCTCCCAGGCCCAGGCGTAGATCCACTCGCCGGGCGGGGGCACGGGCAGGGCGTCGACCTCGGAGGCGGTGGCGTACTGGCGGAGGGTGCGCGGCGGGGCCCACTCCGGGAGGGCCTCGATCCAGCTGAACTCGCCGTCGAGACGGGCGCCCACGATGCCTGCGGGCGTGACCAGTTCGGGTATGTCCAGGAGCCAGGCCGTGCCGACGCAGGGGTGACCGGCGAAGGGCAGGCGCAGGGTGGGCGTGTAGATGTCGATGACCCCGCGCTCGGGGTCGTCGACGAACACCGTCTCGCTGAAGCCGAGTTTCCCGGCGAACACCTGTCGCTCGTCCGGGTCCGGCATGACGGAACCCTCGCGGACGACGCCGAGTTCGTTGCCGTATCCGCCACTTGGGCCGCAGAAGACACGCAGTACGTCGTAGTCGGTCACGAGGGAATTGAAACACCCGTCGGGGCGGTCCCGTGCATCGAGTACGGGACCGCCCCGGCACAGGCTCACGCCTCCGTACGCCGTCTGCGCATCGCGAAGACCACGCCCGCGCCCGCCGCCACGGTGACCGCGGCCGCCGTGCCGAGGGCCGTCGCCGGTATGCCGGAGCCCGTCGAGGCGAGGGAGCCGGTCGTGCTGCCTGTCGTGGAGCCGGTGACGCCGCCCGAAGTCGAGCCTGTCGTACCGGAGTTGTCGGAGGAGCCCGTACCGGTCGTCGACGAGGGGTCGTCCGAGGGGAGGTCGGCGTCGTCGGTCAGCGCCACCGTCAGGTTCAGCGGGTCGAGGGTCGCACCGGTCTCGTAGAAGCCGCCGAAGGCCTTCGCGCCGGCTGCGGTCAGGGTGGTGGTGACGTCGTCGAGGGTGATGACGTCGTTCTTGGCGGTGAGGTCGGTCGAACCCGCCTTCAGGTCGGCCAGGACCACCTCTTCGGACTTCTCGCCCAGGCTCGTCACGTCCGCCGTCAGTTTGCCGGTGTCGCCGTCGAGGCGTCCCGGTGCTGGTCGTCGATCCGGCACAGGGGCTGGCGGATGTCGGCCCGCGCATCCGGGCGGTGGCCGACGCGCTCGGTGTACCGGCGGCCGGCAAGGAGCTGACCAAGCGCTCGGAGGACCGGATCGCCGCCGTACGCAAGGCGATTCCGGCGCGCGAGGAGAAGCCACGGGTCGCGTTCCTCTATCTGCGCGGGTCCGCGTCCGTGTATCTCATCGGCGGCAAGGGCTCGGGCGCGACCTCGCTCCTGGAGGCGGCCGGGGCGGTCGACGCGGGCGCGGAGTCCGGGCTGGAACAGGACTTCACGGCCATCACCACCGAGGCGCTCGCGAAGGCCGCGCCGGACGCGATTCTCGTCATGACCAAGGGACTTGAGTCGGTCGGCGGGCTCGACGGGCTGGTGAAGATCCCTGGAGTCGCGCAGACCCCGGCCGGGATGGACCGGCGGGTCGTGTCGGTCGAGGACGGGGTGCTGCTCAACTACGGGCCGCGCACCGACCAGGTACTCAGGTCGATCGTGCACCAGTTGTACGGGGACGACACCAAGTGAGACGCAAGTACGGCACCGCCTGGCTGCTCACCGCCGGGCTGGTCCTCGCCCTGCTCGTTCTCGTGCCGGTGGCCGCGGGACTGGGCGCGTACCCCGTCCCGGTGGGTGATGTCCTCTCCTCCGTGCAGCACCGACTGGGGCTCGGCGGGGGCGCATTGGGGCGGGTACCGGAGTCGGTCCTGTGGAACGTCCGCTTTCCCCGGATCGTGCTCGCGCTGCTCGTCGGGGCCTCGCTCGGCTGCGCGGGGGCGTTGATGCAGGGCGTGTTCGGGAATCCGCTCGCCGAACCGGGGGTCATCGGGGTGTCCTCGGGGGCGGCGGTGGGCGCGGTCGCGGTGATCGCGCTCGGGCTGGACTTCCTCGGTACGTGGACGGTGTCCGCCGTGGCGTTCGTCTCCGGGCTCGCGACGGTTCTGCTGGTCTACGCGATGTCGCGCTCGGGCGGTCGTACGGAGGTCGTGACGCTGATCCTCACGGGGATCGCGGTGAACGCGTTCGCGGGGGCGCTGATCGGTCTGTTCCTGTTCTTCGCGGACACCGCGGCCGTCAACCAGATCACCTTCTGGCAGCTCGGTTCGCTCTCCCAGGCGACCTGGCCGAAGGTCCTCGCGGTCCTGCCGTGCGCGGTGGTCGGGCTGACCCTCGCGCCGCTGTACGCCGGCCGGCTGGACCTGCTGGCCCTCGGTGAACGCCCCGCGCGCCACTTGGGAGTTGACGTCGAACGGCTCCGTGTCGTCCTGGTCCTGGTCATCGCGCTGCTCACGGCGGCGGCGGTCAGCCTCTCCGGGATCATCAGTTTCGTCGGCCTGGTCGTACCGCATCTGCTGCGGATGGCGGCGGGGCCGGGGCACCGCTTTCTGATCCCGGCGAGTGCGCTGCTGGGTGCGCTGGTGCTCCTGGGCGCCGACCTGACCGCCCGCACGGTCGCGGCTCCGGCGGAGCTCCCGCTGGGGGTTCTGACGGCACTGATCGGGAGCCCGTTCTTCTTCTGGCTGCTGCGGAGGGCGCGGCGCGGGCAGGGGGGCTGGGCGTGAACCGGGTCCCACCGAGACTGCCACTGGATGTGCGTTGGGGAGTGCAGGCCGGTGGCGGCTGGTCGCGCAGTTCCCCGCGCCCCTTCTACTCCGACCGCCCGTTCTTCTCCGTCGGCCCGTTTCCCGCTTCCCGGCCGACACTGCCCCTGGATGCGCTTTGGGGGGTGCGGGCCGGTGGGGGCTGGTCGCGCAGTTCCCCGCGCCCCTTCTGCTCCGGCCGCCAGTTTTCCACCGCGCGCCAACTCCCCTCCACCCGCCAACTTGCCTCCGCCCGCCGACTCTTCTCCGCCGCAACGGCGCTCAGCCCCCGCGAACCATCCCGGCGGTGCCGAACAACCTTCACCCCTCCCACCCTCGGAGCCCGCGCATGAGACTCCTCCGCAGTCGCCCCGAGCCTCCCGCCCACGCCGAGCCGGGCGACATCCTCGCCGAGGCCGAGGACCTGCACCTCGATCTCGGCCGGCGCAGCGTGCTGCGCGGCGTCTCCGTGTGCGTCCGGGCCGGTGAGGTGCTGGCGCTCGTCGGGCCCAACGGGGCCGGTAAGTCAACCCTGTTGGGGGCGCTCGCGGCGGATCTTCCGGCCGCCGCAGGGGTCGTACGGATCCACGGTCGGCCCGCCGCCGAGTGGTCCGCTCCCGAACTCGCCCTGCGTCGCGCCGTACTCCCCCAATCGGCCACGCTGTCCTTTCCGTTCACCGTCGAAGAGGTCGTACGGATGGGGCGGGCGCCGCACGCGAGCACCCCCGCCGAGGACGATCTCGCCGTCGCGGAGGCGATGGCGCGGGCGGAGGTGACGGACTTCGCGCCACGGCCGTTCTCGGCGCTGAGTGGTGGCGAGCGGGCCCGGGTCGCGCTCGCCCGGGTGCTCGCGCAGCGGGCGCCGCTGGTGCTGCTGGACGAACCGACGGCCGCGCTGGACCTCCGGCACCAGGAACTGGTGCTGCGGCTGTGCCGGGAAAGGGCGCACGCGGGGGACGCGGTGGTCGTGGTGCTGCACGATCTCGCGCTGGCCGCCGCCTACGCGCACCGGGTCGCGATTCTGCGCGCCGGTCGTGTCGCCGCGGACGGTCCGCCGGAGGAGGTTTTCACCGAGGCGTTGCTTTCGGACGTCTACGACCAGCCGGTTGAGGTGTTTCCGCATCCGCGCACGGGGGTGGCCGTCGTGGCCCCGCGACGGCTCGCTTGACTTTTTCTTGACTTCTCCTTGGCATTCATTTTTCGCCATCGAGATCAAGCCGTGTCTGTGATTTTTCTGTGGGCAGTGAATACCCACCCGGGCGGGTATGAGTGAGGTAAGCCTCAGGTAAGTTAGGGCAGCCTCACCACACCGCCTCACCAGACACTCCCGCTTGGAGCCTGCATGCGTGCCGTCCGACTTCCCGTCGTCACCGCTGTCGCCACCGCGGCCGCACTGACCGCCGTCACGGCGTGCACCGCGAAGAGCGACGCCAAGGACGGTGACGCGATCCAGGTCACCGCGGCCGACTCCAAGTGCACGACCTCGACGAAGTCGATACCGGCAGGCCAGGTCACGCTGAAGATCGAGAACACCGGCTCGAAGGCGACCGAGGTCGAGATCCTCTTCCCGGACGACCGGATCGTCTCCGAGAAGGAGAACATCGGCCCGGGGACGAAGTACACGCTCACCGCCGAGGTGAAGGCCGGGTCGTACGAGATCGCCTGCCGGCCCGGGATGAAGGGGCACGGCGTTCGGCAGAAGCTGACCGTCACCGGGGGAAGCGTCGCCAAGCGTGATCCGAAGCTGGACGCCGCCGTCGCCGCCTACCGCGAGTACGCGCAGAGCGAGGCCGACGCGACGATCCCGAAGGTGGAGACCTTCGTCAACGCCATCAAGGCCGGTGACATCACGGCCGCCAAGAACGCCTACGCCCCCTCCCGCGTCGGCTGGGAGACCACCGAGCCGATCGCCGAGTCGTTCGGGGACATCGACCCCAAGACCGACACCCGCGTCAACGACCTGGAGAAGGGCCAGAAGTGGACCGGCTGGCACGCGCTGGAGAAGGCCCTGTGGGTGGACAAGAAGGTCGGCGCCGAGCAGAAGGCACTGGCCGATGAGCTGCTCACCGACCTGAAGGACTGGCAGAAGCGGGTCGGCAAGGCGGAGATCACCCCGACCTCCATGGCCAACGGCGCCAAGGAACTCCTCGACGAGGTCGCCACCGGCAAGGTCACCGGCGAGGAGGACCGTTACTCGCACACCGACCTGAGCGACTTCAAGGCCAACGTCGACGGCGCGGAGAAGGCGTACGAGCTGCTGAAGCCGGTCGCGCAGAAGAACGACGCGGCGCTGACCGCCGAGCTGGACAAGCAGTTCGCCGCGATCGACACGCTGCTCGACAAGTACCGCTCCACGTCGACCTCGGACGGCTTCGTGTCGTACGACAAGGTCACCGCGGACCAGCGCAAGGAACTGTCGGACGCGGTCAACGCGCTCGCGGAGCCGCTGTCCAAGCTCGCCGCCGCCGTTGTGAAGTAGGCGATCACCATGGCCGAAACCCCGAAATCCGAGAGCCCCTCCCGTCGTTCGCTCATCGGCTGGGGCGGTGCCGGGCTCGCGCTCGGTGCCGTCGCGGCCGGTGGCGCGGTGGCGATGACCCGGGTCGGCGAGGACGTCGATCCGGCGGGCGCCGACACCGGTGCCGCGGTCGCCTTCCACGGCGCCAACCAGGCGGGCATCGCCACGCCCGTGCAGGACCGGCTGCACTTCGCCGCGTTCGACGTGAAGACCGACGACCGCGCCGAGTTCGTGCAGATGCTGAAGGACTGGACGGCCGCCGCCCGGCGGATGACCGGCGGGCACGCGGTCGGCGACGGTGCCTACGGCGGGCTCGCCGAGGCGCCGCCGGACGACACCGGTGAGGCGCTGGGGCTGAAACCCTCGCGGCTGACCCTCACCATCGGCTTCGGGCCGTCGTTCTTCGAGAAGTTCGGGCTCGAGGACAGCCGTCCCGAGGCGCTCGTCGACCTGCCGCAGTTCCCCGGCGACAACTTCGACAAGTCCCGTACGGGCGGCGACCTTTGTGTCCAGGCCTGTGCGGACGATCCGCAGGTCGCCGTGCACGCGATCCGCAACCTGGCCCGGATCGGCTTCGGCAAGGTCGCCATCCGCTGGTCCCAACTCGGCTTCGGGAAGACGTCGTCGACCACGCCGGGTGCCCAAACCCCCCGGAATCTCATGGGGTTCAAGGACGGCACCCGCAATATCGCGGGCACCGAGACGGACCGGCTGAAGAAGTTCGTGTGGGTCGGCGAGGGGGACGTCGGCGAGAACTCGGCCTGGATGACCGGGGGTTCGTATCTCGTCGCCCGGCGCATCCGGATGAACATCGAGACCTGGGACCGGACCTCGCTCCAGGAGCAGGAGGACGTCTTCGGCCGCGACAAGGGCGAGGGCGCGCCGGTCGGCAAGGCGAAGGAGCACGACGCGCCGTTCCTGAAGGCGATGAAGCCCGACGCGCACGTCCGGCTCGCGCACCCCGACTCCAACGGCGGGGTCACCATCCTGCGCCGGGGCTACTCCTTCACCGACGGCACCGACGGCCTCGGCCGGCTCGACGCGGGCCTGTTCTTCCTGGCCTACCAGCGCGACGTCCGCAAGGGGTTCATCCCGCTGCAGCGCAGGCTGTCGGCGACCGACGCGCTCAACGAGTACATCCAGCACGTGGGTTCGGCGGTCTTCGCCGTTCCGCCGGGCGTCCGCGACAAGGACGACTGGTGGGGCAGCACGCTGTTCTCCAAGGAAGCCAAGGAAGCGAAGGAGTCGTAGACCGTGTTCTCCAACTATCTGATCGGTCTGCGCGAGGGCCTGGAGGCCAGCCTCGTCGTCTGCATCCTGATCGCCTATCTGGTCAAGACGGAGCGGCGCGACGCGCTGAAGCCGATCTGGATCGGCATCGCCGCCGCGGTGCTCATCGCGATGGGCTTCGGCTGCGCGCTCGAATTCGGCTCCCAGGAGATGACGTTCCAGGCGCAGGAGGCGCTCGGCGGCTCGCTGTCGATCCTCGCGGTCGGTCTGGTGACGTGGATGGTGTTCTGGATGCGGCGCACCGCCCGGCACCTCAAGTCCGAACTGCACGGCAAGCTGGACGCGGCCCTCGCGATGGGCACCGGCGCGCTGGTCGCCACCGCGTTCCTCGCCGTCGGCCGCGAGGGCCTGGAGACCGCGCTGTTCGTGTGGGCGTCGGTGCACGCGGCGAGCGACGGCACCCCGCGCCCGCTGGTCGGCGTGGGCCTGGGTCTGGCCACCGCCGTGTTCCTGGGCTGGCTGTTCTACCGGGGCGCCCTGAAGATCAACCTCGCCAAGTTCTTCACTTGGACCGGCGCGATGCTGGTCGTGGTCGCGGCGGGCGTGCTGGCCTACGGCTTCCACGACCTCCAAGAGGCGGACTGGATCCCGGGGTTGACGCATCAGGCCTTCGACATCAGTGGCACGATCCCGCCGGACAGCTGGTACGGCACCCTCCTGAAGGGCGTCTTCAACTTCCAGCCGGACCCGACCGTGCTCCAGATCACGGTGTGGCTGCTGTACCTGGTCCCCACGCTCACCCTGTTCTTCGTCCCGGTAGGGTTCGCCTCCGGGAAGGGGAAGGTGAAGACACCTGATGAGCAGGGATCGCAGCCCTCGAAGGCTCCGCAGGCTTGACCGGCGCGTACTCATAGCGGCCTCGATGACCGCTTTGTCGCTGACGGCGAGCGGATGCGTGGTGGTCCACGGGGAACGCGAGGTCCTCCCGGCCACCACGCGCGCCGAGGCCGCCAAGGCGCTCCAGCAGTTCACGACCGCGTACAACGCGGCGGACAAGGCGTACGACAGTTCCCTGGACGCCGCCCATGTCACCGGCGCGCTCGGTGACATCGACGCGGCGCGACTGAAGGCGGGGCACACCAACTACCCGTCGGGAAACCCGAATTACGCCCCGCTGGAGCTGACGGACGCGAAGTTCACCATCCCGAAGAAGGCCGGCTGGCCGCGCTGGTTCCTCGCCGACGCCGCCGCCAACAAGGGCGGCAGCGCCCGCTGGCTGCTGGTGTTCACCCGCAACGACCTGTCCGAGCCGTGGCAGGTGGCGTATCTGACCCTGCTCGCGCCCGCCTCCGTACCGAAGTTCAGGACCGACAAGGACGGCTGGGCCGAGGCCGTGCCCGCCAACGCGGCCGAACTCGCCGTCGCGCCCGGGGACTTGAGCAAGCGCTACGCGACGTATCTGAAGAGCGGCGGGACGGACTTCGCGGACGGCGCGCACACCAGCGCGTGGCGCGCGGACCGCGAGAAGGCCACCAAGCCCGGTCTGGCCGTCCAGTTCCTCGACGAACCGGTGACGAACGGCGACTACGCGCCGCTGGCGCTGCGCACGGCGGACGGCGGGGCGCTGGTGTTCTACACGACGCGCTACTTCCAGAAGGAGACCGCGGCGACGGGTACCTCGGTGCCGGCCCAGAACAAGGACGTGCAGGCGCTGACGACGGGCGCCGTGCAGCAGTCCCTCACCCTCCAACTCATGTCCAACCAGGTGGCGTTGGACCCGAAGCGGGGCGGCAAGGTGTCGGTGCTGGGCCGGATCGAGGGGCTGACCTCCGCGCAGGGCGGCTGACGATCAGGCGGTCAAGAACTCCTGGCGGTCAACGGCCCAGCGGCCAGGCCGCGTTGGCGTGGTCGGGTTCCTGCCCGGCGTGGCGGGCGCAGGCGTCCGTGAGGGTTTCCAGGAGGGTCAGCGGGTCGGGCAGCGGATGCTCGGGGCCGCGTACCCAGTGCACCGACTGGTTGTCGCCCGGCAGTTGGGCCGGGGGGACGAGGACGTAGGAGCCCCGGCAGTGCCAGCGCAGTCCCGGGTGTTCGTCCATCGTCTCGGGGTGGCAGTCCAGTTCGCACGGCCACCACTCGTCCTCGTCCTCGGGGGTGCCGCGGGTGAGGGTGAAGAAGAGCAGCCGTCCGTCGTCGCTCGCGGCGACCGGCCCGACCTCGATACCGGCGGCGAGCAGCCGCTCCAGCGCCTCGCGGCCGGCCTCCAGGGGGACGTCCAGGACATCGTTCACCATGCCGGTCGCGGTGATGAAGTTGGCCTGCGGCTGATGGCGGGCCCAGCGCTCGATCTGCGCGCGGTCGGTCGTGGACTGCGTCTGCCAGGCGAACGACACCGGGTGCCGGGCGGGGGTGGGACAGCCCACGCGGTCGCACGAACATCGGTAGCCCGGGGCCGGGTGCGCGGCGGGCGCGAGCGGCAGTCCCGCTCCGGCGGCGGCGAGCAGCAGCGCCTCGCGCTCACTGCCGTCGGCGGCCTCGTCCTGCGGGCGGCGTCCGCGCAGCCACGAGGAGAGTCTGCCCTGCCGACCGGTCCGGCCACCGAACGTCGCGCTCATCTATCTCCTCGCCTCGCTGTTGTCGCCCTGCTGTTCTTGTCCTGTTGTTGTACGGAGAACCTCCCCCATCGTCGCACCATCCTGCGCCCCGGGTGGCGGTACCCCACATGCGGGGTAGGTGGGACGAGACACACCGAGACCCGGATCACCGCCTATCGGACGATTTGCCGTGATTTACGACCTTCGGGCCTACGACGCCGGGACGCTACGGCGCTACGGCGCTACGGCGCTACGAGGGCCAGGGGTCGCCCCAGCTAGCGTCGCGGGCCGTCTTGTACAGGTCGCCGTGGCGTTTGGTGACCGTCGTACGGCGGAGGTGCTCGTCGCTCTCGCAGAGGTCGAGGAGTACTTGTCCCTTGCGGATCTGCGGGCGCCGTACGACCCGGGCGGGGGCGGGTTCGACGGGGAGGCGGGTGGCGGCGACGTAGCTGAACTTCTCGTCCTCGTACGGCAGGGAGCCGCCCTTCACCTGGCGGTGCAGGGAGGAACGGCTGACCCGGGTCGAGAAGTGGCACCAGTCCTCGCCGGGGACGATCGGGCAGGCGGCGCTGTGCGGGCAGGGGGCGGCGATGTGGAACCCGGCGCCGATCAGCCGGTCCCTGGCCTCGATGACGCGGGCGTAGCCGTCCGGGGTGCCGGCCTCGACGATCACGACGGCCTGGGCGGCGGACGCGGCGGCGTCGACGAGGGCGGCGCGGTCGGGGACGGTGAGTTCGTTGAGGACGTAGGAGACGGTGACGAGGTCGGTGGGGTCGAGGGTGAGCGCGGAGCCGATACGAGCGCGGCGCCAACTGGCGTTGCGCAGGCCGGGGTCGGCGGCGGCGAGCTCTTTCCCGAGGGCGAGTGCGGGTTCGGCCCAGTCGAGTACGGTCACCGGGCGGTCACCGGACCAGGTGGCGGTGACGGCCCAGGTCGCGGCCCCGGTACCACCGCCGACATCCACATGCCCCTGCGGAGCCCAGCCGGGTACGGCGTCGGCGAACGCGTCCAGCGCGGAGCGTACGGCCTCGAAAGTCGCCGGCATCCGATACGCGGCGTACGCGACCACATCCGCACGGTCCCTGAGAATCGGGGCGTCGGTCGGAGTGGCCCCGCGATACTTGCCGATCAGCCGCTCCACAGCACCGGCAGCCTGCCTGGGCGGAAGCCCGGCCAGCAGCGCGGCGAGAGCGGTACGGAGGGTTTCGGCCGGGGCCACGGGGTCGTTCACCCGCCGATTCTAAGTGGCCCGGTGCTGGTGCCGCCGCCCCTGGGGGCTCCGCCCCCAGACCCCCGGACCTATGCCCACCCACCACCCGACTCGGTGAGTCGAGAGGTGGACGTCGAAAACCCCACACGGGCCGCCGACTCGGTAGGTCACAAGGCGGACGGCCAAAACCCCACACAGACCGCCCACTCGGCAGGTCACGAGGCGGACGCCTAAAACCCCACACAGACCGCCCACTCGACAGGTCACAAGGCGGACGCCCAAAACCCCACACAGACCGCCCACTCGGCAGGTCACGAGGCGGACGCCCAAAACCCCACACAGACCGCCCACTCGACAGGGCGAAAGCCATACGCCCGAAACCCCACACGGCCCGCCCACTCGGCAGGTCACGAGGCACACGGCCAGGACCTCACGTGACCCTCCGACGAGGCGAAGCGAGAGGCATACGCCAAGGCCGACACGCCCCGCCCTCTCGGCCCGCCCGGCACGCCAACCGGCAGACGCCCAAGGCCCCGCACAACCCGCCCACTCAGCGGGGCGAAAGCCGGACGCCCGAAGCCCCGCACGGCCCGCCGACTCGGCGCGCCGAACGGTGAGCCTCAGAAACCGCGTACCGCCCGTGCCACCCGCGTCCCCGCCGCCGCCCGTGGCCCGCTGTCCGCCCCCCGTCTCCGTGGATGCACCGTGTTCGCCAGCAGCACCAAAAACGTGTCCGTCCCGGGATCCAGCACCAGCGACGTTCCCGTGAAGCCCGTGTGGCCCACCGCCCCCCGCCCCGCCAACTCCCCCATGAACCAGGCCTGGTCGACGGCGAAGCCGAGCCCCGGCGGGGTCAGCATCAGCTCCACGAAGTCGGCGCCCAGGATGCGGGCGGGGCCGTAGGAGCCCCCGGCCAGCAGCGTGCGGCAGAAGACGGCCAGGTCTCGGCCCGTCGAGAAGAGGCCGGCGTGGCCCGCCACGCCCCCCAGTGCCCAGGCGTTCTCGTCGTGGACGACGCCCCGCAGCATGCCCCGGTCCGCCTTGGCCCAGGGGCGGCGTTGGTCCTCGGTGGCCGCCGCGTCGGGGCAGGGGCCGAAGTCGGTGGAGGTCATGCCGAGGGGGCGGGTGATGCCGTCGTGGACGAGGACGTCGAGGGTGCGGCCGCTGACGCGTTCCAGGACGAACTGGAGCAGGAGGAGGTTCAGGTCCGAGTACAGATACTCGCCGGGTTCCCGCACCGGCGCCTCCGCCCGCAGCATCGCCAGGCGTTCCGCGTCGTCCGCGCAGTCGTACAGCGGGAGTTCGGGGCGCAGGCCCGACGTGTGGGTGAGGAGTTGGCGGACGGTGATGTCGTGGCGGGCGGCGGCGCGGAAGTCCGGGAGGTAGGCGCCGACGCGGGCGTCGATGCCGAGGGTGCCCCGCTCGATCTGCTGCATCGCGGCGACCGAGGTGAAGAGTTTGGTGAGGGACGCCAGGTCGAAGGGGGTGTCCACCGTCGTCGGGACGCGGGAGGACGGCGGCAGTTCCACACCCGCGTCCGTCTCGGGGTCGTAGGCCGAATACCGTACGGCCCAGCCCGCCGCCTCCTCCACGGCGATCACCGGGCCGCGGCCGGCGACCACGACGGTGCCCGCCGCCCAGGGGCGGTCGCCGGTGGTGAGGTCGTGGACCTCCCGGATCAGGTGCCGGAGTTCCCCGGGGTCGAGGCCCGCTCGTTCCGGTGTGTCGCTGCGCAGTCTCGGGGCGCTCAGCTCGCCACTCCCTCCGCGGTCGTACGGGTGTTCCAGGGACGGCACATTCCCACGAAGCAGGCCACCGCCACCAGTGCGGCCGCCAACTGGACGACGGCCATCGGGACGGCGGTGTGCTCGCCCGCGATGCCGACGAGGGGGGAGGCGACCGCGCCGATGAGGAAGGAGGAGGTGCCCAGCAGTGCGGAGGCGGAGCCCGCGGAGTGCTTGGTGCGCATGAGGGCGAGGGTCTGGGCGTTGGGGAGGGTCACGCCCATCGCCGACATGAGGACGAAGAGCGCAGTGGCCACCGGCAGCAGGCCCACCTCACCGAACACGCCCGTCGCCATCAGGAGCAGGGCCGTCGCCGCCGCTACCACCACCGCCAGGCCCGCCCCCAGCACCTTGTCCATGGAGACCCGGCCGACCAGCAGCTTGCCGTTGATCTGGCCGACCGCGACCAGTCCGACCGAGTTGACGCCGAACAGCAGGCTGAAGGTCTGCGGGGAGGCGCCGTAGATCTCCTGGACGACGAAGGGGGACGCGGAGATGTAGGCGAACAGGGCGGCGAAGGCGAAGCCGCCGGTGAGCATGTAGCCGGTGAAGGGGAGGTCGGCGAGGAGGCGGCGCATGGAGCGCAGGGCCTCGCCGGTGCCGCCGACGTGCCGGTCGGCGGGTGCGAGGGTCTCGGGGAGGCGGGTCCAGACGAGGACCGCGAGGGCCGTCCCGACGAAGGTCAGGATCACGAACACGCCCCGCCAGTCCGTGACCCGCAGGATCTGGCCGCCGACGAGCGGCGCGACGATCGGGGCGACCCCGGAGACCAGCATGAGGGTGGAGAAGAAGCGGGCCATCGCGACGCCGTCGTAGAGGTCGCGGACGACCGCCCGCGCGATCACTATTCCGGCCGCGCCCGCCAGGCCCTGGAGGAGGCGGAAGGCGACCAGGAACTCCACGTTCGGCGCGACCGCGCACAGGGCGGTCGCGACGACGTAGACGGCGAGGCCGGTCAGCAGCGGGCGTCTGCGGCCCCAGCGGTCGCTCATCGGGCCGACCACGAGCTGCCCGAGCGCCATGCCGGCGAGGCACGCGGTGAGGGTGAGCTGGACGGTCGCGGCGGGCGCGTGCAGGGCGCGGGTGACCGCCGGGAGCGCGGGGAGGTACATGTCCATCGACAGCGGCGGGGTCGCGGTGAGGCCGCCGAGGATGAGGACGACGAGGAGGCCCGCGCGGCGGGTCGCCGTCAGCGACGACGGTACGGCGGACTGCGGCGCGGACTGCGCCTGCGCCCTCTGCTCGGGCATGTGCCCCTCCCTCCCTGGCTGGTCCGCCACCTATGCTCTCAGCTCGTACAGGGTGCCGAGGTACTGGTGAGCGAGGGTGGGGCCGCGATGACGGAAGAGAACGTGCGCTGGGGGATCCTGGCGACCGGCGGGATCGCCGCCGCGTTCACGGCGGCGCTGGTCGATCTGCCGGACGCCGAGGTGGTCGCGGTGGCCTCGCGGACGGAGGAGTCGGCGAAGGCGTTCGCGGAACGGTTCGGGATCGAGCGGGCCTACGGCGACTGGGCCGCGCTGGCGGCGGACGGGGACATCGATGTCGTCTACGTCGCCACCCCGCACTCGGCGCACCGCGCGGCGGCCGGTCTCTGTCTGGAGGCCGGACGGAACGTGCTCGTCGAGAAGGCCTTCACCCTCAACTCCCGTGAGGCGACCGAACTTGTCGCGCTGGCGGCCGACCGCGGCAGCTTCCTCATGGAGGCCATGTGGATGTACTGCAATCCGCTGGTACGGCGGCTGAAGGCCCTCGTCGACGACGGTGCGATCGGTGAAGTGCGCACCGTCCAGGCCGACTTCGGGCTCGCGGGGCCGTTCCCGCCCTCGCACCGGCTGCGCGATCCGGCGCAGGGCGGGGGCGCGCTGCTGGACCTCGGGGTGTACCCGGTGTCGTTCGCGCACCTGCTGCTCGGTGAGCCCGCCGACATCAAGGCGTCGGCCGTGCTGTCCGCCGAGGGCGCCGACCTCCAGACCGCGGCGTTGTTCTCCTGGGACAGCGGCGCGCTGGCCGCGCTGCACTGCTCGATCGTCGGCGGTACGGGGACCTCGGCGTCGGTGACCGGTTCGCTGGGCCGGATCGACATCCCGGACGGCTTCTTCCACCCGGAGCGGTTCGTGCTGCACCGGGACGGCCGTGACCCCGAGGAGTTCGTCCTCGACCCGGCGGACGGGCCGCGCAACACGCTGCGGCACGAGGCGGCCGAGGTGATGCGGGCGCTGCGGGCCGGGGAGACCGAGTCGCCGCTGGTGCCGCTGGAGGGCACCCTCGCCGTGATGCGCACGCTGGACGCGGTGCGGGAGCGGATCGGGGTGCGGTACCCGCAGGAGGGCTGACTCCGGCTCGTAGGCTGCGGTCCATGAACGCTGAGCAATCAAGGATCGCGGTGGTGACCGGCGCGGGCTCCGGGATCGGCCGCGCGGTCGCCGTGGAACTGCTGCGCGCGGGCTGGTCGGTGGCGCTGGCCGGCCGCCGCACCGGGACACTGGAGGAGACGGCCGCGCTGGTGCCCGAGGGTGCCTCCGTCGCCGTGGCGACGGATGTGGCGCGGCCGGAGGACGTGGCCGGGCTGTTCGCGGCGACCGTGGAGCGGTTCGGGCGGGTGGACCTGCTGTTCAACAACGCGGGGACGTTCGGGCCCGGCGGGGTGCCGGTGGAGGAGTTGCCCTACGACGCGTGGCGGCACGTGGTGGACACCAATCTCAACGGGGCGTTCCTGTGCGCGCAGGCGGCGTTCCGGCAGATGAAGGAGCAGGCGCCGCAGGGCGGGCGGATCATCAACAACGGGTCCATCTCCGCGCATGCGCCCCGGCCGCACTCGGTGGCCTACACGGCGACCAAGCACGCACTGACGGGGCTCACCAAGTCGCTGTCGCTGGACGGGCGGCCGTACTCGATCGCGGTCGGGCAGATCGACATCGGGAACGCGGCGACGGACATGACGCGGCGGATGGAGACCGGGGCCTTGCAGGCCAACGGGGTGGTAGCCCCGGAACCGGTGATGGATGTCGCGGATGTGGCGCGCACGGTGCGGCACATGGCGGAGCTGCCGTTGGCGGCGAATGTGCAGTTCGCGACGGTGTTGGCGACCTCGATGCCGTATGTGGGCCGTGGCTGAGGCAAGTTGCACAAACGGAATTTGACCGTCCGCACCATTGCGCCCGGTTACTGACTTATGCTCAACTCTTCTCCACCAAAGCTTCACAGTTGGAGCACACGGCTTCCGCAGGCCAACCCGAGGGGGGAGGCGACAGCCGTTCCACTGCCCGGGTGGGGGTGGACCTCGCGTGGGACCGCGGGGTTTCGCACCGGGCGGTGGAACGGCTGTCGCACAGTTCAACTCCCGTCGTCCTCCCGGGACTTCGCCGCCGCTACGGCCGCCCGCCGCCGGCGCAGCGCGAACGCGCCGCCCGCGAGCAGGACCACCGTCCCGGCCGCGCCCTCCAGCAGCCGCCACGGCGAGGCACCGTCCTCCGCCGAGGCCGCGCCAGTGGCGCCCGGCGCCCCCTTGGCGCCCTTCCCCGAAGGTGTCGGGCTCGCGCTCGCCCCGCCCTCGCTCAGCGGCTCGACCAGCGTGCCCACCGCCTGGGCCGAACTCCCTTTGTCGAAGCCCCAGTCGAGCAGTGCCTCGGTCTCCTTGTAGACCTCGTTGCCGCCGTTGGCCGGGTGCATCACGGTGACCAGCAGGGTGCGGCCGTCGCGGGTGGCGGCGCCGGTGAAGGTGTTGCCGGCGTGGCTGGTGTAACCGTTCTTGACGCCGATCATGCCCTTGTACGGGCGCAGTCCGTAGGCGCCGGTGAGCAGGCGGTCGGTGTTCTGGATCTGGAAGGTCTTCTTGCCGCCGGCCGGGAAGTTCGCGGTCCTGGTGGAGCAGTAGGCGCCGAAGTCGTCGTCGTGCAGGCCGTGCCGGGCGAAGAGGGTGAGGTCGTACGCCGACGAGACCTGCCCGGGGTGGTCGAAGCCGTCCGGGCTCACCACATGGGTGTCCAGGGCCTGGAGGTCCTTCGCCTTGGCCTGCATCTCGGCGACCGTCTTGGCGATCCCGCCGTTCATGTGGGACAGCACATGCACGGCGTCGTTGCCGGAGCGAAGGAAGACGCCCTGCCACAGCTGGTGGACGGTGTAGGTGATGCCGGGCTTGACGCCGACCATGCTGGAGCCGGAGGGGACGTCGGCGAGGTCGGCGTCCGTGACCCGGTAGGTGCGGGTCTTCTCGAACTTCCCCAGCACGGTGTCGGCGAACAGCATCTTCAGCGTGGACGCGGGCGCCAGGCGCTGGTGCGCGCGGTACGAGGCGAGCACCTCGCCCGTCCTGTGGTCGGCGACGAGCCAGGAACGGGCGGTGAGCTTCTTGGGCAGACCGGTGGCACCACTCAGCTGGATCCCGTCGCGGGCCAGACGCTCACCGCCTATCGCTGTCGCCGCGGACGCTGGAGTGGCCGCTGCCACGGGAAGGGCGGCGGCGGTCAGGCCGAGAGCGGCACGCCGGGTGAGCCGAGAGGAATCGCGCATCCCGGGACCGTACAAAATCGGAGCCGGACGGTGCACGGCGGGGGTGGCGAAAAGAAGCCGCTGCGAAGGCGCGGCACCCCACACCAACACGCCATTGAACTGGGGTTTCCTGGCAGGAAGCCCTCCACAGCTTAGGAATGAGCTGTCTGACACAATTCTGATTTCGGGCGTCTTTTTCTCAGGCCAGACACATCCTTTACTCAGGTCGACTCAAAGGTTTCTCCATAGCTTGTGGCCGCGCCCACAGCGGGCGCCAAGAACCTTTGGGGAATGGGATGTTTGGCATCTATCTCAAGCGCGAGCTGAGCCGGCGCAAGAAGGCGGCCCTGGTCATCGCCATGGGTCTGGCGCTCGGTATCGCGCTGGTCATCACCGTCAACTCGGTGTCGGCCGGCATGAATCAGGCTCAGGACAAGGTCCTCAAGTCTCTTTACGGTCTCGGAACCGACATGACCGTGACCAAGGCGCAGTCGGCCCCCAAGGCCGGCACCTCAGGCGGTCCCAGCTTCAAGTTCGGCGCCACCTCCTCCAGCAGCAGCTCGCAGAGCTCGGACCGGGTGAACACGCAGGGCGGTCAGGTCCTCGCGTCCTCCCTGGTCACCAAGGTCGCCGCGCAGAAGGGCGTGTCGAGCGCGGTCGGTTCGCTCACCCTGAACGTCACCAAGGTCGACGGCTCCTTCACCCAGGGCAAGGCGAAGTCCACCACCACGTCCGGTTCCTCTTCCGGTTCGCAGCAGGGCGGCCCCGGCGGCGGTGGCGGAACCAGCAGCACCGGCGCGCCCCAGGTCCAGGGCGGCGGCGCCAACTTCAACGTGAACTCGTACTCGGTCGCCGGCATCGACGTCACCAACCAGACGCTCGGCCCGCTGTCCACCTCGAAGATCACCTCCGGCAAGACGTTCACGGCCTCGCAGACCAACGCGAAGGTCGCCGTCGTCAGCGCGTCCTACGCCAAGTCGAAGAAGTACAAGGTCGGTTCGACCTTCAAGATCTCCAGCACCAAGTTCACGGTCATCGGCATCGCGACGCCCAACAGCAGCGAGTCCACGATCGACGTGTACCTGCCGCTGAAGCAGGCGCAGACGCTGGGCGACTCGAAGAACAAGGTCACCACGATCTACGTCAAGGCGACCGACTCCAAGCAGATCTCGGCCGTCAAGTCGACGATCCAGAAGAACATCTCGGGTACGACGGTCACCACCTCCGCCGACCTCGCCTCCACCGTCTCCGGCTCGCTGTCCACCGCCTCCAACCTGGCGACCAGCGTCGGCAAGTGGCTGTCCATCGCGGTCCTCGTCGCCGCGTTCCTGGTGGCCGCGCTGCTCACCTCCTCCGCGGTGTCCCGCCGGGTGCGTGAGTTCGGCACCCTGAAGGCGCTCGGCTGGCCGAGCCGCAAGGTGACCCGGCAGGTCGTCGGCGAGTCCATGGTCAACGGTCTGATCGGCGGCGGTCTCGGTATCGCGCTGGGCCTCGCGGCGGCCTACACGGTCACCGCGATCAGCCCCAAGCTGACCGCGCAGCTCGGCAGCACCGGCGGTGGCGGCCAGGGCGGCCCCGGCGGCGGTCAGGGCGGTCCCGGCCAGCAGGCCACCCAGAACACCCTGGAGATCGCGCTGAACGCGCCGGTCTCGCTGACCACGATCGCCCTCGCGGTGGGCCTGGCCGTCACCGGCGGTCTGATCGCCGGCGCGATGGGCGGCTGGCGCGCCTCCCGGATGCGCCCGGCGGACGCCCTGCGCAGCGTGTCGTAGACCGGCCGTACCCCCCTGAACAGGGGCGCCGCCTCCACTCCCCCCGGGTGGCGGCGCCCCGACCCTCTTCTTCACCGACGTATCGACGGAGATCCCATGTACAAGCTCACCGGCGTCACCAAGCGCTACACGCGGGGCAAGGAGACGGTCGAGGCGCTGCGCGGCGTCGACCTGACGATCGAGGACGGCGACCAGCTCGTCATCCAGGGCCCCACCGGCGGCGGCAAGTCGACGCTGCTGCAGATGATCGGCGGCCTGGACCGCCCTTCCGAGGGCAGTGTCGAGCTGGACGGCGTCAACCTCGCCACCATCAGCGAGGCCAAGCTGACCCGGCTGCGGGCCGAGAAGATCGGCATCATCTTCCAGTCCTTCAACCTCATCCCGACGCTCACCGCGCAGGAGAACGTCGAGACGGCCCTGGTCCCGCTCGGCGTCAAGCCGGCCGAGCGCCGCGAGCGGGCCGCCGAGGCGCTGACCTCGGTCGGCCTCGGCGACCGCCTCAAGCACGCCCCCTCCGAGCTCTCCGGCGGCCAGCAGCAGCGCGTCGCGATCGCCCGCGCGCTGGTCAAGAAGCCGAAGGTGCTCCTCGCCGACGAGCCCACGGGCAACCTCGACGAGGGCACCCGCGACGACATCATGGGCCTGCTCGAAGGCCTCTGGCACGAGTACGGGCTGACCTTCATCATGGTCACCCACGACTCGTCGATCGCCCGCCGCGCACCGCGCCTGGCCACCATCAAGGCCGGCCAGATCACGCTGACCGAACAGGGCCGGGGCAACGGCCAGTTCACTCCCCAGCAGCAGTACGCACAGCACGGCAACCAGGGTTACTGAGCCCGCCTGTCGACCCCGTCGGGGCCGTTCACCTCCCGAGCACCTGGCCGATCTCGGCCAACTGCCCGGCGGTGAGCGGCCCTTTGGCGATCCCCCCGGCGTTCTCTCTCGTACGGCCGAGGCCGACCGCCCGGCGGTGAGCGGCCCCTTGGCGATCACCCCGACGCTCCCGTACGGCCGAGGCCGACCGCCCGGCGGTGAGCCGCTCTTCCGCCGCCGCGCCCGCGCTCCCCCACAGCAGGGACCGGCCGCCCGCTGTCGCCCTCCCGTTGGACCGCCTACCGCCCCAGCACCCGATCGATCTCCGCCAACTGCCCCGCGCTGAGCGGCCCCTTCGCGATCGCGCCCGCGTTCTGCTCGGCCTGCGCGACCGAACGGAAGCCCGGGATCGGCACGGTGCGCGGGCTGCGCGCCCACAGCCAGGCGAGGGCGCCCTGCGCGGACGTACGGCCCTCCGAGGTGAGGATCTCGCGCAGGGCGTCCACCCGGGCGACCCAGTCCTCGTCGGCCCCGGCGCCCTGCTTGAAGCCCTGCATCCAGGCGGGCGGGGTGTTGCGGATGTCGCCGGCCTCCAGCGTCCGCCCGGCGGCCTGCTTGCCGGTGAGCAGTCCCATCGCGAGCGGGCTGCGGTTGATGCTGGCGAGCCCCAACTCCTCGCACAGGGCGAACATTTCGGGCGCGTCCTGGAACACGTTCGCCGCGTGCTGTACGGCGGCGCAGTGCTCCCCCTCGGCGAACACGGCGGCGCGCGCGGGGTCGTCGGTGCTCCAGGCGTAGGCCCGGATCAGCCCCTCGCTCACGAACTCCTCGCACTGGTCCCGGAGTTGGGCTGCGCGGCCCAAGTCGGCGTCGGACAGGTGCAGTTGGTACAGGTCGACGTGGTCGGTGCCGAGCCGCTCCAGCGATGCGGTGAGGGCGCGGCGGGCGTACTCCGGGGAGTCGTCGGAGCCGGTGAGGGTGCGGGTCTCCTCGTCGAAGACGTTGCCCCACTTGGTGGCGAGGACCACGTCGTCGCGGCGCTTGCCGAGCGCCCGGCCGAGGACGCGCTCGCTGTGCCCGGCGCCGTAGGTGTCGGCGGTGTCGAAGAAGGTGACCCCCAGGTCGAGGGCGCGCCGGACGGCCCGTACGGACTCCTCGTCGTCGACCTTGCCCCAGCCCAGCGGCTGCCCGCTCGTGTCCTGCCACTCCCCGCCGATGGCCCAGCAGCCGAAGCCGAGAGCGCTCACGTCGATGCCACTGCGTCCCAGGGTCCTGCTGTTCGTCTCCATGCCTGCGGACACTAGGAGTTGGAGTGCACACCAAGGCAAGGGTTTTTACATCGGGGCGGTGCCTTTTACGTCGGTCAGGCCTGCCCGGTCTCGAAGCGGGCGATCCTGCCGTCCTCGCCGACCGTGAAACTCCAGCGGGTGCGCATCTCGCCCCACGCGTCGTTGGAGTAGCGGGCGACGAGGGCCCGGCCGCCGTTCGACTCGCGGTCGACCTCCATGTGGCCGTGGGAGGAGAAGATCTCCCGGTCGATCCACTCGTCGAGGTCGCGGTCCGAGCCGTCGTCGGCCATGGTCGCGCCGGGCGCGAGCAGCGCCAGGAAGGCGTCGCGGTCATGGGCGTTGACGGCGCTGACGAAGGCCCGGACGGCCGGATCGCTGAGTTTGGCTGGCTGAATCGTCATGCGGGCCAGACTCACACCGTTCCGTGGGGGCCGCCACCCGAACGGCTGTCCGGGCGAGCCCGTCGCAGGTCGGAGGTGCGACGGTGGAGGGACCGTCCGCGCCGTCCGTCCGGGGAGTCACCATGACCTGTTACGACCGACAAGATCTGGGCCTGCTGCTGCTCCGGCTGGGTACCGGCGGGGTGCTGGCCGCGCACGGCTCGCAGAAGCTGTTCGGCTGGTTCGGCGGGGGCGGGATCGAGGGCACCGGCGCGGCCATGGAGGCGATGGGCTACTCCCCCGGCAGACGGAGCGCCACGATGGCCGGCCTCGCGGAGGCGGGTGGCGGTGCCCTGCTGGCACTGGGGCTGGCGACCCCGGCGGCGGGCGCCGCGGCGGCCGGCGCGATGGCGGGCGCGACCGCCGTGCACGCGCCCAACGGCTTCTTCGCGGCGGGCGGCGGCTACGAGTACGCGGCCTCCCTCGCCCTGACCGTGGCCGGCCTCGCGATCACGGGCCCTGGCCGTCTCTCCCTGGACCACGCGCTCGGCCACGCGGTGAACCGGGACTGGATGGTCCCGGCCGCGCTCGCGGTGACCGGGGCGGCGACGGCCGTGGTGGTGGGCCTGCGCAACCGGCGGGTGCGGGAGGCGGCGGTGTTCGAGCAGGAGACGCTGTTCGACGAGTAGGGACCTGATGGCAGGCTGGGTCCATGAGTGATCAGAAGGACCAGCCCACCGGGCTCTGGACCGGTATCGAGGACCTCTGGACCTGGGTGGACACGAACAGTCCCCTCGACGGCCGGGAGGGGCTCCTCCTCCGCATCCTGAAGCTGTCCGAGGAGGTCGGCGAGGTCTCCGAGGCGGTGATCGGGGTGACCGGCCAGAACCCGCGCAAGGGCGTCACCCACACCTGGGACGACGTGCGGGCCGAACTGTGCGACGTCGTCATCACCGCGCTGATCGCGCTGCGCACGCTGACCCCCGACGCACAGGAGGTCTTCACCCGTCACCTGGCCCGGGTCATGGAACGCTCCCTCGGCCCGTCCGCCGTTGTTCACCCTCAGGACCTGCCCGCGCCGCGCCAAGTTGGTGAGATCCACTGAGCCTTCTCGTCGACACCGAGCCGACGAAGGGGTCCCAGTGCAGGACTACGTTTTCTCCAGCGGAGCTTCCAACGGAGTTTTCTCCAGCGGGCGCAGGACGGTCGCCGTGGCAGGCACCTGCCTCGCCCTCGCCGCCCTCGGCCTGAGCTTCAACACCCGGGCGCATGCGGCGAGTTACGGCACCCCGACCATCTCCCTCTCGGCCTCCTACCTCTCCGGCGCGGTGGGCGCGGTCGGCGATCCGACGGTCCGGGTGACGGTCGCCCAGAGCGGCGCGGACGTCGGCGCGTTGACGGTGGCGGCGAGCAAGAGCAGCAGGACGTCCGTGGCGCCGACGGGCGCGGTGACCGTCACCGGCACCGGCGCCACCCGCCAACTCGCCGTCGCGGCGGCCGCGCAGGGCTACACCGACCTGACGGTGAAGGTCACGGGCCTCGGCGGCAAGACGGCCACCAAGACCCTCCACTACGCGGCGTCGGCGGCGGTCCAACAGCCCGCCGACACCCGCTACTTGACCGGCTCCAGCGATGCCTCCGCCGCAGTCGACGTGGGCGGCGGCTACGTCGTCGTAGCGGACGACGAGTCCAACGTCCTCCGCCTGTACGACCGTTCGGCGTCCGGCGCGCCGATCAAGACCTGGGACTTCAGCGACGACATCGGCGTCGACAAGGAGATCGACATCGAGGGCGCGGCCCGTGTCGGCGACACGATCTACTGGACCGGCTCGCTCGGCAACAACAAGGACGGCGAGTACAAGGCGGCCCGCAACACGGTCTTCACCACCAAGGTGACCGGCACCGGCGCCGACACCGCGCTCTCCTACGGCAGTTCGTACGGCAAGCTGCGTGACGACCTGGTGGCCTGGGACAAGGCGAACGGCAACAAGTACGGCTTCGCGGCGGGCACCGCGGACGGTGAGATCCCCAAGGAGATCGACGGATTCAACGTGGAGGGGCTGGAGTTCGCACCGGGTTCGACGACGACGGCGTACGTCGGCTTCCGCGCACCCCTCGCCCCCGCGGTGGCGGGCGGCAAGGCGCTCCTGGTCCCGGTCACCAACATCGACAAGGTGGTGGCGAACGGCACGGCGGCGACCTTCGGCACGCCGGTCGAGCTGGACCTCGGTGGTCTCTCGGTGCGCGACATCCGCAAGAACGCGGCGAACCAGTACCTGATCGTCGCCGGTTCCTGGGCCGCCGACGACAACTCCGACCCGTACGCCCTCTACTCCTGGACCGGCAACGCGGCCGACAAGCCGGTCAAGCTGCGCGACCTGCCGACCACGGACCCGGGCGCCTGGGAGGCGGTCGTAGACGTCCCCGACCTGACGGCGACGGACGCCCGCGCCCAACTGATCACCGACGACGGCTCGGCCGACCTCTACGCCGACGGCACCGAGGCCAAGGACCTCACCCACCCGGAGTGGCAGAAGTCCCGCTCGACCTGGTTCACGCTCACGGGCTGACGGGCGGCAGCTTGCGGGGGAGCAGCTCACGAGGGGCAGCTCACGATCACCGGCTGACGCACGGCGGCTTACGCACGGCCAGAACTGGCCGGTGCCTGGCGCCCGGCCAGAGCCGGGTGGGGAACACGCGCGCGGTCAGAGGTGAGGGGTGCCGCGCGCCCGACCCAAGGCGACGGGTGCGCGTGCCCGGAACGGGTACCGGGTGGCCGGCCGAAGCCGGTGGGTGTCGCCCGCACCGCCGGGAGGCCGGGCGTGTGTCGTCCTGGCACCCTGGTCCTCGACAACATCGTCGAGGACGAAAGCCGAGTCATGACCACCGAGAAGCTCACCGTAGGTGTCCTGGGCACCGGCATCATGGGCGCCGCGATGGCCCGCAACCTCGCCCGTGCGGGACACACCGTGCACGCCTGGAACCGCACCCGCGCCAAGGCCGAACCGCTGTCCGCCGACGGCGCGCACGTCACCGACACCGTGGCGGAGGCCGTACGCGACGCGGACGTCGTCCTCACCATGCTCTACGACGGCGACACCGTCCTCGATGTGATGCGCGAGGCCGCGCCCGTCCTGCGTCCCGGCGCCGCGTGGATCCAGTCGACGACCTCGGGCCTCGAATCGGTGGCCGAACTGGCCGCGTTCGCCGGCCGCCACGAACTGGTCTTCTACGACGCCCCCGTGCTCGGCACCCGCCAGCCCGCCGAGGCCGGCCAGCTGACGGTCCTCGCGGCGGGCCCGGAGTCCGGGCGCGCGGCGGTCACCCCGGTCTTCGACGCGGTCGGCGCCCGCACGATGTGGGTGGGCGAGGACGGCGCGGCCGCCACCGCGACCCGCCTGAAGCTGGTCGCCAACAGCTGGGTGCTGGCCGTGACGAACGCGGCGGGCGAGGCCCTGGCCCTCTCCAAGGGCCTGGGCGTGAACCCCCAGAGCTTCCTCGACCTCATCGCCGGCGGCCCCCTCGACATGGGGTACCTGCACGCCAAGTCGGCCGCGATCCTGAACGACCAGCTGACTCCGGCGAGTTTCGCGGTCTCGACGGCGGAGAAGGACGCCCGCCTGATCGTGCAGGCCGGCGCGGCGAACGGCGTACGGCTGGATGTGGCGGCGGCGGGCGCGGAACGGTTCGCGCGGGCGGCGGCACAGGGGCACGGCGACGAGGACATGGCGGCGGCGTACTTCGCGAGCTTCGAGGCGGGGACGGACGGGAAGCCGGCCGAGTCGTCCTGATCCGGCCTTGATCTCGTCACAGCCGGGACACAGCGAACGCATAGAGGAAACCGGGCGTACGACCTGAACTGTCTCCCCCGCCGAAATGCCGGCAAGTCCGGTCGCACGAACCGAACTCGGGGGACGTCATGCAGAAGAGCAGCATCCGCAGGGCCGCGATGGCGACGGCCGCGCTGTCGGCGGCATTGGTGATGACGGCATGTCAGCCGGGCGACACGGACACCGGGTCCGCCGGGTCCGACGTGTCGTCACAGTCGCCGACCTCGACCGCCTCCCCCATCTCCTCCGGATCCACGGGGGCCTCCGGTTCTACGGGGGCCTCCGGGTCCACGGGGTCGTCCGGATCCACGGGGTCCACGGGGACCTCCGGGTCCACGGGGTCGTCCGGATCCACGGGATCCACGGGGACCTCCGGATCCACGGGGTCCACAGGGTCGTCCGGGTCCACGGGCACCGCGGTGAAGACCTGTGCGGCGGCATCACTCAAGGCGATCGCCTACCAGGCCGCCGACCGGCCGCAGGGCACCGGAACCGGGGCGGCGATCGTCCAGTTCACCAACACCACCGCCAAGTCGTGCCTCCTCCAGGGCCACCCCACTGTCGCCGGCGCCGCGAACGGCTCCCCGGAGCTCAACGTCCCCCTGAAGGTCACCCCCACCGGCTCCGCCTCCCCCGTGAAGCTGTCGCCCGGCGGCCAGGCCTGGCTGAAGCTGACCTTCGTGCAGGTGCAGGGCGAGGGGGACGGCTACTGCGAGTCGGGGTCGGCGCCGGTGATCTACCCGACGATGGTGATCGGACTGCCCGGCGCCGGGAAACACCAAGTCGCCCTTGAAGACGGGCAGTTCGCGGAGTGCGACGGCACGCTGACCGCGACCGCCGTTTCGGCGACGAAGCCCTCCTGACCGTACGACCGCGTGGTTGGCCGTACGACCGGACGCCCGGCCGTACGGCTACACCGGCTGGCGGTCCCCCGACGCCTCCACCGCCAGGCCCCGCATGACGTGTTCGAGGAGGGCGAGCAGGACCGTCTTGACCGACTCGCGGTCTCGGGCGTCGCACAGGACGAGCGGGATGTCGGGGGCGAGGTCGAGGGCGGTGCGGATCTCCTCGGGGTCCTCCTCGCAGACGCCGTTGAAGCAGTTGACGCCCACGGCGAAGGGGATGCCGCGGTGCTCGAAGAAGTCGACGGACGGGAAGCAGCTCTCCAGCCGCCGGGTGTCGGCGAGGACGACCGCGCCGAGCGCGCCGCGGGACAGGTCGTCCCACATGAACCAGAACCGGTCCTGGCCCGGGGCGCCGAAGAGATAGACCACGAGGGCCGAACTCAGCGTGATCCGGCCGAAGTCCATGGCGACCGTGGTCGTGGTCTTCTGCTCGACGCCGGCGAGGCTGTCGATGCCGACGCTGGCCTCGGTGATGAGTTCCTCGGTGCGCAAGGGCGTCGTCTCGCTGATCGCGCCGACGAGCGTGGTCTTGCCGACGCCGAAACCGCCCGCGACGAGGATCTTGGCCGTGGCGGCGTTGGGCGCGACGGTGGTGGCGCGAGAGCGGCTTGCGCGGGGGTCAGATTCTGCGAATGCCATCGATCACTGCCTGGAGGAAACGGGCGTCGGGGGTACCGGCCGCGGCGGGCGGGGAGACGGAGACGAGTTCGTTGTCCAGGAGGTCATCGAGCAACACCCGTATGACCGCGACGGGTTGGTCGAGCAGGGCGGCGACCTCCACCAGCGCCGTCGGGGTGCGGCAGAGCGCGAGCAGCCGGTTCTGTTCGGGCTGGAGGCGCTGGTCGCGGGTGGGTGGCCGGACCGTGCTGATCAGGGTGATCAGCTCGATGCCGGAGTGGGCGGTCGGGGTGCGGCCGCCGGTCACCGTGTACGGGCGGACGAGCAGCGCGGGGTCTTCGTCCTCCCAGGGATCTTCCTCCGACCAATGTCTCATTCATGCTCACCCGCGAAGGGCACACCGCTGTACTCCGGGAACCGGGGGGCGGCACTGAGGAACTGCCCCACCTGCCGCACGACCATGGTCATTTCATAACCGACGTTGCCGACGTCGACCTCGGAGGTGGCGAGGACGGCGAGCCGGGCGCCGCCGCCCGCGGTGGTGACGAAGAGGAACAGGTCGTCCATCTCGATGACGGTCTGCTGCACCCGGCCGCCGCCGAAGTGGCGGCTGGTGCCGAGCGCGAGCGAGTGAACTCCCGAGGAAATGGCGGCGAGTTGCTCGGCGTCGTCCTGGGCGAGCTTCTCGGAGGAGCCGACGAGGAGTCCGTCCTCCGACAGGACGATGGCGTGCAGGGTCTCGGGGATCCGCTCGATCAGGTTGTCCAGCAGCCAGGCCAGTCCGCCGTGCGTGGTGTTGGGCGCAGTCATGGGTTGTTCCTTGTCGGACGGGGACGGGTGGGCAGCTGACGCCGCTCGGGCGGGGTGGTGGGCCAGGTGGCCGGCGGAAACTCGTCTTGCGGGGTTGCCGGACGGCCCGGCGCGGAGCCTTCCCTGCCCATCGCCGACGGCCAGGCGGGCATGGGCACTTCCTCCTGCGCACGGGCCCGACGGGTACCGTCCCGGAGCGCGGCGAGCATCGACCGCGCCTGCTCCGGCCGCCGCTCCGCCTCCCGCCCCGGCCCGTGGTCACCGTCGGCCTCCACGACCCGGTCCCGCAACTGCGGCGCCAGATTGGCCTGCCGCACCCGCCGGGGCAGCCGCCCGGACCCACTCCAGGCACCCGAGCCGGGCACACCTCCCGACCGGGCCCCGAGCGACGACGCGCCCCCACCGGAACGAGACCCGCCGGGCAGAGCACCTCCGGCCCGCAAACCGACGGAAGCCGAATCACCGGCGTAAAGACCAGCGGCCGGCGCCTCCCGGACGGGGGAACCCGCGGACGGCATCTCGCCGGTACGGGAGCCCGCGGAGGGCACGTCACCCGCCCGGGAGCCGAGGGGCCGTACCTCCCCGGTGCGATGCCCCGCGGACGACGTCACGCCGGTGCGGGAGCCCGCGTACGGAGCGTCCCCCGCCTGCGAACCCGGGGATCGCGTCTCCCCGGCACGAGGACCTGCGGACGGCGTCTCACCCGTACGGGAACCCGCATACGGCGCATCCCCCGCTTGGGAACCCAGGGATCGCGTCTCCCCGGTACGAGGACCTGCGGACGGCGTCTCACCCGTACGGGAACCCGCATACGGCGCATCCCCCGCCTGCGAACCCGGGGATCGCGTCTCCCCGGTACGGGAACCCACGGACGGCGTCTCGCCAGTGCGGGAGATCGTGTACGGCGCGTCCCCCGCCTGCGGACTCAACGACCGCATCTCCCCGGTACGGGAGCCCGTGTACGACGCGTCCCCCGCCTGGAAGCCCACGGACGGCGTCTCCCCCGCGCGGGAACCCGGGGACGGCGCGCCCCCCTTGCGGGACCCCAGGGCCCGCATCTCCCCGATGCGGGAACCCTTGGACGGCAGGTCCTTCGCTCGGGAACCGGTCGAGGGCAGGTCCCCCGCTCGGGACCCTGCGGACGACATGTCGCCGGCGCGAGAGGCCCCGGACGGCATGTCTCCCGTGCGGGAACCCGCTGACGGCATGTCACCAGGCGTCGGCGCATCTCCCGTGCGGGGGCCGTCGGACGGCGCGTCCCCCGCGTGCGAGCCGGTGAAAGGACCGGTCTCGCGGGGCGGCGCCGCGTCGTAGGAGGGCGCGGGCTCGCGGGACGGCGCCGCTTCGTAGGAGGGCGCGGGCTCGCGGGAAGGTGCGGGTTCGTAGGTCGGTGCGGTCCCGTAGGAGGGCGTGGCCTCTTGGGTCGGCGTAGTGGTGGTAACCACGGGGCCCGCCGCGGCGTTTCGTGTGCGGCGTGTGCGCATCGGCATGCCGCCTGCCGTCACTCCGGCGCGGGGTGGGCCGCCGACCGGGCCGGTGGGCTGGCCGGGGGGCGGGAACGGGTCGGTGGGGGAACCGGCGACCGACGCCAGGTGGCGTTCCGCGCGGGCGTCCAGGGGGGACGGTACGGCGTCGGCGACCGGCTCCGTGAGGGCCTGCGGGAGGACCACGACGGCGAGCGAGCCGCCGTAGGACGAGGCCTGGAGGCTGGCGGTGATGCCGTGGCGCTGGGCGAGGTGGCCGACGGTGAAGAGGCCGAGGCGCGGGTCCTCGCCGAGGGTGGTGAAGCTGAAGTCCTTGGGGTGGTGCAGGAGTTCGTTGGCCGCCGCGTACTCGTCCACGGCGAGGCCGAGCCCCCGGTCCTCGACCTCGACGGCGTACCCCTGCGCCACCGGCAGCGCGCGGACGCGTACTTCGGTGTGCGGCGGGGAGAACGTCACGCCGTTCTCGATGAGTTCGGCCATGAGGTGGATCGTGTCGCCGACCGCCGGGCCCAACACCGCTATGGGCGGGAGGGGTTCGACGACGACGCGGGTGTAGCCCTCGATCTCGGAGACCGCGCTGCGCAGCAGGTCGGCGAGCGGCACCGCGTGCTTCCAGCGGCGGCGGGGGGCCGCGCCGGACAGCACGGTGAGGCTCTCCGCGTTGCGCCGCATCCGGGTGGCGAGGTGGTCCACGCGGTAGAGGTCGGCGAGGAGTTGGGGATCCTGCTCCTTGCGTTCCATGGAGTCGATCACCGTGAGCTGACGGTGCACCAGGAGCTGGATACGGCGGGACATGTTGTGGAAGACGAGCCGCGCGCCCTCGCGCAGCGAGGCCTGTTCCAGCGCGACGCTCACCGCGGTCCGCTGGGCGCTGTTGAAGGCTTCGGCGACCTTGCCCAACTCGTCGGTGCCGTAGTCGAGTTCGGGCAGGTCGTCGAGTTCGGCGCGCTTGCCCTGGGTGCGCAGCCGGGTGATCAGCTCGGGCAGTCGCTCCTCGGCGAGTTCGAGGGTCTCGGCGCGCAGGCCGGACATCCGGCCGAGGAGGGAGCGGGTGATGCGCCAGGACAGCAGGGCGACGGCGAGTACGGCGACCAGGGCGAGCGCGCTGCCGAGCAGTGCCTTGACGAGCACCTGGTGGGTCCGGTCCTGGGAGTCGCCGGTGACCTTGTACAGGAACTGGCCCTCCACGGCCTGCACCCCGCCGGTCACCCGCGCAGGCGCCGCCGCCCGGGCGGCCGTGGTGTGCGGCACCGCGATCGTGCCGTCGTGCCCGGCGGACGCCGACGCGACGGCCGTCTCGAAGGCCGCCATGGCCTCCCAGTCCCGGCCGCCCATGACCTGCTCCAGCGCCGCGCCCATCTCCGTGGACAGATACGGCTCCACCTCGTTGGACAGCACGGAGACCCGGACGGCCTCGGCCGCTGCCAGCGAGGACCGCTCCTGGACGCTCAGCTTCCCGGACGCGGCGACCCCGCCGAGGATCGCCTCCTCCTGCGAGAGTGCCTCGGTGCCGCGCAGGAAGGCCAGGGCGTGGCCGGCGTCGGCCGCGGTGGCCGCGTCGCCGCTGTCGGTGCTGAGCATCCCGAAGAGGTTCAGCGCCGACGACACCGCGTCGGAGTAGACGGCGTAGGCCTGCTGCCGGGTGCTCTTCCCGGCGTCGACCGCGGTCCGTTCGGCGGTCAGCGCGCCGATCCGCTTGCGTACGGTGGCCAACTGGGCCTTGTACTGCGCCGATCCGGCACCGCTGGAGGCGGCGTCCGCCGTGCGGAAGCCCGCGAGCAGGGCATCGGTCCTGCGCCGTTGCGCCTCCAGCGCGGTACGGCTGCCGTGCGAGGCCAACAGACCGACCGTCAGCTGCCGTTCCTTCTGGAACTCGCCGATCGCCGGCTGCAGGGCGTATGTGGTCTTCGCCGCCTGCCCGACGGTGTTGGACCGGTGCCACTGGTCGAACAGCGCGAAGGAACCACTGACCCACAGCAGCACCATCGCCGTCGCCGGCACCACCGCGAGCGTGATGAGCGAGGCGCGGATACTGCGCCCGCGACCGCTACCGGGTCCGGTCTGCGTGGACGTGTCCCGGTGTCTGCTCACTTCACCCACCGATGTCCGACGGCGCGACGACAGAGGCGGGCTGCGGTGAGGAACTGCGACACCGGTGGTTTCCTTTCCGGGGTGGCGCGTGACGCGTCGAATCGCGGGCATACGTCAACACGCCTGCACAGACTGGGGAGTTGGCGGCGCAGCAAAGCACGTACGCCAAAGACGGGCTGCGGTTTCCCGACGGGCGCCCGAGCCCCCCGCGCAGTTGGTCAGTTATGAAACCGAGCCATCCGACCCGGGTCAAGGGACCCCACAAACACGCCAGGCAGAGCCGTTTAGGGCGTTCAGTACACTACGCGGGTAGACAATCCGGCGGCCGGTGCGTCCAACCGCCCGCCCACGAAGACGTTTTGGCTGACTACCCACGGTGAAGTGCGGGGCAGAGGGTGCCCCGGGTGACACCCGGGACGCGACAGGAGCTGCGGGGCGGGGCACCCGAGGAGGACTCGAATGTGACCTAGTTCACAGCATGAACACCGGTCGCGCACACCGACTCCACCGGCCGCAGAGGCCGTTGCTCACCCCCGCCCCGCCTCCTCCAGCAGCGCCAGGGTCTGCGCACCGAGCGCCGTCATGCCGTACGTCTCCGCCCCGCGTGCCGCCTCCCGCAGCAGCCGGACCGCGTGCGGCTCGCTGCCCGGACCGCCCAGCCGGCGCGTCGCGCGGGCCTGGGCCAGGCGGAGGCGGGCGAGTTCGGGCTGCGAGGAGCGGGCCGGGACCGCCGCCTGCCGGAAGCGGTCGAGGGCGGTCTCCGGCTCCCCCGCCGCGAGCGCCAGCAGCCCGCAGGCCCGGGCGGTCGGGCCGACGAGGACGGTGGGCCAGCCGCCCAGCGCGATCTGCTCGCCGTCGTGCGGCGCGAGACGCGCGCGGAGCCCGGGCACCGCCTGCGCCAACTCGGCCTCGAATCCGCCCTCCAGGTCCAGCGCCGCGCAGACCTCCGCCAGCAGGACGAGCGCGGGGACCGCCCAGCCCGAGGGCGGGAACCGGTCGACGTCGGCGACGCAGCCGAGGAACAGGTCCGCGCCCTCGGCGTGCTGCCCGGTCTCGCACAGGGCGAGGGCCAGCCCGGCCCGCCAGACGGGGAAGTAGGCGTGGCGCTCGACGTCGCCGGCCAGGTCGGAGGTGAACAGCTCATGCAGACGGCCCTGTTGGCGCAGCAGCCAGTAGGCCTGGCCGAGCCGGGTCTGGGTCAGGTTGTCCGCCGGTACGGCGTAGTCGGCGCGGAGGAGTTCGATGAACTTCAGTGACTCCACGAAGATCCACTCGGCGGCGGCGTCGAACCGGCCGTGCCACAGGTCGAGCAGGGCGTCGAGGGTGTGCCGCTGCCAGAGGGCCAGGGCGCTCTGGGTGTCCGCCGCGTGCTTGCGGTACTGGTTGGCGGTGGCCAGCGCGCTGAAGATCCTGCCGTTGCGCAACTGGTCGATGGCGACGGCCATGAGCGCCTCACCGCGGAAGTACGCGGAATCGTGCCGGGCCGCGGCCTCGCGCAGCCGTTCGGAGAGGTCCAGTGAATCGGGGGCGCTCATGAAGTCGTAGCGTGCCCACCGGCATTCGGTGAGGACTTCACAGCGCACCTCGTCGTCGCCGTCCTCGGGTAATCGGCGCAGTGTGTCCTCGGCGAGCCGGGCGCCCTCGGCGGGACCGGCGAGCCCGGCCGCGGTGTCCTGGCTGACCGCCAGGGCCATCTTCTTCGCCAGATGCGCTTCGAGCCGCAGCCGCAGCCCCGCGGCCTCGGGGCCCGCGTCGCCCTCCAGCGCGGCCAGGCACCCCTTGATCGACTGGATCAGTTCGCGGTCGACCTGCCCGGGGTCGGACCAGCGGCGCGCCAGCCTGATCACGGCCTCGGCCTGCGCCCTCGGGTCCCCGGCGGCGCCGCGATAGGCGGCCGTGTAGTACCGCTCCGCCTCGCGCATCTCGCCGGCCGCGTGGCTCAGATCACCGCGCCGCAACAGCCGTAGGAACTCGGCCCGTTCCTGCGCCTGGGCCGAACGGCCGTTGTTTCCGGGGGACTTGACCAGGCGGACGGTCTCCCCGCGCACTGTCTTCGGCGGCGCGTCGGTGCCGGGTGGTGGTGCCAGGCCCGCCAACGCTCCCTTGGCGCGCAGGACTTCGTCGCACAGCTGGGCCAGCTCCAGGGACGCCCTGCGGCGTCCGTTCTCGACGCGGCTGAGGAAGCTGCGGCTGCAGTACACCCTGCCGGCCAACTCGCTCAGTGACATACCGGCCGCAATGCGGCGCCTGCGTAACTCCGCGCCGAATCCGTCGTGCTCGATGACCATCCCCCCAACAACACGCCGGCCGACCGGTGTTGCCAAATACCCGCTGGCAACACCCGACCCCTGCGGACCGGCACGATTACCGACGAAGCTGTCTGTGCCGGGAGCCTACCGGGCACAGGGGCGTGCCCATTGGCGGAACAGGAGCACTGGTCATGCCTTCGGGCGAACCTGTGGCGTCGACGGGGGTCGATATGCCGGAGGCACTCGCCCGCAGCACACCCACCGCGCTCCGCCCGGCACCCAGGAGCTGCATGACGACGGGGGGATGGGGGGTCCACGGTCCGGGGCGCGCGGGGGGCGCTCCGGACCCCGGATCCTGTCGTCACGTCAAGGGCCGGGCCGGTCAGAAGCCGGCCGCGCGTGCCGCCGTGTACAACTCGGCGGAGACGTCCTTCAGTTCCTGCGCGTCCCGCGCGGCCCAC
The DNA here is from genome assembly GCF_000376565.1 of Streptomyces hokutonensis. Classification (GTDB taxonomy): domain Bacteria; phylum Actinomycetota; class Actinomycetes; order Streptomycetales; family Streptomycetaceae; genus Streptomyces; species Streptomyces hokutonensis. The sequence goes on along the minus strand of NZ_BARG01000018.1, from coordinate 189,438 downwards.
GAGAGGTCGACCAGGAACTCGTCGAGGCCGATCCCGTCGTACGCCATCAGGTCGCCGACGATCTGCTCGACGTCGCCCTGGAAGGGACGGCGGTCCGGGCCCTCGTAGCGCTTGGCGGTGTAGTCCGGGTTGACGCGAACCACCGTCCGCAGCGGGCGGGTCCGGCCCCGCTCGGCGGCGAGGTCCTGCAACTGGCACCGGCTCGCGGCCACTTGCTCGGGACCGTCGGCGTACGGCAGCCAGCCGTCGGCGTGGTCGACCAACCGCCGCATGGACCGTGGGGAGTTGGCCGGGACGAGGATCGGGATCGGGCGGGCCGGCTTCGGTCCGACCACGGCCGAGGCGATCCTCGTGATCCGGCCGTTGTCGTAGACCACCGGGTCCGGGCCCCACACCGCCCGGCACACCTCGAAGACCTCGTCCATGACCTTGCCGCGCTCCGCGAACGGGCGTACTCCGGCGGCGGCGTACTCGTCGAGGGACCAGCCGCTGCCGAGGCCGGCGATCACCCGGCCGCCGCTCGCCGCGTCCAACGTGGCCAGGGACTTGGCGAGTTGGAAGGGGATGTGCAGCGGGGCGACCAGTACGGCGGTGCCCAGTTCGGCCCGCTCGGTGGCCGCCGCCGCGAGGGTCAGCGTGACCAGCGGCTCGGCCACGCCCCGGTAGGCCTCGGGCCACGGCAGGCCGGGGACGCCGTAGAGCGGCTGGGTCTGTGGTTCCGGGAACAGGGCGCGTTCGTACACCCAGAGGCTGTCGTATCCGATGGCCTCGGCGGCGCGGGCCACGTCGGGCACGTCCTTGCCGAGGTCGTACTGCCGATTCTGCGGGAGACCGATTCCCAGCCGGGTCGTCATGCCGATGCGTTCCTCTGCGGTCGGTTGCGCGATCAAGTCGGTGTGGTGGCGAAGTGGCCGTTCGTCAGCGGCCGGAGAGCAGGCGCAGCATGGTGGCGTACTCGCCGCGGGCCTCGGCGAACCGGATCGGTTCGACGGCCTCGACGAGGATCTCGTCGGGCTGTTCGCCGGCGCCGAGGATGCTCATGACCTCGTCGAGGAAGGCGTCAAGAGGCATCGCGGTCTCCGAGTCCTCCTGGCCCATCAGGGCGGTGCGCACGGCCGGGGGCACCAGTTCGAGAACCTCGACGCTCGTGTCCGCCAGCTGGACGCGCAGGCTCTCGGTGAAGGAGTGGACGGCGGCCTTGGTGGCGTTGTAGGTCGGGGCGATCGGCAGCGGGACGAAGGCGAGTCCGGAGGAGACGGTCATGATCGTCGCCCGGGGCCGGCCGGCGAGGTGTTCGGTCAGGGCGGCCACGAGGCGGATGGTGCCGAGGAGGTTGGTCGCCACCGTCTCTTCCGCCACGGCGAGGAAATCGGCGTGGTGGAGGTCCTCCGGCAGCATGACGCCGGCCATCGTCACCAGGGCGTCGAGGTCGGGAAAGCGTCGCAGGAGCTGCGCGGTCACGTCCCGGACGGCGGTCGGGTCGGTGACGTCGAGCACGACGGACTCGATGCCGGGGTGCTCCGAGACGATCTGTTTCAGTCTGTCCTCGCGGCGTCCGGAGACGATGACCCGGTTGCCTGCCGCGTGCAGCCGCAGCGCCAGTCCGAGGCCGATGCCGGAGGTCGCTCCGGCGACGAGGACGGTGTTGCCTGTGGCGTTCAAGGGGTTCCCCGAAGGTGGATGGGACGGGACGGGCCGCGGCGGGTGATGCGGGGCCGCAGAGGGCCGGGCATCACCCGCCGCGAGTGGCTCAGTGCTGGTTGACGGCCGAGGCCCAGTCGAAGTTCACACCCATGTCGGAGTACATCTTCGAGTAGCCGACGAAGCAGTCGAACTTCTCGACCTTGCCGTTCTTCAGGTACCAGAAGTCGGCGGTCGGGGCGTCGACCTTCTGGCCCTTGCCCTTGACGAAGCCGCCCGTCGGCGCCTGGAGCTGCCCGTCGAACGTGCCCTGGATGGACAGCTCGATGCTGATGGTGTCGCCGTTCACGGTGATGCGCTTGAGGTCACGGTGGACGTTGGAGAAGAGGCCCTTCATGTACGGCAGCACGTTGCCGAGCGCCTTACCCCGGTAGGCGACGCCGGGGACCATGTCGTTGAAGACGCCGTCCTTGGCGAAGCTGTTGACGAAGGTCGGGACGTCGATGTGGCTGCCCTCGGCCACGTAGTAGTCGCGCAGGACGATCGCGAGGTTGGTCTTCTCGTGCTTGGTCAGGTGCCGGTCGGTGAGCGGCAGCGCCGCCAGCTGACGCGCGGTCAGGGTCGGGGCGGCGGACTTGTGGTGCGTGGGGCTCGCGGCCTGTGACGGCACGGCGGCGATGGAGAGACCACCCAGAACAGCTACCGCGGTCGCGGCGGTGATCGACTTCCGGCTGAGCAGCTTCATGACGTATTCCTTCACGTTTGTTCTCAGGATCCGGGAGCCGCACAGCAGCGGTCCCCCGCTCGCTCTTAGTAAATCAAGCGATGGCTTGACTTTATGGAGGGCCGCAGCAAGCTGTCAAGCCACTGTTTGAATTGTGTGGCTGACCAGGCGCCGACCACTTGACGATGCAGTCAAACAAGTGATTGACTACATGGCGTGATAAGGGTGAAAAAGACGGACCTGCGCCGGGAGGCCGGTCAACGCACACGGGACGGCCTGCAGTCGGCCGCCCTCGAGTTGCTCGCGCAACGGGGCCAGGAAGGCGTGACGCTCCGCGAGATCACGGATCGCGCCGGGGCCAACGTCGCGGCGGTGAGCTACCACTTCGGGTCGCTCAAGGCGCTGTGCGACACGGCGATCGAGCACGCGCTGGAACAGTATCTGGACGCCCAGATGGCGGCGATCGACTCCCTCGGCCCCGCCGCGACCCTCGATGAAGTGGCCGCGGCGTTCGCCGGGCCGATGATGCGCGCGTTCGCGGCCGGCGGGCAGGACCTCGCCGTGATGCGAACCGTGGCGCGCATCGGCATCGAGCCGCCCCAGGGATGGGAGCGGCTGACCGGCAAGTTCGAGAAGAGCCGCCGGGACGTCCTGCGGGTACTGGGGCCGAACGTCCCCGGGGTCGACGAGGAAGAGCTGATCTTCCGCACGCGCTGCGCGGCCGGCCTGTTGAACTGGCTCGCGCTGGCGCCCATCGGTACCGAACTGGCGGCCTTGCCCGCCGAGCGGTTGGAGCGGCAGCTGGTGCCGGTGGTGGCCGGGGCGTTTCGCGGGGGCGCGGGGTAGCGGCGCCTGTGCCACGAGTCCCAACAGGGTTGCGGGAAAACCCTGTTGGGACTCGTGCCGTTCACAGAAGCGCGATGACACCCTCGATCAGGAGTGCCACCAGGGCGGCCCCGAAGCAGAGCGCCAGGAGGAACTCGGTGATTCCGGAGGCGCCGGTGACCCGCACCTCGTCCTCCGCCGGACCCGCCGCCAGGCGACGGCCCTCCTCCAGGGTCTCGATCACCTTCCGGTGGCGGCCGAAGGAGGGCCAGCGGCTGAACGCCTGGACCGGAACCCGTCGGCCGTCGGCCAGTTCGAGGGAGAGCAGGCCCGAGCGGGGTTCCCAGTCGATGCCCGTCAGCGTCTGCCAGGGGATCTCGTAGGTGCTGTAGACGTTGCGGACCACCAGGACGGACGCGCTCACGGACGCGGACGGCACGAGTTGTGTGCGCGCCACCCAGAGCATCACGCACAACAGGCTGACGATCAGCGAGACCTGCCACACCCTCACCTCGGACAGCGACCGGAGGGACGCCACGGCCGCGGCCACGACAGCCGCGACACAGATGCCGACCAGCACCTGCCGGTCCCACCAGGGTGCGATCCGTTCCAGAACCATCGTCGTTCCTCATTCTCTTCTGCCGGTTGTTCTCCCCGGGGCGGCTTCGGGCGCCCCGGGGAGAAGCAGGAGGCCGTTCTGTCCGTCAGCCGAACCAGCCGCTGACGCTTCGCCAGGCGCTGCGCGCCCCGCTGGCGACAGCCCTTCCGGCTCGGCCGGCGTTGCTGGCGAGGTAGGTGACACCTTGCACGGCTTCACCGCTCTTGATGATCGGGAACAAACCACCCGCGATGCCTACGGCGGCCGAGGCACAGCCCAGGCTGATCGGGTCGGCCACGCATGTGTCGAGCGCGAGAACGATACCGATGGTGACCGCCACGACGCCTACGGCGGCTCCTGCGGGGGTCGGTCCCATGCACGCCGCCGCAATACCCAGGCCCGAACTCGCGATGCTCAGCGTGTTGGCGACGTCGTCGCTCAAGAAGGCGTGGCCGTCGTCCTCCTCCTTCTCCTCGATCTTCACGTTCTGGGACTTGCTCATGCAGTCCTTGGCGCTACCGCCCTGCAAACACTCATGGAAGAACGAGATCTGGGCCTTCGCCTGGTCCTCGGACGCCGTTCTGATCCAGGACTTGTACTGCGGTTCGGTGAGCCACCGCGTGCCCTGGTAGCCGAGGTCCTTGGTCATCCAGTCGTAGACGATCTTGGGCAGTTTCTTCGTCTTCGGCTTGCCGTTCACGATCGAGCCGTCGCCGACCTGGGTGCCCTTGGTGTAGTCCACCGTGCGGGTCTTCGGGTCGTAGCCCACGGCCTGCTGTGTCTTCTTGTCGCAGTACTTCAGGTCGTACTGGCAGGAGTTGGGACGGGAGCCGATCTCGGTGCCGGCCGGGTCGGCGTAGGTGGCGGGGTTCTGGCCGGCGTAGCTGTAGCCGTTGAGGCTCTGCGGGATCTCCGCCTGGAGGACCGGGTCGACGCTGAGGAACTGGCCGATGACCGGGTCGTACTCGCGTGCGCCGAGGTGGGTCAGGCCTGTTCCGCCGTCGGACGGCTGGCCGAGGAAGCCCTTGTCGTCGGGCCAGGTGCCCCTGCCGCCGGTGCGGCTCTCGCCGAACACCGTGGTGTAGCGCTTGGTGAGGGTCTGGGTCGCGTCGGCGGTGATGGCCACGCTGTTGGTGCCCTGCTTGTCCCCGGCGAGCCAGCACAGTTGGGCCGAGCCGCTCTGCGTGCTGCGCAGCGCGACCGTGCTCTCGCCGAGGCCGTAGTACCGGTCGGCCCACTTCTTGCCCGCCTTGAGGTGGACCTCGGTGGAGCCGAGGTACAGCACCGTGTCGCCGGCCGCGTCCCGGCGGATGAGCAGGTTTCCGTCCGCGCCGTAGACGTAGTCCGTGGTGTGGGCGTCCTCGGTCACCTTGGCGAGGCGGCCCTCGTCGTCCCAGGCGAGGGACTGGGTGGCGGTGCCGTCGGGCCGCTTGGTGGTGTTGCCGGCCGCGTCGTAGCCGTAGGTCGCGGTGGCGCCGGTGCAGGAGGCGGTGGTCGTGGTCAGCAGGGTGTGCGGCTGGGTGGCGCCGCCCTTGTAGCAGTAGTTGAGCGTGGTGACGGTGCCGTCGGTGCGGTGCTCCTTCTCGGTCGCGCGCTGTCCGCCGTCGCTGTAGGTGTAGCTCGTCCAGTACGGGGCCGGGCCGGCCAGGGCCGAGGCGCTGGGCGTGGCGGAGCAGTCGCCGGCGGCGGGGGTCCAGACGTCGGTGACGCGCTGGTAGCCGTCGTAGCCGAGGCACTGGGTGTCGGCCGCGCCGGTGCCGCCGAGGGTGGTGGTGTCGGAGATCTTGGTGACGTTGCCGGCCGTGTCGTAGGAGTAGAAGAGGTTCAGCGCGTCGTAGGCGTGGGCCTGGCCGCGGGCCTCGGTGCGCAGCAGCCGGCCGGTGCCGTCCTGGTAGTCGTGGACGATGTCGACCTTCATCACGCCGGTGGCCTCCGAGACGCCGAGGCGCCGGGTGGAGACCTGGGAGAGGTCGGTGTAGGTGGTGCCGAGGACGATGCCCTGGCCGCCGGCGCTGAGGGTGGTGGCGAGTCCCCGGTCGCTGTAGCCGTACTCGACCTTCTCCGCGGCGAGGCCGCCGGCCGCCGGTTCGTTGGTGTACTGGAGGGTGCCGTCGATGTTGTAGTAGCTGGAGAAGTCGAGCGTGTTGGAGGCCAGCGCCCCGGAGGTGACCAGGGAGTCGCTCGCGGGCAGCGTCAGCCGGGTGCCGGTGGCGTGGTACTGCTTGTCGTACGCGGTGACGCTCTGGGTGTACGCGGACCCGCTGGTGGTGGCGCCGCCGACGTACCGGGTGGAGGACGCCGGCTGTCCCTTGCCGCCGGTGACCGTGTCGTACTCGGAGTGGGTCAGTTTGTTGGCGTCCGTCTTCTGCGCGGTGAGCACCGTGGCGCTGGTGAGGTCCGCGTCGACGGCGGACTTCCAGGTGTCGGTGACCCGGCCGAGCACGTCGTAGGCGGAGATCACGGCGTGGCCGGTGGCGTCCTTCGTCCAGGACACCTGGTCGAGGGCCGTGTAGCCGGTGGCCGTGGTGCCCTTGTCCGGGTCGTTCGCGGTGATCTGACGGCCGTACAGGTCGTAGGTGTAGGACCAGGCGGCGCCGTCCGGGCCGGTGATCGTCTTGTTCTTCCCGTCGGGTGTGAACGTGAACCGGGTGCCGGTGTGGGCCGCTCCGGTGGTGCCGCCGAACTCGGTGTCGGTCGGTGAGGTGCCCGCATACTGGCGTTCCTCGACCGTGCGGCCCAGGGCGTCGGTGATGGTGCGCTTGGCGGAGCCGCCGGGGATGCCCGTCGTGCTGGTGGAGTCACCGGTGTAGGTGTTGGTGGTCTGCCACTGCTGTACGCCGCCGGTCAGGAACGTGGTGGTGACGGGCCGGCCGGCCGCGTCGTAGGCGGTCTTCGTCAGGCGGGGCGCCTCGCCGTACTCGGCCTGTGTGTACGTCCCCGACGGCGCGGCGGCGTCGTAGACGTCCGCGTAGTTCTCGTCGGCCAGTCCCCTGCTGTCGTAGCGGATGTCGGTGAGGATGCGTCCGCTCGTCGCTCCCGGTGTCTGGGTCTGGATGGTGCGGAGCATCGAGTCGTAGATCTTGTAGCTGGTGGTGTAGGTGTCGCCGTCCGCCTTGAGCGTGCCGGTCGTCGTCCAGGACGGGGCGTCGTTGGTGACGGAGTAGCGGAAGACGTAGCTGGCGCTCTGCCCGCCGGAGTGGCTGCGGTTGGGCAGCCACACGGAGGTGGTCCGGCCCAGCGCGTCGTACGCCGACTCCGTGAGGTTGTTGTTGACGTCGTAGGTCTTGGTCGTCAGGCCGCGTGCCGGGTCGAAGAAGATGTACGACTTCTGCGACTTGGCGTCGGTGGTCTGGGTGCGGGTCAGCGGTCCGGTCGCCGTCGGCGTGTAGACGACGGTGGTGGGGTTGCCGCCCGCGTCGGTGGTGGTCAGGGAGCGGCCGAGGGTGTCGTAGGTGGTGCGGCCGGTGGTCTGCCAGGACGCGGGGTTGCGCTCGCCGCCGGTCGCGGCGGTGGGGTAGCCGCTGGGGCGGCCGGTCCAGGTCGCCTCGCCCTTGGTGGGTGTCTGGGCGGCGCTCCACACGGTGGTGGTGGCGTTGTCGTAGAAGGTGGCCGAGTCGGACAGGACGTCGCCCGCGGTGGCCGCGTTGGCCGGCAGCGACAGGGCGGTCTCCGCGACGGAGCAGGCCCGGCCGACGACCCGGGTGCGGGAGACCAGGGAGTTGATGCCCAGGCCGTCGTTGCGGGCGTACCAGGTGCGGGTGCAGGTCTCGTCGCCCGACTTGGCGGTGTCACCGGTGTCGTCGACCTTGGACACCATGCCGTAGTCGTCGTAGGTGCTGGCCGTGGTGCGGCTGCGCCAGGTGCCGGAGGCCGTCAGATAGGTGGATGTGGTCGACTTGTCGATGCCGATGTAGTAACTCTCGGTGTCGGCGTACGACTTGTGCTGGGTGGCGGTCCGTTTCGACCAGGGGTCGCTGACGGCCACGGTGATCGGAGTGCTGCCGTTGTAGGTGATCTGCTGGCGCAGGAGGCCCGCGAACTGGTCGCTGTCCTTCTGGGCCGGCACGCTCAGGGTGGAGACGGGGATGCCGGAGACGTTCACCGAGCGGCGGGCGTCGGGGTCGAGCGTGCCGCCGCTGCCCAGGAGCCGGTCCCCGTCCATGCCCTGGAGGTAGACCGAGGTCACCTTGTTCAGGTTGCCGCCGTTGCCCCGGGTGGAGGTGACGGTGCCGTAGCCGCGCCAGATCGACCAGGTGCGTTCGTCGGCCGGGGCGAGCGGTGAGTCGTTGTAGTGCCAGGCCGGGTCGGCGTAGGTGTAGCTGTTGACGACGTTCTCGTTGTGGCCGGCCGGGTCGCTGGTGACGACGGCGAGCACCCGGTACTTGTGGAACCAGTCGACCGAGGCCTCCGTGGCGCCGTTGATGTGCCAGTACTGCGGGTAGCAGGACTTGGCGTTGTCGTCCTGGGCGGCGGGCATGTTGCTGCCGCGGACGCACTCCGGGTCGGAGAACGTCACGTCGGTGATCGCGCCCGTCTCCGAAGTGACCGTGCGGATACGGGGCTTGGACAGCGGCAGGATGTCGTCGGTGGTCGCGTCGACGCGGTTGGGCCGCATGTTGTAGGTGAAGGTGATCGGGGGCAGGGCGAGGTCGGTGCCGGCCTTGCCGGTGCGCACGATGCTCTTGAGCGTGAGCGTCTGGTCCGAGGTGTCGCCGATGTCCCCGCCGTCGAGGTACTGCTGGGTCAGCGCCCAGGAGTCGACGGCGGTGAAGGCGCTGGTCTCCGCCGACCACACGAAGGTGTTGACGCCGGTCAGCCGCTTGCGGGTGAAGAACGCCGGGCCGGTCGCGTGGCAGTCGGCGCCGGAGGCGCAGATCGTGTCGAAGGGGACGTCGGGCCAGTTGTCCGAGGTGGAGTCCTTCAGCTCCGAGCAGTCGGTCGCCGTGCAGCGCTCCAGATAGGTGAACTCGACCTTCGCGGAGGTGACCCCGGAGAACAGGGCGTCGGCCCGCTGCCCGTAGAGGATCTTGGTGAGGTAGCCGCCGCGGTCGTAGGACGCGGTCGCGGTGCTCGCGCCGTTCTTGCCGTAGTGGTTGGACTCCTTGGTGTACCAGTACGACATGGCGTTGTCGTGCAGGTCCTCGACGTAGTCGAGGTTCCAGCGCCAGGCCTGGGTGACGGCGCGGCTCGCGAACGCGCTGCCCTGGTCGTAGCCGGGCTCGCCCGAGTCGTCGCCGAAGACCGGGGTGGTCCACACCGAGTTGGTGCGTTCGGTGCCGGCGCCCGCCAGTTTGTTCAGGCCGAACACGTAGCGGATGCCGTCGCCGGTGGTGACGGTCCAGTACTCGCCGTTGTTGTCGCTGTTGTCGGCGCCGGTCGACAGGGCGACCGTGGAGGCGTCGTCGTTCTTCAGCCGCCACGCGCCGGTCGTGTCGTCCTTGACCAGTTCGGTGGCCTTGCCGTTGAGCACCAGGCTGGCGTTGTCGTACTTCCAGCACAGGTCGTTCTTGTCGGTCTGGCCGTCCTCGTCGCAGGACCCGTAGGAGCGCTCGACATAGGAGTTCGCCGACAGGTCGAAGCCCTCACCGGCCTGGCTGGTCTGGTTGTTGGTGGCGGCCGTCTGTCCGTCCACGGTGGCCGAGCTGTAGCTCAGGGTCAGTGGCGGGGTCGCTCCCGGGGCCGGCGGGACGGCCATCGGGTACGACCAGCTGAACGCGCCGGAGGAGGAGCCCGCCTCCCAGGTCGCCGACGGGGAGAGCGTGGACGCCTCGTAGGTGCCCGTGCCGGACGCGGATTCGCCGGACGCGGTCGCGGCCAGGGCCAGCACGGTCGGCGCCGCGCTCGCCAGGGCGACCGTGCCGGTCACGGACTGCCCGTCGATGTCGTTGCGGGACGCCACCGGGGTCGTCCTGCGGCACTCGGTCTTCTCCGGAGTGGTCAGGGCGCACTGCGGCAGGCTCACCAGGCCGAGCCGTCCGGCCCAGCCGCCGCCGTACGCGGAGGCGAAGCGGCCGTAGTCCACCGCGACCTGGGCGGAGCCGCCCTGCCCGGCACGGACGCTGAGCAGAACTCCCTTGATGCCCAGGGCAGTTGCGGCCTGGTGGCCGAGGACCCGCACGGCGGCCGTGCCCGACGCGGGCTTCTTCGCGGTCTTCGGGACGGTCAGTGCGACGGGCAGCTCGCCCACGGTCGCGGGGGCGGCCGAGCGGCCGATGCCCAGGGTGCGGTCGGCGGGGGCGGGCCAGTCGGCCTGTTGTTCGGCGCGGGCCCGCCGGGCCTGGCGGTCGTTGGCCTTGCGCTGCTGGGCGGCGCGTTCGCGCGCGGCCTTGGCGCCGGGGGCCGTCACCGCCCTGGTGTCGGCGGTGTCTCTTTTCCACAGTGCCGAGAGGGGCTTGGGCTCGGGTCTCTCGGCCGCCTGGGCGACGGTCAGGCCGCCGGCGGCGAGACTCAGGGCGACGCCGAGCGCCACCCCGGGTATGACCCGTACCTGCCAACGGCGCAGTCGTGACCTGCGTTTCCGGAACATGAGAGATGACCCCCGTGAGAAGTGTGAGCGGGACCGCGTGAACCCGGGGCACGGAAGACGTGCCGGTGCGTCGGCCGGCCCGGGGTGGTACCCGGGCCGGCCGACGGAGATCAGCCGATCATCGTGTCGACCTGGTCGCTGTCCGCGGCGGCGCCGACCCAGATCCGGATGTCGTTGATCCGGCCGGGCAGGTAGTACCCCCAGGCCCCGCCGACGTAGCCCTTGCCGACGGCCAGTTCGCCCGTGCCGGCCTTCGCCGTGTACGCGGTCTCCACGTCGTTGCGCGTGGAGTCCAGGTAGAGCCGGATCGTGCCGTCCTGGGCGTCGTACACCCCGGTCAGGCGGACCGCGCCGGTGAGGGCGGTGCTGTCGGAGGTGACCGCGTCGAAGCTGCCGTCGCTGTTGCGGCGGCCGAACTTCCAGAACCCGGCCGGGTCCTCGTGCAGGTTCCCGTCGTCGTCGAACCAGGTCTCGGTGCCGGTCTGCTGGTACCACAGCCCCCAGGCCGAACCGTCGGCGCCGCGCTGGCCGAGGACCTGCCCGACGTAGCCGACCGCTCTGGTGCTCAGGGCGGCCCGATCGAGTTCGACCTCGGTGGTCACGGTGAAGGAGCCGGTGTCGTCGACGACCGGTCCCGCCACGGTGGCCGCGTCGTTCACGCCGTCCAGGACGATCGACTCACCGTCCAGCGCGGCGCCCCCGGACAGGGTCAGCGAACGGCCGTACCCGGTGAGGGAGTCGGCCAGCGTGGTGCCGGTCGCGCCCTGCGGATTCCAGTTCGCCATGAGTTCGGTGGCGGTGGCGGTGCCGGTGGCGTCCAGCAGCTTGGCCTCCTTCGCGATGTCCGACGGCTGAAGGGCCTCCGGGAAGACCGCGGCCTCGTCGATACGGCCCTTCCAGTACTGCGTGTACGTGCCGTACACATAGCTGGCCCGGCCGATCTGCAGGGCACCGTCGGGGGTCTGGACCTCACCGCCGGCCGGCACGGCGACCGGGGGGTCCTGGGCACGGCCGTTGAGGTACAGCTGGATGGTCCTGGCGTCGGCGTCGTAGACGGCGGCGACGTGGGTCCACACCTTCAGGGGCACGCCCTCGGCGGTCGAACCCGTGGTGACGAAGTGCCGTCCCGTGCTGTCGCTCCAGTTGAAGCGGAAGATCCACCGCTTGACGCCGCCCGAGTAGTAGAGGACGAAGCCCGAACTGTCGCTGCCGGTCTGCGACATGACACCCCGGTAGACGGTGTCGTCCGTGAGGTACGCCCAGGCGGACACGGTGTACGAGGACTGGGTGTTGACCACCGGTCCCGCGGTCGCGGCGTACCCCGTCTGCCGGGTGGCGTCGGAGTTGTCGTTCAGCACCAGCGACCTGTCCTGCGAACCGCGGCGGCCGAGGCCCGACCAGCCCGCGCCGGTGTTGTAGAGGGTGGCCGGGTGCCGTACCCCTTCGGTCGTCGCGGAGTCGGACGCGTTGGTCTCGCCGGAGCCGACCGCGCTGTCGTTGAAGTTCCACCGGGCCGAGGCGCCCTTGCTCTCGGCGACATTGATCCGGACCGCCGTCGTGTCTCCCGACTGCCCCGTCCCCACGCTGTCCACCGCCCGTACGTACAGCACCTGGAGGCCGGACAACACGGGCTTGACCGAGCGGAGCACCGAGTTCGTGCCCGCCACCTTGGTCCACTTGGTGTCGGTGGCGAGCTTGTACTCGAACGCCACGATGTTGGCGTCGGCCGCGTTCTTGGTGAAGACGAACGCGCCGGACTTCCCCGGCCCGCCGGTCGCGGCCCCGCATCCGTCGCCCTCGGCCGGGCACACGTCGTAGAGCGAGCCGGCCGGGTTGGTGACCGTCGGCGCCTTGGGCCGGGTCGAGTCGATCGTGAAGTAGCACCAGCCCTTGGTCGTCACCGTGCTGTGGGCCTCGATGTTGTTCGCACCGCTGTTGTAGTAGGAGCGCGTGAACACCGCCATTCGGTACGGGGTGTTCTGCTTCAGCGTGATCGGCGAGTCCTCCGTGACCTTCACTCCGTCGCCGACATAGCCGGAGGAGGGCCGGACCGGCTCGGTCACCAGGTCCCAGGTCCCGTCGCTCTGCTTCTCCTGCACGGTGAAGTGGGCCCGCAGATTCGCGCCGCTCTCACCGCCCGCCTCCGTCTGCACCACACCGCTGAACTTCGGCTTCGGGTTCGACAGCCAGGCCGGGTCCGCCGGGTCCGTCTCGCACGAGGTGCCCACGACCGGGCTCGTCGGCACACCCGGCAGACCCACATAGCTGACATCGAGTACGGCGTCGTCGTCGAACCGCTTCCAGCCGTTGGGGTCGGACTCGTTGCCCGCCTTCAGCATCAGCGTGAGCCGCGAGAAGCCGCCGGCGGCAAAGGACTTCACGGTGCTGGTGAGGTTCTCGTAGCTCTGCGTCGGGTCGTCGTTGAACTCGATCGGCGCGTCCGGCTGGCTCGGGGTGCACGCGTCACCGCGGCCGGCCGCGACCGTACGGTCCCCCATCACGTCCCAATTGCTGGTCGGCCCCGGCCAGTTCGTCGCCGACGAGATGTTCGGCGTCCGGACCAGCTGTACGACCGTCCGCTCGCAGGACATCGAGAACCGCTCGGTCACCCGGAACGTCGCGTCCAGCACCCGCTTGCCGCGCAGCGCGGTCGGCGCGAACTCGAAGTACATCCGCTGCTTGTAGCCCGAGCCGCAGTAGTAGCCGATGCCGCCCGTCACATACGTCCCGCAGTAGCCGATGCCCTCGCCGTCACTGCCGCCGGAGAAGTTGTAGAAGGTGTCGCCGTCCGAGGACAGCAGCGTGCGCTCCGCCTCGCCCCAGGTCACGTCGGGGTCGACGTACACCGGGTACACGGTGTCGTCACCGGTCAGCAGCCCGGCGTCGGGCACGACGGTGATCGAGTCGGCGTCCGAGGTCACGGGGAGGACGGCGGTGGCGTCGCCGTTGCTGGGGCCGGCGGTGGGGTCGGGCGTGGAATCGCCGTTGTCTGCGGTCGGGTCCTCGGTGGTGGCCGAGGATGTGTCCTCGGTACGGAGCGACATGGTGGACGCTCCGGACGTCGACGCGTCCCCCGCGGAGTCCCACTGCCGGGCGGTGGGGGTGCGGAACACGGCATTGCCGTTGGCGTCGACGGCGTCCAGGCCGCCACCGCCACCGTCCCGCAGGGTCAACCCCCGCGCCTCGACGGGAAAGTCCAGCTTCTTCAGCTCGTCGCTCTTCGCCGCGGCGGCCGACTTGACGACGAGAACCTGGCGATAACCCTCACCGGTCGCGGTCATCCGCAGGTCCACTCCGGGCAGCACCTCCGGATACACCGCCGAAGCGCCGTCCAGCCTCGGCTCGGGCAGTTCGCCCGGCCAGCCGACCGTCAGCGACTTGCCGCCCTCCTCGACGGTCACCAGGTCGGCACCGTCCCCGCCGCCGGAGAAGGACACGTCCGCCACGGCCGCCTTCGGACCGACCGTGCCGTCCGCCCGGCGCTCCAGCGTCGCGTCCGGCGCGGCCCACGATCCATCGGCCTGCTTCACCCGGACCGGCGCGGTGGACATGCTGAGGGAAAAAGTGGTGCCGTCCGGATTCGCATAAGTCGACGTGTATTCCGTGCGCTTTCCGACGATCTCCACGCGTTCACCGGTCGCCACCGCCTTCGCGGCGGCCTTTTCCGCCTCGGGGGTGTTGTCCCCGGAGGATTCGGAAAGCGAATCCGCGTGCGCCGCCGAGGCGGTCGCGGTGACACCGACGGCGGGAATCCCCGCCAGAACGGCCATCGCCGTCACGAACCCCGCGATATCTCTCAACCGCCGTCTGCGCGCGCGAACATGACGGTGCGTCACAACTGATGCCACAACAGCCCCCGTAGCCACGATGCTTCAACATCTGGTCACAAGTTCTACGTGGATTGAGCGCACACGGTCAAGATCTGCCCAAGATCCAACCAAGGGAGTTTGATCAAACATGAATTCTTGGAAAACCAAGAGGGACTTCACGGGAAACAAATAGCGACTGCGGGGACGAGGAATTCACAGCAAGGGCGATCCCGGATATCCCTCACGGACTTACCTCAGGGCAGACGTCACGGACCTTCTTCGCGCGGGTGGGCGTCAGGGGGCAGCAGGTGCGGGGCGCGTGCACCGAGGATGCCGAAGACCTCCGCCTTCGCCAGGCCGCGCAGCTCCGCCAGGAAGGCGGGGTCCACGTGGCCTTCCCTGGCCCAGATCCCGGCCAGGGACTCGGCGCTGTGCTGGGCCAGGACGCTGTTGAAGGCGCCGTCCCGGACCGCCCTCATCAAGGCCTTCTCGACGAGCGGTCCGGAGAGGAACTCCAGATCCGACGCCGCGTCCTCCCGATCGTCCTCGCGCGCCGCGGGGTCCTCCAGAAGGCGTACCAGCAGAACCGCGCGCTCGTCGTCCGGGATCTCCGGATCGGCCCACACCGGACCCGGCGACGAGACCGTCGCCGAGTCCTCGGCAGGATCGCGGGGCCGGTCCTTCTTGAGCAACCTCGCCAGCCAGCTTCTCATCTAGAACAGATCCTCGATCCCGTCCACGACTGTCTCGCCCATGCCGCTGCCGACCACGCCGCCGACCACACCGCCCACGACGCCTCCGACCACGCCACCGACGGCGGTTCCGGCGCCCGGTATGACGGAGCCGAAGGCGGCGCCCATTTCCGCACCGTACTCGGCACCGACACCCGCGCCCGCGAGCCCGCCCGCCAGGCTGGCGCCGTCGTGGATCGCCGTCTGCGTGCGCTCGCCGCTCGGTGCCGTCGCCACATCGTAGATGTCGTAGGCGATGGCCCCGCCCAGCACCAACTTGCCGCCGACCCTGGCGGCCGACCTGAGGTCGATGCTCCCGCTCGGAGCCCACGGTTCGTCCAGGGGGATGTGCTTGAGGTTGGAGCCCGGTGTGCTCGACTCCGGCACCAGTGCGCTCTTCGCCCCCTTCTGGCCGGTGAACGGGTTGGTGTACTCGCCCTCGTTGGCCGTCCGCCCGGTGAACCTCGGGAACTGACTGCCCCCCTGAAGTCCGCTCGTGGTGCTGGCCTCGAACTTCAGCTCCATCATCCACTTGAAGTTGCCGTCGGCGTCGACGTAGCCCCACTTCTCGACATTGCTGTTCGGCTTCAGCGACCACCCCTGGCTGCGGGCCCAGTTGCGCAGCCACTTTGCGTTGCGCTGGGCGTTGGACAGCCGCGGAAGGATGTTGGTGCTGGCGTTGACCCCGGCACCCGTGCCGTTGACGACCACGGACGTCACCGTCGACGACTTCTTGCTGCCGCTGCCGGTCGACTTCGGCTTCGGCTTCGAGCAGGGCAGTGAAATGTCGTAGAGGCAGGTGCCCTGCGTACCACCCGGGTCAAGTCCCGCGGGGTCGCTGAAGTTCGTCGGGTTGTTGCCGGAATAGGTGTACGGGTTGTTGGTCTCCGGGTCGTACGGCGTGTTCACCGGGTCGGTGGACAGGAAGCGGCCCAGCGACGGGTCGTACATCCGCGCGCCCAGGATCGACAGGCCCGTGGAGTCGTCCTCCGCCTTGCCCGTGAAGCCGCGGTCCATGGCCGCCGGCAGGGCGGTGGAGCCGCGCTGCTTGCCGAAGGGCAGATAGCGGCGGCGGGTCACGATGCCGCCGACCGTGGTGATCATGAGCTGGGTCGACGCCTGGCCGTCGTTGAGCAGCCAGGTCAGCGCGCCGTTCGCGGAGCCGTCCGCGACACGGACCGCGACCGTCGCGCCGTCCGCCGAGTAGTAGCGGCTGGCCGTCGCCGAGCCGCTCGGCGTCTTGTGGATCTCGTGGCCCTCCAGGTAGAGGACCTTCTCGCTCGGGGCGTTGCGCAGCAGCACGTTGCCGGTGGCGTCGTAGACGTAGCTGGTCGTGTTCGAGCCCGTGACCACGGACGAGACCTTGTGCAGCGACGACCAGTGCACCGTGGAGGCGACCCCGTTCACCGTACGGGAGTCCATCTGGCCGGCGTCGTCGTAGCCGTAGGTGTCCGTGCCGGTCGATGTGACGACGCTGGTGACGCCGTGCGGCTGGGCCGCGCCCGCGGTGTAGCTCTGCTGGTCGGCGGAGTAGCCGGGGTAGACGTAGTCACGGACGGTCGAGCCGCTCGACGTCGTGGACGTCTCCTTCTGCAGGTTGCCGAGGCCGTCGTAGGTGTACGCCAGCTGGTACGGGTCGTTGGTGCTGGTCAGGTCAGGGGTGAAGGCGCCGGTGCAGCCGGTCGAGACCGCCGTCGTCCATGCCTGGGTGAGGCGGTTCAGCTCGTCGTACGTGAAGCACTCGTGCTGGCCGGTGAGCTCGTCGGTGCGGTCGGTGATCTGCCCTGACGCGTCCCGGACGTAGTCGTCGTTCTGCACCGGGGTGCTGCCGGCCTTGCTGGTCGTGGAGGTGATGTTCTTCAGCCAGCCGGTGCCGGTCGCGTCGTCGTAGGTGTAGCTGCGGCGCGCCGTGACCGGGGTGTTGGTGGTGTCGGTGCCGCTGCCGTAGGTACGCCCGGAGAGGCGGCCCAGGGTGTCGAAGTCGGTCGCGCCGACGTACGTCGCCAACGGGCTGGTCAGCTTGTCGACCATGCCGAGGCTGTCGTAGCCGGTGGTGACCGTCTCCGCCTTCAGCCCGCCGATGGCGGGGTAGTCGACCGCCGTACGGTGGTCGGCCTGGTCGTAGTGGTAGACGAAGTCGTAGCTGCCGTTCAGGCCGGCGCCGGCGCCCGCGTTGGGGAGGGTGACGGTGGTGCCGGTCTGGCGGCCTCGGGCGTCGTAGCCGTCGACGGCCTCGGTGAAGGCGTTGCCCGCGCTGTCGTACGAGGTCGCGGAGGCGAGTTCGCCCTTGCCGCCGGTCGCGGTGTCGTACTTCGTCTCGGTCAGCAGCGTGCTGCCCTGCTTGACCGTCGTCGGGCGCTCCAGGTTGTCGTACCCGTACGACAGCACCGTGCCGTTGCCGTCGGTGGTCGTCAGCTGCTGGCCGTCGTCGTCGTACACCGTGGAGGAGCCGCCCGCGTCGGGATCGGTCGTCGTCATGCGCTCGCCGAGCCAGTTGTACGTGTAGGTGGTGAGGTTGCCCTTGGCGTCGGTGATCTTCGAGAGCTGGCCGCTGCGGGTGTACTCGTACACCGTCGTGTAGGTCGAAGGGCCGAACTCGACCACCTTCGACACCTGGCCGTACACATCGGTGTAGGTGTTCGTGCGGTCGCCCACCGAGGGGACGGTGGTGGTGTAGTCGCCGTGGTAGTTGGTGATCGTCTGGCCCTGGATCTGCGGATCGCCGTCGACCAGGATCCGTGACTGCGTGGTGCGGCCGGCGTAGTCGATGAGCAGGTCGGTGTACGACGGCAGGGTCGCCACGGTCGGCAGCACCATGCCGCTGCCCGCCGCGGAGCCGTTGTAGAACGCCGAGGAGGTGCCGGTGACGTTGCCGGAGGTGTCGTAGCGGGTCGCGACCACCGTGCGGCCGGTGCCGCCCGGCGCCGGGCTCTGGGTCTCGCGGGTGCGGCCGAGACCGTCGTAGTAGACGTGGCTCGCGAGGTCGGTGGTGCCGCTCAGCAGGGTCTTGCTGGTGACGAGCGCGGCGCCGGTGACGAGCGTCGGCACGCCGTCGGAGTTGGTGGCCGTCGGGATGTCGTACGAGAACGCCATCGACGGGTGCCCGTCGGGGTAGTTGGCGATCTCGGTGGGCTTGAAGACCTGGGAGACGCGGCCCACCGAGTCGTCGACGACGCGGGTCTGGTTGCCGTTCGCGTCGACGATCTTGTACGGGTTGCCCCACAGCCGCGAGTACCAGGTGGTGGTCGTCTGCGCCGTCAGCGCGCCGCTGCCGTCCGGGTCGGGCGAGGTGACGACGACGCCGTCGGTGGGCCAGGCGTTGTTGGGCGAGTTGTAGACGGTGGTGGTGACGTTGGTCTTTCCGTCGCTGGAGGACTTCACCCGGCCGGCCGCGTCGTAGCCGGTCGTGGTGGTGCGTGCGTGGGAGGCCGTGTCGTAGGCGAGGGCCTTCGTGATGTTGCCGTCGGTGGGCTTGTCCGTGGCCACGTCGGTCGCGTTGTCGTACAGGTTCACCTGGTACGCGTCGCGGTTGGCGTCCGTGCGGCTCGCGCAGTCGGAGCTGTGGTGGATGGTCTCGTCCGGCAGCACCATCCAGCGCTGCACCTTCGAGTCGGTGAAGTAGTCGGTGTTGTAGGCGCGGCCGTAGACGGTGCACCGGTTGTCGTCGACGTTCACCTCGCCCCAGTCGTTGGTGCGCAGCGGCAGGCCGAACTTGGCGCTGGTGTCGCTGGTGGCGTCGTACTGATCCTCCAGGACGTGGTCCCGCCAGCCCGAGGAGACCAGCGTGGACGTGGTCGTCTTCGTCTCGCGTACGAAGCGTGCGTCCGGCAGGCCGTCGTAGACCGCGGTGTCATGCACCCAGTAGTCGTGGAAGACCCGCTGATGGGAGCTGCCCGCGCCGTCGCGCTGGCTGGTCTCGATCACCTTGCCGCGCAGCCAGGCGCTGTCGGTGTAGGAGGTGCCCTGGCCGTCGGTGACGCTGACGCTGCGGGTGGCCGAGGAGTCGGTCTTGGAGGTGCGGTCGCCGTCCATGCCGCGGTACAGCCAGTAGTAGGTGGAGGCCGCGTTGGCCTTGGTGCCGGAGTGGACCTCGACCTGCTGGTAACCGCGCCAGTCCGTCCACGACTCGTCGCTGTCGGGGGTCAGCGGGTCGTTGGGAAACGCCCAGGCGGGCTTTCCGTTGTAGTCGTATGTGGTGGTCATGACCGGGTCACCGTCGTCGGAGGCGCCCTTGCCGACACCGGGGTCGGCTTCGACCCTGGTGACCAGGTACTTCTTGAACCAGCCCGAGGTGGCGGAGGTCTGGCCCTCCGGCGTCCAGGACTGCTTGAAGCAGTCCATGTCGTTGCTGGACTCGGTGGGCAGGTTGTCGGAGGTGCAGGCGTTGGCGAAGCCGTACGAGACGTTGACGAACGAGCCCAGGTCGCCGTGGACCTGGTTGACCCTGCGGAAGTTCAGCAGGCTGGAGCCGACCTGGTTGTCCAGCCACTCGCCGTTGAAGTTGATCGTCGGCAGGGTGAGGTCGGGGCCGTCGCCGTATCCCTTGCGCTGTACGTAGTCCAGCCACAGCTGGTTGCCGATGGTGCCGTCGGGGTTCGGCAGCCCGTACTTCATCTGGTACTGCATCGCCGGGTCCCACGTCATCTGCGACTGGACGGTGTTGGTGTCGGAGCCGCGGACGTACGTCTTGATGTCCCAGAGCATGTCGGTGTTGAAGAACGTCGGCGACGCCGTCTGGCCGGTGATCGACCTGCAGTCGTCACCCGTGTCGCACATCAGGTCGGTCGGCACGTCGGGGTACGAGGACGGGCTGGTCCAGATCGACGGGCAGGCGCCGGGGTCGTGGGCCAGCGGGTCGTCGGTCATGCGCTGCGTGCAGCGGCCGACGTGGCTGAGTTCGACCTTCGCCGGCAGCTGGGCGCCGGACAGCTGGGAGGCCCAGCCGTACTCCACGCGCACCAGGTAGGAGGAGGCGTCGTAGTCGCGGGCCTTGTCGGTGTTGATCCAGGAGCGGTAGCGGTTGGCCTGCTTCTCGTAGAAGTAGGTGTTCTCGACCTCGTTCCGGTCCACGACCCAGTCGAGGTTCCAGCGCCAGGCCTGGGCGCAGGGCTCGGGGAACACGTCGTGGCAGGGCTCGCCGGCGTCGTTGCCCGCGACCGGCACGGTCAGCACGGAGTGGGTGTAGACGTCGGTGCCGTTCTGCACCTTGTCCCGCTCGCTGCGGCCCCAGCCGAAGTAGTAGCGGGTGCCGTCCTGGGCGGAGATCACCCAGTACTCGTCGTCCGCGCCGTGCCCGCCCGTCAGGTGCTGCACTCGCCAGCCCGGGTCGTCCTGGAGGTGGTACGAGCCGGTGCCGGTGCCGTCCTGGACCAGGTTGGAGGTGTGGCCGTTGAAGTTGATGACGTACATCGCGCCGTCCGGCTCCTTGGCCGTGTTCGGCGAGTCCCAGCACAGGTCACCGACCGTGGAGATGCCGTCGGTGCGGCAGGGGCGGTAACGGCGCTCGATGTAGCCCGGGTTCAGGTCCCAGCCCAAGCCCGCCTGGCCGGCCTGGGTGTTGGCGGCGGAGGTGAGGGAGTCGACGGCTTGGGAGTTGTACGACAGCGTCAGATCCGGCGCCTCACCCGTCGGTGGCTTCGGCAGCTGGATCGGCAGGGAGTAGTTGAAGCCGCCCGATCCCGGCGACACGCTCCACGAGCCGGATGTGCTGAGCGGCGTGGCCCGGTAGTCCCCCGCGTCCGACGACGACCCCGACGCCACCGCGTACACCGTCCCCGACGCGTCGGCGGACGCCTCCAGCGGGACCGAACGTGCCAACTGCGTCGACACGCCCGGGGTCAGTCCGTCCAGCGACTGCTGATCGAGTGGAACGCCGGCCGGATCCCCGTCCGCCTGGACCGTCGCCGTGAGCGTGCCGCTCTTGACGTCATTGGCCGCCTCCACGACCTTGCGGTCACCCGGCGAACACCCCTTGGCCTTCGGTGTGGTCAGTGCGCACGCCGGGAGTTTCACCAGCCGCAGACGCGAGGCGAAGTTACCGCCGTAGGCGTTCTTGAAGCCCGAATAGTCCAGGCTCACCCGCACCAGGCCCGCCGACTTGACGCCGTCCTTGCGGGTCAGCCGCACTCCCAGCCCGACACCGCCCGCCGGGGCCACCGCCTTGCGGTCCAGCACCTCGACGTCGACCGAGGCAGGTGCCGCCGACTCCGCCCTCGCCGCCCCGGAGCCGCCCGACACACCTGAATCCGGCGCGTTCTTCAGCAGGTCGCGGTAAGCCGCAGGCCCGACGGACACGACCGCGGCCTTCGCGTCCGCGCTGCTTCCGGCCGCGTCGACCACCGCGCCGGAGGGCGCCACGGCCAGTTCCTTGCCGGGCTCGACGCCGTTCAGGTCCACCAGAGCGCCGGTGGCCTTCGGCCAAGACGACTTGCTCGGCCCGGTGGGTGTCGGGTCCGACTCGTCCTTGCGAACGGCCGAGGCGGATCGCGTCGGCACCGCCGGCGTCCGCACGACATGTGACGTCGCCGACTGCGACGCGGCCACCGCCGGCGCACCGGACAACAGACCCGTCACCAGCGTGCCGAAAACGAGCAGCACCAGGCTCTTCAACAGCGACGGCATCCCGTATCCCCCACCAGACATGGCACGTGGCCGCAACAACGCCGACCTGTGGTTTTCACTTCGAACCCACAGCCCGGTCACAAGGCAGAAGCGGAACCTAACCGGCAGCAAACATCCAGGGAAAGATCAATAAAACGGACAGAGAACAGCAGACCGCACCAAGCCTCAGCAGACCCTTTGAGTGACTTGAGTCACACTCCACGCCTCCGTGAACCAGCACCGAGCCGGGTCTGGCGTCACGAGATCACCTGATGCTTCAATCCCTCCTCACAACCAAGGAGAGCTTCAGGGGGAAGACGGGATGCGCGACGCTCTTTCGGAGATGAGCCGCAGACAACTGGTCAAATGGGCCGGGGGATTGCTCGGTACGGCCGTGGTGGGCTCAGCGGCCGTCGCGGTGAGCAGCGGCACCGCCTCCGCGGCCGTCGCCTCGTCCACGAAGTTCGACCTCACCGCGTCGTCGAGCGAGTTGCTGCGGGAAATAGGTCTCCAGGACGTACGCGTCCTGCAGTCGTTCTCCTTCGACAACACCAACAAGCACATCTACACGGTCGGCCTGGTCCAGGGATCCCGACAACTCCCCGGCGAATCCCGTCAGTACACCGGCGACGAACGCTCGGCCAACGGCGACCTCGTCGTGACCCGACTCGATCTCACCGGCGCGGAAATCGGCCGCATGTACCTCAAAGGCTTCGGCCACGGCGTTCAGATAGCCGCCGAGCCGTCCGGCAACAGCGCCTATCTGTGGACCGAGACGGACGCCGTCGCCTCCACCGATTCGAGCGGCAACACCAACGGCTGGGGCAGCAAGCTGGCCCGCTTCAAGTTCGCCAACGGCACGGTCCTCACCACGGGTTCGTCCCAGCTGACCAAGTTCAGCCCGGTCTCCGGAGCCGACCGCACCACGGTGGCCATCGACCCGGTCAACAGCCGCCTGGCCGTGCGGTACCGGGTCGGCGGTGTCTTCAAATTCGGCCTCTACGACCTGGCCACCTTCAAATCCGGCACATTCACTCCGCTGGCCACGGCCACCCAGCCGACCGGCAGCGCCTATTCCGACTTCCAGGGCTTCACAAGCCTCGGCCAGTACCTGTACATGCTCGACGGAAACGCGTACACATACGCCAACTCCACAACGACGACGCCCACCAACCCTGACGGCAACACCTACATCACCAGAATCGACTGGAACACCGGTTCCGTGAGCGACCGTCAGCTCACCAAAGCCGCCCAAAGCCTCTACTTCCGCGAACCCGAAGGCCTCGCCATTCAGATCCCGGACACCAGCAACACGGCCGCCTGCCGACTGGTCATGGGATTCGCCTCGGAGAGTTCGGCAACCGCCACGGATAAGATGGCGAGCTTCTACTACAAGAGCAGTCTCATCTGACCACGATCTGCACTGCTTGAGGTGTGCCCCACATGAGCAAGACGGTCGGCGGTATCGCCACCCACGCCCCGCTGATCCACCCGAGTCCGTCGCAGTCGGCGAGCCCTGCGCCGCTGCACCGCGCGATCACCCTGCTCGCCGTCATCAGCCTGTTCATCGGCACACGCGGCGAATGGTCGACGGCGATCGCCTCCCGGCCCAAGGTCGGCGGAGTGATCATGCTCGGATACGCCGGGATCCTGATCCTGGGCGTCCTGGCCCTCGCGGTGCGCAACCGCCGCGCTCTCGTACTGGTCGACGCGGGGGTGCTGCTCCTGGGCATCGTGCTGACCATGTGCTCGTACGCCCTCGGCAGCGCGATGAACGACGAGACGGTGCTGATGACGCAGGCCACGCACGAGTTGGTGCACGGCCACGCGGTGTACGGGCACGAGTGGCCGTGGGTGTTCCAGCGCAGCCACGTCGGTGTCACGAAGACGATGTCGGGCGGCGCGGACTACTCCTTCGCGTATCCGCCGCTGGCGGTGCTGCTGAACGCTCCCGTGTACGCGTTGATCGGTGCCAAGGCGATCACGTTCGTCCCGACAGTCCTGCTGATCGTCGGCGCGGCGACGTTGTGGGTACTGCTGCCGACGCCGTGGCGGTCGGCGGCTACGGCGGTCTGCCTGGGCTTCCCCATGCTCAAGGGGTACGCGGCCATGGGCTACCCGGCGATCACGGCGCTCGTCCTGCTCATCCCGGTGGTGATCAACTGGCCCTCGATCGGCGCCGGGGGACGACTTCACCGCTCGGACATCGTGCGCGCGGGGCTCCTCGGGGCCGCGTGTGCGACCCACCAACTGCCCTGGTTCCTCACGCCGTTCCTGCTCGTCGGGGTCTACGCGGTACGGCGCGGTGAGCTCCCGGCGCGGGCGGCGCTCGGCGTGGTCGCACGGTTCACCGCGATCGCCGCGGTCGTGGCCCTGGCCGCCAACGCCTACTTCATCGCGCAGAGCCCCCGGGCCTGGATCACCGGCCTGGCCCTGCCGTTCACCCAGCACGGAGTACCCCACGGCCAGGGCATCATGGGCCTGTCCTACTACTTCACCGACGGCAGCAGCCGCCTGGACTTCTACTCGTACGCCAGCATGCTGCTGGCCGCCGGACTGCTCGTGCTGTTCGCCCTCTTCGTACGGCGGTTGGGCCCGGCCGCCGTCGTACTGCCCTGGTGCGCGTTCTACCTGGCCACGCGGTCGCAGGACGGCTACTACTTGATGATGACCCCGTTGTGGGTCGCCGCCGCGGCCACCGCCACCGGTTCCGACTTCGCCTCGGCCTGGCAGCCCCGGCTGCCGTTCGGCCGGCGGCGGGCCGTCAGCGCGATGACGGCGGCGGCGGTGCTGGCGCCGGCCGCCGTGTGCGTGGCCGTCGCCGCCGCGAGCGGGCCACCGATCCGGCTGACCGTCAGTGGCGTACGGGGCGACAGCGGCGGGATCCACGAGCTCACCGTGCGGGCGACCAACTCCGGTGACACCGCGCTGACTCCGCACTTCGCCTCCAGCACCGGCGAGAGCACCTCCTCGTACTGGACCGTGCGCGAGGGCCCTGCCGTGCTGCGCCCGCACCAGTCGGCGCGTTACGTCCTGGTGCCCAGCACGGGACGCTACTCCCTGCCGGATCGGGCCCACCTGCGGGTGCGGCTGAGGGTCTTCACGGACAGGCCGCAGACGCTGAGCAGTACGGACATTCAGGTACCGAAGCCGTAGCGGCCTCCGGACGCCGCGCGGGGTGCCCCGGTCGGTCCCGCTACTTCTTCAGAGCCCGACGGACCTTGCCCGCGGCGCGGCGCAAGATCGTCGAGGCCGCGGGGCGGGGGGCCGGCCTGCGGCGTCCCGGATCCTTCGCCGCCAGATCGGCCGCGGCGGCAGCGAGACGTCTGACGACGACATCTCCGCTCGCGGAGACATCGAGGGCCAGCGGGAGGGCCACCGGACTGCCGGCCCCGGTCGAGGGCGGAGTCAGTTCCAGTCGCCACTGGCCGTCCGTCAACTCGTCGACCGGGAGGTCGGCACTCAGGTCGGCGTCGCCGGTCACGCGGGCGGTCAGCGTGGCGGTGAGGGCGACCGCACGACCGCTCGCGACGTTCGTCAGCTTCAGGGCCGCCTCGCTCTCGCCCTGGACGTGGAACGGCAGGACGACGACGAGCCGGCCCGGGTCCGTCGTCACGGTGACGTCGGCGGAGGCGAGATGGGCGAACTCGTACGGCAGCCGGTCGGTCCGCTGGTCGACGTCGAGTGACAGGTTGCCCTGCGGGTCGGTCCAGTACGGCAGCACCAGGTGGGCCGGGGAACCGACAACGGCACCGCCGCGCCCGCGCCCCGCCTCCTCGCTGCGGACGGAACCGAGGCGGGCCTCCTTGGACCACCCGCAGGAGCTGATGCGGATGACGACGTCCCAGATACCGGCGTCCAGTCCCGCGCCGTTCGCCGCCGACAGCGGGTCCACCCGCGAGACGGCACGCAGCACCTGGCGGAAGTATCCCTCCTGCCCCTCCACGGCGACCTTCTCCCGGGTGAGATCGACGGGCTGGAAGAACTCCGCGGCCGTCGAACGCTCACGCAGGACGAGGTCCACCTTCGACCTGGCCAGCGGAGCGGCGGTGTTCGCACCGAGCAGGGCGATGGCGTCCAGGCTGGTCTGCCGCAACGGCGGAACGAGCAGGTCCTTCTCGCCATCGGCACGGAAGGTGACGGGCGCGCCGCCCGACCTGTACTCGGCGGTGAAACCGATCGTCAGCCTGCCGTCCTCCCAGCCGAGTTCGTCAAGAACAGCGGAGGGCTTGATACCCGACTCCCACCGGGCGAACTCCTCGACGTCGGCCAGCCGGTCGGCCGCGATCAGTCCCGCGACGATCTGCTGCGTGGGCTGCAGGCCGGCCGCGACACCAGGTCCGAAGCGCTCGACCACCACCTTGTGGATCTCGTCGAACAGCTCCTGCCGGTAGTCCTCCGGCAGCTTCAGCAGGCGCTGTCCGCGCATGCGCTCGACCATCTCGTTGCGCAGCCAGCGCCGGAACAGTTTGTCGCGCAGCGGGCCGGGCTCGGTGAGCTTCTCGACGACGTCGAGGGCCTCACGCAGGTTCTTGAAGTAACCGACCGGGTCGAAGCGCTGGAAGCCCGCGTTGGACGCGTCCTCACGCTTGATGTGGTAGTAGCACCGGTAGTCGCTGAGCACCGCGACGTTCTCGGCCCGCAGGTACGCCTCGGCGACGAAGACGTGGTCCTCAAGACGTCGGCGTCCCTCCATGTAACGGAGATTGTGCCGGTCGAGGAATTCCTTGCGGAACATCTTGTGCGGGGTGAGGCTGTCGATCAGTGGAGCGTTGCCGACATTGGCCCGCGGGCGGTTCTTGCGGAACAGCTCGCGGGGGACGCCACGGCCCTTGCCGACCATCTTGCCCACGACGACGTCGGCGTTGTTCTCCACACCGTAGTTGTACATACGTTCGAGAGCTTCGTCGCCCAGCCAGTCGTCGTTGTCCACGAACTGGATGAATTCACCCTTCGCAGCCGCGATACCCGTATTGCGGGGCTTGCCGGACCAGCCGGATGCTTCCTGGTGGATGACATGCATGTGCGCGTGCTCGGCGGCGAGCCGGTCCAGACGCTCGGGAGTGCCGTCGGTGGAACCGTCGTTGACGAAGATCGCTTCGTACTCGTCGTCCGGCAGGCTCTGACGCAGAAGAGAGGCGATGCAGTCTTCGATGTACTTGCCCGGGTTGTAGACCGGGATCACCACGCTCACCTTGATGGGCATGTGTCTTCTTCCGCCTCAGCTGCTGGGGATCATTCGTCAGGACCCGGCGTACGCCGCCGCTCGGTAGACGTTCGATTAAGGCTAGCGGGTGACGGGCCCACCGCAGTCACAGCAAGTGACGGACCAGGATACAAACGGATCACAAAGCCCATGGAACGGTTTTGCGAACTGTGGTGGACCGGCCGGAGTGTCGCTTGACAGAGCCCCCGTTAGGATTCCGCGCATGAAGGCTCTCGTTCTCTCCGGTGGCTCGGGCACACGCCTGCGCCCCATAACCCACACATCGGCCAAGCAGCTGGTGCCCGTCGCCAACAAACCCGTGCTCTTCTACGGTCTCGAGGCCATCGCCGACGCCGGGATCACGGATGTCGGGATCATCGTCGGCGACACCGCCGAGGAGATCCGGGAAGCCGTCGGCGACGGCTCGAAGCTCGGGATCGATGTCACGTACATCACGCAGGACAAGCCGCTCGGCCTGGCGCACGCGGTGCTCATCGCGAGCGAGTTCCTCGGTGACGACGACTTCGTCATGTACCTCGGCGACAACTTCATCGTGGGCGGCATCACCGGCCTCGTCGACGAGTTCCGCACCGAGCACCCCGACGCGCAGATCCTGCTGACCAAGGTGCCCAACCCGACGTCGTTCGGTGTCGCCGAGCTCGACGAGAACGGCCGCGTCAAGGGCCTGGAGGAGAAGCCGAAGGAGCCCAAGAGCGATCTCGCCCTGGTGGGCGTGTATCTCTTCACCCCGGCGATCCACGAGGCCGTCCGGTCCATCGAGCCCTCCTGGCGCGGCGAGCTGGAGATCACCCACGCCATCCAGTGGCTGATCGACCAGCGCAAGGACGTGCGCTCGACGACCATCTCCGGCTACTGGAAGGACACCGGGAACGTCGCCGACATGCTGGAGGTCAACCGCTCCGTGCTGGAGACGGTCGAGCCCCGCATCGAGGGCACCGTCGACGAGTCCAGCGAGATCATCGGCCGGGTACGGATCGAGGCCGGCGCCGAGGTCCGGGGGTCGCGCATCGTCGGCCCGGCCGTCATCGGCCCCGGTTCGGTGATCAGCGACTCGTACATCGGCCCGTTCACCTCGGTCTCCGAGGGCTGCCGGATCGACGACAGCGAGGTCGAGTACTCCATCGTCCTGCGCGACTCCTCCATCACCGGCGTACGGCGGGTCGAGGTGTCCCTCATCGGCCGCAACGTCCAGGTCACTCCCGCGCCCCGCAACCCCGCGGCCCACCGTCTTGTTCTCGGCGACCACAGCAAGGTACAGATCTCTTCATGACCTCCCCTTCGGCTCCGGCCCCCTCCACCCGGATCCTGGTGACCGGCGGCGCCGGCTTCATCGGCTCGCACTACGTCCGTACGCTGCTCGGCCCCCAGGGCCCCGGTGACGTCGCGATCACCGTCCTGGACAAGCTGACGTACGCGGGCAACCCGGCCAACCTCGACGAGGTGCGCGAGCACCCCGGCTTCGCCTTCGTGCAGGGCGACATCTGCGACCCCGCGCTGGTCGACAAGCTGCTGGCCGAGCACGACCAGGTGGTGCACTTCGCCGCCGAGTCGCATGTGGACCGCTCCATCGACGGCGGCGCGGAGTTCGTGCGCACCAACGTGGTCGGCACCCACACCCTCGTCGACGCGGCCCACCGCGCGGGCATCAAGACCTTCGTGCACATCTCCACCGACGAGGTCTACGGCTCCATCGACGAGGGCTCCTGGCCCGAGACGCACCCGTTGCAGCCCAACTCGCCGTACTCCTCGGCGAAGGCGTCCAGCGACCTGATCGCGCTGTCCTACCACCGCACCCACGGCCTGGACGTCCGCGTGACCCGCTGCTCGAACAACTACGGGCACCACCACTTCCCCGAGAAGGTCATCCCGCTCTTCGTGACCAACCTCCTCGACGGCAAGAAGGTCCCGCTGTACGGCGACGGCGGCAATGTCCGCGACTGGCTGCACATCGACGACCACGTCCAGGGCATCGAACTCGTGCGCACCAAGGGCCGGGCCGGCGAGGTCTACAACATCGGCGGCGGCACCGAGCTCAGCAACAAGGAGCTCACCGGCCTCCTCCTCGAGGCCTGCGGCACCGACTGGGAGACCAGCGTCGAGTACGTCACCGACCGCAAGGGCCACGACCGCCGCTACTCGGTGGACTGCACGAAGATCCGCGAGGAGCTCAGCTACGAGCCCCGCAAGGCCTTCGAGCAGGGCCTCGCGGAGACGGTGCAGTGGTACCGCGACAACCGCGCCTGGTGGGAACCGCTGAAGGAACGCGCCGCGCTGTAACCGGCACACAACGCGTGCAGGGCTCCGACCCGGCCCATAAGGCCAGGTCGGAGCCCTGTTGACGGACGAGTCGGGCCGTACGGGGTCACCAGGTGTGAGCCACGTCCACCACGAGATGGTTGGCCGTCTGGAAGACCCGGAACGGCAGCCGGGCGCGGACGCCCAGTCCGGCCTGGGTGTATCCCTCGGAGCCGCCTGTGACCTTGAACTCCCGGAAGGTCCGGTACCCGGTGACGTCGACGGACGGAAGCGGCGGGTAGGGCTGTCCGGTCGCCGGGTCGTAGCGCGAGGAGAACAGCGAGATCTCCAGAATGGCTCCGCCCTTGATCGGAACCACGACGTCGCTCGGGTCCTGGTGCAGTACGTCGACGTAGCGGACCGTGTAGCCGATCGGGCCGGCCGCCGTGCCCTGGGCGTCGAAGACCAGACGGTCGAAGCACTCGTGCTGTCCGGCCCTTACGTCGGCCAGTCGCCTGGAGGCAACGGAGTCACCGGACTTGTCCAGGCTTCCCCACGTCACGGCACAGTCCACGGCCGTCGGCGCGGCCACCGCCGGAACCGTGCCGGCCAACAGCCCGCCGCCCGCCAGCATTGTCGCGGCCAGCGCAATACCTATCCGTCGCATGACTACCCCCCAGTAGCTCGCGCAGGTGTGTGTCCTTTCAGACCGGCGGCTCTCCAGAAGGTTGTGCGCAGCGGAACAGTCCATTGCGGCACAGCGGCCCTTCCAGCACCAACAGCCCCGTGAACCACAGGGTTTCCGCGTGCGCCGCAGTGTGACGCTGTTCTTCCCGACGCTCCGTCTCGGCCTGGGCATTCAGAGCGGCCGGATCCACACATCCAGGTCAGAACCCCGCCAGCAGACGAGCCGGGCCGTACGCCGGGGACAGTGACGAGACTGCCGAAAACGGCCTCTGACCTGTGCCAGCGTTCCACGCGACGAGACGCCGTGCACATCACGTGCACACCGCCCAGAGCAGGGCTCGTCGCAGCATGACCGTAGGCCCTCCTCTTGGTGATCATGGTCTGCTACCTCCCTGAGTTCTCGACGGATGCCGACACTGAGCTGTCCCGGAGCCTTTCGGCCCGGGGCACGAGGGCTGCCCCCGGCCTTGAGCTCTGCGAAGAACTGTTTGTACTCGGACCGTCGAGGTACGGTGATCGGCCGGTTCCCGAGAGCCGGCAACTCCGACACCCACCGGCTCGCACGGGACGCGATTCTCTCGGCGAGCGATGTCGTCGAAATGCTCGACCTGCTCTGGGAGCACGCACGCGACACCGTCACCACGGGCTCGGTCTCCAGCTCCCAGCTACGCCTGATGTGCCTGGTGGACCGCAACGACGGCATACGTATGCGGGCGCTCGGCGAACTCCTGCGCGCCGCCCCGCCCTCCGTCAGCCGGCTCTGCGACCGCCTTCAGGCGGCCGGATTCATCGAGCGCCTGCCCAGCCCCGACAGCGGACGTGAGGTGACTCTGCGTCTGACAACCGCCGGCAGACGCCACTTGCAGCAGATTCGCGCCGAGCGCGAAGGGAAGCTGACCTCGGCCATCGAAGCGATGCCCCTGGACGACCGCCTCACACTGGTCACGGGGCTTGCCGGACTGCACAGTGTCCTTGCCCCTGTCGGCCAGAGCGGACTCAGGCGGAGCCCCGCAGCCTGAACGTATCCGGACCCAACCTGTCCTTGGCGAGTCCGACGCGTGGTGATTCGCGTGCCCCTGGCTGCACGCGCCGCGTCGGCGGCGTGTATCGCGTAGTACCGCAGTTCAGACGTCGCGCCAGCGTGCGTTGGCCCAGGAGAAGACCCCGAAGGCGATGAGGCCGATCGCTATCACCATCAGCAGCAAGGGGCCCGCCGGGGTGTCGGCGAACGTTCGCAGGGTGTCGTCCATGCCCTTGGCCTTGCCCGGCTCGTGCTGGACGGCCGCGGTGATGGCGAAGCCTCCCGCGGTGGCGAAGACGATGCCGCGGGCCGTGCCGCCGAACACGCCCAGGAAGGTGACGACTTGACGGGTCTTCGGGGACATCTCCGTCATCTTGAGGTGCTTCTCGAACTTGCGCAGGATCGCCCGGACGGCGATCCACAGGCCGGCAGCGGTCACCGCGGCACCGGCGATGCCGACGATCCACTGCCCGCCGGGCCAGTCCAGCGCCTTCGCCGTGACGTCCTGGGAGTTCTTGTCGGAACTGCCGCTGCCGCTGCCCTTGTCCCCGGCCGCGTAGGAGAGCACGGAGTACGACACGAAGCCGTAGAAGACGAAACGGCCCGCCGCCATCGCCCTCTTGCCCGGTTTGTCGCCGTCGGGGCCCGCCTGCCCGAAGGCGGCCTCGGACAGCCGCCACAGGGACATCCCGGCCAGAGCGATCCCCAGCAACCACAACAGCACGGTACCGAAGGGCTTTTGGGCGATCTCGGCGATCGCGCCACCCCGGTCGGCCTGCTCACCCCCGCCGGAGAAGGCGATCCGCAGGGAGAGGACGCCGATCAGTACGTAGATGACCCCGCGGGCGACGAACCCCGCACGGGCCGCCGCCGCGACCATCTTGCTGTTCGCCGCACGGCGGGCCTGTCCCTGTCCCCGTGCCGTTGCCGATCCAGTAGCCATGCCATTCCGGATGCCCGCGAAGTACGAGGGCATCCGGGTTCTGTCTCCCAACTCGGTGTCCAGGAAAGGTGCAGCCATGCCGAACACGCAGAACGCAGCCGTCGCAGCCGCCGAAACGGCGGGAACCGTCAGGTCCGATGAGGCCGGCGGCGCGGAGGACGTCGGTGGCGTCCTCGCCGATCGGGCCCGGCGCACCAGACGCCGGCTGGAGCGGCTCATAGGGATCGCGGCCACGGAAGGCAACGCGCTGTTCCCGTTGCGCAACGGGGACGAGATCTTCGGCGCCATGCTGGGCCGGATCCGTTCCGCCCGCCACACCGTGGACATGATGACGTTCGTGTACTGGAAGGGGGACATCGCCCGGCAGTTCGCCGACGCGCTCGCGGAGCGGGCGCGGGAAGGAGTGCGCGTACGGCTGCTGCTGGACGGCTTCGGGAGCCGGCTCATCGAGAAGGACCAGTTGGAGGCGATGGAGCGGGCCGGGGTGCAGGTGGCCTGGTTCCGCAAGCCGCTGTACCTGTCTCCGTTGAAGCAGAACCATCGCTGTCACCGCAAGGTCCTTGTCGTCGACGAGGAGACCGTCTTCACCGGCGGCGTCGGCATCGCCGAGGAATGGTGCGGCGACGCGCGCAGCCCGGAGGAATGGCGCGACACCCACGTCCAGGTGCGCGGACCCGCCGTGGACGGGCTGGCCGCCGCCTTCGCCCAGAACTGGGCCGAGTGCCACGACGAACTCTTCGACGACCGCGACCGGTTCACCGACCACATCCCCCGGGGCGATGCCGTGGTACAGGTGGTGCGGGGCTCGGCCAGTTTCGGCTGGCAGGACATGCAGACCCTGTTCCGCGTGATGATCGAGACGGTCGAGGAAAGGCTCCGGCTGGCCACCGCCTACTTCGCACCCGACGCGAATTTCATCGAGCTGCTGTGCGCCGCGGCCCGCCGAGGTGTCGAGGTGGAGATCCTGCTGCCGGGCCCGTACACCGACAAGCGGGTCTGCCAACTCGCGGGCCGACGCTACTACGAGGAGCTCACCGCATGCGGGGTGAAGATCTACCACTACCAGCCGACCATGCTCCACACCAAGGTCGTCACCGTCGACAGGGCCACGGCGCTCATCGGCTCGACGAACTTCAACCGTCGCTCCCTCGACCACGACGAAGAGGTCATGCTCGCCGTGCTGGATCCCACGTTCACCGCGACGCTGGACCGCCACTTCACGGAAGACCTTGAGCACAGCGAACTCATCAGTGCCGGCCGGTGGAAGCGACGCGCGCTGATCCAGCGCGTCATGGAGACGGCCGTCCTGCCGATACGACGCTTCCTCTGACCCGTCCATCGGCCTCGATGCGCACGCCGACCGGTCCCGTTCCTGGACCTGCCGGGCGAGCGGCGGACAGCGGATGGCGCCGTACGTCGGCGTACACGCCCGCTGCTGGCCCGGCCCGGTAAGGAATCCGGGACGGGGGGTTCAAGGACCGTGGCGTTGTCGGCGGAGACCGGGGCACACGTAGGTGGCACGACAGGGATCTGGCAGCCGCCGACAGTGCGGCCGGCCGGGCTCTGGCCCACACCGAGGAATCTGAAGATCGGAACCAAAATGATCGTCCTTGGCGCCATCCTGCTCATCATCGGCCTGCTGGTCGGTATATCCCTCCTGACCACCGTGGGCAGCGTGCTCGTCGTGGTCGGCGCGGTCCTCTGGATTCTCGGGGCGAGCGGTCGCAAGATCGGCGGGCGCAAACACTACTTCTAGGTCCGCGGCCCGGTCGCGAAGGCCCTCCAGCCAGCGAAGAGCGTCGAGAACCGACGGTTCGCACACACGGCACGGTTCACGGGCCGAACTCGCCATGGCGATGCTCGCCGACCGACTCCACCTGTGAGCCCACAGCGCTGCTGATGAGCCGCTCCGGCCGCCCCCGCGACGCGATCGGCACGCAATTCCTCGACGTCCGCAGCCCGGTCGCCTCGTCGGCACCTGTCCTGGGCCCTGTCGGGATCGTCGTGTTGTCCTGTGGGGCCGTCGGTTCGGGACGTCAGGTGGTGGTTCGGCGGTGGTCGCTGCCGGTTTGGCCGAGTTGGTCGGCGTGGTGCGTGAAGGTGGTGATGCGGGCTGCGAGGTCGGGGTGGTTGGCCGTGAGGTGGGTGTGGGTGGCGGCGAGTGGGGCGATGAGGTTGGCGGCGTCGTTGTCGGCGAGGGCTTCCGTGAGGCGAGCCACGGGTGTGTGGGCCTGGGCGG
The DNA here is from genome assembly GCF_000376565.1 of Streptomyces hokutonensis. GTDB lineage: Bacteria > Actinomycetota > Actinomycetes > Streptomycetales > Streptomycetaceae > Streptomyces > Streptomyces hokutonensis. The sequence continues at coordinate 155,632 of NZ_BARG01000018.1, read as the reverse complement.
GGAGGTCGGTGAGGGCGGTGATCTGGCCGGCGAGCTGACGCAGGTCGGCGGCGTTGGCGCGGGCCCAGGTGGTGAGGGTGCGGTCGGCGGCGCGGCGGTTGCGGGTGGCTTGTACGCGCTGTTCGCCGGTGGTGCCGGGTGTTCCGGGGCGTACGCGCAGGTAGCGGCGTTCGGCGGCCTGGCGGCTGGCGACGCCCAGGGGGTGGGCGAGGTCGGCCCAGCTGGAGCCCGCTGCGCGGGCCGCCTCGATGAGTCCGGGTTCCCACCCCGCGAGCTGCTCGCGTAGTTCGCGCAGCATGAGCAAGGCGGCCAGGGCCTCCTCGGAACTGGCCTGCCCGCCCTCGGCGGGTGGCGGGGTCTGCGAGTTCTGGGCGGTGTGGACGGCCTCGTTGATCGTGTTCAGCGCTGCCGCGGCGGCGAAGAACGAGGTGGGGTCACGGGGCTCGGGGGAGGCATCCATGAAGATCCTCTCAGTCGTCATCGTTTGGATGACACTTTGCTTGTCATCGTTTGGATGACATGTTACAACGGTGTCAGACGAAGCGCATTGGCAGTTCCTGCCAGACCTGTGGAGGTGTTTTCGCGATGTTGATGCGCACCGACCCGTTCCGCGAACTCGACCGGCTCGCCCAGCAGCTGACAGGTGTGACCGGCACCTGGTCCAGGCCCTCGACGATGCCGATGGACGCCTACCGCGAGGGCGAGGAGTACGTGATCGCCCTCGACCTGCCCGGTGTGGCGAAGGACGCGATCGACATCGACGTCGAGCGGAACATGCTCACCGTCAAGGCAGAGCGCCGCCCGGTCACGAAGGCCGACGACGTGCAGATGGAGCTCTCCGAGCGGCCGCTGGGTGTCTTCTCCCGTCAGCTGGTGCTGGCCGACACCCTGGACACCGAGCGCATCACGGCCGACTACGAAGCAGGCGTGCTGACCCTGCGGATCCCGATCGCCGAGCGCGCCAAGCCCCGCAGGATCACCATCGGCGGCCAGTCCGAGCCCCGGCAGATCAGCGACTGAGGAGCCAGTTCCCTCGACCGCACCGACGGCGGAGGACGGGCATCGATCTCCCCCTCAACTGCCGTCCTCCGCGCTACCTCCCTCGCACAACGACGCAGAAGGGGCACGGGTGGCCATGCGCTGGGAAGCATTCCTCGACCACGTGCGGGAACGCGGCGAGTACACCACACCCCAGGAAGCAGAGAGGGCCGCGCGCACCGTTCTCGCACTGCTTGGCGCGCATCTGGTGGGCAAGGTCAGGGCCGAGCTGGCCGCCCGGCTCCCGGAAACCTTCGCCCTGATCCTTCTCAACCCGCTGCGGGCCACCGAACCCCTCCCGCCCGAGCGGTTCCTGCGGGCGACCGCGGCATGGATCGAGGGAGCCACCGAACAGACCGCGGCCTGGGGCGTCGGCGCCGTACTGAGCGTGACCGCCGATGCGGCGGGCGAGGAACTCACCCGCCGCATCCTGCTCCAGCTCCCCCCGGGCTACGACCTCCTCTTCGGCCGCCCCGAGCACACCTGAACCCCGACACGCGCCCCGCCCACACAGCCGGCCGGTCCCGATCCGGCCGGCTCTTCCCACTGGCGACAAGCCCATCGCACGAGAAAGGCACCACTTCCCCATGCTTCCGCTGCGTGAACCGGCCTCCGCCCGGCCCGGCATGACGTTTCACCAGATGCTGGAAAGGATCCGCTACGAGGGTGCCTACCCCACCCGGGAGCAGGCCGAGGACGTCACGCGCGCCGTGCTGGAGGCCCTGGGCCGCCAGCTCACCGGCGACGAACGCGTCGAACTCGCCGCCTGCCTGCCCGTGGAGGCCGCACTCGACCTCACCGGCCAGATCCCGACCCCCCAACCGCTCACCGGCTGGGGCTTCGTCAAGGATCTGGCCGCCCGGACAGGCGCCACCCCCGCGACCGCCCGCTGGAACACCGGAGCCGTCCTCGCCGTCGTCGGCTGCCTGGCCGGCCCCAGCCTCATGGACCGCATCCTGGCCCAGCTCCCATCCGGATACGCGCTGCTGTTCGGCCGCGCCGAACTCACCCAGCCCGCCTGACCGTTCCAGGCCGCCACAGGCGCCGACCGCCACCGCGGCCAAGGAACGGCGGGAACACAGAAGGGCTCCGACGACGTCATCGTCGGAGCCCGGCGCTTCGGGCTTTCGGGCCGGAAAGGCAGGTCAGGTCTCCGCCGCACGATGGGGGTCGGCGGCGTTGGCGTGTTCTTCGTTGATGCGCCGGGCTTCTTCGAGCTGGTCTTCGAGGATGATGATGCGGCAGGCGGCATCGACCGGCATGCCCTGATCGACGAGTTCGCGGGCGCGAGCGGCGATCTTCAGCCGGTAGCGGGAGTAGCGACGGTGGCCGCCCTCCGAGCGCAGGGGCGTGATCAGGCGGGCTTCACCGATCGCCCGCAGGAAGGCGGGCGTTGTGCCGAGCAGTTCGGCCGCCCGCCCCATCGTGTGGGCGGGGTAGTCGTCGTCGTCGATACGGCTGAGAGAGTCTTCTGCTGTCATTCGCACCTCGTTTCACGGAAACACATCAGGGGGCCTTGGCGCCGTACGGCACCAAGGCCCCGAGGGATTTTCAACACCATCCGCCGGCTTACTGCGATACCGGCGTTGTCTTTCCGCTCGCTCTCCCGTGAGAGGGAGATGCGTGCGGGGATCGCGTCTGCGTGACCGTGGGACCACCTTCCGTTCCGGGGCCTGCGGTACCCGGGCCGACTGTCTCCGCCCGGGCGATCCTGATGGCGTCAGCCTCCTTCGCTTCCTTCTGTCTGTTCATGCCTGCAATCGTGCGTACTGCGACGGCTCCGTCGAGCCGCCCGGCCCGGCAGCCAGCGAGAAGACCCCGAGAACCTTCCGGCCCCGCCACTCCACTGCCGTGCCACTACCTGCGTCCTGCATGCACGGCAGTTCGTGTCTGCCGCACCTTCCTGACTTCCTGGCTACAGGCAAGAGATTACCCCCCCCCCCCGCGATCCCCAATATCTACATCTACCGCTGTAGATTTTCCGCATTTCGTGATGGCCATGTTCTGCTATCCAGCCAGGCCTAAACCTTCACCGGTAGATGGCGGCCTTCTGCGGTGATTCGACGAATCACCTCGCGGCTGAGCCCTCCGGTCCCCTGGTCGTGCGCAGGTCGGGCATAGACCAGCTGGCCGCCGCGACGGCCGCGAGGGTTCCGGCGACAAGGAATGGATGGGCGATGAGCGCGTCGGTGACGTGGTTGAGCGGGTTGTTCGCCAGCAGGGTGGTGCGCTCGGCGAGCCACGCTGCGGCCAGCACGATGCCGATCGTCGCGATGGTGAGGCGAACCGCCGGGTAGATCCGGGTTCTGCTGAGGATCAGCAGGGACGGCATGAGTAGGGCGACGACCATGAGCTGGGTCAGTTCGATGCCGAGGTTGAAGCCGAGGAGGGTGGTGACGAGGGATCCGCGGCCGAGGTCGAGGTCACCGAGGAGCGCGGCGAAGGCGAGGCCGTGCATGAGCCCGAACCCGGTGGCGATCCACGCTTCGCCGCCGGGGACGAGGGGCCGGATGGCGTGGATGCCGGAGACCAGGATGGACAGGGCGATCAGGCTTTCCACGACGCGCGTGGGAGCGCTGATGTAGCCGAGGGCGGCCAGCGCGAGGGTGATGGAGTGCCCGATGGCGAAGGCGGTGACCACATGCACGATACGGAGGCAGCTACGGCGCAGGTCGTCGGCGCGTACCCAGCGGCCGCGGCGGGCGAGGAGCGGTGCGGGGAGCAGGAGCATGATGAGGAAGAGCAGATGGTCGGCGCCTTCGGCGATGTGCCGGATGCCCAGGTGCACGGCGGCGGCGAAACCGTGCTCGGTGGAGGCGCCGGCGGCCGGTATTGCGAGCGTGTGCTGCTGCCAGTCGAGCACGCCGACGGTCGTGTAGCTGTGGGAGCCGTCGGGGCGCAGCGAGACGAGGATCTGGTGGGACAGCAGGTGGTGCACGATCGCGTCGTAGGTGAGCCGGAAGTCGTGGACCGTGCCGGTCGGCGGCCTCAGCATCAGGTCGAAGACCAGGTGGTCGACGCCGTCGATCCGCCGGACCCGGCCGCCGCTGACCGCGGTGGTCCACCGTGTGCCGTCGGAGTCGGCCGCCGAGGTGTGGCCGAGCACGTAGCGGCGCAGCTCTTCGAGCTTGGCCGGATTGACGACGGTCTTCGGGGTGAGGGGCTGGTCGAGGGCGATGGCGAGCCGGTCGATGGGGAGTTCCACCTCGCCGGTCACCTGGTCCGGTGCCGCGTCGAGCAGGATCGCGGTGGTGCTGAGGGGGTGGGCGCTCGCGCGCGTCGGTTCCGTGACCGTCAGGACGGCCGTCAGGGCCGCGAGACACGTGAGCAGTGTCCCGGCGCGGGCCGCACACCTGCGGAGAGGGCCGCGCCGGGAGCGGGAATGTGCGAGGGCGGGCATGGTCACTTCGGCTTGCTGCTGCCGTAGTCGTTGGTCTTGTCCCGGTAGACCGAGTGGTAGTGGATGTTGGGTGTGCTCTGGCTGCGGGTGTTGATGAACTCGATCCACACGCTGGGGCCGTCGATACGGATATAGCTGTTCTCGTCGGTCGGGCCGGTGTTGTTGGACCAGCCGATGCGGGTCTTGTCCAGCTCGGACTCGTACTTGGCCATCAGCTTGGCGGCGGCCGTGTCGTTGAGGTCGCCGGCGTAGGTCTTGATCGCCGCGGTGACCAGCTTCTTCTGGGCGGCGGTCAGCTGTGATGCCAGCAGCCCCTCGGAGGCGGGGAAGGTGCCCGAGTCCTTGCCGGGGCCCATGACCAGGTCGTCGAACGTGCCTGAGGTGATCTCCGCAGCCTTCTTCTGCTTGGCGTCGAGCCCCGCCAGCATGGCGAACATGGCCGTCGACTCGGCCTTGACCGGCTCGACCGTGGTGCCGTCGGACTTGAACGAGGTCGGCTCGGAGCCGACGAACTGCGGGGTCTGGCTGACCTTGTCGCCGTTGTAGGTGAGGTTGCGGGCCAGGTGGTGCCCGCCGAACTGGACCATGAACGGCTGGGTCGTCGAGGGCGTTCCGTACACGGCGAAGTAGTAGTCCTTCAGGCTGCCGAAGCCGTCCGCGCCCTGGCCCCCGAGCCGGTTCAGCTCGTTGTCGGCTTTCCGGATGTCGGCGTCCTCCTGGGCGCCGCTGGGGCTGAGAGCGACCTGGAGCACGGCGTCGGCGGCCTTCTGCTGCGCGGTGGTGAGGGCGGACATCTCGATGCCCTCGCGGGGCACGGTGGTCGCGGGGAAGTTCGACCAGGTCTGCCGCGACTTGTTGTCCGAGAAGTCGTACTCGACCTTCTTCCGCTCGGTGTCGTCCAACGTGGCCAGGAACGCCTTCACCGCCGTGACGACCGCAGCGGTGTTGGCGCCGCCCGGGCTTGCCCCGTCGGTGTTGAGGTTGACTGCCGTAACCTGCTGCATCCCCATGCCCCCCGAGCCCCCCTGGCTGTTGCTCTGCTGCGCCGAGGGGCTCGACGACGATGTGGAATCACTTGAACCGCAGCCGCTGACGACGAGAGTCGCCGACAGAACGGCGCCGGTTGCGAGGGCAAGGTTCTTGCGCATGAGCGGAGGAACTCCTCGGTTTACGGAGAAGGAGAGAAGGCCAATTCAGACTCTTTGTCTATCACGCCGCAATCAGGATCCGGGCTCTCCAGTTCCTCTCAACTTCCTATGATGTGGCCCTGTACGGCGAAACATCGATCCCGTTCTCCGGCATTTAGGACCGGTTGGTCGAATCTGGCGGGAGAGTCACCAGGCCGGCTGACTGGGGAAGTAGTCCTTGACGTAGAAGTCCAGTTGTTCGCCGGTGGCGTCGGCGATGGCGCCCCAGTTGTCGCCGAGTTCCATGGTGGTGTGGCGGCCCGGGCGGGTGGGCTGCCAGCGGGTCAGGCCCCTGCCGTTGGGGTCGCCGTGGGTCGCGAAGTTGACCACATAGTCGGAGAGGGTGTCGGCGATCTTCTGGTCGGTGTCGGTCCACCCGCTGCCGCTGGAGTAGAGGTTGTCGAAGACGTACTGGATCTCCGAGCCGTGGTAGGCGCCCCGGTCCTGACCCGGCGGGGCGTGCGTCCAGAAGTAGGTGAACACCGGGCTCTTGGCCTTGCTCAGCCACTCGGTGGCCCACAGCGTGGTGGAGACGCGGGAGCTGTCCCGGGCGGAGGCGTTGGTCTGCTCCCAGGCCTCGGTGTCGGTGCTCGCCGGGTAGAGCTCCAGGAACCGGTCGTCCAGCGAGCCGTACTTGGCCTTGGCCATCGCCTGGTAAGCGGCCAGTGTCGTGTCCGCGGTGGGGGTGGCGCCGCTCTCGTCCTTGTTGTTGCCGGTGATGATCGGGACGTCGTTGTGCAGGCCGCGGGCGAGCGCCTCCTGGTAGCTGCGGGGCTGCACATAACCGTCCAGCACCGGGCGGAACAGCGGTGGGTTGCCATTCATCGGTGCGGTCACCGTCGTGTCGTTGGCGTTCTCGCCCGCGATCACCTTGCTGTAGTCCAGGGCGCGGGCCTCGGCGACGGTGCTGACTCCGAGGGCCGCGAGGTAGGCGGTGCCCTGTGCCTCAGCCCCGGAGAGGGTCGGGCGGTAGGAGGTGGCCAGCCCGGCGGTCTCGGGATCGTGCGGGGAGCGCGCCCCGCTCTCCGCGATGGCCCCGTGGAACAGCCCCCTGCCCAGCGGGGAGTACACCAGCTCCAGGACGGAGGCGGACCCCGCGGACTGCCCGGCGATCGTCACCTGGTCCGGGTTGCCGCCGAAGGCACGGATGTTGCGCTGCACCCACTTCAGCGCCGCGATCTGGTCCAGCAGCCCATAGTTCCCGGAGGAGCCGTGCGCGTCCTCGGCGGTCAGTTCGGGGGTGGCCAGGAAACCGAGGGCGCCTTCGCGGTAGTTGAGGGTCACCACGACCAGACCCTTGGCGGCCAGGCCCGCTCCGTCGAAGGTGGGGTCCGCTCCGGAACCCATGGAGAAACGGCCGCCGTAGATCCAGACGAACACCGGGCGGCGCTCGCGCGAGGACGACGCCGCGGTCCACACGTTGAGGTTCAGGCAGTCCTCACTCTGCGCCGGGGTGGAGGTCGAACCACCGGGTCCCATCGACGGCTGCGGGGGGATGTCACCGAAGGCGTCGGCCTTGCGCACACCCGACCAGGACGCGGCGGGCTGCGGTGGCCGCCAGCGGTTCGCCCCGGCGGTCGAGGCCGCGTAGGGGATGCCCAGGTAGGCGGTTACACCGGAGAGCTGGGCAGCGGTCCCGGAGAGCAGGCCGGTGGAGGTCCGCACGGGGCCGGGCAGCGGTCCGGCCCCGCCCGACGTGGTGGAGGACGACGCGGCGGTGGCCGCGAAGGCCGGGTTCGCGCCGCCGGCGAGGGCGCCCACTCCTGCGGCGGCGGCCAGCGTGCCGCCGAGGAACAGACGTCGGCTCACCGTTCCGCCACGGGGGCGCTGTGTCTTTTCCGGGGTCAAGGGATCCTCCGATTGGCTTCTCTTCGGGCAACTCGACCGAGTTAATGGAACGACCGGTCTCAAAGCTTTCCTGGGACGGTAGTCCCGGCCGAGGAAGCTGAGCAAGGAGAACGCTTTGGAATCATCCGTTCTTCAGGAAATCGATAACAGACTCACAGAGTCGCGCCAGATGACCGCTCCTGACTGGACTGCCTGCCCGTTCGGACAGGGCGCGCGCCTGTGGGGATATCCCCTGTGGAGATACACAACGCGCAAGCTTAGGTTTTGGAGAAGGCAGTAATTCGCCGCGGAGTCGAGTTACGGGTCGGCGGTTGAGGACGTGGCGGTCAGGCGTGTCGGCTGCGGCTGCGGAGGAGACCGGTGCCCGCACCGAGGGCCGCGACGCCCATGCCGACGCTGGTGAGAGGCCCTGGATGCCATCTACTACAAAGGGGGCGGCAGCGGCGACGGTGAAATTGAACAGGAACAGGAACCACAGGGTGGGGCGAGAGTAGAGGAGCGCGTTCACGGGATCTTCCTTTCAGAGGAGTCTCTTTTCCCTGCTTGAGTCAAGCGATGCAGGTCTTCTTCGTCGGCCCTCCGGCGAGGGGCGTGAAGTCGGTTCGCGGTGCCTCAGGCGTGGGCTTCGGTGACGCCCGCACTGTCGACCGGGTCGTCGGCGGCCGGCGCCTCCCGGGCGGCGGCGTCGTGGCGCGGGAGGAGGAAGGCGACGGCGAGGGAGAGGAGGGCCGAGCCCGCGCCGATGGCCATGACCACCTTGAACCCGTTCTCGGACGGCAGCGCACTGCCGCCGAATTCGGTGGTCATCTGCGCGAGGACGACACCGTCGATGGCGCCGGCGAAGGAGGTCCCGAGGGACCGCATCAGGGTGTTGAGGCTGTTGGCGGCGGCCGTCTCGGAGGCGGGCACGGCGGCCATGATGAGGGCGGGCATGGCGCCGTAGGCGAAGCCGATACCGGCGCCGATGGTGCAGGCGATCAGAGTGAAGTGCCAGAGCTGGGGCAACATCACGAGGCTCAGGCTGTACCCGGCGGCAACGATGACGGGACCGCACATCAGGGTGAGCTTCGGGCCCTTGGCCTGGGTGAGGCGCGCCGATACGGCGGACATGGCCATCATGACCAGGCCCTGCGGCGCCAGTACCAGACCGACGGTCAGCATCGACCTGCCGAGGCCGTAGCCGGTGGCCTGGGGAAGCTGGAGCACCTGCGGCAGCACCAGGGACATCGCGAACATCGAGAAGCCCATCGCCACCGAGGCGAGGTTGGTGACCAGGACCTGGCGGCGGGCGGTGGTTCGCGGGTCCACCAGCGGCTGCGTGGTGCGCAGCTCGTAGAGGCCCCAGGCGGGCAGGGCGAGGAGCGCGGTGGTGAACAGGCAGAGCGTGGGGGCGCTCGTCCAGCTCCAGTCGCTGCCCTTGGAGACGGCCAGCAGCAGGCAGACCAGGCCGACCGCCAACCGAAGGAGCCGATGAGGTCGAAGCGTCCCCCGGTGCGGACCGTCGACTCGCGCTCATCAGCGCGGTCGCCCCGGCGAGCCGCTCGGCGGGCAGCACGTCGCGCATGATGCTGATGCCGAGCGGGATGACACCGGCGGTCAGTCCCTGCAGGGCCCGTCCGGCGATCATCGGGATCACGGAGTCGCTCAGCGCGCAGATCACCGTTGGTGACTGGTACCGCGGTACACCGGCAGGTCGTCCGGACTTCAGCCGTGCAGCGCGCGGTACGCCGCGACCGCCCCCGGGTGCAGAGGGATGGCACCCGTCCCGATGAGGCTACGGACGTCGAGGAACTGGGTACCGACGGCGTTGCGGGGAACGAGGTCGCTCGCGCGCAGGACCAGCAGACGGGTGAGCGCCTCGGCCACACCGCGGGGCAGCTCGGGGCGGCACACCAGCAGGTTGGACACCCCGATGGTGGCGACCCCGCCCGCCACCCGGTACGCGCCCTGCGGCAAGGACACCTCTTCCAGGCCCGAGGCCGCCTGGCCGCCCGGTCCGCCGAGCCGGGGCAGCAGGCCGGCCAACGGCAGGAACCGCAGACCGAACCGGTCGTCCAGCTCGGACAGAACCGGCAGCGGTACGCCGCCCGCGACGAGCAACGCGTCGACCGAGCCCGCCCGCAGGGCGTCGGCCGCGTCGGCCAGCGGCAGATGGCGTACGGCGACCTCGGTGCCCGGCGACAGACCCGCGGCGTGCAGGATCTGTTCGCCGAGCACGGCCGCGCCCGAACCAGCAGCGCCGAGCGACACAGCGTGTCCGGCCAGGTCGGCCACCGTACGCACGGGCGAGTCGGCGCGGACCACGAACTGAAGATAGGTCTCGTACAGCCTGCCGATCGCCCGCAGGGGAACGGGGTGTGGGAAGAGGGCGGTGCCCTGGGCCGCCCGCGCGGTGTCGGTGAGGACGAGCGCGAGGTCGGCGCGGCGGTCGCGGAGCAGTTCGATGTTGGTGAGGCTGCCCGGGGTGGTGCGGACGCGGCAGCTCAGTCGCGGGTACGCCGCCGTGACCTCGGCGGCGAGAAGGCGGCCGAAAGCCTCGTAGAAGGCCGTGGGTTCTCCGGTCGCGAAGCGCAGGACACCACTCGGTCCGGGCCGCTGCCCGGAGGCGTCGCCCGTGAGCGCGCCCCCGAGCACGGCGGCGGTCGTCGCGCCGAGGGCCGCGCGGAGCAGGGTGCAGCGGGCGACAGGGCGGGTCATCGTGTGCCGCCGCGCGGATCACGGCGGGCCGCGGTCGTCTCGTGCGGCGGGCGACGGGCGTGGCTGTGGCCGTTCATCCCGCACCGCCGTTCCCGGAGTCGGCCGCACCGGCCACGGCACACGGCAGAACCGCTGTGGCCCGCAGTCCTCGCGGTCGCGCCGGCCCCAGTTCCAGTCGGCCGCCCCGGCCCGCCAGGAGCTGTTCGACGATGGCCAGCCCCAGGCCCGTACCGGCCGTCCCGTCCTGCCGTTGTCGGCCGGAGCGCCAGAATCTCGTGGTGGCCTGGGTGAGTTCCTCCGGGGTCAGGCCGGGTCCGTCGTCTGTCACCGTGAGGGCCGTGTGCGGTCCTTCGGCGGTGCAGCGCAGGGAGATCTCGGCTTCGGGGCCCGCGTACTTGATGGCGTTGTCCAGGAGGATGTCCGTGATCTGGGCGAGTTCGTGGTCCGTGCAGGCGACCATGACCGGGGTCTCGTCGGTGTGGAGGGTGAGGCGGGTGCCTGCGCGGTGGGCGACCGGCTCCCACAGCCGGTACTGCATGGTCGCGACCACCGTGGCGTCGCAGTGGGCGCCGGAGTCGTCGGTCACGGCGAGTTCCCCGGCCCGGTGTTCCGCGGTGGCGAGGGTCAGCAGGTCGTCGAGCAGGGTCTCCAGGCGGTCGAGTTCGGTGGTCACGCCCGTGTACGTGCGGTCGGCGGACGCGGGCAGGTGGCGGTGCAGGGCGTCGACGCGCAACCGGAGCGCGGCCATGGGGTTGCGCATCTGATGGGAGGTGTCGGCGACGAGTCGGCGCTGCTGTTCCAGTGCCGCCGTGACCGTACGCGCCATGCGGTTGAAGCCGGTCGCGAGCTGGCGCAGTTCCGGTGGGCCGCCGGCCCGGGTCTGTTCGGGCGGGAGTCCCGCGGCGAGTTGTCCGACCGCGCGGTCCAAGCGGCGCAGCGGGCTGACCACCCACCGCGTCGCGGCCCGCGCGAGGACCGTGCAGGCGACGGCCACCAGAGCGGTTCCCGCGACGACGGCGGCCCAGCGCCGGGTGATGTCCTCCGCCGCCGTGTCGACCGAGGCCCGGAGCACGACGGCGCCGGAGACCCGGGTCCCGGTGCCCGCGGGCTCGGCGAACATCCGGGACCCCTTCGACCAGGGACGCAGTGCGTCGGTGGGGTGTGCGGTCTGGTTGCGCAGCGCCGCGTCGAGGAGCCGACCGACGGCGGGGTCGGCGGCGCGCATCCCGCCGGTCTGGACGATCGGTCTGCGGCGGGTGTCGGTGACGACGAGCGGTTCGCCGTACAGCTGGGTGTAGCGGCGCGCCTCGGCGGTGACGGCCGAGGTGTCGCCGGTCTGCGCGGCCTGGTCCATGAGGGAGGCGAAGCGGTCGAGGTCCGCGCTGCGGGCGAGGACGAGTTGCTGCGTGCGGTCGGACGCGGTGAACAGCAGCAGGGGTACGGCGAACGCGGCCACCGCGATCACGACGAACAGCAGCAGCGCGGCCTGGACCCGGGTGCGCACGCGTCGGTTCCTCAGTTCCCGAGGTCCCCGAAGCGGTAGCCGAAGCCCCGGATCGTAGTGAGCAGTTCGGGGCGGGCGAGTTTGGCCCGGAGCTGGGTGAGGTGGACGTCGAGCGACCGGGACACGGAGTGGTAGGCGTCGCCCCACACCTCGTCCAGGAGCTGTTCACGGCTGACCGCGGTGCCCGCCCGTCCGGCCAGCACGGCGAGGATGTCGAACTCCTTGGTGGTCAGCTCGACCTCGGCCCGGCCGACCCGGACCCGGCGCGCGTCGAGATCCACCTCGACGTCACCGGCACGGACCGTCCGCACCGTCGAGCCGCCTTTCGCCGCGGTCCGCCGGGTGACGGCATCGATCCGCGCGAGCAGTTCCGCGAGGCGTATCGGCTTGACGAGATAGTCGTCGGCCCCGAGCCGCAGTCCGCGCACGACCGAGCGCTCGTCGCCGCGGGCGGTGAGCACCACGACGGACATGTCACTGACCGCGCGCAGGGCGCGCAGTACGTCCAGGCCGTCGGTGTCGGGCAGGCCCAGGTCGAGAAGGAGCAGGTCGGAGCTGCGGTGGTAGGTCAGGACGTCCCGGCCGTAGCGGACGCGTCGGGTGACGTGGCCGTGGTCGTAGAGGACCTCCACGAGCGCCGCGGCCACGCCGTCGTCGTCCTCGGCCAGCAGTATCTGCACTCCGCCCACCTCCTTTCGGCCACTCCGGCGACCCCGTCCAGCCGAATGTAGACCACACTGACCGGGTGCCCGCCGGAGTGTTAAGGGGAGGTTAGTTCTGCGTTGGGCCCTCTCGTCCGCCGGTGCGGGGCGGGGCCAGGCTGCACGGCACCCAGCAGCCCGAGAAGGACGCCGTAATGATCATCGACTGTCACGGTCACTACACGACCGCCCCGCCGGCCCTGGAGGCGTGGCGCAAGCGGCAGATCGCCTCCCTCACCGACCCGTCGGCCGCCCCCGCCCGTGCGGAGCTGCGCATCGGCGACGACGAGCTGCGCGAGAGCATCGAGCCGAACCAGTTGCGGCTGATGGACGAGCGCGGCATCGACGTGACGGTCTTCTCGCCGCGCGCGTCGTTCATGGCGCACCACGTCGGGGGTTTCGAGACCTCCGCCGCCTGGGCGGCGATCTGCAACGAACTATGCTACCGCGTCAGCCAGTTGTATCCGGAGCGCTTCGTGCCCGCCGCGATGCTCCCGCAGTCGCCCGGCGTCGATCCGGCCACCTGCGTCCCCGAACTCACGCGCTGTGTAGAGGAGTTGGGCGCCGTAGCGGTCAACCTCAACCCCGACCCCTCGGGCGGCCACTGGACCGCCCCGCCGCTCACCGACCGCTCGTGGTATCCGCTCTACGAGAAGATGGTGGAGTACGACATCCCGGCGATGATCCACGTCAGTACGAGCGTCAACCCGGCCTTCCACACCACCGGCGCGCACTATCTCAACGCCGACACCACGGCGTTCATGCAACTGGTCCAGGGCGATCTGTTCGCGGACTTCCCGACCCTGCGCCTGGTGATCCCGCACGGCGGCGGGGCGGTGCCGTACCACTGGGGCCGGTTCCGTGGGCTCGCGATGGCGCTCGGGAAGCCGCCGCTGGAGGAACACGTCCTGGGCAATGTCTACTTCGACACCTGCGTGTACCACCAGCCCGGCTCCGACCTCCTTTACGACGTCATCCCGGCGCGCAACATCCTCTTCGCCTCGGAGCTGATCGGCGCGGTGCGGGACGTGGACCCGTGCACCGGCCACCACTTCGACGACACCCGCCGCTACGCGGAGGCGGCGAAACTGCCCGCGGACGACCTGGCGGCGGTCCAGGAGCACAACGCCCGCGCCGTGTACCCCCGCCTCGACGCGCTGCTGAAGCGCCAGGGGCGGTGACGCGCATGAGCACCCTCGCCCCCAAGTCCCCCGGCTGGCTGGACTGGTACGAGAATCCGTCCGCCCCGGCCTTCCGGCTGCCGCCGGGAACCGTCGACACCCACTGCCACGTCTTCGGCCCGCAGGCCGAGTTCCCCTTCGCGCCGGAACGCAAGTACACGCCCTGCGACGGCGGCAAGGGCGAACTGTTCGCGCTCCGCGACCACTTGGGGGTCGCCCGCAACGTCATCGTGCAGGCCACCTGCCACGGCGCGGACAACAGCGCCATGGTCGACGCCGTCCGGGCATCGGGCGGCCGGGCGCGCGGCATCGCGACCGTACGACCGGACATCGACGAGAGCGAACTGCTCGCGCTCGACGCGGCGGGCGTGCGCGGGGTCCGCTTCAACTTCGTACGGCGTCTGGTCGACGCCTCACCCGAGGACGACCTGCAGACGATCGCCAAGAAGGTCGCCCCCCTGGGCTGGCACGTCGTCCTCTACTTCGAGAGCGCCCACCTGCCCGAATTGGAGGGATTCTTCGGGTCGTTGCCCGTGCCGCTGGTGGTGGACCACATGGGCCGCCCGGACGTGACCCGGCCGGTGGACGGACCGGAGTTCACCCGGTTCCTGCGCTTCGTCGAGGAGAACGACGTGTGGGTGAAGGTGACCTGCCCCGAGCGCCTCAGCGTCACGGGACCGGCCGCCCTCAACGGCGAACGTCACGCCTACACCGACGTCGTCCCCTTCGCCCGCCGCGTCGTGGAGGAGTTCCCCGACCGAGTGCTGTGGGGCACCGACTGGCCGCACCCCAACCTCACCGACCACATGCCGGACGACGGCCTCCTCGTCGACCACGTCCCGCAGGTGGCGGTCAGCGACGACCAGCGCCACAAGCTCCTCGTCGCCAACCCGATGCGCCTGTACTGGCCCGACGAGGACGCCTGACGTCCCAACTCCCGACCCTGCTGACCGACTTCGACCTCGACAAGGGCCGCTCATGCAACACGCCAACGCGCTGAACCGGCTGGACCGGCTTCCCATATCCCGCTTCCACAAGGTCACCCTGCTCGCCGTCGCCTTCGCGTACTTCTTCGAGTTCGCGGACATCAACAGCTTCGCCACCACCGCACCGAAACTGATCAAGCTCTGGGGCGTGACGGTCGATCAGATCGCCTACGTCACCTCGCTGTCGTTCGTCGGCATGTTCGTCGGCGCGATCGTCGCCGGATCACTCGCCGACCGCTGGGGCCGCAAACGGGCCCTGCTGTGGACGACCCTCTTCTTCGGCCTCTCCTCCTTCGCCGCGGTCTTCTCCTGGGACCTCATGTCCCTGGGCGTCTTCCGCGTCCTGACCTCGGCCGGCCTGTCGGCGATGACCGTCGTGGGAGTCGTCTACGTCAACGAGATGTACCCGTCGGCGACCCGCGGCAAGTACCAGGCGTACGCCATCGCCATCGGCATCTGCGGCACCCCCGTCACCAATCTCCTCGCCAGCGCGGTCGTACCGCTCAACGACTGGTCGTGGCGACTGGTCTACCTCTGGGGCTCCCTGGGCATCCTGCTCGTCCTGTTCACCAGGCACCTCAAGGAGTCACCGCGCTGGCTCGAAAGCCGGGGAGACCACGCCGCGGCGGACTCGACCCTGCGGGAGATCGAGGCACGCGTCGCGGCGGAGAAGGGCCTGCTCCCCCAGCCCGCACCCCCGGTCGCCGGAAAGCCGTCACCGAAGGCACCGTTGCGGCTGCTCCTCCAGCGCAAGTACCTCCTGCCGACGCTCCTGCTCACCATGCTGTGGATGACCCAGACCATCGGCTTCTTCGGCTACTCCAGCTGGGCACCCACCCTGCTGGCCAAGGAGGGCTTCAGCGTCGAGAAGTCCGTCTTCTACGTGGCCCTGACCACCGTAGGCGCACCTCTCGGCTGCTACCTGGCCTCCCTGGTCACCGACCGGTTCGAGCGCAAATGGTGCCTGGTCGCCTTCGGCACGGTGATCGCGGTCTGCGGCCTGCTGTACGGCCTCACCTTCAACCCGGTCCTCATCGTCGTGTTCGGCTTCCTGGTCAACCTCTTCGAACGCGGCTACACCGCCCTCGCCTACGCCTACTCCCCCGAACTCTTCGACACCCGCAGCCGCTCACTGGGCACAAGCGTCTCCTACGGCCTCGGCCGCCTGTCCAACGCCGCCGGCCCACTGATCGTCGCCGCGCTCTACAACGGCCACGGCTACCAGAGCGTCTTCTACTTCATCGCCGGCACCTGGCTCCTCGGCGCGATGCTCCTGGCCGTCTTCGGCACCCGCACACGCTCGGCGCGCCTCGCGGAGGCGGAACGGCAACGGCTGAGCGTCCCCGCCTGACCAGAACCGACCCGGCCACCAGCCATGCACATCGGCGCGCGCAGCCGCGACGGAGCATCAAGTGCGGGAGGCGAAGACGCCGTGCCCGTTCACCTTCCCCTCCGGCTGCCGGTGACAAGGGCCGGTGTATGGCTGTGACTGGCTACGTAACGCCACCCTTCCGGCCGACGCTCACTCCCCGAGCTCACCCCCTCGCCACCCACACAGAGCGGCTCTCCACGCCACCGGGGTGGCGGCGTGCCCCCAACGTGCCCATAAGACCGGTAAACCACGGTCAACAGCGGTGCGGCCCCACACCCCTAGGCGCCACACGAGAGCACATAGTGCCAGCTCAAGTGGTGTCCAGCGCGGTAAGCACCATCGCTTCCCAAGCACCGCTTACTGGTGAGTTCCCCGTATCCGATCAGGCCTGGGTTTTTCAGTGCCCGTCCCGACGCTGCGCCCTCCCCGCACGAGAGCCGCCAACTGCCGCGATCGACCGGCTCCAACTCGCAGCTCCTTCCGCAGAGTTTCGGCGGACACGGAGCGCTGGTGAAGCTCCCGGTGCCGGGCATCAAGCAGCCGAGCCTGTGCCAGCAACGGGTCGTCGTCATCGTGCGGCCGCTTGCTCTTCCCCTGCTCCCTTCGCCCTCCCCACTCCCCTTGAAGTCCATCTGAGCGGTGCACCAGTAGCTCCACTGACAACAGCAGTGCCACCGGAGGCCACCCAGCGACCAACACTGGCTTCCACTCCAAAGCCGGGGCTGCCGCAACGTTCGCAGCCAGGGAGACCGCGATACCCAGAAGGAACGCCGACCACACCGCGCCTCGGGCCCGGCGAGTGTGAGCCCCGGAAGGCTTCAGCAAGCCGACCGTGGCCAAGAGCAAGAGCCCGTCCACGGACAGCGGCCACAACGAGGCGCTGACCATGTCCGCCCCACCCTGCAACGCGAACTCCCGCTGGTGGACATACGAGGCGTAGGCCGCGACCCCGGCTACCACGAGAGCACACAGAGGACGGACCCACACATCGAGATCGAAGCCTCGGCTTCCGGTGACTCCCTCCCGGGGGTCGGCGGCATCACTCATCAGATCCACCGCCGGGACGGCCGTTCCAGTGCACAACGCGTGCACACTTCCACGGGAACTCCCGGGAACTCGCGGGTAGAAGCGGGAAGCCCTCGAACACAGGAAAGGGCTCCAACCGGCCCATAAGGCCAGTTCAGAGCCCCGCCGGCAGACGAGCCGGGCCGTACGCCGGGTTCTGTTTCCGGGGGGACCTCACGATCCCCCCGGCGACGGCCATCCATCTAGGACCGGTGTTGCCACCGGCCTCGTGCGGTCTACCCGCGGACTCGGGCGGGCAGCCCTCGAACGTCCGCGCAGAGCGCGCTTTTTACGGCGGCGCTCCTTTTGACCTTGCTCCGGGTGGGGTTTACCTAGCTGCCCAGGTCACCCTGGGCACTGGTGGTCTCTTACACCACCGTTTCACCCTTACCCGGCGCCGAAGCGCCGGGCGGTCTGTTTTCTGTGGCACTGTCCCGCGGGTCACCCCGGGTGGCCGTTAGCCATCACCCTGCCCTGTGGAGCCCGGACGTTCCTCGGGGAGTTCCCGCTAGGGGCACTCCACGCGGCCGTCCGCCCGGCTCGTCTGCCGTGCCGACCATGCTACCGGGCGGTCGCCGTCCCGCCGACCGGCGCCCGGCCCCGCCGTCGCCAGCACCGACCCCGCCAGGATCAGCGTGAAGGCCACCCCGATGCCGACCGTCAGGTCCTCGCCCAGGAACAGCGCGCCCGCCGCGACCGCGACCGCCGGGTTGACGTACGTGATCACCGTCGAGCGGGTCGGGCCGACCTCCTTGATGAGTTCCAGGAAGGCCACGAACGCCACCGCCGTGCAGATCACGCCCAGACCGGCGAGGGAGGCCAGGACCTGGGGCGACGGGACCGACGACGGCCAGGTCACCGCCGCCGCCGGGGCGTAGACGACCGCCGCCAACGCCAGGCACGGCGCCGTCAGTTGGAGCGTCGGGACGTCCTTCAGGTAGCGCGCCGCGATCAGCGGCGCCGTCGCGTAGCCGAGCACCGTCAGCAGCACCTCCGCCAGGGAGCGCGCGTCGCCGCCCGTCAGGTGCGGGACCGTGAGGACCGTGACCCCGGACAGGCCCAGGGCGAGGCCCGCCACCCGGCGCGCCCCCAGCCGTTCCGCGTCGCCGAAGAAGCGCGCCATCAGCACGCCCACGATCGGTACGCCCGCGATCAGCAGACCCGCCGTAGAGCTCGACAGGTGCCGTTCCGCGTCCGTCAGCGTGAACCACGGGCCGATGATCTCGATGCACGCGAAGGCCAGCATCGGGCGCCAGTGCGAACGGACCACACGAATCAGGCCTCCCTGTCGTAGCGCGAAGGGGAGCAGGAGTACGGCGCCCAGGGCGCAGCGTGTGAAGACGACCATGGACGGGGAGAGCGGGGCGTCCACCGCCACCTTGATCATCAGGTAGGGGATGCCCCACACCACTCCCATCAGGGAGAACAGGAACCAGCCGCGTGCAG
This sequence comes from Streptomyces hokutonensis, assembly GCF_000376565.1. GTDB lineage: Bacteria > Actinomycetota > Actinomycetes > Streptomycetales > Streptomycetaceae > Streptomyces > Streptomyces hokutonensis. Next base: position 137,207 of record NZ_BARG01000018.1, on the reverse strand, counting down.
TCATACGGCGAGGATGCGCCGCCCCCTCATCGGGCGTCTTGAACGCTGTTGCGGTACGCCGCCGGGGTCACCCCGAGCACCCGCCGGAACCAGCGGGTCAGATGCGCCTGGTCCGCGAAGCCCACCTGGGCCGCGACCTCGGCGGGGCGCCCGCCCGCGTCCAGCAGGCCGCGCGCCCGGGTGACCCGGTACTGGGCGAGCCAGGCGTACGGCGGTATGCCCATCGTCGTACGGAAGGCCCGGAGGAGTTGGTAGCGGGACAGGCCGAAGTCCGCGGCCAGGGCCGAGAGCGACGGCGGGGTCAGCAGTTCGTCCGCGAGGCGGTCGCGTACCGCGTGCGCCACCCAGGCCGCGCCGACGAGGAGATCCGGTGCCGGGCGGGACGTCGAGTGGCGGCGGGCCAGGGCCGTGAGCAGCCACGGGAGGCGGGACTCGGCCTCCAACGGGTCGGGGCAGACGCTGAGTTCGGTGTGCGCGAGGCGGAACGCCCGGGCGAGTTCGACGTCGTCGAGGAGCGCCTCGCGGAAGTGCGGGACGCCGCCGAGGGTGCCGTCGGTCAGCAGTGCCGGGTCGGCGTAGAGGGCGCGGTAGGCGTAGCCGGCGGTGGGGCTGCCGGGGCCGCCGGTGTGCATTTCGCCGGGGGCGAGTACGACGATGGAGCCGGGGGTCGTACGGATGTGGCCGCCGCGGTAGTCGATGAGTTCGGAGCCGCCGACGCAGACGCCGATCGTGAACTCCTCGTGGGCGTGCGGGGCGTAGACGTGCCGGTCGAAGCGGGCGGTCAGGAGGTCGAGCGGCGGGCCGCAGTGGCCCAGTCTCGCCCTCGTCCACAGGGCCTGTTCGCGTGCGTTCACCAGTGGGACCCCCTTTCCTCAAGAGTGCAACGCGGCGGGGACGCCCGCTATGCCCAGGTCAGCGCCCGCTCCAGGATGTCGAACGCCGCGTTCATCCGATCCTGGTGGTCCTCGGCCGTCGCGTCCCCGCGTTCGCCCGCGAGCAGGCGGCGCGCGGTGGTGACGTAGACCGACCGGTACGCGGCGACGATCAGGGCCGCGGTCAGGGCGGGGTCGGGGGTGTCCGGGGCGGTCTCGGCGAGGGCGTCGGACAGGGCGGTCTCGATCTCCTCCAGGCCTTCGCGGGCACGGGCGCGCAGGGCCGGCGAGTCGATCACGACCTGCCAGAAGGCCGGGAAGTTGTCGTTGGGGCCGACCAACGGGTGGTGCTGGTCGCGGAGTTCGAGCGTGAGGCGGCGCAGCGCGGCGAGCGGGGTCTCGCCCGGGGCACGGTGGCGTACCGCCCCGCTGAGCACCTCGACCGCCTCCGGGATGCGGTCGAGGAACAGGTCCTCCTTGCGCGGGAAGTAGTTGAAGACGGTCATCGTCGACACTTCGGCGGCGCGCGCGACCTCCGCCACCGACACCCCGTCGAAGCCCCGCTCCTTGAACAGGCCCGTGGCCACGTTCGAGATCCGCTGCCGGGTCGCCCGCTTCTTGCGCTCTCTCAGGGAGAGCTCGCGCTCACTCATGAGAACAGTGTAGCGAACATAATTTTTTAGTGACTACACTCTTGGCCATGGACACCGAGAGCACCAAGATCAGCGAGAACACCGAAACGAACCACTACGACGTCGTCGTCTCCGGAGCCGGCCCCGTGGGCCTGCTCCTGGCCGCCGAGCTGACCCTCGGCGGAGCCCGCGTGCTGGTCGTGGAGCGGCTGGCCGACGTGGACGAGACGATCAAGGCCGGCGGTCTCAACTCCACGACCACCGTGGCCCTTTACCGGCGCGGACTGCTGCCCGAGCTGGCCGGGATACACGAGGAGGCGATGAACCGCTTCAAGGAGTTCCGGCGGACGCACGGCGAGGGCGACAACAACCCCGTTCCGCCGCCGAAGTTCGCCGGGCACTTCTCCGGGATCATGCTGCGGGCCGATCTGCTCGACGAGTCGGACCCGGCCTTCGCGGGCCTCGGCCCGGTCGACCGCGTCGGACTCGTCCCGCAGGCCCCGCTGGAGCGGCTGCTCGGCCGGCATGCCGACGCACTCGGCGTCGAGGTGCGCAGGCAGGTCGAGTTGACCGGCTTCGACACCGACGAGGAGGGCGTGACGGTCCGCCTCGCTCCCACTGACGGCTCCGCGCCGTATGCCGTCCGGGCCGGCTGGCTGGTCGGCTGCGACGGTGGACGCAGCCTCGTGCGCAAGCTCAGCGGGATCCAATTCCCGGGCACCGCACCGGAGATCACCGGCTACCAGGCCATCGCCGACATGACCGGCACCGAGCCGCTCAGCGGCGGCTGGAACACCACGGACGTGGGGACGTACGCCTTCGGGCCGTTGCCGGGACGGATCCTCACCGTCGAGTTCGACGGGCCGCCCGAGGACCGCCAATCCCCGGTCACCGTCGAGGAGTTGCAGGCGAGTGTGCGCCGGGTGACCGGCGTCGACGTCACCGTGCACAAGGTCCACTCCTCGACCCGGTTCACCGACAACTGCCGTCAGGCGGACACCTATCGGGCGGGCCGGGTGCTGCTCGCGGGCGACGCGGCGCACGTCCACTCGCCGTTCGGCGGGCAGGGGCTCAACCTCGGTGTCGGGGACGCAATGAACCTCGGCTGGAAGCTCGCCCTCGTCGTGAGCGGCCAGGCACCGGTGGAGCTGCTCGACACCTACACCGCGGAACGGCACCCGATCGGCGCCTGGGTGCTCGACTGGACGCGCGCCCAGATCGCCGTGATGCGCCCCGAGCCGCACTCCCGGGCCCTGCGCTCGGTGGTCACCGATCTCGCGGGGACGGTCGACGGGACGACGTATCTCGTCAAGCGGATCTCCGGCGTCTGGCAGCACTACGACCTTCCCGGCGACCACCCGCTGACCGGCCGCAGCGCCCCCGACCTCGAACTCGCCGACGGCACCCGCCTCGCCGACCACCTCCACCACGGCCGCGCCCTCCGCCTCGACCTCGCCGACGACCCGAAACTCCGGGCCCGCGCGGACGGCTACGAGGGTGTGGTGGACGTCCTGACCGCCTCCTGCCCCGGGCGGCCGGAGCTCGCCGGGCTGTTGGTGCGGCCCGACGGATTCACCGCCTGGGCGGCGGACACGGACGGCTCCGACGGCGATCCCTCGGACGCGCTGCGGCTCTGGTTCGGCGCGCCGGTCGGTGCTTGACCCTGCCGTAACGTCAGCGTTTCTACTGGTCCCATGCGGATCGGAGAACTCGCCGAGACCGTCGGCGTCACCACGCGGACCGTCCGGCACTACCACCACCTGGGCCTGCTGCCGGAACCGGAGCGACGCTCGAACGGCTATCGCGACTACGGTCTGCGGCACGCCGTCGTCCTCGCCCGGATCCGGCGGCTCACCGAGCTGGGTCTGGGGCTGACCGAGGTACGGGACGTGCTCGCGGACGACGCGGGCCGGGACCTCGTCGAGGTGCTCACCGAACTCGACGAGGACCTGGCCCGGCAGGAGTCGGCGATCCGGGAGCGCCGGGCCCGGCTGCGCACCCTGCTGGACTCGGGAGAACTGCCCGCCGAAGGACCGGTCTCCCCCGAACTGACCGCGGTGTTCAGCGAGTTGACCCACACCTCGACGCTCCCGGCCGACTCGCCCATGGCCACCAAGGACCGCGAGATGCTCGCCCTGCTCGACACTGTGGCGACCCCGGCCGAACGCTCGCGGATCATGGAGCTGGTGGGCAGCGCCGTCGCGACCCCGGACGCGGTCGCCCGGGCGCACGAGGCGTACGCGCTGCTCGACGCGCTCGCCGACACCGAGCACCCCGTCGACCCCGCCGACCCGCGCGTGGACGAGGCGGCCCGCGCCCTCGCCGCCTGCGTTCCGGCCACGGTGCTCCCCGAGGGGAGCCCGGTCGACCAGGACAGCGGCTTCCTACGCGCCTTCTACGCGGACTTCGCGCCGGCCCAGGCGGAGGCGATCCGCCGCATGCTGCGACTCGTCACCCGGGAGCGGACATGAGGACCGTCTCCGTGCTCCTGCGGCACGAACTGCGACTGCTGGTGAGCCTCTGGCTGTGGATCACCCGGCGGACCCACGGGGCGGACGGCGGGCGGGCGTTCGGGTACGGGCGGGGGCAGGGGGCGATGATGGCCGGGCTGGTGTTCGTGTGTGTGATCGAGACGCTCGGCATGTCCGTACTGCTGCGGAACCTGCCGGCGGTGCACCGCGTCGTGCTCGCCCTGGACGTCTACACCATCGTGTTCGTCGTCGGCATGCACGCGGCCTTCACGGTCCGCCCGCACGTCCTGGCGGCCGACTCGCTCCGGATCCGCCGGGGCGTCCATGTCGACCTGCGCATACCGCTGGACCAAGTCGCCTCCGTAGGGCGGGAGTTGCGCATGACCCACGAACGGGCCGACGGCGAACTGAACCTCCCCGTCGGCTCCCAGACCACCGTCACACTCCAACTCATCGAGCCCGTAACCCACTTCACGTTCCTCGGACGCCAACAGGAGGTGAGCACCGTCCGCTTCCACGCCGACGACGCCGACACTCTCGTAGCGGCGGTCAAGCAGGCGCGAACCGCACCTTCGACGTCCCCGGGTCCGCCTGTGTGAGCCGGACCCGCAGCCGCTCCCCCAGGGGCAGCGGAGTCGTACCGCCTTCGAGGCGGGCGACGACGGCCGGGGAGTCCAACTGCACCTTTCCCACGGCGGGTTGGTGTTCGTCCACGTCGACGACATAGCCGTCGAAGAGGTCGCCGACGCGGTCCTTCAGCAGTGCGGCCTCGACGATGTCGACGCACTCGCGCTCGACGGTGCCCGCGAGGCGGGTGCCGTCGGCCATCTGTTTGGGGAGGGCGTCGAGGCCGGCCAGGACCCAGGCGGGCGGGGACTGCGGAGAGAGGCAGATCTCGGCGGCGTAGCGGTCGACGAGACGTCGTAGCGGGGCCGTGCAGTGGGTGTAGGGGGCGGCGACGGCCGCGTGGGTGGTGATGGGCGGGAGTTCGCCGTCCCGGAAGACCGTGTAGCCCGCGCCGCGCAGCAGAGCCGTGCACTCCTGGAGGAAGGCCGCGTGGTGCGGGAGGTGCGGGTCGAGGGAGCGGATGAGCTGCGCGTACGACACGTGGTGCGGCCAGTCGATGCCCAGGGCGTGGGCCGTGCGGTGGAGGCGGCCGACCGCGCCGTCCGGGGCGGCGGGCAGGGTGCGCAGGACGCCCGTGCCGTGCTTGAGCATCAGGTCGGCGGCGGCCATGCCGGTGAGCAGGGAGATCTGGGCGTTCCAGCCGTCGGCGGGGAGCGGGGCGCGGTAGGCGAGTTCGTAGGTGTGGTCGCGCTCGACGATCTCCTGCTCGGGCACGTTGAGGGAGATGCCGCCGCGCTCCACCTCCAGGCGTTCGCGCGCCTCGCCGATGTCCTTGAGCAGCGCGAGCGGTTCCTCGGCGGTGCCCGCGTCGATGCGCCGCTGGACGGTCGCGTAGTCGAGCTTGGCCCGGCTGCGGACGAGCGCCCGGTGGACGTCGACGGCGACCGTACGGCCGTCCGCGTCCAGGTCGATCGTCCACAGCACCGCCGGCCGGGTCACGTCCGGCAGCAGACTCGCGGCGCCCTCGCTGAGCAGGGGCGGGTGCAGCGGGGTCTTCTCGTCGGGGAAATAGAGGGTGGTGACGCGGCGGTGGGCCTCCGTGTCGAGCGCTCCGCCGGGTACGACGAAGGAGGCCACGTCGGCGATGGCGTACCGGACCCGGTAGCCGCCGGTCCCCCGGCGGGACAGGTGCATCGCCTGGTCGAGGTCCATGGACGTGGGCGGGTCGACGGTGAAGAAGGGGAGGTCCGTGGCGTCCGGGACCTGCGGCAGCGGCGCGGCGGCGGCCCGTTCCGCCTCGGCCAGTACCTCCGGCGGGAAGCTCTCGGGTACGCCGAGTTCGGTGCGGAGCGCGGCGAGGGCGGCGCGGAGCGGGGCTTCGGGGGTGCCGGTCACCCGGATGCGGCGGCGGGGCATGACACGAGCGTAGGCACAATCCGCCCGGCCGCACCCTTTACGCTGGCGCAGCACCCACCGTAAGGAGATACCCACCGTGCTCGTCCTGCTGCCGCCCTCCGAAGGCAAGGCCTCCTCCGGCCGCGGTGCCCCGCTCAAGCCGGAATCGCTGTCGCTGCCGGGACTCGCCGACGCCCGCGCGGCCGTACTCGACGAACTCGTCGACCTGTGCGCGGCCGACGAGGACAAGGCACGCGAGGTGCTGGGCCTGAGCGAGGGACTGCGCGGCGAGATCGCCAAGAACGTCGACCTGCGGACGGCGGGCGCGCGACCCGCCGGGGAGATCTACACGGGTGTCCTCTACGACGCCCTCGACCTGGCCTCGCTGGACACGGCCGCGAAGAAGCGCGCCGCGCGCTCGCTGCTCGTGTTCTCCGGGCTGTGGGGCGCGGTGCGGGTGACGGACCGGATTCCGTCGTACCGCTGCTCGATGGGGGTACGGCTGCCGGGGCTCGGGGCGCTGGGTGCGCACTGGCGGGCGCCGATGGCGGCCGTGCTGCCCGAGGCCGCCGGGAACGGGCTCGTGCTCGACCTGCGGTCCTCCGCGTACGCGGCGGCGTGGAAGCCGAAGGGCGAGGTCGCGGGGCGGACGGCGACCGTACGGGTGCTGCACGCGCCGACCCGGAAGGTCGTCAGCCACTTCAACAAGGCGACGAAGGGGCGGATCGTACGGAGTCTGGTCTCGGCGCCGAGCGTGCCGGGCACGCCCGCCGAGCTGGTGGACGCGTTGCGCGGGCTGGGGTACGAGGTGGAGGCGGAGGCGCCCGGGCAGGCGGGGCGGGCCTGGTCGCTGGATGTGCTGGTGGACGAGATTCACTGAGCATTTCCCGAGACGGGTGCGTGTTGCATTCTGCGCAATGACCTTTGCGCAGAATGCTTGCGCTCGGCAGGATGAGGCCATGGCCTCCTCCTCGCTGCTCGATCTCGCTCCCGTTCTGCCCGTCGTCGTCATCGAGGACGCGGCCGACGCCGTACCGCTCGCGCGGGCACTGGTCGCGGGCGGGCTGCCGGCGATCGAGGTGACGTTGCGGACACCGGCCGCGCTGGACGCGCTGCGGGCCATCGCGGACGAGGTGTCGGGGGCGGTCGTCGGGGTCGGGACCGTACTGACTCCGGGGCAGGTGAAGGAGTCGGTGGCGGCGGGGGCCGGTTTTCTGGTGAGCCCCGGGTGGACCGAGCTGCTGCTGGAGTCGATGCAGGGGTCCGGGGTGCCGTTCCTGCCGGGGGTGTCGACGACGTCGGAAGTCGTGGCGCTGCTGGAGCGCGGGGTGCGGGAGATGAAGTTCTTCCCGGCCGCGGCTGCGGGCGGTACGGCCTATCTCAGGTCGCTGGCCGGGCCGTTGCCGCAGGCGCGGTTCTGTCCCACCGGTGGGATAGGCATCGACTCCGCACCGGACTACCTGGCGTTGCCCAACGTCGGCTGCGTGGGCGGGAGTTGGATGATCCCGGCGGACGCGGTGGCCGCGCGGGACTGGGGGCGGATCGAGGCACTGGCCCGCGAGGCGGCGACGCTCAGCGCAGGTGGGACGTGTCGTTGAACAGCCGTACGCTCGCGTTGCCGTCCGCGTAGTACGCCACCGCGGAGAGCGAGGCCGCCGAGAGTTCCATGCGGAACAGGGACTCCGGCGGGGCGCCCAGGGCGAGTTGGACGAACGTCTTGATCGGCGTGACGTGCGTGACGAGCAGGACCGTGCGGCCCGCGTAGGCCGCGACCAGCTTGTCGCGGGTGGCGGCGATACGGGTCGCCGTGGCCGCGAAACTCTCGCCGCCGCCGGTGGGTTGGGCCGTCGGGTCGCCGAGCCATGTCGTCAGGTCGTCCGGGTAGCGCTCCCTGACCTCGCCGAAGGTGAGGCCCTCCCAGGCGCCGAAGTCCGTTTCGCGCAGGCCCTCTTCGATCGTCACGTCCAGGCCGAGACGGTCGGCCACGGCCGCGGCGGTCTCGCGGGTGCGGGTGAGGGGGGACGCGAGGATGTGCTGGATCGTGCCGCGGGCCGCCAACGCGGTTGCCGCGCGGGCGGCTTGGTCCTGGCCGACGGGTGAGAGGGAGGGGTTGGTGCCGCCGCTGCCGGAGAAGCGCTTCTGGGGGGTGAGGGGGGTTTCGCCGTGGCGGAGGAGGACGAAGGTTGCGGGGGCGCCCATGTCTGCGGGGGCCCAACCTGTGCTGGGGGTCGCTACATTGCGGGCGGCGCGGACATCGGCTTCGGTCGTCGTCGGAGTGCGGGCCGGTGGGGGCTGGTCGCGCAGTTCCCCGCGCCCCTTAGGTGGGACGCCTGAGCCTGCGCTGCGAAGTTCAGCCGTGGAATCCGCCGCCGACCACTGCTCGCCCCGCTTCCCGGCGTCCATCGCCTCGTTCGCCAGCCTGTCCGCGTGCTTGTTCTTCTCCCGGGGAATCCACTCGTACGTCACCTGGTCCACCGGGAACACCGAACCCGCCTCCGCCGCCAAGGGCTTCATGTCGGGGTGTTTGATCTTCCAGCGGCCCGACATCTGTTCCACTACCAGCTTGGAGTCCATGCGGACGTGGATCCGGGCGGCGGGGTCCAGGGTGTGGGCGGCGTGGAGGCCCGCGATCAGGCCCCGGTACTCGGCGACGTTGTTCGTGGCTACGCCGATGTACTCGGCCGCCTCCACCAGGGTCTCCCCCGTCGTCGCGTCGATGACCACGCTGCCGTAACCCGCGGGACCCGGGTTGCCCCGGGAACCGCCGTCTGCCTCGACGATGAACTCCCGCACGCCGTAAACCCCTTACAGACCGGACTCGGACGTGCGCACCAGGATGCGGCGGCAGTTCTCGCAGCGGACCACCGTGTCGGGGGCCGCCGCGCGGATCTCGTTGATGTCGGTGATGGCGAGCTCCTGGCGGCAGCCCTGGCAGGTGCGCTGGTAGAGCTTGGCCGCGCCGATGCCGCCCTGCTGCTGGCGGAGCTTGTCGTAGAGCTTGAGGAGGTCGGCGGGGATGGTGGCCGCGATGACCTCGCGCTCCTTCTCGGCCTTGGCCTCGTCCGCGTCGAGGGTCTCGGCGGCGGCGTCACGGCGGGCGGTCGCGTCGTCGATCTTGCCCTGCACGGAGCCGACGCGCTCGGTCAGTTCGGCGGTGCGCTCCTGCGCGGACTCACGGCGCTCCATGACCTCCAGGACGATGTCCTCCAGGTCGCCCTGGCGCTTGGCGAGGGAGACGATCTCGCGCTGGAGGTTCTCCAGGTCCTTGGGCGAGGTGACGGCGCCGGAGTCGAGGCGCTGCTGGTCGCGGGTGGCGCGCTGGCGGACCTGGTCGACGTCCTGCTCGGCCTTGGTCTGCTCGCGGGCGCAGTCGCTCTCCTCGGTCTGCACGGCCACGAGCAGGTCGCGCAGCTGCGTGAGGTCCTTGGTCAGCGCGTCGATCTCGGCGTGCTCGGGCAGCGAGTTGCGCCTGTGCGCGAGCTGCGAGAGGCGTACGTCGAGGGCCTGGACGTCGAGAAGTCGGATCTGGTCGGCGGGCGCGGCGTTCAGTTGGGGGCTCCCAGTGGGTCAGGTGTGGCGGAGGACGCCGCGTGGGCGGTCCAGGGGTCGGTGACCGTCTTGGAGACGTGGACCCTGAGGTCCCATCCCTCGCGGTCGGAGATCTCGTCGAGCTGGGCGGCGGCCAGCTCGCACCAGGGCCACTCGGTGGCCCAGTGCGCCGCGTCGAGCAGCGCGAGAGGACTGTGGGCGCGGGCCTCGGACACCGGGTGGTGGCGGAGGTCCGCGGTGAGGAAGGCGTCGACGCCCGCCGCGCGTACGTCGTCGAAGAGGCTGTCGCCGGAGCCGCCGCTGACGGCGACCGTGCGGACCAGGGCGTCGGGGTCGCCGGCGACACGGATGCCCTGCGCGGTGGCGGGGAGGCGCTCGGCGGCGCGGGCCGCGAGTTCGCGGACGGTGAGGGGGTGGTCCAGCTCGCAGACGCGGCCGAGGCCCCGGCGGCCGTCGGGGTCGGTGGGGTCCGGCACGAGGGGTCGTACGACACGGAGGTCGAGCGCGCCCGCGAGGGCGTCGGAGACTCCCGGGTCGGCGCGGTCGGCGTTGGTGTGGGCGACGTGCAGCGCGATGTCGTGCTTGATCAGGGTGTGCACCACGCGGCCCTTGAAGGTGGAGGCCGCGACCGTGGTCGTACCGCGGAGGTAGAGGGGGTGGTGGGTGACCAGGAGGTCGGCGCCCAGCTTCACCGCCTCGTCGACGATCTCCTGGACCGGGTCGACGGCGAACAGCACGCGCGTGACGTCCTGATCCGGGTCGCCCACGACGGTGCCGACCGCGTCCCAGGACTCGGCCCGTTCGGCGGGCCACAGGTTCTCCAGCGCGGCGACGACTTCGGACAGGCGGGGTGCGGACTGACGGGATACGGGCTGACGGGGCACGGGCAAAGGCTACCTGGCCGCACTGTGCGGCTGAACCGCTGAAGCGGCCGTAGACGGCCTACGGTCCCGTTCAGCACACCGGCCCCGGTTTCCTCAGGCGAATCGTTACTTGGCCACCCTTATGTGTGATGAGGCTGCTCATCGGTCCCACGTCCGTACGTACGAAAACTAGTTTCGTCGCCGGAGGTGACCGAACCATGACGGCCTGTGCGATCGAGCCCACGGCGGCGGACGAGGACGGGGAGACGGACGGGGAGACGCGGACCGATGGTGCCGCGGGCACCGCGTGCGCGATCAGCGCGGACGGGGCGTACGCGGCCCGCCTCGCGCCGGCCGGTGACTGTCTGTTCCCGGAGCGGTGGACCCTGGACGGCCCCGAGCCGTACGCCGTGCCGCTGCCCGGCAACCAGCCGGAGGAGCCCGGCAGCGAGGTGCAGCCGATGGGCGACGGGCGGGTGCTCATCCGGCGGCTGGTCGACGGGCGGCACACGTTCTCGCTGCTCTACCCGACCGGTCCGGGCACCGGTGAGCTGGCGCTCGGCGCGATCGAGTGCCCGGACCCGGACACCCGGCTGCGACTGCTGCCGCCTGCGCCTGGGGGCGAGAAGGCGTACGCCCTCGCCGTGGGCCGGCGGTCGACGGCCGTGTGGCTGGTGGCGGGGGGTGCCTTCGGGCCCGAGCATCTCGCGATGGTGCCGGGGCGCTGTTCGGGCGGGGTCTGGCTGGACCGGGCGGGGCGGATGCTGGCGCTCGACCGGGAGGTCGGCGGGCGGACCAAGGCGATCGTGGTCGACCTGGAGCGGGACGGGGAGGTGTCGCCGCTGCTCCAGATCGCGGCGGACAGCGACGACCGGCTGCTCGCGGCCGATCCCGACAGCGGGCTGCTGCTCATCCGCTCGGACGCGCCGTCGCCCGGGCGGGAGGAGCGGCTCGGCTGGGGGGTGATCGGCTCCACGCTGCCGGTGCGGTTCCCGGAGTGCCTGCGGGTGCCGGACTGCACGGTGACGCCGTTCGCGATCCAGCCGGGGCAGGTGCTGATGCCGGAGAACTGCGGGGTGGCGCTGCGCATCGACGGGCCGGCCGGCAGCTGGCTCGGCGTATGGCGGCCCACCGACCGGCAGCTGCTCCAACTCCCGGCGCCCGAGGGGTGGTTGGCGGGCGCCGGGCTGTGGAGCGAGGACGGGGTGCTGCGACTGCCGTACGCCACACGGGAAGTGCCGTGCGGTGTGGCGCGGTTCGCGGTGCCCAGGGGGGCGGGGGACAACGGGGGCCACGGGGGCTCGGGGGTCGCGGGGAACCCCGGAGTGACGGGGGAAATGGGGGGTACGGGGGATACACGCCCGGGGGATCCGGTTCGGGACGGGACGGTGGGCGCGCCTGGGGAGGCCGCGCCCGAGCCGTCAGGGCCGTCCGAACCGGATCCTCCGGTGCCGGTCGCACCGCGTCCGGTGCCGTTGCGGGAGGCTCCGTTGAAAGGCCGGGTGGCGGTCGGGTAACAAAGTGGTGCGGCTCGGTAACGAAGTCGTTCCGGACGGCGGTCCGCCTCGCGTCGGCCCCGGAACGGCTGGATAAGATCGCCGAGCTGTATGAAGGATCTTGTTACTACGGGGTGAAGTTTCCGATGAACGACACGAGCAGCACACAGACGATGTCCGCCGACACGCAGGACACCTCCGGCCACGGCAAGCACCGGGGCCCGGTCTCGGCGCAGGACGGCGATTCGGCCGCCCACGGCCGTCACCGCAAGCCCTCGGAGCAGTCCGAGTACGCGAACGCCTGACGGCACGTCAGGCACCTTGCGCCACACGGCCCCGCTCGTCTCCGGACGGGCGGGGCCGTCGCGTTCCCTATGCCCCGCCCGGCTCCCGCTTGAGCCCGAGCACCTCGGCCGCCGCGAACGTCTCCTCCGCCGGCCGCCTCGCGTAGTGCGGAGTGAGTACGGCGTCCAGCTCGTCGTAGGTGAAGGTGTCCTGCTTGCTGTCGAACTTGGCCTGCACGTGCGGGCGTTCGACGATCGCGACCATGCCGCCGTGGACGACGAGCAGCTGTCCGTTGATCCGGGCGGCGGCCGGTGAGGCCAAGTAGCCGACGAGCGGGGCGACATGCTCGGGTGCGAGCGGGTCGAGGCCGTCTTCGGGCTCCTGGAAACCGGCGAAGACGTCCTCGGTCATCCGGGTGCGGGCGCGCGGGCAGATGGCGTTCGCGGTGACGCCGTACTTGGCCAGCGCCAGGGCCGTGGAGGTGGTCAGGCCGACGATTCCGCCTTTCGCCGCCGCGTAGTTGGGCTGTCCGGCGGAACCGGCGAGGAACGCCTCGGACGAGGTGTTCACGATCCGCCCGTACACCGGCGCGCCCGTCTCCTTGGACCGGCGGCGCCAGTGCGCGGACGCGAAGTGGGTCGTGTTGAAGTGGCCCTTGAGGTGGACCCGGATCACCGAGTCCCACTCGCCCTCCGTCATGGAGAAGACCATGCGGTCGCGGAGGATGCCCGCGTTGTTGACCAGGATGTCGAGCCCGCCGAACTCGTCGAGCGCCGACTCGACCAGTTCGCCGGCCTGTTGGGTGTCGGCCACGTCACCGGTGTGGGCGACGGCCCGGCCGCCCGCCTCGCGGATCTCGGCGGCGACCTGTTCGGCGGGGCCCGCGGAGGCCTCGCCGGAGCCGTCCCGGCCGGGCCGGCCGTAGTCGTTGACGACCACGGCCGCGCCGAGCCGGGCGAGTTCGAGCGCCTCGGCCCGGCCGAGCCCGCGTCCGGCGCCGGTGACGATCGCGACCAGGCCCTCAAGTGGCAGCGTCATGACCGGCCTTCAGATCTCGATGCAGGTGCGCAGGGCCGTCCCCGAACGCATCTGGTCCAGGGCCTCGTTGATGTCGGCGAGCGGCACCCGGTGGGTGATCAGGCTCTCCAGGTCGACGCGGCCCGCCCGCCACAGGGCGATCGTGCGCTCGTAGGAACGCAGCACGTCTCCCCCGCCGTACATCGAGGGCAGGATGCGCTTCTCGTCGAAGAACAGCTCGAACATGCTGAGTTGGAGGAAGTCGTCGAGCGCGCCCGCGCCGACGACGACGAGGGTGCCGCCGCGCCGGGTGTTCTCGTAGGCGGTGCGGGCGGTGGCGGAGCGGCCGACGACCTCGAAGACGTAGTCGAAACCCTCGCCCGCGGTGACCTCCTGCTTGGCGGCGGGCAGCTCGTCCGGTGAAACCGCCTTCGTGGCACCGAACCTGAGCGCGGCCTCGCGGCGGGAGGCGACCGGGTCGACGGCGACGATCTCGGCGGCGCCCTTGAGGCGGGCGCCCTGGATCGCGGAGATGCCGACGCCCCCGCAGCCGATCACGGCGACCGACGAACCGGCCTCCACGTCGGCGGTGTTGAGGGCGGCGCCGAGTCCGGTGGTGACCCCGCAGCCGATGAGGGCCGCGATGTCGAAGGGCACGTCGTCGGGGATGGGGACGGCGCAGCCCGCGTCGACGACGACCTCCTCGGCGAAGGTGCCGGTGCCCGCGAAGCCGAACACATCGCCGCCGGGGCGCCTGAAGTTGGGGGTGCCCGCGTTCATGAACCCGGCCAGACACAGCTGGGTCTGGCCGCGCTTGCAGGCGGCGCACACACCGCAGGCCGGCAGCCAGCAGACCACGACCCGGTCGCCGGGCTTCAAGTGGCTGACGCCCTCGCCGACTTCGAGGATCTCGCCCGCGCCCTCGTGGCCGGGCACGAACGGCGCCGGCTGCGGCAGGACACCGGCCATCGCGGACAGGTCCGAGTGGCACAGCCCCGTGGCGCGCACCCGGATCCTGACCCGGCCGGGCCCGAATCCCGTCGCCTCGACGTCGTCGAGGACTTCCAGCTTGTCCTGGCCTATCTCGTGCAGTACGGCTGCGCGCATGGTGCGGCTCCCCTCAAGTCCGGCCTGGTTCAGGAGTGTTCGACGATCGTGTCGGCGAGTACGGGCGCGTCGTCCCGCTGTACGGCGCTCACCGCGACCCGCACGGTGCCCGCGCCGGGCTCGCCCTGCCGCCACATGCGGATGCGCAGCGTCTCGCCGGGGAAGACGACTCCGGCGAACCGGGTGTCGTAGCCGCGCACCCGGGTCACATCTCCGTCGAGCAGGGTGTCGACGACGGCCTTGAGCGTCATGCCGTAGGTGCAGAGACCGTGCAGGATGGGCCGGTCGAACCCGGCGACCTTGGCGAACTCGGGGTCGGCGTGCAGCGGGTTCCAGTCGCCGGAGAGGCGGTACAGGAGGGCCTGGTCCTCGCGGATGTGCCGCTCGACCACCTTGTCGGGGGCGCCCGTCGGTGGTTCGAGGCGGGTGGAGGGCCCGCGGTCGCCACCCCATCCCCCCTCCCCCCGTACGAAGATCTGCGCGTCGTTGGTCCACAACGGGCCGTCGGCGTCGGCGACTTCGGTGCGCATGACGAGGACGGCCGCCTTGCCCTTGTCGTAGACGGCGGCGATACGGCCGGTGCTGGTCGCGGTGCCCCGGACCGGGATGGGCCGGTGCAGGCGCAGGGACTGGCCGCCGTGCAGGACGCGGGCGAGGTCGACCTCGATGCCGGGCATGGACAGGCCGCTGATCACGCCGGGCGATCCGTTGCCCGCGACGGTGGCGAAGCTCGGCAGGACGTGCAGCCGGGACTCCAGGGTGTAGCGCAGCTCGTCGGGGTCGGTCGCCGGGGTGCCCGCGCCGAGGCCGAGGTGGTAGAGCTGGACGTCCTTGGTGGTCCAGGAGATCTCGCCGGTCCGGGGTTCGGCCGCGAGGGCCAGGGCTGCGTCGATGGGCATGGGGCTCCTGATCGCCGGTGGTCGAAGACCTCGGTGCGGCCGTCCGCACCGTCGGCCGCACCGAGGTCGTCACGGGCCGACCTAGAACGCGTTCCAGTCCGGCGACCCTTGTATAGCCCAGCACCCGGCAGTTGTGAAGGCTCCTGACACTGTGTCAGGTCCGGGTGGCGCGGCCGGGGACCGGTGACATTTGTCCTGCCCGAGTCCGTACAAGCGCATCTGCCGGACAGGGGGTGCGAGTTCGTAGCGTCGTAGCCATGACACAGACAGGTGGGACAGAGCGCGCGGTGTCCTTCGCGGGGGCGGTCAAGACCTTCGGCGCGGTGCGTGCCGTCGACGGGGTGGACCTGGAGATCGGGCGCGGCGAGACGGTCGCGCTGCTCGGGCGCAACGGCGCGGGCAAGTCGACGGCGATCTCGCTGCTGCTCGGGCTGAACGCGCCCGACGCCGGAACGGTCGAACTCTTCGGCGCGGCACCCGAGTTGGCCGTACGCGGCGGCCTGGTCGGGGCCATGCTCCAGGAGGCGCGGGCGGTGCCCCGCGTCACCGTCGGTGAGCTGGTCGCGTTCGTCGCCCGGCGCTATCCGGCGCCGATGCCCGTCGCGCGGGCCCTGGAGCTGGCCGGGATCGGCGAGCTGGCCGGGCGGCGGGTGGACCGGCTGTCGGGCGGCCAGACGCAGCGGGTGCGGTTCGCCGTGGCGCTGGCGGGCAACCCCTCACTGATCGTCCTGGACGAGCCGACCGCCGCGCTGGACGTCGAGGCGCGGCACGCGTTCTGGCAGTCGATGCGGGGTTTCGCGCGGCGCGGCCACACGGTCCTGTTCTCCACGCACTACCTGGAGGAGGCCGACGCGCACGCCGACCGGATCGTCGTCATCGACCGCGGCCGGATCGTCGCCGACGGCACCGGCGAACAGCTCAAGCGCGCGGCCGGCGGCAGCCTCGTCTCCATCGACCTGGCGGGCCGCCCCACCGAGGGCCTCGACCGGCTGCCCGGCGTACGCACCCTCGAAGTCCGCGGCGACCGGGCCCTGTTGCGCACGGACGACTCCGACGCGACGGTACGCGCACTGGCGGACCTGGACGCGATCCACGGCCTGGAGGTCGCGCCGGCGTCGCTGGACGACGCGTTTCTGGCGCTGACGGCACGTGAGTTGGAGACGGTGTGATGGCCGACCGTCCGCGGTTCGCAGGTCGCCGGACCGTGCGTGACCCGGGCTCGGCGCCCGCCGGCGCGGTCACGATCCGCCGACTCACGGCCACCCAGGGATCCCCGAACACCGACTGCGCGGGCCGATCCCGAGACGTCCGCCGCCGCAGAGCCGCCCCCGGGTCCCGGCGCCACCTTTTCCCCGCCCGCACGTTCCCCGAGACGGAGACCGTCCGATGATCGACTACCTGCGCCTCGAAGTCCGCCGGACCCTGCGTGACATCGGCTTCGTGATCGGCGGTATCGCGATGCCCGTGATGATGTACCTGCTGTTCACCAACCTCGGTGGCGACGACAGCGGCTACAAGGCCACGGCGATGGTCGGCATGGCCGCCTACGGCGCCGTCGGCTCCGCGCTCAACACCGGTGGCGGGGTCGCCGAGGACCGGGCGATCGGCTGGCTGCGGCAGCTGCGGGTGACGCCGATGACCCCGCGCCAGGTCGTCATGGGCCGGGCGCTGACCGGTTCGGTGACCGTGCTGCCGGCGATCGTCGCCGTGCTCGCGGCGGGCGGTCTGGTCAACGGCGTACGGCTCGACGCCTGGCAGTGGGCGGTGATCGCGCTGCTGCTGTGGCTGGGCTCGGTCCCCTTCACCCTGCTCGGCCTCGGCAACGGCTACGGCCTCACCTCCCAGACCACCGGCGTCGCCAACATGGCCTGCAACCTGGGGCTCGCGGTGATCGGCGGCCTGTGGTTCCCGATCAGCCTGTTCCCCGGCTGGCTGCGCGCGATCTCGACGTACACCCCCACCAACCGCTTCGCCCAGCTCGGCACCTCCGTCGCCGACGGGCACGCCCCGGCACTCGGCGCGATCGTGGTGCTGACGGCCTGGCTGCTCGCGTTCGGTTCGTACGCTGTGCTGGCGTACCGCCGGACCGGGCGGACCGTGTGACCGGGGGAGCGGGAGAGATGTCCTGGATGCGAGGGATCAGGTGCCAGGTCCGCGCCTGGCGGGTGGCACGGGCCCGGTGGCGGGCCGACATGGCGGAGTTCAAGGTCGCGCAGAAGGAGGCGCGCAGGAAGGGCGAGTGGCCCGAGAACCCGGGCCCGCCGCCGACCGGCTTCTCGCTGCTGCCGTGGCTGCTGATGGGTCTGGGATCCTTCTCCAACCTCCTCCAGGGCAAGGCCGACAACCCCTGGATCGGCAGCCTGGGCCTGCTGACCTTCAACTCCCTCTACATCTATGTGGTGTTCCGCTCCTTCGTGAAGGAGAAGCGCGAGGCGGTCCCGACCCGGGTGGCGCTCGTCGTGATGGGCCTGGTCACCTGCGGCCTCGCCCTCGGCTACGGCGGCAGCTGGCTGTACTTCTTCCCGCTGCTCGGCCTCGCCACCGGCGCCGTCGTGCGGGGCCCGCGACTCGGCCAGGTCGGCCTCTCGCTCACCGCGCTCGCGGCGGCGGTCTCCGTCTACCGGGCGGGCTGGGACGCGATCAACGTCGCCTACGGCACCTTCCTGTCGACGATGGTGACCGCCGCGATCCTCTCCCTCTCCGAGGCCGTACGCGAACTGCGCGCCGCCCGCGAGGAGTTGGCCCGCCGAGCGGTGGCGGAGGAACGTATGCGCTTCTCCCGCGACCTGCACGACCTGCTCGGCCACACCCTCTCGGTGATCGTGGTGAAGTCGGAGGCGGCCCGGCGCCTCGCACCGCGTGACATGGAGGCCGCGCTCGGCCAGATCACCGACATCGAGGCCGTCGGCCGGCAGGCGCTCACCGAGATCCGCGAGGCCGTCACCGGCTACCGCGAAGGCAGCCTCGCCACCGAACTCGACCGCGCCCGCTCCGCGTTGTCCGCCGCCGACATCGACCCGGTGGTCCGCCAGTCGGGCCCGCCGCTGACCCCGGGGACCGAGGCCCTGCTCGGCTGGGTGGTCCGCGAAGCGGTCACCAACGTCGTACGGCACAGCGGCGCGACCCGCTGCGAGATCACCCTCGACGGCGTCCTGGACCGCGCCCGCCTGACCGTCGAGGACGACGGCGCCGGCGACTCCACGGGGTCCGGTGCCGCCGAGAGTGTCGGCGGCACCGGCCTGAAGGGCCTCACCGAACGCCTCGCGGCGGCGGGCGGCTCCCTGCGGGCCGGCCCGTCGCCGCGCGGCGGTTTCACGGTGACCGCCGAACTCCCGGTGGAGCAGACGGACTTGACATCGTCAATCGTGGCTACGGCGCCCAGGGAGCCGTGACCACCCAGCTCACGTCGTCCGTCCACGAGGTGGCGCTGTCGAAGGCGTTCGAGCCGCCGTCGCTCGCTATGTAGACGTTGTAGTTGTAGTGCCGGAGGTATCTGGTCGGGTAGTTGTACGACGCGAACGAGGTGCCCGTGCCGCTCTTGCCGGTCGACGCGCAGAACGTGGCGTCCTGTCTGAACTGCGTTGTCCCGACCATGGGTTGGCGGTAGAGCTGGTAGTTGTAGTGCCGCAGGAAGTCGCCGGGGTAGTTCCGCGACTCGAAGGAGTAGCAGGAACTGTCGGCCAGTCCCCGGCGGACGATCCAGGTGGCGTCGCCCTTGTCGAGCGTCGAACTGCTCGATGTGATGGCCGAGATGACCGCCGCGTTGTTCTGGTGGCGGATGTAGTCGGCCGTGCAGCACGAGGTGGTCGCCCGCAGCGAGATCTCCGAACCGGCCGCGAGCGTGCCGGTGGTACCGGTCGAGCCGCCGTAGCCGACGGACACGATGTTGGCCTGTACGGAGTTGTCGGCGGCGTCCGTCGGGATGCCGGCGGTCATGACGCCCTCGAAGAACGAGCCGATGGAGCCGTTGCTGTTGTCGCCGCCGGTGCCCAGGACGATCGCGCCCTCCTGGTGCATGGGCGAGTAACCGCTCGTGGTGGGCTCACCCCCGGAATAGGTGGTCGTGAGACTCCCCGACTGCGCGTTCCCGTATTTCAGCGCGAAATGGTCCTGACCGTTGTTTTTCAGCAAAGCGGTGACGAACGGTATCGCCCCGGTGCCGGTGTTCGCCGTGTTCTTGCTGTACCCGGAGTCCGACTGGAACAGCCCGTTCTCCAGGTCGGCCTGCACCCAGGGACCGCTGCCGTAGCAGGGCGCGAACCAGCACTCCGTGCCGAAGTTGATCGCGTCCATGTGCCCGTTGCCGGTGTCCTGGTTGTTGGTCTCGGCGTTGCCGTAGTCGAAGCAGCAACTGCCGTTGACGTGGGTGCCCGAGGTCACCATGTACATCCCCTCGGCGGCGCCGTTGGTGGCCACGCCCGAGGTGGAGTTGTCGCGGTAGCCCATCCCGGCCGAGATCTCCAGGCCGTAGACCTGGTGCCCGCCGACGGTCACCGGCAGGGCGTCCGCGGGCGACCCGACATCGGCGACGCCGGCCCCGCCCGCGCCCTCGATCGTGAGGTCGTTGTGGCGCGCGGACTGGTCGTAGATCTTGGTGATGATGCACGTCGTGCCGGAACAGAAGGAGTCCTGGGCCGCCGCGTTGGCGTATCCGCCGGCGGCGAGCAGCCCGATGTTCGCGGTGGCGCTGTCGGAGGCGCGCTGCACTTGGTACAGCGAGCCGTTGTACGACGAGTAGAGCGCCCGGACGAGGCTGTGCGCGGCGACGCACGGTGTCCCGGCGGTGGCGTAGATGTCGCACGGGAGGGAGGTGGCGGCCGACGCCTGCGGAACACCGACGGCCAGTGCGAGGACGGTCACGAGCGCCGACAGGGCGGCCAGGGTCGCGTTTCTCAGCCGGCGCGGCCGAGTGCGGAGGAGTCTCAAGAACACGGTGCACCTCTTTTTCTGTTCCTGGTAGGGCGGTGCGGGTGACCGACATCCGGAGGAGCGGGCGGGCGATCGATCGATTGGTTCGATATACCGGACGTCGTTCGATCGAAATGCCGAACCAATTCGCGATCGAAATGTCGAACTGTCGAAAGTTTTCCGAAAACGGCTCTGCTCGGGGAATTCCAGGATGTCGGCGGAATGCCGAGGCGATTGTTTGCCCGCAGCCGAAGACCGTCAAGACTCGCGGACGCGAACAATGAAGAGTTTTTGATAACCGCCCCGGGCCTTACCCTTGCCCCGTGGATGAGATGCCCCGGGACCACCGGCCCGCCAAGTCCGTCAGAGTGCTGCTCGCCGAGGACCAGGGCATGATGCGCGGCGCCCTCGCCCTGCTGCTCGGCATGGAGGCGGACCTGGAGGTCGTCGCCCAGGTCGGGAGGGGCGACGCGATCGTGGACGCCGCCCTGGTCCACCGTCCCGATGTCGCCCTCCTCGACATCGAGCTCCCCGGCATGAGCGGCCTGGACGCCGCCGCCGAACTCCGCGAACAGGCCCCCGACTGCCGGGTGTTGATCCTCACCACCTTCGGCCGCCCCGGCTATCTCCGCCGCGCGATGGAGGCGGGCGCGGCCGGCTTCCTCGTGAAGGACGGCCCGGTGGAGGACCTCGCCGCCGCGATCCGCCGCGTCCTCACCGGCGAAACGGTCATCGACCCGGCCCTCGCCGCCGCCGCCCTGAGCGCCGGCCCGAACCCGCTGACCGCCCGCGAATGCGACGTCCTCAATGCCTCGGTGGACGGCGCGACGGTCTCCGACATCGCCACGAAGCTCCACCTCTCCGAATCCACCGTCCGCAACTACCTCTCGTCGGCGATCGGCAAGACGGCCACGCGCAACCGCATGGAGGCGATGCGGGAGGCTCGGCAGCAGGGGTGGTTGTAGCGCGGATGCACCTCAAGGGACGGGCAGGAAAGGGCGAGCACGAATTGCCCGGACCGTCAGCCCCTACTACGGGAAGCGACCGAGCGAGCAGCCCAGGCCAGCGTGCTGCCGGCCGCTCCCTGGATCCGCCGCGGGAACGGCCGGACAGCTGCTACTTCGTCACCTCCGCCGACTCATAGCTCGTCCCCGCCGGAGCCACGCACACGAACCAGTTGGCGCCCGGATAGCCGTCCACCGAGCGGATCACCGGATCCTCGGTGTAGATGTCGTGGTTCGCGTTGATCTTGCCGGCCACCGTCGAGGTGCCGTCCTTCCAGTGGCAGGTCACGTGCTGCGCGGTCTTGGCGACCTCGCCGATCACCAGGCGCCCGGAGCTTTCGCCGCTCGTGCCCAGGCGGGTCGCGGCGGCTTCCATGTCCGTGCCCACCAGCGTGTCCTGCTTCGCCTCCGTGTTGAACATGACCTGCTGGGGGCGGGCATCGCCGTAGGCCCGGGTCACGAAGAAGGAGGTCTTGCCGATCAAGGCGGCGGCCTTGCGTCCGCCTGCGGGTTCGAGGCCCAGGTCGGTCATGGCGGCCAGCTGCTTGTCCGCCTCGGCCTTGTCGCGCGGTGCCCCCCACACCTCGATGGCGGCCCGCCACGGCTTGTCGCGGTAGGTGCCCATGGCCAACGCCGTCCGCTGCGGCTCGTACACGTGCCGCTCCTCCGGCGTCGAAGGCACCGTCGGCTTCTGGCTCACCGCCGGTGCCACCTCCACGCCGTTCCCGTCGCGCAGCGAAGCCAGGGCCAGGGTGCCCGACGTGCCCGTGATCACCAGGGCCGCGGCCGTGGCGAGTGCCCAGCGGCGGGCCCGGCGGCGGCGGCCGCCGCGGATCACCGCCTGGTAGGGGGCTATGCCGATCTCGACCCCGTCCGCCGCGTCGGCCAGCAGGAGGGCGATGTCTCTGTCCGTCATGGTGTGGTTCGTCTCCCGGTCCGCGTTCATCGCTTCGGCCCTCCCTGCGTCACCGTCTCGGCGAGTCCTGGTATGGCGCGGAGTTTCGCGATCCCCTTGGCCGCGTTGCTCTTCACCGCGCCGACGGAACAGCCCATCGCCTGTGCCGTCTGTGTCTCGGTGAGGTCCTCCCAGTACCGCAGCACCACCGCTTCCCGCTGCCTCGCGGGCAGTTGGGCCAGCGCCTTCAGCAGCGTGTTGCGGTCCTCGGCCTGGGCGATGCGGTCACCGGTGTCGGCGATCTCGCGCACCAGTCCCGAGTCGTCCTTCGGGGCGAGGAACTCCTTGAGCCGTCTGCGGTGTTTGCGTGCGTGGGCGTTGATCATCACGCGCCGTACGTACGCCTCGGGATCGTCCGCCGAGCCGACCTTGCGCCAGGCCACGAAGACCTGCTCCAACGTCGACTGGACCAGGTCCTCCGCGGCGTGCTGCTCCCCCGTGAGAAGAAATGCCGTCCGCATCAACCGCGGCCAGCGGCCGATGACGAAGCTCTGGAACTCGTCATCCCGAGTCCCCCGAGCCTCCTTGCGATCCCCCATGGGCACCTCCTAGATGTCTGAAGGAGTCCATGAGCCGCCCGGACCGTTGCCTCACTTCTCGAAACTCGTGGAAGTCGTACCCTCCGCGTTGGTGGAGGGCGCCCCCTCGGCGACCTTCGCGGCCACTGCCGGCCCGGCCCCCTTCCCCCACGGCAGCCACACCAGCATCAGCACCACCCCGCCGAGCAGCACCCCCGCCCCCGTGCGGAAGGCCAGCGCGTATCCCTCCGTCAGCGCCTCCGGCACACCGCCGTCGGGCCCCGGCGTACTGATCACACCGGCCGCGCCTCGCGTCCCGCCCACCCCCAGCGCGCTCGCCGTACGCGCCGCCGCGATCGTCGACATCACGGCGAGGCCCAGCGAACCCCCCATCGTGCGCGAGGTGTTGATCAAACCGGAGACGAGACCGGCCTCACCCGGCGCGGCCCCGGACGTGGCGAGCGCGGCGAGCGGGGTGGCGGTCAGGCCCGCGCCGAGCATCATCAGGATTCCGGGGAGCATGATCTCCGTCAGATAGTCCCCCCGCGCGGTCATCAGCGACTGCCAGCCGAAGCCGACCGCCGCGATCAGCGTCCCGAGGACGGCGACGTTGCGCGCGCCGAGGACCGGCATGAAGCGGGGCGCCGACTTGGAGCCGACGAGGACGGCCAGGGAGCTCGGCACCAGGGCGAGCCCGGCCTCCAGCGGGCTGTACCCGAGGACGTTCTGCGAGTACAGCGTCATGAAGAACCACATGCAGAACATCGCGGAGCCGCACAGGAACATCGCCGCGTTGGCCGACGACACCGCCCGCGACCGGAACAGCCCGAGCGGCATCAGCGGAGCCGCCGTACGGGCCTCGACGACCAGGAAGAGCGCGACCAGCGCGAGTCCGGCGGCCAGCGGGACCAGGGTCGCGGCGGCCGTCCACCCCTCGGCCTCGGTCTGCGAGATGCCGTAGGCCAGCATCCCGAGGCCCGCCGTGACCAGGACGGCGCCGGGCAGGTCGAGCCGTCGGCCGTCCCCGGCCCGGCTCTCCGGGAGCCAGCGCAGTGAGCTGAGCAGCACGACCGCGCCGACGGGCACGTTGATCAGCAGCACCCAGCGCCACGACAGCGTGTCCACGAGCACCCCGCCGACGAGTCCGCCGGCGGCCCCGCCGCCCGCGCCGACCGCGGTCCAGGTGGCGATGGCCCGGGCGCGGGCCGCGCCCTCCGGCACCGCCGAGGTGACGATCGTCAGCGTCGAGGGCGCCAGCACGGCGGCGCCGAGTCCCTGCGCGGCCCGGGCGAGGAGCAGTTGCCAGCCGTCCTGGGCGAGTCCGCCGGCCAGCGAGGCCAGCGTGAACAGGGCGAGCCCGACGAGGAACATCCGCTTGCGGCCGTAGAGGTCACCGGCGCGCCCGCCGAGCAGCATGAACCCCGCGAAGGCGATGGCGTACGCGTTGACCACCCACTGGAGCCCGGGCGCGCTCATGCCCAGGTCGGTCCGCATCGACGGCAGCGCCACGTTGACGACGGACACGTCGAGCACGACGAGGAACTGTCCGGCACACGCGAGCGCCACCACGAGCCAGGCGGGCGGCGGCGCGCCCCTGCTGAACAGGCGGGATATTCGGGAGGCACCATCGGCTCGGGACATGGTCGTCATACTCTCAACCGGTCCACGCCCCCGGCATCGGCATTTCGCCTCAGCCGTACCACCGCCGTAGGTCCTAAGCCGCCCGCAGCAGGGTGACCACCGCCGCCCCGCCCAGCCCGATGTTGTGCGCGAGCCCCACCTCGGCCCCCGGTACCTGCCGCTCCCCCGCCGTGCCCCTCAACTGCCACACCAGCTCGGCGACCTGGGCGATCCCGGTGGCGCCGAGCGGATGCCCCTTGGAGATCAGGCCGCCGGACGGGTTCACCACCCACCGCCCGCCGTACGTCGTGCCCCCGGACTCGACGAGTTTCCCGGACTCCCCGGGTTCGCACATGCCGAGGGCCTCGTACGTCAGCAGTTCGTTGATCGAGAAGCAGTCGTGGAGTTCTACGACGTCCACGTCCTCGATGCCGAGTCCGGACCGTTCGTAGACCTGGCGGGCGGCGGCCCGGGACATGGGCTGTCCGACGACGTCGACGCAGGAGCCGGAGGCGAAGGAGTCCTCGGTGTCGGTGGTCATCGCCTGGGCGACGATCTCGACGAGCCGGCCGGCCAACTGCCTTGACCGCGCGAAGCGTTCGGAGACGACGACCGCCGCCGCGGCCCCGTCCGAGGTCGGTGAGCACTGGAGTTTCGTCAGCGGGTGGTGGACGACCCGGGCCGCGAGGATGTCGTCGACGTCGTAGACGTCCTGGAACTGGGCGTTCGGGTTGTGCGCGGAGTGCCGGTGGTTCTTGGCGGCGACGGCGGCGAGCTGGGCCTCGGTCGTGCCGTACTTCTCCATGTGTTCGCGGGCCGCGTCGCCGAAGATCTGGGCGGTGGGCGGGGTCATCTCGAAGCCGTGCCGGGCGGCCATGATCCCGTAGTGGCGGGCCACGGGGGACGTGGCGAAGTCTCCGCCGTCGGTACCCCCGCCGAGCGCGCCGCGCTTCATCTTCTCGAAGCCCACCGCGAGCACACAGTCGGCGGCGCCGCCCTCGACGAGCTGGCGGGCGAGCATCAGGGCGGTCGAACCCGTGGCGCAGTTGTTGTTGACGTTGTAGACGGGGATGCCGGTGAGACCGAGTTCATAGACGGCGCGCTGGCCGGCGGTCGAGGGCTGGAAGCAGTAGCCGACAGGAACCTGTTCCACGTCGCCGTAGGAGATCCCGGCGTCCGCGAGGGCGGCGCTCCCGGCCTCCCGCACCATGTCCCAGTACTGCCACTCCCGGCTCTCCGGCTTCTCGAACTTCGTCATCCCGACGCCGGCGACATAGGCCTTCATGGCGGGCGAGATTAGAACACGTTCCAGTAAATGGCCAGGGGTGACGGAGGGTCAGATCTTCATGGGACGGTCAAGGATTCGTTAGTACGCCGAAGCATCGGAATAGTTGCCCATGCATACGAGGTTTACCGTGCACTTATCCCGCACGGATCACTCACCCTTACGGCCTGGAGGCCTCACTCCATGACGCACACGTCGACCGACCAGCCCGCACGGAGGCCGTCCGGCGCCATCGTGCCGGTGCTCGCCTTCGCGGGCATCGTTGTCGCGGTGATGCAGACCCTGCTCGTCCCGGTCATCAAGGACCTGCCGCAGCTGCTGAGCACCGAGCCCAGCAACGCCACCTGGGTCCTGACCTCGACGCTCCTCTCCGGAGCCGTCGCCACGCCGATCATGGGCCGCCTCGGCGACCTCTACGGCAAGCGGCGGATGCTGATCACCAGCCTGGCCATCATGGTGGTGGGCGCCCTCGTCAGCGCCCTCACCAGCGATCTCCTCACGATGATCGCGGGCCGTACGCTCCAGGGCTTCGCCATGGGCGCGATACCGCTGGGCATCGGCCTGATGCGCGACATGCTGCCCCGCGAGAAGCTCGGGTCGGCCATGGCCCTGATGAGCTCCTCGATCGGCGTCGGCGGCGGCCTCGCGCTGCCGCTCGCGGCCCTGGTCGCGCAGCACGCCGACTGGCACGCCCTCTTCTACGGCGCGGCCGGCCTCGGTGTCCTCGCCATCGTCCTCACCCTCCTCGTCGTACCGGAGTCCCCGATGCGCGC
Organism: Streptomyces hokutonensis; assembly: GCF_000376565.1. Classification (GTDB taxonomy): domain Bacteria; phylum Actinomycetota; class Actinomycetes; order Streptomycetales; family Streptomycetaceae; genus Streptomyces; species Streptomyces hokutonensis. Next base: position 110,991 of record NZ_BARG01000018.1, on the reverse strand, counting down.
GGAGGGCACCTTCGACGTGCTCGGCGCGATCGGCCTCTCCGCCGGCCTCGTTCTCTTCCTCCTGCCCATCACCAAGGGCAGCGACTGGGGCTGGACCTCCGGCACCACGCTCGGCCTGTTCGCCGCGGCGGCCGTCGTCCTGCTCCTCTGGGGCGTGATGGAACTGCGCGTGAAGGCCCCGCTGGTCGACCTGCGCACCACGGCCCGCCCCGCGGTCCTCTTCACCAACCTCGCCTCGATCATGGTCGGCGTCTCCTTCTACGTCGTCTCCCTCGTCCTTCCCCAGCTGCTCCAGCTGCCGAAGGCCACCGGCTACGGTCTCGGCCAGTCGATGGTCACCGCCGGTCTGCTGGTCGCGCCGCTGGGCCTGACGATGATGTTCACGGCCCCCGTCTACGCCCGCCTCTCGGCGAAGTACGGTCCCAAGGTCACCCTGATCCTGGGCATGCTGATCATCGGCATCGGCTACGGCGCGGGCCTCGGCCTCATGAGCGCGGCCTGGCAGAGCCTGGTCATCGCGGTCGTCCTGGGCGCGGGCATCGGCCTCGCGTACTCCTCGCTGCCCGCGCTGATCGTGGGTGCGGTGCCGGCGTCGGAGACCGGTGCGGCGAACGGGCTCAACACCCTGATGCGGTCCATCGGTACGTCCGTCTCCAGCGCCGTGATCGGCATGGTGCTGGCCAACACCGCGAACCATGTGGGCGGGGTCGCGATCCCGACCATGCACGGCTTCCGTGTCTCCTTCATGATCGCGACGGGTGCGGTCGCCGTCGGTCTGCTGATGGCGCTGTTCCTCCCGAAGCCGAACCGGGCGCCGCAGTTGAACTTCAGCAGCGAGGAGGAGGCGAACCTGGAGCGCGCGGAGGAGATCCTGCGGGGCTTCCGGGGGCGGGTTCTGGGCGCCGACGGTTCGCCGGTCGCGCGGGCCAAGGTCACGCTGATCGACCGGCGGGGGCGGCAGGCCGGGGCTACGTTGTCCTCCGAGGACGGGAGTTATGTGCTCGCGGTGCCGTCTGAGGGAGCGTATGTGTTGGCTGCTCGGGCGGCGGGGCATGGGCCGTTGGCTTCGTCTGCGTCGCACGCGGGGGACGAGGTTGCAGTTGACCTGGATCTTTCGTTGCCCGGTGAGACTGTTAGCGCGTAATCGGTTTCGTCGTCTTGTGCGGGTGCGTGGGGGCTGGTCGCGCAGTTCCCCGCGCCCCTAAAGACAAAAGACGTAGCCTGGCTGCTCCTGAAAGCTCGCCCGTATCGAAGGGATCGCCCCATGCCCCCGGCACCCAAGCCCGAAATCCTCGCCGCGTTCGAAGCGGCGAAAGGGTTCATGCCGGTCGGCGAAGGGCTCGCCCTGTACTCCGCCGCCGTAGAAGCCGGAAGCCTCGGGCTGCCCTTGCTGGAAGTCGGGACGTACTGCGGGCGTTCCACCATCCTCCTCGCCGATGCCGCCCGCGCGGCCGGTGTCACCGCGCTCACGGTCGACCATCACCGGGGCAGCGAGGAGCAGCAGCCGGGGTGGGAGTACCACGATCCGGAGACGGTCGACCCGGAGATCGGGCTGATGGACACGTTGCCCACGTTCCGCAGGACCCTGCACCGGGCGGGGCTCGAGGAGCATGTGGTGGCGCTCGTCGGGCGGTCGCCGCAAGTGGCACGCGTGTGGGGCACTCCCCTCGGCCTCGTGTTCATCGACGGCGGGCACACCGACGAGCACGCCAACGGCGACTACGAGGGCTGGGCGCCCCATGTCGCCGAGGGCGGGCTGCTCGTCATCCACGACGTGTTCCCGGACCCGGAGGACGAGTTCACCGGGCAGGCCCCGTACCGCGTGTACCGACGGGCCCTGGAATCGGGCGCGTTCACGGAGGTGTCGGTGACGGACTCATTGCGGGTGCTACGGCGCACGGGAACCGGCATCTGAAGATCGGCCGCGACTCCTGGCGGCGCTCGTCGCCGCTTCGGCGGGACCGCACCGTCGGACGGCTAGGGTGGTTTCCGTGTCGTACGTAGGTCCGGACTTCGATCCTCCGCAGCCCCGTCGTTTCCGTCGTGGGCCCCTGACCGTGGCGCTGGCCGCGCTGGTGCCGGGGGCGCTGATCGGGTGGTTCGTGTACGAGGCGGTGGGCGGCCCGGGTGACTCGGGCGGGGCGGCGGCCGGTACGGCGGCCACGGCGCCCGGCGCGTCCTCCTCGCCCTCGGTCGCCGCCTCGAACGACGACAAGCCGCCGAACTCCCGGCCCCTCACGGGCAAGGTCGTCGTCATCGACCCGGGGCACAACGTCACCAACTTCCAGCACACCGCCGAGATCAACCGCAAGGTGGACATCGGCACGAACTGGAAGGAGTGCGACACGACCGGGACGTCCACCAACGCGGGTTACTCGGAAGCCCAGTTCACGATGGACGTGTCCCACCGGCTGCAGAAGATCCTGGAGCGGCAGGGCGCCACGGTGAAGCTGACGCACGACGGCTCCTCCCCCGCCTGGGGACCGTGTGTCGACGAGCGCGCGAAGATCGGCAACGCCGCGCACGCGGACGCCGCGATCTCCATCCACGCGGACGGCGCACCGGCCGGCGACCGCGGCTTCCATGTGATCCTGCCGGCCTCCGTGCACGCGGGCGGCGCCGACACCCGGGCGATCGTCGCCCCCTCCGCCGTTCTCGGCCGCAACATCGAGAGCGACTACCGTCGTACGACGGGCGAACAGCCTTCCAACTACGTCGGCGACGGGACCGGTCTCGTCACGCGTAAGGACCTGGGCGGTCTCAATCTGTCAACGGTTCCCAAGGTGTTCATCGAGTGCGGCAATATGCGCGATAGCAAGGATGCCGCACTGCTGACGAACGGCGCCTGGAGACAGGCGGCGGCGCAGGGGATCTCTGAGGGAATCGTGAGTTTCCTGCGCGGGTAGCGATCAGTGGGCTGATCCGGGCGGACACCCTGGCAAGGTGGACGATAGGGTCAACCGACGACGAGACGACCTACGAAGGACCTGAAGTGAATATCCGCTCCCTCACACGAGGCGACGGTGTGGTGATCGGGGCAGCGGTATTGCTCTTCATCGCGTCGTTCCTCAAGTTCTACACGGCCAACGGGTACAACCTGGACATCACCGCGTGGACGAGCCTCGGTAACGGCCTCGGTACCTACATGGGCGGCGTCATCGGTGCCGCTCTCATCGTCGTCAACCGCAGCCTGCCCCAGCCGCGCAAGATCCTGGGCCTGGACCTCGGCACAGTCGGCGTGGCGTTCACGGTCCTCACCGCGTGGGCCCTGTTCTGGACGCTGGTCGACGTCGGGGACAACGTCAGCGCCGGCGCGGGCCTCATCCTCGGCTTCATCGCGGCCCTCGCCATGGCCGGTGCCGCCATCGCGACGCCGCTCGTCCCGGCCCTCCAGGCCGCCCTCGTCCCCGCGCCCAAGCCGGCCGCCCCGCAGCCCTACGGCGCCCAGCCGCCCGGTGGTTACGGCTACCCGGGTGCCGGTGCGCCGCAGCCCTCGTACGGCACTCCGCCGCAGCAGGCGCAGGCCGCCCAGCCGTTCGGGCAGCCCCAGCCGCAGCCGACGCCGCCTCCGGGCGGGGAGTTCTCGCCGTTCTGGTTCGCCGTGCCGGTGGCCCGGCCGCTGTTCGGGGAGGACGGTTCGCCGTCGCCGATCGCCGAACTCGCGCCGGGTACCTGGTACTTGGCCGTCGAGCAGCGCGGTGCCGCACTGATCGCGCAGACGCAGGACGGCCGTCGCGGCGTACTGCAGGACACGTCAGGGATCCAGCGCGGCTGAAGCCCCGCACCGTCTCCCACGGCCCCTCACCCTTCCGGGTGGGGGGCCGTTGTCGTACAGTCGCAGCCGTCCCGTCGACTGGCTGACGATCCGTCAGATTGCTGACTGTGGAGGCGACATGCGGCTCGGTCTCGCACTCGGGTACTGGGGGCGCGGGCCCTCCGAGGGCCATGTGCCGCTGGCCCAGGAGGCGGAGCGGCTCGGCTACGACTCGGTGTGGACGGCCGAGTCGTGGGGTTCCGACGCGTTCACCCCGCTGACCTGGATCGCCGCGCAGACGTCAACGATCAAGCTGGGGACGGCCGTTGCGCAGATGGCGGCCCGCTCGCCGACCACCACCGCGATGCACGCGCTCACCCTCGACCATCTGTCGGGCGGGCGGATGATGCTCGGGCTCGGACTGTCGGGGCCGCAGGTGGTGGAGGGCTGGTACGGGCGGCCGTTCCCCAGGTCGCCGCTGACCGCGACCCGGGAGTACGTCGAGGTCGTACGGCAGGTGCTGCGGCGGGAGGCGCCGGTCGAGGTGGAGGGGCGGTTCCACGCGCATCCGTACCGGGGCGCGGACGGTACCGGGCTCGGCAAGGCGCTCAAGTCCATCACCCACCCGCTCCGCCCCGACCTGCCGATCCTGCTGGGGGCCGAGGGGCCGAAGAACGTGGCGCAGACGGCCCGAATCGCCGACGGGTGGCTGCCGTTGTACTGGTCGCCGAGCCGCCCCGAGGTCTACGGCACGACCGACTTCCGCGACGGCTTCCTGGTCGCGCCCATGGCACAGGTGAAGGTCTGCGACGACGTCGCCGAAGGCCTGCTCCCCGTGAAGATGATGCTCGGCTTCTACATCGGCGGGATGGGGCACGCGGCCCGCAACTTCCACGCGGACCTGATGGCACGCATGGGGTACGAGGAAGAGGCCCGCCGGATACAGGAGTTGTTCCTCGGCGGGCGCCGGGAGGAGGCCGTCCTCGCCGTGCCGGACGCGTTCGCCGACGAGATCTCACTCGTCGGCCCGCGTGAACGGATCGCGGAACGCCTGGAGTCGTGGCGCAAGGGCCCGGTCACGGACCTGCTGGCCCTTGCGCCCGACCCGCACACGCTGCGGGTGCTGGCCGAGCTGAACTCCTAGGAGCCACCCGCCAGTTGGCCCGCCGACGGCACCTTCTCGGTCACCTCGGCGCCCGCGCTCTTCCCGGCGTCCTTGACCTTGTTGATGATGTCGTCGAAGGAACTCGCCGTCGCGTCGGTCGAGTCGCCCTTGCGGAGCTTGGACGGCAGGTCCTTGAGGGAGTCGATGCCGGCGGTCAGCGGGGCGAGTGCCTTGGAGAGCGTGGGGTCGCCCTGGGCGTTCTTCTTGGCCGCCTTGAGCCGGTTGTACGCGAAGGCGCCCGCGAGGCCCGCCTTGACGAGGGCGAACCTGCGTCCGCTCGCGCCCTTCTTGAACTTGCCGGCCTTCCAGGGCTTCACGATCCACTGGTAGGTGGCACCGGCGGCGAGGCCCGCGTTCGCGACGAAGCGGGTCTTGGCCAGCTTCTGGCGCTCGGCGGTCGTGCTGGGGCTCGGGGTCGCGGCAGCGGCTGCCACGACGGCCGCGGTGTTCTGTGTGGCGTCCTCGGTCGCGCTGCCGCAGGCGGTGGCGCCGGCGAGCAGGGCGCAGCACAGGGTGAGCGCCACGAAGAGGCGCCGTATCGGTACGGGCACGGAATCCTCCGGGGGTTTCCCCGAGTGGGTGTCCTTACCCCGGCAGCCTCACCCGGCCCGGGCGGTTGCGCCACCCGGGGGACGCCGTTCGGGTTTCATCACCGCGGAAGCGGTAATCCGGTGGGCATGTCCCCCTACTACCGACGCGGTTCGAATTCCGCCGGCAATGTCATCGTGATCATTGCCGACATCATGGCCCTCATCCTGGGGCTCTGGATCCTGATGTACCTGCTGGACGCCAACCGCGCGAACGACCTCGTGCAGTTCGTCCACCGCACGGCGGACTGGCTCGCGGGCTGGTCCCGCGACCTGTTCACCTTCGACGAGGCGTGGGCGCGGGTGGTCTGCGGGTACGGCCTCGCCGCGATCGTGTACCTGTTCATCGGCCATGCGATCGCCAACCGGGTACACCGTTCCTGACGGTTTGGCGGGTGCGGGTCCGTTGTGGCTGGCCGCGCAGTTCCCCGCGCCCCCAAAAGACACGGTGGGCTGGAGTCTTCAGGAGCGCGGGGACCTGCGCGGCCCCAAAAAGACACGGTGGGCCGGAGTCTTCAGGAGCGCGACGAACTGCGCGACCCTAAAAAACACGGCGAGCCGGAGTCTTCAGAAGCGCGACGAACTGCGCGACCCTAAAAGCCACGGTGGGCCGGAATCTTCAGAAGCGCGAGGAACTGCGCGACCCTAAAAGCCACGGTGAGCCGGAGTCTTCAGAAGCGCGAGGAACTGCGCGACCCTAAAAGCCACGGCGAGCCGGAGTCTTTAGGGGCGCGGGGAACTGCGCGGCCGGCCCCCACCGGCCCGCGCTCAACAACAGTCCGGATCCAGCCCGTTCGGCAAAAGCTCGGCGCCGAAGACGGCGCATGTCGCGTCATGGCCCCCCAGCGCCGCCACCGCCAGCAGCAACGACCCCGCAGTCCACGTCGTCAACTCACGCGGCCAGATCGCGTCGTCCTCGAAGACGTACCCGGTCCAGTACAGCCCGGTCTCCGCATCGCGCAGATGCTGTATCGACTGGAGGATCTCCAGCGCACGGTCGGACTCGCCCAACACCCACAGCGCCAGGGCGAGTTCGGCGGACTCGCCGCCCGTGACCCACGGGTTGGGGACGACGCACCGCACCCCGAGCCCGGGCACGACGAAGCGGGTCCAGCCCTCCTCCACGCGGGACTTGGCCTCCGTACCGGTCAACGCGCCGCCGAGGACCGGGTAGTACCAGTCCATCGAGTAGCGGTCCTTGTCCAGGAACCGTTCCGGATGGCGGCGGATCGCGTGCCGGAGCGCACCGACCGCCAACTCCCAGTCCGGCTGCGGCTCTTCGCGCTGTTCGGCGATGGCGAGCGCGCAGCGCAGCGCCTGGTGGATCGAGGAGGAACCGGTCAGCAGCGCGTCGGCCGTGTCCGTGCCGTCGGCGTCCCGCTTCCAGCCGATCTGCCCGCCCGGCTGCTGGAGCCGGAGGACGAACTCGACCGCCGCGTAGACCGTGGGCCACAGCCGGTCGAGGAACGTGTCGTCGCCGGTGGAGAGGTAGTGGTGCCACACGCCCACGGCCACGTAGGCGACGAAGTTGGTCTCGCGGCCCCGGTCGGTGACGTCGTGGGCGTCGCCGTCGGCGTAGGCCGCGTACCAGGAGCCGTCCTCGTTCTGGTGCCGGGCGAGCCAGCTGTACGCCCGCTCGGCGGCCTCGTGCTCGCCCGCCGCGTCCAGCGCCATCGCGGCCTCGGTGTGGTCCCACGGGTCGAGGTGATGGCCCCGGAACCACGGGATCGCCCCGTCCTCCCGCTGCACGGCGAGGATGCCGGCGACGGTCGCGGCGGCCTCCTCCGCGGTGAGGACCCCGGGCAGGACGAGGTGTTCTGTCCGGGGAGCGGTCACTTGGCTTCCGCCAGGGGGAGGTGCGGCTTGGTCGCGTAGGCCACGAAGCTCTTGCCGATCAGCGGGTTCAGCGCCTGTTCGGCGACCCGGGTGGCGAGGGGTTTCTTCATGATGTCCCAGACCAGGAGCTTGTGGTACGCCTGCACCGGCAGCGCCTTGTCGTTGTCCACGCCGAACGCGCACTTCAGCCACCAGTACGGCGAGTGCAGCGCGTGCGCGTGGTGGGTGCCGTAGGGCTTGAGGCCGGCCTCGCGGATCTTGGCGAGGAGTTCGTCCGCCTTGTAGATGCGGATGTGGCCGCCCTCGACCTCGTGGTACGCGTCGGACAGCGCCCAGCAGACCTTCTCGGGGCCGTAGCGCGGGACGGTGATGGCGATCCGGCCGCCGGGCTTCAGGACCCGGACCATCTCGGCGAGCACGCCCTTGTCGTCCGGGATGTGCTCCATCACCTCGGAGATGATCACGACGTCGAACGACTCGTCGGGGAAGGGGAGTTGGAGCGCGTCGCCCTCCATCGCGGTGGCGGTGGCGCCGGCCGGGGCCTCACCGGCCTCCTTCATCGCCGCGAACCACTTGGCGACCTCGCGGATCTCCTCGGCGTTCTGGTCGAGGGCGACGACCTGTGCCCCTCGCCGGTAGCACTCGAACGCGTGCCGCCCGGCACCGCACCCGAGGTCCAGGACACGGTCGCCAGGGGCGAGCGGGAACCGGGAGAAGTCGACGGTCAGCACGTGGCCCTGCTTTCGGGATAGACGCCGGTGTCAGTCGTGGAGGTCGCGGAGGTCGTGGATTCGACACCCTGAGAGGCCGCGGAGCGGCCGGGGAGCTTGGCGGCGGAGCCGCGCATGGCCTCGCCGGCGGAGGCGGCCATCGCCTCGCGGTAGCGCAGGACCGTGCCCTCTGCGGCTCGCGACCAGGTGAACCGGGCCAGTACCCGCTCACGCCCGGCCCGGCCGAGCCGCACCCTCAACTCCGGGTCGGACAGCAGCCTGCTCAGGGCGGTCGCCAGCGCTCCCGGGTCGCCCGGCGGTACCGCCAAGCACGTTTCCCCGTCACGCCCCGCGACCTCCGGGATCGCTCCGCCGGTCGTCGCGACGAGCGGCGTCCCCGTGGCCATCGCCTCGGCCGCCGGGAGCGAGAAGCCCTCGTACAGCGAGGGCACGCAGGCGACCTCCGCCGAGCGGACCAGGTCGACGAGTTCGGCGTCGGAGATGCCCTTGACGAACTCGACGGCGCCTTCCAGGCCGTAGCGCTCGATGGATTGGGCCACTGGGCCCTCCGTGGGGCGTTTTCCTACGACGATCAAGTGGGCGTCGGGGTGTTCCGTGCGGACTTTGGCCAGGGCCTCGACGAGGAAGACCAGGCCTTTGAGGGGGACGTCCGCGCTGGACGTGGTGACGATCCGGCCCGGTACCTGGGGTACGGCGGGGTCCGGGGAGAACTGGTCGGTGTCGGCGCCGATGTGGACGACGTGGATACGGTCGTCGCGGACGCCGAGGTGGTCGACGATCTCCTGGCGCGAGGTGCCGGAGACGGTGAGCACGGAGGGGAGCCGGCGGGCGACGCGCTTCTGCATCTGGGTGAACGCGTACCAGCGGCGCTTCGACATGCGCTGGCGCCAGTTCTCCGCCGCGTCCAGTTCCAACTGCCGGTCCACGGTGATGGGATGGTGGATGGTCGTGACGAGCGGTGCACCGACATCCCCCAACAACCCGTAACCCAGTGTCTGGTTGTCGTGCACGACGTCGAACTCGCCGCGTCTGGCGCGGAGATGACGGCGGGCGCGCAGCGAGAAGGTGAGGGGCTCGGGGAAGCCGCCGGTCCACATCGTGGCGACTTCGAGCGCGTCGATCCAGTCCCGGTACTCGTCGCGCTTCGGGGTGCGGAAGGGGTCCGGGGAGCGGTAGAGGTCGAGCGAGGGCAGCTCGGTCAGGGAGATGCCGGGGTAGCCCTCGTCGAGGACCGGGTACGGCTGCGAGCCGATGACCTCGACGCGGTGCCCGAGGCGGGCCAGTTCGCGGGAGAGATGGCGGACGTAGACGCCCTGACCGCCGCAGAACGGGTTCCCTTTATAGGTGAGGAGTGCGATACGGAGCGGTCGCTCGCCGTCGGCTGCCGGATCCTCCTGGGGACCCGCCTGACTGGCCTCAGCGGTCACTCTGAGCCCCCTTCTGCCTGCACTGTCCCGCGAGATTACGCCGGGACGCTAATCTAGAACAAGTTTCAGACTTGATCGTCCAGGAGGTTCTGAATCTACCGGCCGGTACGGGCGCTGTGAGAAGTGGATCAGGTGATTCACACCACGGCCGGGACCCTGCCATGATCGGTCCGATCACCCGCCCTCACCGACAGTCACGGGAACAGTCACGGAACGGGAGCCATGCCAGTGGAGACCAAGCCCGAAGCCACTGCGCGGACCTCGCCGCCCCTCACCGAGCGGCAGGAGGCCCGGCGGCGCCGCATCCTGCACGCGAGCGCGCAGCTGGCGAGCCGGGGCGGTTTCGACGCCGTGCAGATGCGGGAGGTCGCGGAGTCCTCGCAGGTCGCGCTCGGCACGCTGTACCGGTACTTCCCGTCCAAGGTGCATCTCCTGGTCGCCACGATGCAGGACCAGCTGGAGCACATGCACGGCACGCTGCGGAAGAAGCCGCCGGGCGGCGAGACGGCGGCCGAGCGGGTCGCCGAGACCCTGATGCGGGCCTTCCGCGCACTCCAGCGGGAGCCGCATCTCGCCGACGCGATGGTCCGCGCGCTGACCTTCGCGGACCGCAGCGTCTCCCCCGAGGTCGACCAGGTCTCCCGGCAGACCACGGTGATCATCCTGGACGCGATGGGTTTGGAGCACCCGACGCCCGAGCAGCTCTCCGCCGTCCGCGTGATCGAGCACACCTGGCACTCGGCCCTGATCACCTGGCTGTCGGGCCGCGCGTCCATCGCCCAGGTGAAGATCGACATCGAGACGGTGTGCCGTCTCATCGACCTCACGGAGCCGGGCGCGGACCGATAATTCCCGCATGGCCATCATCCACCAGACCCACGTCAAGCCCACCAAGCTCGAACTCCTCACCGTCTGGCTGCCCACCCGCCCCTGGTATCACGGCTCCGCGGAACCGGAGTTGGCGAAGGCCGGCGGTTTCCGGCTCGACGACCCCGAGGGCGAGGTCGGCATCGAGTTCATGGTCGTCACCGACGGCCCTGCGGCCTACCTGGTGCCGCTCACCTACCGGGCCGCCCCGCTCCCCGGCGCCGAACACGCCCTCGTCGGCACCATGGAGCACGGCGTCCTCGGTCCGCGCTGGGCCTACGACGGCTGCCACGACCCGGTGCTGACCGCCGAGTTGGTGGCGTTCGTCGAGGGGCGGACCCAGGCGCAGGCGCAGAGCGTCTCCGACACCCTGGACCGGGAGGTCGCCCGCTCCTGGACCGGTACAGCACCCCTCCCCGCCCTCGGCGCCCCCAACGACACCGACACGGCAACCGAGTTCGCCGTACCGGACGGCCCGACGCTGCGGCTGCGCCGGGTGCTCGAACCGGGCTCCACGGCCCCCGAGGGCGCGCTCGGCCACGTCACCGGCGTCTGGGCTCAGCCCGACGGCACCCGTGTCCGTGGGCTGTTCGCCGACCTCCTGGTCTCCTAGGGCGTCAACTCCCCTGCGGCCACCGCTACTCCTCCGGCGGGAACACCGGCTCCCCGCTCCCCAGGAGCGTGATCATGATGGCCTCCACCGGGCAGCCCTCGGCCGCCGCGAGGATCCGCTCGTTGGCGTCGGTCTCCGGTTCGGCCGGGTGGGACTGCATGGCCGAGTCGAGGCGGAAACGGTCGGGGGCCTGGTGGACGCACTGGGCCGAGCCGATGCAGACGGAGCGGTCGACCTCGACCTGCCAGCGGTCACCCATCCCTCGTTCACCCCTCCCAGCCGGCCGGCAGGTGGATCATCTTGTGTTCGAGGAACTCGGAGAAGCCCTCGGGCCCGAACTCCCGCCCCAGACCGCTGTTCTTGTAGCCGCCGAAGGGGCCGAGCATGTCGAGGCTGAAGGTGTTGACGTTGTAGGTGCCGGTGCGGACCTGGCGGGCGATGTCGATGCCGTGGGCCACGTCGCCCGTCCACACGCTGCCGCTGAGCCCGTAGTCGGAGTCGTTCGCGATCTTCACGGCCTCGGTCTCGTCGCCGTACGGGAGCAGGCAGATGACCGGGCCGAAGATCTCCTCGCGGGCGATGCGCATGGAGTTGTCGACGTCTCCGAAGAGGGTCGGTTCGACGTACCAGCCGCGGTCCAGGCCGGGTGGACGGCCGCCGCCCGTAAGGATCTTGGCGCCTTCCTCCTGGCCGATGCGGATGTAGTCGAGGTTGCGCTGCTGCTGGCGCTTGGCGACGAGCGGGCCGACCTGGGTGGCCGGGTCGAGCGGGTCGCCGACGACGAGGGCGCTCGCCGCCGCCGCGAAGGCGTCCGCGAACTCGTCGTAGCGCGAGCGGGGTACGAGGATGCGGGTCTGGGCGACGCACGCCTGGCCGTTGTTCATCCAGGCCGCCGAGACGATGCCGGGGACGGACGTGGTGATGTCCGCGTCGGGCAGCACGATCGCCGCCGACTTGCCGCCCAACTCCAGTGTCACGCGGGTGAGATGACGGGCGGCGACCTCCATCACGCGCTTGCCGGCCGCGACCGAGCCGGTGAAGGAGATCTTGTCGATGCCGGGATGCCCGACGAGGTACTCGCTGACCTCGCGGTCGGCGGGGAGGATCGACAGGACGCCGTCCGGCAGCCCGGCCTCCTTCGCGATCTCGCCCAACAGGTAGGCGTCCAGGGGTGCTTCGGGCGACGGCTTCAGGATCACCGTGCAGCCGGTGAGCAGCGCGGGCGCGAGCTTGGCGGCGGCCACGAACTGCGGGACGTTCCAGGGGACCACGGCCGCGACCACCCCGACCGGCTCCCGGCGTACGAGGATCCTGCCGAGGACTCCGTCGCGGTACTCCTCGTAGGTGAAGTCCTTCGCGACGGTGATCGCCGCGTCCCACACCATCATCGCGCCGAGGGCCTGCCCGAGGATGCTCCAGGAGTACGGCGACCCGTTCTCGGAGGAGATGACGCGGCCGATCTCCTCGTACCGGGCGGCGATCGCGTCCTTGACGCGGGTGACGACCGCGACCCGTTCGTCCAGGGTCATGCGCGGCCAGGGTCCCTCGTCGAAGGCCCGGCGGGCCACGGCGACCGCGCGGTCCACGTCCTCCCTCGACGCGTGCGGGACGCGTCCGATGACCTCCTCGGTGTGCGGGGAGATCACCTCGATGACGTCCTTGCCCAGGGGATCGGTCAACTCCCCGCCGATGAACAGCTGTCGGTGTTCCACGAGCTCTGTCATGGCCGAACGCCTCCCCGGTACCGCGGTCTGACGATCCATCAGATACGAGGACTGAATACCAGTTCCGGTCGATGGAGTCCACGTATAGTGGCCGGAAGGCGGCGATTGGGGAGTCCATGACGTCCACGGGTCAGGTCCACGACCACGGCGGCGGTGTTCGTTCCATCGAAGTCCCCATCCCCGACAACCCACTTGGGACCACGCTCGTCTACGTCGTCGACACCGACCGCGGTCCGGTCCTGGTCGACACCGGCTGGGACGACCCGGCCTCCTGGGACACCCTCGTCGCGGGTCTCGACGCCTGTGGCACGGGGGTCGGCGAGGTGCACGGCGTGATCGTCACCCACCACCACCCCGACCACCACGGCCTGTCCGGGCGGGTGCGCGAGGCGTCCGGGGCGTGGCTCGCGATGCACGCGGCGGACACGGCGATCGTCCGGCGGGCCCGTTCGACCGAACCGGGCCGCTGGCTGACGTACATGACCGCGAAGCTCGCGGCGGCGGGCGCCCCCGAGGAGCACCTGGCCCCGCTCCGGGCGGCCCGCCCGCGCAGCGTGCCGGGCCTCGCGCCCGCGCTGCCCGACCGGGAGATCGTCCCCGGCGAACTCCTCCCCCTGCCGGGCCGCCGACTGCGCGCGATCTGGACCCCGGGCCACACACCCGGCCACGTCTGCCTGCACCTGGAGGAGGACCACCCGTCCCGACTCCCGGGCCACGGACGGCTGTTCTCCGGCGACCACCTGCTCCCCGAGATCACCCCGCACATCGGCCTGTACGAGGACCCGGACGACACCACGATCGCCGACCCGCTCGGCGACTACCTCGACTCCCTGGAGCGGATCGGCCGCCTGGCGCCCGCCGAAGTACTCCCCGCCCACCAGCACACCTTCACCGACGCGCCCGGCCGCGTACGGGAGTTGCTCACCCACCACGAGGACCGCCTCACCGGCCTCCTCGCCCTCCTCTCCGAACCCCTCACCGCCTGGCAGGTCGCCGAGCGCATGGAGTGGAACCGCCCCTGGTCCCAAATCCCCTTCCCGTCAAGGAACATCGCGGTGTCCGAGGCCGAGGCGCACCTGCGACGACTGGTGAAGCTGGGCCAGGCGGAGGTCATGACGGGGAGCGAGCCGGTGACGTACGTGGCGGTGTAATTCGGTCGTGGGGCGAGGGGTGCGGCTGGTACGAACGACCCCATGGACCTGGACCCTTTGCAGCGACTGCTCGCCGAACGTGCCTGTGAGCGCGTCGTCCTGGACTTCGTCCGTCGGCTCGATCTCGGTGAACCGGCCTCCGTCGCCGGGCTGTTCACGGAGGACGGCCGCTGGGAGTGGCCGGAGGGGGACAGAGCGGTCGAGGGGCGGGAGGCGCTGCGGAAGTACTTCGGCGCCCGTCCCGCCGGCCGGCTCTCGCGCCGCCTGATGTCGAACGTCCTGGTCACCCTCACCTCCCCCGACACGGCGATCTCGACGGCGTACTTCACGACGTACCGCGTCGACGGCCACCACGGCGGCATGGTCCCCGCCGCTCCCCCGGTCCAGGTCGGCCACTACGAGGACACTTTCCGCCAGGTGGACGGGGATTGGCTGATCAGCACCCGCACCCTGTTCCTGCCGTTCGGCGGGCCCACCCCGCGTCACTGACTTCCGTGTCACTGGCTGATGGCCGCGTACGTGATTCCCTCGTCGTACGTCATCGCCAGGCCCGTGCGGTAGCCGGTCGTGTAGGCGTCGTCGCCGAGGAGTTCGCGGACGCGGAGTTCGCAGGTGCGGCGGGTGGCGATCAGGTCCGGGGAGTCCATCTGGGCGCGGCCGGTCAACTCCCAGAGGCGGGTGCCGATGCCCAGGAGGCGGGCGGCTCGGTGGGCGTCGCCGGCGGTGACGACGGCGGCGGCCAGGAGGTCGAGGGACATGGCGGCACCGACCGTGTTGTGCAGGAGGGCGTGGCCTGCGACGGACGTGCGGGCGCCGTTCACCGCGGCCCGTATGTCGCCGCGTGCCAGGTCCGCCTGGGCGATCAGGTAGTCGGCGAAGGCCCCGCACCAGTACTCGCCCTGTTTCCGGCTGGCCGTGCGCACCTCGTCGGCGACCTCGCGGCCGCGTTCGAACTCGCCGCGCAGCACGTGTGCGAGGGACAGCGCGAGCCGGGCCTGCAGCTGGGCGGCGCCGAACCCGTCGTCCTGGACCGGGAGTCGGGGCGCCGCGTCGAGGACGGCGATGGCCTCGGCCTGGCGGCCGGTGAGTGCCAGGTGGCCGCCCCTGAGGTAGACGGCGGCGACCTGGGCGACCGCGGAGCCCTGTTCGCGGGCCGCGTCGGCGCAGCGGACCGCCCAGTTGGCCGCCGCCTCCTGGTCGCCCTGGAGGACGGCGACCGCGCCGCGCGACCACAGGGCGAGGGTGCGGCCGGGGCCGGGCGGCGACTCGGCGGCGAGGGCCTGGTCCAGGCAGTGCTGGGCCTCGCGGAGATAGCCGCAGTGCCGCCACAGGAAGCCGACATGGCCCGCCATCTCCACGGCGGTCGCGGGCTCCCCGTCGGGCTCGGCGAGCGCGCAGTCGACTGCCGTGCGGAGATTGGCGTGTTCGGTCAGCACGCGCTCGCACCAGGCGACCTGCCGTCCGGTGTTCCACTCGGCGCAGCCCTCGCGGGCGAGGCGGGCGTAGTGGTCGCGGTG
This sequence comes from Streptomyces hokutonensis, assembly GCF_000376565.1. GTDB lineage: Bacteria > Actinomycetota > Actinomycetes > Streptomycetales > Streptomycetaceae > Streptomyces > Streptomyces hokutonensis. The sequence continues at coordinate 95,619 of NZ_BARG01000018.1, read as the reverse complement.
GCGTCGGCGTACGGCGCGTTCCTCGCCGAGGGCGTGCAGCCAGTCGGCGCCGTACTCGCGGACGGTGTCGAGCATGCGGTAGCGGGCCGAGATGACGGGGTCGGGCAGCACGATGGACTGGGCGACGAGCCGGTCGAGGAGCCCGGCGATCCGCTCCGGGGGCAACGGCCCGCCCGCGCAGACCTGCCGGACGGCCTCCAGGCAGAAGCCGCCGCTGAAGACGGACAGCCGCGCCCACAGCAGCCGTTCGAGCGGAGCGCACAGCTCGTGGCTCCAGCCGATGGCGGTGCGCAGGGTCTGGTGGCGGGGCGGGCGTTCACCGGGGGCGGAGACGAGCAGGTCGAGGGGCGAGGACGGGGCGGGTGTGCCCGACGGCATGGACGCCTCCGCCAGGGGCGGGAGTGTGGGCAGGCGTTCGCCCAGGCGGGTGTGGAGCTGGTCGAGGGTCAGGTCGGTGAGACGGGCGGCGGCCAGTTCGAGGGCAAGCGGGATGCCGTCGAGGCGGCGGCAGACGGCGACGGCGGTGCCGCGGGCGGCCGGGTCGTCGTCCCGCAGCGGGCGTCCGGCGGCCGCGGCGCGTTCGGCGAACAGGGCTACGGCGGCACCGGCGTCCTCGTCGGCACCGGGGCGGCCGTCCACCGGGAGCGGTTCGAGGTGGAGGACCTCCTCGCCGGGCAGCGCGAGCCGTTCCCTGCTGGTGAGCAGGACGCGCAGGCCGGGCAGGCGGGAGCGCAGTGCGGCGGTGAACCTGGCGCAGTCGGCGAGGACGTGTTCGCAGGAGTCGAGGATCAGCAACAGCCTTCTGCCGTGGGCCCATTCGGTGATGACGTCGATCACCGGGCGCGTCGACCGGTCGGCGAGCCGGAGGCTCTCCATGACGGCGAGGTCCACGAGTCCCGAGGTGCGCAGCGGGGAGAGTTCGGTCAGCCAGACGCCGTCGGGGTAGGCGTCCCGGACCCCCGCCGCCGCGCGCAGCGCCAGCCGGGTCTTGCCGACCCCGCCGACCCCTACGACGGTCACCGGCCGGGCCGGTTCCGTGTCCGGGGCCAACGCGGCCCGCAGCCGGGCCAGTTCGACGCCCCGCCCGACGAAACTCAGTGTCTCGGGCGGCAGATTCCCCTGTTTGTTGACGTCACCCGCGTTCGTACGGTCGGTCCTGTCCGGCACGAGGCCAGTGTGTCCGTACGTCACCGGCTCCATGCGTGGGTCCCGGAACGCGGCCCACGGCTGATCAAAAGAATCGCGTCACCATCGGAAAGGCCATTACTTTCGATCACTTTCCACCCTGATTGGACGAGTTGCGATCGAGAGCTGATCAACTCTCCGTTGGCGCGGGTACGGAGAGCGGAATTCCGCAATGGTCGTGCCGTGAACACGATGGACGGGGGACGCCGCTTGCTCGTCGCACCGGTCGGCTGTCTGCTGGCGGCCACGCCGGGTCTGCTGATCGGCCGGGTGCAGCCGATCCTGCCGCTGCTGGCGATCGGACCGCTGATGGCCGCCACCTTCCTCGGTGCCCGCCGTACGCTCCTGGTCTGCTGCTGGACGGTGCTGCTCGCGCTGGCGGCGGGGCTCGGCTCGGGGGCACAGCTGAACGCCGGGTTCGCCGTCCGCTGGGGCGGGCTGCTCCTCGGCTGCGTGTGCAGTGTGTACGCGGCGCGGCAGCGCGGCCGGCTGCGGGAACGGCTCGCGGAGGCGCGGGAGGTGGCCCGGATCACCCAGGAGGCGATCCTGCGGCCGGTCTCCCGCACCCTCTCCGGCACCCATGTCAGCACCCGCTACCACTGCGCGCACCGCGAGTCCTCGGTCGGCGGCGACCTGTACGACCTCGCGGTGACGCCGTACGGCCTGCGGGTGCTGGTCGGGGACGCGCGCGGGCACGGGCTCGACGCGCTGCGGACGGCGGCCGACACGCTCATCGGTTTCCGTGAACTCGTCTATACGGCACCGGACTTGACGACCCTGGCGAAGGCGCTGGACGCCCGGCTCGCGCCCGGTCTCGGCCCCGAGGACTTCGTCACGGCGGTGCTGGCCGAGTTCGGTCCCGGCGAGGTGCGGCTCGTCAACTGCGGCCACCCGGCGCCCCTGCGCTCCGGGCAGCGCCTCGAACTCCTCGAACCCCGGGTCCCCGCACCGCCGTTGGGCCTGCGCCCGGACCCGCGGCAGTACCGGGTCCGCCTCCAGCCCGGCGACCGGCTCCTGCTCTACACGGACGGCCTCACCGAGTCCCGCGCCGTCGACGGCACCCCGTTCGCCCTGCTCACCGAGTGCGCGACGGCGCTGAGCGAACCGACGCCGGACGCGGCGCTGCACGCGCTGTACGACCGTCTGCTCGCGCACGCCGGCGGCCCGCCCGCCGACGACCTGGCCCTCGTCCTGTGCCAGCCGATGGGAGTGACGGCGCCGGTGCGGGTCTGATGCCTTTGATGCCTTTGAGGCCGACCCCGGATCAGCCCAACTTGCTGAGCAGGTCGGCCAGTTCGGCCGGCTTGGTGACCATGCAGTCGTGGCCGGTCTCCAGTTCCCACACCTGGGCCGGGGTGCCGTTGGGCTGGATCGCGGAGACCGGTCGCCGCTCGAAGCCCTCCGGTTCGCTGCCCACGCAGTGGATGTGGGTGCGGGGGATCGAGCGGGCGGCCGGGTTGTCCAGCCGTACCGACTGCTGGAGGCAGCGCGCCGACTGGTCCGAGAGCGTGGTCCGCAGCCAGGCCATGTCCGCCGGGTCGGTGACCCCGAACAGGCCGCCGGGCGGCGGCAGTTCGGGCAGCGGCGGGATCCGCCAGCCGGTGCCCGAACTCTCCGCCATGTCGATCAGCACCTGCGTCACGGGCATGATGTCGAGCGCGCTCTCCCCGTCCTCCGGGACCATCGCGTCGAGGTAGACGAGCCGGCCGATGCGGTCGGGGACCTGGTTGGCGGCCCACGAGACGACCAGCCCGCCGTAGCTGTGCCCGACGAGGATCACCTCGGTGAGGTCCTCCTCGGTGATGAGCCCGACGACGTCGTCGACGTGTGTGTCGAGGCCCACTTCGGGCCCGAGCAACTCGGCCTTGTCGCCGTGGCCGGTCAGCGAGGGCGCGAACACCCGGTGTCCGGCCGCCGTCAGCAGCGGGACCACCCGCTCCCAGCTCGCCCCGCTGTGCCAGGCACCGTGGATCAGTAGATATGTGGACATGGCGATGACTCCTCGTCGTAGGGCCGCCGTTCGGCGCGCCTGCTGTCGGCCACCGGTGACGCTGCCGCCCGCGCATGGCCCCAGCCAGGGCCCCCGCGCCCCTGGGGGTGACAGGACCAGGCACGCGCGCGGCGGCCGAATTACAGTGCGGGGATGGCCGGTGAACCGAATCTGCTGGGCGAGTACGTGCGCGCCCGCCGCGAACTCGTCACCCCCGAACAGGCCGGTATCCCCGTCTACGGGGTACGGCGCGTGCCGGGCCTGCGGCGGGAGGAGGTCGCGCTGCTCGCCGGGATCAGCGCCGACTACTACCTGCGCCTGGAGCAGGGCCGCGACCGCAACCCCTCCGTACAGGTCCTGGAGTCCATCGCCCGGGTGCTGCGGCTCGACGAGGACGCGACGGCCCATCTGCTGCGCCTGGGCGCCGCGAAGCCCCGGCGCCGCCGGCCCCGCCCGGTGAAGGAGACCGTGCCCGAGGGGATAGCCAAACTCCTCGACACGCTCCCGCTGCCCGCGCTGGTCGAGGGCCGCTACTTCGACGTCCTCGCCGCCAACTCCCTGGCGACCGCGCTGTCCCCGCGCTTCTCGGCCGGGTCCAACCGGCTGCTGTCCCTGTTCCTCGACCCGGCCGAGCAGGCGCTCTACCCGTACTGGCAGGGCGCGGCCGGAGGCATGGTCGCCGGGTTCCGCGAGGCCGTCGGCCCCGACACGGACGACCCCCGGTTCATCGAGCTCGTCGGCGAACTCTCTCTCGCCAGCCCGCTGTTCAGCCGGCTCTGGGCCCGCCACGACGTACAGGCCTGCGAGGCCGCGCCGAAGTACATCGCCCACCCCCAGGTCGGCGGCCTGGAACTGAACCGGGAGCGCCTGAGCATCGACGGCGTACCGGGCCAGACCCTGGTCGTCTACCACCCGGACCCCGGCACCGACTCCGCCGAGAAACTGGCCCTCCTCGCGTCCGCGACCCGGACACCCGACGCCGGCCGTTCCCGGTCCGAGGTGACCGGCCAGGGCCTGTCCGGCGGATCAGGCCGGAGGAAAGCCGCGGCGCCTCATGGGCGCGGGTGAGCGGGGTCTGGCGCGTGCAGCTGGAAGGCGGACGCGTGCAGCTGCACGGCGGAGGAGGGCGCCGACGCGATGGGGGTGCTCCCACTCCTTCAGGGCAGTGGGGAGGGTGAGCCGGACCCCGCGTCTCCGGCATGATCCGCCGGACAGGCCCGGCCCCAGGACCGTGTGACGCGGGTCACCGCAGCGCGGTCGGCCCGGTGGACAGGGAACAGTGTGGAGATCTCACTACGGGCCCGCGTGCGAGCCGGAGACCCCGACGCGTTCGGGCAGCTCTTCGACGAGCACGCCTCGGTGGTCCACCGGCACGCCGTCCGCATGACCGGCGACCGGGGCACGGCCGACGACATCGTGTCGCTGACCTTCCTGGAGGCATGGCGGCTGCGCGAGCGCGTGCTGCCCGGCGACGACAGCCTGCGCCCGTGGCTGCTCGGCATCGCGACCAACGTCACGCGCAACACCGCACGGGCGGCGCGAAGACATCAGGCCGCGCTCGTCAGAATCCCGCCGCCCGATCCCGTGCCCGACTTCGCCGACGAGGTGACCCGGCGCATGGCCGACACCGAGGAACTCGCCGCCGCGCAAAGGGCGTTGAGGAGGCTGCGCCGGGGCGAGCGGGAGGCGTTCACGCTCTGCGTCTGGGAGGGGCTGGACGCGGCCACGGCGGCCGCGGCCCTGGGCGTTGCCGTCGGCACCGTACGGTCCCGACTGTCCCGCGCCAGGAAACGCCTGCGCAAGCTCACCGACCTCGAACTCGGACAGGCACAGAAGCAGAGAAAAGCACAGGAAACGCAACGCCCGGCGCCGGTCGGACAGTCACCGGACAGCCGCCTCCAGGCGGCTCGGTCCACACCCAAGTCCACGCAGGAGAAGACGCGATGACCACCGACCCCCAGGAACTGGCCGAGTTGCTGCCCGCCCCGGGCCGTCCGGTGCTCTCGCGGGACCGCCACCGCGTACTGAGGGAACACCTGATGCAGCACATCACCCACGAACACGACACCATCCGCGAGCAGTCGACCACGACCCCCACCGCGCCCAAGCCGTCCGCGCGCCGACGGCTCGTCCTCGTCGCCGCGCCGCTGGCCCTCGCCGCCGCCGTGGGCCTGGGCGTGGTCACGGTCGGCAACACGTGGGACGGCAAGGACGGTTCGGCCGCCGCCGACGACCACCAGAAGGCCGTACAGCTGCTGGACCGGATCGCGCTGGCCGCCGCCGACCGCACCGCGGTCACGGCACGCGACGACCAGTTCATCTACACCAAGTCGCAGGGATCGGCGGCCGAGTTGGGCGTCCAGTTCAGCAGCGCCGCCGAACTCTCCCAGCACAAGGGGCTCTTCACGCCGAAGCCGTACAACGGGGCCGTCCGGCAGGAGCAGTGGGACTCGGTGGACGGAAAGGCGGACGGGCTGCGGAAGGGCGTCGCGGTCGCCGATCCGACCCAGAAGATGTCCATGGGCATGAAGGGCACCGGATACCTGACCTTCCGTCAGCTCCAGGCCCTGCCCACCGACCCCGACGCCCTGCTGAAGAAGTTCGCCGGCGATGCCGCGAACGTATCGGCGGCCCGCCGTACGGAAGGTGTCGTGGAGAACCTCGGCGCCGTCGTCGACGAGGCCACCCTGCTGCCCGACCTCAGTGCCGCGATCTACCGTGCCCTGGCCGAGCTCCCGGGCGTGAGCGTCGTGGACCACGTCAAGGACGCGGCGGGACGGGAGGGCGTCGGCCTCACGTTCAAGGACGCCCCGAAGGGCTACGCCTGGGTCTTCGACGCGTCGAGCCTCGTCTATCGCGGCACAACCGACGCCGCTCTCCTGGGAGTCGGCGTCGCGGACAGGGTGGGTGAGGTGCCGGCCGGTTAGCCTGCGCCCGTCCTCAGTCGCGGTAGCGCGGCGCGGGCGGGTAGAAGTCGCCGTAGGGGCCCAACCACCGTTCGTGCAGGGCGCGGAGCCTGCCCGAGGTGCGCAGGTCCGCGAGGACGCCGTTGATGAAGCGGACGAGTTCCGGTGTCGTCTTCGGTACGGCGATTCCGTGCGGCTCGTAGGTGAACCGCGGTCCGGTGATGCGGGTGGCGGGGTCCTGGGCGCTCAGTCCGGCGAGGACGTTGTCCGTGGTCGACACGGCGGCGACCTCGCCCTGCTGGAGCAGCAGGAGGCAGTCGGTCCAGTCGGAGACGGTCACCGGCCGCACCGCCGGGCGGGCGCGTTGCAGCTCGGTCAGGGAGGTGGTGCCCCGGGCCGTGCACACCTTCTGTCCGGCGAGGTCGGCCAGGGTCTTCACCGGGGAGGTGTCGGTGACGAGGACGCGCTGGCCGGAGTCGAGGTAGTCGCTGCTGAACAGCACCTGTTGCATGCGCTCGCAGGTGATCGTCATGGAGTGGGCGACGAGGTCGACCTGACCGCTCTGCAGTATCCCGATCCGCTGCGCGGACGGCACGGCCTTGAACTGCACCCGGTCCGGCCGCCCGAACAGCGCGCGGGAGATCTCCCGCACGAGGTCGATGTCGAGCCCGTCCAGTTGTCCGGTGTCGGAATTGCGGTAGCCGAAGAGATAGGTGTTCTGGTCCACGCCCACGATCAGCCGCCCCCGGGCGAGGATCCGCTCCATCGCCGTACCGCTGGGCATCCTGCCGCCAGGCGTCGGCATGTGGGCGAGGGGTTTCAACGACCGCAACGGATCGCAGCTCCCGTCGGCCGCCGCTGACGCGGAAGCGCTGGCGGTGGACGCGGTCGCACCCACCCCGACGGCCGAACGACGTTGCGGTGCGGCCGAGTTGGCGCAGGACACCGTCAGCGCCAGCACGGCGAGCGACGCCACCGCCCCGGCAAGCAGCCGCCGGCGGAACGGGACCGCGCCGCCCGGCAGCCCGCTCTCTTCCCCACGTGCCCGAAGTTCCCTCACACTGCCCCGCAGCCATCGGAACCCATCCGAAGACGCCGTCCGGCGCCCCGGCCCCTCACGCACTCGTCGGCGGTGACGCGTTCACGTTGATTCACGGTTCCCGAGGTGCGCGAGCGACCGAATCAACTCCGCTGCCGCACCGAGGAGTTCGACCTCGCGCGGTGTCATCGTCGGGTTGGCCGCGCGCCTGCGCCGGGCTTCCGCCAGCCCCGCCTCCGTGAGGTCGGCGGGATCGGCGAGGAGCGCGGCGAGCATCGCGCGGGCCGGGTCGGCGATCGGCTGATCGTCCACGGCGACCTGGGCGAGGATGATCGCGGAGAGCCCCCAGTCGAGCCCGGGGTCGCCGTCCTCCGCGGTGCCCCAGTCGATGACGCGGGGGCCGGCCGGGGTGAGGATCACGTTCTCCGGGTGGAGGTCGAGATGCAGGACGCGGGTGCCGGGGCGCCGGCCGGGTATCGCGTGCAACTGCCGTAGCAGCGCGGCGAGTACGGTCCCCGCCTCCCGCACGTCGATCGAGCCGGCGGTGAGGGCCTCCAGCATGGTGGGCCCGGCCAGCCGTTCCATCACCAGGTCGGTACGCGAGGTACGCGAGGTGACCGAGGCCACCGGCCGTACCCGGGGCACGGGATAGCCGTAGGCGCGCACATGCTCCATCACCGCGCCCTCGGCCGCCGCGTCCCCCCAGTCCTCACGGTTGCGGCGCAGCACCCATGCGTCGTCGATCTCGTACACGTCCGCGGTACGGCCGGAGCCGATCAGCTTCTCCGTCGTCGGCATGGCCAGAACCTATCGGGCCTGCCGGACCGCGCAACCCCTGCTCACAGCGGACGCTCAGCCGGGCCGTACAGTGGCGGAGTCGTCATCACGCCCGTACGGGGGAAAGCCGGTGCAATTCCGGCGCTGACCCGCAACCGTGATCCGTCCCCGTCCGGGGTCGGTGAGCCGGACCGCCCCGTACGGTACGTGACCGGCTCATACGCACCGTCGAGGAATACGGAGCCGAGCCGCCCGGGGGTGTTCCCGTGCTGCCGTGCTCCCCGTAGGGGAAGGCATCCGCCGATCATGAACGTCCGCCGCAGCGCCGCGGTCCTGGCCGCCGGCATCACCGTGACCGTGATCGCCGCGACGCCCGCCGTCGCCGCCGGTCCTTCACCGTCCCCGTCCGTGGCGATACCCACCGGGCTCTACGGCACCTCCGACCCCACCTACGACGGCGTCTGGCGCCAGTCCCTCGCCCTGCTCGCGCAGGACGCCGTGGGCGTGCAGCCCGCCGACGAAGCGGTGGCGTGGCTGGCCGGGCAGCAGTGCGCGGACGGCGCCTTCGCGGCGTTCCGGGCCGACCCCGGCAAGGCGTGCGACGCCAAGGTCAAGGTCGACACGAACAGCACGGCCGTCGCCGTACAGGCCCTCTCGACGCTGACCGTCTCCTACGACGCGCAGGTCGCCAAGGCCGTCAAGTGGCTGAAGTCCGTGGAGAACGCCGACGGCGGCTGGGGGTACTCCCCCGGCGGCGCCAGTGACGCGAACTCCACCGCCGTCGTCATCGGCGCGCTCGCCGACGCCGGAGTGACCGTGCCGAACGTCCGGAAGGACGGAAAGTCCCCCTACGACGCGCTGCAAAAGCTCGCGCTGCCCTGCGACAGCGATGCGGACGCGGGCGCCTTCGCCTACCAGCCCGACAAGAACGGCAAGCTCTTCGCCAACGCGGACGCGACCGCCGCGGCCGTGCTCGGGATGTCCGGCCAGTCGGTGGCCGGCAGCCGTCAGGACGACGCCGACTCGCCCGCCGAGTGCGAGAAGCCCGGCGCCGATCCCGAGCAGTCGGCGATCAACGGCGCCGCGTGGCTCGCCAAGGCCATGGTGAAGGACGGGCACCTGACCTCCGCGCTCCCCGGCGCCAAGCCCCAGCCCGACTACGGCAACACGGCCGACGCGATCGTCGCCCTGTCCTCCCTCGGCCTGCACGCCCAGGCGGCGAAGCCGCTGCGCTGGCTGGAGACCCACGCCAAGTCATGGGCCGCGCAAGGCGGTCCGGCCGCCTACGCGCAGCTCGTCTTCGTCGCGACCACCGCGAAGGGCGCCGACGTCCACGACTTCGGCGGCCAGGACCTCGTCACCCTGCTGAACGCGACCGGCCCGACCCCCGCGGACATCGAGGAACCGGTCACCGCCGGCCCGGAGGAGAAAACAGCTTCTGACGACAACGACGGTTCCCTGAACGTCGCCTGGACCGTCGGCGGCGCGCTGCTCGCCGTCGCGATCGCCGGTTTCGTCCTGGTCGCCCGCAACCGCAAGCGCGGACGGCAACAGTGACCCGCCGCCCCTCCCTCATCCTCCTCCTCACCGCACTCCTGCTCACCCTCGCGGCCAACTCCCCCGCCCAGGCGGCCGGTTACCGCTACTGGTCCTTCTGGGACCGCACCGGCACCCACTGGACCTACGCCACCCAGGGCCCCTCCACCACCCGCCCCACCGACGGCGACATCCAGGGCTTCCGCTTCGCGGTGAGCGAGGACTCGGCGGACGCCGAGCAACCCCGGGGCCCAGCACCCGACTTCGCGACCATCTGCGCCAACTCCCCGGCCGTGGAAGGGAAGAAGCGCGTCGCTCTCGTCATCGACTTCGGTACGGTGTCCGATGCCCCGTCCGGCGAGACCCCACCCGCCGCCCGCACCGCCTGCGCCACGGTGTCCTCCGACGCGACGACGGCGGAGGCCCTGGCAACGGTCGCAAAACCCCTGCGCTACGACACGAACGCCTTGTTGTGCGCGATCGGGGGGTATCCGGAGCAGGGTTGCGGCGAGCAGATCACCGCGGAACACCACGACGGCCCCTCGGTGGGCATACTCACGGGCGCGACAGCGATCGCCCTCCTGGCAGTGGCAGCGGTCCGGCAAACCCGCAGGCACAAACATGCCTAGCAGCAACCCCCTCAAGGGGCGCGGGGAACTGCGCGACCAGCCAGGACGGCGCCGCACCCGCCGAGCGACAGACCGCGGCAATTCCTCCCGCGCCCCCAACCCCGCCAACGTCACCCACCCCGGCGCCTGGTGGACCTGGTCCCTGGGCCTCGCCACCGCCGCCACCCGCACCACCAACCCCCTCCTCCTCACCCTCCTGATCACGGTCACGGCCTACGTCGTGGCAACGAACCGCACTCCCACCCCCTGGTCCCGCTCCTACACCGCCTTCGCGAAACTCGCCCTGGCCGTACTCCTCATCCGCCTCCTCTTCGCGACAGCCCTCGGCTCCCCCATCCCCGGCACGCACACCCTCCTCACGCTCCCCGAAGTCCCGCTCCCCCACTGGGCGCAGGGCATCCGCCTCGGCGGCAAGGTCACCGCGGAGGGCCTGACCTTCGCGTTCTACGACGGCCTGAAACTGGCCACACTGCTCATCTGCGTCGGCGCGGCGAACGCCCTGGCGAACCCGGCCCGGCTCCTCAAGTCCCTGCCGGGCGCGCTGTACGAGACCGGCGTCGCGGTGGTCGTCGCGCTCACCTTCGCCCCGAACCTCGTGGCCGACGTCCAGCGCCTGCGCGCCGCCCGCCGCCTCCGTGGCCGCCCCGACCGGGGCCTGCGCGGCCTGCTCCAGGTCGGACTCCCGGTCCTGGAGGGCTCGTTGGAGCGCTCGGTCGCGCTCGCCGCCGCGATGGACGCGCGCGGTTACGGCCGTACGGCACAGGTGCCCGCCTCCGTGCGGCGGACGACGACCGCCCTCACGCTCGGCGGACTGCTGGGCGTGTGCGCGGGGACGTACGGGCTACTGACGGCCGAAGGCGGCGGCTACGGGCTGCCGTTACTGCTCGCCGGGGTGGTCGCCGCGGCGGCGGGGCTGCGGCTGGGCGGCCGCCGCACGCTGCGCACCCGGTACCGCCCCGACCCGTGGGGCGCGCGGGCGTGGCTGGTCGCGGGCTCGGGTGCGGCGGTCGCCGCGCTGCTGACGCTGGCCTCCGTCCGCGACCCCGGCGCGCTGGCTCCGGGGGTGGTTCCACTGGTCGCGCCGACCCTTCCCCTCTGGCCTGCGGCCGCCGTACTGCTGGGCCTGGCCCCCGCGTTGCCCACTTTCAAGGAGCCGTCGTGATCCGCTTCGAGGACGTCTCCGTGACGTACGACGGGGCCGCCCAACCAGCCGTCCAGGGGCTCGACTTCGAGGTCCCGGAAGGCGAACTCGTGCTGCTCGTCGGCCCGTCGGGGGTCGGCAAGTCCACCCTGCTCGGCGCGGTGAGCGGACTGGTCCCGCACTTCACCGGCGGCACCCTGCGCGGCCGGGTCACGGTCGCCGGCCGCGACACCCACACCCACAAGCCGCGTGAACTCGCCGACGTGGTGGGCACGGTGGGCCAGGACCCGCTCTCCCACTTCGTGACGGACACGGTGGAGGACGAACTCGCCTACGGCATGGAGTCGTTGGGCCTCGCCCCGGACGTGATGCGCCGCCGCGTCGAGGAGACCCTCGACCTGCTGGGCCTCGCCGGACTGCGCGACCGCCCCCTCGCCACCCTCTCCGGCGGCCAGCAACAGCGCGTCGCGATCGGCTCGGTCCTCACCCCGCATCCCCAGGTCCTCGTCCTCGACGAACCGACCTCCGCCCTGGACCCGGCCGCCGCCGAGGAAGTGCTCGCCGTCCTCCAGCGCCTGGTCCACGACCTCGGCACCACGGTCCTGCTGGCCGAACACCGCCTGGAACGCGTCGTCCAGTACGCCGACCAGGTCGTCCTGCTCCCGGCCCCGGGTGCCGCGCCGGTCCTCGGCAGCCCGGCGGAGGTGATGGCGGTGTCCCCCGTGCACCCGCCGGTCGTCGCCCTGGGCCGGCTCGCCGAGTGGACGCCGCTCCCGCTCACCGTGCGGGACGCGCGACGCCGGGCGGACGGACTGCGGGAGCGCCTGGCCGGACAGGAACCGGCCCGTGGCACAACCCTGTTCACCGGACCGCTCCCCGACTCCCGCCCGCCGACAACCCGTTGGCGCATACGCAAGACTCCGGCCCCAACTCCCGCCCGTACAGCGGAAGTCCAAGCCCTCTCCGTCCGCCGCGCCGGCATCGACGCCCTCCGCCGCGTCGACCTCACCCTCGCCCCCGGCGAGACCGTCGCCCTCATGGGCCGCAACGGCGCCGGCAAGTCCACGCTCCTCAACACCCTCGTCGGTCTGGTCGCGCCCACCTCCGGATCGGTCCGGGTCGGCGGCCTCACCCCGCATCGCACGGCGCCACGGGACCTCGTACGCCGTGTGGGTCTCGTCCCGCAGGAACCGCGTGACCTGCTGTACGCGGACACGGTCGCCGCCGAGTGCACGGCCGCCGACGCGGACGCGGGCGCCGAACCGGGCACCTGCCGTGCGCTCGTCTCCGATCTCCTCCCCGACGTGACCGACGACATCCATCCCCGCGATCTCTCCGAGGGGCAGCGCCTCGCGCTCGCCCTCGCGATCGTGCTCACGGCCCGCCCGCCCCTCCTCCTGCTCGACGAGCCGACCCGGGGTCTCGACTACGCGGCCAAGTCCCGCCTGGTCACGATCCTGCGCGCGCTCGCGGCCGAGGGTCACGCGATCGTCCTGGCCACCCATGACGTGGAGCTCGCCGCGGAACTGGCCCACCGGGTCGTCCTCCTCGCCGAGGGAGAGGTGATCGCGGACGGTCCGACCGCGGAGGTGGTCGTGGCCTCCCCGTCCTTCGCCCCGCAGACGACGAAGATCCTGGCCCCGCAGCAGTGGCTGACGGTCGCCGAGGTACGGGAGGCCCTGGCATGAGGCCCATCCCTCTCACCCCCCGCTCCGCCACCGCCCTCGCCCTCGTCACCGCCACCGGGATCGCCGCCTTCACCTGGCCCTTCCTCGCCCCGCCCGCCTCGCAGGTCGCCGCGCACTCGCAGGACGCGCCGTGGCTGTTCGCGGGTCTGCTCGTGCTGCTCGTCGCCGTGGCGGCCGCGGCGATCGCGGAGTCCGGGCTCGGCCCGAAAGCCGTGGCCATGCTGGGTGTGCTCGCAGCGACGGGCGCCGCGCTCCGCCCCATCGGCGCCGGTACGGCCGGTATCGAGCCGATGTTCTTCCTGATGGTGCTGAGCGGACGCGTCCTGGGGCCCGGTTTCGGGTTCGTGCTCGGCAACGTCACGATGTTCGCGTCGGCGCTGCTGACCGGCGGGGTCGGCCCGTGGCTGCCGTTCCAGATGCTGGCGATGGGCTGGTTCACGATGGGCGCGGGCCTGCTGCCGGGCCGGGAGCGGCTGCGCGGCCGTAGCGAGATCGTGGTGCTCGCCTGCTACGGCTTCCTCGCCGCGTTCGCCTACGGCACCGCGATGAACCTGGCCGGCTGGCCCTTCATGGGCGCGCTCGCCTCGTCGGTCGCCTTCGACCCCGGGGCGGCGGTCCCCACGAATCTGGCCCGTTTCGTCGCCTACTGCGTGGCCACCTCGCTGGGCTGGGACCTGGGGCGGGCGGTCGTCACGGTCGTCCTCACGCTGGCCGTCGGTCCGGCGCTGCTGCGGGCGCTGCGCCGGGCGACCCGGCGGGCGGCCTTCGAGACGCGGGTCACTTTCGACGGACGAACCGGGTGAAGCGTCCCACATGACGCATGTCACCAACGATGTGGATTAGTAGGTCAAATAGGTGTCATGCACGCGTCCGCATGCCCTCTGACCTGGGGTTTGAGAGCCACGTCACACAGTTGACGATTCACCCACATGCGACCACAACTAGTAAAAGGGGTCTTTGCGGACACGGATCGAGAGTGCTTCTGTGGAGCAGTCGCACGGCGCCGACGAGTCCTCACGGGCCTCGGCGCCGACGCCTTGCCGGGGCCGCGCCCCGCGTGACACCGGCAGGCATACGACGTCTCTGTCCCCGAAGAAACAGGTTCTCCGTGTCCGTCTCCCGCATCGTCGCTCGCATCGCCTCCCCGAAGAAGGCCCTGACCGCCGCCGCTCTGGCCGCCGCCACCACCGGTCTGGTGCTGACCTCGGCTCCCGCTCAGGCCGCGACGACCTCCGCCTCCTCCGCCCAGGCGATCGCGCACAAGATGATCCCGAGCGCGGCGCAGTACAACGCGTTCAGCAAGATCGTCGAGCACGAGAGCGGCTGGAACGTCACCGCCACGAACTCCTCCTCCGGCGCCTACGGCCTGGTCCAGGCGCTGCCCGGTTCGAAGATGGCCTCGGCCGGCTCGGACTGGAAGACCAACCCCGCCACGCAGATCAAGTGGGGTCTGGACTACATGAACTCCCGCTACGGCTCCCCCGCCGCGGCCTGGAGCTTCTGGCAGTCCAACGGCTGGTACTGATCACCGGCCCACACACACGCTCGTAGCGGCGGCCCCCGGCATCCCGGGAGGCCGCCGCTACATTGCGTTCATGGACCAGAACACACAGCCCAAGTCCTACGACCGTGAGGCGCGCGGACTCCGGCTGGTGCCCGTGCTGCTGGGGCTGACCCTGGTGAGCGGGCTGATCGACGCCGTCAGCTATCTGGGCCTCGGGCATGTCTTCACCGCGAACATGACCGGCAATGTCGTCGTCCTCGGCTTCGCCGCCGCCGGGGCGCCCGGTTTCTCGGTGTCGCGCACCCTCACCTCGCTCGGCGCCTTCCTGGTGGGCGCGGCGGCCGGGGGCCGGATCGCACTGCGGATGGACACCGGCTCGCGCCGGACCTGGGCCCGGGTGAGTCTCGGCGCGGAGGCGCTGCTCGTGGGCGTGGCCGCGGTGATCGCGTTCGTCGCGCCGGGCGACAGCGCCACCACGCACCCCTTGATCGCCCTCACCGCCTTCGCGATGGGCCTGCGCAACGCGGTGGTCCGCAAGCTCAAGGTCACCGACTTCTCCACCACCACGGTCCTGACGATGACGCTGACCGGTCTGGTCGCCGACTCGGTCGCGGGCGACGGCTGGGGCCCGGGCACCTTCCGCCGCCTGTCGGCGGCCGTGGCGATGGCCGTAGGCGCGTTTTTCGGCGCGTGGCTGATCCTGCACCACGATCTGCGCTACCCACTTCTGCTCGCGGCCCTGGTCGCCGGGGTGTTCGCCATGACCGCTTCTGGACGGGAGTAGCCCAAAGCCCGGTCAAGAAGGCAGAATTCGTGCGTCTGAGTCCCACGATCAAGAGGATCGATCACACATGATCACGCTCACGAAGGAAGACGGTCCGGCGGATCTGGACGGAGTGACCCATCTGGAGATCGGGGCGTCCTGGGACCCCACCGTCGGCAGCAGCGGCGGCATCATCGGGAAGCTGCGGCAGAAGCAGGGTACCGACCTCGATCTCATCGCCATCGCCCTCCAGGGCGCGGAGCCGGTGCGGCTCGCCGGGCTCGACTCCCTGGACCCGCTGGGCAACGGCTCGCTGGTGCACAGCGGCGACAACCAGACCGGCAAGGGCGAGGGCGACGACGAGACGGTGACCGTCGACCTCACCAAGATCCCGGCCGCCATCACGTCGATCGTCTTCATCGCCGCCGCCTACAAGAAGGGCAGTTCCTTCCAGAAGGCACGGAACATCGCTTTCAAGGTGTACGACGCGACCGGTGGCAGCACCCAGCAGGTCGCCGAGATCTGGCCCAACCTGCTGAGCGCGGACAACGGCTGCGCCGTCGCCAAGGCGGTCCGGGAGGGCGCCAGTTGGAAGCTCCAGGTCATCAACGAGACCGGGAAGATCAAGCAGGGGGACGAGCGCGAACTGATGAAGTTCGCGGTACGGAAGTAGGCACGGCCATAGCGAGGACGGGCCGGCGGCGCCGGGATGCCGCCGGCCCGAGCTGTGTGCGTGTCCTCAACCGGCGGTCACCTGAAGCTCCTTGACGCCGTTGATCCAGGCGGAGCGCAGCCTGCGCGGGTCGCCCGTCAGGGTCAGGTCGGGCATCGCGTCCGCGATCGCGTTGAAGATCAGGTCGATCTCGAGGACCGCGAGGGACTTGCCGAGGCAGTAGTGCGGGCCTCCGCCGCCGAAGCCGAGGTGCGGGTTCGGGTCGCGCATGACGTCGAACTCGTCCGGGTTCTCGAAGACTTCGGGATCGTGGTTGGCGGAGGCGTAGAAGATGCCGACGCGGTCGCCCTTCTTGATGTGCTTGCCGCCGAGTTCGGTGTCCTGGGTCGCCGTCCGCTGGAACGCGTTGACCGGGGTGGCCCAGCGGACGATCTCCTCGGCGGCGGTCGACGGACGCTCCCGCTTGTACAGCTCCCACTGCTCGGGGTGGGTGAGGAACGCGTGCATGCCGTGGGTGATGGCGTTGCGGGTCGTCTCGTTCCCGGCGACCGACAGCATGAGCACGAAGAAGCCGAACTCGTCGGAGTTCAGGTTGCCCTCGTCCTCGGCGGCGACCAGGGTGCTGACGATGTCGTGGGCCGGGCACTGCTTGCGCTCGGCGGCCATTCCCATGGCGTAGGCGATGAGTTCGGCGGCGGACTCGGCGCCCACCTGCTCCGTGATCGCGTACTCGGGATCGTCGTAGGCGATCATCTTGTTGGACCACTCGAAGATCTTGACGCGGTCGTCCTGCGGGATGCCGATGAGTTCGGCGATGGCCTGGAGGGGCAGTTCGCAGGCGACCTCGGTGACGAAGTCGAAGGGGCCCGAGTGGGCGCGGGCGTTCGCCACGATGGCCTCGGCCCGGGTGCGCAGGCGTTCCTCCAGGGCGCGGATCGCGCGCGGGGTGAACCCGCGCTGGACGATCTGGCGGACGCGGGTGTGCTCGGGCGGGTCCATGTTGAGCAGGATGAGCCGCTGGGCGTCGATCGAGTCGCGGTTCATGTGCTCGTTGAAGCGGATGATCGCCGTGTTGAGGGTCGAGGAGTAGATCTCCGGGTGGGTGGAGACGTACCGGACGTCGGCGTGGCGGGTGACGGCCCAGTAGCCCTCGTCCTGGAACCCCGCGATGTTGGCGGGCTGCGGTATCCAGCGGACCGGTTCGGCCGCGCGCAGTTCGGCGAACTCCGGTAGGGGCACGCGGTGGTGGAGCAGATCGGGGTCGGTGAAGTCGAACCCTTCGGGCAACGCTGGACAGGGCATCGGCGCAACTCCCGTCATCTGACGGTCCATCAGGAACCCGGCTGCCGTGAAGGTAATAACGGGTTCTACAAGTAGCAAGAGGCACGGCAAGCCGAATTCCCTGCACGACCCTTGCGGTTGTGGACGGCCTGTCAGCAGACTGCACACAGAACTAGAACGCGTACTAGTTCTGCGTGGCGGGTGGCCGGGACGCCCGCGCCGCGCGGTGGACGAGGAGAGGACGTGTCCCATGGCCGCGGAACCCGTCATCGTGGAAGCCGTACGCACCCCCATCGGCAAGCGCGGCGGCGCGCTCGCCAACCTTCATCCCGCCTATCTGCTGGGCGAGACCTACCGTGAACTCCTCGGCCGCACCGGCATTCACGCCGACTGCGTCGAACAGATCGTCGGCGGCACGGTGACCCACGCCGGCGAGCAGTCGATGAACCCCGCGCGCACGGCCTGGCTGACGATGGGCCTGCCGTACGAGACGGCGGCGACCACGGTCGACTGTCAGTGCGGCTCCTCGCAGCAGGCCTCGCACATGACCGCCAACCTGATCGCGGCGGGCGTCATCGACGTCGGGATCAGCTGCGGTGTCGAGGCGATGTCGCGGGTGCCGCTGGGGTCGGGCTCGAAGCACGGGCCGGGGAAGCCGTTCCCGGACGAGTGGAACGTGGACCTGCCCAACCAGTTCGAGGCCGCCGAACGCATCGCCCGCAACCGGAAGCTGACCCGCGAGAACGTCGACTCGCTCGGCCTGATCTCGCAGGAGCGGGCGGCCATCGCCTGGTCCGAGGAGCGGTTCAAGAAGGAGACGTTCGCCGTCCAGGTGCCGACGACGGAGGACGAGCAGCGCGCGGGCCTCGGCATGTGGCGGCTCGTCGACCGCGACGAAGGCCTGCGCGACACGTCGATGGAGGCGCTGGCGAAGCTGAAGCCGGTCATGCCGACAGCCGTCCATACGGCCGGCAACTCGTCCCAGATCAGCGACGGCGCCTCGGCGATCATGTGGGCGTCGAAGCGGATGGCCCGGGCGCTCAAGCTCCGCCCCCGCGCCCGGATCGTCGCCCAGGCGCTGGTGGGCGCCGACCCGCACTACCACCTCGACGGCCCCATCGACGCGACACGGGCCGTACTCGGCAAGGCGGGCATGACCCTCAAGGACATCGACATCGTCGAGATCAACGAGGCTTTCGCATCAGTGGTGTTGAGCTGGGCGCAGGTCTTCGGCCAGGACCTGGAGAAGGTCAACGTGAACGGCGGCGCGATCGCCCTAGGCCATCCGGTCGGCGCGACCGGCGCCCGCCTCATCACCACCGCGCTCCACGAACTGGAGCGCGCCGACAAGGAGTTCGCGCTGATCACGATGTGCGCGGGCGGGGCGCTGGCGACCGGGACGATCATTCAGCGGCTGTAGCCGACCAGTCGGCAGGGGGCAGTTGCTCCATCGCGCAGGCGCGGAAGGCCGCGAGCAGTCGGCGGTTCTCCTCGCCCGCGCGGGTGGCCAGGACGACCGGGATGGGGTCCACTCCCTCCAGTGGGACCGTGGTCAGATCGGGTCGCAGGCCCTTCAAGACGCTGCCGGCCGGGGCGAGGCACACCGCCTCGCCCGCGGCGATGAGTTCGAGCTTGTCCTCCAGGTTCTTGACGAGCGGACCGTCCGGCGCCGGGCGTCCGTCCGGACGGGGGTCGACGCGCCAGAACGCGTTGAACTCCTCGTCGGGGAACCGGGGTACGGGCTCGTCGGCGATGTCGTCGAGGGTGACGAGCTCCTTGCCGGCCAGCCGGTGGGTGACCGGCATCATCACCACGCGGGGCTCCTCGTAGAGGACGGTGACGCTCAATCCCTCGGTGGGGAACGGGAATCGGCCCACGACCACGTCCACCCGGTGCTCCAGCAGGGCGGCCGGCAGCGCACCCCAGGCCAGGAAACGGCTGTGCACGTCGGCGTCCGGGTGGCGCCCGCGCAGGGCGCGCACCGCCGGGGTGACGATCAGCCCGGTCATGAACCCGATGACGATACGACCGGGCTGCCCGACCGCCAGCGCCACGGCCGCCGCCTCCTCCGCCGACCGCAGCAGTGCCTGGGCCCGGGGCAGGAACGCCGCCCCCGCTTCGGTGAGTTGGGTGCCCTGCGTGGTCCGGTCCAGGAGCCGCACCCCCAACTCGCCCTCCAGCCGCCGCACATGGCGACTGAGCGAAGGCTGCGCGAGATGCAGCACGGCCGCCGCCCGCCCGAAGTGCAGTTCCTCGGCGACGACGGTGAAACAGCGCACCAGACGCAGGTCCAGGTCAGTCATACATCGACTGTACGTCCGTAGGAGCTGGGGTGATACCGGAACTGAATCACGTCTTCCGGAGTCCGTCTTGGACGGACGAACCCGGGCGGGCGCAGGCTGGAAGCACACCACTTCCCGACCCACCTGGGGTGATTTCGTCATGCGTGTTTTCGTCACCGGCGCGACCGGATTCGTCGGCGGCGCCGTCGTCCGCGAACTGCTCGACTCGGGACACCAGGTCCTCGGCCTCGCCCGCTCCGACACCTCGGCGGAACAGCTGGCCGCGACCGGAGCGGAGGTCCACCGGGGTTCCCTGGAGGACCTCGACGCGCTCCGCGCGGGCGCGTCCGCCGCCGACGGTGTGATCCACACCGGTTTCATCCACGACTTCTCGAACTACGCGGCCTCCGTCGTGACGGACCTGAACGCGGTCAGGGCCCTCGTCGACGCGCTCTCCGGCTCGGACCGCCCCCTCGTCATCAGCTCCGTGATGAGCCACGGCCCGACCGAGGACGACGTACCCGACCCGTCCGCACGCCCCGACCTGCCACGCCTCCCGGCGGAGGTGACGGTCCTGGCGGCGGCAGCGCAGGGCATCCGCGCGTCGGTCATCCGGCTGCCGCAGGTGCACGGCGAGGGCGATCACGCCTTCGTCCCCGGCCTCATCGACATCGCCCGCGCCAAGGGCGTCTCCGCCTACGTCGGCGCCGGCACCAACCGCTGGGCCGCCGTCCACCGCGAGGACGCTGCGCTGCTGTACCGGCTGGCGTTGGAGAACGCCCCGGCGGGCACCGTCCTGCACGCGGTCGCCGACGAGGGCGTACCCGTACGGGAGATCGCCGAAGTCATCGGCAAGCGGCTGGACCTACCGGTGACCAGCGTGCCGGCCGAGGAGGCCGGAACCCACTTCGGCTGGCTGGGCCACTTCGTCTCGTCCGACCTCAAAGGAACGAGCACGCTCACACAGAAGCGGTTCGACTGGACTCCGACCCGGATCGGCCTTCTGGCCGACCTGGACCACGACTACTACTTCAACCAACCGTCGTAGCGGTCCAGTTGACGAACGTGGTGAACGCGGCGGGGTCGAGGGTGAGGATCGGCCCCGCCGGGGTCTTGGAGTCGCGGATGAGGAGGGTGGTGGGGGTTGTGGGGCAGGAGGCTTCGGCGATCTCTACGCACTGGCCGCCCTGGTCACTGCTGTGCGAGGACTTGCACCAGGTGAGGAGGCCGATCGGCGCGCACTCGACGCACTCGCCGCCCTGATCACTGCTGTAGCTGGACTTCCGCCACTTCTCCATAACGTTCCTCCATCACACGCCGGATCAGCTCCGCCGAGTCCCTGAGGGAAAGGGCGGCGGCTTGTAGATGATCGTAACGGAGTGAACAGTCCTTGACGGTGTCCTGGTTGGCAGTCGGATGCCCACTTCCGTAGCCCTCGGTGTAGGCGATGGTCGGATCGCTGTCGAAGCGGAACAGCGTGAACGAGCCCGTGAGTCCAGCGTGTGCCCCGGCCGAGAATGGCAGGATCTGGATGTTGATCCGAGGATTGTTCTCGAATGACAACAGGTGGGCCAGTTGACCGCGCATGACCTGCGGGCCGCCGATCTCCTGGTACAGCGCGGCCTCGCTGAGGATCATCCACGCAACCGGCGGGTGCTCCTTCTTCAGGATGCGCTGACGGGCCAGGCGTACGGCGGTGCGGTCGTCGAGGTCGGTCTCGTCCATCGCGGCAAGCGTGGCCCGGGCGTAGGCCTCGGTCTGGAAGAGACCGTGGATCATCTGCGTCCGGAAGGTGCAGATCTCGGCCGCCCGTGCCTCCAACTCGGCCACCTGCTGGAACCAGGACGGGAGTTGACTGCGCAGCACGAGATCCAGCAACCGGGACAACAACCCACCCGTGCCCAGCGCAGCGTCAACCGCGTCGCTGAACGCCTGCGTGGGTAGTTTCCTGGCCGTCTCGATCTGGCCGATCAGTGACCCGGTGTAGTTGACGATCTTGCCGAGTTCCCGCTGGGTGAGACCGGCGGCCTCCCGGTAACGGCGCAACTCGAAGCCGTAGTAGTCCAACGGTGACGCCCCCGGATCGAGGGTGTTGATGTGCACGTTAGGCCCCCTGTCCACCCGCGAACGGGTTGTATTCGTACCGTTGCCGAGGGTAGCGGCGGGGCGTCAGCCTCGTAGTGTGAATGAACCAACTCCCCCCGCCATGCTGGCCTTTCCCGACCGCCGGCAGTACGTCATGCACCTCACCGTGGGTGAACACTCCGCCCGGCACATCCGCCGTATCGTCCGCTCGTTCCTGCTGGAGTGGGGCATGCCGGAGCTGTCGGACACCGTGGAACTGGCCGCGACGGAGCTGCTCGCCAACGTCGTCCGGCACGTCCCGGACCGGCGCTGCGGACTGCGCCTGCAACGCCAGGTCGCCGGAATCCGCGTGGAGGTGACCGACGGCTGTCCTGAACTCCCGGAACTGAAGCCGGAGTTGGACCCTGAGTCGGAGAGCGGCCGCGGGCTCGTCATCCTGGACGCGGTGACCGACAAGTGGGGGGTGTCACCGGCGTCGAGGGGCGGGAAGACGGTGTGGTTCGAGTGCTCGTGAACTCGGGCCGTCAGCCCCCGAGTTCGGCGGTGTCGGCGGCGGGCGGGGCCTTGACGGTCACCTTCTGATCGATGTCGAGGAAGGTGACGGTCAGGTCGAGCGTGCCGCCGTCGGTGTCGTTCTGCGTGGCAAAGGTCTTGCCCCGCACCCGGAACTGCTTGGGGTGGTCGTCGCCGTCGACCCACAGGTCCATGGACAGGGCGCCGTCGATCCCCAGGTTCACGAACTGGTCCACACGCTCCGTACGGGCGTCCCAGGTGTCCTTTCCCTTGGCGGCGCTCTGCGCGGCGCGCAGCTCGCGACTGGCGACCGTTCCCCGGTAGTGCACGGCCTTCGTACCGTCGACGGTCTCGGTACCGACCCTCCTGACATCCTTGGAACCGGCCAGGAACGTGGACTGCACGACCGGGCTCACCTCCAGCGAACGGGGCAGCACACCATAGGAGTTGTTGTCCGCCGCACCCCGTCCCCACACGGCAGGCGAGGCTCTGAACCAACTCTTGCCGCCGAGCTCGGCCGAGTCGACGCCACTGCCCCCAAGATAGATCGCCTCATCGACGAACCGGATGTCCAGCTCACCCTTACGCGCGCCGGCCACGGTCATCACCATCGTCATGGCCGCCGGTTTCGCCTTCATGGACGCCTCGGCCGTCAGCCGCCCCCTCTCGGGCACGGTCCCGGTGGCCCGGTAGTGCAGCGAGCTGATGCCCTCGGACTCCTCCGCCACCTTCTCCACAGCCGCCGAGGGCGCCATCCTGGCCGAGTCCTCGTCCGCGGAGTCACCCCCACACCCCACCGCTCCCCCACCGAGCAGCACAGCGGCGAACGCCACACCGGTCGCTCTCCGCGGCCCGGACTCACGCACCGAAATCCCCACAACTCCCCCTGGAATCAAACGTGTTCACGCCGGTCAAGAACACGATCCTATTCAGGGACGGCGGAACAGCGATGCGCGGCGGCTGCCCGGCCGCGCCGCCCAGGGCGAATCGGGGATTCCCTCAGGCAGGACCTTCCGCGTTTTCGAGCTTGGCCCAGATCCGGGTGAGGGCAGCGATGTCATCGTCGTCGAGGGGATCGACGAAATACTTCTTGACCGAATCCTCGAAGGTTCGCCTGACCGTCTCGGCGAAGCGCCGTCCACTCTTGGTGAAGCTGATGAGCGACACCCGCCCGTCGCCCTGGTCGGCTCCACGTTGCAGATGCCCGGCATCGATCAGTTGCTGAACCAACCGTGATGCCCTGGTCGGGCTGACGCTGACGAGTTTGCCGGACAGACCTCGAACCGACTGAGGCTCGGCCTCCAGGAGCCAGCACAGGATCTCGACCGTGCTGAACGAGATCTTGTGCTGGTCCATCAGCACGGTGTCGATCCGCCCGGTGACCGTCGCGTGGGTGAACAGCAGCGCGAACCAGCCGTTGACCTGGTCCGGGGAAAGGATTCGCGGCTGCGACACGGGTGCCCTCATACGCGGCAGCATACCCGAAATTGGATGCTCGCCCACTTAGGTGCGCGCGCACGCATCTGCTACGGTGGGCATGCAGTCGTGAACGGGAGACCAGCCCCGCTTGCATCGAACTGCCGTTCGGCCTTTTGGCCGACAGAAAGGTGAAGGTCAACATGCTCAAACTTGATGGCAAGGTCGCCGTGATCACCGGAGCGACCTCTGGGATGGCGTTGGCGGCGGCCAAGTTGTTCGTGGCCGAAGGCGCCCACGTGTTCATCACCGGGCGGGACAAGGACAGACTGGACGAGGCGGTCGAAGCCATCGGCCACAACGTGACGGGCGTACAGGCGGACTCGGGAAATCTGGACGACCTGGCTCGCTTGGCCGAGACCGTGCGGGAGCGCCACGGACGGGTCGACGTCCTCTTTGCGAGCGCCGGCGTCGCGTCGGTGTCCGACCCGCTGGGAAGTATCACCCCCGATTCGTTCGACGCGCTGGTGGGTGTGAACTTCCGCGGCACCGTGTTCACCGTTCAGTACCTGCTGCCGTTGATGAGCGACGGTGCGTCGATCATCCTGAACGGCACGAGCAGCGCGACCAAGGGCATCCCCGGTGCCGGTGTCTACTCGGCGAGCAAGGCCGCCATTCGTTCGCTGGCCCGCACCTGGGCCGAGGAGTTGAAGGTCCGCGGTATCCGGGTGAATGTCGTCAGCCCCGGTTCGATCGACACCGCGCTCTTCAGCACCGTGCCCCCCGAGTTCCGAGAGCAGATCACCGCCGCCATCCCGCTGGGACGGCTGGGAACCAGCGAGGAGATCGGGGCTGCCGCGCTGTTCCTGGCCTCCTCGGACGCCAGCTTCGTCACCGGCGCGAACCTGGTCGTCGACGGCGGGTTCAGCCAGATCTGACGACACGCTGTGCGCGACGACGTCGAGTCGCGGCTGGCCACGAACGAACGGCTGAAGGAGACACCGATGCCCGACTACGGTCATCCCCTGCGTTTCGCGACATTCCTCGGTCCCACCAACTCCCCGCCGAGCCGTCCGGTCGAGTTGGCGCAGCTGAGCGAGCGGCTCGGCTTCGACTTCGTCACCTTCCAGGACCATCCCTACCAGTCGAGCTTTCTCGATACCTGGACTCTGCTGAGCTGGGTGGCCGCGCGGACCGAGCGCATCGGAGTGTCCGGCAACGTGCTGAACCTGCCGTTGCGTCAGCCCCCCGCCGTACTCGCCCGCGCGGTGGCCAGCCTCGACCTGCTCTCCGGTGGACGGGTCGGCCTCGGGCTCGGAGCCGGCTTCTACTGGGACGCCGTGCAGGCGGCCGGCGGACGGCGGCTGACCCCGTTGCAGGGCGTTGCGGCACTTGGCGAGGCAATCGACATCATCCGCGGGGTCTGGGACGCCGACGGGCCCGGCGGCGTGGATGTCGACGGCGAGTTCTATTCGGTCCACGGCGCCGAGCGTGGACCCGCGCCCGCCCACGAGATCCCGATCTGGGTCGGCGCCCACAAGCCGAAGATGCAGGGCTTGGTGGGACGCAAGGCCGATGGCTGGCTGCCGTCGCTGCCGATGATGGAGCCGGGCGGCGTGTCAAAGGGAAACGCGATCATCGACGACGCCGCCCGGGCCGCGGGCCGCGATCCCCGCGAGATCACCCGTCTCCTCAACATCTTCCCGGGCCAACAGACTCCGGAGGCACTGACCCGGCTGGCCGTCGAGGACGGCGTCAGCGTCTTCATCCTGGCCAGCGACGACCAGGACGTGATCGAGCGCTTCGCCGCTGAAACCATCCCCGCGGTACGCGAACACGTCGCCCGCGAACGCACCTAGGACCTGTCCGGCGGATCATGCCGCTCCGCGTCGCCTGCCTCCTCCGCCTTGCAGTTGCACGCACCAGGCCCTGCTCACCGGCGCTGATCAGGTGCTGTTGCTCTCCTGCGACCTGATCCGCCGGACAGGCCCTAGTCCGCGAGCCGACGCTGCATGGCCAAAGTGCTTGATGCGGCCCGTCAGACCGGCAACCCACTCCTTACCGCCAGCTCCATGGACAGCAAAGGAACACGTCATGACCACCATCAGCATCATCGGTTCGGGCAACATGGCCACCGCC
This sequence comes from Streptomyces hokutonensis, assembly GCF_000376565.1. Taxonomy (GTDB): domain Bacteria; phylum Actinomycetota; class Actinomycetes; order Streptomycetales; family Streptomycetaceae; genus Streptomyces; species Streptomyces hokutonensis. The sequence goes on along the minus strand of NZ_BARG01000018.1, from coordinate 70,072 downwards.
ATCGGCACCCGGGCGGCCAAGCACGGCCACGCGGTCGAGCTCATGAGCCGCGACACCGCCAAGGCTTCGGCGCTGGCCGACCGGATCGGCCACGGAGCCACGGTCGGCGCGCTCGGCGCGACGCCGGCGGGTGACATCGTCATCGTGGCCGTCCCGTACACCGGCGCGGTCGACGTGGTCACTCACTACGGCGACGCGCTTGCCGACAAGATCCTCGTCGACATCTCCAATCCCTTCAACGCCGACGCCAGCGGACTCGCGACCACCCCGGACAGCTCGGCGGCCCAGGAGATCGCTGCCGCCGCCCCCGAGGGCACACCCGTCGTGAAGGCGCTGAACTCCGTCTTCGGCCACGTCCTCGCTCACGACACGCCCCTGGACGTCTTTGTCGCCGGCGACGACGCCGCCGCGAAGGCCCAGGTCGCGGCGTTTCTGGAGAGCATCGACCTGCGGCCCCTCGACACGGGAGGGCTCGCGATGGCTTCGGTCCTCGAATGGGCCGGCATCCTGCTGATGGGGCTGGCCCGCAACGGCGCCGGCTTCGACATCGCCCTCGGCGCGGAAGTCCGCTGAACACCCTTTCGGTCACCCGCTACACGACCCTGGGCTTGTCGAGCATGGAGCCGACGCGATCCGCCTCCTGGCCGGTTGGAACGCCGACAGCCATCGCTGACACACCGGACGGTCCTCATATGCGAACGCGTGAAGAAGAGTGGAACGTCATTCTGGAAGAGCACAGGCCCTCCGGGCGGCCCGACGGTCATCCGGCCTCGGACATGTGGCGACTGCTGTCGGCCGCGTACGAGAACCCGACGCTCCGGGCCCTGTATCCCGAAGACATCTGCCTCTTCCTGACGGACGACCCCGAGGAGGCGGTCGAGTTCACCGCCGAACTGATCAGAGCCGACTCAGCTCCGACTCGGCTCTGATCTCCGCCCGTTTCCTCGCCGACCGCGCCCGCGGCCCCTGGAAGACGTACGACAGACCGAAGCCCGCCGCGACGACCGCCGCGCCGCCCGCCGCGTCCAGGACCCAGTGGTTGCCGGTCGCGACGATCGCGGAGACGGTGAAGAAGGGGTGGAGGAGGCCGAGGGCCTTCATCCACCACTTGGGGGCGATGATCGCGATGACGACGCCGCACCACAGGGACCAGCCGAAGTGCAGGGACGGCATCGCCGCGTACTGGTTGGTGAGGGCGGTGAGGGTGCCGTAGTCCGGCTTGGAGAAGTCCTGGACGCCGTGGACCGTGTCGATGATGCCGAGGCCGGGGAGGAGGCGCGGCGGGGCCAGCGGGTAGAGCCAGAAGCCGACCAGGGCCAGGAGGGTGGCGAAGCCGAGGGAGGAGCGGGCCCAGCGGTAGTCGACCGGGCGGCGCCAGTACAGGACGGCCATCACGCTCAGCGGGACCACGAAGTGGAAGGACTCGTAGTAGAAGTTGAAGAACTCCCGCAGGAAGTCGACCTTCACGACCCAGTGGTTGACCGCGTGCTCGATGTCGATGTGCAGGAAGCGCTCGATGTCGAGGATCTGATGGCCGTGGTGTTCCGCCGTGGCCCGGCCGCCCGCGTTGGTGCCGCCCGTCGCCGCGAGGCGGACCTGCTGGTAGGCGGCGTAGGTGACGCGGATGAGGAGGAGTTCGAGGAGGAGGTTCGGGCGGGTCAGGACGCGGCGCAGCTGCGGGATCAGCGGGACGTGCTTCCAGCGCGTCGGGACCGGCTCGGCGTACTCCGTGGGGATCGGCCGCCGGTAGTACTCCGAGGTGCGCGGCAGGAACGGCACGACGGTCGCGGCGGCGAGCGCCATGAGCAGGACGACGTTGTCACGCAGTGGATAGACGGCCGACATGTTCGGCAGCATCATCTTCGCGGGCAGCGTGACGACGAGGACCACCGCCACCGGCCACACATACCGGTCCGAGGCCCGCTTGCCGACCCTGCCGACCACCGCGAGCAGCACCCACAGCAGCTGGTGCTGCCACGTCGTCGGCGACACGGCGATCGCCGCGCAGCCGGTGACCGCGACCGCGAGCAGCAGCTGCCCGTCGCGGGCGTAGCGCACGGCCCGGCGCAGGCCCAGGCAGGCGACGACCGCTCCGAGCGCCAGGAAGACACCGATCTCCAGCGGCCCGGTCAGGTCGAGCCGCAGCAGCGCGCCGTGCAGGGACTGGTTGCCGAGGTCGTCCGCCTTGCCGCCGAGGCCGACACCGGCCATGTGGTGCACCCAGTAGGTGTACGAGTCGTGCGGCATCGCCGCCCAGGCGACCACCACGCTCGCGGCGAACGTCAGCGCGGAGGTCACCGCGGCCCGGCGCCGGTCGGTGAACCACAGCAGCGGCGCGAACAGCAGCACCGTCGGCTGGAGCGCGGCGGCAAGCCCGATCAGCACGCCGCTGGCCCGCTCGCCGCGCACCGTGAAGCAGGCGAGCAGCACGAGCAGGACCGGGATGATGCTGGTCTGGCCGAGCCAGAGCGTGTTGCGCACCGGCAGCGACAGCATCAGCAGGCTGATCGCGACGGGCGCGGCGAGCAGCGAGGCCCGCCGGGTCACGGGCTGCGGCAGGGCCCGCGAGACGACCAGACCGAGCGCCACGACGAGCAGCAGTGTGCCGAAGGTCCAGCCCCAGCCGAGGGCCTGCTCGGCCGCCCGGGTGAGCGGCTTGAGGACGAGCCCGGCGAAGGGGGTGCCGGTGAACTGCGTCGAGTCGTACAGCGAGCCCTTCACATGCAGCACGCCGTTCGGCCCGACCCAGGTCTCCAGGTCGGTCAGCCGGTCCCCGCGCGGGGTGCTGAGGACCACGGCCACCTGCCGTACGGCCAGGACCGCGGCCACCAGCCACAGGACCAGGCGCGCCGCGCGCAGCCGTGCCCTGGCCGTCCCGGTGGCCGTCGACCCGAAAGCTCCTACGGCTCCCGCCGGTCGCCCGCTGTGCTCCACGTTCGCCACGCCTCGTAGGCCTCCCGCCCCGCTCGTCCCACGCGTCACACGCGCGGCTGTTCCCTCTGCGAACCCTATGAGGTTCGCACCCCCTGCGGGAGGGACGCAGGCAACCCCCTCTTCACCTGACGGCCGCCCTCCTTTTGTCCGGATGACGATAGTCGGCCCCAGGTTGCCTGGGCACGGCAAATAACGGCGTATCCGTAGAGTGAGTGATTGCACACGAACGGGTTCGCAACATTCTCACCGGATTCATGATCACCGGATTTACGAAAGGCACCGGCACATGAGCGAGTCGCAGCTGTGGAACGACGTCGACGACTACCTGATCGGCCACCTCTCCCCGCACGACGAGGTTCTGGAGGCGACCCTCCGCGACAGCGACGCCGCCGGCCTCCCGCAGATCGCGGTGTCCGCCGCCGCGGGCAAGCTGCTGCACCTCCTCGCCCGCATCCAGGGCGCCGCCCGCATCCTGGAGATCGGTACCCTCGGCGGCTACAGCACGATCCTGCTGGCCCGCGCGCTGCCCGCCGACGGCCGCCTGATCACCCTGGAGTACAGCCCGAAGCACGCCGAGGTCGCCGGCCGCAACATCGCCCGCGCGGGCCTCGACAAGATCGTCGAGATCCGGGTCGGCCCGGCCCTGGACTCACTGGCCGCGCTCGCCGACGAGAACACGGCCCCCTTCGACCTCGTCTTCATCGACGCCGACAAGGCCAACAACCCGAACTACGTGGAATGGGCCCTCAAGCTCACCCGCCCCGGCAGCCTGATCATCGTCGACAACGTCGTCCGCGGCGGCCGGGTCGCCGACCCGGCCAACACGGACCCCGATGTCCTGGGCACCCGCGCGGCGATCGAACTGATCGGCTCGCACCCGCGCCTGTCCGGCACGGCGATCCAGACGGTGGGCGAGAAGGGCTACGACGGCTTCGCCCTGGCCAGGGTCATCGACTAGGAGCTCTGCATCAGCGCGCCTCAACTCTCGTGATAGAAGCCGACGTTGATGCTGCGCGGCCCGGTGCGGTCCTTGATGACGATCTCGCCGCTGCCACCACGGGGCAACGGGACGCTGCCGCCGTAGCCGACCGTCTGGGCGTACTCCCCGACGATCAGCCGTACTTCGGAGGACGGGTCGGGCTGGGAGCCGCGCAGCCAGCTCACCTGCCAGGTGCCCTCGGGTCCGCACAGGAACTCCAGATGGACCCGTGAGATGAACAGCCAGTCGTCCGGTGTCACCAGCCGGCACACCGACTCGTCGCGGCCCACCCGCAGCACCGCGCCCGGGTCGTCGGGCGCCTCGGCCATCAGCATGCCGGCCGTGGCGCCCTCGTCCGTCCCGGAGACCGAGGCCATGGTGAGTTCGAGCACGTGCGCTTCCCCCTTGAGGTGTCCTTACACAGCCGCCGCATGATAAATCCCCCGGCCGCGCCACGTCCGGCACAATGGAGTCATGACCGAGCGAAAGCCACCGGGTGTGTCCTTCGAGTCCTGGGTCGACAAGCAGATCCGGGACGCCGAGCGAGCCGGCGAGTTCGCCCAACTCCCGGGTGCGGGCAAACCGTTGCCGTCCGGTTCCGACACGACGTACGACGAACTGTGGTGGATCAAGCAGAAGATGGCCCGCGAGGGCATCTCCGTGCTCCCGCCGACGCTGGCCCTGCGCAAAGAGGCCGAGGACGCCCTGGCTGCGGCGTACTCGGCCCCTTCGGAGCGGATCGCCCGGCAGATCATCACCGAGGTCAACGTCAAGATCCGCGACATGATGTTCAAGCCGCCGCCCGGCCCTCCGCTGGGGATGAAGCCGTACGACGTGGAAGAGGTCGCACGGGAGTGGCGGGAGCGCCGGGCGGTCGACGGGTCCGGTGGACCCGGCGGGTCAGATGTGTAGAAGCCGCTCCGTCAGTTCGCGGTAGTCCCGCAGCGCCAGCCGGAGTTGCTCGGTGTCGTCCGAGCCCTTGGACTCCCAGGAGCTGTGCAGGGTGTCACGCCGCTTGGTGACGGCCTGCGTGAGGCGGTCGGCGACCTCCTCCAGGACATGGGCGGCCTCCTCGACCGCGGAGCGCGGCTCGTCGACGAACCCGGTCACCGCGTGCTGCAGCCGCAGGTTGAACTTGTCGCTCTCGTCGTGCGGCAGCAGGCTCCCGTTCCCGGTGTCCAGCCGGTCGTGCCGCTTGTCGGCGGCGGTGGACGCGGGTGCGGGCGCAGGCTCGGGGGCGTGCACGGGGGCGGTCTTGTCGGCCGGCCGGTCGGTCTGCCGATCGATCTGGCGATCGGCCGGGCGGTCGGTCTGCCGCGGGATCGGGGTGACCGTCGTGGCCTCGCGCCGGTCGCCGGCCTTGGTCAGGTCCCGCCGATCGGTACCCGCGCCCGTACCCGTACCAATGTCCGTGCTGCCCTTGCCCGTGTCCGTGCTCGCGCCCTTGCGCTCGTCGCTCTCGTCCCGCTTGTCGCTCGTGTCGCCGTTGGGTCGTGTCACATCGGTCATGCGGCTCAACTTCCCTTCACTGCTTGCCTGTTGAATGAGCCGAACGCGTGCCGTCCGGTACGCCCGCTGCTGCTGCCACTGCCACGGCCGCCGTCGTCCGAGCTGATCAGGTCGTCGAAGAGGGCGCGGGCTTCGAGCATGGCCTCGCGCATCTCCTCGGTACCGGCCTGGCTCTCCGGCGCGCCGTTGGTGCGCGACTGGACGACGCGGTGCACGCGCCGGTAGCCGTGGACGTGGTCCGCGTGGTGCACGGACAGCGCGTCGAACTGCTTGTCGTACTCCTCGACGTCGGGGAAGCCCCGGGCCCCGGCCACCTCGCCGAGCAACTGGTCGACGTCGGCCACCGCCTGGCGGGGCGAGTCGACGAAGAGCTCCTGGGCGGCGGCCCAGCGGGCCTGGTACTGCTCACGGGCCGCGGGCTCCAACGGCTGCTCCCGCAGCGAACCGTGCTGCTGGACGCGCTCGCCGAGCTCCCGCTCGGCGGCCTTCGTGTCGCCGTCGTGCCGGGCCACGGTCCGGTCGTACTCGGGCCCGAAGCGCCGCTTCAGACCCGAGCCGCCGAACCCGCCTCGGGCACGCGGTACCAGGGCCGCCGCGGCAGCGACCACGCCGACCAAGATCACGATCAAAACGATGATCACGCCTGTGGACATGAGTGCCTTCCGGATTCTTGGCCAACCGGCTCTCGTAGTCGGTCGGTTCCTGTACCGGGTTGCCCGGAAGGCACCCTTCAAACGGCCGCCGTCACGCGGCGAACCGGCGCACCCCGGTCACGGACCACACGGACGCGATCCGCCCGTCCACGACCTCCAGGAGATCGATCCCGCTCTTCTGCGAGCCGTCGGCACGCGTGACGTACCAACACGAGGCGACCCGCCCCAGCCCTCCGTCGACAACCGGTACGCCCTCGACGGCGTACCGGCGTCCGGGACTCTCGGCACGATGCCGGGCGATGAGTTCGACGATGCCCGAGGGACCGCGCAGCGCATCGGTGTCCGGCGCCCCTTCCGGAAGGCTGCCGAAACGGATACGAAAATCGGGGGCGAGGAAGCTCTCCGGCTGGCTGAAGTCGCCGTTCCACAGGGCGGTCCAGCGTTCGAAGAGGCCGATGACAGTGCTTGTGTCTGTGGTCATACGGCCACCCTGTCCCCCGTCGGCGACACCCCCCTGTCGGTGATTGCCGTCACACCCCGAACTCGGCCAGGGGCACCAAGTCCGAGCCCAGCGTGTCCAGTTCGGACAGATCGACATGACGCGCCGGAACCCGCTCGTCGAGCGCCTCGACCGCCCGGATCCGATCCAGCCGAAACCCGCGAGGCGCCTGCCGCAGCCGGCACCACCCCGCCAGATACCAGTGCTCGTCACCCCCGAGAAAGGCGACCGGTTCCACCTCACGACTGGTGAGGGCCCCCTCCCTGTCGCCGTACTCGAGCCGCAGCACCCGCCCGGCGGTCAACGCCTCGCGCAGCACGGCCGGTACGACAGGCTCGGCGGACCGCGCCGCCCCGGCCGCCGGCACAAGCAGTTGCACCCGCCCCGCCATCTCGGCGGCGGCGGCCCGCTCCCGCTCCGGCATCACCGCGAGCACCTTGTGCAGCGCACTGCGCGCGTCGGCGGCGAACGGCGTCCCCGCGAGCGCGTTCAGCCCGACCGCCAGCGCCGTAGCCTCGGCCGGCGTGATCGTCAGCGGCGGCAGGGTCCGCCGCCGGTCCAGCACGTACCCGCCGCTGCGCCCCGGCACGGCGTACACCGGCACGCCCGACTGCTGCAACGCCGCGAGGTCCCGCTCGACGGTCCGCACGCTGACCTCGAAGCGCGCGGCGAGCATACGGGCGCTGCGCGGCCGGGGCGAGGCGGCCCGCAACTCCTCCACCAGGGCGTACAGCCGATCGGTGCGGTTCATAACACCCAGTCTCCGCAAGGCACGGCACCCGGGTCACCCATATTCACTTGCGTGCCAATTCACTTGCGTGGCCCACGGGCGGCTTCGTGACAATGCCCCATGCCCTGGACGATCGCCCCGGAACCCTACGACTCCCCCGTGGCCGCCGCACTCTGGCGGGCGTACTACACGGAGGTCAGCGACCGCTGGTACCTGCTCCACGAGAACCGGCGCACGGACCCGGCGGAGCTGGAGCGCGAGATCGCCGCCGTCACCGGCGCCGAACTCACCCCACCCAACGGCCAGTTGCTGGTGGCGCGCTACAAGGGCGAACCAGCCGGCACCGCGGGCGTACGACTCCTCTCCCCCACGACCGCCGAGCTGAAGAGGGTCTTCCTCCACAAGGGCATGCGCGGCCAGGGCGGCGCCGCAAAACTCGTGGTGGCAGCAGAGGAAGCAGCCCGCAACCTCGGAGCCAACACCATCATCCTCGACACCCGCCACGACCTCATCGAGGCCCGAACCCTCTACACCCACCTCGGCTACACGGAAACCGCCCGCCACAACAACGACCCCTACGCAGAACACTGGTTCCGCAAAGCCCTCCTCAACCAACAGTGAGGGCCCACCCACTTGTTCTGTCCCCACGCCACCGGCCGAGAGGGAGCCGTAGGGGCGCGCCGGTGTCGAGAGCCCCAGCGCGCGGAGGCGCGCAGCGCCGAGCACGGTGGGGCTCTCGACACCGGCTTCAGGCGCCCCGAAGGCGACCGAACCAAAAGAGGTGCGCGCGCACGGCGCCTACCCAACACCGCCCCCTCAAGGACCTCAACTACCGCCGATAACCGCCCCGTTGTGCGGCTGCTCCCGATCCGACCCGCACAACTCCCCGTTGAGCTCCTTCACCAACTGCACCAGATCCGTCGGCCGATCAGGCCCCCACCAGTCCCCCAGCGTCTCCGCGAGGGACTCCTCACGAGCCTGCGCCAGCCGGTCGGCCATCTCCCTCCCCTGATCGGTCAGTTGAAGATCAAGCCCTTCCCGCACCGCCAGCTGCCGCCCCTCGATCTGCCGGACGGCGGCGAGGATGACGGGCAATGGCACGGAACTTCGCTCGGCCAGCACCCCCGGTTCCGCCCACCCGTCCCGCTTGATGCGCAGCAGCAGCCAACTGGCCGCCGGCTGAAGGTCGTAGCCCGCCTTCGCAGTGATCGTCTTGTAGATCTCCCGGCGCCCCTCCCGCGTACCCAGCACGGACAGCGCGCGGCACACCTCGTCGTAGGAGGACCGCTGAACCGGATTGCTGGCAAGGGTCTCCGTGAGGTCGGGTGCGGTGACGGAGCCGCGCAGCTTGTCCTCCTTGAGGAACCACGCCAGGACGAAGCCGACGAGGGCGACGGGAGCGGCGTACAGGAAGACATCCGTAATCGACGACGCATAAGCGTGCAGGGCCTCGGGCCGTACCGCTGACGGCAGTTGGGAGATACCCCGCGGATCGGACTCAAGGCCATCAGCCGTGACGCCCCCCGGCAACGACGCACCCCGCAGAGCATCCGTCAGCTTGTCCCCCAGCCGACTCGCAAAGATCGTGCCGAAGATCGCAACACCGAAAGAGGCACCAATGGACCGAAAGAAGGTCGCACCAGAAGTAGCAACGCCAAGATCCTCATACGACACGGCATTCTGCACAATCAACACCAACACCTGCATGACCAGCCCGAGCCCGAGCCCGAAGACAAAGAAATAAGCACTCATCTCCCCGGTGGAACTGTTCTCGTCAAGCTGATGAAGCAGAAGCAGACCAAGCGCCGTAACACCGGTGCCCGCGATCGGGAAAACCTTCCACCGACCGGTCCGGCTGACGATCTGCCCGGACGTGGTGGACGAGATCAGCATGCCGAACACCATCGGCAGCATGTGCACGCCGGACATGGTCGGCGAGATGCCCTGCACGACCTGGAGGAAGGTCGGCAGATAGGTCATCGCACCGAACATGGCGAAGCCGACGATAAAACTGATGACGGCGGCCAGCGAGAAGGTACGGACACGAAACAGTTTCAACGGAAGCACAGGCTCCGCGGCCCGCCGCTCCACCGCCACGAACGCCACCGCCAGCACCACCCCAAGCACCGCCAGCCCGACGATCTGCGGCGACCCCCAGCCCCAGGTCGTACCCCCCAGCGAGGCGACGAGCACCAGGCAGGTCGCGACGGCGGCGATGAGAAACGTACCGAGGTAGTCGATGACATGCCGGGTGGACTTGCGCGGGATATGCAGCGCGGTCGCGATAACGGCAAGCGCGACGACACCGACCGGAAGGTTGATGTAGAAGACCCACCGCCAGCTCAGATGCTCGGTGAACAGCCCTCCCAGCAGCGGCCCGAGAACACTCGTCGCGCCGAAGACAGCGCCGAACAGCCCCTGGTAGCGCCCGCGTTCACGCGGTGAGACGACATCGCCGACGATCGCCATCGAGAGCACGATGAGCCCGCCGCCGCCCAAGCCCTGAAGCGCCCGGAAGCCGATCAACTGAGGCATGTTCTGCGCCGCCCCGCACAGCGCGGACCCGACGAGGAAGATCACGATCGCGATCTGGAACAGCCGCTTGCGCCCGTACTGGTCGCCCAGCTTCCCCCACAGCGGAGTCGCGGCGGTCGAGGCGAGCAGATAGGCCGTAACGACCCACGACAGATGCTCCAGCCCGCCGAGATCGCTGACGATCGTCGGCAGCGCGGTCGACACGATGGTCTGGTCGAGGGCGGCGAGCAGCAGCCCGAGGAGCAGCGCCCCGATGGAGACGAGGACGTTGCCCGACACGTGTTCCTGGGCGGCGCTGCCCCGCCGCGGGGGTTTCTCCGGTGGCTGCGCGTCGTGCACATTCCCTGTCATACCGTGCGCATCGCCGGCCATGAAGACCTCCCGAGGCTCTCGTTACACATCCATGGCGATCGGTGTGTCCCGACACACCCATGGTGATCGGTGTGTCCCGTTACGGCCTGTCGAGTCCGAATGGAAGCCGTCATTCCGGGGGTCGGAGGAGACGGCGTGAAGGAGATCCGCATAACCTCGGGAGTTCTGACGGGGAGGGACGAACACGTGAACGAGGCGAAGGGCCACATATGCCCGCAGTGCGGGGCGCCGCGGGCAGCCGACGGCTCCCCGTCCTGCACCTGCACCCAGCGGGCGTCCGACGCGCTGCGCGACGCGCGCACGGCGGAGGCGGCAGCGGCGGAGGACTTCGACCCGCTGCGGATCAGACCGTATGTGGAACTGGACGCCACCCCGCAGGAGCAGCGGCCCGCACCCGGGACCCCGGCGCCGCCCGAGGGCGAGACGCAACAACTGCCGGCGGTCGAGCAGACGATGCCACTGCGCGCCGTGCCACCGACGGCCGCGGGCATGAACGACCTGAGCCTGTTCGAGGGCGGCGAGGACATCCCGGAACAGCTCGCCGACGACAGCCGCCCCCGCCGACGCCGGCGCCGCACCGTCCTCCTCGCCTCCACCGGAGCCGTCGTAGCAGTGGTCGCGGCGGCCGGTTTCGCGAGCGGCATGTTCTCGTACGAGCCGCCGTCGCGGGACGACGCGGCACCCCAGGACGTACGGGGGAGCGTCCCGACCGCGTCGGAGAGCGCGGAACCGGCGACACCGTCCACGAGCGCCTCCACGTCCGTACAGCCGACGTCGGCGTCCCCGTCCCCGACGCTCAGCGCGAGCCCGTCAGCGTCGACGTCGAGCAGCCCGTCCGCCACGGCGTCACGGTCCGCGGCCGCCAGCCCGACCCCGACGACCAGCGCCACGGCGTCGGGCGGCGCGTCCGCCACGGACCGCCAGGGCGGCAGCAGCACCGCGCCGGTCCTGCAACGCGGCGACGAGGGCCCCGAGGTCACCGAACTCCAGCTCAGGCTGACGCAGTTGAACCTCTACACCGGCCCCGACAACGGCGTCTTCGACAAGCAGGTGCAGGCCTCGGTACGCACCTACCAGCTGGCACGCGGCATCCAGTCCGACACGCTCGGGGTGTACGGGGCGGCGACACGGGCAAAGCTGGAGTCGGAGACGACAGAGCCGTAACACAGCACCCATGAGCCCCTATGCCCATGGGCCCCTACCCCACGGACAACCGAATCTCCCCGCCCACACCCTCCACCCGCACCGCACGCAGATCCCGCACCAGCACATCCGGCCGGTGATACGCGGCCTGCGGCCCGACCCCCACCACGCGCATCCCGGCGGCGCGCCCCGCCGCGATCCCCGCCCCGGAGTCCTCGAAGACGACGCAGTCGGCGGGCGCGATGCCCAGTTCGGCGGCGCCCTTGAGGAAGCCCTCGGGGTCGGGCTTGCTGGCGCCGACGGATTCCGCGGTGATCCGGACGTCGGGCAGTTCCAGCCCGGCCGCGCCCATCCGGGCCGTGGAGAGCGCGACGTCGGCCGATGTCACCAGCGCGTGCGGGAGCCCGCGCAGCGAGGCCAGGAACTCGGGTGCGCCCGGGATCGGGACGACGCCCTCGACGTCGGCGGTCTCCTCGGCGAGCATGCGGGCGTTCTCGGCGTGGTTCTGCTCCATGGGCCGGTTGGGCAGCAGCAGTGCCATGGAGGCGTGGCCCTGCCGGCCGTGCACGACCTTCATGACCTCGTCCGCGTTCAGCCCGTGCCGCTCGGACCAGCGCCGCCAGATCCGCTCGACGACGGCGTGCGAGTCGACGAGGGTGCCGTCCATGTCCAGCAGGAGGGCGCGGGCGGTGAGCACGGTGGTGGCCGTCATCGGCAGGCTCCAAGGAACGGAACGGATCAGGGGGTACAAGCCGGCCCCCGGAGGGACAAGGCGGCCCCGTCCGCCGGTCAGGGAAAACGGACGGGAGCCACTTTGTTTCTCTACGGTACAAAACCGGACCGGCATCGCGCCACCATCCCCGGAAACAGTTCACTCACCGTTCAGCTCGCACGCGGGCTCAGCCCGCCACGGCCTCCCACAGACTCCACGCCCCCAGCGCCAGCATGAGCACCGCAGCGATCCGTGTGATCAACTCCAGCGGCACCCGCTTCATCAGCGCCTTTCCGCCCACGATGCCGAGCCCGGCGACCGCCCACAGCGCGAGCACCGCGCCGAGACCGACGGAGAACGGGTCGTCGTAGCGGGCCGCGAGGTTGGCCGTCATGATCTGGGTCAGGTCACCGAACTCGGCGACCAGGATGAGCATGAACCCGGCGCCGGAGACCTTCCAGAAGGACTGGTCCTTGGGCGCCCGGACCTCCTCCTCGTCATCCCCCTTCTTGAAGAGAAGCACCGCGGCCCCGCCCAGGAAGAGCACACCGGTGACCGCGTGCACGATCTGCTGCGGCAGCAGCGTCAGCACGCTCCCCGCCGCCACCGCGAGCACGACGTGCAGCAGGAACGCGGCGGCGACGCCGGCGAAGACGTACGAGGCGCGGTAGCGGGTGCCGAGGACGAGTCCGGCGAGCGCGGTCTTGTCGGGGAGTTCGGCGAGAAAGACGACGCCGAAGACGAGCGCCGTGACGGTGATGCTGATCAAGGTTCCTCAATCGGTCGGGGCTGCCCCACCGAGAGTGTTACTGCTGTCCACGGACACCTCGGCATGGCAGCACACAGGAAAACGGTGCACTGCTTGCCGAAGGTCTCGCTGGCCGACCTGCAAGAGATCGTCCTCCGGGCGCCGGCTCAGACGAGCTGAGCAGTATGTCGACGGTCCGGCGAAGAGCTACTCCCCTTCTGCGCCATTCATAGTACGCGACCGCCAAAGCATTGCCTTGTCATGCTCGCGTCACTAACTTCTTACCAAACGCACACCCGGCCGCAACACGGCACCGCAAGCATTCCTTCGCTCGACTCCAACACCCCCACACCACAAGGGAGTTCGTATGCCGAAGTTCTACGCGCGTCGACGGCTGAGCATACTCGCGGCTCTTACCGGATTCATAGCCTCCGTCGCGCTTTTCAACGGCCCGACCGCCTCCGCCGCCCTCCCCACCCCCGTCAGCGCCGCCACCGCCCGCACCTACCTCGCCTCACTGACCGTCGCGACCGAGGTCCGGACCGGCTACGACCGTGACCTGTTCCCCACCTGGATCACGATCAGCGGCACCTGCAACACCCGTGAGTACATCCTCAAGCGGGACGGTACGAACGTCGTCACCAACTCCGCCTGCACCGCGACCAGCGGCAGCTGGTACTCGGTCTACGACGGCGCCACCTGGACCGCCGCCTCCGACCTGGACATCGACCACCTCGTCCCGCTCGCCGAGGCCTGGGACTCCGGCGCCCGCAACTGGACCACCGCCCAGCGCCAGGCCTTCGCCAACGACATCACCCGGCCGCAGCTGATCGCCGTCACGGACAACGTCAACCAGTCCAAGAGCGATCAGGACCCGGCCGAGTGGATGCCCCCGCTCACCTCGTACGCCTGCACGTACGTCCGTGCCTGGGTCCAGGTGAAGTACTACTACGACCTCTCGGTCGACACCGCCGAGAAGGCCAAGCTGACCTCGGTCCTCAGCGGCTGCTGATCCTCTTTCGACAGCCCGGAGACCTAGTCGCTGACCTCCGTCGTTCCGTACCGTACGGGGCGACGGAGGAGAGTGATCACCCGTGGCCGGACTGCGTCTTGGACCGCTGCTTCGCTACGCCGACGGCTCGTCCGCGACCGTATGGGTCGAGGCGAGCCGTCCGTGCACCGCCGAGGTGCGCTGCGCGGACGGGGCCGGCGGCACCGCCCGCACCTTCCAAGTCGCGGGCCACCACTACGCGTTGGTGCCGGTGGAGGGCCTCACGCCCGGGACCTCGACGCCGTACGACGTCCTCCTGGACGGCACGCGGGTGTGGCCGCTGCCCGACTCGCCGTTCCCGCCCTCCGCGATCCACACCCCCGATGCCGACGGCACGGTCCGCGTCGCGTTCGGCTCCTGCCGGTGGGCCGCGCCGCCCGCCGACGACCACGACCCGGTGGGCCCGGACGCCCTGGACACGCTGGCCTCGCGCATCGCGCGCGACCCGGAGACCGAACGGCCGGACGTACTCCTCCTGTTGGGCGACCAGGTGTACGCCGACGAGGTCTCCGACGCGACCCGCCGCTGGCTCTCCGCCCGCCGCGACCTGAGCGAACCGCCCGGGAGCGAGGTCGCGGACTACGAGGAGTACACGCGCCTCTACTACGAGTCCTGGCTCGACCCCGAGATCCGCTGGCTCCTCTCCACCGTGCCGTCGTGCATGATCTTCGACGACCACGACGTGATCGATGATTGGAACACCTCCGCCTCCTGGCTCGCCGACATGCGGGAGACCCCGTGGTGGCGCGAGCGGCTGCTGAGCGGACTGATGTCGTACTGGGTGCACCAGCACCTGGGGAACCTCTCCCCCGCCGAACTGGCCGCCGATCCCCTCTACTTGGCCGTCCGCAGCGCCCCCGACGGCACCGACGAACTCCGCGCCTTCGCCTGCAAGGCCGACGCCGACCCGGCCTCCGTCCGCTGGAGCTACCGGCGCGACTTCGGCCGGGTACGGCTGGTGATGGTGGACAGCAGGGCGGCCCGCGTCCTCGACGAGCAGCACCGCGCGATGCTCGACCCCGGCGAGGCCGACTGGCTGCGCACGGAGGCACTCTCCGACCGCGGTTCCTACGACCATCTCCTCATCGGGACCTCACTGCCCTGGCTGCTGCCGCACCTCATCCATGACGCCGAGTCGTGGGACGCGGCCCTGTGCCAGGGGGAACGGGGCGCCCGCTGGGCCGAGTTCGGGGAGAAGCTGCGCCGGGCCGCGGACCTGGAGCACTGGGCGGCGTTCCCGAACTCCTTCGAGGAGCTGGCGGGGCTGATCGCCGAGGTGGGATCGGGCGAGGCGGCACCGGCGTCGGTGCTCGTGCTGTCGGGGGACGTGCACCACGCGTACGTGGCTGAGCCCAAGTGGCGTACCGGCGGCCCGACTTCACGCGTCCTCCAGCTGACCTGCTCCCCCGTCCACAACTCCATCCCGGCCTACATACGGGTCGGCTTCCGCTTCGGCTGGAGTGCCGTCGCCCGTGGCCTGGGCCGCCGCTTCGCCCGGCACGGCCGTTGCGCCGAGCCTTCGGTCAAGTGGCGGAAGACGGGCGGGCCCTGGTTCGGCAACCAGCTCATGACCCTTACGCTGCGCGGCCGTTCGGCCCGGCTGCGGCTGGAGCAGGCGCGGGCGGACGGGACGCTGAGAACCGTGGAGGAGTCCCCGCTGACATCCCCGTGACGTCGCTGAGGGCATGATGAGGCGGACCGTCCGCTTCCGGTGGGCGGTCCGCTCCATTGCGCCCCACACGCCCGGGAGTCCCCCCTTTGTCCGCAGTCAACG
Organism: Streptomyces hokutonensis; assembly: GCF_000376565.1. Taxonomy (GTDB): domain Bacteria; phylum Actinomycetota; class Actinomycetes; order Streptomycetales; family Streptomycetaceae; genus Streptomyces; species Streptomyces hokutonensis. The sequence continues at coordinate 54,433 of NZ_BARG01000018.1, read as the reverse complement.
CGTCTTTGTCCGCAGTGAACGCGTCCGACGACGAACCGGCATCCGTCTCCGTCGCCGTGGTCGGCGCCGGTCCGCGCGGCACCAGCGTCCTGGAACGCCTCTGCGCCTCGGCTCCCGAACTCCTCCCGCCCGGCGCCCGGCTCACCGTCCACGTCGTCGACCCCGCGCCCCCGGGCCCGGGCCGCGTCTGGCGCTCCACGCAGTCTCCCGAGCTGCTGATGAACACCGTGGCCTCCCAGGTCACCCTCTTCACCGACGACAGCGTCGACTGCTCGGGCCCGATCCGCCCCGGCCCGAGCCTGCACGAGTGGGCGCCCGCCGAACTCGGCCCCGACGACTACCCCACCCGCGCCCACTACGGTCGCTATCTGGAGTGGGTGTTCGCCCGCACGGTCCGCGAGGCGCCGGACTCCGTCGAGGTCGCGACACACCGGGCGAGCGCGGTACGGCTCGACGACACACCCGACGGCCACCAGTCCCTCACCCTCGACAACGGCCGTACCCTGTCCGCCCTTTCGGCCGTGGTCCTGGCCCAGGGCCACCTCCCGACGCTCGGCGACCCGGCCCAACGACGCCTCGCCGCCTACGCCTGCCACCACGGCCTGCGCCACCTCCCGCCCGCCAACCCGGCCGACGCCGACCTGTCCGCCGTACAGCCGGGCGAACCAGTGCTGTTGCGCGGCCTCGGCCTCAACTTCTTCGACCACACGGCCCTGTTGACGACGGGCCGGGGCGGCCGTTTCGTCCGCGCCGGGGACGGCTCGCTCCGCTATCTCCCCTCCGGCAACGAGCCCCGCCTGTACGCCGGTTCACGCCGAGGCATCCCGTACCAGGCCCGCGGCGACAACGCGAAGGGCCCGCACGGCCGCCACACGCCGCTCGTCCTCACCCCGGAGGCCACAGCCGCCTTCCGCAAACGCGCCGACTCCGGCGAGGCCCCCGAATTCCGCACGGAGATATGGCCGTTGGTGGCGAAGGAGGTGGAGACGGTCTACTACACCACTCTGCTACGCCCGTCCCGGCGCCCGGAGTTCACCGAGTGCTTCCTCGCCGTCCCGCACCGCGACCCCCAAGAGGCGCTGATACTCGACGAGTTCGGGATCCCGGCCGCCGAACGCTGGAGCTGGGACCGGCTGTCCCGCCCGTACCCGGACCGCGCTCTCGCCGACCCGGCGGCCTGGCGGGACTGGCTGCTGGCGTATCTGCGCGAGGACGCCGGGCAGGCCGCGCTCGGCAATGTGGACGGCCCGCTCAAGGCCGCCCTGGACGTGCTGCGCGATCTGCGCAACGAACTCCGGCTGGTCGTCGACCACCGCGGCCTCGCGGGCGACTCGCGCCGCGACCACCTGGACCGCTGGTACACCCCGCTCAACGCGTTCCTGTCCATCGGCCCGCCCCGGCGCCGTATCGAGGAGCTGGCCGCGCTGATGGCGGCGGGCGTGGTGGAGGTGCTCGGGCCGCGGCTGGAGGTGCGGGAGGCGGACGGCGCCTGGGTGGCCCGCTCGCCGGCGATACCGGGCTCGGCGGTGCGGGTGACCACGCTCGTAGAAGCACGCCTCCCCGAACCGGACCTGCGCCGCACCGCCGACCCGCTGCTCGGCCGGCTGCTGAAGACGGGCGGGTGCCGGCCGCACACCGTGGACGGCTACGAGACGGGCGGGCTGGACGTGACGGCGCGCCCGTACCGTCTGATAGATCGTCAGGGACGGGCCCACGCACGGCGGTTCGCGTTCGGGGTGCCCACGGAGGGCGTGCACTGGGTGACCGCGGCGGGCGCCCGCCCCGGCGTGGACTCGGTCACGCTGTCGGACGCGGACGCGGTGGCGCGAGCGGTTCTCCGGGTCGCGACGACAGGGCGGACGCCGTCGGCCGACGCCCGCCCCTGGACGTACTCGGCGCGACTCAGGGAGCCCAGCCGAACGGCACGGTGAAGCAGGCGGCGCGGACCTTGCTGCCCGGCATCTCGTGGATCACGACGGAGGACGCCTCGCCCTCCCGGAAGTTCCAGTCGTGCCGGGCGGTGGCCTCACCGGCGCCGTGCTCGTCGGCCGTGAAGTCGAGCCAGACCTCGTTGTCGGCGGTGACGTCGGCCGGGTCGGTGGACGGCTTGTGCTGGAAGTGCCCGCCCGCGGCCGCGGGGTCGGCGCCGCACGGCTTCTGGTGCACATGGACGGCGTACGCGTGCCCCGGCACCATCCCGTCGACCCGCAGCCGCACGGTCGTGGCACCGCCCACCGTCGTCCGCTGGCCGACCTCGATCCACGCGGCGGCGGGGACGAGCTTCGTGTCGTACGTGACCGCCGCCGACGGCACGAGGGCGCCGACCGGCGCGAACCGCGCGTCCGTGCGCATCGAGTAGCCGTCCGGGGCGCCGGCGCTGGTGCCGCCGCTCGCCAGTAGGGCCGCGACGACCGCGCTCGCACATATGCCTGCCACCATGATGTGTACCGTTCCTCACGTTCAGTTGCGCTTCGATCCCCTTTACGTTGCTACGGGATACGGGCCCGCCCCGCCCCTCGGGACGGGGCAGCCGAGTGAACAAGCTGTGCCGATCACACGCGCCCCCCGTGAATCTCCTGTCCCCACCCAGGCGTACGCTGTATGGCTGTCACTGGCCGCTGCTGCCGCGGCCCACGGGGGAGTTCACGGGGAGACGCGTTGTTCGAGAGTGTGGGGTCGCTGACCGGCAGCCCATGGATCTACGCCATGATCGCCCTGTCCGTACTGCTTGATGTGTTCCTGCCGGTCCTGCCGAGCGGTGTCCTGGTCATCGCGGCGGCCACGGCGGCGGCAGCGGGCACCGGCGCGGCGACCGACGCCGTGCCCGTCCCGCACGAGGTCCCCAGCATCCTGGCCCTGATCGCGTCGGCCGCCGCCGCGTCCGTCCTGGGCGACCTGGTGGCGTACCGCCTGGCCTGGCTCGGCGGCGAACGCCTCGACCGCGCCATCTCCCGCTCCCGCCGCCTCACCACCGCGCAGGAACGTCTCGGCCACGCCCTCGCCCGCGGCGGCGGCGCCCTCGTCATCCTGGCCCGCTTCGCCCCCGCCGGCCGCTCGGTCGTCTCCCTCGGCGCGGGCGCCGCCCACCGCCGAGCCCGCGACTTCCTCCCCTGGTCGGCCCTCGCGGGCCTGTCCTGGGCGGCGTACAGCGTGGCGCTGGGCTACTACGGCGCCCAGTGGCTGGGGGCGACGTGGCTGGCGACGGGGGTGTCACTGGCGGCGCTGTTCGGGGCGGGGGCGGGGGCGGCGTATGTCATGCGACGCCAGCCGGGGGCGACAGAGGCGCCTGCCGCGCCGTAGACGGGCCGGGCGCCGAAGCTGTCGCGCCCTGAAGGCCGGGCGCCGCAGGCGACCGCCTTCAGGGGCGCGGGGAACTGCGCGACCAGCCCCCACCGACCCGCACTTTGATCACCGCGAAACCCCCCTCACCTCAAGCCCGGACAGCAGCTCAGCCGTCGCTTCGGCGATCAAATCAACCGCGCGGTCGAAGACCTCGCGATTGTGCGCGGCGGGCGCCCGGAACCCGGAGACCTTGCGCACGTACTGCAACGCGGCGGCGCGAATCTCCTCCTCCGTGGCCTCGTCGGGCAGGGCGGGCGGTCGAAGAGTCTTGATACTGCGGCACATACGTCCAGTCTCGCGCCCCGAAGGCGATACCGCGTAGGGGGCCGACCGACGAGAGGACCGACAACATGGCGAACAACGAACTCACCGTGGCCGTACTGGGCCCCGGCGGCGTGGGCGGCCTGCTCGCGGCGCTGTTGTCCCGGGCCGGCCACCGGGTGATCTGCCTGGCCGGAGAAGAGACGGCCACCACCCTCCGCACCAACGGAATCCGCGTCCGCAGCGCCCCCTTCGGGGACTTCACGGCACCGGTGGAGGCGGACACGGAACTGCGCGAACCGGTCGACGCCTGCCTGATCACGGTCAAGGCGACGGCACTCACCCCGGCACTGGCCCGCGTCCCGGCACAGGCACTCGGCGACGCCCTCCTCGTCCCGTTCCTGAACGGCGTAGAACACCCGGCCCGTCTCCGCGCCCACTACCCGCCCGCCCAGGTCGCCCCCGCGATCATCCGCGTCGAGTCAACTCGCCTCGCCCCCGGGGTGATTGAGCACGGCAGCCCGTTCGCGGAGATCGACGTCACGGGCGACCCGGTCCCCCACGAACGCCTGGAGACACTGGCAGCCGCACTGCGCGCGACCGGCCCCACGACCCGCGTCCTGCCCGACGAGACGGCGGCGCTCTGGGCCAAGATGACCTTCCTGGCCCCCCTCGCCCTCCTCACGACCCGCTACGACCTCCCCCTCGGCGACGTCCGCACGCGCCACCGCGAGGAGTTGACGGCCCTGCTGGAGGAGACGGCGGCGGTGAGCCGTTCCTACGGCGGCCCGTCCGACCCGGCGGGAGCGCTGGCCCGCTACGACACGTTCCCGCCGGGCACCAAGTCGTCGATGCAGCGCGACGCGGAGGCCCACCGGCCGCTCGAACTGGACGCGATCGGCGGGGCGTTGCTGCGGGCGGCGGAGCGCAAGGGAATCGCGGTGCCGGTGGCGGCAGGACTGGTAAGGGAGTTGGCGAAGCCGCAGGCCAACTGACCGGCGGCTCACGCCTCGTCGAGGTCGATCCGCCAGTCGTTCGAGGTGAGCCAGTGCCCCTTGGGGTACTCGAACTCCGCCTCGCCGAGCAGGGTGAACCCGGCTTTCCGGCAGACCGAGTTGGACGCGTGATGGTCGACGCCCGGAAAGGCGTGCAGATACCGGTTCCGCCCCGCTGCCCGTGCCGCTTCGACGACGGCGCGGGCGGCGCGGGCGGCCAGCCCGCGCCCCTGGAACTCGGGCAGCACTCCCCACCCGGTCTCCCACACCGGCTCGCCCCGCCACTCCCGCTCCCAGAACCCGATCGAGCCGACGGTCTCCCCGCTCCCCGCCGACTCGACCCGGTACATGCGCCCCGACTCCAGCCCGACGTACCGCCGATGCCGGGCCTCGAGCTGCGCCTCGGTCTCCGGACCCCCCAAGTGCTCGGTCGTCTCAGGGCTGTTGAGCCGCCCCAACAGCCAGAAGTCACTGTCCGCCCACGACCGGAGCCGTACCCGTTCCACGTCCATGCCGACCACGGTAGGCGGCCCCACTGACACCGCCGGGCTCCTCGGCCACCACGGCCGCCCACACCCGTTCGTATGAAGTCCCGGAAGGAACTCGCGACCCAAATTCGAACAGGCGTAGCATTAGCGCGTGGCAACGACCTACGACTTCCCGAGCGACCTCCTAGCCGGTCAGGAGGAGCTGCATCAGGTCCGGGCAGAGCTGGCGACCCTGCTGAAGCGTCTGCCCTGGTCGGTCGAGCCCCTGGACGGGTTCAGCGACACGGGCGGCTGGCGCAAGGTGGAGCGCCCCGCCTCCCCGGGCTGGACGCCCGACGAACAGGCCGAGGTGGAGAAGCTCCGGCAGCGCGAGCACGAGCTCGCGGTCTTCGTCAGCGGCCACCGCTTCTGGACGGAGGTCACCGCGGCGGAGCGCGTCGAGTCACGGATGAAGCTGAAGCATGCCCACGAGGCGCCACCGGTGGACGAAAAGGCGGACAATGGGTGAGTTAAGCCTTATATCGCCGAAGCAATCGAGAGGCGGCGATCGATCATGGCCGACCACCCGCACGCACTCCTCGTCCGCAAGGGCTACGACGCCTTCGTCCGCGGCGACATGGACACCCTGCGCTCACTGATGTCCTCGGACGTCACGCACCACGTTCCCGGCACCCACCCGCTGTCCGGCGACTTCAAGGGCCTGGACGCGGCCATCGACATGTACGGTCAGCTGTTCGCGCAGACGAACGGCACCTTGCGCGTCGAACTGCGCAACGTCCTCGTCGACGGCCGGGGCCACGCGGTCACACTCCACCACTTCACGGCCGACCGCGAAGGCAAGCACATCGACGAGACCGGCGGCATCGTGTTCCGCATCCTCGGCGACAAGATCACGGACCTGGACGAGTGCGTCGAGGACATCGACAAGTCGAACGAGTTCTGGTCCTGACCGCCCCGCCGTACCCGAACTACGGCCTGCGCAGGGCCCGTTGGGCCAGCGCAAGGACGGCAACGGCACCGGCGACTCCCACCGCCCCCACGACCGGCACCCCGCCGAACCGGACCCCGGTGCCGGTCCCCGCCCCGTCCCCGACCGCCCGGAAACCGCGCGTCGCCCGCCACGACAGCACCGACCAGCGCGACTGCGCGGACAGCACGGACCCCGTGCTCAGCCACGAGCCCGCCGAGACCACCGACAGCGCCGAGCCGATCGACCCGGCCGACAACGAACTGCCGATCGACCCGACGGACAGGGCCGACCCGACGGACCCGATGGACAGCACCGACCCCACCGAACCGATCGACAACACCGAGTCCTTCGACCACAGGGACAACACGGAACCCGAGTGCGTGGCGCCGGCTTGAGTCATGCCCCCATCCTGCCCACCGCCCCCGAAATCCGCGAGCGCCTTCCGGCACTTCCGTAGAATCCCGCCCGTGACCGGAAGCGTCGTGCTGTGGGACTTCGACGGAACCCTGGCGTTCAGGGACGGCATGTGGCGCGGCTGCCTGGTGGAGGCGCTGACCGAGGTCACGCCCGGCCACGGCGTGACCCGCGCCGACCTGGCACCCGGGCTGCACGACGGATTCCCCTGGCACCGACCGGAGACCGGCCATCCCGCCCTGAACACCCCCGACGCCTGGTGGGACGCCCTTCACCCGCTCTTCGTGAAGGCCTACGTCGACGCGGGCATCGCCGCCGAACCGGCCGCCGACGCCGCGCGGGGCGTACGGGCCCACTACACCGAACCGACCCGCTGGACCGTCTTCCCCGACACCGCCGCCGCACTGGCGGAACTGTCCGCGGCCGGCTGGCGCCACGTCAGCAACCACGTGCCGGCCCCTGCGCGGACAGCCCCCGCGCCCTTGGGGAGTGCGGGGGTTACAGGCTTCCGGGTTGACCTGCGGAAACACCGTGATCCTCTGGGGGCTTTTTAGGGGACCGGCCCCGCAGTAGGGGCACAGTAAGGGGCAGCCACTACGTAGACGGCTCGGAGTTGAGCCCACGCGAAAGGCCCCGCACCACCCTGAGCTGGGAGGTACGGGGCCGATCTGCTGGCAATCCTGGTGGGCGCGGACGGTTTCGAACCGCCGACATTCGCCTTGTAAGGGCGACGCTCTACCCCTGAGCTACGCGCCCAGGACGAGTCGACAGCCTACATTGCCAGGGGGCCTGTCCTGCAAACCCGTATCCCCACGGAGATGTGCCGGGGGTTTTCCCCACCCCTGGTCCGGGAGTGCGCCGGATGCCCCGGAGGATCGCGGCTCTCTACGGTCGAGGGGAGCCGTAGGAGTCATCGGGACTCCGCGACCGTCCCAGGGGGAAATCATCGTGACCCGCATCCGCAGCACCCGCCGTGTCCTCGCCGCGACCGGCGGCCTCGCCCTGCTCCTCGTCGGGGTCACCGCGTGCGCCGGTGCTTCCGCCGGTGACGACAAGCATCCCGATCAGCGGACCTTCGCGCTGTCGGGCCGTACGCTCACGATCGACTCGGACGACTCGGCGCTGGAAGTCGTCGCCGCGGACTCCAACCCGGCGGGGAAGATCGAGGTCACCCGGTGGTGGCAGGGCAGCGTGGCGATCGGTTCGGATCCCAAGGTGACCTGGGCCATGAAGGGGGACCGGCTGGTGCTGCGGATGAAGTGTTCCGGGGTGATCGCGGACTGCTCGGCCAAGCACCGGATCGAGGTGCCGCGCGGGGTCACCGTGAAGGTCGAGGACGGGGACGGGAGTGTGCGGGCGCGGGGGTTCAAGGACGCGCTGAGTGTGCGGACCGGCGACGGGTCCGTGCATGTGACCGACTCCACCGGGCCGCTGACGCTGCACACCGGGGACGGGTCCGTGCACGCCGAGGTGTCGTCCCGGGAAGTGCGCACGACCACCAGTGACGGTTCGGTGCACCTGGACCTCGGGGTCGTACCGGATCTGGTGGAGTCGCGCAGTGGCGACGGATCGGTGACGGTCACGCTGCCCGAGGGGGCCACCGAGTACCGGGTGACGACGAAGACGGGGGACGGCGGAGTGGATGTGTCGGTGCCCCGGGACTCGTCGAGTTCCCATGTGGTGAGCGCCCACACGGGCGACGGGAAAGTCACGGTGCGGAACGCGAACTGACCGGCCCGTGTGTTCGTCCTCTACCGGTGGGAGAATGACAACGGTCAGGACGCACAACACGGGAGAGGGATGTGACGGCGACACCTGCGCAGCCGTATTCGCCGCTCACACGGTCCCGGCGCGGTTCCACCGCCGCCCGTGCCGCCTTCGACACCCTCACGCTGCTGAGCCTGCCGCTGCTCGCCGCGCCGGCGCTGGCCGCCGCGTTCGCGGGCGGTGGCACCCGGCGCTGGTTCGGCGGGCGGGCGGAGAGCCAGCGGGCCGAGGCGCAGGCGGCGAAGGACGCGGCGGCGGCCGCGTTCTACGAGCTGGACACCGCCCAGCGGGATCTGCGGATCTCGATAGACACCATCACCGCGGTCGACGACTCGCCGGCCGCGCGCCGCGCGGTGACCGACTTCGAGGCGCTGGGCCGGCGGATCGACGAGGCGAGCGGCCGGTACATCAACGCCGTCGACGCGCACGACCTCGACCGCGACGACCTGGAGGCCGCCGCCGCGAACCGCGCCCGCGCCGAGCTGACCGCCGCCAAGGACCAACTCGGCCAGGTCAAGCAGGAGTTGGACCGGTTCGAGAGCGGGCTCGGACCCCTGCTCGGCAAGGCGGAGACACAGCTCGCGCGGCTGGCGCCGGCCGTGGAGCGGGCCCGGCAGGCGCTGCTGGCCGCGAGCAACGCGCTGGACACCGTACGGGCGTCGGGGCTGCGGGCCGACGATCTCGCCGGGCGGCTCGCGAAGCTCGGGCCGGAGCTGACGAAGCTGAACCAGGGCGCCGGGCAGCACGGAGTGCCGCAGACGCTGGAGCGGGCCACGCAGGTCGCGCGGGAGGCGGAGGCCATCACGGCCGAGGCCGGTCAACTGCCCGAGCGGGCCGCCGAGATCGACCACCGGCTGGTGTCGCTGCGGACCCGCGCCCAGGCGCTGACCACCCGTGCGGGGCAGGTCGACCCGGTCCTGAGCGAGCTGCGGCGGCGGTTCTCGGCCGCCTGCTGGCAGGACCTCCAGCACGTGCCCGACCAGGCCGGCGAGAACGTACGGCAGGCCGAGCTGAAGCTGAAGGAGGCGCAGGCCGCGCGGGACGCGCAGCGCTGGCCGGACGCCACGTCACTGCTGTCGACGGTACGGGCGCTGCTGAACACCACCGACGAGGCCGTGTCGGCGGCCGGTGACCGGCTGCGGCGGCTGAACGCCGTACAGAAGGACCCCCAGCAGGAGATCAACCGCACCCGCTTCGCGATCCGCGACGCCCAGCGCCTGGCCATGTCGGGCCGGACCACACCCGAGCCGCGGCACGCCCGTCCCCTCGACGACGCCGTGGCCCGCCTGGACCGCGCGATCACCACGCTGGAGGGCCGCCACCCCGACTACTGGCACTTCCTGACCGAGACCGAGGCCGTACGACAGACGGTCGCACGGGTGGTCGGCCAGATCCGCGAGGAGCGCGGGACGCCCGGGCACTGACCCCGGTCACGCGAGTACGTCCCACGGCGGCCGACCTGCGCCTTGTAAGGGCGACGCTCTCCCCGTGAGCCACGCGCCCAGGGCGAGGCCGTGAACGCGGATCGGCCCCCGGTCGCGCATTGAAGCGACGGGGGCCGATGACGTGCTGCCGAGCCGCGAGGCTCAGGTGCGGTACGCGTAGTAGTACGCGTTCGGGTACGACGCGATGAGGCTCGACAGGGACCTGCGGTAGGTGTTGTTCGAGTGGTAGGTGACGTACGGGATGCCGTTGGCCTTGTACGTCACGATCATCGTGTGGTCCTTGGCGCCGTCCCGGTCGAAGTCGACCTGGATGACGTCACCGACCTCCGCCTGGTAGACGTTGGCGAGCGGGGTGGTCCGCTTGGAGTTCTGGGCGAACCAGGACCACTCGTTGACGCCGACGAAGGAGTCCGACTGGATGTCGGCGTTGCCGAACCACTTCGTGTAGTCGTACGTGTAGCCCGGGACGTGCTTCCAACCGCCGGCCTTGAGGGACTGGCTGACGAAGTTGGTGCAGTCGCCGCCGTCCGCGTGGCCGTTGTAGTTGGGGTAGTCCGTGTTGTACACGTTCCAGTACTTCTCGGCGTAGGTCGCCATCGCCTTGTAGTCGTACGCCGTGCTCGTCTTCGGCACCGCCACCGGGTTGCGGGTGGTGGCCGCGCGCGGGGCGTCCGGCGTGGTGTTGCCGTCGTCGGCGGGGGCGGGCGAGGCCTTGACCGCGGGCTTGGCCACCGTGTTGACGGCGAGGCCGCCGGTGTCGGTGTCCTGGATGTTCGACAGCTGCCAGGTGCCCTGCTGGTCGGCCTTGAAGGTCAGCTCGTGGTGGGCCTGGAAGCCGGTGGTCTTCGGCGCCCCGGCGACGGCCTTCGCGTACGTCAGCGTGGTCGTCTCGGTGACGTCGGCCTTGGCGGTACGGCCGGTGACCCGGGTGGCGTCGAGCGTGACCTTGGTGCTGCCCGTGCTGTACGTCTCGCCGAGCTTCGCGATGCTGCTCTGGCGGCCGCGCAGTTGGGTCAGCGCGGCCTTCTCGTCGCGCGACTGGGTGCCGGAGAGACGGACGTCGCCGGAGAAGCGCGTGGTGCTCTGCTTCGTGGTCGCCCCGTGGACAAGGGCCTGGGTGCGGTCGGTGAAGACCGCGTCGGCCAGCTTCTGGAAGGTCGCCTTGGTCGAGGCGTCCACGGTCGGGTCGTTCACTACGGCCGCGCCCGCGCTCCAGTTGGGCACGAGGGCGACACCGGCGACGACCGAGGCTGCCGCCGCCGTGACTATGGCCGTACGGCTCCTGCTACGGCTCAGTTTTCTGGATTTCAATGGGGTTCCCCTCTACGCCGGTACGCCTACCGGGCGAGGGCATCTTCGCACGCCATGTGTGGCTCCTGTGAAGGGGGTTGCGGTTGGTGAGTTCACCAGTCGCGACAGGTCACTTGACCACCGTGGACCAGTCCGGCGACTGGGCCGGGTCCAGACTGCGCAACTGCTGCAAAGTCTGCGGCGACTGCACATCCATCCAGTCCGAAAGCTCCTTGAAGGACACGCACTTGACGCCCTTCTTGGTGCAGATCTTCGGGATGATCTGGTCGATGGCCTTCATGTAGATGCTGCCGTTCCAGTTCTCGAAGTGGTTGCCGATGAACAGGGGCGCACGGCTGCCGTAGTAGACCCGGTTGAAGCCGGCCATGTACGAGTCGACGGTCTTCTGTTCCCACTCGGCGTACTTCGCGGGGTCGCCCTGGGTGGCGCCGTTGGACTGGTTGTAGAGGAAGTTGAAGTCCATCGACAGGGCCTGGATGTTGTTCCCGTAGGGGAGCAGTTCGAGCGGGAAGTCCCAGAGGCCGTTCTTCTTGGTGGGCCATATCTGGAAGTCGCCCGGGGAGCTGGCGTCGTACTTCCAGCCGTAACCCTTCAGCGCCTTCAGGAGGTTGGGCTGGCCCTCCAGGCAGGGGGCGCGGCCCCCGACGACCTCCTTCTTGAAGTCGAAGGGCAGGGCCGGGATGTCGGTGTAGCCGGTGTTGGTCTTCCAGTTCTCGACGAAGGAGAAGAACTGGTCGATCTCGCTCTTCCACTGCGCGACGCTCCAGTCACCGCCGCCCTTGGCCTCGCAGAAGTGGCCGTTGAAGTGGGTGCCGATCTCGTTGCCCTGCTCGTAGGCGAGGCGGAGTTGCTCCAGGGTGTCGCGGATGTGCTGGTCGGTCGGGAAGTCGATCGCGGCCGAGCCCACCGGGTGCATCGGCGGGTGGTACAGGTCCCTCTTGCTCTTGGGCAGCAGATAGATGCCCGTGAGGAAGAAGGTCATGTGGGCGTTGTACTCCTTGGCCATCTCCCGGTAGTGCGAGAAGAGTTTGTCGTCCCCCTGCAGGGCCCCGTCCCAGGAGAAGACGACGAACTGGGGCGGTTTCTCACCGGGCTTGAGCGGTACGGCCTTCAACTGGTCCTTCTGCGGCCCCGTGTACGAGGTCGAGCCGTCCCCCAGCACCTTCGTCTTGCCGTCCCAGACGGGTTCCTTGGTCGACTTCGGCGAGGCGTTCTTGCCGGCCGACGCGGTCGGCGCCGTGCTGTCCCGGTTCAACGCCAGATACCCGGTCACCAGCGAGGCGACGACAAGGAACACGGCCAGGGTGAGAAATCCCGGCTTCGGGGTACGACGAGGTTCACGGGCTCTGCGGCGGCGGCCGGACGGTGCCTTCGTCGGGGGCTTCATGGGCGGCTCATTCTGCGAGGAGGTGGCGGTTGCGCTGCGGTGGTCAGCCGAGCGAGGTCATGGCTCTCGACCAGATGCCGTAGGGGACGTCGGTGACTGGGGTGCCGGAGATTCCTTTCAGCGGCAGGGGCTCGAGGCTCTTGCCCAGGTCGATGCGGTAGACGACGACGGCCGTCGACACGGACTTGGCGGTGCCCACGTACCAGGCGGCGGTGTCGTCCTGGGTGGTGCCGGTCTTGCCCGCCACCTCGGCTCCGGCCGCCCTGGCCGCGGTGGGGTGCGCGAGGCCGAAGGAGTCCGTGAGCGCGTCCGTCACCTCGTCGGCGGTGGTCCTGCTCATCGCCCGGTTCGGCTTCGGCCGCTCCAGCACGACCGCGGCACCGTTGCGGGTGATACGGCGGACCGAGTACGGCTCGGTGTGGATGCCCCCGGCGTCGAACGTGCCGTACGCGCTCGCCATCCGCAGTGCGCTGGGCGTGGCGTTGCCCAGGGACAGCGCGGGCACCTGCGCCCCGAAACTGGAGGAGAGCAGTCCGGCCTTCTCCGCGGTCGCCCGCACGGTCGACAGGCCGGTGTCCATGCCGAGCTGCATGAACGGGGTGTTCACGGACTGCGCGAGGGCCTGGCGCAGACTGATCTGCCCGTAGGACTTCTTGCCGTCGTTGTGCGCGGACACCTTCTTGCCGCTGCGGTCCCAGTACGGTCCCTCCGGCGTGGTCACCGGCACGCCGTCGTCCCCGTCGTACAGCGTCTGAGGGGTGACCGGCGTCGGCGGTTGGCCCCGGGTCTTGGTGACCCCGTGCTCCAACGCGGCCGCGTAGACGAAGGGTTCGAAGGCCGAACCCGCCGGGACGGTGGTCGCGTTGGACTCGTTGAAGCCCTGCGTACGGTGGTCCGGGCCGCCGTAGACCGCGAGGATGCGGCCGTCGGAAGCCACCGAGGAGGCGCCGTAGTGCGCGGCCTTCGCATTGGCGGGGTCGTCCTTCTGGGCGGCCTTGCGGGCCTTGGTGACGGCGTCCGTCAGCTCGGTCTCGCGGTTGCGGTCGAAGGTCGTGTAGATCTGGTAGCCGCCGAGGTCGAAGTCCTTGTCCGAGATGTGCCCGGTCTTCTTCGCGTACTGCGTCGCCAGCTCGACCAGGTAGTCGCTCTGCTTACCGGTGTCGTACGTCTTCGACTGCTTGAGCGGCTCGGGGAACGTCTTGTACTTGGCGCGCTCGGCCGGGGACAGCTTGCCGATCTTCACCATGCGGTCCAGGATCCAGGACCAACGGGCCACCGCCCGGGCGTGGTTGGCCTTGCTGATCGTCGGGTCGTAGAGGCCCGCGCCCTTCAGCAGGGAGGCGAGGAAGGCGCCCTCGCTGGCGTTGAGCTGGCTGACGTCCTTGCCGTAGTACGCCTGCGACGCGCGCTGCAGACCGTAGGTGCCGCGGCCGAACCAGCTGGTGTTGAGATAGCCCTCGAGGATCTTGTCCTTGCTCATCTTGTTGTCGAGCTTGAGGGAGATCATCGCTTCGGTGAATTTGCGGCTCACCGTCTGGTTCTGGGTCAGATAGACGTTTTTGACATATTGCTGGGTGATCGTCGAGCCGCCCTCGGTGTCCCCCTCCCCGACCGTGCGGTAGAGGGCGCGGGCGATGCCCTTCATCGAAATGCCGGGATCGCTGTAGAAGCTCTCGTTCTCCGCGGCGAGCACCGCCCAGCGGACATCGGTCGGAATGTCCTTCAGCGGCATCGCCTGCCGCTGCACCCAGCCGGTACGGGCCATGGGCGTGCCGTCGGACCAGAAGTACACGTTGTCCTGCTGGGTCGCGTACGAGTTGAGGTTCGAGGGGATGTCGGTGGCCGCGTAGGCGACGACCAGGAACAGTCCGCTGAACCCGACGGAGGCGAGCGCTCCCCCGAGCCACTGCCGCCAGGACGGTATCCAGCGGCGCCAGTCGGTACGGCCCGGGCGCGGGTACTGCGGGCGCATCTTGCGGACGTACGGCGTGAGGAAGATCACGACCGGGGCGAGGCGGGCGATGAGGGGAGCGAAGCGGGGGCCGAGGGCCTGGGCGAGACGGGAGAGACGGGTGCGGAGGGACGGGCGGGGGGCTTTGCGGCCCCGGTGCCGTACCGGTTTCGTCTCCCCCTCGGGTATCTCGGGGGCCTCGGGTATGACCAGGTCGGACACCCGCAGCTGCATGGTCTCGTCCGCCCGGAACCCGGCGGGGAGCTTCAACTGCATGGTCTCGTCCGGCCGTTGAGGCTGCTCCCCCTCCCCCTCGTGGGTCACGACGGCTCCCTCCGCACTCCATATTGCTCGCACAGGCAGACGCACAGACGTACGAGGGTCCTACAAGGTTGCCGTGGACGCGGCTGCAAATCCCGGTTCCCCCCGGCCTCACAGGTCACGCGGCGAACTCAAATTACCAGTGGTCTTCGCAAGTTCTCCATATAAGAAAACGACAGAACAGGACACAGCCGAAACCTTCATGAAAAAACAAGGTGCCGTCTTCATGTCAGCGCGGCGTTAGCCTGATGCCATGCCTCGCTATGAGTACCGCTGCCGTACCTGCGGATCGACGTTCGAAGTCAGCCGGCCGATGGCGGAGTCTTCCGCGCCCGCATCGTGCCCCTCGGGGCATGACGACACGGTGAAGTTGCTGTCGGCTGTGGCGGTGGGTGGGACGTCGTCCGCCCCCTCGCCTGCGGCGGGCGGAGGGGGCGGTTGCTGTGGTGGAGGGTGTTGCGGCTAGGCGGGTTCGGTGCGTTGTCGGGTGCGGGTGCGTGGGGGCTGGTCGCGCAGTTCCCCGCGCCCCTAAGGAGTTGCCCTGAGGAACTCCTGGAGGATCCGTTCGCCTGCCAGGACGCCTCGCTCCGGTAGGGCCGTGATGTTGGGGGCCGTCCAGGACTCGTCTGCCAGTTCTCCGTGGCCTGGGCGCCAGCCCTTGTCCGCTGCCAGGAGGAGGTCGGCGTCGAGGAGGGAGTCGCCGGCTGCGAGGGTCAGGGTGGCGCCTGTGCGGTGGGCTACTTCCCTCATCGCCGCGCTCTTGGTGAGGGGCTTCGGGACGGCGTAGATCTTGCGGCCCTGGAGGGAGATCGTCCAGCCGCGGTTCTCGGCCCAGACCGCGAGTTCCTTCACCCACTCCTCGGGGAGGAGTTCGCGCTCTACGACGAGGTAGGCGAAGAGGTCCTCGGCGACGCGGTGCTTGCGTACCCAGGACGGGTCGGCGGAGTCGGCCAGGTACTGGCGGACCTCCTCCAGCGGCGCGCACTCGGCGGCCAGCCTTGCCTGCACCCCGGCGTGCCAGTCCTCGTCGGTCGCGCCGTCGACCAGAAGGTGGCCGCCGTTGGCGCAGATCGCGTACTTCGGCTCCGGACCGGGCAGGCTGATGCGCTGGTACTGCTTGCGGGTGCGGGTGGTGGTCGGCACGAAGACGGCCGTGTCGGCGCCGAGTCCGCCGAGTTCGGTGAGGAGTCCCGCCGCCGTCTCCGTCATGAAGGACAGCGGCTTGCTCTCGTGCACCTCGACGCAGAGCAGCCGGGGTGCCCGCGCGTCCGGCATGGTCAGGGCGAGGGCGGCCGAGGAGTAGATGAGCGTACGGTCGAGGTCGCTCGCGACGAGTACCGGCATCAGACCGCCACCGCCTTGCCGTCGGCACCGGTCGCACCGCGCGTGTACTTGGGGTGGATCAACCCCACGCAGGTGTACGGCAGTTCGGCCACCTCCTCGACGGGTACGCCCCGCTGCTCGGCGAGCAGTCTGACGTGGTCGAGGTCGGCACCCGCACCGGCTCGCGCGAGGATCTTCCAGGGCACCCGGCGCAGCAGCACCCGGGTCGTCTCGCCGACGCCGGGCTTGACGAGGTTCACGTCGTGGATGCCGTACTCCTCGCTGATCCGCTCAACTGCCGCCCAGCCCTCCCAGGTTGGCGTGCGGTCCGCGGCCAGCAACTCCTTGGCGAGGGTCGCCACGGCGTCCGTGACGTCCGGGAAGCGGGCGGCCACGGCGTCCAGGAACTCCACCGAGACGTCCGCGCCGGCGAGTTCGCGGTAGAACTTCGCGCCGTGGAAGTCGTGCGGGCCGACCAGGTCCGAGCGCAGCACCGTGCGTGAGATCAGCCCCGACACGGTCGAGTTGAGGCACGCGGAGGGAATGAGGAAGTCCTCGCGGGTGCCGTACGTCTTCACGCACGAGCCGGGGTCGGCCAGTACCGCGATCTCCGGGTCGAAGCCGGTGATGCCGTCGGACTCCTCGAACTCCCTGATCGCGTCGGCGAGTTCGCGGGTGATGGCGCCCTTGCCGGTCCAGCCGTCGACGAACACGACGTCGGCGGGGTCGTGATGGGCGGCGAGATAGCGCAGCGCGTTGGCGTCGATGCCCCGGCCGCGCACGATCGACACGGCGTAGTGCGGGAGGTCGAGACCGTGGCGGTACTGGGCCCAGCGGCGCATCAGGACACCTACGGGGGTGCCGGCGCGGGCGAGGGACACCAGCACGGGGTGGGGTGAGCGCTCGGCGAGGACCAGTTCGGTGACCGCGCCGACCGCCAGCGCGAGGCGTCCTGCCGCCTCGTCCAGTGCGGTGTGGAACAGCTCCTGGTACTGCTCGCTCGGCTGGTACTCCACCGGCAGCGACTCGGCGTAGTGCGCCCCGCCGCTCTGGATCGCTTCCTCCCGCTCCTCGGTCGGCGCCTCCAGCGTCACGTCCGAGAGGTCCTGGAGCAGCCAGCCCACCTCTTCCGGCGCGTACGAGGAGAAGGCGGGGCCGCGGAGGGGCTCGGGCAGCATGGGGGGCCTTTCGGGGACGTACGAGGGGATCACCGCGAGGACGACGTGCGGGGTGTGTGCGGCCAACTCGGCCAGCAGGCCGTGCAGTTCGGGAGTGTCCCCGCGCGAGTCGACGACCGCGACGACCGCGTCGAAGCCGGCGCCGGCGATGTTGTAGGCGTAGCGGTCGCCGGGGCCGTCGGCGGGGGTGTCGTGGGCGGGGAAGGTGAGGCGGGTGCGGATCGCGTAGCCGGGGTCGTCCACCGCGAGCACGGGGGAACGGGTGGTCGTGGAGTAGGTGACGTCGGCGTCGACTATCTGCTCCAGTTCGCGGGCGAGTCGGAGGGGGGCGTACATCAGCTCTTCGAAGCCCAGGATGTGCACACGGTGCGCTTTTTCTGGGAGAGCCTCTGCCAGGCGGGCGGCCATGGCGGGGAGAGCTGCTTCCAGGCGTATTCGGTGGGCGGGGGTGAAGCCGTGTCTTCCGCCGTCGGGGAGGTTGAGGGGCCAGCGGAGGTCGACTCGTGTTGGCTGCGGGCCGGTGGGGGCTGGGCGCGCAGTTCCCCGCGCCCCTAGGGGGTTGGCGCCCAGGTGGGTCTTTAGGGGCGCGGGGAACTGCGCGGCCAGCCCAGACGGCGCCGCACTCGACGAATCACCTGTCCCGGCACCCCCTGCCTCGTATCGCGCCACCAACTCCTGCCCCTTTTCCAGCACCCCCGCCGGCAGGCGAACCGTGCCTGAGGCCGCTGCCACCAGGTCCACCCTCGCGCCTATCTCCGCCGCGAACTCGTCCAGGCGGCCCGCGTCCGACGCCGACCGCATGTCGACCAGGGCCACCACCACGTACCGGTCTCGGGGATAGCGCCCGTGCAGGTCGCGGATCGTGTTGAGGACCGTGTTGCCCGTCGAGAACTCGTCGTCGACCAGCACCAGCGGGCCGTCACCGGCCAGCAGCTCCGGATCCTCCGGCAGCAGGAGGTGGGACGTCGCGTGGGAGTGGGACTCCTCGAAGCCGCCTGCCGTGGCCACTCCGGGGACGGGGCGGCGGGTGGAGTGGAGGTAGGGGGCGACGGCGATGCCGTCGGCCACCGCGTGGCCCAGGCCCGTCGCGGTTTCCGCGTAGCCGAGGACCACCGCACGGCGGGACTCCTCGGGGCCGAGGAGGTCGCGTACGCGGTGGCCCAGGGTGACGCCGTAGCCGTAGACGATCGACGGGGACTGGGGGACGTGTTTGCCGAGCACGTTCGAGACGAGGAGATGGGCCCGTTTGGGGTTGCGGCGGAGAGCCAGGCCCAGGAGGTCGGTCAGTTCGGGGTCGCCGAGGAGTTCGACGCCGAGCCGCTCCGCGACCCAACTGCCGGACCAAGCCCCGTTGTTCACTGCCTTGTTCATGCGTCCCTTGCGATTCAGCCGGGGATTCCGGCGGCGAGCAGCTCCACGAAGCCGACGTCCTCGCGTGCGACGCCGAAGATCTCGGCGCGCAGCATGGTCCGCTCGGCCCAGGCGCGGTGCGGCTTCACCTCGTTCATCTTGTTCGTGTACGCCGAGCGCAGCACGCCCCCGCCGCCCCGCTCCGGCCGCAGGATGTCCTGCGCGTCGCAGAACTCCTCGTGGCTGACCACGGACAGCGCGTGCACGGGCAGTACGTGCGTGGGGTGGATGCAGGTCTTGCCCATCAGCCCGTTGGCCTGGTCGAGGGCGATCTCGCGCAGCAGCCCGTCCATGGCGTGCTCGATCAGCGCCTCGCGCAGCTCCTCGGCCTGTCCCTCCAGGAAGGGGCTGCGGCGCAGCTGCGGCTTGAACATGCGCTCCTGGACCCGGAAGTACTCCCACACCGGGCCGGTCACCGTGAAGCCGGTGCCGTCGGCGCGGCCCAGCATGTTCACCACGTCGGCGATCACGGAGGCGACGATCTGGACGTCGTAGGCCGTCATGTCGGAGGCCCTGCGGAGGCCGTACGAAGAGCAGAAGTCCGTCACGCCCAGGCGCAGCGCGAGGACGCGGTCGCGGTACTTGTCGACCGCGCGGGAGATGCCCTCCAGGGTCTCGACGCGCGACTCGCGGTAGAGCAGCTCGGGCGACTCCAGGACCGGCATGCCGAAGAGGCGTCGGCCGCTCTCCGTCTCGGCGTCGGACAGCGCCTCCAGGAAGGGCATGCCGCGTTCCTCGGTGAACTTCGGCATCACGAAGCCGGAGAGGAGTCGTACGGCAGGGCCCATGCGGCGGACGAGATCGGGGATCTGTTCGGGCACGCGGACCCGGACGAACAGCAGCGGAAGCTCCACGCCCGGGCGGGCGGCCAGCTCGGTGAACTGCCGGACCAGGTTCTCCTCGGCGGCCGGGACGTCCTCGTCGCCGATCGAGTCCTCCAGGCACAGCACCATCGACACGACGCCGCGCCCGGCCAGCTTGACGATGTCGTCGGCCAGGTGCGGGCGGGTGGCCGGGCTGTAGAGCGTGGCGCCGAGGGCGGCGGCGAGCAGCCGGGCCGGGGAGTCCGCGTCGAACTCGCACGGCTCCTGGAAGAAGAGACGCTGCCGCACCTCAGGGGCAATGTGCCCGAAATGACGCATAAAGCTCCCCCGTGGTGACGATGTGAACCGTGTGTGTTTTCGATAGGTGGCCGGTAATAGTACGTACAAACCCATGTCAGGGGTTCCCGCCGGGCATGAACTTCAGGTAACTCGGCCGTGTCGGAGTCCGCACCCCACGTTGTCGTGACCAGGACCGAGAGGGCAGGATGACCGCATGACGCACGCGATGCTGAAGGGGTCGAACGTCCCGCTGGAGGCCACCACGGTACGTGCCGTGCTGCGCTGGACGCCCGGGCAGGGGGGCCCGGACGTGGATGTCTCGGCGCTGCTCCTCGGCCCCGCCGGTCGGGTGCGTTCCGACGAGGACTTCGTCTTCTACAACCAGCCCCGGCACCCCTCCGGGAAGGTCTGGCGGCTCGGCAAGAAGCGTGTCGCCGAGGGCCCCACCGACACGATCCAGACAGATCTGGCCGGTGTCGAGCCCGAAGTCAGCCGGATTCTGGTGGTCGCATCGGCGGAGGACGAGACCTTCGACCGCGTACAGGGTCTGCGCATCATGCTGTACGACGCGGCGGTCGCCGAGGGCGATCCGCTGCTGTATTTCGACATCAAGCCGGAGACCGGCGAGGAGACCGCGCTGATCTGCGGGGAGCTGTACCGGCGGGGCGAGGGGTGGAAGTTCCGGGCGCTCGGCGAGGGGTATTCGAACGGGCTGCGCGGGCTGGCCATGGACTTCGGCATCACGGTGGACGAGTCGGAGGCGGGGGGTAGTCCTGAGGCGGTCTCGCAGCCGTTGCCTCCGGCGGTTCCTGTGCAGGTGCCTCCGGCGGTTCCGGGTCAGTCCGGGTACGGGTATCCGCCGGCGCAGGAGCCGGTGACTCAGCCTGCGTACGGGTATCCGCAGGCGGCTCCTGCGGGGACCTACGGGTATCCCCAGCCTGTGCCTGCGGCGAGTGCGGTGGATCCGGATTTTCGGTTGCCTCCGCAGGGGCCGCAGTTCATTTGAGGGCGCGTGCGTAGTTTTTTCGGCGCGGGCCGGTGGGGGCTTGTCGCGCAGTTCCCCGCGCCCCTGAAGACCTATCGCTCGACCTTGGTTTTGTAGCCTCGGCCCCACTGCAATCCCCAGCCGTACAACCTGTCCAGCTCCGCCTGGAAGCCGTAGACGAACTTCACTTCCCGGCGGACGACGAGTTCGCCCTTGACGTTCTCGATCATCACTACCGCGCAGGAGCGGGCCTGGGGGTGGCGTTCGTCGAGGCCTATCTCGATGCGGGGGCCGTTGCTGGGGTAGAGGGTGACGATCGCGTGGGTGCGGTCGAAGGCGGGGGTCTGGTCATAGATGTAGACGAAGACCAGGAGGCGCTTGATCTGGTCGCGGTGGTCGAGGTTGACGTACATCGTCTCGCCGGACGCGGAGCCGAAGCGGTCGTCGCCGCTGAGCTTCACGTACGGGGGTGAGTTGACGTCGCCGAGGAGGCCGCCGAGGGGCTGGACGACGCCCTTGGTGCCGTCCATGAGTTCGTAGAGGCAGCCCAGGTCGAGGTCGACGTTGACCATGCTCTGGCTGTGGCCCATGACCTCGGGCGGCTTGAGGGCCTTGAAGGGGTGGCGAAGCAGGCTGTCGCGCTGGAGGCCGCCGATGTCGGAGGTCCGCATCCGCCAGGTGAGGTTGACGCGCAGGTTGCCGGTGGCCGCGCCCTGTTTGGTGAGCGAGACCTGGTGGTGCCGTTTGGTCAGTTCGATCGCGTTGCTGGCCGCGCTGCCCGAGTCGAAGTCGATCTCGCGGCGCCAGATTCCGTCGAAGAAGCCCATTCCCGCCCCCACGTCCACATGACTCACGACAAAGCTGTTCGGGGCGGCGGACCGAGGGCATGTCCTCTGTCTGCCGCCCCGAACAGAGCGTTCCCTTACCAGGGAGCTTGTCACACCCCGGACGAGACCTCAGTCTTCTCGTCCGAGCCGGCTTTTCCCTCGGCTTCCGCGATGGCGTTGTTGCGGCGGACCGAGGACCAGAAGGACCAGCCGATCAGGACCACGCCGACGAGGCCGGTGATGACCTCGTTGATCTGGTACTGGATGGTGACCATGAGGATCACGGCGAGGGCGCCGATCGCGTAGTGGGCGCCGTGCTCCAGGTAGACGTAGTCGTCCAACGTGCCCTGGCGGACCAGGTACACCGTCAGCGAGCGGACGTACATCGCGCCGATGCCCAGGCCCAGCGCCATCAGGACGATGTCGTTCGTGATGGCGAAGGCGCCGATCACGCCGTCGAAGGAGAAGGACGCGTCCAGGACCTCGAGGTACAGGAACATGAAGAACGCGGCCTGGCCGGCGAGGACCACCGCCGAGCGCTGCTTGCCGGTGCGCGCGGCCTCTTCCTCCGCCTCGTGCTCCCGCTCCTCCTCTTCCTCGAGCTTGTCCTCGAAGTAGCCGGAGAGTCCGCCGACGATCATGTACGTGATCAGACCGGAGATGCCGGCGATCAGGACCGTCTGCGCCTTGTCGGTGTGCGCACCGCCGTGCTGGTGGGCGTGGGCCGCGAAGGTGAAGGACGTGATGAGCAGGACGATCAGCGCGATGCAGACCGACAGCATGTCGACCCTGCCGAGCTTGGCGAGCGGGCGCTCGATCCAGCGCAGCCACTGGATGTCCCGGTCCTCGAAGATGAAGTCGAGGAAGATCATCAGCAGGAACATGCCGCCGAAGGCCGCGATCGCCGGGTGGGCGTCGGTGACCAGCTGCTGGTAGTGGTCCTTGTTGTTGAGCGCGAGGTCGACCGCGTCGATCGGGCCGATCTTGGCGGTGACGGCGACGATGACGACGGGGAACACCAGCCGCATGCCGAAGACGGCGATCAGGACGCCGACCGTGAGGAAGATCTTCTGCCAGAAGGCGGACATCTTCTTCAGGATCCCGGCGTTGACCACCGCGTTGTCGAAGGACAGCGAGATCTCCAGGACGGCCAGGATCGCCACGATTCCGAAGGCTTCCCACCCCCCGTAGAACGCCGCCGCGACCAGGCCGAGCGCGGTGACCGCGAACGACCAGCCGAAGGTTTTCAGAAGCACTGGCTACCCAATCCCTGTGTGTACGGGTCTCCCCCGCGCCGCACTCGGCTTTACTTAAAATTTGACGTCGAGCACTGAGTCTAGAGGGAGACTCCCCGGACCGGGACAGCCGGTCGGGACCAAGGCCCTTTACGAGACGTTGACCCCGAAGTCCAGTGCGATGCCCCGCAGGCCGGACGCGTACCCCTGACCGACCGCCCTGAACTTCCACTCGCCCTGGTAGCGGTAGAGCTCGCCGAAGATCATGGCCGTCTCGGTGGAGGCGTCCTCGGAGAGGTCGTAGCGGGCGAGTTCCTGGCCGTCTGCCTGGTTGACGACGCGGATGAAGGCGTTGCTGACCTGGCCGAAGGTCTGGCCGCGGTTGTCGGCGTCGTGGATGGAGACCGGGAAGACGACCTTGTCGACGTTGGCCGGGACCTTGGAGAGGTCGACCAGGATCGACTCGTCGTCGCCCTCGCCCTCGCCGGTGAGGTTGTCGCCGGTGTGCTCCACGGAGCCGTCGGGGCTCTTGAGCTGGTTGTAGAAGATGAACCACTCGTCCCCGAGCACCCGGCCGCCGTTGCAGAGCAGCGCGCTGGCGTCGAGGTCGAAGTCGGCTCCGGTGGTGGAACGCGCGTCCCAGCCGAGTCCGATCAGTACGTTCGTGAGGTTCGGTGCGGCCTTGGACAGGGAGACGTTGCCCCCCTTGGCGAGTGTGACGCCCATAGTGCTGGTCCTCCCCGAGGCGATGCTGTGTGAGTTGTCCTGCGGCCCGGCGCCGCACGCGAACCGTGCGGCGCCGGGCGGTGAAGCCTGGGGACGTCAGACGTTGACGCCGAAGTCCTGGGCGATGCCGCGCAGGCCCGAGGCGTAGCCCTGGCCGATGGCGCGGAACTTCCACTCCGCGCCGTTGCGGTACAGCTCGCCGAAGACCATGGCCGTCTCGGTCGAGGCGTCCTCGGAGAGGTCGTAGCGGGCGATCTCGGCGCCGCCGGCCTGGTTCACCACGCGGATGAACGCGTTGCGGACCTGGCCGAAGGACTGCTGGCGGTTCTCGGCGTCGTAGATCGAGACCGGGAAGGTGATCTTGTCGACGTCGGCCGGGACCGCCGCCAGGTTGACCTTGATCGCCTCGTCGTCGCCCTCGCCCTCACCGGTGGTGTTGTCACCGGTGTGCTCGACGGAGCCGTCGGGGCTCTTGAGGTTGTTGAAGAAGACGAAGTTGGCGTCGCTCGCGACCTTGCCCGCGCTGTTCAGCAGCAGTGCGCTGGCGTCGAGGTCGAAGTCGGTACCGGTGGTGGTGCGGACGTCCCACCCCAGACCGACGATGACCGCGGTCAGGCCCGGGGCCTCCTTGGTCAGTGAAACGTTGCCGCCCTTGCTGAGGCTGACTCCCACGAGTCCTCCATTGGTGTCCAGGGGCGGGGATGCCCCGTAGTGCGTCGGTATCGGATCAACGTCTCGATCCTAGTGACGGGTTCCCGACCCTCGCAGGCCCTGGAACCTAACAATCACAGGGTGTCGAGCGCCTTCACGTACTCGCCCAGGTCCCGCGCGTCCGGGAGACCGTTGACGACCGTCCAGCGCACGACGCCCTCCTTGTCGATGATGAAGGTGCCGCGCAGCGCGCACCCCTTGTCCTCGGCGAAGACGCCGTACGCGCGCGAAGTGTTGCCGTGCGGCCAGAAGTCGGAGAGCAGCGGGTACTCCAGGCCCTCCTGTTCGGCGAAGACGCGCAGGGTGTGGATGGAGTCGTTGGAGACCGCGAGGAGCTGGGTGTCGCGGTCGGTGAACTGCGGCAGGTTGTCGCGCAGGGAGCACAGTTCGCCGGTGCAGACGCCGGTGAAGGCGAAGGGGTAGAAGAGCAGCACCACGTTCTTGTCACCGCGGAAGTCGGAGAGCTTCACGGTGGCGCCGTGGTTGTCCTTGAGCTCGAAATCGGGGGCCTTTTCGCCGACCTGGATCGCCATCTCGTCCTGCATCCCTTCGATGGGGCCGTTCGGGTGAGAGCACCCTGGGTCCACCACCCTACGCAGCGATCACGGCATGCGGACGGACGGGCCGGCGTGGCCGGCCCGTCCGGGGTTCGACGATCGAGGTACCTCCGTGGACTACCTCTTGGACTTGGCCGCCTTGGGCGTCACCAGCCGGCTGCCACTCCAGTCCTTGCCCACGCTGACGCTCTTGGCCGCGGAGAGTCCCGCGGTCGTGGCGGCTTCCGAGATGTCGCTCGGCTCGACGTAGCCGTCACGGCCGGTCTTCGGCGTCAGCAGCAGGATGGAGCCGCCCTCCTCGACGTACGAGATGGCGTCCACCAGCACGTCGGTCAGGTCGCCGTCCTCGTCGCGGAACCACAGCACCACGGCATCGGCGACGTCGTCGTAGTCCTCGTCCACCAGGTCGCTGCCGATGACTTCTTCAATGGCCTCGCGGAGTTCCTGGTCTACGTCGTCGTCGTAGCCGATCTCCTGGACCACCTGCTCGGGCTGGAACCCCAGCCTTGCGGCAGGGTTCGTCCGCTCCTCCGCGTGGTCCGCGGTCGCGCTCACGGGTTGCCTCCTGATCATGTCTTGATGAATGTCCAGCATCGCGCGTGCGCGAAGCATTGGCCGTAGTCCACACGGACGGGCCGGATCGCGCAAGTACCCGGCGATTCGGAACGCCGAAACGGTGACGATCCTGGCCGTGTCGCCGCAACTCCAGGCACGCTATCGCGGCCGCTGGTGACGTACACCACAGCGTTCTGCCCGGTTTGCACGTTTGAGAACCCTCCGAGGGTACGCGACTCGAATGACTTTGCTAAACGAGTCACGGTTACCTCACGGTAGAGATGACGATTGCCGCCCCGCGGTAGACCATGGGGAACGGTGCAGCCCCCTCACCCAGCTCCCTCTGACAGGTAAGGAACAGCGTGGCTTCCGGATCCGATCGCAATCCGATCATCATTGGCGGCCTTCCGAGTCAGGTTCCTGACTTCGATCCCGAAGAGACCCAGGAGTGGCTCGACTCGCTCGACGCCGCCGTGGACCAGCGCGGCCGTGAGCGGGCCCGCTATCTGATGCTCCGGCTGATCGAGCGGGCCCGCGAGAAGCGCGTGGCCGTGCCCGAGATGCGCAGCACGGACTACGTCAACACCATCGCCACCAAGGACGAGCCGTTCTTCCCCGGCAACGAGGAGATCGAGCGCAAGATCCTGAACGCCACCCGCTGGAACGCGGCGGTGATGGTGTCCCGGGCCCAGCGTCCCGGTATCGGGGTCGGCGGCCACATCGCCACCTTCGCCTCCTCCGCCTCCCTCTACGACGTGGGCTTCAACCACTTCTTCCGCGGCAAGGACCAGGGCGACGGCGGCGACCAGATCTTCTTCCAGGGGCACGCCTCGCCGGGCATCTACGCCCGCGCGTTCCTCCTGGACCGGCTCAGCGAGCAGCAGCTCGACGCGTTCCGCCAGGAGAAGTCGAAGGCGCCGTACGGGCTGTCCTCGTATCCGCACCCGCGGTCGATGCCGGACTTCTGGGAGTTCCCGACCGTGTCCATGGGCCTCGGCCCGCTCGGCGCGATCTTCCAGGCGCGGATGAACCGCTACATGGAGGCGCGCGGGATCGCGGACACCTCCAGGTCGCACGTGTGGGCGTTCCTCGGTGACGGCGAGATGGACGAGCCGGAGTCGCTCGGCCAGCTGTCGATCGCGGCGCGCGAGGGCCTGGACAACCTGACCTTCGTCGTCAACTGCAACCTCCAGCGGCTCGACGGCCCGGTGCGCGGCAACGGCAAGATCATCCAGGAACTGGAGTCCCAGTTCCGGGGCGCCGGCTGGAACGTCATCAAGCTGGTCTGGGACCGCACCTGGGACCCGCTGCTGGCCCAGGACCGCGACGGTGTGCTGGTCAACCAGCTCAACACCACGCCGGACGGCCAGTTCCAGACGTACGCCACGGAGACCGGCGCGTACATCCGCGAGCACTTCTTCGGGCACGACCACCGGCTGCGCGCGATGGTCGAGAACATGACGGACGACCAGATCCTGCACCTGGGGCGCGGCGGCCACGACCACCGGAAGGTGTTCGCCGCCTTCGAGGCCGCCAAGGAGCACAAGGGCCAGCCGACGGTCGTGCTCGCCCAGACGGTCAAGGGCTGGACGCTGGGCCCCAACTTCGAGGGCCGCAACGCCACGCACCAGATGAAGAAGCTGACGGTCGCCGACCTCAAGGGCTTCCGCGACCGCCTGCACCTCCCGATCACCGACCAGGAACTGGAGTCCGGCGCGCCGCCGTACTACCACCCGGGCCGGAACTCGGAGGAGATCCAGTACATGCACGACCGGCGCAACGCGCTGGGCGGCTACGTCCCGACCCGTGTCGTGCGCTCCAAGCCGCTCGCCCTCCCCGAGGACAAGACGTACGCGAGCGTGAAGAAGGGTTCAGGCCAGCAGTCGATCGCCACCACCATGGCGTTCGTACGACTGCTCAAGGACCTCATGCGGGACAAGGAGATCGGCAAGCGGTTCGTGCTGATCGCGCCGGACGAGTACCGCACGTTCGGCATGGACTCGTTCTTCCCGAGCGCGAAGATCTACAACCCGCTGGGCCAGCAGTACGAGTCGGTGGACCGCGATCTGCTGCTCGCGTACAAGGAGTCGCCGACCGGGCAGATGCTGCACGACGGCATCTCCGAGGCGGGCTGCACCGCCTCGCTGATCGCGGCGGGTTCGGCGTACGCCACGCACGGCGAACCGCTCATCCCGGTCTACGTCTTCTACTCGATGTTCGGTTTCCAGCGCACCGGTGACCAGTTCTGGCAGATGGCCGACCAGTTGGCGCGCGGTTTCGTCCTGGGTGCGACCGCCGGGCGTACGACTCTGACCGGTGAGGGTCTGCAACACGCGGACGGACACTCGCAGTTGCTGGCCTCGACCAACCCGGGCTGTGTCGCCTACGACCCGGCGTACTCGTACGAGATCGCCTACATCGTGCAGGACGGGCTGCGGCGGATGTACGGGCCGGACAGTGAGGACGTCTTCTACTACCTCACCGTCTACAACGAGCCGATCCAGCACCCGGCCGAGCCGGCGGACGTCGACGTCGAGGGCATCCTCAAGGGCGTTCACCGGATCAGCCGGGGTGCCTCGGGCACGGTTCCGGCGCAGATCATGGCGTCGGGTGTGGCGGTGCCGTGGGCCATCGAGGCGCAGCGGATTCTCGCCGAGGACTGGAACGTACGGGCCGATGTGTGGTCCGCGACCTCCTGGAACGAGCTGCGGCGCGAGGCGGTCGAGGTGGAGCGGCACAACTTGCTGCATCCCGAGGAGGAGCAGCAGGTTCCTTATGTCACGCGGAAGTTGAGCGGGGCGGAGGGGCCGTTCGTGGCGGTTTCCGACTGGATGCGGTCGGTTCCTGATCAGATCGCTCGGTGGGTGCCGGGGACTTATCAGTCGTTGGGGGCTGATGGATTCGGGTTCGCGGATACGCGCGGGGCTGCTCGGCGGTTCTTCCACATCGACGCCGAGTCGATCGTGGTGGCTGTGCTGACGGAGCTGGCCCGGGAAGGGAAGGTCGACCGGTCTGTGCTGAAGCAGGCGATCGATCGGTATCAGTTGCTGGATGTCGCCTCGGCCGATCCGGGTGTGGCTGGAGGGGACGCGTAGTCGTTTCTCGTCTGCGGGTGCGTGGGGGCTGGTCGCGCAGTTCCCCGCGCCCCCGAAGGCAAGCCCCTTCGGGGCGCCTTTGAGAGCCATCCCGCCGCCCTACGATGCGGGCATGAAGCAACAATCGGCGCAAGCCCGTTGGGAGCAGCTCACTCAACGGCCCCTGCTGGCGCTCGCCGTTGCGTTTGCCGTGGCCTATGCCGTGCCGATCGTGGACACCACTGCCGGTCATTCGCTGACGGAGATGTGCACGGCGGTCGAGTGGGTGGTGTGGGCGGCGTTCGCCGCCGACTATCTGATGCGGCTCGCGATGTCCCGGGACCGGCGGCGGTTCGTACGGACGCACTGGATGGACCTGTGCGCGGTCGTGCTGCCGATACTCCAGCCGCTGCGGCTGCTGCGCATGGTGTCGACGCTCATACTCGTCGGGCGGCGCGCCCGGATGGCCTCGCAGATCCAGCTGACGACGTATGTCGCCGGCGCGGTCGTCGGGCTGCTGATGTTCGGCTCGCTCGCGGTGCTGTCCGTGGAACGGGACTCGCCCAACGGGAACATCCGGACGCTGGGTGACGCCGTGTGGTGGTCGTTCACGACCATGACGACGGTGGGGTACGGGGATCACGCGCCGACCACCGGGCTCGGTCGGATGATCGCCGTCGGGCTGATGCTGTCCGGGATCGCGCTGCTCGGTGTCGTCACCGCGAACATCGCCACCTGGTTCATCGCCCGGTTCGAGAAGGACGACGTGGAGGAGCGCCGGCAGACCGAGGCCATCGAGGCGCTGACAGAGGAAGTGCGGGCGCTGCGGGCGGAGGTGGCGGCCCTGTCCGGGGTGCCGGTGGTGGGGGTTCCGGAGCCGGTCGGGGACGAGGTGTCCCGCTAGCCGCGGATCCGGCCCTGATTCAGAAGAACGTCCACAGGACCGCCGCCACCGTGTCTATCGCGCCCAGGACGAGGGCCACCAGGGCCATCACCCGGCGTGAGCCCGCCCACCGGCGGCCCATGGCCAGCCAGCCGCAGACCACCGCGATCGGGCCGAGGACGATCCCCAGGTTGCCCGCCAGGAAGAAGCCCGCGATCGCGCAGACCAGTCCGACGATGGCGAGGGTCGCGCGGTCCGGCCCGGTCCCTGACCCCATGCGGCCACGTGAGCGGGGGGTCCTGCGCGTTCCGTTGCCGAAGCCTGTCATCGTCAACTCCCTGGGCGTTCACGCCCGTTCGGCCCGTACTCCTACAGTGACCGGATACCCCCGTACACGCGAAAAAAGCCTGCCTGCGCGCTGCCCCCCTCCGGCAGCGCGCCGCAGACCACCCGTCCCCCCCTGCCCTGCGGAGGACTTGACTTACTGTGACCTGCGGCGCGTACCGAACGCCAGGAATCTTTAGCGCAGTCACCCTGATAGGCGAACTCGCCCTGAATCAGGGTTAGATGTGAGCGGCTCCGGCACCCGCCTCCGCGTTCTCGCCGCGCTTGGTCAGCAGGGCGACGAACACCGCGACCACCGCCACGCCGGCGGCGACCAGGCAGGCCAGGCTCATGCCGGAGATGAAGGTGTCGTGGGCGACCTGCGTGATCTTCGCGGCGACCGCCGCCGGGGTGCCCGGGGCGACCGGGGCGACTCCGACCTGGACCGCTTCGGCGGTCGCGTCCAGTTGGGGCCGGGTGAGCTTGGGCAGGCCCGCGTCCGTCCAGTTGCCGGGCAGGTCACTGTCGACGCGGGAGGCCATCACGGCGCCGAGGACGGCCGTACCGAGGCTGCCGCCGATCTGCATCGCGGCCTGCTGGAGACCGCCGGCGACACCGGAGAGCTCCATCGGCGCGTTGCCCACGATGACCTCGGTGGCGCCGACCATCACCGGGGCGAGGCCGAAGCCGAGCAGGGCGAACCAGATCGACATGACCGCGCTGCCGGTGTCCGACTCCAGGGTGGACATGCCGTACATGGCGATCGCGGTGGCCGCCATGCCGCCGGCCAGCGGGATGCGCGGGCCGAGCTTGGTGATCGCGGCGCCGGCCAGCGGGGAGCCGACGATCATCATCCCGGTGAGTGGGAGAAGGTGGAGACCGGCGTCGATGGGGCTCATACCGTGCACGTTCTGCAAGTAGAACGTCACGAAGAACAGGCCGCCCATGAAGGCGATCGCCATCAGGACCATCAGGACCACGCCCGCGGACAGCGGGACCGAGCGGAACAGGCCCAGCGGGATCAGGGGTTCCTTGACGCGCTGCTCCCAGAAGGCGAACAGGCCGAAGCCCAGGACGGACGCGGCGAGGAACGCCCAGGTCGTGCCGGAGCCCCAGCCCCAGGTGGGCGCCTTGATCAGGGCCCAGACGAGGCAGAACATCGCGCCGGAGAGCAGCGCGATGCCGAGGATGTCGAAGGAGCGCGGGGCGTTCTCGGCGCGGTGGTCGCGCAGGATCAGCAGGCCGAGGATCAGCGCGATGGCGCCGACCGGCACGTTGATGAAGAACACCGACTGCCAGTTGACGTGCTCGACGAGGACACCGCCGAGGATCGGGCCGCCCGCGGTGGAGGCGCCGATGACCATGCCCCACAGGCCGATGGCCATGTTGAGCTTCTCGGCCGGGAAGGTGGCCCGCAGGAGGCCGAGCGCGGCCGGCATCAGCAGCGCGCCGAACAGGCCCTGGAGCACGCGGAAGGTGACGACGAACGCGATGCTGTGGGAGAGGCCGATGGCACCGGACGCGGCGGCGAAGCCGGTGACGCCGATCAGGAAGGTCTGGCGGTGGCCGAAGCGGTCGCCGAGCTTGCCTGCGGTGATGAGGGAGACCGCGAGGGCGAGGAAGTAGCCGTTGGTGATCCACTGGACGTCGGCGAAGCTGGCGCCGAGGTCCTTCTGGATGGCCGGGTTGGCGATGGCGACGATGGTGCCGTCGAGGGCCACCATCATGACGCCGACGGCGACGGTTATGAGGGTGAACCACGGGTGGCCGCGCAGCCCCGTGGAGGGCGTCGGGTCGGACGGGGCGGCCGCCGCCTTGTCCCCCGGCCCCGTCGCGCTGATGGTGGTCTGACTAGTCATGCGTTCGAGGCTAGTGTCAGCCACTGACAGTTGACAAACAGGTTCAGATGTCGGCGGCTGTCAACAATCGCGAGGAGAACGGCATGGAGACATTGCGCGAGCGCAAGAAGGCCCGCACGCGGGACGCGCTGCTGCACGCCGCCCTCGAACTGTTCACGACCAAGGGCTACGAACAGACCACCGTCGACGAGATCGCCGAGGCCGTCGACGTCTCGCAGCGCACCTTCTTCCGCTACTTCGCGAGCAAGGAGGAGGCCGCGTTCTTCGTGCCCCGGCTCACCGAGACGCACTTCGTCGACGCCGTCCGCGCCCGCCCGCCGCACGAGGCCCCGCTGGAGGCGCTGCGCCGGGCCGTGCTGGAGAGCTGGGACACCATCAACGAGGCGATCCAGCAGGTCGTACCGCTGGAGCTGCACATGCGCACCTACCGGGTCATCGAGTCGACGCCGGGACTGCTGGCCGCGCATCTGCGGCGCTCGATGGAGCTGGAGGAGGAACTCGCGCAGATCATCGCCGTACGCGAGGGGCTGGCGATGGACACGGACCCCAGGCCGCGGCTGGTGGTGGCGGTGTTCGGCGGGGTGATGCGGGTGGTGGAGCGGATGTGGATCGCGGGGGACGACCTGAGCATCGAGGCGATGCGGGAGCTGACGGCCGCCTACCTCGACGGGGTGGGCCCGGCGCTCGCGGGGAACTGGCGCGCGAGCGAGTCGTACTGAGTTCCTCATCACGTACCGCTGAAACGTGATCCCCGTCACTCGGTTAACGCGAGACCCTCTCGTTCTCCTAGTGTGTCCTCCCAGTGACTTCCTTCGACTCCTCCCCCACGCTGAACGCCTGGCGCGCGCTGCTCGCGCTGGCCGTGGTGTTCGTGATGCTGGCGACCACCGGCTGGACCGCGGTGCGCAGCCATCCCGGGAAAACGGCGCTCCAGGCCTCCCTCTCCGCTTGGGAACACGGCCATATGAACGGGCGCGAGCTGCCCGACCCGGACGCCTCCCCGACCCGGCTGGCCCGCTTCTTCGCCTCGCTCACCGCACAGCAGCGCACGCGCCTCGCGCACCGCTACCCGCTCGCGGTCGGCAACATGAACGGCGCCCCGGTCCAGCTGCGCTACCGCGCCAACCACATCGCCCTCGACCAGGCCCGCAAGGTCGAGCGGAAGCGCATGCACGACAGCCGCCTCACGCCCTACGGCAAGCAGGAGGCAGGCCGCCTCATGCACCGCTTCGAGGCGCTGATGAGCGGGGACCGCCACATCCTCGCCTTCGACCCCGAGGGTTCGGGCCGGATCGCCGAGGTCTTCGGCGACCTGGACACCGCGCAGCGCGTGTCGATCATCGTCCCCGGTGTCGACACCGACCTGCTGACCTTCCAGAAGACGAACAAGAGCTACTCGGCGCCGGTCGGCATGGCGCAGAACCTGTACGCCGCCGAGAACACGGCGAAGTCCGCGACCGACACCGGCACGCGCACGGCCGTCATCGCCTGGGCCGACTACACCGCGCCCGGCGGCCTCGGCATCGACTCGGCCACCGCGGGCCGCGCCGAGGCAGGCGCCGTACGACTGAACTCGCTGGTGCGCGCCCTTCCCGGCACCTCGCAGATCGCCCTCTTCTGCCACAGCTACGGCTCGGTGGTGTGCGGGGTCGCCGCGCACGAACTGCCGACCCGGGTGACCGACATCGCGGTGGCCGGCAGCCCCGGCATGCGCGCCTCGAACGCCGCCCACCTGCACACCCTCGCCCGGGTGTGGGCGATGCGGGACGCCGACGACTGGATCCAGGACGTGCCGTACATGGAGGTCGGCGGTCTCGGCCACGGCGAGGACCCGGTGTCCAACGCGTTCGGCGCGCGGGTGCTGGCCGCGAAGGACGCCAAGGGCCACACCGGCTACTTCGCGTGGGGTACCGACAGCCTCGCCAATTTCGCCGACATCGGTGTGGGCGCGTACGACGCGGTGTCGTGCGCGCACGACACCGACACCTGCCGACAGGGTCTGTCCGACGCCCCAGAGGCCGGACGCGCGTAGAAACAGCAGGAACTGCGGTCTGCGCGGGGATGGGACGGAGGACATGTGCCGCCTACGATGAGCCGCATGGGTGACGTACTGGCCGGATTTCATGCCGCTTGGGAGTTCGAGTCCGACTTCGTGCGTATCCGCTACGAGCGGGGCATTCGAACCCCCAAGCTGTTCCAGGCACTCGGTGAACGCCGGATCCCCTTCGAGGCGATGGAGACGGTGACCCTCGCCCCCGGCAAGCGCGGCACCGTCGTCCTGCGCCTCGTACCGCGCGCCGGCGCCGACCCCCTCATGGAGGCGGCCGCCGGCCAGCTCAAGGAGGGCAGCGACCCCTACCAACTCGTCCTGCCCGCCGAGCGCGAGACCCTCGCCGAGTACTACGCCGACGAGCTGCGCGCCCAGCTGAAGCGGGACCGCGGTCCGGCCGAACGCTTCCTGGTGGCCGCGCCCGAAGTACCACTGCGTTTCAAGGCGTACGACGGAAAGGCGACCTTCGACGGGAAGACGGTCTCCTTCCGCTGGTTCTGGACCGGCGCCTCGTCGGCGAAGTGGAAGGCCGGCGACCAGACCTTCCCGGTCGCCGACCTGAATGGCGTCGAGTGGCGCTCCCCCGAGGTGTTCGAGGGGCATCTACGGCTGCTGCGAGGTACTGCGCCGCCTGTGCCGGTGGATCAGGATCCGGCGGCCGTGGTGTTCGGGCTAGGATACGGGCCGGTGCACGAGTCACTGCCGTTCGCGGCAGCGGTCCTTGCTGCGGTGCGGTCTGCTCGGCCCACTGCCGTGATACCGGCTGCTCGGCGTGACCCCGCCGATATCGCCGAGCGGATCCGGCATCTCGGGGAGTTGCATGCGGCGGGGCTGGTGACGGACGAGGAGTTCACGGTGAAGAAGGCGGAACTCCTCGCGGAACTGTAAGAACCCCTACTCCCTGCTGGTGGAAGCGAAGGTCATGTCCGCGTAGCGGTCGCCTGCCACCTTGCCCGCGATCGGTTCCAGCAGGCTCAGCTCATCGTCCGTGAGGACGATCCTCGTCGCCGCCGTGTTCTCCTCCACCCGCCTGCGCTTGGTCGTGCCGGGGATCGGGATCACCGGGAGGCCGTGGACCTGGGCGCGCTGCTGGACCCAGGCCAGGGCGATCTGGCCGAGGGAGGCGTCGTGGGCTTCGGCGACCGTGCGGACGGGGTCGAGGAGGGCCGCGTTGGCCGCCGCGTTCTCACCGGTGAAGCGGGGCTGGTGGCGGCGGAAGTCGCCCTCCGTCAGGTCCTGTTCGGCGTTGGCGAAGGAGCCGGTGAGGAAGCCGCGGCCGAGCGGCGAGTACGGCACGACGGCCGAACCGAGCTCGACGGCCGCCCCGACCAGGCTGATCTCGACGTCCCGGCTGAACAGCGACCACTCCGACTGCACGGCGGCGATCGGGTGCACGGTGTGCGCGGCACGCAGCTCCGCTCCCGTGACCTCGCTCAGCCCGAGGTGCCTGACCTTGCCCTCGCGCACCAGCTCCGCCATCGCGCCGACGGTCTCCTCGATGGGGACGGCCGGGTCGCGGCGGTGCATGTAGTAGAGGTCGATGACATCGATGCCGAGCCGCTGCAGGCTCGCCTCGACGGCCTGGCGGATGTAGGGCCGGTCGTTGCGGACGACCCGCCGGGTGGGCTCGCCGGGCGGGATCGACATGGCGAACTTGGTGGCGATCACGACCTCGTCGCGGTGCGCCTTGAAGAACGGCGAGAGGAACCGCTCGTTCTCCCCGGCCCCGTACACGTCCGCCGTGTCGTAGAAGGTCACGCCGAGCTCCAGCGCCCGGTCCAGGGTGGCCAGCGACTCCTTCGCGTCGGGAGGACCGTAGGCGAAGCTCATGCCCATGCACCCGAGACCCTGGACGCCGACCTCGGGGCCGTCCGCGCCGAGCCGTGCGGTCGGGATCGTGGTGTCGGTCATCCTGCCTTCTCCTTCTCGTAGGCGTGGGCCTCGCCGTAGAAGGCGATCTTCCGGTCGAGTACGGCGAGGGTGTCGTGCAGTTCGGCGATCCTGGCCAGGACGTCCCGGCGGGTGGCCTCGAGGAGTTCGAAGCGGTCGCCGTAGGTGTGGTCGCCCTCGCGCACGAGCTCGGCGTACCGGACCATGTCGGCGACCGGCATGCCGGTCAGCCGGAGCTTGCCGACGAGGTCGAGCCAGTCGAGGTCGCGGTTGCTGTAGCGGCGCTGGCCGGTGTGCGAGCGGTCGATGTGCTGCATCAGCCCGATGCGCTCGTACCACCGCAGGGTGTGAGCCGTCAGGCCGGTGAAGGCGACGACCTCGCTGATCGTGTAGCTGTCCGCGCCGTCGGGACGCCGCTCGGCCTGCGGCGGGCCTCCGCAGCTGTCGGTCCTGGTACCCGTGGTCTCCATCACCGTCATGACCACCACGCTATGGCCTTGGAGTGCACTCGAAGCAAGCGGAACCGGTAAGAAATCGGCGGGAGGCCCGAGACCGAGCGCTTAGGCTCAAGGCCATGTCCTTGCACAACCTCGCGCTGATCGAGAACTGGCCGGTGCCGACCGCGGCGGCGGGCGTCGTACGAGCCGACGGAACCGTCCTCGGGACCCACGGCCCGACCGCCGACCGCTTCCCGCTCGCCTCGGTCACCAAGCCGCTCGCGGCCTACGCCGCCCTCGTCGCGTACGAGGAGGGCGCCATCGAGCTGGACGAACCGGCGGGCCCGCCCGGCTCCACCGTCCGCCACCTCCTCGCCCACACCTCGGGCCTGGCCTTCGACGAACACCGCGTGACGGCACCCCCCGGAGAGCGCCGCCTGTACTCGAACGCGGGCTTCGAGCAACTCGGCGACCACATCGCGAAGGCGACGGAGATCGAGTTCGCCGAGTACCTGCACCAGGCGGTCCTGGCCCCCCTGGGCATGAACGCGACCTCGCTGAACGGTTCCCCGGCGAAGGACGGAATCTCGACGGTCGACGACCTGCTCCTCTTCGCCGCCGAAGTCCAGGCACCGCGCCTCCTGGACCCCCGCACGGTCGCCGAGGCGATGACGGTCCAGTACCCCGGCACCAAGGGCGTCCTGCCGGGCTACGGCCACCAGAACCCCAACGACTGGGGCCTCGGCTTCGAGATCCGCGACTCCAAGTCCCCGCACTGGACAGGCAGTTCGTCCTCCCCACGCACCTTCGGCCACTTCGGCCAGTCCGGCACGTTCCTGTGGGTGGACCCGGCAGCGGGAGCGGCCTGCGTGGCCCTGACGGACCGCGCGTTCGGCCCGTGGGCAGTGGAGGCATGGCCGCCGTTCACGGACGCGGTCCTCGCGGAGCTCTAGAGCATCTCCCACATCAACAACTCGGCCCCGGTGACCGCCTGAGCCGCCAGATCCCGCGCGTCCGTGATCCGAGCAGCATCCCCCGGCCCCAACTTCTCCCCACCCAGGCTCACTTCACCGCGCACCACATGAACGTACACATGCGCCGCGTCCGGTACGGCCGTCCGCTCGCCGGGAACCAGCCGCCGCACATGCAGCATCGCGCCGGCCTCCGGCACCGCGTACGGAGTCGAGTCCGCGATGCCGTGGACGATCTCGTACGACGGCTCGCCACCGGGCTCCAGCGGGGCGAGCCACATCTGCACGAAGGTCAGGGGCGAGTCGCTGTCGTTGCGCTCGACATGCCGCACACCGGCAGCCGAACTGAGGCGCTGCACGTCACCGGGCCGGACGCGCGTCAACTGCCCCGTGGAGTCGCGATGGCTGAGCTCCCCCTCCACCACCCACGTGACGATCTCCGTGTGGCTGTGCGGGTGTTCACCGAACCCGGCGCCGGGGGCAAGCCGTTCCTCGTTGCAGGCGATGACCGCGCCGAACCGAAGATTGTCGGGGTCGTAGTGCGGCCCGAACGAAAAGGCATGCCACGACTGGATCCCGACCTGCGGGTCACCGCCTGGGTACCGCTCCGCAGAGCGCCGCACGTCCATCACACCCACCACGGTAGTCCCGCCCACGGCAAGGGCCCACCCACTTGTTCTGTCCCCACGCCACCGGCTTGAGGCGCCCCGAAGGTGACCGAACCAAAAGATGGTGCAGTCTTGTCACGTGCCCGAACCCGAAACCACCAGACCCGCAGCCCCCCTCCCCCGCGCCCACTCCCACCCCGCGACCCTCAAGCGGCTGGAGCAGTCGTCCGGGAGTCTCGCCGCCCAGGCCATCGCGCGCATGGACGAGTCGCTGCCGTGGTACCGGGCGATGCCACCGGAGAACCGTTCCTGGATCGGGCTGGTCGCCCAGGCGGGTATCGCCGCGTTCACCGAGTGGTTCCGGCATCCCGACGCGCCGCAGGCCATCTCCACCGACGTCTTCGGTACGGCGCCCCGCGAGCTGACCCGGGCGATCACGCTCCGCCAGACCGTGGAGATGGTGCGCACGACGATCGAGGTCATGGAGTCGGCCATCGACGAGGTGGCGGCCCCGGGCGACGAGTCCGTCCTCCGCGAGGCGCTGCTCGTGTACGCCCGGGAGATCGCCTTCGCGACCGCGCAGGTGTACGCGCAGGCCGCCGAGGCGCGCGGCGCGTGGGACGCGCGGCTGGAGTCGCTGGTCGTGAACGCCGTGCTGAGCGGCGAGGCGGACGAAGGAGCCGTCTCCCGGGCCGCCGCGCTCGGGTGGAACTCGCCGGAGCACGTGTGTGTCGTACTCGGCACCGCGCCCGACGGCGACAGCGAGCTGACCGTCGAGGCGATCCGCCGCGCCGCCCGGCACGCCAAGCTCCAGGTGCTGACCGGGGTGCTCGGCGACCGGCTGGTCGTCATCGCGGGCGGCAGCGACAACCCCCTCGCGGTCGCCAAGTCGCTGATCGGCCCGTACGCGGCAGGACCCGTGGTCGCGGGCCCCATCGTGCCCGATCTCCTCGCCGCCACCCGGTCCGCCCAGGCCGCCGCGGCCGGGCTGAAGGCCTGCTCCGCCTGGCAGGACGCACCGCGCCCGGTGCTGGCGGACGACCTGCT
Organism: Streptomyces hokutonensis; assembly: GCF_000376565.1. GTDB lineage: Bacteria > Actinomycetota > Actinomycetes > Streptomycetales > Streptomycetaceae > Streptomyces > Streptomyces hokutonensis. Next base: position 16,028 of record NZ_BARG01000018.1, on the reverse strand, counting down.
TCCGGAACGCGCGATGGCCGGTGACCCCAGTGCGCGTGACCAGTTGGTGGAGGAGATCTACAGACCACTGGAGGAGGCCGGGTCCGCGCTCCTGGAGACACTCAGTGTCTATCTGGAGCAGGCGAGTAGTCTCGAAGGTGCGGCACGCATGCTGTTCGTCCATCCCAACACCGTGCGCTACCGGCTTCGACGTGTGACTGACGTCACCGGCTGGTCGCCGTCCGATGTACGTTCCGCGTTCACGCTGCGGATCGCGCTGATCCTGGGGCGTCTGGCCGATGGAGATCTCCAGACCTAGGTTTTTGTCGGGGCCCCACAAAACCCCCTCGTGTTCTTCGTCCCTGTCCCCACGGGCGGCCGTGCCCGTCCCCAAGAGAGAGTGTGAGAGTGCTCGTACTCGTCGCTCCCGGCCAGGGCGCCCAGACGCCCGGCTTCCTGACCCCCTGGCTCGACCTCCCCGGTGTCGAGGACCGTCTGCGTGCCCTCTCGGCCGCCGTCGACCTCGATCTGGTGCACTACGGCACGAAGGCCGACGCGGACGAGATCCGCGACACCGCCGTCGCCCAGCCGCTGCTGGTCGCCGCCGGACTGGTCTCCGCGACCGCGCTCGGCGAGGTGTCCCCGGGTGCCGTCGCCGGTCACAGCGTCGGTGAGATCACCGCCGCCGTCCTCGCCGGTGTCCTCGACGACACGGCCGCCCTGACCCTCGTACGCAAGCGTGGTCTGGCGATGGCCGAGGCCGCCGCGATCACCGCGACGGGTATGTCGGCGCTGCTCGGCGGTGACCCGGAGACCACGATCCCGCACCTCAAGAAGCTGGGCCTGACCCCGGCCAACGTGAACGGCGCGGGCCAGATCGTGGCCGCCGGCACGCTGGAGCAGCTCGCCGCCCTGGAGGCCGACAAGCCCGAGGGTGTGCGGCGGGTCGTGGCGCTGAAGGTGGCCGGCGCGTTCCACACCGAGCACATGGGCCCGGCGGTCGACGCGCTCGCCGAGGCCGCGCGTGAACTGACGCCCGCCGACCCGCAGTTGACGTACATCTCGAACAAGGACGGCAAGGCGGTCGCCACCGGCGCCGAGGTGCTGGACCGCCTCGTCGGCCAGGTCGCCAACCCGGTCCGCTGGGACCTGTGCATGGAGACCTTCAAGGAGCTCGGCGTCACCGCGCTCCTGGAGGTGTGCCCCGGCGGCACCCTGACCGGCCTCGCCAAGCGCGCCCTGCCGGGCGTCAAGACGCTGGCCCTGAAGACCCCCGACGACCTCGACGCGGCCCGCGAGCTCATCGCAGAGCACGCCAACGCCTGAAGAAGGAGCCGTAGGAAATGTCGACGAAGATCAAGCCGAGCAAGGGCGCACCGTACGCGCGCATTCTCGGCGTGGGCGGCTACCGTCCGGTCCGGGTCGTCCCGAACGAGGTGATCCTGGAGACGATCGACTCGTCCGACGAGTGGATCCGCTCGCGTTCCGGTATCGAGACCCGGCACTGGGCGAACGACGAGGAGACCGTCGCCGCGATGTCCGTCGAGGCGTCCGGCAAGGCGATCGCGGACGCGGGGATCTCCGCCGAGCAGATCGGCGGCGTGATCGTGTCGACGGTCTCGCACTTCAAGCAGACCCCGGCCGTGGCGACGGAGATCGCCGACAAGCTGGGCACGAACAAGGCCGCCGCGTTCGACATCTCGGCGGGCTGCGCGGGCTTCGGCTACGGCCTGACCCTCGCCAAGGGCATGGTCGTCGAGGGCAGCGCGGAGTACGTCCTCGTCATCGGCGTGGAGCGGCTGTCCGACCTGACCGACCTGGAGGACCGCGCGACGGCCTTCCTGTTCGGCGACGGCGCGGGCGCGGTCGTGGTCGGCCCCTCCAAGGAGCCGGCGATCGGCCCAACCGTGTGGGGTTCGGAGGGCGACAAGTCCGACACCATCAAGCAGACCGTGCCGTGGAACGAGTACGACTCCACGGGCAAGTTCCCTGCGATCACGCAGGAGGGCCAGGCGGTGTTCCGCTGGGCCGTGTTCGAGATGGCGAAGGTCGCGCAGCAGGCGCTGGACGCGGCCGGGATCAGCCCGGACGACCTGGATGTCTTCATTCCCCACCAGGCCAACGAGCGGATCATCGACTCGATGGTGAAGACGCTGAAACTGCCGGAGCACGTCACGGTCGCGCGTGACGTACGCACCACCGGCAACACCTCGGCCGCCTCGATTCCGCTCGCTATGGAGCGGCTTCTGGCGACCGGCGAGGCGAAGAGCGGCGACACCGCGCTCGTCATCGGCTTCGGGGCGGGTCTTGTGTACGCCGCGACGGTCGTTACCCTCCCCTAGGCACTCCGTGCCGGATCATCATCGGATCCGGCGTGGAAAGCACCGCCACACCCTCTGGATCACAAAGAAGGAGCGCCTGACATGGCCGCCACTCAGGAAGAGATCGTCGCCGGTCTCGCCGACATCGTGAACGAGATCGCCGGCATCCCGGTTGAGGACGTCCAGCTGGACAAGTCCTTCACCGACGACCTGGACGTCGACTCGCTGTCCATGGTCGAGGTCGTCGTCGCCGCCGAAGAGCGCTTCGACGTCAAGATCCCCGACGAGGACGTCAAGAACCTCAAGACGGTCGGCGACGCGACCGACTACATCCTCAAGAACCAGGGCTGAGCCACCTTCTAGGCCCGGACCACCACCAGGCCCGAGCCACCCCCTAGGCCCGGCTGCATGGCCCCGCCACCCGGCGGTGGCGCCGCTTAATCCTCGTACCGTTGGAGAGAGAATTCCCGTGAGCCCGACCAATCGCACCGTGGTCGTCACCGGTATCGGCGCAACCACACCGCTGGGTGGCGACGCAGCCTCGACCTGGGAAGGGCTGATCGCCGGCAAGTCCGGTGTGAAGGCCCTCGACCAGGAGTGGGCCGCCGAGCAGGCGGTCCGTATCGCCGCGCCGGCCGCCGTGGACCCCTCCGAGGTGATCCCGCGTCCGCAGGCCCGCCGACTGGACCGCTCGGCGCAGTTCGCGCTGATCGCGGCCAAGGAGGCGTGGGCCGACGCCGGCTTCACCGACAAGGCCGGCGAGGATCCCGCCGTCGACCCCGACCGCCTGGGCACCGTCATCGCCTCCGGCATCGGCGGTGTGACGACCCTCCTCGACCAGTACGACGTGCTCAAGGAGAAGGGCGTCCGCCGCGTCTCCCCGCACACCGTCCCCATGCTGATGCCGAACGGCCCGTCCGCCAACGTGGGTCTGCTCGTGGGCGCCCGCGCGGGTGTGCACACGCCGGTCTCCGCGTGCGCCTCCGGCGCCGAGGCCATCGGCTACGCCATCGAGATGATCCGCACCGGCCGCGCCGACGTCGTCGTCGCGGGTGGCACGGAGGCGGCGATCCACCCGCTGCCCATCGCCGCGTTCGGCAACATGATGGCGATGTCCAAGAACAACGACGACCCGCAGGGCGCCTCGCGTCCCTACGACACCGCCCGCGACGGCTTCGTCCTCGGCGAGGGCGCCGGCGTCCTGGTCCTGGAGTCCGCCGAGCACGCCGCCAAGCGCGGTGCCCGGGTGTACGCGGAGGCGGTCGGTCAGGGCATCTCGGCCGACGGCCACGACATCGTGCAGCCGGAGCCGGAGGGCCGCGGTATCTCGCAGGCCCTGAAGCACCTGCTCGACAGCACCGACCTGGACCCGGCGGAGATCGTGCACGTGAACGCGCACGCGACCTCGACGCCGGCCGGTGACGTGGCCGAACTGAAGGCGCTGCGCAAGGTGTTCGGCGACGACGCAGACCACATGGCGGTCTCGGCCACCAAGTCGATGACCGGTCACCTGCTGGGCGGCGCGGGCGGCGTCGAGTCGGTCGCGACCGTCCTCGCCCTGTACAACCGCATCGCCCCGCCGACCATCAACGTCGAGAACCTCGACCCGGAGGCGGAGGCCAACGCGGACGTCGTCCGCGGCGAGGCCCGCAAGCTGCCGGTCGAGGGCCGTATCGCCGCGCTGAACGACTCGTTCGGGTTCGGTGGGCACAACGTGGTGCTGGCGTTCCGGACGGTCTGAGAATTGCTGTGAACGGCGTGTGGCCCGCTCCCCGGGTTGGGGGCGGGCCACTTCGTCGTTTGTCGGGTGCCGGCCCGGTGGGGGCTGGTCGCGCAGTTCCCCGCGCCCCTAAGGGAGTCGCCCCTGAAGGCGTTTCTCAGACCACCTGGTGCAGCCAGCGCACCGGCGCGCCCTCGCCCGCGTACCTGAACGGCTCCAACTCGTCGTCCCAGGGCTTGCCGAGGAGTTTGGCGATGTCGGCTTCCAGGTTGGTCTCGCCCTGTTGGGACCTTGTCAGGGCGGCACGGAGGCGGTCCTCGGGGATGAGGATGTCGCCGTGGATGCCGGTGACGGCGTGGAAGATGCCGAGGTCGGGGGTGCAGCTGTAGCGCTCGCCCTCGGCGGTGGGGCAGGGCTCGGCGGTGACCTCGAAGCGGAGGAGGTGCCAGCCGCGGAGGGCCGAGGCCAGCTTGGAGGCCGTTCCCGCCTCCGCCTGCCAGGAGAATTCGGAGCGCCATGTTCCGGGCGCGGCGGGCTGTCGGATCCAGTCGAGGCTGACGCGTGTGCCGAGCACCCCGGCGACGGCCCACTCGACGTGCGGGCACAGCGCGCGCGGCGCGGAGTGCACGTACAGAACTCCACGTGTCGTCACCGGGACCTCCGGACAGAGCGGGGCATCTTGCTGACTGGCAAACAGCGGCGGCAGGGCCGCCACGTTGAGGGCGAGGCTACCGTGCGGCGACGCGCGGAGTGTGACGTACCGTCCCTCCCGGTGCCAGGAAACCCTGCCATTCACCCAGGGGGACGCTTGTACGGGGGTGAGCCGTTGCATCGGGCCGCAACGGGAACCCTGGCGCGTTGTTATGGGTTGAGACCGTTATGGAGGGGATGGGTCTCAACATGCGCATGCGACGTACTCGTTCACGGGCCGCGCTCGCCCTCATGACAGCGGCCGTGCTGGGCGCGGCCGGCTGCGACTCGGGCGGCGGCGCGTCCTCCGGCGCCCACAGCAAGAGCGGTACGGCGGCCAAGGCGAAGCCCTCCCCCACCGCGGTCTGGGACCGCAGCCCGTCCTCGGTCGCGGCGGTCGGCGACTCCATCACCCGTGGTTTCGACGCCTGTACGGTCCTGTCGGACTGCCCCGAGGTGTCCTGGGCGACGGGCAGCGAAGCCTCGGTGGACAGTCTCGCCGTACGGCTGCTGGGCAAGACCGGGGCGGCCGAGCGCAGTTGGAACTACGCGGAGACCGGCGCGCGGATGGCCGACCTGTCCGGCCAGATCGCCCAGGCGGTCGCCCGCAAGCCTCAGTTGGTCACGGTGATGGTGGGGGCCAACGACGCCTGCCGGGCCTCCACCTCGGCGATGACCTCCGTGGCCGACTTCCGCACCGAGTTCGAGAACTCCCTGAAGTCCCTGCGCCGGGCGCTGCCGAAGACACAGGTCTACGTCGCGAGCGTGCCGAATCTCAAGCGGCTCTGGTCGCAGGGGCGGACCAACCCCATGGGCAAGGCGGTGTGGAAGCTGGGCATCTGCCCCTCGATGCTGGCCGACGCGGACTCCCTGGACTCGGCGGCCACCGAGCGGCGCGACACGGTGCAGGACCGGGTGGAGGCGTACAACAAGGTCCTGGAGCAGGTGTGCGCGACGGATGTGCGCTGCCGTTTCGACGGGGGCGCGGTCTACGACTACCGCTTCGGCACGGACCAGTTGAGCCACTGGGACTGGTTCCACCCGAGCAAGGACGGCCAGGCGCGGCTCGCGGCGATGGCCTACCAGAGGATCACCGCACGCGAACCCGTGACCTAGGGTTTCCCTCATGAGCGAACTTTTCGGCACCCTTCCCGACGGCACTCCCGTGCGCCGCTGGACCCTGGAGCGGGCGGGCGTACGGGTGCGGGTGCTGTCGTACGGCGGGATCGTGCAGTCGGTGGAGGTGCCGGACCGGGCGGGCCACGCGGCGGACGTGGTGCTCGGGTTCGCCGAGCTGGACGGCTATCTCACCCACCCGGAGCCGTATCTCGGCGCGCTGGTCGGCCGGTACGCGAACCGGATCGCGGGCGGCCGTTTCCCGCTGGAGGGCGTGACCTACGCGCTGGCGCGCAACAACGCGCCCAACTCCCTGCACGGCGGCGAGCGCGGCTTCGACAAGCGGGTGTGGGACGTCGAGCCGGTCGAGCACGGGCTGCGGCTGACCCGGGTCAGCGGGCACGGCGAGGAGGGCTTCCCCGGGCGCCTGGACGTCTCGGCGACGTACACGCTGGACGAGTCGGGCGCGCTGCGCATCGCCTACGAGGCGACGACCGACGCGCCGACCGTCGTGAACCTCACCAACCACAGCTACTTCGACCTGAGCGGCAGCGGAAACCCGGGCGGTCATGAACTGCGGCTCGCCGCCTCGCGGTTCACGCCCGTCGACGCGGACCTGATTCCCACGGGTTCCCTGGACGACGTGTCGGGCACCCGCTTCGACTTCCGCGAGTCGCGCAAGGTCGGCACGGGCTACGACCACAACTTCGCGCTCGACAAGGGTCTGACCCCGGCCCCCGTGGAGATCGCCGAGCTGCACGACCCGGCGTCCGGCCGGGTCCTGACGATCGCGACGACCGAGCCCGGCATCCAGCTCTACACCGGTGACCACCTGAGCGACCCGTTCGCCCCGGGCGCCGGAATCGCCCTGGAGACCCAGCACTTCCCGGACTCCCCGAACCGCCCCGAGTTCCCGAGCACGGAACTGCGCCCGGGCGAGGTCTACAACTCGGAGACGGTGTACGCCTTCTCGACCCGCTGACCGTGGCGGTAACGCGGGCATGGGCATGAAATGAGCCCCGGTCCAGGGGTCAGGTCCCGGACCGGGGCTGTCTGTGGGGAGACGGGTCCCGGGTCAGACGTTAATCGTCGTGGCGACCCTGCGGTCCGTGATCGAGCGGCCCGCCTGGATCTCGTACGAACCCTTTACAACTGCCCACCCGTTCGCCGTCTCATCCCAGATCTCGAAAGATCGGCGCGGCAGTTCGACCCGCACCTCGACACTCTCGCCGGGCCCGGCCTCGACCCCGGCGAATCCGGCCAGCCAGCGGGCCGGACGCTCGGGATCGGGCTCGGTCGGGGCCAGATAGACCTGGACGACCTCACGCCCATGCCGGGCACCGGAGTTGGTGACGCGCACGGTGACGGACGAACTGTCGGCCTTGATGTCGTCGTAGGTCCAGTCGGTGTAGCCGAGGCCGTGCCCGAAGGGGTACGAGGGGATGCGGCCCGCCTTCTCCCAGGCGCGGTAGCCGATGAACACACCCTCGGTGTAAGGGAGTTCGCCGTTCTCGGGGACCACTTGGCTGACCGGGGCATCGGCCAGTGAGCCCCAGGTGGTGGGGAGCCGGCCGCCGGGTTCGTGAGCGCCGGTGAGGACGTCGGCGAGCGCGGCACCGGCCTCCTGGCCGGGGAACCAGCCGAGCAGAACCGCGGCGACCTCCTCCCGCCAGGGCAGTTCGACCGGGGAGCCGGAGTTGACGATCACGACGGTGTTCGGGTTGGCGGCGGCGACGGCGTGCACCAAGTCGTCCTGACGGCCGGGCAGTTGAAGATCCGTACGGTCGTACCCCTCCGACTCGACCCGCTCGGTGGTGGCGACCACGACGACGGCGGTGTCGGCGGCACGGGCCAACTCGACGGCCTCGGCGATCAGTTCGTCGGGGTCGCGCTGCGGTTCCTGGTGGGCGAGCGCGAAGCCGACGACCCGAAGGGGGATGCCGACGGGCCGGGCGACGGTGTAGGTCAGGGACACCTGGACCGGGGCGTCGGCGGTGAGCTGGACGAGGGCGCGGGGCTCGGGGGCGCCGAAGAAGGAGATGAACGGGTCGTCCTTCGCCGGGCGTTGGACGTCGTCGTAGTACGTCGTGCCGTCGACGGTGAGGGTGAACGCGCCGATTCCCTTGATGCCGAAGGTGTGTTGTCCGGTGGCGCGCGGGGTGAAGGTGCCGGTGAGTTCGACGGTGTGGAGGGTGTCGTGGCTGACACCGTCGGGAAGGTCCGAACCCACCCACTTGATCTGCCCGTTGGGCAGGGGGACGGTCGCGACGACCTGGCCCGCCGCGTCCCGGCAGATCGCGCGGAGCGTGAACCCCTGTTCGGCGACGGCGAGTTCGGTGTTCGGGTCGGCGCCGACGGCGTAGGTCAGGGCGCCTTCGGGGAGGGTGGCGGTGAGTCCGTCGAGCGGGGAGACGATCCGGGCCGGGAAGACGGTGGCGGAGCCGCCGCCGAGGACGCGGGCGTCGCGGGCGGCGGCGCCGATGAGCGCGACGGTCGAACTCGGCTTCAGCGGAAGGGCGTTGTCCTGGTTCCGCACGAGGACGAAGGAGCGGCGGGCGATCTCGCGGGCGAGGGCCTCGCCGTCGACGGGGGCCGGGAGTTCGGCTGCCGCGACGACGGGTTCGGCGCCGGCCAGGATGCCGACGCGGGCGGCGAGCCGCAGCACGTTCCGTACGGCCGCGTCGACCGTGGCCTCGGCTACCTCGCCGTCGCGCACGGCCCGGGCGAGGTCATCGCCGTAGACGGTCTTAGGGCCGGGCATGGCGACGTCGAGGCCGCCCTCGATGGCGCCGACGGTGCAGCGGGCGGCGGTCCAGTCGGAGACGTTGAAGCCGTCGAAGCCCCATTCGCCGCGCAGGATCTCGTTCACCAGTCGGCGGTGTTCGGTCATCGTCGTGCCGTTGACCGTGTTGTAGGCGGTCATGACACCCCAGGGGCGGGCCTGCTCGACGATGAGCTCGAAGGGGGCCAAGTACAGCTCACGCAGCGCGCGTTGGGAGATGAGATTGTCGACGGTGAAACGCTCGGTCTCGGCGTCGTTGGCGACGAAGTGCTTGACGGTGGTGCCGACGCCACCCGCCTGAACGCCCGCCACATACCCCGAGCCGATCCGCCCGGTGAGGTACGGATCCTCGCTGTACGCCTCGAAGTGCCGGCCGCCGAGCGGGGACCGGTGCAGGTTGACCGTGGGCGCGAGCAGCACGTGGACGCCCTTGCGGCGGGCCTCCTGGGCGAGCAGCACACCGGCGCGGCGGGCGAGTTCGGGGTCCCAGGCGGCGGCGAGGGCGGTCGGGGAGGGCAGTGCGACGGAGGGGTCGTCGGCGGTCCAGTGCCGCCCCCGGACGCCGATCGGGCCGTCGGACATCACGAGGGACGCCAGGCCGATCTCCGGGAGCGCGGGCAGGGACCACATGTCCTGACCGGCCAGCAGCCGGGTCTTGGCATCGAGGTCGAGTGCGCCGAGGGCCGCTTCGACGACTGCTTCACGGGTTTCATGGGTTTCATGGATTTCATGGGTTTCCGCCACCGAGGCGCCTCCTCGTTGAGTCCGGGTCCGTCCTGTGCCCTGTGCCTCCATCGTGCATCGACTACCTGTAGATCGGTAGGTTTTGTAACCTTGCCGTTATATTCACAATCGGCGAATGTCGTACGGTGACGCCATGAACGCCAGGGCCAAGAGTGCGGAGCGGCGCGCCGAGATCGTGCGGGCGGCGCTGGAGGTGATCGCCGAGCGCGGCTACCGGGGCGCGAGCCTGGCGGCGGTGGCGGAGCGGGTCGGGCTGACCCAGCAGGGCCTGCTGCACTACTTCCCCACGAAGGACGCGCTGCTGGTGGCCGTCCTGGAGGAACGGGACCAGTGGGACGCGGTCCCGGACAGTCAGTGGCGAATCGACCTACTCGCATCCCTCGTCGAGTACAACGCGATGCGACCCGCGATCATCCAGACCTTCTCCGCACTCCTCGGCGAGAGCGTCACGGAGGAGCATCCGGCGCGCGACTACTTCACCGCGAGGTACGCGAGGGTGCGGGCGAGCATGGCCGGGGTACTGCGCGCCGAATACGGCGATCGACTGCCGAACGGCCTCACCCCGGAGCGCACGGCCCCGCTCCTGGTCGCGGTGATGGACGGCCTGCAGTACCAGTGGCTGCTGGACCCGGAGTCGGTGGACATGCCCGGGGCGTTCCGCGACTTCCTGACGCTGCTGGGCGAGACATGACGTCCCCCAACTCCCCTACGTCTGCCGCCAGATGACGGTGAGCGTCTTGCTCACCGCGCACACGAGGCCGAAGACGAGCGCCCAGTCGTTGGCCCCGGCAAGGACCAGCGCGGCCACGCCCGCACCGAACCACACCACCTCGAAGGCGACCCGACCGGCCCCGCGCGTCTTGTACTTGGCCTTCGGTGAACCGCACAGCCCCCACAGCACGGCGAGCACAACGGGCGCGCCCAGGCCGAGCAGCCAGGTCAGCGGGGTGGCGATGTCCCGGGTGAACCCCCAGTAGGCGACGGCGACCAGGGCGCCGAGCTCAATGGCGAAGAGCACGCCGAGGTTCGCTGCCTTCGCTGTCTTCAGTGCCGTCATGAGCGGCAGTATCACCCGGAGCGGATCACTCCGTCCCGGCCGAGGAGGCGGGGGATCGGATCGTCCGCCGCACCCGTGGCGTAGACCACTCCCGTCACGCGATACTGCGGCCGTCCGGCACCGCACCCCACTGCGACGGAAGGCCTCAACCACTTTGAACGTCATACGAGTTCGGACAGGCGTCCTCGGGCTGGCCCTGCTGGCCGGTTTCTCCGCCCCCGGCACCAGCGCCGCGGCGGCCGACACCACGCTCCCCCCGACCGTCGAGGAACAACGGCTCGACAGGGCGGTCCCCCAGGAGATCCTCGAACACTCCGGATTCGACACGGTGACACCGGAGTTCACCCGCGCGCTCGAAGGGGCGCACAGCTACGCGCAGGCCCGCCGCATCGTCGTACGCGAGGGAACCGCCCTGTGGCAGCGGGCAGTCGACCGCGCGCAGGGACGGGGACCGGCCGGCGGGGACCTCAGCCGGGACGACGACCGGCCGCTGTACTGGGCGCGGTTGGGGATGACCAGGGAAGTCCGGGCCTGGGAACCGGAGTTCGGGATCAGTGCCGGTCAACGGGCTGCGCTGCTCGGCCAGTTGGAGCAGACTTCACGCGGGCAGAGCAGCATCCGCTACCCGGCCCGTGACAAGGGGCTGAAGCGGATCCTGGTGACCGGCTTCGACCCGTTCACGCTGGACGCGGACATCAGGATCTCCAACCCGTCCGGGGCCACCGCGCTCGCGCTCGACGGCACGGTGATCCAGACGGCGGACGGTCCGGCGCGGATCGAGACGGCGATGTTCCCGGTGCGCTGGGCGGACTTCGCCGAGGGGACCGTGGAGCGGACGCTGCGGCCGTATCTGCCGAAAGTGGACCTGTTCACTACCGTGAGCCAGGGGCGGGTGGGCCGGTTCGACGTCGAGCGGACCAACGGGGCCTGGCGGGGCGGTTATCCGGACAACGACACCGTCTCGCGCACGGAGACCATCCCGGTCACCGACCCGGCCTCGCAGCCCCAGTGGACGTCGACGACCCTGCCGTACAAGGCGATTGTGGCCGCGAACACGGGACGTTTCCCCGTCTACGACCACACCGAGGTCACCGAGATCCCGGCGGGCGGGACGACTCCCGTCGTACAGCCGGACGGCCCGACCGCCGGCTCCACGGCGCGTTCCGGTGGCGGCGGCAACTACCTCTCCAACGAGATCGCCTACCGCGCGACCCTGCTGCGGGACCGGCTCGGGCTGCACGACTCGCTGCCGGGCGGGCACATCCACACGCCGGTACTGCAGTTCGGAACGGGCAACACGAACCCGACGACCGGGACGATCACCGACCCTGACTTCATACAGAACCGGGTGGACATCATCGCGCAGGTGAAGGCAATGGTGACAGCGGCGATGAACGCGTCAGCGGTCGACTGACGCAGGCCCGCTCTCCGTGTCCTCCCCCTCGTCGCTCCCCTCGGTCTCCTCGTCCAACAGCTCCCGCGCCATCATCGTCGCCCCCGCCACCGCACCCGGCATCAGGAAGACGGCGACGAACGGGACCAAGAAGGCGAGGCCGAGGGGGGTGCCGAAGCCCCAGATCAGGGGCTTGCGGGAGCGGAGGAGGGTGAGGCGGGCGCGGAGGTCGACGCCTCGGCGCTGGAGGGCGACGGCCGTCAGCTCCTCGGTGAGGAAGAACCCGGTGACGAAGAACCCGATCACCGGGACGACGGTCTGCCCGACGAACGGCAGGAACCCCAGCGCGAAGAGCAGCACACCCCACACCAGCGCGCGGACCAGCACACGCAGGCTGTCGCGGGCCGAGACCCACAGTTCGCGCCAGAGCGGGAGCCCCGACTCGGGGGCCGTGCCGTCGGGTGAGACGTCCCGGTCGACCTTCTCGGAGAGGGTCTCGTAGAAGGGCTGCCCTATCAGCAGGGTGACCGCCGTGAAGGTCAACACCGAGAGCAGCAGGGCGAGTACGAACAGAACGACGGTGAGGAATCCCCGGAACAGCCCCTGCCACGGACTCGACCAGTCGTCCGCGAAGGGCGTGGCCCAGCCGACGAAGTCGTCACCCCACACCGCGAGCGCGACAAGCACCGCGACATAGAGAACCAGCGTGATCAGCCCGGGAACCAACCCGAACCCGTACTGCCGCCCGTGCCGGGCCACCCAGCGCTGGCCCTTCAGGAGATAGCCGAATCCCGCCCCAAGATCATGCATGGGGAGAACCTTACTCAGGGTCCCGGCCGCCACCGGGTCGGGTGCGCCGCAGTCAGGTGGCGAGGTGCTCCCAGAGCGAATCGAACCACTCCTGCTGGTCCTTCACCCAGGCAGCCTGCGCGTCGTCCTCGTCATCACCTTTGTCGAAGTAGGTGCCGGTGGCGCCAACGCTGAGGATGTCGACCGCCTCCACCTCTTCCGACCCACCCAGCGGGATGCGCCGCCGGGCCAGTTTGTACATGGTCTGGAAGGCCTCGGACTCGTTGAGCAGGAACAACTTGAACATCGGTGCCACGGGAACACGTCTGACCTGGAAGTCGACCTCCTGGACCGGGCTGTTCGCCCGGAGATTCTGGAGGGTGTCCCTCAGAGATGACAGACAGCGGTCGGAGATCGCCAACAGGCGCTCCACCACGCTCTTGTCATCCGGCGCATCGATGTTGCGCGGGACAGGCAGGTCCATCTCCCTGTCCGGAAGCAGCATCCGCAGTCTGATCTCTGCCGGCACAGGGGCCAGGCCAGCCAGAATGCGTTCCACCTGAACCCGGAGATGAACGTCGAGCGATTCAGACGTCAAGCAGAAGGCGTCCAGCCGCACTTCCGTCCTCGCGAAAGCCCGCTCAACGAACCAGCTCATTCCCACTCTCTGGATCCGGGCGGCAGCGTCCGCTGCGGAAGCGGTCTGGGGCTCCTTGATGACGACGCGTGAACCGCTGCCCTGGCGGGACTTGATCCAGCCCTCGTCACGCAGTTCCCGCAGGGCGCGTTGCACGGTGTCCCGGGAAACGTTGAACGAGGTGGCCAGTTCTCGCTGGGACGGCAGCATGCCGCCCTCCGGGTACTCCCTGGCGACGATGCGGCGACGCAGTTCCGTCAGAACACTCTCGACCGCACCGCCGACCTCGTCGCGTCCGTCGTCACTCACACAACGACCGTAGTGAATAGGTGCCCGAAACCAGGCCACTTGCCCCAAAAGGGGGCCTTACCTACGAAAAATCAGAAACCGGCGCAAGTATCTGGAACAAACTTGTGCGGCGATGAGCGAGATTCGCCCCGTTAGAAGCAGACACCCTCAAGCCACGCTCACACCCACGACAACCCCCTGATCCGCCGCAGGCGACACCGCAGCCGTCACCCGTACCGCGGTGGCCCGGGCAACCCGCCCCGCCCGGAAGGCTGCGGCCAGCAGAACCGGCTGGACCTTCTCCAAGGCGGCGACGAACAACTCCTCGCCCGCGACGACCATCGGCACGGCGGTCTTCGTCGTCGCGGCCGCGGCCTCCGTGAGGTCGGCGAGGGGTGGGAGGGTGGCGCGGAGGACCTTCGCGCCCGTAGTCGCAGCGCGTTGGGCGAGGGCGACCTGTGGGGGCAGCAGTGGAGCCAGTGCTGCCGTCAACGCCTCGGCGATGCGGCGGAGTTCGGGGGAGGAGTCGGCCAGGGCGTCGGCCGCCGCGCGGAGCAGCGGGGTGAGGGCGAGGAGGATGCCGGCGGCCACGCCCGCAGCCGCGGGGAGCAGCGGGGAGGCCGCCTCGACCAGATCGCCGAGTGCCGCGGCGAACTCCTCCACGGCCGGTTCCACCGCGTCCAGAACGGGCAGCAGACTGTCCCCGAGCACACCCAACAACACCTGCGCCGGCTGACTCACCGGATGCACGGCCAGCGGCGCGCCGGTCGTACCGAGCCGCGTCAGGGTGTCGACGATCCGATAGAACGCCTCCTGGGCCTGCGGCGAAGCACTCGCCTCGGCCAGTTCCGCGGTGGTCTCCCGCAGCACCCGCAGCGCCTCGGCGCCCGAACCGTCGCGTGGATCAAGGGTGTTGATGGCGATTCTGGTGATGTTCCCGGCGGTGTCCAGGAGTTGCCCCGTGATGTCGGTGGTGCTGCGTGCCATGCGCAACACCTCGTCCCTGCTGGGAAGCGAAGGAATAGTCGCCATGGGAACTCCTCACCGTGCGCCCGCCGACCACTGCCCGGTACCTGTGCTCAGCATGCCCACTCCCCACCCCCCTGAATGCGACATCCGGGCATCTACGACACCAACACCTTCCCCGCATCTCCCCTGCTTCTTCCCTGGCCCATTGAGTCGAACGGGTGCCGCTCGCCGTACCGATCTCTGGAACCAGGAGGAGGTCCGAGGGGGAACTCCCGCAGGTCGGACAGGCGTTGTTCACCATGGCACACGCGAGCAGCGGATCAGTTGAGGAGAGCGGATGACCCAGGAGATCCACGGCACCGTAGCCGACGGCTTCGAGACAGTCCGGGAGGAGTTCGCCGCGTTCGTGTCGACGGAACGCGCGGACTACGAGGGCCAGTTGTGCGCATACGTCCACGGCCGACAGGTAGTAGACCTCTGGGCCGGACCACCCACCACCCCCGACAACTCCCTCTACGGCGTGTTCTCGTCCACCAAGGGCGCAGCCCACCTCGTGGTGGCCCTGCTGGTCCAGGACGGCACCCTCGAACTGGACCGCAAAGTCACCTACTACTGGCCGGAGTTCGCATCCGAGGGCAAAGGCGCGCTGACTCTACGCGAGTTGCTCGCGCACCGGGCGGGCCTGATCGGCACGGACACGGGCTTCACGCTCGACGAACTCGCCGACGACCGCGCGGTCGCCGAACGCCTCGCCGACCAGCGCCCGTTCTGGCGCCCCGGCACGATCTTCGGCTATCACGCCCTGGTCATCGGCGCCCTGACCGGCGAGATCGTAAGGCGAGCGACAGGCCGTTCACTCCAGGACGTGTACGAGGAGAGAGTCCGCGCCCCCTACGCCCTGGACTTCTACCTGGGCCTGCCGTCCGCCCAAGAGCCACGCTTCCGCACCACCCAACCACCGCTCCCCTCCTCCACCGAACCGGCCCCGGTCGCTGCGGAACCGGATGACCGCCGCAGCCTCACCGGCATCGCCTTCAACGAACACGCGGCCCAGCCCACCGAACTCATGTCGCTCCCGAACCAGACACCCATCCGCGCCAAGGGCCCCGCATCGGTCGGCGGAGTGGCATCGGCACGCGGCCTGGCCGGCCTCTACGCGGCGGCGATCAGCGTGGTCGAGGACCGGGCCCCGCTCCTGAAGCCGGACACGGTCGCGGAGTTCGGCCAGCTCCACTCCGTCGGCCACGACATGATCACCGGCACGCACCGGGCGTACGGCCTCGGCTTCCAGGCGACGGCGAGCACCTGGTACCCGTTCCTGAGCGCCGGCACGATCGGCCACAGCGGCGCCGGAGGCTCCCAGGCCTTCGCCGACCCCCGCACCGGCCTGACCTACGGCTACACCCGCCGCCGCTTCACCCTCCCCGGCGGCCCGGCACCAGAAAACACACGGCTCGTACAAGCCGCCCACCAATCAGCCCTGGCAAGCTGAACCAACGGCGCAAGCCCTCACCCCACGGCGAGGGCCCACCCACTCCCACTG
>NZ_BARG01000019.1 GCF_000376565.1 Streptomyces hokutonensis | reverse complement strand
AGGTTTGGGCGATGACCTCTCGACCGACCGACCGACCGCGTCGGGCGGGTGGGCGGGAAGGGTTTGGGGTGTTACTTGCCCGACAGCGTCACCGCCTGGTCAAGTGCCTGCAGGAAACGGTTCACCGTCGTCCGGTCCCGTACCGCCAGGCGGAGCCACTGGTCGTCCAAGCCCGGGAACGTGTCCCCGCGGCGGACCGCGAAGCCCAGGTCGCGCAGGTGGCGGCGGACGGCAACCGCGTTGGGGACGCGGACGAGGACGAAGGGGCCCTCGGCGGGTTCCATGACCTGGAGGCCGTCGGGGGCGAACTCGGTGAGGCCGGCGACGAGGTGGGCGCGGTCGGCGGCGATGCGGTGGGCCGCGTGGGCGGCCTCCGCGAGGGCCGGTGCGTCCATGCACGCCTCCGCCGCGGCGAGCGCGGGCGTGGACACCGGCCACAGCGGCTGGGCCCGCTCCAGTTCGGCGATCGTCTCGGGGGCGGCCAGGACGTAGCCGATCCGCAGCCCCGCCAGACCCCACGTCTTCGTGAGGCTGCGCAGCACCACCAGGCCGGGGATGTCGGTCCGGCCCGCGAGCGTCTCGCGCTCACCCGGCACCGCGTCCATGAACGCCTCGTCCACCACCAACGTCCGCCCCGGGCGGGCGAGTCGGGCGATCGAGGCCGCGGGGTGGAGGACCGACGTGGGGTTCGTCGGGTTGCCGATCAGGACCAGGTCCGCACCCTCGGGGACGACGCCCGGGGTCAGCCGGAAACCGTCCGCCTCCCTCAGCAGCACCCGCTCCACCGCGTGCCCCGCGTCCCGCAGCGCCGCCTCCGGCTCCGTGAACTGCGGGTGCACGACCACCGGCTGACGGACCTTCAGCGCACGGGCGAGCAGCACGAACGCCTCGGCCGCGCCCGCCGTCAGCAGCACGCGGTCCACCGGCAGCCCGTGCCGCGCCGCGACCGCCGCCCGCGCCGCCCGCCCGTCGGGGTAGGCGGCGAGCCCGGTCAGTGAGCCGGCTATTCGCTCGCGCAGCCACGCGGGGGGCGTGTCCGCGCGGACGTTCACCGCCAGGTCGATCAACCGGGCGCCGTCGTCCCTGACTTCGGCGTCACCGTGATGACGCAGATCATGGGTGTCGCGCGCGGGATCGCGGGCTCTGTCAGTGTGCATGGGCGTGCCCACCGTGATGGTGATGCCCGTGGTGGTGACCGTCGTGGCCGTCGTCGTCGGGATGGAAGTGCGGCTGCTGCGGCTGCCCCACCTTGTCCTCGAAGCCGGGCAGCGCGATGCGGTACACGCACGAGTCGCAGTTCATCCGCAGATCACCCTTGACCGCCTCCCGGTACCGCTCCATCACCAGGTCGAGCAACTCCGGCTCCGGACCGATGACTTCGGCCGACCGTACCTCGGTCTCCGGGTGCGCCGCCGCCCAGCCCTCCGTCTGCTGCCGTACCCGATCCGGCAGGATGCCCGTGAACAGGAAGTACGGCAGCACGACGATCCGTCGCGCGCCCAGCTTCACACACCGGTCAAGACCGCTCGGCACGTCCGGTGCCGCCAGCGACACGAACGCCGGCTCCACGCCCGCGTATCCGCGCCCCTCCCACAGCAGCCGCGCCGCCTTGTGCACCTCGGCGTTGGCGTCCGGGTCCGTCGACCCGCGCCCGACCAGCAGTACGGTCACATCGGCCCGGTCCTCGGGCGTCCGCACCGACTCGCCCAGCGCCTCGTCGAGCCGCCGCTCCAGTACCCGCAGCAGCGACGGGTGCGGGCCCAGCGGACGACCGTAGGTGTAGGAGATCCCCGCGTGCCGCTCCTTCTCCCGGGCCAGCGCCGCCGGGATGTCCCCCTTGGCGTGCCCGGCGGACACCAGCATCAGCGGTACGGCGGCGAACCGGCGCACCCCGCGCTCCACCAGCTCGGTCACCGCGTCGCCCAGCGGCGGCGGCGACAGCTCGATGAACCCGCCCGCGACGGGCAGTTCGGGGTGACGGCGGCCCAACTCCCGTACGAAGGACCGGAACGCCTCGGCTCCGGCCTCGTCCCGGGTGCCGTGTCCGGCGATGAGCAGGGCGGGCGGCGGGGTGGTCACGATTTCTCCTCGATAGGTGAAGCAGGGTGGTACAGCAGGGCGTTGAGGGCGGCCGCGGCGACCGCCGAACCGCCCTTCTCGGACACGTTGCTCACGGCGGGCAGCCCGCTCTCGCGCAACGCGGCCTTGGACTCGACCGCGCCGACGAAACCGACGGGCAGCCCGATGACGAGTGCGGGGGAGGCGTCCAGCGTCAGCAACTCCTCCAGCGCGGTGGGCGCGTTGCCGATCACCCACAGGGCACCGGGCCCGACCTCCTCGTAGGCGAGCCGGATCGCATGCGCCGAACGCGTCAGCCCGGGACCGGACTTGGCGTCCTTCAGCCGGCACACGGTCTTGAGCTGCGTGATCCCGGCCGCGACCATCGCCACGTCCACGACCACCGGCGCCCCCGCGTGCAGCGCGCCGTGCGCCTTCGCCAACTCGCCCTCGTCCAGGACGAGATCGGACGCGTACGCGAGATCGGCGGCGGAGTGGACGACGCGTTCCACGACCGCGCGGCTCAGCGGCGGGAGGTGCGAGGTGTCCAGGCGGGCGCGCATCCGCCGGTACGACTCCACCTCGATGGGATGGACCACCCGGTCCACGGGGATCATTCGGCCACCTCCTGCCAGCGGTACCCGCGCGGTGTCACCATGCGTCCGGCGATGTCCCGGGTGGCCGTGTTGCCCACGGTCACCACGGTCATCATGTCGACCGTCGCCGGATCCAGCGCCGCCAGTGTCGTCAGTCGGCTGGATTCGTCCGGCCGCGAGGCGTTCCGTACGACACCGACCGGCGTGCCCGGATCCCGGTGCTCTGCGAGGATCGCGAGCGCCTTCGGGAGCTGCCAATCACGGCCCCGGCTGCGGGGGTTGTAGAAGGTCACCACGATGTCCGCCTCGGCCGCCGCCCGCACCCGCCGCTCGATGATCTCCCACGGCGTGTGCAGATCGGAGAGGCTGATGGACACGTGGTCGTGGCCGAGCGGCGCCCCGAGGATCGCGGCGGCGGCCAACGCGGCCGTCACGCCCGGGACTCCGACCACGTCGATGTCGTCCGACGCCTCCGCCAGCGCGGGCGAGGCCATCGCGTACACCCCGGCGTCACCGCTGCCGATCAGCGCGACCGCCTGCCCCTTCCGCGCCTCGGCCACGGCGGTACGGGCCCGCTCCTCCTCGGCGCCGAGCCCCGACTCCAGGACCAGCGTCCCGGGCCGCAGCAGATCGCGGATCTGGTCGACGTACTGGTCGAGCCCCACCAGCACGGCGGCGCGCCGGAGTTCGGCCTTGGCGCGCGGGGTGAGCAGGTCCCGGGCGCCGGGTCCGAGCCCGACGACCGCGAGCCGCCCGCGCGCGAGCCGTCGTACGACGGCACAGGTCGCCATCGCGGGCCGCCCGTCGCTGCGCTCCGACTTCCGCTTGGGGACAAGGAGTTCACCGCCCAGCGCGAGAGCCGCGGCCTCAGCCA
This sequence comes from Streptomyces hokutonensis, assembly GCF_000376565.1. Classification (GTDB taxonomy): domain Bacteria; phylum Actinomycetota; class Actinomycetes; order Streptomycetales; family Streptomycetaceae; genus Streptomyces; species Streptomyces hokutonensis. The sequence goes on along the minus strand of NZ_BARG01000019.1, from coordinate 5,122 downwards.
CCGACGGTGTGCCGACGGCCGCGAGGGGCGCCTCGGAGGGGTTGGGCACCTCCACGGCCGCCAACTCCTCGGCGGAGTAGGTCACGAGAGGCACACCGAGTCGCCGCGCCGCCCCGACGATGCCGGGCTCGTCCGACTTGGCGTCGACGGTGGCGAGTTCGGCGAGGGACTTCAACGAAAGTCCCGCATCACGCACCGCGCTCTCGACGAGCCCCACCACCTCGTCCACCGGGGCACCCTTGGACGCGCCGACCCCGACGACGAGGGACGGCGGCCGGAGTACGACCTCACGCTCGCCGGGTTCGGCCGCGCGATCGGAGACGTGGATGATGTAGGAGCCGTTGGCGGACACCTTCAGCGGCGGCAGCGGCCACGCCAACTCGGCGTCCAGGGCGACCGGTTCGCCGTCGAGCAGAGCCCGCGAGACGCCCGCGACATCGCCCTCCACCGGGAACCCGAGGGTGTCCAGGCCGGTCACCCCGACCGCGTCCGTGGCCGTGGTCACGACGGGCTGCGCGGCCAGCAACTCGCCCACCTCCACGGCGAGTTCATTGGCCCCGCCGCCGTGTCCGCCGACCAGCGAGACGGCGAAGCGGCCGCCCTCGTCGACGCACACGACCCCCGGGTCGGTCCGCTTGTCGGCCAACAGCGGGGCGAGCAGCCGTACTACGGCCCCGGTGGCGAGGAAACACACGAGCTGCTCGCACTCCGCGAACGCGGCCCGCACGGCGTCCCCGACGGGACCCTCGTAGACGCGCGTCCGGTCCGGCCACGCGGCGGCCAGCCGGTCGCGCGCCGTCGCTCCCGCCGCGGTGGCGGAGATGAGGCCGATCACTGAGCAACTCCTTCGACAGATGCCGGAGGCCGGACGCCCCACAGCAGAAAAACGGGGTTGGTCGCCGCCAGCCGGGTCACGTCGCCCGGCAGCGGCGCGAGCCGGGACGACTGCAACAGCACGCCGTCGACCGCGAACCCGGCACCGCCGAGCGCCTCGCGCACCGCCGGTACCCGGTCCAGCGCGGCCATCGCGACGACCACGGTCCGCCGGGCCCGGCGTGCGCACGCGGTGACGATGGCGGGCAGTTCGCGCCCGCCGCCGCCGACGAACACGGCGTCGGGGGCGTCGAGGTCGGACAGCACGGTCGGCGCCGCTCCGTGCACGGTGTGGACGTCGACGCCGTGCGCCTCGGCGTTGGCGCGGATCCGCTCGACACCGTCCCGGGTCTTCTCGACCGCGATGACGGCGGCGCCGAACCGCGCGCACTCCACGGCCACGGAACCGGATCCCGAGCCGATGTCCCAGACCAGTTCACCGAGCCGCGGTCCGATCCTGGCCAGCGCCAGCGCCCGTACCTCGAACTTGGTGATCATCGAGTCCCGGTGCTCGAACTCCCGCTCGTCCAGCGCCCATTGGGCCGGTCCGACGGCAGCCCCGGCGACCGTCCGCGCGGCACCGAGGCTCCGCGACTCGTCGAGACACAGGACGACACTCACCGCCGTACCCCAGTCCCGGGCGGCGGCCTCGGCGGGCGTGACCCGCTCCACCCGTTCCGCCCCGGAGCCGAGCGCGGACGCCACGACCAGGACGCGCCCGGTGGTCCGGTGGGTGAGGGCGGCACCCAGCTCGGCGGGTCCGGCCCCCGGTCCGGTGAGGACGGCGACCTTGGGATGCGCGCGGCACGCGTTGACCGCCGTACGGAGATCGCGGCCGTGCGCGCTGACCACGACGGCGTCGTCCCAGGTCAGGCCGGTGCGCGCGAAGGCGGTGGCGACGGAGGAGACGCCGGGGCGGACGTCGAGGGCGTCGGCGCCGAAGCGTTCCGCCAGTGCCCGGACGATCCCGAAGAACCCGGGGTCTCCCGAGGCCAGCACGACGACCGGCTCGCCCTTCTCGACGTACGCCTCGATGGTGTCGAGGGCGGGCGCGAGCGGGCCGAGGACGATCTGTTCGGCGCCCTCGGGGACCGTGGCGGAGGCCAGATGGCGCCGGCCGCCGACGACGAGCCGGGCACCGGACAGGACCCCGTCCGGAACCCGTGCCCCGGTCCCCCTACCGACGACCGTGATCACGTGCTCGCACCCCGCGAGCGCAGGGCCCTGCGGGCCTCCGGGTCGGCCTTGCGGTAGCCGTGGAAATGGCCCGGATGGTAGAGGTGCGAGCGGGTGCCGTGGGCGTCGAGGGCGGGGCCGACCAGGAAGAGGGTGTGCTTCCAGAGCTTGTGCTCCTTGACCGTCTCCTCCAGCGTGGCGATCGTGCACTTCACGATCAGTTCCTCGGGCCAGGTCGCCTGGTAGGCGACGACGACGGGCGTGTCCGTCGGATAGCCGCCCTCCAGCAGCTCCCGCACCAACTGCCCGCTGCGGGCTGCCGACAGGAAGATCGCCATCGTCGTGCCGTGGCGCGCGAACTCCCGCACCTCTTCCCCGGGCGGCATCGGTGTCTTGCCGCCGCCGAGCCGGGTGAGGACGACGGACTGCGCGACCTCGGGAATCGTCAGCTCGCGCTGCGCGAGGGCGGCCACGGCGGAGAACGCGGAGACACCGGGCACGATCTCGGTCGCGATGCCGATCGCACGGCACCGGTCGAGCTGTTCCTGCGTGCCGCCCCAGAGGGCCGGGTCGCCGGAGTGGATGCGCGCGACGCGCAGCCCCTCGCTCCGGGCCCGCTCGTACACGGCGACGACGTCCTCCAGGGACATCGTCGCCGAGTCCAGGATCTCGGCGCTCTCGCGCGCGTGGTCGAGGACCTCCGCCTGGACCAGGCTGGCCGCCCAGATCACGACGTCGGCCTCGGCGATGGCGCGCGCGGCACGGAACGTCAGCAGATCGGCGGCGCCGGGACCGGCACCGACGAAGGTCACCTTGCCGACGGTGGCATCGGTATCGGCCATGGGGTCGGATCCTCTCGAACGGAACAAACAGACAAGCAGGACAAACGGAACGGGAACGTCAGTGCATGTGGGGGTGGAGTGGCCCAGGATGTGCGCGAACAGGGGTTGATCGGATAGCAAGGGGACTATGGCGGTCTTCGTCGCGCTCGGCGCGTTCCTGATGACGCTGGCCGGCGGCTGGACGGCACAGCGCGTGACCGACCGCCGCCATCTCGTCCTGGGCCTGGCCGGCGGCCTGATGCTGGGCGTCGTAGGCCTCGATCTGCTGCCGGAGGCGCTGCGCGCGGCGGGCCGCGAGGTCTTCGGCGTACCGGCCGCCCTGCTGCTCTTCGTGGCCGGCTTCCTGGTGGCCCATCTGGTCGAACGCACGCTCGCCGCCCGCCAGGCCTCCCACGGGGCGGAGGAAACCAACGGCCGCGCGCCCGAGGTGGGCCTCACGGCCGCCGCCGCGATGGTCGGCCACAGCTTCATGGACGGGGTGGCGATCGGCGCCGCCTTCCAGGTGGGCGGTGGCATGGGCACGGCGGTCGCGCTCGCGGTCATCGCCCATGACTTCGCGGACGGCTTCAACACGTACACGATCACGAGCCTGTACGGCAACGCCCGCCGCAAGGCGATCGCGATGCTGGTCGCGGACGCGGCGGCCCCGGTGGCCGGAGCCGCCTCGACGGCGTTCCTGAGCATCCCCCAGGGGCTGCTCGGCGGCTATCTCGGCTTCTTCGGAGGCGTGCTCCTCTACCTCGCCGCCGCCGAGATCCTCCCCGAGGCCCACCACGAACACCCCGCGCCCGCGACCCTGTTGTGCACGGTCGCCGGGGCGGCGTTCATCTGGCTGGTGGTCGGCCTGGCGGCCTGATCCGCGTCTTTTGCGATCGGTCACAGTTTCCCGCCCCGCCCGCCCTCGCGCCGCGCGGGGGCGATGAGCGTCGACAGATACGGCAGCGGCTCCCCGTCCAGCTCGGCGGCCGGCCGGATCGACTCCTCGGGCAGCCCGAGCGCCGACCCCCACACCGCGTCCTCGATCCGCCCGGTCTCCCGCAGCGCCTCGGCGACCTCGCCCGCCTGCCGCCCGAACTTGTACGCCACGACCGTCCCCGGCCCGGCCAGCGCGTCCTTCAGCACGGCGGACCCGGCGGTCACGGGCACGAGCGTGAGCGGCTCGGTCCCTTCGGTGAGTACGGCCCCGGAACGCGCGGCGAGATCCTGCATGGCGGTGATCCCGGGCACGGTCTCGACCACGACCCCCGGCACCAACTCCCCGATGGTCAGGGCGAGATAGGTGAAGGTGGAGTAGACGTTCGGGTCCCCGATGGTGGCGAACGCGACGACGCCGTGCGCGCCGAGCAGCTCGGCGACCTTCGCCCCGGCGGCGTCCCAGGCGGCCTCGCGCCGGGCCCGGTCGGTCCGCTCGTTGAGCGCGAACACGACCCGCAGCACCTTCTCCTCGGGCACGTAGTGCAGCACGGTGGCCTCGGCCCGCCCCCGCTCACCCGTATCCATCACAGGCACCACGACGACATCGGCGGCCCGCAGAGCGTTGACGCCCTTGACGGTCACCAGCTCCGGATCACCGGGACCCACCCCGACTCCGATCAACCTGCTGCTGCTCATGACGTCCGGCACCTCTCCACGAACCGACGGGCCGCACCGGGCTCGGCCGCCCAGTGCGTGTGCAGATAACTCGCGTGCACACCCTGTTGTACGAAACCTTCGACCCGCCGCTCGGGCGCGCGCACCCCCCAGGCGGGAGCCGCCCCCGAGCCGGGCTCGACGACGGTCCGGTGAAACTCGTGCCCGCGCATCCGCGTCCCGGCCACGGCCAGCACACTGTCGCTCAGCGCGACGGCGTCCCGGTAGCCGAGCGTCAGCCGCTCACTCATCCGCGCGCCGGCATCCAGCACCCCGCACATCGGCCGCCCGTCCAACTCCCGGCACAGATACAGCAGTCCGGCACATTCGGCGGCCACGGGGGCCCCGCTCTCGGCGAGCGCCGAGACGGCCTTCCGCAACGGCTCGTTGGCGGACAGCTCGGCGGCGTACACCTCGGGGAACCCACCTCCGACGACCAGCCCGTTTGTCCCGTCCGGGAGTTGTTCATCGCGGAGGGGATCGAACACGACGACCTCGGCACCGGCCGCGGTGAGCAGCTCGGTGTGCTCGGCGTAGGAGAAGGTGAAGGCGGGGCCTCCGGCGACGGCGACTCTTGAGAGAGGTCGTGCACCCTCAGCCCG
>NZ_BARG01000020.1 GCF_000376565.1 Streptomyces hokutonensis | reverse complement strand
CGAAGAAGCCAGGACCTCAGCCGCATCCCAAGCCGCACAGGACAACGCACCGGCACTACGCGCCAGCGCGACCAACGCCTCCAGATCACACCCGGCGGACACCTGCGCCCCCATCGCCGCGACCGCCTCCACCGCCGCAGCCCGCCGCTCGGCGACCGGCACCAACCCCAGATGCCGCGACGGCGTATCCACCTGCGGCACCCGCCGCAGCACACCCAGCACGGGCACCCCGGCAGCGTCCAACGCCTCCCGCAGCAACGCCTCATGCCGATCCGACGCGACCTTGTTGAGGATCACACCCCCGACCCGCACCTCCGGATCCCAGGACGCGAACCCGTGCACCAGCGCGGCAACCGACCGGGACTGCGAGGACGCGTCGACGACGAGGACGACCGGCGCCCGCAGCAACTTCGCGACATGGGCCGTGGACGCCAACTCCCCTTCGCCCGCGGCCCCGTCGTACATCCCCATGACACCCTCGACGACGGCGAGATCACACCCGCGCGCCCCGTGTGCGAACAGCGGACCGATCAACTCCGGCCCGCACAGATACGCGTCGAGGTTCCGCCCCACCCGCCCGGTGGCGAGCGCGTGGTACCCGGGGTCGATGTAGTCCGGCCCGACCTTGTGCGGGGACACGGCGAGCCCCCGCGCGGCGAACGCGGCCATCAGCCCCGTGGCGACGGTGGTCTTGCCGCTGCCCGAGGAGGGCGCGGCAATGACCAGCCGAGGCACAGAAGACATCACCACTCGATACCCCGCTGACCCTTCTGACCGGCGTCCATCGGGTGCTTGACCTTCGACATGTCGGTCACGAGATCGGCGAAGTCGACGAGCTTCTCGGGCGCGTTCCGTCCGGTGATGATCACGTGCTGGGTGCCCGGACGGTCCCGCAGCACGGAGATCACCTCGTCCGTGTCGATCCACCCCCAGTGCATCGGGTACGCGAACTCGTCGAGCACGTACAGCTGGTACGTCTCGGCGGCGAGGTCCCGCTTGACCTGCTCCCAGCCCTCGCGGGCCTTCTCCTCGTTGTCCATCTGGGAGTCGCGCTGCACCCAGGACCAGCCCTCGCCCATCTTGTGCCAGTCGACGGACCCGCCCTCGCCGGAAGCCCCCAGCACCCGCAGGGCGTTCTCCTCCCCGACCTTCCACTTCGCCGACTTGACGAACTGGAACACCCCGATCGGCCACCCCTGGTTCCAGGCACGCAGGGCGAGCCCGAAGGCGGCGGTGGACTTCCCCTTGCCGATGCCCGTGTGCACGATCACCAACGGCCGATTCCGCCGCTGACGGGTCGTCAGTCCGTCGTCCGGTACGACACTTGGCTGCCCCTGCGGCATTACGCGGCCCTCCTCTGTACGTCCTTGACCAGCCCGGCGATCGAGTCGGCCCGCAACTCGTCGAGCGTGACCGCAGTGCCGTCCAGCTCACCGGCCAACTGCCGCGCCAGGCCCAGCCGTACGGGCCCCGACTCGCAGTCCACGACCACGGAGGCGACCCCGTCGGCGGCGAACAACCGCGCCGCCCGCCCGGCCAGCGCGACCGGCTCCGGCCCACCGGTGGCCCGCCCGTCGGTCACCACGACCACCAGCGCCCGCCGCGCGGGATCCCGCAGCCGCTCCACCCGCAGCACGTCCCGCGCCTTGAGCAGCCCGGCCGCGAGCGGTGTCCGCCCCCCGGTCGGCAGCGACTCCAGCCGTACGGCGGCGGCGTCCACGGAGGAGGTGGGCGGCAGGGCGACATCGGCGGCGGACCCCCGGAAGGTCACGAGCCCCACCTTGTCCCGCCGTTGATAGGCGTCCAGCAGCAGGGACAGCACAGCCCCCTTCACCGCGCTCATCCGCTGCCGGGCCGCCATCGACCCGGAGGCGTCCACGACGAACAGCACGAGGTTGCCCTCACGCCCTTCTCGCGTCGCCTGCCGCAGATCGTCCCGGCGCACGACGAGCCCCCGCCCGGCCCGCCCACGCGCCAGCTGATGCGGTGCCGCCGCCTGCACGGTCGCCGCCAAGTGCAGCTTGGTGAGCGCCCCTTGGGGCCGCCGGGCCCCGGTGGTCCGCCCGTGCTCGGTCCGCGCCCGCGAACGCCGCCCGGCGGCACCCTCACCGATTCCGGGCACGCTCAACGCCTTGGTGCGGAAGGGTTCGGAGGCGCGTACGGGCTGCTGCTCGCCGGAGTTCTGCGGCTGCCCGCCCTCGCCCGCCTCGGGCTGGGCGGCGGTGTCGCCGCCCTGCGGCCCGTCCGAGTCGTCCTCGGGCGACTGCCCACCGCCGCCGCCAGGACCGTCAGGCCCTGGATCGTCGTCCTCGGGCCCCTGCTCCGGCTCCTGCTCGGCGAACTCCTCCAACGTGTCGTCGAGCTTGTTCTCGTCAAGTCCCGGTGCGTCGAAGGGATTTCGCCGCCTGCGGTGCGGCAGCGCGAGCAGCGCGGCCTGCCGTACGTCCTCGGCGAGCACGTCGGTCCGCCCGGCCCAGGCGGCCAGCGCGGTCGCCGTACGCGCCATCACGATGTCGGCGCGCATACCGTCCACCTCGAAGGCGGCACAGGTCGCCGCGATCTGCCGCAGTGCCCCGTCGCCCAGTCGCACGGACGGCAACAGCGCACGCGCGGCGATGATTTGAGCCCGTACGGAGGATTCCTCGTCCGCCCAGCGCTCGGTGAAACCGGCTGGATCGTCGTCGTAGGCGAGCCTGCGCCGCACGACCTCGACCCGCTGGTCGGGCTCCCGGGAGGCGGCCACCTCGACGGTCAGCCCGAACCGGTCGAGCAACTGGGGCCGCAGCTCGCCCTCTTCGGGGTTCATCGTGCCGACGAGCAGGAAGCGCGCGGCGTGCCGGACCGAGACACCTTCGCGTTCGACGTACGACGCGCCCATCGCGGCGGCGTCCAACAAGAGGTCCACGAGGTGGTCGTGAAGGAGATTGACCTCGTCGACGTACAGGATCCCCCGGTGCGCGTCGGCCAGCAGCCCCGGCTCGAAGGCCTTGACCCCCTCGGCGAGTGCCCGCTCGATGTCGAGCGCGCCGACGAGCCGGTCCTCGGAGGCGCCGACCGGCAACTCGACCATGCGCGCCGGGCGTTGGGTGCCGGGTCCGGTCTCGTGCGGCCCGTCCGGGCAGGCCGGGTCGGGGGCTGCGGGGTCGCAGGAGAAACGGCAGCCGGGGACGACGGAGACCTCCGGCAGCAGCGCCGAGAGCGCGCGTACGGCCGTCGACTTGGCGGTGCCCTTCTCGCCGCGCACCAGCACCCCGCCGACCGCCGGCGACACGGCGTTCAGCAGCAGCGCGAGCCGCAGGTCGTCCTGGCCGACAACGGCCGTGAACGGAAAGGGAGTTGTCACTGGTCGTCGCCCTCCAGGTCGCCTTCGAGCTCCAGGTAGGTGGCCCGCAGTCGTTCCAGCGTGTCCGCGTCCGGCTCGGCCCACAGACCGCGCTCGGCGGCTTCGAGGAGCCGTTCCGTGATGCCGCGCAGCGCCCACGGGTTGGACTTCTTCATGAAGTCCCGGTTCTCCGGGTCGAAGACGTACTCCGCGCTGAGCTTCTCGTACATCCAGTCGTCGACGACCCCGGCCGTCGCGTCGTAGCCGAAGAGGTAGTCGACGGTCGCCGCCATCTCGAAGGCGCCCTTGTAGCCGTGACGGCGCATCGCCGCCATCCAGCGGGGGTTGACCACGCGGGCGCGGAAGACGCGGTGGGTCTCCTCGCCGAGCGTGCGTGTCTTCACCTGGTCCGGGGTGGCCGAGTCGCCGACGTACGCCTCGGGGGAGGCACCGGTCAGGTGGCGGACCATGGCGACCATGCCGCCGTGGTACTGGAAGTAGTCGTCGGCATCGACGAGATCGTGCTCGCGGGTGTCGACGTTCTTTGCGGCTACGGCAATTCGCCGGAACGCCGTCTCCATGTCCCCGCGCGCCGCCCGCCCGTCGAGCCCGCGCCCGTACGCGTAGCCGCCCCACACGGCGTACACCTCGGCGAGGTCGGCGTCGCTGCGCCAGTTGCGCGCGTCGATCAGCGGCAGCAGACCGGCGCCGTACGCCCCCGGCTTGGAGCCGAAGATACGGGCCGTGGCCCGGCGCCGGTCACCGTGCTCGGCGGTGTCCTCGTCGGCGTGCTTGCGGACGTAGTTGGACTCGGGCGGCTCCTCCAGCTCGGCCACCGCCCGTACCGCGTCGTCGATCAGCCCGACGACGTGCGGGAACGCGTCCCGGAAGAAGCCGGAGATCCGCACCGTGACATCGATGCGCGGCCGGCCCAGCTCCGTGACGGGCACGATCTCGAAGCCGGTCACCCGGCGCGAGGCGTCGTCCCAGACCGGACGGCAGCCCAGCAGCGCGAGGATCTCCGCGATGTCGTCGCCCTGGGTGCGCATCGCCGACGTACCCCACACCGTGAGGCCGACGGACTTGGGGAACTCGCCGTTGTCCTGGACGTACCGCTGCACGAGCGAGTCCGCCAGCGCCTGCCCGACCTCCCAACTCAGCCTGGACGGAATGGCCTTGGGGTCGACCGAGTAGAAGTTCCGGCCGGTCGGCAGGACGTTGACCAGTCCGCGGGTCGGGGAGCCCGACGGGCCCGCCGGGACGTAACCGCCGTCGAGCGCGAGCAGGATGTGGTCGATCTCGTCGGTGGTGCGGGCCAGACGGGGCACGACCTCGTCACACGCGAACTTCAACACCGCGACCGCGTCCGGGAGTTCGGCGCCGATGACGGCACGCACGAGCGCCGGGACGGTGGTGACGTCCCACTCCTGGGCCTCCATGCCCTCCGCGAACCGGCGGCACAGCTGCTCCAACAGATCGATCGCGTCGGCGGCCGAACGGGCCGGTCCCTCGACGAGATCCGTCAGCTCCACCGGCACCTTCACCGGTGCGCCCGGCTCGGCCAGCAACTCCTTCTCGACCAGGCCGAAATGCTCGGCCAGCGTGGCCCGCAGCCCCGGGAGCGCGTTGGCCTGCCCGCCCCACACCTGCGAGGCGCGCAGCACGGCCAGCACGAGGTTCACCCGTGCCTCGCCGACCGGTCCGCCGCCGAGGATGTGCAGTCCGTCGCGGATCTGCACGTCCTTGATCTCGCACAGATAGCCGTCGATGTGCATCACGAACTCGTCGAACGCCGCGTCGTCCGGCTGGTCGTCCACATGCAGGTCGTGGTGGAGCTCGGCCGCCTTCACCAGCGTCCAGATCTGCGCGCGCACGGCCGGTGCCTTCGTCGGGTCCAGGTCGGACACCAGGGCGTACTCGTCGAGGAGTTGCTCCAGCTTCGCCAGGTCGCCGTACGTGTCGGCGCGCGCCATCGGCGGGACGAGGTGGTCGACGACCGTGGCGTGTCCGCGCCGCTTGGCCTGGGTGCCCTCGCCCGGGTCGTTCACGATGAACGGGTAGATCAGGGGGAGTTCACCGAGTACGGCGTCCGGTGCGCAGCCACTGCTCAGTCCAAGTCCCTTGCCCGGCAGCCATTCCATGGTGCCGTGCTTGCCCATGTGGACGATCGCGTCCGCGCCGAAGCTGTTGTCCAGCCAGCGGTAGGCGGCCATGTAGTGGTGCGACGGGGGCATGTCGGGGTCGTGGTAGATCGCGATCGGGTTCTCGCCGAAGCCGCGCGGCGGCTGGATCATCACGACGACGTTCCCGAACTGGAGGGACGCCAGCACGATGTCGTCGCCGTCCACGTAGAGACTGCCCGGAGGCTCGCCCCACGCGTCCAACATGCCCTGCCTGAGCTCGGGTTCGAGCTTGTCGAACCATGCCTGGTAGTCGGCGAGCGGCACTCGTGCGGGAGCGGCGGCTAGTTGCTCCTCGGTGAGCCACTCCACGTCATGCCCACCGGCGTTGATGAGCCGATGGATCAACTCGTCGCCGTTGTCGGGGTGTTCGTCGACCCCGTACCTGGCGTCCCGCAGCGCGTCCAGCACCCGGATCGCCGAGGCGGGCGTGTCCAGCCCGACCGCGTTGCCGACGCGCGAGTGCTTGGTCGGGTAGGCGGTGAAGACGAGCGCGAGCTTCTTCTCGGCGTTCGGCTTGTGCTTCAACTTCGCGTACCGTACGGCGATTCCGGCGACTCGCGCGGCCCGCTCGGGGTCGGCGACGTAGACCGGGACGTCGTCCGGGCCCTGCTCCTTGAAGGAGAAGGGGACCGTGATCAGGCGTCCGTCGAACTCGGGGATCGCGACCTGCATCGCCGCGTCCATGGGGGAGAGGGCGGCGTCGGACCCGTCCCAGGCCGCCCTGGACGACGTAAGGCAAAGTCCTTGCAGCACGGGCACGTTGAGGTCGGCGAGGGCGCCGATGTCCCAGGCCTCCTCGTCGCCGCCGGCCGAGGCCTGCGAGGCGTGCGTGCCGCCCGCGGCGAGGACGGTGGCGATCAGCGCGTCGGCCTTGCCGAGGATGTCGTACAGCCCGGAGTCGGCACCGCGCAGCGAACCGCAGTACACGGCAAGGGCGTTGGCGCCCTTCGCCTCGATCCGGTCGCACAGGGTGTCCACGAAGGCGGTGTTGCCGGAAAGGTGGTGCGCCCGGTAGAAGAGCACGCCGACGGTCGGGCGGCCCTCGACGAAGGCACGCTCGCCGTGGATCCCGAACTCGGGCATCTTCTGCGGCGCTTCGAAGCCCTCGCCCGTGAGCAGCACGGTGTCGGAGAGGAAGCGGGCGAGTTCGGTGAGGTTGTCAGGACCGCCCTCGACGAGATAGCGCAGCGCCTCGGCCACCACCCCCGCCGGCACCGACGACTCGGCCATCAACTCCGCGTCGGGGACGGTCTCTCCGCCCAGCAGCACGGTCGGGATGCCGGAGGCCTTGAGCGCGGCGAGCCCGTCCTCCCAGGCCCGCTTGCCGCCGAGCAGTCGTACGACGGCGAGGTCCGCGCCCGCGAGGAGCGCGGGCAGCTCCTCGGCGGCGTCCACGCGGGACGGGTTGCCGATCCGGTACGCGGCGCCGGAGGCACGCGCCGCCAGCAGATCCGTGTCGGCGGTCGACAACAACAACACTGTGCTCATGCGGGCGCTCCCGGTGGAATGAAAGGCAGTCCTTGTGGCGCGCCGGACTCGATGAGCCGCCACAGCGCGTCCGTGTCCGCGTGCTGTTCGATGAGGTCGCCGAGCCGGTCGAGCTGCTCCTCGCGCAGCGCGGCGAACGAGGTGTCGGCGGCCGGTACGAACCGGCGCCCCGCGGCGGCGGCCACCTCGCGCAGGAACGCCCGCCGGAACCCGTCCGACTCCAGCGAGCCGTGCCAGTGCGTGCCCCAGGTCTGGCCGACCCGGCAGCCGTCCAAGAAGGCTTCTCCGCCGGTCAGTTGGGCGACCCCGTGATGGATCTCGTACCCCTCGACCCGCTCGCCGAGGGCTTCGCCGACGGGCCGGGTGAGGGTCTTCTCGCGCGCGAACCGCACGCGCAGGGGGAGCACTCCGAGTCCGTCGACCGAGCCCCGCCGGCTCTCGACCTCGTCCTCGATGTGTTCGCCGAGGATCTGGAAGCCGCCGCAGACGCCGAGGATCGGCCGTTCCTCCGCGGCTCTGCGGACGAGGGCGTCCGCGAGTCCCCGCTGCCGCAGCCACTCCAGCGCCTGCACCGTCCCCCGGGTCCCGGGGATCACGACGAGATCGGCGTCGGCCAGCTCCTCCGGCCGGTCCACGAACCGGACCACGACGCCCGGTTCGGCGGCCAGCGCGTCCACGTCGGTGAAGTTGGACATCAGCGGGATCGCGCAGACGGCGACCCGCAGCACGTCCTCACCGACCGGCGGCGCGGTGTTCGACTCCCGGACGGTCCCGCGCAGCGAGATGCGCAGCCCGTCCTCCTCGTCGATCCCGAGCCCGTGCCGGAACGGCAGCACGCCGTACGTCCGCCGGCCGGTCAGGCCGTGCAGCATCTCCAACCCCGGCTCCAGGAGCGACACATCACCCCGGAACTTGTTCACGAGGAACCCGGCGACGAACGCCTGGTCCTCGGAGGAGAGCAGCGCGACGGTCCCGAAGAAGGAGGCGAAGACGCCGCCGCGGTCGATGTCGCCGACGACGAGAACGGGCAGTTGCGCGTTGCGCGCGATGCCCATGTTCACGATGTCGGTCCGCCGCAGATTGATCTCGGCGGGCGAACCGGCCCCCTCGCAGATCACCGCGTCATACGTGCCCCGCAACTCGGCGAGACAGTCCAACACGGTGCCGAGCAGCGCCTCTTGCCGTCCCCCGTGATAGCCGCGCGCGCTCATCTCGCCGACGGGCTTGCCCATGAGGACGACCTGACTGGTCCGGTCGCCGCCGGGTTTCAGCAGAACGGGATTCATCAGCGCGGTCGGCTCGATGCGGCAGGCCTGCGCCTGCATGGCCTGCGCCCGCCCGATCTCGGCGCCCTCCCGCGTGACGAACGAATTGAGCGACATGTTCTGCGCCTTGAAGGGTGCGACCTTCACGCCCTGCCGCACCAGCCACCGGCAGATCCCGGCGGTCACGACACTCTTCCCGGCGTCCGAGGTGGTGCCCGCGACCAACAGCCCGCCGCCGCTCATGACTTCCGTCCCTTCACCAGCAGCCGCCCGGCGACACTGACCCCGAGCGCGAGCCAGCCGACGCGCCGGGACAGCCGTACGGCACGGTCGATGTCCGGTACGGCGACGGCGCGTCCGGCGCCGTTGAGCACGGGCCGGTGCTCGACCCGGCCGCCGTAGGAGAGCGTGCCGCCCAGCCGTACGCCGAGGGCGCCCGCGAAGGAGGCCTCCACGGGACCGGCGTTGGGGCTCGGGTGCTTGGGGGCGTCGGTGCGCCAGGCGCGCACCGCTCCGCGCGGGTCGCCGCCCGCGACGGTGGCGAGGGCGGCGGTGAGGCGGGCGCCCGGCCAGCCGGCCACGTCGTCGAGGCGGGCCGAAGCCCAGCCGTAGCGGCGGTACTTGGCCGACTTGTGGCCGACCATGGCGTCCAGGGTGTTCACCGCTCGGAAGCCGAGCAGACCCGGGACACCCGCGATGCCGCCCCACACCAGGGCGCCCACCACCGCGTCGGAGGTGTTCTCGGCGACGGACTCGACGACCGCCCGGGCGATCCCGTCCGCGTCGAGGGCCTGCGGGTCGCGTCCGCAGAGGTGCGGGAGCCGTGCCCGCGCGGCCTCGATGTCACCGGCCTCCAGCGCCCGCCCGATGATTCCGGCCTCGCGTGCGAGCGAGGTCCCGCCGACGACCGCCCAGGTGGCGGCGGCGGTGAGGGCGGCAGAGGCCGTACGGGAGGGTCGTAGGGCCGAGGTCGCCGCGGCGGCGAGGGAGACGGTGGTGCCCACGCACACGGCGGTGTGCAGGGCGCCCCAGCCTCGGTGGTCGCGCCACAGCAGCTGTTCCACGGCACCGGCGGCGCGGCCGAACGCGGCGACCGGATGCCCGCGGCGGGGATCGCCGAGCAGGTGGTCGCCGAGAAGGCCGGCGGCGGCGCCGTACGCGAAGACGCGATCGGCACGCATCGGCTCAGCCGGTCGCTGAGTCGGGACTTGCGCTGGTACGGGACCTCGAACGGCAGCCGAGCATGGCGATATGTCCTCACTCAGGGTGTCCACGCCCTGGTTCGACGAGACCGGCGGTGAGAGTTCCTGGCTCCCGGGGTTGTCTACCCCGGTGACAGTGGCGGGACCGCGCCGGATTCACACCGGCTTCCTCTCCTGCCGCCGTACATGGCTCCGGCAGTCCACCACGGTGTTGGAAGGGGCGTCAACTTGCTGTTGACCTGCGGGGGAGGAGTGTGCTGATGCCCACACGCGGGTCGTCGAAGGGGGCACGCGAGCGTGGGGTGCGGGACGGTGATCCGTCCCGCACCCCACGCTCGGTCCAACTGGCGGCCGGTCAGGCCACGATGATGTAGATCCCGTACGCCACCGCCGCCGCGCAGGCCGCGAAGCAGGCGTACGCGCCGGTCAGGGCGAGGGTCGCGGAGTCGCCCTGGGCCGTGGCCCGTTCGCGGCGGGAGAGGGCGGTGATGCCGAGGGTGAAGACGGCCACCAGGGCGACGGTGACCACGAGGCTGACGCCGAAGACGGAGCCGAGGGCTGCCCAGTCGATGTGCATGCTTCTACTTCCTTCTGGATGACCGGGTGCTCGGGCTCAGACCGCGGCGGCCGGCGGGGTCGCCGGGTCGGACTTCACGACGGGGGCCGGGGTCACGGGCGGCGAGGGGATCGTCGCCGTGAGGCCCTCGGAGAGGGCGACCGACGGGGGCGGGGTGACGGCGGCGATCGCGGCGGTGACCACGCCGGCCGGCTCCTCGAACTCGTTGACGTTCGAGGCATCGACCACCTGGCGGCGGGAGACGATCCAGATCGCGGTGCTGGAGGCGATCAGGAAGACGGCCACCAGCGCGGTGCCCCAGTCGCCGAGGTCGGTCACGGACTCGGCGAGCGCGCCGACCAGCGCGGCGGCCGGCAGCGTCAGACCCCAGGCGACGAACATCCGGGTCGCGGTCGACCAGCGGACGACCCCGCCCTTGCGGCCCAGGCCCGCACCCATCACGGAGCCGGAGACGGCGTGCGTGGTGGAGAGGGAGAAGCCGATGTGCGAGGAGGCCAGGATGACCGCGGCGGCGCTGGTCTGGGCGGCGAAGCCCTGCTGCGGCCGGAGGTCGGTCAGGCCCTTGCCCATGGTGCGGATGATGCGCCAGCCGCCGATGTAGGTGCCCATCGCGATGGCGAGGCCCGCGGAGAGGATGACCCAGGTGGGCGGGTCCGAGTCGGGGGCGATGGAGCCGCCGGCGATCAGGGCGAGCGTGATGATGCCCATCGTCTTCTGCGCGTCGTTCGTGCCGTGGGCCAGCGAGACCAGTCCGGCGGACGCGATCTGGCCGACGCGGAAGCCCTTGTCGGCGGCCTTGCCGTCCGAGTTCCGGCTCAGCGTGTACGAGAACCTGGTGGCCAGCATCGCCGCGACGCCCGCGACGATCGGGGCGGCGACCGCGGGCAGCAGCACCTTGGTGACCAGGACGTCGCCGTGGACCGCGCCGGTGCCGGCCGAGGCGATGGTGGCGCCGATCAGACCGCCCATCAGGGCGTGCGAGGAACTGGACGGCAGGCCGACGAGCCAGGTCACCAGGTTCCAGAGGATCGCGCCGACCAGGGCGGCGAAGATGACCTCGGGACGGATGCCGCTCTCATCGACGAGACCCTTGGAGATCGTGTTGGCGACCTCCACGGAGAGAAAAGCGCCCACCAGGTTGAGGGTGGCCGACATGGCCACCGCGACCTTGGGCTTGAGCGCACCGGTCGAGATGGTGGTGGCCATCGCGTTGGCGGTGTCGTGGAAACCGTTCGTGAAATCGAACGCGAGTGCGGTGACGACCACAATCGCGAGAATCAGCGAGAAGCTTTCCATTTACCCAGGCAATCGTTCGAGGTCATTGGCGCGTTGACCGTAGGCAACCTGGATGAACGGAAGATGAACTGAGGGGGTCTCTGGAGTGTCTGTACGGACTAGTAACCCCGAGCGAACTTCTTCAGTTGGCTCGTCGTCCCGTTGAAGAGATTCTGATCACCCGGCAGGCTGCCGCTGTTGTCGTACTGCCAGAAGGTCCAGTACGACCAGCCGGCGGGCAGCGAGCCCGCGTCCGCCGACTCGTGGCGGGCGATCCACAGGGCGTGTGTCGAGGCCAGGGCGGTGCTGCTGCCCGTGCAGGTGTTCCACCAGTGGGCGGTCGTGTAGATCACCGGACGGCGGCCCGTCTCGCGCTTCACCTCGGCGCTGAAGGCCTTGATCCAGGCGACCGTCTTCGCCTTGCTCAGGCCGTAGCAGCCGTGCTTCTTGTCGTACGGGTTGTATTCGATGTCGAGCGCCGGCGGCAGCGTCCAGCCGTCCGCCTTCCAGCCGCCGCCGTGCGCCACGAAGTACGCGGCCTGGGCCGTGCCCGACGACTTGTTCGGAAGGGCGAAGTGGTACGCGCCCCGGATGATGCCGGCGGCGCGGGCGCCGTTGTACTGCTGGGTGAAGTAGGGGCTGACGTAGTTGGTGGACTCGGTCGCCTTGACGTAGACGAAGGTGGCGCCCTTCGCCTTCGCGCTCGGCCAGTCGACGTTCTTCTGGTGCGAGGAGACGTCGTGGCCCTTGGCGGGGCTCGCGGCGGCGGCCGGAATCTCGGTGAGCGTGAGCGCGAGTGCGGTTGCGCCGGCGGAGAGTGCGGTGACGGCCGCGACGAGGCGGGCGCGGTGACGGGCGCCGCGGTGCGTGCGGCGGCGGGGCGGTTTGCGATCACGGGCCATGTTTCCCCCGGGAATGGCGGCGTGCACGACAAATCCCCCAGAGGTTATTGGAAGATCTGTCGACGCCGATCGGTCTCCGGCCAAGCGGCTTGACTGGGTGTTACATCCCTATATGTACTCTTTCGGTTGCGCGGCTTCCGGCTTAAAGTGCCCTCGCCCGAGCGCGTGTTGGGAAACCGGCTGGCAGGATCGCGGCATGGCTGAGCGGCGGCGGGACGAGCGGGGCGTGCGGGATGTCGGGGAGGGCGCACAGGCTGTGGGGGAGCCGTGGCGGCGGCGTGTGCGCCCCGAGGAGGCGGACGCCTGGGACGAACTCGTCGTCACGGCCCGCCGGACGGTGTCCGACGGCCTGGTCGTCGGCACCTCCGGGAACGTCTCGGTGCGTGTCGGCGACATCGTCCTGGTCACACCGTCGGGCGTCCCCTACGACCGGCTGACACCGGACGACACGGTCGGTGTCGACCTCGACGGCCGACAGGTCCTCGGCACCCTCCTCCCGACGAGCGAACTGCCCATGCATCTCGCCGTCTACCGCACCACCGATGCCCACGCCGTCGTCCACACCCACGCCGTCCACGCGACGGCCGTCTCGACCCTCGTCCCCGAACTCCCCTCGATCCACTACATGTCCGGCGCCCTCGGCGGCCCGGTCCGGGTTGCCCCGTATGCGACATACGGCACCGAGGAGTTGGCCGAGAACATGCTCCGGGCCCTCGCCGACCGCTCCGCCTGCCTCCTCCAGAACCACGGCACGATCGCCTACGGCACCTCCCTGGACCAGGCGTTCGACCGCACGGCCCAGCTGGAGTGGATGTGCCGGCTGTGGCTGACGGCGTCGTCGGTGCCCGGGCTGTCGCCGACGCTGCTGTCGGAGGAACAGGTGGCCGAGGCGGGGGAGCGGTTGCGGGGGTATGGGCAGCGGCGGGGGTGACGGGAGCAGGGAGAGCGGGGGTGCACTGACCGGGGGTGGTGGGGCTGAGGTCGGCCGACGGGCTGACGGGGCTGCTCCGCCCCGCCCCGGTTCCTCCCGGACTCGCGTCCATCCGCCGCCTCCTCCGGCTGGCCGGTAGCCCGGTCCGCCGGGACACTGGAGCCGTGCGCACAGTCAAAGCGACGGCCGCGGCCGTCTCCGTGGCCCTCGCGGCCGGTGCGGTGGGCGTCGCCGCCGGCCGGTACGCCAGCGACGCCGCGCTGAAGGCGCCGCCCGGCCGCCCCCTGCCGACCGAACCCCGGCTCACGGTGCACGCCACCGCCGCCGGCCAGATCACCCTCACCCGGGACCTGGCCTCCCTGCGCCCCGGCACCTACGGCCTCGCCGGCGACGGCTCCCACGCGGTCGTCGGCCCCGTGATCGACACGGCCCCCCACTCCGCCGACACCGTCGTACGCCGCCTCGAATGCGTCACCCACGGCACCCTGCACCCCCGCGACAAGGTGTGGCTCACCCCCAACGTCCACATCGGCAACCCGAGCGCCGCCCTCGGCCTGGACCACGCCGACATCGACATCCCCGGCGAACTCGGCTCCCTGCCCGCGTGGTTCGTCCCCGGAGCCCGCAGCACCTGGGTGATCGCGGTGCACGGCCTGGCCACCACCCGCGAACTCGCCCTGAACGTCATGGAGTTCCTGCACCGCAACCGCTTCCCGGTCCTCGCCCCCTCCTACCGCGGCGACCTCGGCGCACCCCGCAACCCCGACGGCCTGGGCCACCTCGGCGAGACCGAGTGGCGCGACCTGGACGCCGCGATCCGCTACGCCGTGCGCTACGGCGCCGAGCACGTGGTCCTCTACGGCTGGTCCACCGGCGCCACCATGGCGCTGCGTGCCGCCGCCCACTCCGGGATGCGCGACCGCGTCTCCGGCCTGGTGCTGGACTCGCCGGTGCTCGACTGGGAGACGACGCTGCGCGCCCTCGCCACCGCCCGGCACACCCCGGGCGCGCTGCTGCCGCTGGCGGTCCGCGCCGCGCAGGGCCGCACCGGTCTGCACGGCGACCGCATCGCCGAGGCCGCCGACCCCGCCCGGCTCAAGGTCCCCACCCTGATCTTCCACGGCCCCGACGACACCGTCGCCCCCTGGTCCCTCTCCCGCCGCTTCGCCGCCCGCCGCCCCGACCTGATCACCCTCCAGCCGGTCGCCCGGGCCCCGCACAGCGCCATGTGGAACGCCGACCCGGCCGCCTACGAGGAGATCCTGCGCCGCTTCCTGACTCCGCTGATGTGACCCCGGCCCACTCACCTGCCCGCCCCCCTCCGACCTTCCGTTTAGCCCTGTACCACTGGCCTGAACCCGGTCCCCAGCAGCCCGCGGGACCCCCTGCCTTGGCCCTCCCCGTCGCCCGCCGTGACATTCCGTTTGGGTTTTCGGACCGTCAACCGGAAGACTGCACCCGTGACGTCCCGTATCCCGCGCGACTCCAGGCTTCGACTCGTCCGCCCGCGACCCCTGGCCGCCGCCCCCCGAGCGATGAACCAGCGGCGCTCGCGCCGCCCCGCACCCCGTCCTCCGGAGGGCACACCGGCCCCCGCGGAACTGGCCAGAATGGCACGCTCCGGCCTGGCCGGCGCGGCCCGCGTCGCCCACTGGGCCGACGCCGCACTACGCCCCGGCCGTGACGGCGCGAGCCCCGACGGCAAAGGCACCCTCTCCGAAGCGACCGCCGAACTCGCGGCCGAGGATCTGGGCCTGACCCCGGCTCAGGTCCGCGCCGACTGGGACACCGCCCGCCTCGCCGGCCTCGTCGAGGTGCACGGCGACAGCGCCCGCCCCGGCTGGCGGCTGCGCGCCTGGGACCGCGACGACAGCGCCGTACTGCGCGGCTGGGTCGCCCTCTTCGACGCCTGGTCGCTCGCCCACCCGGAACCCCGGGAGTACGAGCCCTCAGCCGTCGCCGAGGTCGTCTCGGCCATGCCTCAGGTGCTCTCCTTCCTCCAGCTGTCCGCCGGGCCCGTCCCCGTGGCCCAGCTCCTCGACCTCCTCGGCCAGCGCGTCACCGAACTGCGCACCGAGCGCTGCGAGATCCCCTACGGCCCGCAGCCCGAGCCGGTCCAGCAGCCCCCGGACGCCGCCGACACCCCGCTCGACGCCCTCCTCGACTGGGCCCTGCACGCCCTCGCCTCCGTCGGTGCCCTCACCTACGGCGACGCCCAGGCCACCCTCACCCCGCTCGGCAGCTGGGCGGTCTGGGTCAAGCTGGAGCAGATCTGCGTCGCCGCGCAGAGCCCCGCCGGGAACATCGAGCAGTCCGCCGAGGACATGCTCCGCGGCTGCTCCCAGCTCCGCCCGAACGCCGCCCGCGCCGAGTACCGCGCCTGGCTCGCCGCCCGCACCGTGGGCAGCGCGGTCGGCCAGCTGATCGACGCCGCCCGCGGCGAGGACGCCCTGCTGCGCGGCCTCGCCTTCGAGGCGCTGCGCGTCGTCGGCGCCCCCGCCGAGCCCGACGTCCGCGCGGCGGTCGACGAGGCGACCCTGCGGCCGTACGCCCTGCTGTGGCTCGCGGAGCACGACGGGATCGACCCGGAGGACGCCCACGAGGTCCTCACCCGCGAGGAGGCCACCTGGATGTGGGTCGACACCGCCGCCGCGGTCGCCGACCACGGGGAGGCCCCGCTGCTCGTGCGCCACCTGGAGTCCGCGATCCAGCCGACCGTCCCCATGCTCCTCGACGAGGTCCGCGCCGTGGGCCACCCGCGCACCGTGCAGGTCCTGGTCGCGCTCGCCGCCGCCCACCCCGACCCGGCGCTCGCCAAGGCCGTGCGCCGGGCCGCCTTCCAGGTGCACACAGGGGGCAGCTAGCCGGGGTCAGGCGCCCGCCGTCCCCGGTATCCCCGGGGCGTAGGTACCGAAGCTCCAGATGTTGCCCTCGATGTCCCGGGCCATGTAGTCCCGGGATCCGTAGTCCTGGTCCGTCGGGGGCATCAGGATCTCCGCGCCGTGCTCCACGGCCCGTCGGTGGTGGGCGTCGACGTCGTCCACGACGAGGTACACCCCGACGGGTCCCGCGCTCTTCATCGCCTCGTCGAAACGCCCGCCCCGGCCCTTGGAGCCGAGCATCACCGCGCCGTTGCCCTGCGTCAGCTCGGCGTGCATCACCGAGCCGTCCTCGCCCTCGTACACCGCGAGTTCGGTGAAGCCGAAGGCCTCCGTGAGCTGCCGGATCGCCGCCTTCGCGTCCGTGTAGAGCAGGGACGGGTAGATGCTGGGACGCCCGCTGTCCTTGGCTGCCATGCCGATCACTTCCTTGTGCATCGGGTCCTCTTGGCGTTTTCGCCGCTTTGATCGCTTTCGACGAGTCTTGCACCCGCCACTGACAACGCCCCGCGAACCGGCGGAACGGCCGTCAGCGGAAGGTGTCGCACCGCGCCATGTCACCGGTCCGGTAACCCTCGTAGAACCACTGCTGCCGCTGCGCCGCCGACCCGTGCGTCCAGGTCTCCGGCGTGACCCGGCCCTGGAACCGCTCCTGGATCCGGTCGTCGCCCACGGCCGCCGCCGCGTCCAGCCCGTCCCGGATGTCGGCCTCCGTGAGACTGGTGATCAGCGGCCGCCCGGTCGACTCGTCCTTCGTGGTCGTCGCGTGATGCGCCCAGACCCCCGCGTAGCAGTCCGCCTGCAACTCCACCCGCACCGCGTTGCTGTTCGCGCCGGTCCGTCCGTCCTGCGCCCTGCCGAGCGTGCCCATCAGGTCCTGCACGTGGTGCCCGTACTCGTGGGCCACGACATACGCCTGCGCGAACGGGCCGCCGCTGGAGCCGAACTTCGTCCGCAGCTCGTCGAAGAACCCCAGGTCCAGATAGACCTTCCGGTCGCCCGGACAGTAGAACGGCCCCACCGCCGAGGTCGCCGTCCCGCACGCGGTGGCGACCTGCCCGCTGAAGAAGACCGTGGGGGAGCGGGTGTACGTCCCGCCGCGCCGCGCGAACTCCTGCGCCCAGAAGTCCTGCACGCTGTTGACCACCGCCACGATGCGGCAGTCCTCCTTGGTGTTCGCGTCCTGTCCGGTACGGCAGGACGACTGCACCTGGGCCAGCGAGGACGCGGTCGCCGCCGGTGAGTCGCTGCCCGACGACAACCCCAGGTTGTCGGGGCCGACACCGAAGAACAGCCCCAGGAGCAGTGCGATCAGCCCCGCGAGGCCTCCGCCCACGGTCGCGCGCCCGCCGGGAATCCGGCTGCCGCGCACGTCCTGCACCTCGGAGGTGTCCAGATCGGCGTCGTCGTCGAACTGCATGGGCCCCGCTCTCCGCGCGTGTGGACCCCCTGGCGCCATCCTCGCCCGCCGCCCCCGATGCGGCGCCGGGCAAGCGTCCGAACGGGCGACGCCCGCTATGCGCGCGTGCCGTTCGTCACGGCGCGGCACCGCTCGTCGCCCGGCCGTTTCCGGGCGCCGGCCCGGACCGCCCAGCTCATCGCCGTGGACCATGTGGGCCGGATCACCCCGGGCCGCACGCCCCGGGCAGCGGCCCGCCGTAGACAGAAAAAACGCTTGCACCCGCCCGTTAGACTTGGCCCATGGCCATTCTCCTCGCGCATTAGACGGCGGGAACGTCCTCAGCCGCCCCTTCCGCCTACGACCCCGCTCTGGAGTCTGACCGTGATCTCCGCCTCCGGTATCGAGCTACGTGCCGGTGCCCGCGTCCTCATCGAGTCCGCGACCTTCCGCATCGCCAAGGGCGACCGCATCGGTCTCGTCGGCCGCAACGGCGCCGGCAAGACCACCCTGACCAAGGTCCTGGCCGGTGAGGGCCAGCCCGCCGGCGGCACCGTCACCCGCTCCGGCGAGGTCGGCTACCTCCCCCAGGACCCCCGCACCGGCGACCTGGATGTGCTCGCCAGCGACCGCATCCTCTCCGCGCGCGGCCTGGACACCCTGATCCGCAAGATGCGGGAGAACGAACAGCGCATCGCCAACGGCAGCGGCGCCACCCGCGACAAGGCCATGCGCCAGTACGAGCGCCAGGAGACCGAGTTCCTCACCAAGGGCGGCTACTCCGCCGAGGCCGAGGCCGCCACCATCGCCGCCGCGCTGAACCTGCCCGACCGTGTGCTCGGCCAGCCCCTGCACACGCTCTCCGGTGGTCAGCGCCGCCGTATCGAGCTGGCCCGCATCCTGTTCTCCGACGCGGACACGCTCCTGCTCGACGAGCCGACGAACCACCTCGACGCCGACTCGATCGTCTGGCTGCGCGACTACCTGAAGACGTACCGCGGCGGCTTCATCGTGATCTCCCACGACGCCGACCTCGTCGAGACCGTCGTCAACAAGGTGTTCTACCTCGACGCCAACCGCGCCCAGATCGATGTCTACAACATGGGCTGGAAGCTCTACCAGCAGCAGCGCGAGGCCGACGAGAAGCGCCGCAAGCGCGAGCGGCAGAACGCCGAGAAGAAGGCCGCCGCCCTGCACTCGCAGGCCGACAAGATGCGCGCCAAGGCCACCAAGACGGTCGCCGCGCAGAACATGGCCAAGCGCGCCGACCGACTCCTCGCCGGACTGGAAGCGGTGCGTGTCTCCGACAAGGTCGCCAAGCTGCGCTTCCCGGAGCCCTCGCCCTGCGGCAAGACCCCGCTCATGGCGGAGGGCCTGTCGAAGTCGTACGGCTCCCTGGAGATCTTCACCGACGTCGACCTGGCCATCGACAAGGGCTCGCGCGTCGTCATCCTCGGCCTGAACGGCGCCGGCAAGACGACCCTCCTGAAGCTCCTCGGCGGTGTCGAGGAGCCGGACACCGGAGAGGTCATCCCGGGCCAC
This sequence comes from Streptomyces hokutonensis, assembly GCF_000376565.1. Taxonomy (GTDB): domain Bacteria; phylum Actinomycetota; class Actinomycetes; order Streptomycetales; family Streptomycetaceae; genus Streptomyces; species Streptomyces hokutonensis. The sequence goes on along the minus strand of NZ_BARG01000020.1, from coordinate 55,571 downwards.
GGCCTCAAGCTCGGCTACTACGCGCAGGAGCACGAGACCCTCGACCCGGAGCGCACGGTCCTGGAGAACATGCGCTCCGCCGCCCCCGACCTGGACTTGGTCGAGGTCCGCAAGACGCTCGGCTCCTTCCTGTTCTCGGGCGACGACGTCGACAAGCCCGCCGGGGTCCTCTCCGGCGGCGAGAAGACCCGTCTCGCGCTCGCCACCCTGGTGGTGTCCTCGGCGAACGTCCTGCTCCTGGACGAGCCGACGAACAACCTCGACCTGGCCAGCCGCGCGGAGATCCTCGGGGCGCTGCGCACCTACAAGGGCGCCGTCGTCCTCGTCACCCACGACGAGGGTGCCGTGGAGGCTTTGCAGCCGGAGCGGATCATCCTGCTGCCGGACGGCGTCGAGGACCTGTGGGGCGCGGACTACGCGGATCTTGTCGCCCTGGCCTGATCGAACCGGCTTGATCGAATGCTTGATCCACGGCGTATGGATCATTCGGCCTACCGGTGATCCACCATCTGTGTGAGATCTCCTCGTACCGAGGTGTGTCCTACATCAATTTTCCGGCCGAGTCCTTTATCGACAAGGGCTCGGCCGTTCCGCGTCTCTGACCAGGTATTTCGCGGAGCGACTCGTTCGGCCGTGCGGACACGATCGTCTGGAATTCCATATTCCACTTGTGGGGACGCGCTCCTGTCGTCAAAACCTTGTCTTACGGACCTTGCCGAATGGGTGGCCATGAACGCTTGGAGGGGTGATCATGAGGAGACCAAGAGCGCACTTCCCATGAGGAGGCACGGGTGGCCGAGACTCTGAAGAAGGGCAGCCGGGTAACCGGCGCCGCGCGCGACAAGCTCGCGGCAGACCTGAAGAAGAAGTACGACTCCGGTGCGAGCATCCGAGCGCTGGCCGAGGAAACCGGCCGCTCGTATGGCTTCGTCCACCGGATGCTCAGTGAGTCGGGCGTCACGCTTCGTGGGCGTGGCGGGGCGACCCGGGGCAAGAAGGCTTCGGCCTGATCCCGAGCGGCTCGACGGCTTCGATGGTGGCCACCCGGTCGGACGACTGACCGGCCGGGTGGTTACTGTGCAGTCACTTAGCTCTGCTCTGTTGACCGCACACATCGGAGGCGCCCCATGGCTTCGCCCGAACAGGACGACAAGGACCTCGGTCCCGTACTCGACAAGGACGGCGTACGGCTCACCGTCGACGACGCGATCGCCACGGTGACGCTGACCAACCCGGCCAAGCGCAACGCCCAAAGTCCCGCTCTGTGGCGGGCGTTGGCGGAGGCCGGGCGGTTGCTGCCGGGCTCCGTCCGTGTCGTGGTGCTGCGTGCCGAGGGCAAGTCCTTCTCGGCCGGCCTCGACCGGCAGGCGTTCACGCCCGAGGGCTTCGACGGCGAACCGTCGTTCATCGACCTCGCGCACAGCGACGACGCCGTGCTGGACGAGGCCATCGCCGGGTACCAGGCGGGCTTCACCTGGTGGCGACGGAGCGACATCGTGTCCATCGCCGCCGTGCAGGGCCATGCCATCGGGGCCGGCTTCCAGCTCGCCCTCGCCTGTGACCTGCGCGTCGTCGCCGACGATGTGCAGTTCGCCATGCGCGAGACCAGCCTCGGACTGGTGCCCGACCTGACCGGCACCCACCCGCTCGTGGGGCTCGTCGGCTACGCCCGCGCGTTGGAGATCTGCGCGACCGGGCGCTTCGTCGCGGCCGAGGAGGCGGTGAGCACCGGCCTGGCGAACATCGCCGTGCCCGCCGACCAGGTCGACAACACCGTGCGCGAGCTCGCGACGGCCCTGCTGGCCGCGCCGCGCGACGCCGTCATCGAGACCAAGGCGCTGCTCCAGGGCGTCCAGGGGCGTACGTACGACGACCAGCGCGCCGCCGAGCGCGCCGCCCAGGCCCGACGGCTGCGGGACCTCGCCGGCGTCGGCGAATAGGCGCCGGCCGACAGCGGTTCGGCCGACCGCGGTTCAGCCGACCCTCGTGACGAGCACCGTCACGGTCGGGTGACCGGGCAGCACCTCGCCGACCCTCGCGCGGACCTCCCGGGCCACCTCCACGGCCCGGTGGTCCGCGCGCACGGCGATCTCCACGCGCGCGTGCAGCCGCGCCAGCGCACCTTCGTCCTGCCGCTCCTCGATGTGCACCGCCCGCCCCAGCCCGCCCAGCGCTCCGGTCAGCCGGGTCACGCCCGGGACACCGAGCGCGGCCGCGATGATCAGGGACTCGCCGCCGTCGTCAACGTTGACCATCTGCTCAAGGTCATCAACATGGTCAACTTCGGCGGCGGAACGATCCACATCGTCCACACGGTCAACGTCGTCCATTTGGTCCAGCAGGGCCGTCACCTGTAGATCAACCTCCGCCACCACCAGCCCGAGGCGCTCCACAGCGGCCCTCGCCAGCGCCGCGCGCAACCGGGACGCGGTCTCCGGAAGGGGCTCGGTCGCCACGGCCGCGAAGTCGGCCGTGATCCGCAGCGGACCGGGCGGCAGCGCCCCCGGCGGTGCCGGTACGGCGGGCTCGCGCACGTCCTCCGGATCGGCGAGCCCGATGCGCAACGCGCCCAGCCGCACGCCCCGTACATGCCGCGCCACGCCCCGCAGCACGGCCTCGGCCGCCCGCTCCGCGATCCACGCGCCGTCCCGCTCGTCACCCAGGGGCAACAGCCTGCCGAGCCCCAACTGCTGCCGTACCACTCGCGTCCATGCGTCCGCCGTCATTCCTCCAGCCTGCCGCATCCCCGGCGCGGGAGAATGGAACCGCACTTACCGTGGTCGAAGGACGACGACCGAAAGGGACGTACGGCGATGACCGACATGACGGAGCGGAACCGGACGCAGGACCCCGACGGCGAGCGGGAGCCGCTGCAGACCCGTAAGACCCCCACCAAGCGCGGCGGGGGTGACCCGGCGTCCAGGGGGCGTACGACCATCGCCGACGGGGTCGTGGAGAAGATCGCCGGGCTGGCCGCGCGGGACGTCCTGGGCGTGCATGCCATGGGCAGTGGGCTGTCCCGCACCTTCGGGGCCGTGCGCGACCGGGTGCCCGGCGGTTCGAAGTCGGTGTCCCGGGGAGTGAAGGCCGAGGTCGGCGAGGTGCAGACCGCCCTCGATCTGGAGATCGTCGTCGACTACGGGGTGTCGATCGCCGATGTGGCCCGGGCCGTACGGGAGAACGTCATCGCGGCCGTGGAGCGGATGACCGGACTCGAAGTCGTCGAGGTCAACATCGCGGTCAGCGACGTGAAGCTGCCCGACGAGGAGGACGACGAACCGGAGCCCCGGCTCCAGTGACCGGGCCGACGGATGAATCCACGAACAGCGGGGCGACGAACGAGCTGAGGAGCGCAGGATGAGCAGGGCCGTGGTCGGCATGATCGCCGGAATGGCGCTGGGCTTCGCCGGATACTTCGGCGGGTTCGGCGCGTTCCTGCTGGTGGCCGCCCTGGGCGCCATCGGGTTCGTCGTCGGCCGGTTCCTCGAGGGGGACCTGGAACTCGGCGACTTCTTCCGCTCGCGCGACGACCGGCGGCGGTGACGTCCGTGAGCGGCGCCGGCGGCGCGGTCGACGAGCGCGGCAGACCCCCGGCGGCCGTCCCACCGGGCGAGCGGGGCGCCACCCGGATCGCCGACCGGGTCGTGGCGAAGATCGCCGTGCAGGCCGCGCGCGAGGCCCTCGGACCGCTGCACCCGGACGCCGCGCCACCGCATGCCACCGTGGTCGTCCACCACGAAACGGCACGCGTGCGCGTGCACCTCGAACTCGACTATCCCTGCGACATCGGCGACCGCTGTCTTCGGGTGCGTCGACAGGTGGTTCAGCGGGTACGCGCGTTGGTGGGCATGGAGGTGCCCGAGGTCGCCGTACAGGTGGAACGGCTGCATCCGGCACCGGCACACGGCGCGGCACAGGGGAGGACGCGATGAGCGAGCCCCAGGGCTCCGAAGGCACGACCCAACGACTACCGGTCATCGAGAAGGAGACCGACCCCGGACCCGGCGGGTACGACCCGGCGGCGGACCGCGGTCCCGCCCCCCTGGTCGACGGCGGCGGGAAGGACGGCCGCTTCTGGTCGGCGCGCCGCGTTCCCGCGGGCATCGTCGCCGCCCTGCTGCTCGTCGGCGCGGGCGCCCTGCTCTACGACATCACCGCCGTGCGCGCCGAACGGCCCTCGGCGCACTGGCGCCGCGAACTGACCCGGCAGCTCGCACAGCGGCCCCTGGACGACACCTGGGTCCTCGTCGGCGCCGGCATCGCCGCCGTGCTCGGCCTCTGGCTGATCGTGCTGGCGCTCACGCCCGGCCTGCGCCAGGTGCTGCCGATGCGCCGCACCCACGCCGACGTCCGCGCGGGCCTGCAACGCGCGGCCGCCGCGATGGTGCTGCGCGACCGGGCCATGGAGGTCTCGGGCGTGCAGTCGGTGCGGGTACGCACGAGCCGGACGAAAGCCGATGTCCGCGCGGTGTCCCATTTCCGCGAACTCGACGACGTACGGGCCGACCTGGACGCCGTGCTCACCGACGCGATCACCGGTCTGGGGCTGGCCAGGCCGCCCGCCCTGTCGTTGCACGTCGGCCGTTCCGGACGGAAGAGGTGAGGCCGGTGCTCAGGATCGTCAACCGTGTGGTGACCGGTGTCGTGGGTCTCTTGCTGGTCGTACTCGGCGGCTCCGTGCTGGCCGTCGGGCTGGGCGTGAAGCCGCCGTCCTGGTGGATCTACGACGGCCGTCACGACGTCCTGCTGAGCGACGCCCGGCGGACCCGCTGGCGGCACGACGGCTGGTGGTGGCCCACGGTCCTCGCCGTGCTCGCCGTCGTCGTCCTGCTGGCCCTGTGGTGGCTCGTCGCGGTGCTACGGCGCCGCCGGCTCACCGAGGTCGCCGTCCGCACCGGCGACGGCGAGGGCGCGCTGCTGCGGGGCCGGGCCCTGGAGGGCGTCCTCGCCACCGACGCGGGCGACCTGGACGGCGTGGCCCACGCGCACGTGCGGCTCGCCGGCACGCGCACGGCACCCGAGGCCCGCGTCCGGCTCAGCCTGGAACCCCACGTGGACCCCGGAGTCGCCCTCGACCACCTGACGGCCAACGCCCTGGCCCACGCCCGCGAATCGGCGGGCCTGGACGCACTCCCTACGGAGGTACAGCTGACGGGCGTCAAGCACCGCGCGGAGCGGGTCAGTTGACGGTGCGTCAGAAACCGTGTCGCATCCCGCCGTCGACCGGCAGCATGATCCCCGTCAGATAGGACGCGGCCGGCGACAGCAGGAACGCGGCCGCACGCCCGAACTCGTCCGGCGTCCCGTACCGCCGCAGCGGAATCCGCGACTCGTTGGCCGCGCGGGTGGCCTCCGGGTCCGCGGAGAGGCCGTCCAGCTCGCGCACGCGGTCCGTGTCGATGCGGGCGGGCAGCAGTCCGACGACGCGGATGCCGCGCGGGCCCAGCTCGTCCGCGAGGGACTTGCCGAAACCGGCCAGGCCGGGCCGCAGCGCGTTCGAGATCGTCAGCCCGGGGATCGGCTCGTGCACCGAACCGGACAGCACGAAGCCGATGACCCCGCCAGCCTCCAGCTCCCCGGCCGCCGCGCGGGCGAGCCGTACCGCGCCCAGGAACACCGATTCGAACGAGGCCTGCCACTGCTCGTCGGTGGTGTCCGCGACGAACCCGGGCGGCGGTCCGCCGACGCTCACGAGGATGCCGTCGAAGCCCCCGAAGTGCTCGCGCGCGGCGGCGATCAGCCGGGCCGGCGCGTCCGCGTCGGCGTTGTCGACGGCCACGCCCACCGCGTTCGGCCCCAGTGCGGCCGCCGCCTCGGTGGCCCGCTTCTCGTCCCGCCCGGTGACGACGACCTTCGCGCCGTCGGCCACCAGCTCGCGCGCGGCGGCGTTGCCCAGTCCACGGGTGGCCCCGGTGACGACGTACACGCGGTCCTTCAGTCCAAGATCCATGGCTCCTATCCTGCCTTCTCGCCCCCGAACAGGGCGAGGGCGGTGTTCACCAGGCCGATGTGGCTGAACGCCTGCGGGAAGTTGCCCAGCTGACGGCCTGCCACCGGGTCGTACTCCTCCGCGAGCAGTCCCACGTCGTTCGCGAGCCCCACCAGACGCTCGAACAGCACCCGGGCCTCCTTCGTACGGCCCGTCATGTGCAGCGCGTCCACGAGCCAGAACGAGCACGCCAGGAAGGTGCCCTCGTCGCCCGGCAGTCCGTCCACGGGGGTGTCGGCGGCGGTGTCGTAGCGGCGTACGAAGCCGTCGTGGCCGAGCGCCGCCTGCACCGCGTCGACCGTGCCGACGACCCGGGGATCGTCGGGCGGCAGGAAACCGAAGCGGGGGATCAGCAGCAGGGCGGCGTCGAGTTCCTGCGAGCCGTAGTACTGCGTGAACGTGTTGCGTACCGGGTCGAAGCCCTTCTCGCACACGTCCTTGTGCACCGCGTCCCGCAGCTCGCGCCAGCCCGACAGGTCCCCCGGGAGGTCGGCGTACTCCTCCAGAGTGCGTACGGCCCGGTCGGCGGCCACCCACACCATGACCTTGGAGTGCACGAAGTGCCGGCGCCCGCCGCGCACCTCCCACAGGCCCTCGTCGGGTTGCTGCCACTGCGCGCGCAGCCACTCCAGGAGGACGCTCTGCAGCGACCACATGTGCGGCTTGGGCGACAGACCCGCCCGCCGGGCCAGCCACAGGGAGTCCATCACCTCCCCGTAGACGTCGAGTTGGAGCTGGTTGACGGCGCCGTTGCCGATCCGCACGGGAGCCGAGCCGCCGAAGCCGGTCAGGTGCGGCAGCTCGAACTCGGGCAGCCGCCGCTCGCCCGCCACGCCGTACATGATCTGCAGGTCCGCCGGATCGCCCGCGACCGCGCGCAGCAGCCAGTCGCGCCAGGCCTCGGCCTCCTTGTGGTAGCCCGCGGCGACCAGGGCTCCCAGGGTGAGGCTGGAGTCGCGCAGCCAGCAGTAGCGGTAGTCCCAGTTGCGTACGCCGCCCATCTCCTCGGGCAGCGAGGTGGTGGCCGCGGCGACGATGCCGCCGGTCGGACGGTAGGTGAGGGCCTTGAGGGTGATCAGGGAACGTACGACCGCGTCCCTGTAGGGGCCGTCGTAGCGGCAGCGGGCCGACCAGCGCTCCCAGTCCGCGACGCTGGTCCGCAGCGACTTGTACGGGTCGACGAGCGGCGGACGCGGCTCGTGCGAGGGATGCCAGGTGAGGACGAAGGCGACCTTCTCACCGGCCTCGACGGTGAACTCCGAGAGGGTGCTGAAGTCCTCGCCCCAGGTGCGCACTTCCGGCTCGCTGCGCAGCCACACCGAGTCGGGGCCCGCGACGGCCACCCGGTGCCCGTCGGACCTGCGCACCCACGGCACGACCCCGCCGTAGTCGAAGCGCAGACGGAGCGTGCTGCGGACGGTGACCTTGCCGCTGAGGCCCTCCACGACGCGTACGACGTCGGGGGCGCGATGGCGCTGGGGCATCAGGTCGGTGACGCGCACCGTGCCCTCGGCGGTCTCCCATTCCGTGTCCAGGACCAGGGTGCCGGGGCGGTAGGCGCGGCGGGTGCAGCGGTCCGCGCCCTCGGGGGCGATGCGCCAGTGGCCGTTCTCCTCGTCGCCGAGCAGTCTCGCGAAGCAGGCGGCCGAGTCGAAGCGCGGCAGACACAGCCAGTCGACCGAGCCGTCCATGCCGACCAGGGCCGCGGTCTGTTCGTCGCCGATGAGGGCGTAGTCCTCGATACGTGGGTGCACGGGGTGCGGGTTCCCGGAGTATCGACCACGCAATCCCAGGTCGGGGCCGGGCGGGTGAAGCGCGGCGGGTCAGACCGTCGCCGGTTCCGCCCGCTCTGTCTCCTGCTCCTTGGCCGCCGCCTCCCGGCGGTCGCGGGCCTCGCGGCGGGCCAGGACGACATAGCCGACCGGTACGGCCGCGGCGAACAGCCACCACTGGATCATGTACGCGTAGTTCAGCGGGGCGTCTTCCTTGCCCGGGTCGGAGATCTGCTCCGGGGTGCCGCCCTTCGCCTCGGGTGCCGTCTGCTCGACGTAGCCGCCGAGCACCTGGGCGTGCAGCCGCTTCGCCTGCTCTTCACTGTTGATCAACATGATCTGCCGGTCGGGCAGGCCCTTGATGTCCTTGATGCCGCTCGCCGCGGTCGTCTCGTCGGCCATCAGGCGCCCGGTGATCGTGGTCGTGCCGCTCGGCGGCGCGGGGATCTTCGGGAAGGCGGTCTGCGCGCCGTTCGCCGGGATCCATCCACGGTTGATCAACACCACCTTGCCGTCCGTCAACACGAACGGGGTGAGTACATGGAAGCCGACCTCGTCGTCGTCATTGGTGCGGCGCCGGACGACGACTTCCTTGGAGGTCTCGAAGGTGCCCGTCGCGGTGACGGTGCGGTACTTCTCGGTGCGGGTGACCGCGTGTCCGGGGGTGCTGATCTGCTCCACGGGGACCGGCTTGGCGTGCAGGGCGTTGGTGACCAGCTGGTTGCGGGCGCTGCGCATCTCGTAGCGGTGCATCTGCCAGATGCCCAGCCTGATCATCGTGGGGATCAGGAGGAGGGTGATCAACGCGAGGATCACCCACTGCCGGGACATCAGGAAGCGGTACACCCCACGACCGTACAACTCGGTCGTGGGGCGCATTGAGGGGGGTACCGGAAGGGGCCCCTTGGGGCCGGCGGCTCACACCTTGTCGATGATCCCCACCTTCCCCTCCGCCCGGGCACAGTGGCCGCCGCAGAACCAGTGGCCCTCGACCTCCACGCCCTGGCCGATGATCTGCACCCGGCAGTGCTCGCAGATCGGGGCCATGCGGTGGATCGCGCAGGAGAAGCAGTCGAAGACGTGTACCGCGCCCTGCGCGTGCACCTCGAAGCTCATGCCGTAGTCATTGCCGCACACTTCACATCTCGCCATGCGCCACAGGGTGAGCCGTCCGCCCGGCACGGGCGAGCGGGCGTGGGGCGAGTCGCGCCCCAATCACCCGTCCGTACGGCTCCCCGTGGCGCGCTCAGTCCGCCTGCTCGACATCCCGGAGCAGTTGCCCGAACGCCGCCTCGTCCACCACGGGCGTGCCGAACTGCCGCGCTTTGACCACCTTCGAGGTGCCCGAGTCCGGGTCGTTCGTGACGAGCAGGCTGGTCAGCCGGGACAGGCTCGTGGCGACATGCAGACCGGCCTCCACGGCACGGTCCTCCAGGAGCTCGCGCTCGATGGACGTGTCCCCGGAGAACGCGATCCGCATCCCCTGCTTGAGCGGCTTGCCGTCCTCGAACCGTCCCGGGTTCGGGTACGGGCACGCGGGCCGCTTGCGCGCGGGACGCCAACTGCCCGCCCCGTAGCCGCTGTAGCCGCCCCCCTGGTGACCGATCCGGGGCGCCGGCCGGTCCGCGGTCCACTCGGTCAGCGGCCGGCACTCGTGCAGCGGCAGCCGTACGCCGCTGCTCGCCGCCGCCCGCAGGCTCGGCCGGAACGCCTCGGCGAGCACGCGCGCGTCGTCCAGCGCGTGGTGCGCGCGCTGCTGCACGACACCGAAGTGCGCCGCCAGGGACTCCAGCTTGTGGTTGGGCAGCGGGAGGGCCAGCTCCTTGGAGAGCGCGATGGTGCACAGCCGCTGCCGCACCGGGGGATCGATCTGCACGCGCGCGTACTCCCGCGCGATCATCTGCCAGTCGAAGACCGCGTTGTGCGCGACCAGCACCCGGCCCTCCAGGCGGGTCGCGAACTCCTCGGCGATGTCCTTGAAGAGGGGCGCGCCCTCCAGTACGTCACTCGTCAGACCGTGGATCCACACCGGGCCCGGATCACGCTCCGGGTTGACCATCGTGTACCAGTGGTCCTCGACCTCGCCGAGCGCGTCCAGCCGGTACACGGCCGCGGAGATTATCCGGTCGTCCCGGGCCAGACCGGTGGTCTCCACGTCAACCACCGCATACCCCTGGGGATACGCGGCCGGCCACGGAGTGGCTGCGGACACTGCGGGCGAGTGGTCTTCGAGCATGGTCACTGAGGATACGGGCCGTCACTGACAGCCCTGTCCCTCAGGTGCCTTGTCCCGCCCGCCCGTTCGGGTCCGCCGAACGCACGCGCGCGTGGCTATGGACCTTTCGCCCGCCCGGTGCAAGCGTGCTGCCCGCCTGACGGATGACGGCCTACGAAGGGCGGTACGGCGTATGGCACGCGTACGGTACGGCGCACGGACCGAGGCGGAGATCGCCGCCGCACGCACGGCGAGCGCGAAGCTCCCCGACATCTGGTCCACCGGTGTGGTGGCTGTCTGGGAGAGCGACCCGGACGCGGTCGCGGCGGTCCTGCCGCCACCCCTCAAGCCCACCGGGCGGCCCCTGGTCCGGGTGAACATCAGCAAGGTCGAACTGACCGGATACCCCCTGGGCGCGGGCTCGTTCGCGGTCGCCGCCGCGCACGACGGCGTCGAGGGCTGGTACCCGCTGGTCATGCCGATGACCCACGAACGGGCCCTCACCGGCGGCCGTGAGGTCTTCGGCGAGCCCAAGAAACTCGGCGAGGTGACCGTCGAACGCGTGGGCCTCGTCGTGCACGCGTCCCTGGCCCGGCACGGCATCGCCTTCGTCGAGGTGCGCGGCGCGGTCAGCGAGGAACTGCCCCTCCCCGGGCCGACGCAGAAGACCGACTTCTACTTCAAGTTCCTTCCCGCGGTGGACGGTTCGGGCTTCGACGCCGACCCGGTGCTCGTGCACTGCCTGCGCAACGAGAAGGTCCGCCGCCTCGAACGCGTCACCGGGGACGTCGTCCTGCGCGAGTCCATGTACGACCCGGTCGCCGACCTCCCCGTACGCACCCTCGTCGACATCACCATCGGCGAGAAGACCAGCGACCAGCGAGGCAAGGTCGTCGAACGGGTCGACGCGCGGGCCCTGTTGCCGTACATCCACCAGCGCTACGACGATCCGCAACAGGTCCATGACGGCCCACCCGAGGGGAGCGTCTGATGGAGTTGAGGGAGGGTCAGGTTGCCGTCGTCACCGGGGCCGCGAGCGGGATCGGACTCGCGATGGCACGGAGATTCGCCGCCGACGGGCTCAAGGTGGTCCTCGCCGACGTCGAGGAGGGAGCCCTCGACAAGGCCGCCGCCGATCTGCGCGCCGACGGTGCCGACGTGCACGCGCGCGTGGTCGACGTCGGCGTACGCCAACAGGTCCTGGATCTGGCCGAGTCGGCGTACGACACGTACGGCGCCGTCCATGTCCTGTGCAACAACGCGGGGGTCGGCTCGGGCGCCGAGGGCCGGATGTGGGAGCACGAACCCAACGACTGGCAGTGGGCGTTCGCCGTCAACGTGTGGGGCGTCTTCCACGGCATCCAGGCGTTCGTGCCGAGGATGATCAAGTCCGGTCAACCCGGTCATGTCGTCAACACGTCCTCCGGGGACGGCGGTATCGCCCCGCTGCCCACCGCCTCCGTGTACGCCGTCACCAAGGCCGCCGTCGTGACGATGACCGAGTCCCTGTACGCCCACTTGAAGGCCGAGCACGCGCGCGTGGGCGCCTCGGTGCTCTTCCCGGGGCCGCACATGCTGCGCACCGGCCTGTGGGAGTCGCACCGCAACCGGCCCGCCCGGTACGCGAAAGAGCGCCCCCGTAGGACGCCCTACCGCAGCCTCGACCAGTGGGAGAGCGCGATGAAGGCGGCGGGCAAGGACGTGGCCTTCACGCCCGTCGAGGAGGTCGCCGACCTCGTCGTGGACGGCATCCGCGCGGACCGCTTCTGGCTGCTGCCCGAGAGCGAGCACAGCGACGCCCAGATCAGGGCCCGGGCTGCATCGATGCTCGACCGGGCGAACCCGTCGTACCTAGAGAGCTTCATCCTGGACTGAGGGGGCTGTTGTGACCGACCAGGAGCCGTACCTGATCATCTCCTCCGACTGCCACGCCGGGCTGCCCACCGAGGAGTACCGGCCCTATCTGGACGCCCGGTTCCACCGGGACTTCGACGAGTTCCTCGCCGGACGCGACCGGCGCCGCGAGGAGATGACCCGGCTCGGCATCCGCAACGAGGCGTTCGCGGCCAAGTGGTTCCACGACAACGAGGAAGGCCTGCGCGGGGGTTGGGACACCGCGCAGCGCCTCAAGGAGCTGGACGGCGACGGGGTGGCCGCCGAGGTGGTCTTCCCGGACGCCGACGCCGTGGACAGCCAGACGGCCGCGCCCTTCGGCGTCGGTCTCGGTCTCTCCGGTGACCAGGACCCCGAGTTGGGCATGGCGGGCGCGCAGGCGCACAACCGCTGGCTCGCCGACTTCGTCTCCGAGAACCCCCAACGGCACTGCGGAGTAGCCCTGTTGCCGGTGACGGCCCCCACGGAGAAGGTCGTCGCGGAGATCCACCGCGCCAAGGAGTCCGGGCTCGGCGCCCTGATGATCCCCTCCATGTGGGTCGACAAGGAGCCCTACCACGACCGCCGTTACGACCCCGTGTGGGCTGCCGCCGCCCAGTGCGCGATGCCCGTACTGACCCACTCCGGGGCCGCGCCCCGCCACGAGTACGGCGACCACCTGGGCATCTACGTCAGCGAGGTGACCTGGTGGCCCGCCCGGCCGCTCTGGTTCCTGCTCTGGTCCGGGGTCTTCGAACGCCACCCGGGTCTCAAGTTCGGTGTCGCGGAGTCGGGTTGCTGGTGGCTGCCGAACCAGCTGTGGTTCATGGACCGCCTCTACCTGGGCGCCCACGGCGGCAAGAAGCTCTCGCCGTTCGCGGAGCTGAAACGCCCGCCGAGCGAGTACCTAGACCGGCAGGTCTTCGTCTGCGCCACCAACACCAAGCGCCGCGAACTGGCCCAGCGCTACGAGATCGGCGTCGACAACATCCTCTGGGGCAGCGACTTCCCGCACCCCGAGGGCACCTGGCCCGACACGCGCGCGTGGCTGAAGCGCACCTTCCACGACATCCCGGTCGACGAGACCCGCCGCATGCTGGGCCTGGCGGCGGCCGACGCCTTCGGCTTCGACGTGGCGGCCCTGGAGCCGCTGGCCCGCCGGATCGGCCCCACCCCCGCCGAACTCGGCCAGCAGGACGACCAGGAGGCCGTGAGGGCGTCCTGGGCGCGCTCCCGCGAGGTCGGCCGGCACTGGCTGACCGACCACGACTTCCCGGTGCTGGGGGTGACTCCATGAGCGCCACGGGCCCCACGGGCGCGGACCGGTACACGGTCATCTCGGCGGACTGCCACGCGGGCGCCGATCTCCTCGACTACCGGCCCTACCTGGAGAAGCGGTACCACGACGACTTCGACGCGTGGGCGGCCACGTACGTCAACCCGTACGAGGACCTGGTCGCCGACACGGCCGACAAGAACTGGAACTCCGCGCGGCGCATCGCGGAACTCGAACAGGACGGGATCGTCGCCGAGGTCGTCTTCCCGAACACCGTCCCGCCGTTCTTCCCGTCCGGCTCCCTCATGGCGCCCGCGCCGACGGCCGGGGAGTTCGAGCTCCGCTGGGCCGGTCTGCGCGCCCACAACCGCTGGCTGGCGGACTTCTGCGGGGCCGCGCCGGGCCGGCGGGCGGGTGTCTTCCAGATCCTCCTGAACGACGTCCAGGAAGCCGTCCGGGAGATCCGCTGGGCGGTCGAAGCGGGCCTCAGGGGCGGCCTGTTGCTCCCCGGCACCCCGCCGGGCTCGGGGCTGCCGGAGCTGTACTCGTCGACCTACGACCCGATCTGGGCCGTGTGCGCGGAACTCGGCGTGCCCGTCAACCACCACGCGGGCTCGGCGGCCCCGCCCCTCGGCGACGAACCGGCCGCCCGCGCGGTGTTCATGGTCGAGACGACCTGGTTCTCGCACCGCGCCCTGTGGCACCTGATCTTCGGCGGTGCCTTCCGCCGCCACCCGGACCTCAAGCTGGTGCTGACCGAGCAGGGCTCCGGCTGGATACCCGGGGTGCTCGACATGCTGGACTACTACCACGGGCGCCTCGTCGCGGCGGCGTCGAAGGCGACCACCGCGGAGTCCAGGTTCGGCGCGGGGCTCGCCGCCTCGATGGGCAAGGGTCCGTCCGAGGTCTGGCGCGACAACTGCTTCGTAGGAGCCAGTTTCATGCGCCCGCACGAGGTGCCCCTGCGCGACCGCATCGGCATCGAGAAGATCATGTGGGGCAGCGACTACCCGCACGACGAGGGCACCTATCCGTACTCCAGGGAGGGCCTGCGCTTCGCGTACGCGCGCGTGCCGAGCGACGAGGTCGCCGCGATGCTCGGCGGCAACGCGGCCCGCGTGTACGGCTTCGACCTGGACCTCCTGGACCCGATCGCGGCGAAGGTGGGACCGACGGTGACCGAGATCGCCGAGCCGTTGGAGGAGCCACCGGCGGACGCCACGAGTCCGGTGTTCGCGCGGGGGGCGTCGGTGCGGGTGTGGTGACGCGCGGGGTGGGATCCTCCGGAGTGTGACGGAACCGACCAAGGACGAGACCCACGACGAGGCCCACAACGGCACACTGGGCTCGCGGCTGAACTGGCTGCGGGCGGCGGTACTTGGGGCCAACGACGGCATCGTGTCCACCGCGGGGCTCGTCGTCGGCGTGGCCGGCGCCACGGACGACCGCTCGGCGCTGCTGACGGCCGGCCTCGCGGGACTCCTGGCCGGTTCGATGTCGATGGCGGCGGGGGAGTACGTGTCCGTCTCCACCCAGCGCGACTCGGAGAAGGCCGCCCTGGCCCAGGAGAAGCGCGAGCTGAAGGAGCAACCCGAGGCCGAGCTGGAGGAGTTGACCGAACTCCTCCAGGACCGCGGTCTGACCCGTGACGTGGCCATGGAGGCGGCGGCCCAGCTCACCGAACGCGACGCGCTGCGCGCCCACGCGCGCGTGGAGCTCAACATCGACCCCGACGACCTCACCAACCCCTGGCACGCGGCCTGGGCGAGCTTCCTGTCCTTCACGGTCGGCGCGCTGCTGCCGCTGCTGGCTATCGTCCTGCCCCCGGCCGGCTGGCGCCTCGGCGTCACCGTGGTGTCGTCGCTGGCCGCACTGCTCCTGACGGGCTGGAGCAGCGCACGGCTCGGCGCGGCGGACACGAGGCCGGCGATGCTGCGGAACGTGATGGGCGGGGCACTCGCGATGGGGGTCACCTATGCGGCGGGGGCACTGCTGGGGGCGGTGGGGGTGTAACGGGACCACAACCCGGGCGTGGCGGGCCCGTTGGCGGAGATCGCCAACAAGCAAGCGCGTACTCCCGGTAATACTTGTGGGTAACAACGTCTAGTCGTGACCGATTTACGGTCCTACGGTTCACCCATGCCGAACCTGCCCGATGCCGTGCTCTGGTCGATACCCGCCTTCGTGCTGCTCACCGTGATCGAGATGATCAGCGTGCGCGTCCACCCCGACGACGACGCGGCGGGCTACGAGGCGAAGGACGCCGCCACGAGCGTCGGCATGGGGCTCGGGAGCCTCGTCTTCGACTTCCTCTGGAAGATCCCGATCGTCGCGATCTACACCGCGATCTACGAACTCACGCCGCTGCGCGTGCCGGTGCTGTGGTGGACGATCCCGCTGATGCTGCTCGGGCAGGACTTCTTCTACTACTGGTCCCACCGCGGCCACCACGTGATCCGCATCCTCTGGGCCTGCCATGTCGTCCACCACTCCAGCCGCAGGTTCAACCTCACCACGGCCCTGCGCCAGCCCTGGACGACCCTCACGGTATGGCCGTTCTACGTTCCGCTCGTCGCCCTGGGTGTGCATCCCGCCGCGCTGGCGTTCTGCTCCTCGGTGAACCTCGTCTACCAGTTCTGGATCCACACCGAGCGCATCGACCGCATGCCCCGATGGTTTGAGTTCGTCTTCAACACGCCGTCCCACCACCGGGTCCACCACGCCTCCCAGGGCGGCTATATGGACCGCAACTTCGGCGGCATCCTGATCGTCTGGGACCGGCTCTTCGGGTCGTTCGTCCCGGAGGTCGACCGGCCCGTCTACGGGTTGACGAAGAACATCAACACGTTCAACCCGATCAAGGTCGCCACCCATGAGTACGTCGCCATCGCCAAGGACCTGAAGGCGGCGACCGGTTGGCGCGAGCGCGCGGGGCGGGTGTTCCGGGGACCGGGCTGGACGCCGGTGGCCGCGGTGGAGCAGGCCGAGGAGTCCGTGGCCGCGTGAGAGCGTCCCGGGCGCTCCTGGGTGCCTTCGTCCTCGCCACAGCCCTCGACCTCGCCGCCCTCGTCGTGGGCTTCCGCGCCGGCCACTTGGTCGCCAAGCCTCTGCTCATGCCGCTGCTCGCCGCGTTCGCCGCCCGCGCGGGCGGCCCCCGGCTCCTGGTCGCGGCTCTGCTGTGCGGCTGGGGCGGCGACGTCCTGCTGCTCTCCGACACCGACCCCGCGTTCATGGCCGGGATGGCCTCCTTCGCCGCCGGTCACATCTGCTACCTCGTCCTGTTCCGGCGCCAGGGTCCGCCACGCGCGCGTGCGGGTCTGCTCGCCGTCGGCTTCGCGGTCGCCCTCGTCACCCTGGTCGTCCTGCTGTGGCCCGGCCTGCCGGCCGGCCTCCGTGTCCCCGTCGCCGGCTACAGCACCCTCCTGACCGCCATGGCCTACGCCGCGGCCACCAGACTCGGGCCGGTCGCCGGGCTCGGCGGGGCGCTCTTCGTGCTCTCCGACACCCTCATCGCGACCGGTGTCGCCGACTGGCCGCAGCTGCCCCGGCCCGACTTCTGGATCATGCTCACCTATGCGGCGGCGCAGTTCCTGCTGGTCCGGGGCGCCCTCGATGCGCGGCCCGCACCGGCGGCGGCGTACCGTGAAGTGCGCTCGACCACCCCCTGAGCGCACCGCACCAGCAGACCAGCGACGAGAAGGACCCTCGCCATGCGCGCCACCACCATCCACGCCCCGTTCGACATGCGCGTGGAGGACGTGCCCGAGCCGATGGTGCAGCTGCCCACCGACGCCGTGGTCCGGGTGCTGCGCGCCTGTATCTGCGGCAGCGACCTGTGGGCGTACCGCGGCGAGGCGGCCCGGCAGCCGGGGCAGCGGATCGGACACGAGTTCCTCGGGATCGTCGAGGAGACCGGCTCCGAGGTGAACGGCGTCAGGGCCGGTGACCTCGTGGTCGCGCCCTTCATGTGGTCCGACGGCGTTTGCGCGTACTGCCGCGAGGGCCTCACCACCTCCTGCGTGCACGGCGGCTTCTGGGGTGCCGTGGGCTACGACGGCGGCCAGGGCGAGGCGGTACGCGTGCCCTTCGCCGACGGCACGCTCGTACGGCTCCCCAAGGAGGCGGCCTCCGACGACCACCTGCTGTCCGCCCTGCTGACCCTCTCCGACGTCATGGGCACCGGCCACCACGCGGCCCTCGGCGCGGGCGCCCGCAAGGGCGCCACCGTCGCCGTCGTGGGCGACGGAGCGGTCGGCCTGTGCGCCGTGCTCGCCGCCAAGCGCCTCGGCGCCGAGCGGATCATCGCCCTCGGCCGCCACGAGGCCCGCACAGACATCGCGCGCGACTTCGGCGCCACCGACGTCGTCGCCGAACGGGGCGAGGCCGCCGTCGAGGCCGTCCGCGAACTCACCCGCGGCCAGGGCGCGCACTCCGTAGTCGAAGCCGTCGGCACCGAGCAGTCCATGCGTACGGCCGTCGACATCACGCGCGACGGCGGCGCAATCGGCTTCGTCGGCGTGCCGCACGGCAGCGGCACCGGCCTCGACCTCGGCGTCATGTTCGACCGGAACATCGCCCTGCGCGGCGGAGTCGCGCCGGTCCGCGCGTACATCCCGGAGCTGCTGCCCGACATCCTGGACGGCACCATCGACCCCTCGCCCGTCTTCGACCTGACGGTCGGCCTGGAGGGCGTACCCGACGGCTACAAGGCGATGGACGAGCGCACGGCTCTCAAGGTCCTGGTCGTCAACGGTTGATCAACGCCGGAGTCGGTCAAGAGTTGATTCGATCAATGCCAGCGGATCGGCACCGGCAGGGCCGTCAACAGTCCGGACACCACGACCACCACCCCCAGGACGACGACCTCGGCCCGCGCGGGTGAGCAGGCGGCCAGCGGATCGGTGGCCCGCCGCAGCCGGTGGCGCGCCCACAGCGCGAGTACGGCGACGGTGGCGACGAGCAGCACCTTGGCGAGCAGGGTGCGCCCGTACGCCGTCGTCGTCAGCTGGTCCAGGATCGTGCCGGCCGGCATCCTGCGCAGCGAACTCCACACCCCCGTCGCGGTGATCGCGGCGAGCAGCACGGCGGCCACGCGCGCGTAGAGGCCCAACAGTGCGGCGCCGGCCGCGGAATCCCGCCACTGCCGCAGCGTCCGCAGCGCGTGCAGCAGCCCGCCGACCCACAGCGCCGCGCACGTCAGATGCACCAGGGTCAGCTCCGAGCCGACCAGCGCGCTGTGCTCGCCCACCGGGTGCGCGCGCAGCGCCTCCGCGAGGACCACGGCGGCAAGGGGCCACACCTGCAGAGCGGGCCGGCGCGACCGGGCGCACAGGGCCGCCACCGCGAACCCGTTGACCTCCAGGAGCGCCAGCTTCCCGTCGCGGGACTGGTAGAGGCCGCCGACGTCGATCTCGGCGAGGCTGTGCGGCACCAGATTGCCCGTCGCCACGACCGACGCGAGTCCCAGCGCGGCGACGAAACCGGCACCGGCCGCGTACAGGGCCCAACTCCGGGGGCCGTTCGGGGGAGCGCCGGGCACGGTGCGCGCCAGCCGGTTCACGAACAACTCGCCCAACGGCACGCACAGCGCGGCGAACAGCACCGCCCGCAGCAGCGCGATGCCGCCGACACCGGGCGCGGCGGCCTCCCCGGTGTCGTGCAGCGCGGCGGACGGGCCGAGCAGCGGGATCAGCGCGGCGAGCAGCACCAGGGCCAGTACGGCGACGGCCCGGCGCGTACCGGGGCGCCGCCCGGGGCCACTGGTGTCGGCCGCTTCGACAGTCGGTCGTATCAAGGTCACCCCAAGATCTTCACCAGCCGTCACAGAACCGGGCAAGTGCAACAAAACAACTGGCGGAACCGGATTCCGCTCATAGGTACGTTTCCGCCCCGCCCCCGGATCAAGCCCAACGAGCCGGGTCCGTGCCCCAACGACCCGGCGGGCGCGCCCAGTTCACGGGCCCGCCGGCGAAGGAGACCGGCGACAGCGCGTGCCGCAGCCGTCCGATACCGCTGCCGGTCTCGACCAGCCAGGCATCCGGCTGGTTGTACGCCGCCCCGCTCGGCTCGCTCCCGCTCACCGATTCGCCCGCTTCTCCGGCTGTCAGCCAAGCCGCGGTCCGTGCCAGCGCCAGCCGCAGTACGAGCCCGCAGCCTTCCTCCGACCGGTCCGTCAACGCCCGCAGCACCGAGGCCGCCAGCAGATACCCGGTCCCGTGGTCGAGAGCCTGCGCGGGCAGTGCGCCGGGCCGCTCGGGCGACCCCTCGGTGGCCGCGATGCCGGTGGCGACCTGCACCAGGCTGTCGAACCCGCGCCGCCCGCCCCACGGCCCGTACGCGCCCCACGCCGACAACTGCGCCACGATCAGCCCGGGCCGGCGGCCGGCCAGCGCCCCGGGGGAGAGCCTGAACCGGTCGAGGGCGCCCGGCCGGTACCCGGTGACGACCACATCGGCTTGCCCGAGCAGTTCCTCGAAGGTCCGCCGGTCGGCCGCCAGGCCGAGATCCAGCCGCGTCGACCGCTTCCCGAAACCGGTGTCGGCGTGCGCGTCGGGATCCTCGGGCAACTGCGGGGCGTCCACGCGCAGCACGTCCGCGCCCAGCAGCGCCAGCGTGCGGGTGGCGACCGGGCCCGCGATCACCCGGGTCAGATCGAGCACACGCACCCCGGCGGCCGGCAGCAACGGATCGCCGTCGAGCGGCGGCAGCGCACGCGCGCGTGCCGTGTCGAGCCGCTCGCGCTCGACGAGAGGCCGCCCGGCCACCGCGACTCCCTGCGGGTGTACGGCCCACTCCGCCGCCGTCCGCAGTGCGACCGCGAGGCCTCCGGCGCCGTACACGGTCTCCTCCACCTCCGAGGCGGACCGTTCGGCGAGCATGTCGGCCACGTCCGCCACGGAGGCGTCACCCGGCAGCCGCAACGCGTCCAGCAGCCGTGCCCGGTGGTGCGGATAGTTCGCGTGGGTGCGGACCCAGCCGTCGGCCGTCCGCCAGAACCGCGACAGCGGCGCGAAGGAGACCGGCGCCCGCCCGTCGATCAGCAGATGCCGCTCACTGACGAACGCCGTGGCGACGGCCCCGTCGTCCACCCGCACCCCGGGCACCTCCGCGCGCCCGGCCCGCCGCGCCCCCAGCTCGGCGGCGGCCAGCGCGCACGCTCCCACGCAGGCTCGGGCCAACTCCCGTACGGGAAGCCGTGCTTCGAGCGCCCCGTGGCGCGCGACGGTCGAAATACCCGGGACCAGGGCGGGATCGCCGCCCAGCGCGGCCCATGCCACCTTGATGTCAGTCATGACTGAACTATGCAGTATTGATTCGATCAATATATCTGGGGTGGCGATGCAGACATGAACGGGCCGGGCGGAGATCATCGAGATCCCGCCCGGCCCGCATCAACTGCATCAACAGAGAGAACAGGTACGAGCTACTTGACCGCCCGCAGCGCGTTCACGATGCCGAACCCGTAGAAGCCGTTGACGCGCTTGCCGCCGACGCAGGTCGCGTCCGCGATGCCGTCGCCGTTGGTGTCGTACACGTCGGTCGGGCAGCCCGGGTTGTCCGCCTCGGCCTTCAGCAGCGCCTGGAGCTGGGCCGGAGAGGCGTGCGGGTGGGTGGACTTCAGCAGCGCGGCCACGGCGGCGACGTGCGGGGTCGCCATCGACGTGCCCTGGAGGTAGCCGTACGTGTTGTTCGGCAGCGTGGACAGGATGCGGCCGTTCTTCGACGGGGTGTCCGGGATCTGCCGGGCGTCCCCGCCCGGCGCCGCCACGTCGATCACGCCCTTGCCGTAGCTGGAGAAGTACGACTTGGCCTTCGTGACACCGACCGAGCTCACCGTCACGACACCCGGCAGCTGGGTCGGCACGTCGAAGCACTCGTGCGGGTCGACCGTCCGGGTCACCGCGGTGGAGTCGTCGGGGCTGGAGTCGTCGACCAGGGCGTCGGAGTCGAGGTCGTCGTTGGAGTTGCCGGCCGCCGCGACATTGAGCGTGCCCTTGCTCTGGGCGTACAGCTGGGCCCTGTTGACCGCGTCGACGATGGCACGTTGATCGGGGTCGTCCATGCAGTTGTACAGCCAAGGATCAACGTAGTAGCTGTTGTTGGTGATCTCCACGCCGTGATCCGCGGCGAACACGAACGCGCAGACCACGCTCTCCGGGTAGAAGAGCTGGGTCGAGTCCGGCTCGGCCACGGTGATCCCGGAGACCTTCACGCCTGGGGCCACCCCCGCCACACCGATGCCGTTGCGGGCGGCGGCGATCTCACCGGCGACATGCGTGCCGTGGTAGTGGGCGGAGTCCACGGGACGCCAGGAGCCGTACGTCGTGTCCGCCTTGCCGCCCACGCAGTTCGCGGACTGCGAGGGGGAGAAGTTCGGGGCGATGTCCGGGTGGGTGTCGTCGACGCCGACGTCGATGACGGCGACCGTCACGCTCTTGCTGCCCGGGTTGATCTTCGCGGCCTTGTCGGCGCCGATCGCGGGCAGGTCCCACTGGTCGGCCTCGAGGGGCTCGCTGTCACCGGCCGTGGCGGAGGCCTTCGCCGTCTTCGCGGCCTGCTCCTTGGAGAGGTACTGCACCGCGCCCTCGTCGGTCGTCGAGGCGAGGCTCAGCGGCGCGGTGCGCGTGGCGCCGGCCGACTGCACACCGGGCACCTTGCGGATGATCAGCCCGAAGTCGGGGTTCGCCGAGTGCACGACGATCACGCCGATCTGCTCGTACGTCTCCACGATGCTGCCGCCGGCCGCATTGATCGCCTTCTTGACCGTGTTGATCGTCCGGTGGTCCAGTCGAGTGTTGACCACATACGAAAGGTTGGGCGCGTCGGCGGCCTGTGCGGTGGTCTCGGTGATCGGGACCGCCGAAGCCGCCGACGGGAGGAAACCGAGCGAGGCGGTCAGCGACAGCACGACCGGCACGGCGAGGGCGAGCCGGTGTCTGGGGCGCAGATGAGCCATGGGATCTCCACATCATCCGGAAACGAGATGGCCCGAGACGTGGTGCCGTTCGGGCAGGTACATGACGAGTGGTGCCAGCTGAAGTTATCTCCCGCGAGGGCTGGCCAGCAATGACTTCCCAAAGGCGAGTCCTGAAAGAAGTCAAAGGAGTTGAACCGGTCCACGCGTGGCGCCGTGACCTTGGGCAGGAAGCGCCAGCAGGATCGGGGACCCCCTCGATATCGCGCAGGGGAGTCGCCCGATCACTCCTGGTGGCGTGATCCGTAGGTCTGTGAGGTCGCAACCAGCATGTCCGCAACGCGAGGAGACACCGTGGCCACCGAGACACCACCGCCCTCGAAAGCCGAACGCAAACTCCCCAGTACCGAGGAGTTCGAACAGGTCCAGGAGAGCGCGGAGTTCGCCGAACTGCGCCGCGCCCACCGCTCCTTCGCCTTCCCGCTGACCGTCGCCTTCATCGCCTGGTACCTGCTGTACGTCCTGCTGTGCAACTACGCGGACGACTTCATGGACACCAAGGTCGTCGGCAACATCAACGTCGCCCTCGTTCTGGGCCTCGGCCAGTTCCTCACCACGTTCCTCATCGCCTGGTGGTACTCGCGGTACTCGGCCGCGAAGCTCGACCCCAAGGGTGAGGCCATCAAGTCCCGGATGGAGGGCGGCGCATGAGCCCCGTGATCACCCTGGCCGCCGGCGAGGCGAGCCAGCACCGGCCGCTGATCATCACCCTGTTCGCGGTCTTCGTCGCCGCGACACTCGTCATCACCGTGTGGGCGGGCCGCCAGACCAAGAGCGCCGCCGACTTCTACGCGGGCGGCCGGCAGTTCACCGCCTTCCAGAACGGCCTGGCCGTCTCCGGCGACTACATGTCGGCCGCGTCCTTCCTCGGCATCGCCGGCGCCATCGCCCTCTTCGGGTACGACGGCTTCCTGTACTCGATCGGCTTCCTGGTCGCCTGGCTGGTCGCCCTGCTCCTGGTGGCCGAACCGCTGCGCAACTCCGGCCGCTACACCATGGGCGACGTCCTCGCCTACCGCATGCGCCAGCGGCCGGTCCGTACGGCGGCCGGCACCTCCACCATCGTGGTGTCGATCTTCTACCTGCTGGCCCAGATGGCCGGCGCGGGCGTCCTGGTCTCCCTGCTCCTGGGCATCACCAGCGACGCGGGCAAGATCGGCATCGTCGCCCTGGTCGGCGTCCTGATGATCGTGTACGTCACCATCGGCGGCATGAAGGGCACCACCTGGGTCCAGATGGTCAAGGCCTGCCTGCTCATCGCAGGCGCCCTGCTGCTGACCTTCCTGGTGCTGCTGAAGTTCAACTTCAACGTCTCCGACCTGCTCGGCAAGGCCGCCGACAACAGCGGCAAGGGCTCCGCCTTCCTGAACCCCGGCCTCAAGTACGGCGCCACCGGCACCACCAAGCTGGACTTCATCTCCCTGGGCATCGCCCTGGTCCTCGGCACCGCCGGCCTGCCGCACATCCTGATCCGCTTCTACACGGTGCCCACCGCCAAGGCCGCCCGTAAGTCGGTCAACTGGGCCATCGGCCTCATCGGCGCCTTCTACCTGATGACCCTGGCCCTCGGCTTCGGCGCCGCGGCACTGATCAAACCGGACGAGATCATCGCCTCCAACAAGGCGGGCAACACGGCGGCCCCCCTCCTGGCCCTCCATCTGGGCGGGGTCGACTCCAACTGGGGCGCCATCCTCCTGGCCAGCATCTCGGCCGTCGCCTTCGCCACGATCCTCGCGGTCGTCGCCGGCCTCACCCTGGCCTCGTCCTCCTCCTTCGCCCACGACATCTACGCCAACGTCATCAAGCGGGGACAGGCGACGGAGAAACAGGAGATGGCCGCCGCCCGGTACGCCACGGTCGGCATCGGCGCCGTCTCCATCCTCCTCGGCGCCCTCGCCCGCGACCTGAACGTCGCCGGCCTGGTGGCCCTCGCCTTCGCGGTCGCCGCCTCCGCCAACCTCCCGACCATCCTCTACAGCCTCTTCTGGAAGCGCTTCACGACTTCAGGGGCCCTGTGGTCGATCTACGGCGGCCTGGTCACCGCGGTCGGCCTGGTCCTGTTCTCGCCGGTCGTCTCCGGCAAACCCGCCTCGATGTTCCCGGACGTCGACTTCCACTGGTTCCCCCTGGAGAACCCCGGCATCATCTCCATCCCGGTCGGCTTCCTGCTGGGCTGGCTCGGCACGATCCTCTCCAAGGAGGAGCCCGACACCGCCAAGTACGCGGAGCTGGAGGTACGGTCCCTGACCGGCACCGGAGCCCACTGAGTCGCTCCGAGTCCCCCCACGCCGACGGCCGCGTCGTAGATCCCTACGACGCGGCCCCGTCGTACCTCGTGGGATCGGGCCGCTCTCGTTGTCAGAGGTGTCGCGTAGGCTCGCAGGTGTCGGAAAACATGCGATCCGAATCGAGGGAGGAGGCCCACGTGCTCATCGACACCTATGGCCGAGTGGCCACCGACCTGAGGGTTTCGCTGACCGACCGGTGCAACCTCCGGTGTACGTACTGCATGCCCGAGGAGGGCCTGCAGTGGCTGGCGAAGCCCGACCTCCTCACGGACGACGAGATCGTCCGCCTGATAGACATCGCGGTCACCTCCCTCGGTATCGAGGAGGTCCGCTTCACCGGCGGCGAGCCCCTGCTGCGCCCCGGCCTGGTCGGCATCGTCGAGCGGGTCGCGGCCCTTAAGCCCCGCCCCCGGATGTCCCTCACCACCAACGGCATCGGCCTCAAGCGCACGGCGACCGCCCTGAAGAAGGCGGGCCTGGACCGGGTCAACGTCTCCCTGGACACCCTGCGCCCGGACGTCTTCAAGACCCTCACCCGCCGCGACCGACTCAAGGACGTCCTCGCGGGCCTGGAAGCCGCTCACGACGCGGGCCTGACCCCGGTGAAGATCAACTCGGTGCTCATGCCGGGCCACAACGCCGACGAGGCCCCGGACCTGCTGGCCTGGGCCGTCGCGCACGACTACGAGCTGCGCTTCATCGAGCAGATGCCCCTGGACGCCCAGCACGGCTGGAAGCGCGAGGGCATGGTCACGGCCGGCGACATCCTCGCCTCCCTCCGCACCCGCTTCGAGCTGACCCCCGAAGACACCGACGAGCGCGGCTCGGCCCCGGCCGAGCGCTGGATCGTGGACGGCGGCCCGCACCGCGTGGGCGTCATCGCCTCGGTCACCCGCCCGTTCTGCGCGGCCTGCGACCGCACGCGCCTGACCGCCGACGGCCAGATACGCAACTGCCTGTTCGCCCGCGAGGAGACCGACCTCCGTACCGCCCTGCGCTCGGGCGCCCCGGACGAGGAGATAGCCCGCATCTGGCGCCAGGCGATGTGGGGCAAGAAGGCGGGCTCGGGCCTGGACGACCCGTCGTTCCTCCAGCCGGACCGCCCGATGTCGGCGATCGGCGGCTGAGCAGCCGTCGTAGACGAAGGGGTCCTGACGGGACTTCGAACGGGCGTTACGAGGTCTCGGGCGCTTCCCAGTCCTCGAACTTGACGACGTCCTTCAG
Organism: Streptomyces hokutonensis; assembly: GCF_000376565.1. Lineage (GTDB taxonomy): Bacteria > Actinomycetota > Actinomycetes > Streptomycetales > Streptomycetaceae > Streptomyces > Streptomyces hokutonensis. The sequence goes on along the minus strand of NZ_BARG01000020.1, from coordinate 29,961 downwards.
GAAGCCCCGTACACCGAGGAACTGGGACAGGTGCTCGCGATGCTCCTCGCACGCGAGCCACGTCTTGCGCCGCTCCGGCGTGTGGACCTTCGGGTTGTTCCACACGAGGACCCACACGGCGTCGGCGCGGCAGCCCTTCGCGGAGCAGATGGGTGTCTCGTCACTCACGGGAACTCACGGAATTCGTCTCACAGATGCGCTGAAAAGGCGACGCCGAGCAGCCACGGGGGGAGCTGCCCGGCGTCGGTCTGTCGCTCCGACGGGGGATGCGGAGCGCGTACGAAGTATGTCACGGGTAACCGGTCGCTCGGCACCGGAACAACATGATTGATCTGAGCTTTTCTTGAGCTTGGTGCGGAGCCGACTTCCGTTTATGGCACGTTCGCCATGGTCACGACCGGCCCTGCGGTTCGCCCCGGGCACCGGGCGTCGGCTCCGGCACGACCTCTTCCGGGACGGGTTCCGCGACGCCCTCGTCCGACCGCGGCGGCATGATCATCGGCCGCAGCGGCGCGGTGACGAACGTCGACGGCAGACCGGGCGCGTTCTCCCGCCCGGCGTTCGCGATCACCACGGCGACATAGGGGAGAAGCACACCGAGAACCAACGCGACGATCGCGACGTGCCGTTCGACGTTCCACAGGGAACAGGCGAGAATCACCGACACCGTACGGATCGACATCGAGATGACGTACCGGCGCTGCCGACCGCGGACATCCTCCGCGAGTCCCGTCCGGGCTCCGGTGATCCGGAACACCTGGGCGTTGCCTTCGCCGTGCAGCTTCCGCATCACATTCCACCATCCGCCCGCATCGGACTCTCCCCGGCCCGCAACCCCGGTTCGCACCCGATCCGGGAACCGGGCCCCGACACCACCAACGTTACGCCGCGCCTGCGCCGCCTTCGAGACCGGGGCACCCCAGGTCCGGGCGAGCAACCTGCGCCATACCACGTACGGCCCTACCCGACATGCGGCGTACGGCGACCGGGCCCACACTTGGCGTAATGCTCACGTCGAGCCGTACAAGGAGGCAGCCATGGGCTGGTTGTGGGCGATCATCGTGGGATTCGTGCTGGGCCTGATCGCGAAGGCGATCATCCCGGGCAAGCAGCACAGTCCGCTCTGGCTGACCACCATCTGCGGCATTCTCGGCGCCATCGTCGGCAACGCGATCGCCCGGGCGTTCGGCGTCGAAGCGACCAGGGGCATCGACTGGAGCCGCCACGCGTTCCAGCTCATCGCCGCGATCATCATCGTCTTCGTGGTCGACATGGCGTACATGGCGACAATCGGCAAGAACAAACAACGAGCCTGACATCCCTATGGCGAAGGGGCGGCCTCCCGAACCGGGAAACCGCCCCTTCGCCATGCGCTCAAGCGCCCGTGACCTCAACGGCGGCAAGATTCTTCTTGCCCCGCCGAAGCACCAGCCACCGCCCATGAAGGAGATCCTCCGTGCCCGGCACGGCATCCTCCGCGGCGACCTTCACGTTGTTCACGTAGGCCCCGCCCTCCTTCACGGTCCGCCGCGCGGCGGACTTGCTCGCCACCAGGCCGACCTCGGTGAACAGGTCGACGACCGGGCCGAGTTCGGCGACCTGGACGTGCGGCAGCTCGGAGAGGGACGCGGCGAGCGTCTTCTCGTCCAGCTCCGCCAGCTCGCCCTGCCCGAACAGCGCCTTGGACGCGGCGGTCACCGCGGCCGTCTGCTCGGCGCCGTGCACCAGCGTCGTCAGTTCCTCGGCCAGCGCGCGCTGCGCGGCACGCGCCTGCGGACGCTCCTCGGTCTGCCGCTCCAGCTCCTCGATCTCCTCGTGCGACTTGAAGCTGAAGATGCGCAGGAACTTGGAGACGTCCCGGTCGTCCGCGTTCAGCCAGAACTGGTAGAAGGCGTACGGCGTGGTCATCTCGGGGTCGAGCCAGACCGTGCCGGACTCCGTCTTGCCGAACTTGGTGCCGTCGGCCTTGGTGATCAGCGGCGTACCCAGCGCGTGCACCACGGCCTCCGGGTCGACCCGGTGGATCAGGTCGGTGCCCGAGGTGAGGTTGCCCCACTGGTCGCTGCCGCCGGTCTGGAGCGTGCAGCCGTGCCTGCGGTACAGCTCCAGGAAGTCCATGCCCTGGAGGATCTGGTAGCTGAACTCGGTGTAGCTGATGCCCGCGTCGGAGTTGAGCCGCCGGGAGACGGCCTCCTTCGCGATCATCTTGTTGACCCGGAAGTGCTTGCCGATGTCCCGCAGGAACTCGATGGCCGACAGGCCCTGGGTCCAGTCCAGGTTGTTGACCATGATCGCCGCGTGCGGGCCCTCGAAGTCCAGCAGCGGGGCGATCTGCGCGCGCAGCCGCTCGACCCACTGGGCCACGACGTCCGGCGAGTTGAGCGTCCGCTCCGCGTTGGGCTTCGGGTCGCCGATCAGACCCGTGGCACCGCCGACCAGGCCCAGCGGACGGTTGCCCGCCTGCTGGATCCGGCGCATGGTCAGGATCTGCACGAGGTTGCCGAGGTGCAGGCTGGGCGCGGTCGGGTCGAAACCGCAATAGAACGTGACGGGACCGTCCGCGAACGCCTTGCGCAATGCGTCCTCGTCAGTGGAGAGGGCGATGAGCCCCCGCCACTGCAGTTCGTCGACGATGTCCGTCACGGTTCTCGTATCTCCTTGGGATGGTCTCGTGGATCAGGTACGAGGTTATACGCCCTGACTGACAGAGCTCATATTGAAGTCCGGCACCCGCAGCGCGGGCATCGCAGCCCTAGTGAACCAGTCGCTCCATTCCCTCGGCAGCGTCTTTTCCGTCCGCCCCGCCTCGGTGGCCCGCCCCAGCAGATCCACCGGCGACTCGTTGAACCGGAAGTTGTTCACCTCGCCCGCCACCTCGCCGTTCTCGACGAGGTAGACGCCGTCCCGGGTCAGCCCGGTGAGCAGCAGCGTCGCCGGGTCGACCTCGCGGATGTACCAGAGGCAGGTGAGCAGCAGCCCGCGCTCGGTGCTCGCGACCATCTCCTCCAGGGAGCGGTCCTCGCCCCCGCTGAGGATGAGGTTGTCGATGGACGGAGCCACCGGCAGCCCGGTCAGGCCCGCGCTGTGCCGACTCGTCAACAGGTGCTGCAACTCGCCCTCGCGCACCCAGTCGGTCGCCGCCAGCGGCAGCCCGTTGTCGAACACCGACTGGTCGCCCCCGGAGGTGTGGGCGAGCACGAACGGGGCGGATTCCAGGCCCGGTTCGTTCGGGTCGCTGCGCAGCGTCAGCGGCAGCTCGGTGAGCTTCTCGCCGACGCGGGTGCCACCGCCCGGCTTGGAGAACACCGTGCGGCCCTCGACCGCGTCCCGCCCCGACGCCGACCACATCTGGTAGATCAACAGGTCGGCGACCGCGGTCGGCGGCAGCAGCGTCTCGTACCGCCCGGCGGGCAGTTCGATCTTCCGCTCGGCCCAGCCCAGTCGTACGGCCAACTCGGCGTCCAGGGCCGCCGGGTCCACGTCCTTGAAGTCCCGGGTCGAGCGGCCGGCCCAGGCCGAGCGCGTACGGTCCGGGGACTTGGCGTTCAGCTCCAGCGTCCCGTTGGGCTGGTCGTGGCGCAGGCGCAGCCCGGTCGACGTACCGAGGTAGCTGGTCACCAGCTCGTGGTTGGCGAAGCCGTACAGCTCGCGGCCGCCCGCACGCGCGCGTGCGAACGATTCGCCGAGCGCCGGGGCGAAGTCGGTGAACACCGAGGACGAGGTCTCGGAGGGGCCGTCCGTGAAGTCGGGCGACTGAGCGACACCCGTGACGAGCGGCTGCGCGTCCTCGGCGGGCTCGGCCCCGCGCGCGGCTGCCTCGGCGGCGCGTACGAGCGGTTCCAGCTCCTCCGGGGTGACGGCGGACCGGGACACGACCCCCGAGGCGGTGCCCTCCTTGCCGTCGACGGTCGCGATGACGGTGAGCGTGCGCCCGCGCGTGACACCGTTCGTGGTCAGCGCGTTGCCCGCCCAGCGGAGGTTGGCGGTCGAGTGCTCGTCCGCGATGACGACACAGCCGTCGGCCCGGGACAGTTCGAGGGCGCGCTCGACGATCTCGTGCGGCTTGTTCGTACGAGGACTCATCGACCGGCCTCCTGCGTGGTGTTGAGGATGTTGACGCCCGTGAAGAGGGCCGACGGGCAGCCGTGCGAGACGGCGGCGACCTGGCCCGGCTGGGCCTTGCCGCAGTTGAAGGCGCCGCCCAGGACGTAGGTCTGTGGGCCGCCGACGGCCGCCATGGACCCCCAGAAGTCGGTGGTCGTCGCCTGGTACGCGACGTCCCGCAACTGTCCGGTGATCCGGCCGTTCTCGATCTTGAAGAAGCGTTGCCCGGTGAACTGGAAGTTGTAGCGCTGCATGTCGATCGACCACGACCGGTCGCCGACCACATAGATCCCGCGGTCGACCCCGCCGATCAGATCCTCCGTGGAGAGCCCGGCCGGGTCCGGCTGCAGCGACACGTTGGCCATGCGCTGCACGGGGACATGGCCGGGGGAGTCGGCGTACGCGCAGCCGTTGGAGCGGTCGAAGCCGGTCAACTTGGCGATGCGGCGGTCGAGTTGGTAGCCGACCAGGGTGCCGTCCTTGACCAGGTCCCAGGACTGGCCCTCGACGCCCTCGTCGTCGTAGCCGATGGTCGCGAGGCCGTGCTCGGCGGTGCGGTCGCCGGTGACGTTCATGCGCTCGGAGCCGTACTTGAGCTTGCCGAGCTTGTCGAAGGTGGCGAAGGAGGTGCCGGCGTAGGCGGCCTCGTAGCCGAGCGCGCGGTCCAGTTCGGTGGCGTGGCCGATGGACTCGTGGATCGTCAGCCAGAGGTTCGAAGGGTCTACGACGAGGTCGTAGAGGCCCGCCTCGACGCTGGGCGCCCGCATCTTCTCCGCGAGCAGCTCGGGAATCCGGGCCAGCTCCTCGTCCCAGTCCCAGCCGGTCCCCGTGAGGTACTCCCAGCCGCGGCCCACGGGCGGCGCGATGGTGCGCATCGAGTCGAACTCGCCGCTCGACTCGTCGACCGACACCGCGTTGAGCTGCGGGTGCAGCCGGACGCGCTGCTGGGTGGTCACGGTCCCCGCGGTGTCGGCGTAGAACTTGTTCTCGTGCACGGTGAGCAGCGACGCGTCCACGTGGTTGACGCCGTCCGCCGCGAGCAGCCGGGCGCTCCAGTCCGCCAGCAGCCCCGCCTTCTCCTCGTCGGGCACCGAGAAGGGATCGATCTCGTACGACGAGATCCACGTCCGCTCCTCGTGCACGGGCTCGGCGGCCAGCTCGACGCGCTCGTCCGAACCGGCCGCCTTGATCACCTGGGCGGAGAGCTTCGCCATCGCCACCGCCTGCGAGGCGACCTTCGCGGCGGCGTCCAGGCTCAGGTCCACGCCCGACGCGAACCCCCAGGTGCCGCCGTGCACGACCCGCACCGCGTACCCGAGGTCGGTGGTGTCCGACGTACCGGCCGGCCGGGCGTCCCGCAGCCGCCAGGACGCGCTGCGCACCCGCTCGAACCGGAAGTCCGCGTGCTCGGCCCCCAGCGCACGCGCGCGTGCCAGCGCGGCGTCGGCCAGGGCGCGTAGCGGAAGCGCCGTGAAGGCTTCGTCGATGGAATGAGGCACGGAGGTCTCCCTGCTGTCGTGGCCTGTGGAGTCCGATCATGTCGCGCGGACAGGTGCGGGGACCACACGTTTCCGCTCGGAGTCGGCTCTTTCTGTAGAGACCCGACAGCGAGTCCCCCGAGCCACTGTCGGTGCCCGATTGTCCCGTGGCGCGGGCCGACCGATAGGTTTTCGACAAGGCCGTCTGTCAACCAGGGAGTACCGGGCAGGCGCGCAGGACCGCTATCGAAAGGGTGATCCGTTGAGCCGCTCGGTTCTCGTCACCGGAGGCAACCGGGGCATCGGCCTCGCCATCGCCCGTGCGTTCGCCGACGCCGGCGACAAGGTCGCGATCACGTACCGCTCGGGTGAGCCGCCGGCCGGCTTCCTCGCTGTGAAGTGCGACATCACCGACACCGAGCAGGTGGAGCAGGCCTACAAGGAGATCGAGGCCGAGCACGGCCCCGTCGAGGTCCTGGTCGCCAACGCGGGCGTCACCAAGGACACGCTCCTGATGCGCATGTCCGAGGAGGACTTCACCTCGGTTCTCGACACCAACCTCACCGGCACCTTCCGCGTCGTCAAGCGCGCCAACCGCGGCATGCTGCGCGCCAAGAAGGGCCGCGTCGTCCTCATCTCGTCGGTCGTCGGCCTGATGGGCGGCCCCGGCCAGGCGAACTACGCCGCCTCCAAGGCCGCCCTGGTCGGCTTCGCGCGTTCGCTCGCCCGTGAGCTGGGTTCGCGCAACATCACCTTCAACGTCGTCGCGCCCGGCTTCGTCGACACCGACATGACCAAGGTGCTCAGCGACGAGCAGCGCGAGAACATCGTGAAGCAGGTACCGCTCGGCCGTTACGCGCAGCCCGAGGAGGTCGCCGCGACGGTGCGGTTCCTCGCCTCGGACGACGCCTCGTACATCACTGGAGCCGTCATCCCTGTTGACGGCGGACTGGGAATGGGTCACTGATCACCATGAGCGGAATTCTCGAGGGCAAGCGTGTCCTGATCTCCGGTGTGCTGCTGGAGTCCTCCATCGCCTTCCACGCCGCCAAGCAGGCCCAGGAGCAGGGCGCGGAGATCATCCTGACCGCGTTCCCGCGGCCCACGCTGACCGAGCGCATCGCCAAGAAGCTCCCCAAGCCCACCAAGGTCATCGAGCTCGATGTCACCAACAACGAGCACCTGGCGCGCCTCGCCGACGTCGTGGGCGAGGAGCTGGGCGGCCTCGACGGCGTCGTGCACTCCATCGGGTTCGCGCCGCCGGACGCGCTCGGCGGCAACTTCCTCAACACGCCGTTCGAGTCGGTCGCCACGGCCATGCACGTCTCGGCGTTCTCCCTGAAGTCGCTGACCATGGCCTGCCTGCCGCTGATGCAGAACGGCGGCTCGGTCGTCGGCCTCACCTTCGACGCGTCCTTCGCGTGGCCGCAGTACGACTGGATGGGCCCGGCCAAGGCCGCCCTGGAGGCCACCAGCCGCTACCTCGCCCGCGACCTGGGCAAGCAGAACATCCGCTGCAACCTCGTCTCCGCGGGCCCGCTCGGCTCCATGGCCGCCAAGTCCATCCCGGGCTTCAGCGAGCTGGCCTCCGTGTGGGACAACCGCTCACCCCTGGAGTGGGACCTCAACGACCCGGAGCCGGCCGGCAAGGCCATCGTCGCCCTCCTGAGCGACTGGTTCCCGAAGACCACGGGCGAGATCGTCCACGTGGACGGCGGCCTGCACGCCATCGGCGCGTGACGCTGCCGACGCACTGTGCATGAAGGCCCGCACCGCACAGGTGCGGGCCCTCGTCGTGTCACCCGTTCGGCCCCTCCGGCCGGGCGGGGACGGCACACAACTGCGCACTCTGGATTACGCGTTCACCACGCGATTCCCTCCCCAGCACCACCGAGGAGGTTCCCCTTGTGCGCCTGTCCCGCAGCCTGGCCTCAGTGACCGCCGCCGTCGCGCTCGTCATCTCCCTGGCGTACGAGGCGATGCCCCACGCGCGCGTGGAGGCCCGGAAACCGGCCGCCGCCCCCCAGCTGTTCGGCGCCGCGTGCCGCACCACCGTCCACGGCTCGCATGTGATCGCGTACTGCCACAACCCGTACCCCCAGACCGACCGCGTCGCCCTGCACATCGAGTGCGACCGCTGGTGGGACATCGACAGCGACGGCACCGGGATCGACGCAGGCCCGGCGCAGACCGTACGGCTGGCCGGCCGCTGCTGGGAGGACGTCCGCGCGGTGTGGGTCAGCCACCAGAAGCGGGCCCGCTGAGGCGCCCCGGGCGGCACAGGAACGGATAGCCCGCGGCCTCCGCCGCGGCCCCCTGCGCGTCACCCGCGCGGATCGCGTCCACGAGCCGCGTGTGGTCCATGTACGACTCCGGAGTCAGCTCCTCGCCGACGTCAGCGCGCAGCCAGTCCCGCAGCACCTCGCCCAGGTCGGCGTACATCGCCGTCATGACGTCGTTGTGCGAGGCGGCCACCACGGCCATGTGCAGGGTCGCGTCGGCCGTCACGAAGGCCTCCGCGTCCCCCGACGCCCACGCCTCCTCACGCCGGACGAGCAGGGCGTCCAGCTGCTTGAGGTCCTTCTCGGTGCGCCGCTCGGCCGCCAGCTGCGCCGCCGCCGACTCCAGGGTGGAGCGCAGTTCGGCGATGTGCCGGGGGTCGGCGTCCGCGAACCGGCGGTGCATCACGCCGGCCAGCTCGCTGGTCGCGACGACGTAGGTGCCGGAGCCCTGGCGGATGTCCAGCAGGCCGTTGTGCGCGAGCGCGCGGACGGCCTCGCGGACCGTGTTGCGGGCGACCCCGAGCTGCTCGACCAGCTCCGGCTCGGTCGGGATCCGGGAGCCGACCGGCCACTCGCCCGAGGTGATCTCGTTCCGCAGCGCGGCGATGACCTGCTCGGACAGCACCGAACGACGGGGGTGGCTCAGAGGCATGGCACACCTTCGCATGTGCGGGGCGGGAGAGTGCCACCCGGGGATGGACAACCAATCATCCCATGATTCTATGATGGACGGCATGGTGAGCGAGGAAACCCGGACACTGAAGTCCACGACGACCGACACCGGCGGCCCGGCCGCGAGCGACCCGGCGGTGCCGGGCGGAGGACCGGCCACGCGCGCGTGGACGACGCGTCTGGTCGTCGTCGGCATCGTCCTCGCCGCGCTGAACCTCCGCCCCGCCATCACCAGCCTCGGCGCCCTCCTCGAAGAGGTCCGCGACGGCCTCGGCATGAGCGGCAGCGTCGCCGGACTCCTGACGTCCGTGCCCCCGCTGTGCTTCGCCGCCTTCGGCGTCATGGCCCCGCGCCTCGCCCGCCGCTTCGGCCCGGGCACGGTGGTCTGCGCCGGCATGCTCGCCATCACCGCGGGCCTGCTCGTACGGCCCTACGTCGGCGGTACGGCGGGCTTCCTGGCCGGCAGCGCGCTCGCGCTCATGGGCATCGCGGTCAGCAACGTCCTGATGCCGGTCATCGTCAAGCGCTGGTTCCCCGACCGGGTCGGCTCCATGACCGGCCTGTACTCGATGGCCCTCGCCCTGGGCACCGCCGCCGCGGCCGCGGTCACCGTGCCCATGACCGAGTCCCTGGGCGGCAGTTGGCGCTCCGGCCTCGCCGTGTGGGCGGGCCTGGCCGCAGCCGCCGTACTCCCGTGGATCGCTCTCGTACGACACCAGGAGGCGCCCGCGGAACCGCCCTCCCGCGCGCGGGAGACCGAGCGGGCGCGGCCCGAACTGCGGATCACCCGCAGCCGTACCGCCTGGGCGCTCGCCGTGTTCTTCGGGCTCCAGGCCACCGCCGCCTACATCACCATGGGCTGGATGGCGCAGATCTTCCGGGACGCCGGTGTCTCCGCGGGCACGGCAGGGCTGCTGCTGGCCGTCACCATGGCGATGGGCGTGCCCCTGGCCTTCGTCATCCCGCGCGTGGCCACCCGGCTGCCCCACCAGGGGCCGATCGTCGTCGTGCTCGGCGTCTGCGGCCTCGCCGGATACGCGGGCCTCTACCTCGCTCCGGCCGGCGGAGCCTGGGCCTGGGCCCTGCTGCTCGGCGTCGCCAACTGCGCCTTCCCGCTGGCCCTGACGATGGTCGGCATGCGGGCCAGGACCGGCGCGGGCGTGGCCCAGCTGTCCGCCTTCGCGCAGAGCGCCGGGTATCTCATCTCCATCCCGGGGCCGCTCCTGGTCGGCGTGCTCTACCAGCACAGCGGCGGCTGGGGACTGCCGATCGCCCTCATGGCCGGCCTGATGATCCCGCAGATGGCCGTGGGCGTCCTCGCGGGACGCGACCGCACGGTGGAGGACGAGGCGGCCCGCTGACCTCACCCCGGCGCATCCCGTGCGGACCAAGGGTGCGAGACTGGACGTATGCCAGTGCTCGACCCGAACCCCCAGAACGGCCAGCGGAAGATGCTGCTCGTCTTCGGCTCGTTCTTCGCCATCTTCATCGTCATCGCCATCATCGCGACGATCGCGTCCCCGTGAGCCCACGCGCCTGAGTCGATGGTGGGGTTCTCCCCACCATCCCCTAGGGGGTGAGGCTCAGGGTCAAGTGGGTGGATCTCCGGATGGGTTGAGGGCCGCGCGTTCCGTAACTTCGAACTGTGACCGCGAGAAGCGGATCGCGGACCACTCGGAGACCAGCGGAGGCACCCATGTCGGCCCCAACGCACACCCGGCCCCACCCGGCGACCACGGGCGGCGTCGACATCAGGCTGCCGTGGTGGGCCCTCGCCCTGCCGGCGCTGGCCTTCGTCGTGCTGCTCGTGATGATGCTCAACCCGACGGACGCGCAAGCGGCGGCCTCGGACCCGATGATCACGCACCTCTTCGAGCGCGTACAGCAGCTCATAGCCCGCTGAGCACGGGCGAAGCCGCCCGTCAACTCCCTGCGCCCCGTGGCCTGTTTCATGCGAAGCTGGATCCCATGAGCGTCGCAGAACCCCGCAGGATTGTCCTCTTCCGGCATGCGAAGGCCGACTGGCCCGAGGTGACCGACCACGAGCGGCCGCTCGCCGAGCGGGGCCGCCTGGACGCGGCCACCGCCGGAAGCAGACTGGCCGACACCGGCATCCCCTTCGATCTGGCCCTCTGCTCCACCGCGACCCGCACCCGGGAGACCTGGAAGCTGGCCGTCCACGAACTCGCGCACCGGCCGAAAACCGTCTACGAGGAGCGGCTCTACGAGGCCTCGCCCGGCGAGCTGATCGCCGTACTGAACGAGACGCCCGACGACTCGCGGAACCTGATCCTCATCGGCCACAACCCGGGCGTCCAGGGCCTGACCGAGATCCTCTCCGGACCGGACACCGGCGAAGCCCGCGAGCGGCTGACCCGCCGCGGCTTCTCGACCGCCGCCTTCGCCGTGCTGACCTTCGACGGCTCCTGGAAGTCACTGGAGCCCGGCGTCGCGACACTGACCGACTACTGGGCGCCGTCCGAGTAGACCCGTAGGTCCGCAGTCCCGGGGACCCGCAGACCCGCACGACAAGGGGCCCGGCACCGATCGGTGCCGGGCCCTTGAAGGTCCTGAAGGGGGCGAGGGTCAGTCCTCGTCGTGGGTGTCCGCCGCCTCGACCTCTTCGCGGGTGACGCCCAGCAGATACAGCACGGTGTCGAGGAACGGCACGTTCACCGCCGTGTGCGCGGCCTCCCGTACGACCGGCTTCGCGTTGAAGGCGACGCCGAGACCGGCCGCGTTGAGCATGTCCAGGTCGTTGGCGCCGTCGCCGATCGCCACGGTCTGCGCGAGCGGTACGCCCGCCTCGGCGGCGAAGCGGCGCAGCAGCCGTGCCTTGCCCGCACGGTCGACGATCTCGCCGGTGACCTTGCCGGTCAGCTTGCCGTCGACGATCTCCAGGGTGTTGGCCTGGGCGAAGTCGAGCCCGAGCCGGTCCTTGAGGTCGTCGGTGACCTGGGTGAACCCGCCCGAAACCACGCCGACTTGGTAGCCGAGCCGCTTGAGCGTGCGGATCAGGGTGCGGGCGCCGGGCGTCAGCCGGACCTCGCTGCGCACCTTGTCCACGACCGAGGCGTCCAGCCCCGCGAGCAGCGCCACGCGCGCGTGCAGCGACTGCTCGAAGTCCAGCTCCCCGCGCATCGCGGCGGCGGTCACCTCGGCGACCTCGTCCTCGCAGCCTGCGTGCGCGGCGAAGAGTTCGATGACCTCGTCCTGGATGAGCGTGGAGTCGACGTCCATGACGACGAGCCGCTGGGCCCGCCGGTGCAGCCCCGCAGCCACGACGGCGACATCGACGCCGAGCGCCGCCGCGTGGGTGGCGAGGGCGGTGCGCAGGGGCTCGGTCTCCACCCCGGACACCGCGAACTCGACCGCTGTCACGGGGTACTTGGCGAGCCGGAAGATACGGTCGATGTTGCCGCCGGCCTTGGTGATACGGGCGGCGATCGCGGCGGTGGACTCCGCGGTGAGGGGGTGGCCGAGCACGGTCACGAGCGAACGCCCGAGTCCGCGAGGCCGGTTGTCGCCGAGGCCGGAGATGATCTCCGCCTGCATCTTCATCGACTCGGCCCAGCTGTGCACGGTGGCCCGCAGATCCCCTTCGAGCCCGGCGGGCGGCGGCGTCACCAGCGCGCACAGCACCATCCGGCCACGGGTGACGACCTGCTCGATGTCGACCACGTCGACGGAGTAGGCGGCGAGGGTGTCGAAGAGTCCGGCCGTGATGCCCGGCCTGTCCTTGCCGAAGATCTTGACGAGGAGAGTGGGGACGTCAGAGGTCTGCGAAGCGCTCATGGTGTACCCACCGTATCCGGCACGGAGTGCCTTATGCCGCAGAGGTCCGTCTAGCGGACACGGAACAGTGGGTGTCTGATCGGTGGCGGGAGTCTTACGAGTCGATCACGAAGGCGCTGGTGGACGGTCGCGAGCCGGTTCGGGGGCGATCAGGAGACGCGTCGAGGCGGTCGCGGTGGGGTGCTGTGCCGATCAGGAGTTGGCGGGGCGTCGGGCCGGGGCGGCGACTGGTACGGCGCGGGACGCGGGGGAAATGGCCGGACGGGTGGGGCGCTACGGTTCGGGTGGCGCCGAAGTGGATCACCGGCGCCCCTTGGGCCTCCCGGGAGGGGGCGGTGGTGGCGGAGGCTGCTGCCCGTCGTCCGAATCGTCCCCCGGCGGCCAGTCCCGTGCAGGCGTCCCTGGCCGACGCCGGGGTGGCCGGGGGGGCGGTTCGTACGACTGGGTCGGAGCACCGTACATGTCGGCGGGGGGCGAAGGAGTGCCGGGCGGTTGCGGTTCGCCGTAGGGCACCGTTTCCCCGTAGGGGCGAGTGGCGTCGTCCGCCGGGACGCCCCCGGACCGCCCCGTGCCGCCCGGCGCACCGGACGACCACGAGTCGCCGGCGGGCGGCCGACCGCCTCCTTGCGGCGACCGCGTACCCGGCGGCCAGGCACTCTCCTGAGGCGGGCCCGAGTCCGGCGGCCACTCCGGTCCAGGAGGCCGAGCCCCGGCGCCGGGCCGCGCACCACCCGCTCCCGCGCCCCCCGGCGGCCACACGCCGTCCTGAGGCGGGCCCGAGTCCGGCGGCCACTCCGGTCCGGGAGGCCGAGCCCCGGCGCCGGGCCGCGCACCACCCGCTCCCGCGCCCCCAGGAGCCCCGCCTCCCTCCGGTTGCCGTAGCTCGTCGGGCAGTTGGAGATACGGGTTCGTCGCGGGGTTGGGCGCGCGGTACGGCGTGGTCGGTACGTAAGGGCCTGTGTGTCCCGTGCTCCCCGCAGGCTGCGCGTGTTCCGGACGGCCTTCGTACCCCGGCGCCACGATGTCCGGTCCCGCTCCCGGGCCCGCCGCCCCCAAGTCACCCAGTGCCAACCGCGAGGCACGCCGTCCCGCTGCCCCCGTCGCATACGCGAGCAGCCCTCCGACGCCTCCCGCGCCCGCGCCCCACACCGCGCCCAGCAGCAGCGCCATGCCCAGATGTCCGTGCAACTGGATCCCGGCGCCGAACGCGTCGAAGCCCAGTACCGACAGCGACGCGTCCACCGACACGTCCGTCAGCCAGGCCAGCAGCGGCAGCGTCAGGGCGGTCGCGATCCCGAGTCGCAAGGCGCACCGTCCGGCGAAACCGAGCGCCCCCGGACCGCCGACGCCCTTCGCGCCCACCGGTGTCCGTGCCGCGGTCAGTACGCCCGCCAGCAGCATCATCAGGGCCGCGGCGACCCCCAACAGCCATACGCGGTTGTCGAGTTCGGCCAGTCGCCCCAGTGTCACCGGCTGGTCGGACTTCGCGCTCAGGAGGTCGTCGAGGGGATGGGGGAGCAGCTTCGCCAGCTCGCCCGTCGCCTTGCCGTCCCAGGGGACGAAGAGGCCGATCGGGATGCCGAGCCAGACTCCGTTGGGCGCGCCCAACAGCGCGGCGCCCGCGATCCGTTTCGGGTGGTCGTCGCCGATCGCGGCGTACGCGGCCGCCGCGAGCCCCGCCGCCACCGCGACCAGCAGCACCGTGACGAGCGCGGACGCGGCCGGCCGTACGACACGGTGGACGGCCTCCAAGCCACGGGGGAGGGGCGTACGGCGGGACGCCAGCAGGGCGATCAGCAGGATGCCGGCCGACCAGGCCAGGCCGCCCAGCAGGGTCGGCGCCGTGTCGACGGTGAAGCCGACCGCCGCCTTCGCCTTGACCAGGTCGCTGATCTTGCCCGGCAGCAGGCCGCCGATGTCACCGATGTCGCCGATGCCGGGGATGTTCACCCCGCCCCCGCCACCGCCGCCTCCCGTGATGTTGTCGAGGCCCAGTTTGCTGCCGTCGATCGTGATGACGTCGTGCCCGGCCCAGGCCAGCCCGCCGAGCATCGCCACGAAGAGCGCGACCACCGAGCCCGCGCGCGCGAGGAGTTCGGCCGGTGCGATCACAACTGCGCCCGTCCGCAGGGACCGTAGGAAGAAGTACGACAGAAGCAGTGCTCCCACCAGGCTCACGCCCAACGGCGTGATCGTCACGGCCGTGGTCGCCTGGGCGCCGGTCAGGCCGAAGGCGGAGACGTCGCCGGTCGGGGTGACCGAACCGCCCGCGCCGAGCGCCACCACCGCCGCGGTCATCGGCCCGAGCGAGCCCGTCGCGTCGGCGCCCAGCAGGTGCAGGCCGAGCGCCGCGGTGCCGGCCATCCCTATCAACGCCCAACTCACCGCGGCGATCGCGGACAGCAGGACGTCACCCCAGGGCACCCTCGTGTCGTAGTGCGCCGTCCTGACACTCGTCGCTGAGTTCATGGCAGACCCCCCGATCCGCGGCACGGCGTAGTGCGGACACCACGCATGTCCCCCCTCGCGTGGATTACCACTCTCCGGGTCGGTTTCCACCCCGTCAACGGAACCGCCGAACGCGTGACGGCGTGCTCTTCACAAGGCCCGACTTTCGGTCAGGGGGTGCAGCCTGAAATAGTTCCCGACGATGTTCGACATCCCTAGACTCCCTGTGATGGGGGTAACTCGGGGGACTACTCAGTGGGGCATGGAGTGCCGGAACTCGTACTGGAATTGAATGGACAAACCTGGACGCTCGACGCGTCCAGGACCTACACCCTCGGACGTGATCCGCAGGGGGACGTCGTGGTCGACGACGCCAGGGTCTCCTGGCGGCACGCCACGATCAGCTGGAGCGGCCGGAGTTGGGTCATCGACGACCACGGCAGCACCAACGGCACGTTCGTGCAGGGCCAGCGCATCCATCAGATGGAGATCGGCCCCGGCTCGTCCGTGCACCTGGGCAACGCGACCGACGGCCCGCAGCTGAGCCTGTCCGGCGCCGCCGCCTCCGTGGCGAGCCCGCAGGTCCAGCCGCAGCAACAGCCGTACGCGGCACAGGGCGCGGGCCCCGGCTGGGCGCAGCAGGCGCCGCCGCAGCAGACGCCTGAGCAGCAGCGTTTCCAGCCGTCGGCCGCCGCGCAGATTCCGCAGCAGCCGGGACCCGGTGTCGGCGCGGGGGCGCCGCCGGTCTACGGCGACCGCAGCCCGACCACGTTCCACCAGTTCTCGCTGGACCGTGTGATGCACATCGGCCGTGCGCTGGAGAACGAGTTGGTGGTCTCCGACCTCCAGGTCTCGCGCCACCACGCGGAGTTCCACGCGACACTCGACGGCCGCTTCGAGATCCGTGACCTCGGCTCGCACAACGGCACGTACGTCAACGGCCAGCCGATCCCCAAGGGCGGCTCGGCGCTGCTCGGCCCGAACGACATCGTCGGCGTCGGCCACTCGACGTTCCGCCTGGTCGGGGACCGGCTCGAGGAGTTCGTCGACACCGGTGAAGTCTCCTTCTCCGCACGGCACTTGACGGTGACGGTCGACGGCGGCAAGCAGATCCTCAAGGACGTCTCCTTCGGCGTACCGGAGAAGTCGCTGATCGCGGTCATCGGCCCGTCGGGCTCCGGCAAGTCGACCCTGCTCAAGGCGCTCACCGGCTACCGGCCCGCCAACCAGGGCGACGTCCTCTACGACAACCGGAACCTGTACAAGCAGTTCGCCGAGCTGCGCCAGCGCATCGGTCTGGTCCCGCAGGACGACATCCTGCACAAGGAACTGACCGTCAAGAAGGCCCTCAAGTACGCCGCCAAGCTGCGCTTTCCCGCCGACACCACCGGCGACGAGCGCGAGGCCCGCATCGACGAGGTGCTGCGCGAGCTGAAGCTCGACATCCACAAGGAGAAGAAGATCACTTCTCTCTCCGGTGGCCAGCGCAAGCGCGTCTCGGTGGCCCTGGAGCTCCTCACCAAGCCCTCGCTGATCTTCCTGGACGAGCCCACCTCGGGCCTCGACCCGGGCATGGACCGCGATGTCATGCAGCTGCTGCGCGGCCTTGCCGACGACGGCCGCACGGTCCTCGTCGTCACCCACTCCGTGGCCGAACTGGCGATCTGCGACAAGCTGTTGGTGATGGCTCCGGGCGGTGCCGTCGCCTACTTCGGCCCGCCCGAGGAGGCGCTGAACTTCTTCGGCTACGACACCTGGGCCGATGTCTTCTCCGCCTTCGAGAACTACCGCGACTACGACTGGGCCGGCCGCTGGAAGGGCTCACAGCACTACCAGATGTACGCCGCCGACATCGACGCGATTGCTCCGCAGTCCGTACAGATGCCGCCGATGCAGGCCATGAAACCGCCGAAGCCACAGGGCTGGATGTCGCAGTTCGTCACGCTGGTGCGCCGCTACGTCACGGTGATCGCCTCCGACAAGGGCTTCCTGGCCCTGATGGTGATCCTGCCGGGCGTCCTGGGCGCGGTGAGCCTGCTCATCGACTCGGGCAACAGCCTGCTGCCCAACCCGGCCAGGGCGAACGGCACCATCATCCCGAACGGCACGGCCACCACCGTCCTGCTGATCCTCGCGGTCGGCGCCTGCTTCGCCGGCGCGGCCAACTCCGTCCGTGAGCTGATCAAGGAACGGGTCATCTACGAACGGGAGCGCGCGACGGGGCTGTCCCGTTCCGCGTACCTGATGTCGAAGGTGTTCGTGCTCGGTGTGATCACCGCGCTGCAGGGCCTGATGGTCGGTGTCATCGGCTTCTCCAGCCGTGAGATCCCGAAGCAGGGCCTGGTCCTCGGCAGCCAGACCATGTTCGAGCTCTGCATCCCGATCATGGGTCTCGGCTTCACCGCGATGATGTTCGGCCTGATCATCTCCTCGCTGGTGAAGACGGCCGAGAAGACCATGCCGCTGCTGGTGATGTTCGCGATCATCCAGGTCGTGTTCACCGGCTGCCTGTTCACGCTGAACGGCGCGATCGGCGTCAACCAGTTCTCGTACCTGATGCCCTCGCGCTGGGCGGTCGGTGCCGCGGGCGCCACGCTCGACTTCAACAAGATCAGCCCGCCGAAGCCGGGCGACAGCAACGACCCGCTGTGGGAGCACACCGTCGGCGCCTGGGGCATGGACATGGCCGCCCTGATCGCCCTCGGCATCATCTGCGGCTTCTTCGTGGCCCGCTTCCTGCGCCGCCACGAGCCCGAGGTCATGCGCAAGTAGCGGTTCCCGTACGACGCCGAAGGGCGGCGCCCCTGGAGGGGGTGCCGCCCTTCGGCGTCGATACCGAGACCCAGAGGTCCGCCGGAGGCCTCAGTACGCGCTGTTGACGTTGTCGATCGAGCCGTACCGCGCGGCCGCGTAGTTGGCCGCGGCGGTGATGTTGGCGACCGGGTCGTAGATGTTCGTCGAGGTACCGGAGACGTGGTACGCGTTGAACGTCGGCTGGATGACCTGGAGCAGACCGATCGACGGCGTGCCGTTGACCGCGTTGACGTCCCAGCCGTTGACGGCGCTCGGGTTGCCCGAGGACTCCCGCATGATGTTCTTGTACAGGCCGTTGTACGAGCCGGGGATGCCCTTCTGCTTCATGATCGCCAGGGCGTGGTTGATCCAGCCGTTGAGGTTGTTGGCGTACGTCGTCGCGGCGACGGGCTGGAGCTTGACGCGCTGGCTGGAGCGGCTCGCGGCCTTCTTGGCCTTGCGCGCGGCCTCCGCCTTCTTCTTGGCGGCGGCTTCGGCGGCCTTCTTCTTCGCGGCGGCGTCCGCCTTGGCCTTCGCGGCCTTCGCCTTCGCGTCGGCCTTCGCCTGGATCGCCTCGGTCTTGAGGCTGGCACCGGCGAGCTGGTCGGTGACGCTGGCCTTGACGCCCTTGATGGGCTCCGTGCTGTACGTGACCTTCGCCGAGGACGCGGCGTCGGTGGTGGTCGTCCCCGCGTCGCTGGGCACCGCGGAGAAGGCGAGGGCGGCGGCGCCGAGCGTGGCGACACCGGCGAGCGCGATCCTGTGCTGCTTCGACAGCTTGGCCAGGCGACTGCGACCGGGAGTGTTCGTGTTCTCGGGCATGGCGGATGGACCTCTTCGAATGGTGCGGAGGTCGCTCACCGTCCGGCGGGGACGCGGGTGCTTCCGGCACAAACGCCGCGGACGGGATCCGCGGCGCTGAGCGACGGCTGCAATTCTTAGCGGTCGCAAAAACCTGTGGCAAAGGTGTGACGTACGATCCCCGGTAGTGGACCAGGGAAGGGCAAAACGGGACAGACGGGACCGTCTGTCCCGCTCAAGCGGGTCGGGTTTATCTCCTATGTGTCCTAGTACGTGATCTGCGCCCTATGTGCGGGCTCACATCGGCGACGCGACAACCTCACTCGCAGTTGCTCACGCAACGCGCTGTGTGAGGATCCTCCTCCGGGAGGATGAGGTGCACGTCCCCGAACTCGTGCCACAGGTAGAGCCCGCGCAGCGCCTCCTCGTAACTGCGGTCGACAGCGGCCCGCCCGGCGACCGCCTCCAGCATCAGCAGATGCGAGGCCTCCGGCTCGTGCAGCCCCGTCAGCAGCCCGTCCACCACCCGCACCCCCCGCTCCGGGGTGACGACGAGATCCGTCCACCCCGCACGCGCGCGTACGACCCCGTCACTCCCGGCGGCGGACTCGACGGCCCGCACGGCGGTCGTCCCCACTGCGATCACCCGCCCGTCCCCGGCCCGGACCGCGTTGATCAACCGGGCCGACGCCTCCGACACCGCGAACCGCTCCGGATACGGCGGCTCGTGCACCTCGGCCGACGCCACCCCGGTGTGCAAAGCGATCGGCGCGAACTGCACCCCCCGGCTCACCAGCTCCGCCACCATCCGCGCGGTGAAGGGCCGCGCGGCACTCGGCATCTCCGCACTGCCCGTCCCGTCCTCCGACGGCAACGAGAACACCGTCTGGTAGACGGACAACGGCTGATCCCGCTCCGTATAGGAGTAGCGAATGGGCCGCCCGTGCCCACGCAACAGCTCGACCACCCCCGAACCCGACACCCGCGCCCACCACAACCGCTCGCCCCGCGCGCTCAGCGGCTCCTCCAGGGTCAGCCGCGTGTCCCCGGGCAGCCGCACCTCCGTCCCCGCCGGGCCGCCCGCACGCGCGCGTGAGGTGCCCTTCCCGTCCGGCTCCCGCAGCTCGACCGCCCACCGCCCGTCATCGCCCCGCGTCGAGAAATGCACCACCACGCGCGCGTGCCCGATCCACCCGTCCACCGCGGCGGCCAGCGTCGGCGACGTGTTCACGATCAGCAGATCCCCGGCCCGCAGCAGCCGCGGCAACTCCCCGAACCCGTGATGCGACACCTCGGTACCCCGCGACACCAGCAGCCGTACGGCGTCCCGGTCGAGCCCGGGCCCGCGCTGCTCGGCCGGCACCCGCGCGGACAGCTCCTCCGGCACTCGCACCGCAACCGTCATCGCTCCTCCAGCAGCGCCGGGGCCCCATAGCGCCCGCTCGCCGGACGCTCGTCCAGGAGTCGTAGGAAGGCAGGCACCACAGAAGCGGGCTTCGGCCGTGGATCGTCGTCGTCCGGTACGGCCGCCGCGTACAGGTCCGTGCCCATGTCCCCGGGGTCGACCGCCCACACCCGCAACCCGGGCTCCTCCGCGCCGAGCACCGCCGCGAGCTGGTCGAGGGCCGCCTTGGACGCCCCGTAGCCGCCCCACGTCTCGTACGCCTCGGCCCCCGCGTCCGAACTGACCGCGATCACCGCACCCGCCCGCGAGGCCCGCAGCAGCGGCAGCGCCTCCTGGACCAGCCCGAGGGCGGCCACCACATTCACCTCCAGCGCCCGCCGCAGCCCGTCCAGGGGCAGCTCGTCGAGCCGTACGAGCGGCTCGGCACCCAGCGCGCTCGCGTTGCTCACCACCAGATCGACGCCGCCCAGTTTCCCCGCCGCGGCCACCAGCTCCGCGCGGTGCCCGGCGTCCGTGACATCCCCCGGGACGGCCTCCACGCGCGTGCCGTACGCGGCGACGGCCACCGCGGCCTCCGTCAGCACTCCCTCGGTCCTGGCGTCCAGCACCAGGTCCCAGCCCCGCGCGGCCAGCGCCTCGGCGAGCGCCCGCCCCAGCCCCTTCGACGCCCCCGTGATGATCGCTACCGACATGACACACGTCCCCTCGTCCACTACGCCTCCGTCGGCGTGCCCCCAACGTAGGAACGGGACCGCCCCCGCCGCGTCGGACGCCGGCCGCAGTCCACCGGGGCCCTTCGGCCTAGGCCTTGCGGACCAGATGCAGCCGTCGCCTGCCCGATCCGCGTTGTCACACCCCGCCGGTACCGTGAGGACATGAGTCAAGGTCCACGGTCCGGCCTCGCGGCGGTGAGCTCCGCGCTGCTGGCCATGAGCAGGCACCTGGAGGTGCGCGACGTCCTCAAGACGATCGTCGCCTCGGCCCGCGAGCTGCTCGACGCCCAGTACGCCGCCCTCGGCGTCCCCGACGACCACGGAGGCTTCGCCCAGTTCGTGGTCGACGGCGTCAGCGACGCCCAGTGGAAGGCCATCGGCCCGCTCCCGCGCCAGCACGGCATCCTCGCCGCGATGCTGCACGAGGCCAAGGCCGAACGCCTCGCGGACGTGCGCAAGGACCCGCGCTTCGAGGGCTGGCCCCCGGCCCACCCCGACATGTCCGACTTCCTGGGCCTGCCCATCCGCGACGACGACGAGGTCATCGGCGCCCTGTTCCTCGCGAACAAGAACTGCTCGAAGCCGAAGGGCGGTTGCGGCTTCACGGAGGAGGACGAGGAACTGCTCTCGATCCTCGCCCAGCACGCCGCCATCGCCCTCACCAACGCCCGCCTCTACGAGCGCAGCCGCGAGCTGACCATCGCCGAGGAGCGCTCCCGGCTCGCCCACGAACTGCACGACGCGGTGGCCCAGAAGCTGTTCTCCCTCCGCCTCACCGCACAGGCCGCCGCCACCCTCGTGGACCGCGACCCCTCCCGCGCCAAGGGCGAACTCCAGCAGGTGGCCGCGCTCGCCGCCGAGGCCGCCGACGAACTGCGCGCCGCCGTCGTCGAGTTGCGCCCCGCCGCCCTCGACGAGGACGGACTCAGTGCCACCCTGCGCACCCAGATCCAGGTCCTCGACCGCGCCCACACCGCACGCGTGACCTTCACCGGCCGCGGCTTCCGCGCCCTGCCCGCCGCCCAGGAGGAGGCCATGCTGCGCGTCGCCCAGGAGGCCCTGCACAACGCGCTGCGGCACTCCGGCGCGGAGCACGTCGCCGTGACCCTGGAGCGCAGCGGCTCTGGCGCGGTCCTGCGGATCACCGACGACGGCCGCGGCTTCGAACCCCAGTCGATCCGCCGCGCGGGACGCCACCTCGGCCTGGTCTCCATGCGGGACCGGACCAACGGCGTCGGCGGCACGCTCACTGTGGAATCGGCGCCCGGAAAGGGCACCACGATCGAGATGGAGGTCCCCGGTGGCTGACGCAATCAAGGTGCTGATCGTCGACGACCACCAGGTCGTCCGCCGGGGCCTGCGCACCTTCCTGGAGGTGCAGGACGACATCGAGGTCGTCGGCGAGGCGGCCGACGGCGCCGAAGGGGTCGCCCGCACCGAGGAGTTGAAGCCCGACGTCGTCCTCATGGACGTCAAGATGCCGGGCATGGACGGCATCGACGCGTTGCGCAGACTCCGCGAACTCGACCACCCCGCGCGCGTGCTGATCGTCACCAGCTTCACCGAACAGCGCACGGTGATCCCGGCCCTGCGCGCGGGCGCCGCCGGCTACGTCTACAAGGACGTGGACCCGGACGCCCTGGCCGGCGCCATCCGCTCCGTCCACGCGGGCCACATCCTGCTCCAACCGGAGGTCGCCGGTGTCCTGTTGTCCCAGGAGGAGTCCAACTCCGGGCAGGGGAGAGGCGGTTCCCTCACGGAGCGGGAGCGCGAGGTGCTCGGCCTGATCGCGGACGGCCGCTCCAACCGCGAGATAGCCCGCGCCCTGGTGCTCTCCGAGAAGACGGTCAAGACCCACGTCTCGAACATCCTGATGAAGCTCGACCTGGCGGACCGCACGCAGGCGGCCCTGTTCGCCGTACGCCACGGTCTGACGAGATAGGAGAGGGTGCGGCGGCAACCCGGAACGTCCCCTTCCGGACCGAGATTCATACCGTCGTGGGAATGTCCCCCGGATGGCGCATCCTTCGTGGATCTCCGCCGTTCTCCAATGCGTGCCGCGGCGCCTGCCGCGGTGATCGCTAGGAGGGCTCAGAAGTGAAGAACCTGAAGAAGGCAGCGGCCGTGACGATGGTGGCCGGCGGGCTGGTAGCCGCCGGTGCCGGGCTGGCCTCCGCCGACGGCCTGGCGAACGGCCAGGCCGTCGGTTCGCCCGGCGTCGGCTCGGGCAACGTCGTCCAGGTCCCGGTGCACGTCCCGGTGAACGCGGTGGGCAACAGCGTCAACGTCATCGGCGTCCTGAACCCCGCCTTCGGCAACCTGGGCGTCAACCACTGACGCACGTCGCTCCGCGACAGTGACCTCCGGCCTCCCAGGGCACTCCCTGGGAGGCCGGTCTGCTCGTCACCTGGTCATCCGGTCGGCTTGTCGCGCCAATGATCCGAACGGGCAGTCAAACGCGCTTTCCCGTGCCGTTTCCGGTACTCCCTGCGTTGATCAGCTCACGACCCGCGGCCGGGTCGGTCACGCAATCGCAGGAGGAACGCTTCCCATGAACATCGCCAAGAAGGCCGCCGTGGCCCTCACCGTCGCCGGTATCGCCGCTGGCGCCTCCGCCGGTGCCGCTGTCGCCGACGCGGGTGCCGACGGCGCGGCCGTGAAGTCGCCGGGTGTCGGTTCCGGCAACGTCGTCCAGGTCCCGGTCCACGTCCCCGTCAACGTCGTCGGCGACAGCGTCAACGTCATCGGCCTGCTGAACCCCACGTTCGGCAACAAGGGCATCAACGGCTGACGCCCACGCCAGTAGGAACGGGCCCCACGAGTCAACGACGACTCGCGGGGCCCGTTCTGTTGTAGACCGTGTGTAGACCGTGCCTTTCCAACTCAGACCGCCAAAATCCCGCCCGCGCGGGGTCTTTCAACGCAGGCCCGCAAATCAGCCCGTCCGGCGTTTGAGGACGAGGCCCCTTCAGGGCCGACGGGGGCCTGGGGGCGGAGCCCCCGGACGCCCACACCAACACCGGACATCACACAAACCGACGCTCACCGCACCCCCTTCTCCCGCTCCTCCACAACGGAGTTGTACGCCGCGACCTGCGCCCGCCGAGCCGTCCGCTCCACCGGCCGCAACGCCTCCGCCCGCACCGCCATCTCGGAGGCGCTCACCGCACCCCCGTGCCCGCTCTCCTCGGCCAGGGACACCAGCAGCCCCACCCGCTGCGCCAGCTCCAACACCCGCACCGCGCGCGGCGGATACCCCGGCGCCAATACCTCCCGCCCCCGCTCCGCCCGCGCGCGATACGCGTCGAGCGCCGCCTCCGCGACCGGCCCCGACCCGGCCACGTCCAGCCGCGACAGCACCGCCGTGGCGTCCCGCAGCGCCTCCGCGAGCTCCCGCTCGGCCTCCCCGAGCGAGGGCACATCGGCGGGCGGCGCCTCCCGCACCGGCAGGCAGTGCCAGACGACCTCGACATGCACATCACCGGCGGGACCGGCCTCGTACACCTCGGGAACGAGGCCGAGCGCGGCGCCGTAGCAGATCACCGCCTCCTCGGCCTCCAGGGCCCGCGCGTTGAACGCGGGCGGGCCGCTCAGCCCCAGCGGGTGTCCCGAGGTGGGCAGCGCCAGCCGGAGTCCGGTCACCCCGAGGGTGCGCAGCCGTCCCAGCGCGAGTGTGAGTCCGACGGGCGCCGACTCGCCCGGCAGCCCTTCCACCCGGTGTACGGCGTCCTCGCCCACGATGGCGAGTACGGCGTCGTCCGGTGAGACAAGACCGGCCAAAAGGGCGTTTCCCCAGGCGGCGAGGCGTCCTGATCGTGGTTCCGAAAGCATGCCCCCCACCCTAAGGACCGGACCGATGGGATGGACCGCCCGGCCGGTGGCGTAGATTTCTTCGAGGGCTGCGCCTACCGGCGCACGCGACAGCCGAGACAGGCCGACGATGCAATGGGAGACAGCGCGCTCATGAGCGATGTTCTGGAGCTGGAGGACGTAACCGTGGTCCGGGAGGGCCGGGCTCTGGTGGACCAGGTCTCCTGGTCGGTCAAGGAGGGCGAGCGCTGGGTCATCCTCGGCCCGAACGGCGCCGGCAAGACCACCCTCCTGAACGTCGCGTCCAGCTACCTGTTCCCCAGCAGCGGCACCGCCACCATCCTCGGCGAGACCCTCGGCAAGGTCGACGTCTTCGAACTGCGCCCCCGCATCGGCGTCGCCGGTATCGCCATGGCCGAGAAGCTCCCCAAGCGCCAGACCGTCCTGCAGACCGTGCTGACCGCCGCCTACGGCATGACCGCCGGCTGGCACGAGGACTACGAGGACGTCGACGAGCAGCGCGCCCGCGCCTTCCTCGACCGCCTCGGCATGAGCGACTACCTGGACCGCAAGTTCGGCACCCTCTCCGAGGGAGAGCGCAAGCGCACCCTCATCGCCCGCGCCCTGATGACCGACCCCGAACTGCTCCTCCTCGACGAGCCCGCCGCCGGCCTCGACCTCGGCGGACGCGAGGACCTCGTACGCCGGCTCGGCCGGCTCGCCCGCGACCCGATCGCCCCCTCCATGATCATGGTCACCCACCATGTCGAGGAGATCGCCCCCGGCTTCACCCACGTCCTGATGATCCGTCAGGGCAAGGTCCTCGCCGCGGGCCCGCTGGAGCTCGAACTCACCGCGCGCAACCTCTCCCTCTGCTTCGGCCTCCCGCTGATCGTCGAGCAGGTCGGCGACCGCTGGACCGCACACGGTCTCCCCATGTCCTGACCGAACTCCCCTGAAAAATACGGGTCGTACGGGCATATGCGCCCTGTCCGCGACCCGACCCACCGCCCTACCATGACCTTGTGAACGACATCGGCGCATGGGTGTGGTGGCTCGTCGGCGCGGCGGCACTCGGAATCCCGCTCGTGGTGACCGCCATGCCCGAGTTCGGCATGCTCGCCGCGGGCGCGGGCGCCGCCGCGGCCACCGCCGGGCTCGGCGGGGACCCCGTCGTCCAGGTCCTCGTCTTCGCCGTCGTCTCGGTCGCCCTGATCGCCGTCGTACGGCCCATCGCGAACCGGCACCGCTCCCAACGCCCCCAACTCGCCACGGGCGTGGACGCGTTGAAGGGCAGACAAGCCGTCGTCCTGGAGCGCGTCGACGGCTCGGGCCACGGCCGGATCAAGCTCGCAGGCGAGGTCTGGTCGGCCCGCGCGCTCGACACCGACCGCGCCTACGAACCGGGCCAGGAGGTGGACGTCGTGGAGATCGAGGGAGCCACCGCGATCGTCATCTGACCTCGCAGGACTCAACTGAACCGAACAGCACACGAGTTGCGTGACGGTCTGACAGACTCGACCAGCAAGATCTTCAACAACCATAAGATCTTCCGAAAGCGCCGAGGCGGAGAAGGGTACGGGGAGCACGATGGAACCGGTCATCATCGTCTTGATCATCCTGGTGGTGTTGGTCTTCATCGCTTTGATCAAGACGATCCAGGTCATCCCGCAGGCAAGTGCCGCGATCGTGGAGCGGTTCGGCCGCTACACACGGACACTCAACGCGGGACTCAACATCGTCGTCCCGTTCATAGACACGATCCGCAACCGCATCGACCTGCGCGAACAGGTCGTACCGTTCCCGCCGCAGCCGGTGATCACCCAGGACAACCTGGTCGTCAACATCGACACGGTCATCTACTACCAGGTGACGGACGCGCGGGCCGCGACCTACGAAGTGGCCAGCTACATCCAGGCAATCGAGCAGCTCACGGTCACCACGCTCCGCAACATCATCGGCGGCATGGACCTGGAGCGCACCCTGACCTCCCGCGAGGAGATCAACGCGGCCCTGCGCGGAGTCCTCGACGAGGCGACGGGCAAGTGGGGCATCCGCGTGAACCGCGTCGAACTCAAGGCGATTGAGCCCCCGACCTCCATCCAGGACTCGATGGAGAAGCAGATGCGCGCCGACCGTGACAAGCGCGCCGCGATCCTCACCGCGGAGGGCACGCGCCAGGCCGCCATCCTCACCGCGGAGGGCGAGAAGCAGTCCCAGATCCTGCGCGCCGAAGGTGAGGCCAAGGCGGCCGCCCTGCGCGCCGAGGGCGAGGCCCAGGCCGTACGTACGGTCTTCGAGGCCATCCACGCCGGAGACGCCGACCAGAAGCTCCTGAGCTACCAGTACCTCCAGATGCTCCCGAAGATCGCCGAAGGCGACGCCAACAAGCTCTGGATCGTCCCCAGCGAAATCGGCGACGCCCTCAAGGGCTTGTCCGGCGCGATGGGCAACATGGGCCCGTTCGGCGGCGGTTCGGGAGGCGGCGGAGGCAACTCCGGCAACTCGGACGGCAATTCGGAACGCCGGGAGAAGCCGTCCATCGACTGACGGGCCTGTCCTACGACACTGGGGCCCACCTCCCGCAGGAGGTGGGCCCCAGTTCCGCTCACATGCCCTATGCCGCCGGCTGCACCAGCCACTGCGGCAAGGCGTCGAAGTCCTCGGTCCCCAGCGCCAACAGCATCGCGTCCGCAGGCGTCGGCTCGAACGGCCGCCGCAGCAGCGGCATCCCCGCCTGCTCCGGAGTCCGCGCCGCCTTGCGGTGGTTGTCCTCCGCGCACGAGGCCACCGTGTTCAGCCAGGAGTCCTGACCACCCTGCGCCCTGGGCACCACGTGGTCGACCGTCGTCGCCCGCCTGCCGCAGTACGCGCACCGGTGCCGGTCCCGTACCAGCACACCCCGCCTCGACCACGGAGCTTGTCTTCGGAACGGCACCCTCACATACCTGCACAACCGGATGACCCGGGGAGCCGGTATGTCAACCTCGGCTCCGCGCATACGCAGTTCGGGGTGGGCCTGCTCGACGACAGCCTTGTCCTGGAGCACCAGAACGACGGCTCGATTCAACGACACCGTCGACAGCGGCTCGAAGCTCGCGTTCAGCACCAGCGTGTCCCGCATCCAGCCCACCTCCCGTGTGCAATCGGCCCACCGCCTGGCGGGCTTGGATCAACTCTGGCCGGGCACGCCGAGATGGACAACGCAATAAAAACTGCCCGCCCCTGATCAATTCCAAGACCAGAGGCGGGCAAACGTTCAATGAACGTCAGTCTTCGGTGGGCGCTTCGTACTCACCGATCAGCTGGGCACGTGCCAGCGCGTGAAACCGCAGGTTGAAACCGACGACCGCCGGAGAAACGTCCGAGTCCGGACCGAGCTTCTCCGAGTCCACGGCGTACACCGTGAACACATAACGGTGCGACCCGTCCCCGGGCGGCGGAGCGGCCCCGCCGAAGTCCTTCGTCCCGTAGTCGTTCCGCACCTGTACGGCGCCCTCGGGCAGCCCCTCGAACTTGCCGCTGCCCGCACCCGTCGGCAGCTCGGTCACCGAGGCCGGGATGTCGAACACCGTCCAGTGCCAGAACCCGCTCCCCGTAGGGGCGTCCGGGTCGTAGCAGGTCACGGCGAAACTCTTGGTCTCGGCAGGGAAGCCCTCCCACCGCAGCTGCGGCGAGGTGTTGCCGGCCGCGTAGACCTGAGCGTCCTTGAGCGTCGCCCCCGGCGAGACGTCCTCACTCGTCACCGTGAACGACGGCACGGGCGGATGGAAGTCATGGGGGAGCGGTCGCCGCTTCAGCTCGGTCACCTCGGTACCTCCTGATCGGAATCTTCAGTACGTCCCGAGCCTAGAACCAGTTGCGCTTGCTGCCGACCTCGGAGATCCACTGATTGAGGTAGGCGGCCCAGTCCGTCCCGTGGAAGTCGTGCTGGCCCACCTGGAAGGACCGGAAGGTGTCACTGCCCTCACTGAAGAGGCCCGGCTTCTTGTCCATCTCCAGGATGACGTCCATCGCGTTCTCGTCGGCCACGAAGCTCAGCTCGACCTGGTTCAGCCCGCGGTACTGCGACGGCGGGAAGAACTCGATCTCCTGGTAGAACGGCAGCTTCTGCCGCGTCCCCCGGATGTGACCGCGCTCCATGTCCGCGTTCTTGAAACGGAAGCCCAGCTGGAGGAAGGCGTCCAGAATCGCCTTCTGCGCGGGCAACGGGTGCACGTTGACCGGGTCCAGGTCACTGGAGTCCACGGCCCGCGCGATCGCCAGTTCGGTGCTCACCCCGATGTGCATCCCGCGCAGCGCCTGACCGTCGATCATCGTGACCGGCGTCTCCCAGGGGATCTCCAGACCGAACGGCACGGTGTGCGCGGTCCCCGCCTGCAACTCGAAGGCACCGCCGAGGCGCACCTTCGTGAACTCGATGTCCTGCTTGTACTCCTGGTCACCGCTCTCGACCTCGACCTTGGCCTGCAGTCCGACCGAGAGCCCCTGGATCTCCTGGTTCACGGACCCGCCCTGGATCCGCACCTCGCCCTGGACCACACCACCAGGAACGACGTTGACCTCGGTCAGCACCGTCTCCACCGAAGCCCCGCCGGCCCCCAGGCTCGCGAGCAGCTTCTTGAACGCCATGACTCTCCCTTTACGAATGGACCCTTGATCCCTACAAACGCGATCCGACCGCGACCGGTTCCGCGCCACACCCTGGCAAGCGGACCGAACCTTGACCACCCCTTGGCACAAGCGCGTCTGGACTACGCTCGGACGCCATGATCGCGCCCCCGGACCGTAAGCCACTCCCCAGAGAGTTCTTCGACCGCCCCGTACTGGACGTCGCCCCCGACCTCCTGGGCCGTCTCCTCGTCCGTACGACCCCCGATGGTCCGATAGTCCTGCGCATCACAGAGGTCGAGGCCTACGACGGCGGAAACGACCCCGCCTCCCACGCCTATCGCGGCCCGACCGCGCGCAACGGCGTGATGTTCGGCCCACCCGGGTACGTGTACGTCTACTTCACCTACGGCATGTGGCACTGCATGAACCTGGTGTGCGGCCCCGAGGGCACCGCGAGGGCGGTCCTGCTCCGCGCCGGCGAGATCGTCGAGGGCGCCGGACTGGCCCGCAAACGTCGACTCTCGGCCCGAAATGACAAAGAACTGGCCAAAGGCCCCGCACGCCTGGCCACCGCCCTGGACGTCGACCGCTCCCTGGACGGCACGGACGCGTGCACCACGGGCGAGACACCCTTGAGGATGCTGGCCGGTACATCCGTGCCGTCCCATCAGGTAAGCAACGGCCCTCGCACCGGAGTGTCCGGCGAGGGTGCGGTCCACCCGTGGCGCTTCTGGATCACCAACGACCCTACGGTGAGCCCTTATCGGGCCCATACGCCGAAGCGTCGGTCAAGTTGACGCGCCGTGGCGGGGTGCGTAACGTAGCCCGAGCCGCTTGACCCGGGTACGGCATTCGCCTGCAGCCGGAAGCGGCCAACCCACTACCTACAACTCCCTCTCAGCAGGGGCGCGTTCAGCATGCCCGCATGCCTGAATTCGAACTTGCGGAACTCGATTATGAGCTGGCGAGGGAATCGGCTAACGTAGTGAATGTCGAAAGGCCGACAGGCGAAAGCCCAAAGCGTTTGACAATCCCAACCGACAGGG
>NZ_BARG01000021.1 GCF_000376565.1 Streptomyces hokutonensis | reverse complement strand
ATGAAGGGTGTGCGGTGGCCCCACCGGGGCGGACTCGCCGTTGGCGGGTGCGGGTGCGGGTGCGGGTGCGGGTGCTACGGCGAGGTGTGTGGGGTGAGCGGTGTCGGGTGCAGGTGGCCGCACCGGGGCGGACTCGCCATCGCCGGCCGCGAGTTCGCGGCGTGTGCGCCGAACCGTGTCGGGCGCGGGCGGCCCCATCGGCGCGCAACCGCCCTCAGCCGCTCCCGCTCCCGTCTCCGCTCCTACTTCCGCTCCCGCTCCCGTCTCCGCTCCTACCTCCGCTCCTGCTCCCGTCTCCGCTCCCGCACCCAGCGGATACTGCGGAGTGTTCGCGTCCCCGGCGGCGAGTCCGTCGTCGTTGGCTGTTCTCATGCCTGCACCTCGTCCTCGTCCGCCGCCAGCACGTACTCGTCCTCCCCCTGATCCCGCCCCGCCGCGTGGCCCCACCCGGTGCCCTCCCTCTGATCTCGCCCCGCCGCGTCGCGCCCCCCGGCGTCCTCCCTCTGATCTCGTCCCGCCGTGCCACGCCCCCCGCCGCCCTCCCCCCGATCGCGGCGCACCGCGCCACCCCACTTGGTGTCCTCCCCCGGCACCAGCAACTCCGCGATGTCCAGGACGTGATGGCCCGCCATCGCCGGCAGGCAGCTGCCGCGCGCCGGGCCGATCGCTGATGCCCAGTCCAGAGGGATCGCGGAGGCGCCCCGTGTCGCTCCCGCCAACGCGCCCGCCACCGCCGCCGTCGTATCCGCGTCGCGGCCCATGTTGACCGCGGTGAGGACGGAGTCCACGAAGTCGCCGTCGGCTGCCGCGTAGGCGCCGAAGGCGAGGGCGACCGCCTCGGGGGCGAGGTCGGTCCAGGGGTAGCCGCCGATGACGACCGCGGAGCGGACCGCGCGTTCGCCGCGGTGGGCGACCGCCACCGCGCGGCGCAGGGAGCGGGCCGTCCAGGAGTCGTCGGGGACGACGGCGAGGGCGGAGGCGACCACCGCGATCGTCGGGGCTCCCGCCATCGCCGCCGCTACGCCCGCTGCCACGGCCTGGCCGCCGTAGATGCCCTCGCCGTCGTGGCTCACCGAGCCGTCGATCGCCACCAATCGGGCTGCTTCCGCCGGGCGGCCCGCCGCGAAGACGCCGAAGGGGGCCGCGCGCATGGCCAGGCCGTCGCTCCAGGCGTGGCGGTGCTGGGCGGAGATGGGGGCGGCGAGGCCCCGGCGGAGGTTCTCCAGGGTGCCGCGTTCGCTGAAGCCCGCGCCCCGGAACGGGCCCTCGTCCCGGTCCGCGATCCACTCGTGCCAGGCCGCCTCCACATGGGAGGGGGTGAGGGCCGAGCCGTGGCGGGCGAGGAGGAGGCCGGAGAAGATCGCGTACTCGGTGTCGTCCGTGCCCGCCGGGTTCTCCGCCACGTATCCCTCGATACGGCCCCAGCGGGCGCGGATCTCGGAGGGCTTCATGTTCTCCGCCGGTGCGCCCAGGGCGTCCCCGACCGCCAGGCCGAGCAGCGCGCCGCGTGCCCGTTCGCGGAGTTCGGTGGCGTTCTTGGGCGCCGGGACCGGGGGAATGCAGGCGATCGATGCCATACGCGGCCTCTCCCTACGGGGTTCCCTCAGAGCGCCTCAGGGCGCGGAACCCTTTGCGGATGTCTCCCACGGGAGGCCTTCGGCAGAGCCTGACGGAGTGCAGCATCACCCGGTCGACATTTGATGGGCTAGTGGCTCGGATGAGCGTTCGAGAGTGAACGTGCTGGTTAGCCCAGCCTTTCCTTGCTGGTGAGCGGGAAATGATCGGCGTATGTTCGGTGTTGTCGAAGAGTAGAACTTGTCTAAACTTAGCCTTACCTTAGCCCCTGGGGGATCACCGCATGGCCATCATCGAGACCGAGGCGACGCTCCACGAGGCGCACCGCGACAACCACACCCACCGCGATGTGAACGGCGGCTGGCTGCGCCCCGCGGTGTTCGGCGCGATGGACGGTCTCGTCTCCAACCTCGCGCTGATGACCGGTGTCGTCGGCGGCGCCGTCAGCCATCAGACCGTCGTCATCACCGGGCTGGCCGGGCTCGCCGCCGGTGCCTTCTCCATGGCGGCCGGCGAATACACCTCCGTCGCCTCCCAGCGTGAGCTGGTCGAGGCCGAACTCGACGTCGAGCGGCGGGAGTTGCGCAAGCATCCGGAGGACGAGGAGAGCGAGCTCGCCGCCCTCTACGAGAGCCGCGGGGTCGAGGCGGGGCTGGCTCGCGAAGTCGCCCGGCAGCTCTCGCGCGATCCCGAGCAGGCCCTGGAGATACACGCCCGGGAGGAGTTGGGGATCGACCCGGGCGACCTGCCCTCGCCGCTCGTCGCCGCCGTCTCGTCCTTCGGCTCGTTCGCGCTGGGCGCGCTGCTTCCCGTACTGCCGTTCCTGCTCGGCGCGACCGCGCTGTGGCCGGCGCTGCTGCTCGCGTTCGTCGGGCTGTTCGGCTGTGGTGCGGTGGTGGCCCGGGTGACCGCGCGGACCTGGTGGTTCAGCGGGCTGCGGCAGCTCGCGCTGGGCGGCGCGGCGGCCGGTGTGACGTACGCCCTGGGCACCCTGTTCGGAACGGTCGTAGGATAGCTCGACGCGCACTTATGCGGTGGTCCGCATAAGTAGCCGTTACTCGCTGGTTTCGAACGCTTAACCACTGGGCATGAGCCGTAAGCGCTGCGGGCAACGACGCCCGGGGCGCACCCGCGGGATGGGCGACGACGCTCCCTCTGCCCTGGTCCGGCGGACATCGATCTGTCCGCTTTGGTCCCCTTCATCTCCACCGCTGATGCGGTGCACCGCCGCCACCCCGCGGCGTCCGCATGTTGGAACGGAGTATCCGGTTCCCGAGAACCGTTCCATCATGTAACCTGCACGAAATTTTGCGCTTACCCGCAGAGGGCCAACGTCGTCCCTATGCCCATGCATATGCCACGACGACAACGGGAGAGCCGATGCGTACGCCGCGCCAGCCGTCCCAGCAGCCCACGAATGGCCAGAAGTGGTCCTTCATGGATGCTCGCCCTGCCGCCCAGGGTATGTACGACCCCCGCAACGAGCACGACGCCTGTGGCGTCGGCTTCGTGGCCACCCTCACAGGCGAGGCGAGCCACGCGCTGGTCGAGCAGGCGCTCACGGTGCTGCGCAACCTGGAGCACCGCGGTGCGACGGGTGCCGAGCCCGACTCCGGCGACGGCGCGGGCATCCTGTCCCAGGTGCCGGACGCCTTCTTCCGTGAGGTGGCCGGATTCGACCTGCCCGCCGCCGGTGGATACGCGGTCGGCATCGCCTTCCTGCCCCCGGACGGCGCGGACGCCGCCGTCTCACAGATCGAGACGGTCGCCGCAGAAGAGGGCCTGACCGTCCTCGGCTGGCGCGAGGTTCCGACCGCGCCCGAACTCCTCGGTGCCACCGCCCGCTCCACCATGCCGCTCTTCCGGCAGGTCTTCGTGAGCGACGGCGAGACCCAGGGCATCGACCTCGACCGCAAGGCCTTCGCGCTGCGCAAGCGCGCCGAGCGCGAGGCCGGTGTCTACTTCCCGTCGCTCTCCGCGCGGACCATCGTCTACAAGGGCATGCTCACCACCGGTCAGCTCGAGCCCTTCTTCCCGGACCTGTCCGACCGGCGCTTCGCCTCCGCGATCTCGCTCGTGCACTCCCGGTTCTCCACGAACACCTTCCCGTCGTGGCCGCTCGCCCACCCGTACCGCTTCGTCGCGCACAACGGCGAGATCAACACGGTCAAGGGCAACCGCAACTGGATGGCGGCCCGCGAGTCCCAGATCGCCTCCGACCTCTTCGGCGACCAGGACAAGATCGACCGGATCTTCCCGATCTGCACGCCCGAGGCCTCCGACTCCGCGTCCTTCGACGAGGTGCTGGAGCTGCTCCACCTCGGCGGGCGCTCGCTGCCGCACTCCGTGCTGATGATGATCCCGGAGGCGTGGGAGAACCACGACTCCATGGACCCGGCCCGCCGCGCCTTCTACCAGTTCCACGCCACGATGATGGAGCCCTGGGACGGCCCGGCCTGTGTCACCTTCACCGACGGCACCCAGGTCGGCGCGGTCCTCGACCGCAACGGCCTGCGCCCCGGCCGCTACTGGGTCACCGACGACGGCCTCGTCGTCCTCGGCTCCGAGGTCGGCGTCCTCGACATCGACCCCGCGAAGGTCGTCCGCAAGGGCCGCCTCCAGCCCGGCCGCATGTTCCTCGTGGACACCGCCGAGCACCGCATCATCGAGGACGACGAGATCAAGGCCGGCCTCGCCGCCGAGAAGCCGTACGCGGAGTGGCTGGAGGCCGGCGAGATCGAGCTGTCCGACCTGCCCGAGCGCGAGCACATCGTGCACACGCACGCCTCGGTCACCCGCCGCCAGCAGACCTTCGGCTACACCGAAGAAGAGCTGCGCGTCATCCTCGCGCCGATGGCCAAGGCCGGTGCCGAGCCGATCGGCTCGATGGGCACCGACTCGCCCATCGCCGCGCTGTCCTCGCGTCCGCGCCTGCTCTTCGACTACTTCACCCAGCTGTTCGCGCAGGTCACCAACCCGCCGCTGGACGCGATCAGGGAAGAGCTCGTGACCTCCCTGCGCTCGTCCCTCGGTCCCGCGAGCAACCTGCTGGAGCCGACGGCCGCCTCCTGTCGTAGCGTCACCCTGCCCTTCCCGGTGATCGACAACGACGAGCTGGCCAAGCTCATCCACATCAACGCCGACGGCGACATGCCCGGCATGAAGGCCGCGACCCTCTCCGGCCTGTACCGGGTCTCCGGCGGCGGCGACGCCCTCGCCGCCCGCCTCGCCGAGATCTGCACCGAGGCCGACGCGGCCATCGAGAACGGCGCCCGGCTGATCGTCCTCTCGGACCGCCACTCCGACGCCGAGCACGCGCCGATCCCCTCGCTGCTGCTCACCGCCGCCGTCCACCACCACCTCATCCGCACCAAGCAGCGCACCCAGGTGGGCCTGCTGGTCGAGGCCGGTGACGTCCGCGAGGTCCACCACGTCGCCCTGCTCATCGGCTTCGGCGCCGCGGCCGTCAACCCGTACCTGGCGATGGAGTCCGTCGAGGACCTCGTCCGCGCGGGCACGTTCCTCACCGACATCGAGGCCGAGCAGGCCATCCGGAACCTGATCTACGCGCTCGGCAAGGGCGTCCTCAAGGTCATGTCCAAGATGGGCATCTCGACGGTCGCCTCCTACCGGGGCGCCCAGGTCTTCGAAGCGGTCGGCCTGGACGAGCAGTTCGTCAACAGCTACTTCAGCGGTACGGCCACCAAGATCGGCGGCGTCGGCATCGACGTCATCGCCAAGGAGGTCGCCGCCCGGCACGCCAAGGCGTACCCCGCGAGCGGCATCGCGCCCGCGCACCGTGCCCTCGACATAGGCGGCGAGTACCAGTGGCGCCGCGAGGGCGAGCCGCACCTGTTCGACCCGGAGACGGTCTTCCGCCTCCAGCACTCGACGCGCACCAACCGCTACGACATCTTCAAGAAGTACACGGACCGCGTGAACGAGCAGTCCGAGCGGCTGATGACCCTGCGCGGCCTCTTCGGCTTCAAGTCGGACCGCCCGTCGATCTCCATCGACGAGGTCGAGCCCGTCTCCGAGATCGTCAAGCGCTTCTCCACCGGCGCCATGTCGTACGGCTCCATCTCCCTGGAGGCGCACGAGACCCTCGCCATCGCCATGAACCAGCTGGGCGGCAAGTCCAACACCGGTGAGGGCGGCGAGGACGCGGACCGGCTCTACGACCCGGCCCGGCGCAGCGCCATCAAGCAGGTCGCCTCCGGCCGCTTCGGCGTCACCTCCGAGTACCTGGTCAACGCGGACGACATCCAGATCAAGATGGCCCAGGGCGCCAAGCCCGGCGAGGGCGGCCAGCTGCCCGGCCACAAGGTCTACCCGTGGGTCGCCAAGACGCGTCACTCGACCCCCGGTGTCGGCCTCATCTCGCCGCCGCCGCACCACGACATCTACTCCATCGAGGACCTCGCCCAGCTGATCCACGACCTGAAGAACGCGAACCCGCAGGCGCGGATTCACGTCAAGCTGGTCTCGGAGGTCGGTGTCGGCACGGTCGCCGCAGGTGTGTCGAAGGCGCACGCGGACGTCGTCCTCATCTCCGGCCACGACGGCGGTACGGGCGCCTCGCCGCTCACCTCTCTCAAGCACGCTGGTGGGCCTTGGGAGTTGGGCCTCGCCGAGACCCAGCAGACGCTCCTTTTGAACGGCCTGCGGGACCGGATCGTCGTCCAGACCGACGGCCAGCTCAAGACCGGCCGTGACGTCGTCATCGCCGCGCTGCTCGGCGCCGAGGAGTTCGGTTTCGCGACCGCGCCGCTCGTCGTCTCCGGCTGCGTCATGATGCGCGTCTGCCACCTCGACACCTGCCCGGTCGGCATCGCCACGCAGAACCCGGTGCTACGCGACCGGTTCGCCGGCAAGGCCGAATACGTCGTGAACTTCTTCCAGTTCATCGCCGAAGAGGTCCGCGAGATCCTCGCCGAGCTGGGCTTCCGCACCATCGAGGAGGCCGTCGGCCAGGCCGGCACGCTCGACGTCGAGCGCGCCGTCGACCACTGGAAGGCGCAGGGCCTGGACCTGGCCCCCCTCTTCTACGTGCCCGAGATGCCCGAGGGCGCCGCGCTGCACCAGGTCATCCAGCAGGACCACGGCCTGGAGAAGGCGCTCGACAACGAGCTGATCAAGCTCGCCGCCGACGCCCTCGCCGCGTCCAGCGCCACCGACGCCCAGCCGGTCCGCGCCCAGGTCGCGATCCGCAACATCAACCGCACGGTCGGCACGATGCTCGGCCACGAGGTGACGAAGAAGTTCGGCGGGGCGGGCCTGCCCGACGACACCATCGACATCACCTTCACGGGTTCCGCGGGCCAGTCCTTCGGCGCCTTCCTCCCGCGCGGTGTCACGCTGCGCCTGGAGGGCGACGCCAACGACTATGTGGGCAAGGGCCTTTCGGGCGGCCGGGTGATCGTCCGCCCCGACCGGGGCGCCGACCACCTCGCCGAGTTCTCCACCATCGCGGGCAACACCATCGCCTACGGCGCGACCGGCGGCGAGCTGTTCCTGCGCGGCCGTACCGGTGAGCGGTTCTGTGTCCGCAACTCCGGTGCCACCGTGGTCTCCGAGGGCGTGGGCGACCACGGCTGCGAGTACATGACCGGCGGTCGTGCCGTCGTGCTCGGCGAGACCGGCCGCAACTTCGCGGCGGGCATGTCCGGCGGTATCGCCTACGTCATCGACCTGAACCCCGACAACGTGAATGTCGGAAACGCGGGCGCCGTAGGGGAGTTGGACGAAACCGACAAGCAGTGGCTGCACGACGTGGTGCGCCGTCACGCCGAGGAGACCGGTTCCACGGTCGCCGAGAAGCTGCTCGCCGAGTGGGCCGTCTCCGTGGACCGCTTCAGCAAGATCATCCCCAGCGCATACAAGGCAGTGCTCGCCGCCAAGGACGCCGCCGAGCGAGCGGGTCTCTCCGAGACCGAGATCACCGAGAAGATGATGGAGGCGGCGATCAATGGCTGACCCGAAGGGCTTCCTGAACCACGGGCGCGAGGTCGCCAAGTCCCGTCCCGTGGACGTCCGGTTGAAGGACTGGAACGAGGTCTACGTCCCCGGTTCACTGCTGCCGATCATCGGCAAGCAGGCCGGCCGGTGCATGGACTGCGGTATCCCGTTCTGCCACAACGGCTGTCCGCTGGGGAACCTGATCCCCGAGTGGAACGACTACGCCTACCGCGGTGACTGGACGGCGGCCTCCGAGCGCCTGCACGCCACCAACAACTTCCCCGAGTTCACCGGGCGGTTGTGCCCGGCTCCCTGCGAGTCGGCGTGCGTGCTGGGCATCAACCAGCCGCCGGTCACCATCAAGAACGTCGAGGTCTCCATCATCGACAAGGCCTGGGAGACGGGCGATGTCGCCCCGCAGGCCCCGGAGCGCCTCTCCGGCAAGACCGTCGCGGTCGTCGGCTCGGGCCCGGCGGGCCTCGCCGCCGCCCAGCAGCTGACCCGGGCCGGCCACACCGTCGCCGTCTACGAGCGCGCGGACCGCATCGGGGGTCTTCTCCGGTACGGCATCCCCGAGTTCAAGATGGAGAAGCGGCACATCAACCGCCGTATCGAGCAGATGCGCGCGGAGGGCACCCGCTTCCGCACGGGCGTCGAGATCGGCCGCGACCTCAAGGCCACCGACCTGCGCAAGCGCTACGACGCCGTCGTCATCGCCGCCGGTGCCACCACCGCGCGTGATCTCCCCGTCCCCGGGCGGGAGTTGACCGGTGTCTACCAGGCGATGGAGTACCTGCCCCTGTCCAACAAGGTGCAGGAGGGCGACTACGTCACCGCCCCGGTCTCGGCCGCGGGCAAGCACGTCGTCGTGATCGGCGGCGGCGACACCGGCGCGGACTGCGTGGGTACGGCGCACCGCCAAGGGGCCGCCTCCGTCACGCAGTTGGAGATCATGCCCCGCCCGGGCGACGAGCGGAACCCGGTCTCCCAGCCCTGGCCGACCTTCCCGATGCTCTACAAGGTGACCTCCGCGCACGAGGAGGGCGGTGAGCGGGTCTACTCCGTCAACACCACCCACTTCGAGGGCGACGAGGACGGCAACGTCCAGTGGCTGCACCTCGTCGAGGTCGAGTTCGTCGAGGGGAAGCTGACCCAGAAGCCGGGCACGGAGCGCAAGATCCCCGCCCAACTGGTCACCCTGGCCATGGGGTTCACCGGCACCGACCGCGAGAACGGTCTCGTCGACCAGTTCGCCCTGGACCTCGACGAGCGCGGCAACATCGCCCGCGACGCCGACTTCCAGACCAACGTCCCCGGCGTCTTCGTCGCCGGTGACGCGGGCCGCGGCCAGTCCCTCATCGTGTGGGCGATCGCGGAGGGCCGCTCGGCCGCCCGCGGTGTCGACCGCTTCCTCACGGGCGCCAGCGAACTCCCGGCCCCGATCCGCCCGACGGACCGCTCGCTGATGGTCTGACGGCAGGAAGAAAATATAGGGGAATCCCCTCAATAGACGTCCCGCACAATGGCGTGCGGAACAGAGCGCGGCGCCTGCTCAGTCCCCGACCGGACCGGCAGGCGCCGCGGCGCGTCCGGCCCCACCTCTACGGCACCCGGTACGTCTCCCCGTACACCTTCCACACCAACGGCGGCCGCAGCGCCAGGTTCCCCTCCTCCAGGAACTTCCGCTGGGCCGTGTCGACGCGGGAGGTGTCGATCCCGGGGTGCTTGGCCCGCATCGTGGCGCGGCGGACGTCGAGGAAGGCGCTCAAGTAGGCCTTCTCGTCGCCGCCTTGGGCCGGGGGCGCGGCCCGCTGCATCGCGCGCGTGCGGATGCCGTAGAAGCCGTCCGTGCCCGGGCCGTGGAAGACCATCGCGTCGTAGTAGATGAACTGCCCCAGCGGGCCCAGGCCGTCGCGTTTGGCCTCGCTGACCGCCGGGTCGAAGTAGATGCGGTCGCGCTCCGCGTCCTGCGCCGCCTGGAGCGCCGGGACCTTCGCCTCGGCGCGCCAGGCGGCCGGGAAGCCGGGGTCCAGGCCCTGGTGGGAGTCCGTGCCGTCGACCCTGCGCAGGGCGGGGAGGTAGCGGGCGAGGCCGTTGTCGGGGTGGGCGGCGGTGTACTTCTCGACCAGGACGAGCAGGTCGTGGGTGCC
This sequence comes from Streptomyces hokutonensis, assembly GCF_000376565.1. GTDB lineage: Bacteria > Actinomycetota > Actinomycetes > Streptomycetales > Streptomycetaceae > Streptomyces > Streptomyces hokutonensis. Next base: position 260,455 of record NZ_BARG01000021.1, on the reverse strand, counting down.
GGTGCAGAAGCCGATGATGCCCGCGGTGTAGCCCTGGCCGTCGCCGATGTCCTGCACATACCCGTACGCGCTGCGCCAGTCGAGCGTCGAGTTCTCGGCGCTGGCCACCAGCTCCTGCGCGAGGTTCTTCATGGCCGGCGCGGCCAGTCCCTCGGGTGCTCTGCGCTGCGCCGCGGCGGCCGGGTGGGCGGGCGGCGGGTCGTCGTGGGCGGTGGGTGAGGAGCCGTAGGCCGTCGCCGCGAGGAGGACGAGGGGTACGGCGGCGAGGATCAGGACGCCGGCGCGTTTCATGGGGCCAGAGTAGGGGCGGATACGTCCCTTATTCCGGGGGTTGGGGGGACATGGGGACTGCCGGACCTGCGTGGCGTAATCTCGATGCTTTCGCCGTGATCCGAAGGGAGCCCCTGTGGCCGCGATCTCGCTCAGCAAGGTCGAGGAGACCGCGCCCGCGCTGGTCAGCCTGTACAAGAGCGCCGGGGTCTCGCTGCGCAAACACGGGCTGGACGGGCAGCGGGCGGCCGTCTATCTGGTGGTCGACTACTCGGGTTCCATGAAGCCGTACTACAAGGACGGCAGCGTGCAGGCGCTCGCCGACCGGGTGTTGGGCCTGTCCGCGCACCTGGACGACGACGGGACCGTACCGGTCGTCTTCTTCTCGACCGACGTCGACGCCGTCACGGAGATCGCCCTCGCCGACCACGCGGGCCGGATCGACCGCATCGTGGCCGGACTCGGGCACATGGGCAAGACGAGCTACCACCTCGCCATGGACGCCGTCATCGACCACTACCTCGACAGCGGTTCCAAGGAGCCCGCGCTCGTCGTCTTCCAGACCGACGGCGGCCCGATCAACAAGCTCGCCGCGGAACGCTATGTGTGCAAGGCCGCCAAGCTACCGATGTTCTGGCAGTTCGTCGGCTTCGGCGACGCGAAGAGCAAGCAGTTCGAATTCCTGCGCAAACTCGACGAGTTGGCGGTGCCGCAGAAGCGTGCCGTCGACAACGCGGGCTTCTTCCATGCCGGTTCGGACCCGCTGAAGATGTCCGACACGGAGCTCTACGACCGGCTCGTGGGCGAGTTCCCGCAGTGGCTGTCGACGGCACGCGAGCGGGGGATCGTCCAGTGAGTCCGGTGACCCGCCTCCTGCCCGCCTCGGCGCGAACCGCCGTGCCCTGGAAGAACGGTGGCGGTGTGACGCGGGAGATCGCCGCGTGGCCCGAGGGTTCCGGCATGGACGACTTCGCGTGGCGGGTGAGCCTCGCCGAGGTCGGCGCGGACGGGCCGTTCTCCGCCTTCCCCGACGTCGACCGCACCCTGACCGTCGTCGAGGGCGCCGGCATGGACCTCACCGTGGGCGGCACCCGGGTGCTCGTCAACTCCCCTTATGTGCCGAGCGACTTCAGGGGCGACCTGCCGACCGACGGCCGCTTGCTGGACGGCCCGGTCGTCAACCTCAACGTCATGTGGCGCAGAGGCGCGGTCGCCACGGCTCCCACGGTCGCCGTCGTCCGGGGGCGGCTGCGGGTGTGCGCGGGCGCCCTGGTGGTAGCGCTCGACGGGACCGCCGAGGTGGCCGGGCTGACCCTCGGGCCGTACGACGCCGTGCAGTTGGGCGACGAGGAGGCCGTACTGCACGCCCGGGGTCGTACCGCCGTGATCGGGCTGTCATTGCCCGCTGACGCACCGTTGGCTTAGCCCGGCCCCCGTGACACCCTGTGGGGTGATCCGGACGGGGAGGGCGGCGAACGTATGGACGGCGCACGAACGGTGAACGGCACGGCGGGCGGCGGACGGCCGGGTGAGGCCGGCAAGGGGGAGAAGCTCGCCGACTGGGCGGACGGACGGCTCGGGCTGTACGCGCTGGCCAAGGCCAATATGCGCAAGGTCTTCCCCGACCACTGGTCCTTCATGCTGGGCGAGATCTGCCTCTACAGCTTCATCATCCTCATCCTGACCGGCGTCTATCTCACCTTGTTCTTCGAGCCGAGCGGTGTCGAGGTCATCTACCACGGCTCGTACACGCCGTTGAACGGCATCCCGATGACCCGGGCGTTCGAGTCCACGCTCGACATCAGCTTCGACGTGCGCGGCGGCCTGCTGATCCGGCAGATCCACCACTGGGCCGCCGTTGTCTTCATCGCGGGCATGCTCATCCACATGATGCGGGTGTTCTTCACCGGCGCCTACCGCAAGCCGCGCGAGCTCAACTGGGTGTTCGGCTGGACCCTGTTGTTCCTCGGCATCATCACCGGACTCACCGGCTACTCGCTCCCCGACGACCTGCTCTCCGGCACCGGCATCCGCTTCGCGGACGGCGCGATCCTGTCCGTGCCGATCGTCGGGACGTACATGTCGATGTTCCTGTTCGGCGGGGAGTTCCCGGGGCACGACATCATCTCGCGGCTCTTCCCCGTCCATGTCCTGCTGCTTCCGGGGATCATGCTGGGCCTGGTCGTCGCGCATCTGATCCTGGTCTTCTACCACAAGCACACGCAGTACCCCGGGCCCGGCCGCGACCAGAAGAGCGTGGTCGGCATGCCCTTCCTGCCCGTCTACATGGCCAAGGCGGGCGGCTTCTTCTTCCTCGTCTTCGGGGTGCTCGCCGTCATGGGCGGCATCGCCAGCATCAACCCCGTGTGGGCCTTCGGACCGTACCGCCCCGACCTGGTGACGACCGGCGCCCAGCCCGACTGGTATCTCGGCTTCTCCGAGGGACTCATCCGCGTGATGCCGGGATGGGAGATCAACGCCTGGGGCCACACACTGGAGTTGGGCGTCTTCATCCCCTTCACGCTCTTCCCGCTGATCCTCGCCGCCATCGGCGCCTACCCCTTCATCGAGGCCTGGATCACCGGCGACAGACGCGAACACCACATCCTGGACCGGCCGCGCAACATGCCCGTGCGCACCGGACTCGGCGTGGCCTGGCTGAGCCTGTACGGCGTGCTGCTGATCGGCGGCGGCAACGACGTGGTCGCCACCCATCTCAACCTCTCGATCAACGCCATCACTTGGTTCGTACGGGTCTCGTTCTTCGTGATGCCGGTGGCCGCCTTCCTCGTCACCAAGCGCGTCTGCATGGGACTCCAACGGCGGGACCGGGACAAGGTGTTGCACGGCCGCGAGTCCGGCCTCATCAAGATGCTGCCGCACGGCGAGTACGTCGAGGTCCACGAACCCCTCGCGCAGGACGAGCTGTTCAGACTCACCCAGCACGAACAGGAACCGCCCTACGAGATCGGCCCGCTCGTCGACGCGAACGGCGTGCAGCGGCAGGTCAAGGGCGGGCAGCGGGTGCGGGCCCGGCTCGCCAAGGCGATGTTCGGACCGGAGACGCGGATCGCGAAGCCGACGGTGGAGGAGTACAAGGAGCTTACGAGCGGCGACCATCACCACTGAAGCCTTCTAGGACGGCGGCCCGGCACTCGCCCGGGTCGCCCCAACTCGCCAGCAGGGCACGGGCTTTGGTCAGCCACAGCGACAGGTCGTACTCCGCCGTGTAGCCGATCGCGCCGTGCAGCTGAAGCGCGGTACGGGCCGTCGCGTACGCCGCTTCGCACGCCGTGACCTTCGCGGCGGCCACATCGGCCGGGTCCATGGTGAGCGCGGCACCGAAGACCAGCGGACGCGCGAACTCCAACGCGATCTTCGCATCGGCCAGTTGATGCTTCACCGCCTGGAACGAGCCGACGGGGACGCCGAATTGGGTGCGCTGCTTGACGTAGGCGACGGTCCGGTCGAGGAGAGTGAGGCCGACGCCCAGGGCCTGGGCGGCGGTGGCGAGGCGGGCCCAGGTGAGGGCGTGGGCCAGGGCGGCGGGCACCTGCGGGCCGACGGCGAGGAGTTCACCGCCGATGGGGGTGGGGAAGAGTCGGCGGGCGGGGTCGAGAGAGGCGTGGGGCACGGTCGCCGCGGGCGCGAGCCGCAACTCATCAGCCGAGGGCGCGCCGCCGGGCCGGGGGGCGAGCTGCCGCTCCATCGCCGGCTCGCCCGCCTCGGGTGCCGACTCGGCTGCGCCGGACGCCAATTCGCCCGCTGACGCAGGCTCTGCGGCCGTTTCTCCGGCGGCCCTCCTCGCCGGGCCGCGTGCCGCCGAGACCGTCAGGCGCACGTCCGCCATGTCCGCGTCCAGCGCGTACCGCCCCGTCGCCAGCGTGGCCGCCGACTCGCCGGAGGCCAGCGCGGGCAGCAGTCTCTTGGCCGGAGCGGGGTCGTCCAGGGCGGTCAGCAGGGCCGACGCCGCGACCGACTCCACCAGCGGCCCCGGCACCGCGTGTCGCCCCAACTCCACGAACGCCACGGCGAGTTCGACGGGCCGGAGCCCCAATCCCTCGTACGCCTCCGGTACCGCCAGCGCGAACACCCCCGCTGCTGCGACACGGCGCCACAACGCGCGCCCGCTCGCATGCTCCCCGCGACTCCACTCCCGTACGACCGACGGAGTCTCCGCGGCCGTCAGCATCGCGTTCAACGAGTCGGCGAACGCCCGCTGTTCGGGGTCGAGGAGGAAGCGCATCAGCGGCGGCCCTTCGGCAGGCCGAGCAGGCGCTCGGCGATGATGTCGCGCTGGATCTCGTTCGTACCGGCGTAGATGGGGCCGGCGAGGGAGAAGACATAGCCCTCGGCCCAGTCGGTGTCCGCCAACTCGCCTTCCGGGCCCAGCAGTTCGAGGGCCGTCTCGTGCAGGGCGATGTCGTACTCGGACCAGAAGACCTTGTTCAGGCTGGACTCCGGGCCGATGGACTCGCCGCCGAGGAAACGGGAGGCGTTGGCGTAGGTGAAGAGCTGGTAGGCGCGGGCGCCGATCACCGCGTCCGCCACCCGGTCCCTTGCGGTGGCCGAACTGCCCTGCTCCCGCCAGAGGTCGAGCAGGCGGTCGGCGGCGGCGAGGAAGCGGCCGGGGGAGCGGAGGGTGAGACCGCGTTCGTTGCCGGCCGTCGACATGGCGACCCGCCAGCCCTGGCCCGGCTCGCCGATCACGTCCTCGTCGGGCACGAACACCTCGTCCAGGAAGAGCTCCGCGAAGGCCGGTTTGCCGTCCAGGCGGCCGATCGGGCGGACCGTGACGCCGGGTGCGCGCAGGTCGAACATCAGGTAGGTCAGGCCCTGTTGGGGCCTCGGGGTGTCCGGCTCACTGCGGAACAGGCCGAACGCGCGGTCCGCGAAGGCCGCCCGCGACGACCACGTCTTCTGCCCGCTCAGCAGCCAGCCCCCGCCCGTGCGCACCGCCCGTGAGGTGAGCGAGGCCAGGTCCGAACCCGCCTCCGGCTCCGACCACGCCTGCGCCCACACCACCTCGCCGGTCGCCATCGACGGCAGCACACGCGCGCGTTGCTCCCGTGTGCCGTGGTCGAAGAGGGTCGGGGCGAGCAGGCTGATGCCGTTCTGGCCGACCCGGCCCGGCGCGCCCGCCGCGTAGTACTCCTCCTCGAACAGCAGCCACCGCACGATGTCCGCGCCCCGGCCGCCGTACTCCTCGGGCCAGGACACCACCGACCAACGGTCCGCGGCGAGTTGGGCCTCCCAGGCACGGTGCGCGGCGAAGCCCTCCTTCGTCTCCAGGGAGGGGAGTGGCGTGGCCGGCACATGCGCGCGCAGCCACGTGCGGGCCTCGGCGCGGAACGCCTCCTCGGCGGGAGTGAAGTCGAGGTCCATCGCCAACCGTCCTTCCCTAACAAGTGTTTGGTAGGTTAGCGTGGCCGTATGACAGGCGTCGAGAGTCCGGCATACGTCCCCGGGCACGGGCTGCTGAAGGGGCGCACCGCCGTCGTCACCGCCGCCGCAGGCGCGGGCATCGGCGGGGCCACCGCGCGCCGCTTCCTCCAGGAGGGCGCCCGCGTGCTGATCAGCGACGCGCACACGCGGCGGCTGAAGGAGTACGAGGCAGAGCTGGCAGGGGAGTTCGGCGCGGAGTCGGTCGCCGCGCTGCCGTGCGACGTCACCGACGAGACGCAGGTGCGGGCGCTGTTCGACGCGGCCGTCGCGGCGCACGGGCGGCTGGACGTCGTCGTCAACAACGCGGGCCTGGGCGGCACTTCGGACCTCGTCGACATGAGCGACGAGCAGTGGTCGAAGGTGCTGGACGTGACGTTGAACGGCACCTTCCGCTGCACCCGGGCCGCGCTGCGCGCGATGCGCGGAACCGGCGGCGGGGTGATCGTCAACAACGCCTCCGTCGTCGGCTGGCGCGCCCAGGCCGGACAGGCGCACTACGCGGCGGCAAAGGCGGGCGTGATGGCGCTGACCCGGTGCGCGGCGATCGAGGCCGCCGAGTACGGGGTGCGGATCAACGCGGTCTCGCCGAGCCTCGCCATGCACCCGCACCTCGTGAAGGTGACGACCCCCGAACTGCTCGCGGACCTCACCGCGCGCGAGGCCTTCGGTCGGTACGCCGAGCCCTGGGAGGTGGCCAACGTGATCGTCTTCCTGGCCTCGGACTACTCCTCGTACATGACCGGCGAGGTCGTCTCCGTGAGCAGCCAGCATGCGTAGCGGGACGAGGGGGCAGGGTTGTGGCACGACAATGGTCCTGTGCCGACCAAGAAGAAACCCCCGGTGACCGCCGCTCCGGCCCGCCGTCGTGAACTCCTCGACACGGCGGCCGAGGTCTTCGCCGAGCAGGGCTACAACGCCACCACCGTACGGAAGATCGCCGACCACGCGGGCATGCTCGCGGGCAGCCTCTACTACCACTTCGACTCCAAGGAATCGATGCTGGAGGAGATCCTGCGGACCTTCCTCGACGAGCTGTGGGGCGGCTACGACACCGTCCTGGACGCCGAGTTCGGGCCGCGCGAGACCTTGGAGGCCCTGGTCACGGAGTCGTTCCGGGAGATCGACCGGCACCGCGCGGCCGTCGCGATCTACCAGAAGGAGAGCAAGCAACTGGTCGCGCAGGAGCGGTTCGCGTTCCTCGCCGAGTCGCAGCGCAAGTTCGAGAAGGCGTGGCTGTCCACGCTGGAGCGCGGGGTCGCCGCCAAGGTCTTCCGGGCCGACCTCGACGTCCGGCTCACCTACCGGTTCGTGCGGGACACGGTGTGGGTCGCCGCGTCCTGGTACCGGCCCGGCGGACAGCACAGCGCCGAGGAGATCGCCCGGCAGTACCTGTCGATGGTGCTGGACGGGATCGCCGTACGCACGTAACTCACTCGTCTGTATGGGGAGTTGGCATGGCCGAGGCCTATATCGTCGAAGCGGTCCGTACGCCCGTCGGGCGGCGCGGGGGAGGGCTGAGCGGGGTCCATCCCGCCGACCTCGGGGCTCATGTGCTGGGGGAGCTGGTCGCGCGGTCGGGGATCGATCCTGCCGCCGTCGAGGACGTCGTCTTCGGGTGTCTGGACGCGGTGGGGCCGCAGGCCGGGGACATCGCGCGGACCGCCTGGCTGGCGGCCGGGCTGCCCGAGGAGGTGCCGGGCGTGACGGTGGACCGGCAGTGCGGGTCCTCGCAGCAGGCCGTGCACTTCGCGGCGCAGGGCGTGCTGTCCGGCACCCAGGACCTGGTCGTCGCGGGCGGCGTCCAGAACATGTCGCTGATCCCCATCGCCTTCGCCTCCCGCCAGGCCGCCCTGCCGCTCGGCCTCACGGACGGCCCCTTCGCGGGCAGCGAGGGCTGGCGCGCCCGGTACGGAACGCAGCCGGTGAACCAGTTCGCCGGCGCCGAGATGATCGCCGCGAAGTGGGGCATCAGCCGGCAGGACCAGGAGGAGTTCGCCCTGCGCTCGCACCGGCGGGCCCTGCGCGCCATCGACGAGGGCCGCTTCGCACGCGAGACGGTGGCCCACGGCGCGGTCGCGGTCGACGAGGGCCCGCGCCGGGACACGTCACTGGAGAAGATGGCCGGCCTGAAACCGGTCGTCGACGGCGGCACCATCACCGCCGCGTGCTCCTCCCAGGTCTCCGACGGCGCGGCGGCCATGCTGCTTGCCTCCGAACGGGCGGTACGGGAACACGGGTTGACGCCCCGCGCCCGTATCCACCACCTCTCCGTCCGTGGCGAGGACCCGATCCGCATGCTGTCCGCCCCGATCCCGGCCACCGCCCACGCCCTGAAGAAGACCGGCCTGACCATCGACGCCATCGACCTCGTCGAGATCAACGAGGCCTTCGCGCCCGTCGTCCTCGCCTGGCTGAAGGAGACGGGCGCCGACCCCGACAGGGTGAACGTCAACGGCGGCGCGATAGCCCTCGGTCACCCCCTCGGCGCGACCGGCGTCAAACTCATGACCACCCTCCTCCACGAACTGGAGCGCACCGGCGGCCGGTTCGGCCTCCAGACCATGTGCGAGGGCGGTGGCCAGGCCAATGTGACGATCATCGAACGGCTGTGAGACCGCCTCGCGTTCTTCAGGAGTCGGCCCGCACCAGCGTCCACAGCACCTCCTCCGCCTCCTTCATCACCCGTGCCACCAGCTCCGCGCACGACGGCAGGTCGTCGATCACTCCGGCGACCTGTCCGGACGCCATCACCCCGAGGTCCGTACGGCCGTCCACCATTGACGCCTTGAGGAGCATCGGGGTGTTCGCGGCGAGCAGGACCTGGCTCCAGGTCAGCTCCTTGCCGTGCTTCATGGCGAGGCCGTCGCGGATCATGCGCGGCCAGGTCAGGCCGGACAGTCGGCGGAAGCCGGCGGCTCGGTGTATCGCCTGGAGCAGGGTCCTCGCCCGGCCGGAGTGCTCCAGGGCGTCGACCAGTTCCGTGCGGAGCATGCGGTGCGGCAGGCCGTCGACCGCCCGTGTGACCGTGACGTCCTTGACCGTCGCCGCCAGATAGGCCGCCTTCACCGCGTCCGGGACCGTCGAGTCCGAGGTGAGGAGGAAACGGGTGCCCATGGCGACGCCCGCCGCCCCGTAGGCCAGCGCCGCGACCAGCCCCCGCCCGTCGAAGAAGCCGCCCGCCGCCACCACCGGTATGTCCACCGCGTCCACCACCTGCGGCAGCAGCACCGTCGTCGCCACCTCCCCGGTGTGGCCGCCGCCCTCTCCGCCCTGCACGATCACCGCGTCCGCGCCCCATGCCGCGACCTTCTCCGCGTGCCGCCGCGCCCCGATCGACGGGATCACGACCACGCCCGCCTCCTTCAGTTCGGCGATCAGCTCGGCGGACGGCGCGAGCGCGAAGGACGCGACCCGCACACCCTCCTCGATCATGATCCGCACCCGGTCGCCCGCGTCCGCCGCGTCCGCCCGCAGATTCACCCCGAACGGCGCCCCCGTACGGGACTTGACCTCGCGGATCGCCTCCCGGAGCCGGTCGGTGTCCATGGTCGCGGACGCCAGGATGCCCAGCGCGCCCGCGTTCGCCGTGGCCGACACCAGCCGCGGGCCCGCCACCCAGCCCATCCCCGTCTGCACGATCGGATGCCGCACCCCGACCAGCCTGGTCAGCGCGGTCTCCATCAGACCGCCACCTCCCTGCGGCGGGTGTCGGCCGGGTCGATGACCTCACGGATCAACCGCAGCTCCTCCGGGGTGGGTTCACGGGTCGGCGGAACCTCGTCCGGGACCGTCAGCTCGAAGCCGGTCGCCTCCCTGACCTGCTCCACCGTGACCCCCGGATGCAGCGAGGCCAGCCGCATCGAGCGGTCCGGGGTCGCGAAGTCGAACACGCCCAGGTCGGAGACGACCCGGGGGATGCGGTGGAAGCGGGCCGTCCCCGGGTGCTCGGCGACCCGGTCGTACCCCACCCCGCACACCATGTCGACCTGCTCCACGAAGACCCGCCGGGAGTGCCGCGGTATCCAGTAACTCGTCGGATTGTTCAGCGTGTTGACCGGCGCCCCGCGCACCCCGAGCAACTGCCGCTTCGGGCGCGCCCAGTCGCCGATGCACGAGATGTTCTGGTTGCCGTACCGGTCGATCTGGCTCGCGCCCATCATCACGTGCCGGCGCCCGCCGGACACCAGGGCGAGGTGCTGCCGGTACGGCAACCAGCCTTCCGGTGTCCCGTCCGGACGGACGATCATCGCCTCGCCGTCGGTCAGCAACAGGTCGGGCGCGAAGGTGAGCCGGGCCAGCCGCGCGCCGACGGACGGGATCAGGCCCATGGGGCTGGCCAGGATCTCACCGGCGTCACGCCACGCCTCCGCACAGGCGATCACGCAGTATTCGGAACGCAGTACCTCCATCACCCCTGTTCCTCCTGCCAGTTGCGTACCGCCGACCGGTAGTCCGCCTCGTCCCCGGCGAGAAAGCGCTCGGAGAACTCCGCCCAGGGTGTCGTCGCGTACAGCCGCTGGAACTCCTCGTCCCTGCCGTGGTCGGGGGCGCAGGACGTGAAGTGGGCGCCGCCGGGCGCCTCGACGACCCCGGTCACGTGCAGCCGCTTGACGAGCAGGGACTGCGGTGGCGCCTCCTTCGTCAACTCGGCCGTGTCCACGATCCGTTCGCAGGAGACATAGGCCGCGTCCGCCGCCTCGCAGAACAGGTCGTCGAAGTACGGGTCCGGGCCCAGATACTGCCCGTTGCCCAGCCGGTCGGCCCGGTTGACGTGCACCAGCGCCGCGTCCAGACGCAGCGCGGGCATCGCCACGAACGTCTCCCCGTCCTCGTACGGCGAAGTCACCGTCCGCAGGCCGGGGTTGACCCGCATCACGTCCGAGCCGATCCCCGCGCGCACCGGCAGGAACGGCAGCCGGTTCGCCGCCGCGCGCAGGCCCCACATGAACATGGCCTCGTCGACCTCCGTCAGCTCGAACTCCCCGCGCTCGCGCGCCGCCCGGTAGTGCGGTTCGAGCGGGACGGAGTCGAGGGTGACGAAGGGCGCCACCAGTCTGCGGACCCGTCCTGCCGCCACCAGCATCCCGACGTCCGGGCCGCCGTAGGAGACCAGGGTGAGATCGCCGATGCCGCTCCGTAACAGCGCTCGGACCAGTGACATCGGCTTGCGGCGGGAACCCCAGCCGCCGATGCCCAGGGTCATGCCGCTCGTCAGCCGGGACACGACCTCGTCGGCGGTCGTCGTCTTGTCGGTCACCGGTCACCACCCTCCTTCCCGAACGTGTCGCGCACCCGGTCCGCCACCCCGCTGACGCTCGCCTCGAAGGTGAAGCCCTGCTCGAAGCGGTAGCTGCGGCGGACGTCGACGGGGTCGATGCCGTTGATCGCGGACTTGGCGAGCCGGATCAGCTCGCCGTCCTTGGCGGCTATCTCGGCCGCCAACTCCAGTGCGGTGGGCAGCAGTTCGGCGCGCGGTACGACCCGCCACACCGAGCCGTGCGCGTGCAGCTCGGCCGCCGTCGCCGTGCGCGAGGTGTAGTACAGGGCACGCATCAGGTGCTGGGGGACCAGCCGGGCCAGATGCGTGGCGGCGCCCAGGGCGCCCCGGTCCAGCTCGGGCAGTCCGAAGGTGGCGTCCTCGCTCGCCACGATCACGTCCGCGTTGCCCACCAGGCCGATGCCCCCGCCCAGACAGAAGCCCTGTACGGCCGCCACCACGGGCACCTCGCACTCGTACACCGCGGCGAACGCCTCGAAACAGCCCCGGTTCACCCCGACCAGGGCCGACTGTCCGCGCGCCTGTATCTCCTTGATGTCCACGCCCGCGTTGAAGCCGCGCCCCTCGGCCGCCAGCACCACACAGCGCACGCCGGGGTCGCGGCCGGCCGCACGCACGGCGTCGGCCAGTGCGAACCAGCCGTCCACCGGCAGCGCGTTCACCGGCGGGAAGTCGACCGTGACGATCGAAATCCCCTTGCTCGCCGACAAGTTTTCCGGAGAGGAGGTGGAGACACCCATGGCCGCATCAGCTACCTTTCCACCAAACATTTGTTAGGTGTGAGGCTTCGAAGCTAGCAGCCGCAGAATCCGAGCGGGAGACCCTGTGGATAACTCGCCCGACCCCCCTTTGAACGGCCGGACCGTCCTCGTCACCGGCGGCACCCGAGGCGTCGGCGCCGGTATCGCGCGCGCCTTCGTCCAGGCCGGCGCCCATGTGCTGACCTGCGCGCGCAAACCGCCCGAAGTCCCGGTCGAGGGAACCGAGTTCAGCCCCCTGGACCTGCGCGACCCGGACGCCGTACGGGAGTTCTTCGCCGCGCTGCCCCGGCTCGACGTCCTCGTCAACAACGCGGGCGGCGCACCGTACCGCCCGCTCGTCGACGCGACGGCCGAACGCCACGCGCGGATCATCGAGTTGAACCTCCTCGCCCCGCTCACCGCCTCCCTCGCCGCGTACGAACACCTCAGGCGGGCCAGGGGGTCGGTCGTGATGATCGGCAGCGTCAGCGGCAGCCGGCCCTCGCCCGGTTCGGCGGCGTACGGGGCGGCCAAGGCGGGCCTGGAGAACCTGGCCCGTTCGATGGCGGTGGAGTGGGCGCCGGACATCCGCGTCAACACCCTCGTCGTCGGCATGGTCCGCACGGAGTCGTCCCACCTGCACTACGGCGACGAGGACGCCATCGCGGCCGTCTCCCGCACCGTCCCGCTCGGCCGCCTCGCCGACCCCTCCGACGTGGGCGCGGCGGCGGTCTTCCTCGCTTCCCCCGCCGCCGCGTACATCAGCGGCGCGAGTCTCCTGGTCCACGGGGGCGGGGAGCGGCCGGCCTTCCTGGACGCCGCAACTGCCAACAAGGAGAAGTGAGATGAGTGCCAGTAGTGCCAGTGCTCTCTGCGACGGCCGGGTCGTCGTCGTCACCGGCGCGGGCCGGGGCCTGGGCCGGGCCCATGCCCTCGCCTTCGCCGCCGAGGGTGCCAAGGTCGTCGTCAACGACCTCGGCGTCGGCCTCGACGGCACCCCGGACCCCGACAGCCCCGCCGCCCAGGTCGTCGCGGAGATCCGCGCGGCGGGCGGCGAGGCGGTCGCCCACGGCGGCGACATCGCCACCGGAACCGGTGCCAAGTCCCTGGTCACGACCGCCCTGGAGACCTACGGCCGCCTCGACACCCTTGTCAACAACGCGGGTTACCTGCGCGACCGCATGCTCGTCAACCTCGACGAGGACGACTGGGACGCGGTACTCCGCGTCCACCTGAAGGGCCACTTCCTGCCCCTCAAACACGCCGCCGCACACTGGCGCGCCGAGTCCAAGGCGGGCCGCACCCCCACCGCCCGCATCATCAACACCAGCAGCGGAGCAGGCCTGTTGGGCTCGGTCGGCCAGGGCAACTACAGCGCCGCCAAGGCCGGCATCGTAGGCCTCACCCTCGTGGCGGCCGCCGAACTCTCCCGCTACGGCGTCCAGGTCAACGCCATCGCCCCCGCGGCCCGCACCCGCATGACGGAACACACCTTCGCCGAGACGATGACGGCCCCCGACTCCGGCTTCGACACGATGGCCCCGGAGAACGTCTCCCCCCTGGTGGTATGGCTGGGCTCCGCCGCGAGCACGGGGGTCACGGGCCGGATCTTCGAGGCGGAGGGCGGACGCATCACCGTGATGGAGGGATGGAGGGCGGGCCCGAGCGCGGACAAAGGGGCGCGGTGGAGCGCGGGGGAGGCGGGAGAGGCGGTACTGAAACTGCTGGCGGAGGCGGAGATTCCGGGGGCGGTGTACGGGAGTTAGCGGTTGGAGGCACACCCCCTGTACCGCCGCCCCTACGTGTCGCACTCCAGTACCGTCCGGCACAAGGAACACCGCGCCCGGACTCGCCCCCGCACCGGCACCCTGATCCGCTGATGACACGTAGGGCAAGGGAACGACACCCGCAGGCTGCCGTGCCCGTCGCCGGTGAAGGCGTACGGCACCCCTTTCTGCGTTCCGGGCCCGTGCCGCCGGTCGTGCGCATAGCGCCTCCGCCCCGCCCACCCCGCCGCCGTAAGGGGCGGTTGCTGCTCGTCGCGCCGGGCCTGTTCCATGCCCTTGACGTACGCCGTGTAGGCCTGCGGACTCGTGAACCACACCGAAGGATCCTCGCCGAAGACCAGCGCCCGCTTGGCGAGGACGTACCCGAATTCCTCGGGCGTGAGATAGCCGAGCTTCTGCGAGGACGCCGAGTCCTCCCGGTACGCGTCCAGCAGCAGCCACCCCGCGCCGAGATAGGTCGCCGCCGTGTCCGTGAGGATCTCGTTCTCCCGGGTGCCGGGGAAGGAAAGGTCGAGGCGGTGCAGGTAGACATGCATGACCTCGTGCGCGAGAGCCGCGCCGATGTCCCGCCGATGGGTGCGGAACCGGTCGTTCAGCTCCACGAAGTACTCGGGCCCGGCCGTGAGTTCGACGTTCGCCGCATGCGTCATCTCACGGAAGCTGACGATCAGCCGGGCATCCGGAAGCCGGTAGTGCCGCACCATCTCCCGGGCCACCCGCTGCGCCCCCAGATGCAGATCGTCCGTGTCGCAGAACGCCACGTCGACGGGGGCCACACTGGTCGCGAACGTCTGGACGGTGTCGTACGACAAGCGCTTGTAGAGCGCGGTGATGGAGTCCCGCACCGTGTCCAGATGCGGGTAGCCGTGCTCGACCGGTCCGTCGTCCGCCACGTCCACAACCCCCAGAGACGCCCTGAACCCGCATCCACTCTATGCCGAGGCGCGTGGATGCACGCCCCCAATAATTCCCTGCCGGATCGCGGCGGAGAAGGCTATGCTCCCCGCGATGAAGACTCACTCTGTTCACAGAATGGGGGTCCCGTCCGCGCAAGGTGAGTGCTGATGCTCCCTCACACCGCGAACGGGAATTCCCGGCTTTCCTTCTGGCCGCGCGTGCGCGAGTTCGCCGTGCCGCCCTCCATGATCGAGACCGCCACGGTCCGCCGCGCCGCCGGGGACTGGGCGGGCGCCTGCGCCGCCGCCGGTGTCGACGTCGATCTCGACCTACGGTCCCTCGCGCGCACCCACGGCCGGGAACTGGCCGCCCGGGTACGCGCCGATCTCCGCCGACTCGCCCCCGACCTGCTCCGCTGGCATCTGCCGAGGATCGCGCCCGACGGGCTGTTGCGCCCGGGACTGACCCTCACCCTGGCCCGCTACGGGCAGGATGCCGCGCACCCGCTCCACCTGGTGGTCCGGACCCCGCCGGCCTGGGCCGACGGCGGCCAGCGGATCGGCCTCGCGCTGTGGGACGGCACCTGCCGGGATGCCGTGGCCCGACGGCATCCGCATCCCCGGCCGAACCGACGGTTCCGCCTCGATCTGCACCGGCACCTGTGGGACGCGGGAAGGAGCGGTGAACTGTGGGCCCGGTCGGGGGCCGACCGGCCGCCCGCCGACGAGCCTCCGCCGCTCCCGGATCCGCTGGAGACAGTGCCGGAGGGACGCAGTTGTGCCGTCGACCGGTGGGCCGCCGAGGCAGCCATCCTGCTCCGCGCCGAGGGCGGGACGACCGGTCCCGTCACCGTACGGTTCGGTTCCCGCCACCGGTTCGTGCTGGATCCGGCCGCGGACACCCTACGGATCACACCGGCACCGACCGACGGCAGCGCCGCCGCCCTCCCGGTCCTGCCCGACGCGGCGACCTGGGTCCCGCCCGACCTGGAACTCCTCCGCACCGGCGCGATCGAGGCCGGCCGGCTCCATCCGCTGGTCGCCGCCGCACTCGTACCGGATCGGCGGCCCCGGCCGGACGGTTCCGCACGGATCCCGGACCGGGCAGGGCAACCGCACCTGGTCGAATGCCGGGGCGCCCTGCACCGGATCGGCCTGGTCGACGGCGTACTGGCACCCCTCGACCACGATCCGGACGAGATCCGGCGCGAGGAACTGCTCGTCGCGCTGACCGGTACCCCGCTGCCCTGCCTCCAGGCCGTCGACGACGCCCACCGCCACCCGGACTGCCTCACCGGTGTCCGCGAACGCCTCATCCACGGCGACACCGCCGGCGCGCTGGCCGTCGTAGAGGGACTGCTCGGTCCCGACGCGGTGCTGCGCGGCGGCGCGCTGCGGGACGAACTCCGGGCGGCGGCCCAACGGCGGCTCACGTACGGGCTGTTCAGGGCGGGCCTGACCGGCCCCGGGCCTCGCTCCGGCCACTTCTTCCCGGGACTTCCGCTCCCCCGGAAGGGACGCCCCCGGCGCACCAACGGCCGCTGACCGCACGGGACTTCAACCCCGTCCTCATTCCTCATGCGCGCTCCATCTCTCACCCACGCACGCCCCACCACAACCCAAAGGTGACCCCATATGCCCACACGCACCCTGTACGCCACCACCGACACCCCTGCCCACCCCACCCAACTCGACATCGCCGGCGACCTGTTGACCCTCCTGCGTGACACCACCACCGAACCGCGCCCCGACAACCAGCTGGAGGCCCTGACCCTCGCCGTCGCCGCCGACCTCCCCGTGCTGCTGTGGGGCGAGCCGGGCATCGGCAAGACGGCGGCGCTGACACAGCTCGCCGCGGCCCTGGATCTGCCGTTGACGACGGTGATCGCGAGCGTGCACGAGCCGTCGGACTTCTCCGGGCTGCCCGTCGTGGGTGACGACCCGGCTGAGCAGGGCGTCCCGATGGCCCCGCCGGACTGGGCCGTACGGCTCGTGCGGGCGGGCCGGGGGCTGCTGTTCCTGGACGAGTTGTCGACCGCGCCGCCCGCCGTGCAGGCCGCGCTGCTGCGGCTGGTGCTGGAGCGGCGGATCGGCGCGCTGCGGCTGCCGCCGGGTGTTCGTATCGTGGCCGCCGCCAACCCCCGGTCCTCGGCGGCCGACGGCTGGGAGCTGAGCCCGCCGCTGGCCAACCGATTCGTGCACCTCCAGTGGACCCACGACCACGAGGTCGTCGTACGCGGACTCGGCGGCACCTGGCCCCGCGCGACCCTGCCGCGACTCGACCCGGAGAAGCTGCCCGGAGCCGTGGACTACGCGCGCCGCGCGGTGTGCGGACTGCTCACCGGCCGCCCCAAGCTGGTCCACCAACTGCCCAGCAGCGAAGCGCGGCGGGGCGGTGCCTGGCCCTCGCCCCGGAGCTGGGAGATGGCCGTGTGCCTGACCGCGTTCGCGACCGCGGCCGGCTCCTCCCGGGAGGTGCTGTCCCTGCTGGTCCGAGGCACGGTCGGGGACGGCCCCGGGCTGGAACTGCTGGCCGCCGTGGACCGGATGGACCTCCCCGACCCCGAGACGTTCCTCGCCGATCCGGCCGCCGGTGAGCTGCCCGAGCGCGGGGATCTGCGCCAGGCCGTCCTCGACGGCGTGGTGGCCGCGGTCCGCAACCGTCCCGACCGGGCCCGCTGGGACGCGGCCTGGGCGCTCCTGGTCCGGGCCCTGGAGACCGGCGCCCCGGACCTCGTCGTCGTCCCCGCGACCACCCTCGCCTCGCTGCGCCGGGAGGACTGGGACGTACCCGAGTCCATCGAGCAACTCGCCGGAGTGGTCGCCCTGTCCCAACGGGCGGACCGCGCCGCCGCGACCGTGAAGGGCGGCCGATGAACCCGGACCCGGCGGCCACGGACCTCGACCTCGCCCTCGACGTCGACAAGCTCTTCGCCGCCCGCCTCTACGCGGCCCGCGTCCGCCCCTACCTGGCCACCGCCCTGTTCGCCCTGCACACCGTCGCGTCACGGCAGGTGCCGACGATGGCCGTCGACCGGCACTGGCGCTGCTACGTCTCGCCGGGGTTCGTGGACCGGACGCCGGTCGAGGACCTGGCCGGAGTCTGGGTCCACGAGGTCTCCCACCTGCTGCGCGACCACCACGGACGCGGCGACCGGCTCGCCCGCGAACGCGGGCTGACCGGCCCGGGGGAGCGGCTGCGGATGAACATCGCCGCCGACATGGAGATCAACGACGACGCGTACGGCGAGGGCCTGGTCACCCCCGCGGGCGCGGTCGAGCCGAAGACGCTGGGCCTGCCCGCCGGGAACCTGATGGAGGACTATCTGCGCTGGTTCCAACTGGGGCCGCGCACCCAGGCGTTGGCGTGGCTGGACTGCGGCAGCGGCGCCGACGGGCTCGACCGGGGCTGGGAGCTGGGCCCGGACGGCGCCCACGGGCTCAGCGAACAGCAGCGCGACGCGGTCCGCTTCCGGGTGGCACAGGGCATCACCGGCCACCCGGGCAGCGCCCCGAGCGGTTGGCGGCGGTGGGCCGAGGAGGCGTTCCATCCGCCGCAGCCCTGGCGGGAGTTGCTGGGTGCGGCGGTCCGCTCGGCGGTCTCCGCCCCCGGCGCGGGCGAGGACTACAGCTACGGCAGGCCCTCGCGCCGCTCGGCCGGACTGCCCGGTGTGGTGCTGCCGAGCCTGCGCCGCCGGCCGCCCCGGGTCTGCGTGGTCATCGACACCTCCGGGTCGGTCAGCGACGCCGAACTGGGCAGCGCGCTCCTCGAAGTCGCCGCGATCTCCAGGGCGGTCGGCGGCCGCCGCGACCTGGTCACCGTGGTGTCCTGCGACGCGGCGGCCCGGGTCGCGCAGTCCCTGTGCCGCGCCGAGGGCATCGAGCTGCTCGGCGGCGGCGGGACGGATCTGCGCAGCGGCTTCACCAAGGCGCTGCGCACCCGGCCCGACGCCGTCGTGGTCCTCACCGACGGCCAGACCCCCTGGCCGGAGCGGCGACCGCCGTGCCGGACGGTGGTGGGCCTGTTCCCGCGCCGCTACGAGACCGGGATGTACGCCGAGGACGACCCCGACTACGTGCCGGACACCCCGCCCGACTGGGCGCGCGTGGTCGAGATCGGCTCCGCCCCCGTCTCCCGCTGAGCACGCAAGGAGACGGACTTCCCGGCGAGCGGCGCCTCCTGGAGCTCAAGCACCCACACGTCGTTCACCCCTTCCCGCAGCACGGGCCCGGGCACGTACAGCTCCCGCTGCGGCCCGGCCGACCAGTACCGCCCCAGGTTGAACCCGTTGACCCACACGAACCCCCGCGTCCAGCCCGGCAGTTCGAGTACGGCGTCCCCGGCGCCCCGCACTTCGACGGTGCCCCGGTACAGGCCGGGGGAGTCGCCCGGGGGCAGCGCCCCCAGCGCAATCCCCTCTACGTCGTTCAGCGCGTCCAACCGCAGCCCACGCGCGCGGACGTCGTGCAGATACTGCCGCTCGTGCAACAGACCCCCGGTGATCCCCTTCGGCTCCCCGAGCCGGGGCCCGTAATTGGCCCTCCCCAGGGACTCCACCCACAGCTCCACGCGCGCGTGCCCGCCGACGGGCTCCTTGAGCTGCTCGTCGCCCTCCGTGAGGATCCCGGCCCGCTCCCCGTCGACGTGGACCACCGCCAGGTCCCGCAGCCCCCGTGCGGTGAGCGGATACGCGGCGCGCGGCCCCGGCACGGTCACCGCGTAGCGGACGAGACCGCGGTCGACGTCCAACTCCTCGAAGGTGGGCGGGACCGGACCCTCGGACTCCGGCCCGCCGCGTGCCTCCAGTACGTCACTCAAGGGCGCCCAGCCGGTCAGGCTCACCTCCGCCGGGTGGCCCAACACGGGCGGTGCGGGCGGGAGTTCGGGCAGCGGGGCGTCGGCGTACTCGGCGAACACCTCGCGCAGCCGCCAGAACTTCTCCGTGGGGCGCCCGTACTCGTCGATCGGGGCGTCGTAGTCGTACGACGTCACATCGGGCTCCAACGGGCCCTCGTGCAGGGCGCCGCCGCCCCGGTTGGCGCCCGCCCAGCCGGCGAAGCTGGTGCCGCCGTGCGCCATGTAGACGTTGACCGACGCGCCGCACTCCAGGATCTCGCGCAGGGCGGACGCCGCGTCCCCGGCATCGCGGACGACATGCTCGCCGCCCCAGTGGTCGAACCAGCCGCACCAGAACTCCATGCACATCAGCGGCCCCTCGGAGCGGAACGCGCGCAGCGTCTCGAAGGCCTCGCGCGCGTGGGACCCGAAATTCACCGTCGCCAGCACACCGGGGAGCGAGCCGCCGTCCAGCATGTGGTCCTCGGGACCGTCCGAGGTGCACAGCGGAACCGTCACCCCCTGGTCCCGCAACAGCGCCTCCACCTGCCGCAGATAGACCGCGTCGGAGCCGTAACTGCCGTACTCGTTCTCGACCTGCACCATGATCACCGGGCCGCCGCGGTCGACCTGGCGCGGCACGACCTCGGCCAGCAGCCGGCCGAACCAGCGCTCCAGGTGGCCCAGGAAGCGCGCGTCACGGGTACGCGCGCGTGGCCCCAGCTCGCCCGTCAGCCAGTGCGGCAGCCCGCCGTTCTCCCACTCCGCGCAGATGTACGGCCCCGGGCGCACGATCGCCCACAGGCCCGCCTCCCGGGCCGCGTCCAGGAACCTGCCCAGCGCCTCCACGTCCCGGAAGTCGCCCGGCGCCGGCTCGTGCAGGTTCCACGGGACGTACGTCTCCACGCAGTTGAGGCCCATCGCCCGCAGCATCGCCAGCCGGTGCCCCCACTGCCCCTCGTGCACCCGGAAGTAGTGCAGCGCCCCGGACAGCAGCCGCACCGGCCGCCCGTCCAGCAGAAAGTCCCTGTCGCCCACGGTGAACTCGCTCATGCGCCGACTCTCTCCCCTTGGCGTCGATCACGTCCATGGACAAAGATCGCCTCTACTTGGACGCAGCAGACCGAGTAATGCGTGAGGGGGCGCCGATGTACCACACCTGGATGCGGTTCTTCACGCCCACACCCGCCCACCACCGCCTCGGCCTCGCCTGCCTCGGCGTCGGCCTCCAGTACGGCGAGCTCCCCACGGTCGGCCCCCGCACCCTCGACCACCACGTGGCCGTGGTGATCAGCGCGGGCGGCGGCTGGTACCTGACCCCCGACGGCCGTCGTACGACCGTCACCGCGCCCGCCCTGCTGTGGCTCACCCCCGGTGTGCCGCACCACTACGCGCCCGACCCCGGCGCCGGCTGGGACGAGGGGTTCGTCGACTTCACCGGGCCCGCTACGGCGACGTACACCGAACTGGGCTACATCGAGCCGGAACGGCCCGTGGTGGCCCTCTCGGACGCGAGCGGACCCCGCGCGGTCATCGGGCGCATGGCCCGCGCCGCACGGCGCGGAAACCCCCTCCTGGAGGTGGAGACCGGAGCCGCCGTCCACGAACTCCTCGTCGCCCTGCGCCGGGCCCGCGCGGACCTCGCCCCCGACGGCGACCCGGTCCTCCAGGGCCTCGCCCGCGACGCCTGCCTTCCGCTGACCGTCGCCGACCACGCGGCCCGGCACGGCATGACCCCCGCCGCCCTGCGCGCCGCCGTCCGCAGGGGCGCAGGCTGCAGCCCCAAGGACTACCTCCTCGGCATCCGCCTGGGCCGCGCCAAGGAACTTCTCGCCGCCACCGAACTCCCCGTCGCCGCCGTCGCCCGCCGCGTCGGCTACGACGACCCCGCCTACTTCTCCCGACTGTTCACCCGCCGCGTCGGCATGCCCCCCGTCCGCTTCCGCGCCCAGCAGGGCCGCACCGTCCCCGGCGGCTGGAGCGACCAGGTCCCCGATCCGGCCGATCCGCCGATCATCGGGTGGGCGCACTCCACAGAGGCCGGATGATCGGGTGGACGCACTCCACGTAGGGTGGTCGCCCATGACCACCAGCAACAACGGAACCGGTGACGTCGACCCCGCCGTGCGCGAGGAACTGGCCAGGCTGCGCGACAGCATCGACAACATCGACGCGGCCGTCGTCCATATGCTCGCCGAACGCTTCAAGGCCACCCAGCAGGTCGGCTTCCTCAAGGCCACCCACCGGCTGCCGGCCGCCGACCCGGCCCGCGAGGCCCGCCAGATCGAGCGCCTGCGCACCCTGGCCGAAAACGCCAAGCTGGACCCGGCGTTCGCCGAGAAGTTCCTCAACTTCATCATCGCCGAGGTGATCCGGCACCACGAGCGCATCGCCGAGGACGCCGTGAACGGCGGTTCACCCACGGCGAACTGACCCCGCCGGACCCGTAAGGGGCGTGACACCGGGGTGTGTTCGGGGCGATGCTGCGCTGTGCACCTGCTTGTGCACTCCTCGTCAGCCGACGGGCACACCCCGTCAGCGCCTGCGTCATAAACTGGTCGTCCCACGCGGGAGGGACCTCGGGTCATGCCGTCGGATGCCAGGATCCTCATCGTCGACGACCATGAGGACACGCTGTACGCGCTGGAGAGCGCCCTCGCCCCGCTCGGCTACCGGCTCGCCCGCGCCACCAGCGGCGACGAGGCGCTCAAGCAGGTGCTCCGCGGACAGGTCGGCCTGCTCCTCCTCGACGTGCGGATGCCCGGCGTCAGCGGCCTGGACGTGGTCCGCTATCTGCGCCGCCTCGAACAGACCCAGCACATCCCCGTCGTCCTCCTCACCGGCTTCGGCCTCGACCCCGAACTCACCGCCACCGCCTTCGGCCTCGGCGTCGCCGACCTCATCACCAAACCCGTCGACCCCTGGACCCTGCGCACCAAGATCCGCTACCTCTACGACGCCCACCAGCGCCACCAGGCCCTGGAACAGGAGCTCCGCGAACTGCGCGCCCTCCTCGAGGAGCCCCAGGAATCCCGCCCCGCCCTGCCGCACCCGGACACGCGCGTGCCCTACCAGCGCGACCCCCAGAACACCGCCACCACTCCCGACCGGACATAGGCCGCGTACCGGACCGGCTCTGTGCCATGTCAGTGCCATCAGGCAGCATGTCCACCATGTCCGTACTGACGCGCGACGAAGCGCAGACCCGTGCCAGGCTCCTCGACGTCCACCGCTACACGATCGAACTCGATCTGACGACGGGCGAAGACACCTTCGACTCCCGCACCGTCATCCGGTTCACCGCTCGTGCCGAAGCGGACACCTTCGTCGAACTCAAGCCCGCCGAGCTGCGCTCCGTCACCCTCGACGGACACCCCCTCGACCCGGAACAGCTCGTCGAGAACCGGCTCCCGCTGCCCGCCCTCACCCCCGGCGAGCACGAACTGCGCGTCGACGCGAGCATGCGCTACTCCCGCACCGGCGAGGGCATGCACCGCTTCACCGACCCCACCGACGGCGAGACCTACCTCTACACCCAGCTGTTCATGGAGGACGTGCAGCGCGTCTTCGCCGCCTTCGACCAGCCCGACCTCAAGGCCGTCTTCGACCTCACCGTCACGGTCCCCGAAGGCTGGACCGTCCTCGCCAACGGCATCACCGAACACCTCGGCGAAGGCCGCTGGCAGGCCGCCCCCACCCCCCTCATCTCCACCTACCTCGTCGCTGTCGCCGCCGGCCCCTGGCACTCGATCCGCACCGAACACCGAGGCCTGCCCTTCGGCATCCACTGCCGCCGCTCCCTGGCCCCCCACCTCGACGCGGACGCCGAGGAGATCCTCGACATCACCCGCCAGTGCTACGACCGCTACCACGAGAAGTTCGAGGAGCCCTACCCCTTCGACTCCTACGACCAGGCCTTCGTCCCCGAGTTCAACGCCGGCGCCATGGAGAACCCCGGACTGGTCACCTTCCGCGACGAGTTCGTCTACCGCTCCGCCGTCACCGACACCGAGCGCCAGACCCGCGGCATGGTCATCGCCCACGAGATGGCCCACATGTGGTTCGGCGACCTCGTCACCCTCCAGTGGTGGGACGACATCTGGCTCAACGAGTCCTTCGCCGAGTACATGGGCTACCAGACCCTCACCGAGGCCACCCGCTTCACCGACACCTGGACCGACTTCGGCGTCGTCCGCAAGGCCTGGGGCTACGACGCCGACCAGCGCCCCTCCACCCACCCCGTGGCCCCCGAGAACGTCGACGACACGGCCTCCGCCCTCCTCAACTTCGACGGCATCTCCTACGCCAAGGGCGCCTCCGCACTACGGCAGTTGGTGGCCTGGCTCGGCGAGAAGGACTTCCTCGCCGGCATCAACACCCACTTCGCCCGCCACAAGTTCGCCAACGCCACCCTCGCCGACTTCCTCGACTCCCTCGCCTCCGGCACCGAACGAGACGTCCACGCCTGGGCGGACGCGTGGCTGCGCACAACGGGCGTGGACACCCTCACACCCGAAGTCCGCGCGGAGGACGGCCACTGGAGCCTCGCCATCCAGCACGAGGGCAGCCCCGGAGTCTGGAGCGGGCCCGACCCCGCCCAGGACCGGGACGGACTCACTCACCTCAGCACCCTCGAGTCGGCCGGCGCCACCCGCCCGCACCGCATCACCATCGGCCTCTACGACCACGACCTCCACGACGCGAGCCGCCTCACCCTGCGCGGCCGTATCGAGGAGGACCTCTCCACCACCGGCGGAAACAGCCTTCGGGCCACCTCCGGCCCCCGTCCCGCCCTCGTCCTCCTCAACGATGGCGACTACACCTACGCCAAGATCCGCTTCGACGCCGAGTCCCTCGAAACGGTCCGCACCAGCCTCTCCGGCCTCCCCGAACCCCTCACCCGCGCGGTCGCCTGGAACGCCCTGCGCGACGCGGTCCGCGACGGCGAACTCCCCGCCGCCACCTACCTGGACGCCGCCCGCGCCCACCTCCCGCACGAGACGGACCTCGCCCTCGTCCAGGGCGTCCTCGCCTTCGCCTCCGCCCAGGTCACCGACCGCTACCTCACCCCCGAGGCCCGCCCGGCCGCCCTCGCCACCCTCACCGACCTCTGCCGCGACCTCATCCGCCGCACCGAGGACGGCTCCAACCCCGGCCTGCGCCTCATCGCCGTACGCCACTTCATCGACGTCGCCGCCCACCCCGACACCATCGCCGCCTGGCTCGCCGAAGGCACCGTCCCCGGCGGCCCCGAACTCGACCCCGAGCTGCGCTGGCGCGTCCTGGCCCGCCTCGCCGTTCTCGGCGCCACCGAAGAGACCGCGATCGCCGCCGAGTTGGCACGCGACCCGTCCGCCACCGGCCAGGAAGGCGCCGCCCGCTGCCGCGCCGCCCTGCCCGACCCCGAGGCCAAACGCGCGGCCTGGGACGCGATGTTCACCACCGACGACCTCTCCAACTACCTCTTCACCGCCACCGCCCAGGGCTTCTGGCAACCCGAACAGGCCGACCTCGTACGGGAGTACGTGCCCCGCTTCTACGAGGACGCGGTCACCCTCGCCGCCCGCCGCGGCCCCGCCATGGCCGACGCCGCCGGCCGCTGGACCTTCCCCACCCACGCCGTCGACCCCGAAAACCTCCGCCTCGGCGAGGAATGCCTCCGCGACGCCGACCTCACCCCGTCCCTGCGCCGCAAGCTCGTCGACCAACTCGACGACCTGGAGCGCGCACTGCGAGTGAGGGGAGCACAATCCAGCCCGTCCGACGTCTGAGGACGAGGCCCCTTCAGGGCCGAAGCGGGGGTCTGGGGGCGCGGCCCCCAGCAACGCCCGCACCGACACACGGGCACTGAACAACACCCTTTCGGGTTCTGATCGTTGTTCTCCCCGGGCGCGTCGACTCATCCGGGTCCAAGCTGGAACCCCCTGCCCGCGCCCCGGAGGACAGCCCATGAGCAACGCGCCCCTCGCCTCAGGCGCCGAAGGACCCGACGCCCTGCGGCCGTTGCTCGACACCGTCCTCGACGCGCTCGGCACCGGACGACGGGCGCGCGGCGGACCCTTCCCGGCGGGCGGCCCCGACGCGGTGGCCGCCCGGCTCCGGGACGCCGTGGGCGACGTACTCCCCGAAGACGGCGACCCGACCGCCCTGCGCACCCTCGTGCACGCCCTCGCGGAAGGCGCCGCCGACCCCGCCGACCCGCTCTGCGCGGCACACCTGCACTGCCCGCCGCTCGCCGTCAGCGCCGCCGCCGACCTCGCCGTCAGCGCGCTCAACCCCTCCCTCGACTCCTGGGACCAGGCCCCCGCCGCCTCCGCCCTCGAAGCCCTCGTCACCCGCACCCTCGCCCACGAGATCGGCCTCGCCGACGCCCTCGTCACCACCGGCGGCACCGAAGCCAACCAACTCGCCCTGCTGCTCGCCCGCGAAGCCCACAGCGGCACCGTGCAACTGGTCTGCGGAAGCAACGCCCACCACTCCCTGCCCCGCGCCGCCTGGCTCCTAGGCCTGCCCGACCCCGTCGTCGTCCCCGCCCCCGCCGGCACCCTCGACCCCGCCGCCCTCGACGAAGCCCTCACCGCACTCCCGGGCCCACGCGGCTCCGTCCTGGTCGCCGCCACCGCCGGCACCACCGACGCCGGCCTCATCGACCCGCTCCCCGAGATCGCCGGCCTGTGCGCCGCCCACGGCGCCCGCCTCCACATCGACGCCGCCTACGGCGGAGGCCTCGTCTTCAGCGACCGCCACCGCGACAAACTCGCCGGCCTCGACCGCGCCCACACCGTCACCCTCGACCTGCACAAACTCGGCTGGCAGCCCGTCGCCGCCGGCCTCCTCGCCGTACGCCACCCCCGCGACCTCGCCGCCCTCACCCAGCGCGCCGACTACCTCAACGCCGACGACGACACCGAAGCCGGCCTCCCCGACCTCCTCGGCCGCTCCCTGCGCACCACCCGACGCCCCGACGTCCTCAAACTCGCCGTCACCCTGAAAACCCTCGGCCGCACCGGACTCGGCACCCTCGTCGACCAAGTCTGCGCCCGCGCCCGGGAGTTCGCCGCCATGGTCCACAACCACCCCGGCTTCGAGCTCTACGACCCGCCCGTCATCAGCACCGTCCTGTTCCGGCCCGCCGAAGCCGGCGACGAGGCCGTGGCCGCCGTACGCCGACAACTCCTCCACGACGGACGCGCCGTCCTCGGCCGGGCCGCCCTCGACGGCCGGCTCTGGCTCAAGGCCACCCTCCTCAACCCCCACACCCGGCCCGACGACCTGGCCGCCCTCCTGAAACTGGTGGAAGGACACACCCCCCGATGAGCCACCCCCCGACGGGTCACCCCCGGACCCCCAACCCCCCACGCCACGAACCCGATCCACCCCGCGACCTGGTCGGCATCGGCATCGGCCCCTTCAACCTCTCGCTGGCCGCCCTCGCCCACCCCCTCACCGAACTCGACACCGCCTTCTACGAACAGCGCCCCGGCTTCGACTGGCACCCCGGCCTGCTCATCGACGGCACCACCGTCCAAGTCCCCTTCCTCGCCGACCTGGTGACCCTCGCCGACCCCGCCAGCCCCTGGTCCTTCCTCAACTACCTCAAGGTCCGCGACCGGCTCTTCCCCTTCTACTTCGCCGAGCGCTTCCGCATCCAGCGCGCCGAATACGACGCCTACTGCCGCTGGGTCGCCGACAGCCTCCCCGGACTCCACTTCGGCCACCAGGTCGACGCCGTCCGCTTCAACCCCGAACGCGACGTCTTCGAGGTCGACTTCACCCAGCTCGACAGCGACGGCGAAGCCGAAGCCCTCGGCCGCACGTACACCAAGAACATCGTCCTCGGCGTCGGCACCGCCCCCTACGTCCCCGACCCGCTCAAGCCGCTCGTCGAAGCCCCCGGCGTTCCCGTGATCCACGCCGCCGACTACCTCGCCCACCGCGAGACCTTCCTCGCCGCCGAGCACATCACCGTCATCGGCTCAGGACAGAGCGGCGCCGAAGTCTTCCTCGACCTGCTCCGCAAGCGGCCCGCCGGACACGAGAAACTCCACTGGATCGGCCGCAGCGAGGCCTTCGCCCCCATGGAGTACTCCAAGCTCGGCCTGGAGCACTTCACCCCCGACTACACCCGCTACTTCCACGCCCTCGCCGAACCCGTCCGCGACCGCCTCGTCACCGCCCAGTGGCAACTCCACAAGGGCATCGACGCCGACACCATCGCCGCCATCCACGACGAGCTCTACCGCCGTACCCTGCACGGCGGCTGGCCCGACGCCGTCCTCACCCCCGGCGTCCGCGTCCGCACCGCCGGCCGGATCGCGACCACCAAGGTCGAACTCCACCTGGAACACGTCCAGCAGAACACCCGCTCCCGCCTCACCACCGACGCCGTCGTCCTCGCCACCGGCTACCGCGAACGCCCCCTCGGCCGCATCCTCGCCGGACTCGACCCCTACCTGCGCCGCGACAGCGCCGAACGCCCGCGCGTCGACGAGCAGTTCAGACTCGTCCTCGACCCCTCCGTCACCGGCGCCGGCTGCCAGGTCTACGTCCAGAACGCCGAACTCCACACCCACGGAGTCGGCGCCCCCGACCTCGGCCTCGCCGCCTGGCGCAGCGCCACCATCCTCAACTCCCTGACCGGCAAAGAGCCTTACCCCCTGCCGGACCGGACGGCCTTCACGACCTTCGGACTCGACCCGCAGCCGCAGATCCCCCCGGCCCGGCAGGCCGCCCGCACCCTCACCCCCCTCGTCGAAGGAAGGTGAGGGCTCCAGCAGGCCCTAGAAGACAGGCGTCCCGTTCCGCGTCAACTTCCAGTCCACCGAGGCGAATTCCGCCGGATCCAGCACACCCTTCGCGGTCACCCACTCCGCGATCCGCGTCCGGATCTCCGTCGACTCCGACCACACCTCGGTCGCCGACGCCACATGCGGGAACGCGCCGCCGCCGTTCGCCCGGTAGTTGTTCACCGCCAGCACGAACTGCTGTGCGTCGTCCAGCGCCGCACCGTTGTACGTCAGGTTCCTGATCCGCGAACCGGCCGCCTGCGCGATGTCGATCTCGTACGAGAACCCCGACACGTAGTCGTAGTTGTAGTCCGGACGGCCGTTCGCGTTCGTCAGCTTCTCCGGGTCGACGACCGCGTCGGCGGCCGTCTGCACGAAGTACTGCGCCGAGTACTCCAGGTACGCCCGCACCTGAGCACCCGTCAGGAGCTTCGCGACCAGCGTGTTGTCGTACACGTACAGACCCGACAGATCCCGGATCGTCACCTCGCCCGCCGGGATCTCCGAGGTCCGCGAGAACGGCGACGCCTGCGCGATCACCGGCAGCGACGCATACGCCGTCCCCGCCAACGCCGCCTTCACCACGTCTTCTTGGACCTTGGTGATGAGGTCGATGATCGGCGCGTCCTTGTACCGCGCGTCCACCGTCGTCAGCGTCGCCGTCGCCGTGCCGACCACCTGGTTGACGTACTCCACGACCAGCGCGTGCTCGTCCTTCAGCAACCGCGTGATCTTCGGATCGTCCGCGACCGTCTTCGCGTCGCGCAGCGAGGCCGCCACCGACTCGACCGTCCAACGCCCCTTCTCGAAGACCAACTCGAAGTCGAACACGCTCAACCGCTCGGCGTAGGCCAGCGGCTCGGACAGCACGACCGTCTTGCCGGTCGCCGTGTTCGTGACCTTCAACTCCGGGATCTCCACATGCGCGTGACCCACCAGAATCGCGTCGATCCCCGGCACCTGCTGCGCGACCAGCGCCGCCGAGTTCTCCACGTACGGCAGCTGATCACCGTACGACGACGTCCCCGACGACCCCGAATGCGCCGACACCACGACGACGTCCGCACCCATGGACCGCAGCTTCGGCACCCACTTCGCCGCCTGCTCCTCAAGCCCCGGGAACGTCAACTTCCCCTGCACATACGCCTTGTCCCAGATCGCGATCCCCGGGTTCGTCAGCCCCAGCACCGCCACCTTCACCGGCGGCGCCCCCGGCACCTGGAACTTCTTGATGAAGTACGGCGGGAACGCGGGCTTCAACGTCTTCGCGTCCAGCGCGTTCGCCCCCAGCAGCGGGAAACGGCACTGGTCCTCGAACTTCCGCAGCGTCTCGATGCCGTAGTTGAACTCGTGGTTCCCCAGCGCCGCCGCGTCATACCCGATCGCGTTCATCGCCTGCGCCATCGGATGCACCGGACCACCCTTGGCGGTGATCGGGTCCACCTTCGCGAAGTAGTACGTGAGCGGAGTGCCCTGGATCGTGTCGCCCGCGTCCAGCAGCAGCGTGTTCCGCCGCCCCTTCTCCTGCCGGACCTGGTTCACCAGGGTCGACACCCGCGCCAGACCCATCGCGTTGCCCTTGGCGTCCGCGTACTCCGCATCCTTGAAGTAGTCCCAGTTGAAGACATGCCCGTGCAGATCCGTCGTGCCCATCACCGTCAGCGAATACCGCTTCGGGTGCCGCCCCGGCTTCTGCTTCTCCGCGGCCTGCGCCGCCGGAGCCGCCGCCGCACCGGCCAGCGCCACCCCCGCACCCGTCACGGCGGACTTCTTCAGGAACTTCCGGCGGTTCAAGGGCATCTCTGGATCTCCTCGGGAAACGGTCAACAACGCGCGTAGATTCTTACTTGCTTCTTACTGGATGCGACAGGTCCCGCAGGTTTCGATCTGATGACCAGCAGGCGGCACGACTGACAGAGTGGGACGTATGACCACGCCCAGCACGGACGACCAGCAACCCCCCGTCCCCTACGGCACCCCCGACGCACCCCGCATCGCCGTCCGCGGCGAAGCCCGCCTCGAAGTCGACCCCGAGATCGCCCGCATCGGCATCACCGTCGCCGCCCGCGGCACCGACCGCCGTACCGCCCTCGACGACCTCACCCGCCGCAACGCCGCCGTCCTCGACCTGGTCAAAACCTATGGCGAAGCAGTCGAACGCCTCGAAACCGGCGGCTTCTCCATCACCCCCGAACTCAACCCGCACGCCCGCGGCGAACGCGTCCGCGCCTACCTCGGCCGCGTCCACATCACCGCCGAACTCACCGACTTCACCACCCTCGGCGAACTCACCACCCGCCTCGCCGACCTCGACCTCACCCGCGTCGACGGCCCCTGGTGGGCCCTGCGCCCCGACTCACCCGTCCACCGTCAGGCCCGCCAGCAAGCCGTCCGCGAAGCCGTCCAACGCGCCCGCGAATACGCCGAAGCCCTCGGCACCACCCTCGCCGCCCTCGTCGAACTCGCCGACATCGGCGCCGAGAACGCCGAAACCTACGGCACCCCCCAACGCCGTATGCGCTCCATGTCCCTCGCCGGCGCAGCCGCCGAGGACACCGCCGCCGCACCCCTCGACCTCGAACCCCAACGGCAACACGTCTACGCCCAGGTCAACGCACGCTTCACGATGGCACCCCCGATTCTGTGACCGGAGTTCACACGGCGACCATTCGAACGCTCATTGGAGCACCCGGCCGCACATTCAAGCCTTGTCAATAACCCTTCACCCAAAGGTTGTTGAGTAGTCATGCGCGACCAATTCCCTACCCGCCGGTAAGGCCTAGGCTCAAACCATGCGCCGAGCAAAAATCGTCTGTACTTTGGGCCCCGCCACCGACTCGTACGACCAGATCAAAGCCCTGGTCGAAGCCGGAATGGACGTAGCCCGCTTCAACCTCAGCCACGGCACCCACGCCGAACACGAGGAGCGCTTCCAGCGGGTCCGAAAGGCCGCCGAAGAGACCGGCCGCAGCATCGGAATGCTCGCCGACCTTCAAGGCCCGAAGATCCGACTCGGCCGATTCACCGAAGGCCCCGTACTCCTTGAACGCGGAGACACCTTCACCATCACCGTCGAAGACGGCGCCGAAGGTGACCGCCAGTCCTGCGGCACCACCTACGCCGGCCTCGCCACCGACGTCACCCCCGGCGAACGCGTCCTCGTCGACGACGGCAAGGTCTGCCTCGAAGTCACCTCCGTCGACGGCCCCCGCGTCCACACCAAGGTCGTCGAAGGCGGCATGGTCTCCGACCACAAGGGCCTCAACCTCCCCGGAGTCGCCGTCTCCGTCCCCGCCCTCTCCGACAAGGACGAGGACGACCTCCGCTGGGCGCTCCGCTCCGGCTTCGACGTCATCGCCCTCTCCTTCGTCCGCAGCGGCAAGGACATCGACGACGTCCACCGCATCATGGACGAGGAGGGCCACCGCCTCCCCGTCATCGCCAAGGTCGAGAAACCCCAGGCGGTCGAGGCCATCGACGACATCGTCGCCGCCTTCGACGGCATCATGGTCGCCCGCGGCGACCTCGGCGTCGAAATGCCCCTCGAACAGGTCCCGATCGTCCAGAAGCGAGCCATCAAACTCGCCAAGCGCAACGCCAAGCCGGTCATCGTCGCCACGCAGATGCTCGACTCGATGATCGAGAACTCCCGCCCCACCCGCGCGGAGGCCTCCGACGTCGCGAACGCCATCATCGACGGCACGGACGCGGTGATGCTGTCCGGCGAGACCAGCGTCGGGAACTACCCCATCGCCACCGTCACCACCATGGCCCGCATCGTCGAAGCCGCCGAGGAGGACATCCTCGCCAAGGGCCTGCCCCCACTGACCGAGCGCAACAAGCCCCGCACCCAGGGCGGCGCGGTGGCCCGAGCGGCCGCCGAAATGGGCGACTTCCTCGGCGCGAAGTACCTGGTCGCCTTCACCCAGTCCGGCGACACGGTCCGCAGGCTCTCCCGCTACAGGTCCCCCATCCCCGTGATGGCCTTCACCCCCGACCCGGCCACCCGCGCCCAACTCACCCTCACCTGGGGCGTCGAGACCATCCTCGGCCCCCACGTCGACTCCACCGACGCGATGGTCGACCAGGTCGACGAACTCCTCCTCAAGTACGGCCGCTGCCAGAAGGGCGACATCGTCGTCATCACGGCGGGCTCGCCCCCCGGGGTGGCCGGCTCCACGAACCTCGTCCGCGTGCACCATGTCGGCGAGGACGACAGTCCCAAGTAGGCGGCGGGGGTCAGTGTTTGGGGCCTACGTGGGTGTCCATTAGGGCTACTGAGGCTTTGCGGGCGACGGAGATGTTCTGGGCGTTCGCCTGTTTCCAGCTGACGCCGACTTTGTCGAGGGTGTCGGTGTAGAGCTGCCTGATGTCCGCGGACAGGTTGGTGAAGAAGTAGCGGGGATATTCGTAGCGCTTTCGCTCACCGCCTACGACGCGAGTCGTCCAGTTGGTGATTCGGCAGCCGTCCGAGTGGATGAGGCCCCGGATGAATTCCCAGGGGTGGGCGTCGACGATTTCCTGCTGCCAGGAGGCGAGGGCGATTCGGCGCTCGTGTTTCTTGCCGGGGGCGTGCTGGGGGAACAGGCAGGCCCAATGTCTGGTGTACGACTTCACCTCGGTGCACCCGGACCTGTGGCGCTGGCTGACGCTGGGCAGTGGCATCACCTTGCGCATCGCGTCCTCAGCGGCGGCGACCAGGCCGGTCTGGGTTGCGTTGCAGAAGATGGACAGGTGGTGCTGCTTGCGCTTCGAGATGATGTGGCCGTCGCCGAGGTAGAGGCCTAGCAGGTAGGCGTACGCCGACTCGTCGAGGTCGCGGGTGGTGCAGCGGGGGCAATCTGTCGGCTGTTCATAGGCTTCTCCGCGCGCTTTGCGGTCCTCGCTGCGCCACCACCCGACGGTCCCGCGGGGGATGTTGAGGCGCTCTGCGACTATTCGGTTGGGGATGCCCTGGCGCATGAGTGCGACAGCTTGAGCGCGAATCGAAGGGCTGTGCTGTTCCATGTGGACACTCTGTGAGAGTGATCGTCGCGACACGCAGCAAAAAGCGGAGGTTCACGCGAACGTGAACCTCCGCTTAAATGTCGGCCTTCGATTTGAAGGAAAAGTACCCCGAGTCGGATTCGAACCGACGCTTGATGGGTTTTGAATCCATTGCCTCTACCGCTGGGCTACCGGGGCCCCTTTGAAACGAAGGTCAGCGGTCTCCCGCTGTGCTCCTACCTTATCGCAGCTAGGTAGGCTCTTGTCAGCACTACCCCCGTGCCCTGAACGAGGAGCCCCCGTGACCGCCCCCGAGTCGCCCCAGCCCGTAGACGCGCCCGACGACGACAAGTCGCACGTGCCTCCGCTGACGACCCGTGTCGTCATCGCCGAGGACGAGGCCCTGATTCGGCTCGATCTCAAGGAGATGCTCGAAGAAGAGGGGTACACCGTCGTCGGTGAGGCCGGTGACGGTGAGCAGGCCGTCGAGCTGGCCCGTGAGCACAAGCCCGACCTGGTGATCCTCGACGTGAAGATGCCGAAGCTGGACGGTATCTCCGCCGCCGAGAAGATCGCCGAGGAGGGCATCGCGCCCGTGCTGATGCTCACCGCGTTCTCGCAGCGCGACCTCGTCGAGCGGGCGAGGGACGCCGGTGCGATGGCGTACCTCGTGAAGCCGTTCAGTAAGAGTGACGTCGTGCCCGCGATCGAGATGGCGGTGTCGCGCTTCACCGAGCTCAAGCAGCTTGAGCAGGAGGTCGCCGACCTCACGCTGCGGCTGGAGACCCGCAAGCTGGTCGACCGAGCGAAGTCGATTCTGCAGACGGAGTACGGCCTGAGCGAGCCCGCCGCGTTCCGGTGGATCCAGAAGACGTCGATGGACCGTCGGATGTCGATGCAGCAGGTCGCCGAGGCGGTCATCCAGGACGCGGACGAGAAGAAGTCCTCGAAGGGCTGACACACGGGACAGCGACTACGACGAGGCCCGCGCCCCCCAAGCTGGGGGTGCGGGCCTCGTCGTAGGAAGCGAACGGAAAGGACCTAGTCCTCGCCGAGGTACGCCTTCCGTACCGACTCGTCGTGCAGCAGGTCCTCGCCCGAGCCGGAGAGGACGATGTTGCCGACCTCCATGACGTGGCCCTGGTCGGCGAGGGACAGGGCTGCCTGGGCGTTCTGTTCGACGAGGAGGATCGTCGTGCCGGAGGCCTTGAGCTCCACGATGGTCGCCATGATCTTCTGCATCATGATCGGGGAGAGGCCCATGGACGGCTCGTCCAGCATGAGCAGTTTCGGCTGGGACATGAGCGCGCGGCCCATGGCCAGCATCTGCTGCTCGCCGCCGGAGAGGGTTCCCGCGGCCTGCTTCTGACGTTCTCCGAGGATGGGGAAGAGGTCGTAGGCGCGCTGGATGTCCTTTTCGATGCCTTCCTTGTCCTTGCGGAGGAAGGCGCCGAGCTGGAGGTTCTCCGCGATGGTGAGGCGGGGGAAGATGTGCCGGCCTTCGGGGGAGTGGGCCAGGCCGAGGGCGACGATCTTGTGGGCGGGGACGCTGTTGAGCGGCTTGCCGTCGAAGGTGATCTTGCCGCCGGAGGGCTGGAGCAGGCCCGAGAGGGTGCGCAGGGTCGTCGTCTTGCCGGCGCCGTTGGTGCCGATGAGGGTGACGACCTGGCCGGCCTCGACGCTGAAGGAGATGCCCTTGACGGCTTCGATCTTGCCGTAGGAGACCCTGAGGTCCTCGACCTCTAGCAGTGCGGTCACTGGGCTTCTCCCTTGGTGCTGGTGGTGCTCTCCGCTTCCGTCGCGGGCTGGGTGTCCTCGGGTGTGGCTTCGAACGGTTCGCCGAGGTAGGCGGCGACGACGCGTTCGTCGGCCTGGACGACGTCGGAGGTGCCTTCGACGAGTTTCTCGCCCTGGACGAGGACGGCGACGCGGTCGCAGAGGTTGAAGATGAAGCGCATGTCGTGCTCGATGACGAGGACGGCGATGCCCTTGTCGCGGATGGCGAAGACCAACTCTTCGGTGGCGCGCGTCTCTTGGGGGTTCATGCCGGCGGTCGGCTCGTCCAGCAGGAGCAGACCCGGTTCGCTGGCCAACGCCCGCGCGATCTCCAGCTTGCGCTGCTCGCCGTAGGGAAGATTGCGTGCCAGGTGGTCTCGCTTGTGGGCGAGGCCGATGAACTCCAGGAGTTCCATGGCGCGTTCTTCGCTCGCCTTTTCGGCCTTCTTGAAGCCGGGGCCGCGCAGGAGGGCCGACCAGAGGCCTTCCTTGGTGCGGGTGTGGCGGCCGACGAGGACGTTTTCCAGGACCGTCATGTTGGCGAACAGGCGGATGTTCTGGAAGGTGCGGGCGATGCCGGCCTTGGTGACGAGGTGGGGCTTCGGGGGGAGCACCGTGCCCTTGTAGGAGACCGTGCCCTCGGTGGGGACGTAGAGGCCGGTGAGGCAGTTGAAGAAGGTGGTCTTGCCGGCGCCGTTGGGGCCGATGAGGCCTACGATCTCGCCGGAGTTGACGGTGAAGTCGACGGAGCGGACGGCGGTGAGGCCGCCGAAGCGCATGGTGACGTCACGGGCTTCGAGTACTGGTGTCGTCATGGCTCTCTACGCCCCTGCCTTGGTGATGGCCGGTTCGTCGGTCAGGGTCGTGGTCTCCGGTACGTCGAGCTGGCCGGTCTCGTGGAATTCCAGCTGGCGTCGGCGGTTGGGGATGATGCCTTCGGGGCGGAAGCGCATCAGGAGGATGAGCGCGATGCCGAAGGCGAGGAGCGACTTGTCCTGGAGGGCGACGAGCTTCTCCGGGAGCAGGTAGAGCAGGGCCGCGCCGAGGAAGGGTCCGGAGACGGTGCCCATGCCGCCGAGGACTACGGCGGCGAGGAGGAACGCGGAGTTGGGCGGGGCCGCTCCGGCGAACTGGTACGGATTGGGCACCACGCTGTACGTCACGTGGGCGCTGACCGTGCCGGCGAGGCCGGCGAGGGTGGCGCCGAGGGCGAAGGCGATGAGCTTGACGCGGAAGCCGTTGATGCCCATGGCGGTGGCGGCGGTCTCGTCCTCGCGGATGGCGATCCAGGACCGGCCGATGCGGGAGTCGGAGGCGCGGCGGTAGATCGTGATGACGAGCGCCATGATCAGGACCATGAGCAGGTAGTAGTTGGCGAACCGGCCGATGGTGAATCCGGCGATGTCGTGGCTGTCACCGAAGTTGAAGCCGAAGAACGACAGGTCGGGGATGGACGGGATGCCGTTGGGGCCGTTGGTGATGTCGGGGCCGGAGACGCCGTCCATGTTGTTGACGGCGATGCGGAAGATCTCTCCGAAGCCGAGGGTCACGATGGCGAGGTAGTCGCCGCGCAGGCGCAGGGTGGGGGCGCCGATGAGGACGCCGAAGACCAGGCTGGCGGCGGCGCCGGTGAGGGCGGCGGCCCAGAAGGGGAACTGGACGCCGGAGAACTTGGAGAACTCGGAGCCGGAGACCAGGGCGGCGGTGTAGGCGCCGACGCCGAGGAAGGCGACGTAGCCGAGGTCGAGGAGTCCGGCGAGGCCGACGACGATGTTGAGGCCGAGCGCGACGGTGCCGAAGATCAGGATGTTGACGCCGAGGTTGGCGTAGTGGTCGTTCGTCTGGGTGAAGGGGAAGGCGATGGCCGCGACGAAGCCCATGGCGAGGGCGAAGCTGCGGTTGGTGGCCGTGAGGTGGCTGAACCGGTCGAAGAGGCCGGCGCTGTGCAGTGCCCAGGAGGTGAAGACGACGACGATCAGGAAGCCGATGAAGAGTTCGTCCTCCGCGTCGATGCCGTAGGCGAAGACGGTGAGGGCGAGGGCGGCGATGATCGTGATGGCGAGTCGCTGGATCCAGGGGGCGGTGGCCTGGGGGGCCGGGATGCGGTCGGGTTTGGCGATGTACGCCTTGAGCGCTTCCTTGGTGGTGTCGGTGGCGTCCTGCGGGAGGGCGAGGGCGCCGATGACGGGGAGCAGGGAGGCGACGGCGGCGATGTAGGTGCCGGGTTCCCAGTTGACGATGCCGCCGAGTTCGCCGGCGATCGTGAGGACCGTGTACCAGGTGACGGCGAAGCCGCTGAGGGCGGTGAGGACGAGGGGTGCGTTGTTGCGGGCGGGCAGGAGCCAGCCGAGTCCTCGGACGCCGTAGGAGGCGAGGGCGAACAGCACGGTGATGAGGCCCGCGACGAGGGTGAGGATCTGGAGGCCGCCGGGGTAGCCGTTGACGGTGAGGTCGCCGGGGAAGTCGGAGGTCCAGGTCCAGGGCAGGAAGGTGGAGGCGGTGGTGGCGATGCCGCCGACCAGGAGGAGGGCGCGGGCGGCTGCGAGGGGCAGCGGGATGAGGCCGCGCTGTTCCGCGGGGGCGGCGGCCGGCGTCTTGGGGGTCTCGGTCGTCTCGGTCATGTGATCACGCCCTGTCCGCGACGCGTTCGCCGAGCAGGCCCTGTGGCCTGAACAGCAGTACGAGGATGAGGAGACAGAAGGCCCAGACGTTGGCCCAGCCGGATCCGCCGAGCTGCTGCATGCCGGGGATGTGGTTGATGTAGGCGGAGGCGAGGGTTTCGGCGACGCCGAGGACGACTCCGCCGAGCATGGCGCCGTAGATGTTGCCGATGCCGCCCATGACGGCCGCGGTGAAGGCCTTGAGGCCCATCAGGAAGCCCATGCGGTAGCCGATGTTGCCGTACTTCAGGCCGTAGGAGACGGCTGCTACGGCGGCGAAGAAGCCGCCGATGGCGAACGCGATGACGATGATCCGGTTGGTGTCGATGCCCATGAGCTGGGAGGTGTCCGGGTCCTGGGCGGTGGCCTGCATGGCGCGGCCGGTGCGGCTCTTGCGGACGAACCAGGCGAGGCCGGACATGCAGACGATGGCGGCGATGACCAGGAAGATGTCGGCGTCGGTGATGGTGATGGAGCCGAGGTCGTGGGTGCCGTCGAGGCTGGGGAAGGAGCGGTCCTTGTCGGCGCCCGGGTAGAAGTTCCGGACGACTTCCTGGAGGGCGAGTGAGAGGCCGATGGCGGTGATGAGGGGTGCCAGTCGTGGTGCTTGCCGCAGGGGGCGATAGGCGAATCGTTCGGCCCCTACCGCGACGAGGACGGAGACGATTCCGCCGCCGATCAGCATGAGCGGTACGGCCACCACCATCGAGGTGCCGTCGGGCAGGATGTAGGCGTAGACCGTGAGGGCGCCGAAGGCCCCGGTCATGAAGATCTCGCCGTGCGCGAAGTTGATGAGCTGGACGATGCCGTACACCATCGTGTAGCCGATGGCGATCAGCCCGTACATCGAGCCTAGGAGCAGCCCGTTGGCCAGCTGCTGCGGCAGGGTGTTCACCGCGTGGCCTCCATTGTCGCTGGGGTCGTGTGCACAGATCGCGTGCCTGGGGGTGGGGGTGTGACAACGGGCCGCGCGGTCGGGATCCTCCTTCCGCGCGGCCCGTGGTGCGGTGGTGCTGGAGCTGAGGTCAGCTGCCGTTGAAGGTGCCGGTCTTCACGGCCTTCCAGGCGCCGTTGGTGACCTGGTAGACGGTGAGCTGCTTGTTGGTGGTGTCGCCGTACTGGTCGAAGGCGACCTTGCCGGAGATGCCCTCGAAGTCGGACTTCTGGACGGCGTCGACGACCTTGGAGCGGAGGTCGCTGCTGGCGGGGAGCTTGTCGCCGTTGGCGTCCTTGACGGCCTTCACTGCCTTGATGATGGCGGTGGCGGCGTCGTAGGCGTAGGCACCGTAGGCGCCGTAGTCACCCTTGTAGCCCTTGGCCTTGTAGGTCGCGATGAACTGCTTGGCGGCGGGCAGGGTGTCGGCGGGGACGCCGACGGAGGTGGCGAGGTCGCCCTCGGCGGCCTTGCCGGCGGTCTGGATGTAGGTGGTGGCGAACATGCCGTCACCGCCGAACAGCGGGATCTTGACGCCGGCGCCCTTGAGCTGCTTGGTGATCTTCTCCGACTCGTCGTACTGGCCGCCGTAGTAGAGCAGGTCGGCGCCGGAGTTCTTGATCTTGGTGACGAGCGAGCTGAAGTCGGTGTCGCCGGTGTTGACGTGGTCGGTGCCCGCGATGGAGCCGCCGAGCTTCTTGAAGGCGCTGTTGAAGATCCCGGCCAGGCCGGCGCCGTAGGTCTGCTTGTCGTCGACGACGAAGGCCTTCTTCTTCTTGAGGCCGTTGTACGCGTAGTCGGCGGCGAACGCACCCTGGAGGGCGTCGGTGGTGGCGGTGCGGAAGTACGTCTTGTACGGCCGCGTCTTGGTGGTGGCCCAGTCCTTGCCCTGGGTCAGGGCCGGGTTGGTGTTCGACGGGGAGATCTCGACCATGTTGGCCGAGGCGAACACCTGCTGCATCGACTGGGCGACGCCGGAGTTCAGCGGGCCGACCGCGCCGACGACGTTGCTGTCGCCGGTGAAGGCGGTGGCGTTGGACTGGCCGGTGGCGGGCTGCGCCTTGTCGTCCAGGGCCTTGATCTTGAACTTGACGCCCGGGACCCAGTTGTTCTTGTTGGCGTCGTCGATGGCGATCTGGACGCCGTACTGGATGCCGAGGCCGGTGGTGGAGTTCTCACCGGACAGGGGAGCGTCGACGCCGATGGTCAGGGTGGTGGACCCACTGTCACTCTTGCTGCCGCTGTCCCGGGAGCCGCAGGCGGTGAGGGTCAGAGCTCCGGTGGTGAGTACGGAGGTAAGAATCACCAGAGAACGCTGTCGCACAATCTGTCCTTTCCGCAGGCACAGTCGCCCGGGTGGGGGCGGAGGGTGCTGCGCTGGTACCGAACTCCCGATGGAGCGGTGACTGGCCGTGACTCTAAGCCCGGTCTGTAGGCATGGGCATCGTCGTGCGCTGGCTTGTGACTTTCTTGTTATGACGTGCCGGTTGGAGGGCTTCGCGGAAGGTGGGTCTCAGCCGGTTTGGCGGAATTCAGCCGAGGTCCACATTTTGAGAACCTGCACTTCCGCTTGGCCGTGGGCCTGGCCTGGCGTTTGTCGTACTGCAGGCCCTGTGGAGGAGCTGGGAAAGGTCCTTGGAGTAGGAGGCGCCGAAGATGAAACTGTGGCGTTGTATTGCGCGCGTGTTACGCAGCGTTACGTCCAGAAAGGCGAGGTCCGCATTCAGGGGCAGTCCCGAACAGTCGGAAACCGAAATCTCCACGGTGACGCGGCGGGTCGCTCCGGTGTGCACGGTGAAGGACGGTTCCGGGACGGCCTCGGCGGTGAGTCCGTCGAAGGCGGCGCCGGTGACGCGCAGGGTGACGGGGGGTCCGCTGTCCACGGTGACCGCGAAGCGGAAGAAACCGGTCGTGGTGGGGGAGTCGGTGGTCTGGGCGAGTCCGACATAGCGCCACTCGGTGATGTTCGCGGGCCATGGAGTGGGTGGTTGCGGGTCGCTCTGCCGGGAGGTGTGGACGGGCGGCAGGAGGACGGCTCCGACGCCCAGGGCGGCGACCGCGCCCGCTGCGAGCGCGGCTCTGCGGGTGCGCGGCGACAGGG
The DNA here is from genome assembly GCF_000376565.1 of Streptomyces hokutonensis. Classification (GTDB taxonomy): domain Bacteria; phylum Actinomycetota; class Actinomycetes; order Streptomycetales; family Streptomycetaceae; genus Streptomyces; species Streptomyces hokutonensis. Next base: position 219,959 of record NZ_BARG01000021.1, on the reverse strand, counting down.
TGTGCCAACGGTCCGTCAGATGGGGCGGATCGCCGCCGATGACTTCGTAACTCCCGTTCGCCTCCGGCGAGTCGACGGATTCGACGGGCCCGATACCGCTCATGCCGGCAGCCTCATGGGAAAACGGTAGGGGAGTGGACGGGGGTGCGGAAGACGGGGTTCGGCCCACCGTCCGGATCGGCCGCCGGACCGATGGACCGCGGGTGGTCAGATCGCGGCGCGCTCGGGGATCGCGTCGCCCGGGTTCAGGTCCCGCAGCAGACAGGTCAGCCGCGCGCTGCACACCCGTCGCCCCTCCTCGTCACTGATCACGATCTCGTACGTCGCCGTCGAGCGGCCCCGGTGCAGGGGGGTGGCCACGCCGGTGACCAGGCCGGAGCGGGCGCCGCGGTGGTGGGTGCAGTTCAGGTCGACGCCGACGGCTATCTTCGAGCTGCCGCCGTGCAGCATCGAGCCGATGGAGCCGAGGGTCTCGGCGAGCACGGCGGACGCGCCGCCGTGCAGCAGCCCGTACGGCTGGGTGTTCCCTTCGACCGGCAGCGTCCCGACGACACGCTCGGCGGACGCCTCCAGGATCTCCAGCCCCATGCGCGAGCCCAGGTATCCGGCGGAGAAGAGTGCGGGCAGGTCGACGCCGAGCGCGGCGTACTCGTCGACGACCTCTTGCGGGAACTGCACCTGCTGCTGCTCGCCCATGGGGCCCGACTCCGTTCGTCGTGATCACTGTTACGGCTACTGAGCAAACGCTCAGTCGGTCGCCGATTGTTCCAGACGTACGACGACGGACTTGCTGGCCGGGGTGTTGCTGGTGTCGGCGGTGGCGTCCAGCGGGACCAGGACGTTGGTCTCGGGGTAGTAGGCGGCTGCGCAGCCCCGCGCGGTCGGGTAGTGCACCACCCGGAAGCCGGGCGCCCGCCGCTCCACGCCGTCCTTCCACTCGCCGACCAGATCGACGTACGACCCGTCGGCGATGCCGAGCCGGGCCGCGTCGTCGGGGTGGACCATGACGACCCGGCGGCCGTTCTTGATGCCCCGGTAGCGGTCGTCGAGGCCGTAGATCGTGGTGTTGTACTGGTCGTGCGAGCGCAGCGTCTGCAACAGCAGGCGCCCTTCGGGGAGTTCGGGGTATTCGACGGGCGCGGCGGTGAAGTTGGCCTTGCCGGTGGCCGTCGGGAAGCGGCGTTCGTCGCGCGGGGCGTGCGGGAGGGCGAAGCCGCCGGGGTGGGCGACCCGCTCGTTGAAGTCCTGGAAGCCGGGGATCACGCGCGCGATGCGGTCGCGGATCGTCCCGTAGTCCTTCTCGAACTCCTCCCACGGGGTGCGGGACTCGGCGCCGAGGACGCGGCGGGCGAGGCGGCACACGATGGCCGGCTCGGACAGCAGATGGGCGCCGGCGGGCTCCAGCCGGCCGCGCGAGGCGTGCACCATGCCCATCGAGTCCTCGACGGTCACGAACTGCTCGCCGCCGCCCTGGAGATCGCGCTCGGTACGGCCCAGGCAGGGCAGGATCAGGGCACGCGCGCCCGTGACGGCGTGCGAGCGGTTCAGCTTCGTCGACACGTGCACGGTGAGGCTGGCGCGCCGCATGGCCGCCTCGGTGACCTCGGTGTCGGGGGAGGCGGACACGAAGTTGCCGCCCATCGCGAAGAACACCTTCGCGTCGCCGTCGCGCAGGGCGCGGATCGCGGCGACCACGTCGTAGCCGTGCTCGCGCGGCGGGGCGAAGCCGAACTCCTTCTCCAGGGCGTCCAGGAAGGCGGGCGCGGGGCGCTCGAAGATGCCCATGGTGCGGTCGCCCTGCACATTGCTGTGGCCGCGCACCGGGCACACGCCGGCGCCCGGGCGGCCGATGTTGCCGCGCAGCAGAAGGAAGTTGACGACCTCGCGGATGGTCGGCACGGCGTGCTTGTGCTGGGTGAGGCCCATCGCCCAGCACACGATGGTGCGTTCGGAGGCGAGCACCATGGCCAGGGCCTTCTCGATCTCCGGGCGGGTCAGCCCGGTCGCGAGCAGCGTCTCGTCCCAGTCGGCGTCCCGCGCGGCGGCGGCGAACTCCTCGTAGCCGTGCGTGTGTTCGTCGACGAAGGCCTGGTCGACGGCGCCCTCGGTCTCGAGGATCAGCTTGTTCAGGAGGCGGAAGAGGGCCTGGTCGCCGCCGATGCGGATCTGGAGGAACAGGTCGGTGAGGGCGGCGCCCTTGAGCATGCCCTGCGGGGTCTGCGGGTTCTTGAACTTCTCCAGGCCCGCCTCGGGCAGCGGGTTGACGCTGATGATCTTCGCGCCGTTGGCCTTGGCCTTCTCCAGGGCGGAGAGCATGCGCGGGTGGTTGGTGCCCGGGTTCTGGCCGGCGACGACGATCAGGTCGGCCTGGTAGAGGTCCTCCAGCAGGACGCTGCCCTTGCCGATGCCGATCGTCTCGTTCAGCGCGGAACCCGACGACTCGTGGCACATGTTCGAGCAGTCCGGCAGGTTGTTGGTGCCGAGCTCCCGCGCGAACAACTGGTACAGGAACGCGGCCTCGTTGCTGGTGCGGCCCGAGGTGTAGAACAGCGCCTCGTCGGGCGAGCCGAGGGCGGCGATCTCCTCCGCGACGATGTCGAACGCCCGCTCCCAGGTGACCGGTTCGTAGCGGTCGGCCCCTTCGGGGAGATACATGGGGTGCGTGAGACGGCCCTGCTGGCCCAGCCAGTAGCCGCTGCGGGTCGCGAGATCGGCCACCGGATGGGCGGCGAAGAACTCGGGCGTCACCCGGCGCAGGGTGGCCTCCTCCGCGACCGCCTTCGCGCCGTTCTCGCAGAACTCCGCCGCGTGCCGGTGGTCCGGCTCCGGCCAGGCGCAGCCCGGGCAGTCGAAGCCGTTCTTCTGATTCACCCGCAGCAGCGTCAGCGCGGTGCGCTTCACGCCCATCTGCTGCTGGGCGATGCGCAGCGTGTGCCCGATCGCCGGAAGTCCGGCCGCGGCATGCTTCGGCTCGGTGACCTGCGGCGCGTCCTGGACCGGATCGCCCTTGGGCGGCTTCGTGGCCATCGCGGGCCCTCCTTCGCTGGCACGTGTGCACTACATCTCCGATCCTCGCACGCGGCAGTGACAACGCCGAGGTCGGTTCGTGGGCTCAATGGTTTCGGCCTGTGTGCGGGGCGAGGTGTGGGGCGGGGTGGGCTTGTCCGGTTCCTCGCTGCGGCTTCCTCGCTGCGGCGGGTGGCGGCGGTCGGTCCGATCCGCCAGGTGGTGGGCTGGGGAGCGTTCGTCCGGGTCTCCCGCGGCGATGGTGACCTCGCACGCGTGCGTGGCCTTCCGCGCGGCCACGGGGACCGATTCCCGTGCACCGTCGCCGCGATGCGACGGGCCACACTGCCCGCGCCCTGCGCGGGCTTTCTCCGTCACCGCGGTCTCCGCCCGCGGGCGGCGCCGGATCGTCCGCCGCTTGCGCTGCCGCGGCGGCGACTCCCGCCGTCTCTCCCATGCCCCTCGCCCGACCTTGGTTCATCTCGGCCACGGCCTCCGACGCGGCGACCGTGACCCCGACTGTCAGTGGGGCGTGGCAGGATCGGGGTCGTGGCAGAGACAGCATCGAAGAAGACCGACAAGACCTCCGGCGGAGACCGTCCACGGCTGATGCTGATGGACGGGCACTCGCTGGCCTACCGCGCGTTCTTCGCGCTGCCCGCGGAGAACTTCACGACCGCGACGGGCCAGCCGACGAACGCGATCTACGGCTTCGCGTCGATGCTGGCCAACACCCTGCGCGACGAGGCGCCCACGCACTTCGCGGTGGCCTTCGACGTGTCCCGCAAGACCTGGCGCTCCGAGGAGTTCACCGAGTACAAGGCGAACCGCTCCAAGACCCCGGACGAGTTCAAGGGCCAGGTCGAGCTGATCGGCGAGCTGCTCGACGCGATGCACGTCTCCCGGTTCGCGGTCGACGGCTTCGAGGCCGACGACGTCATCGCCACGCTCGCCACCCAGGCCGAGGCCGAGGGCTTCGACGTGCTGATCGTCACCGGAGACCGGGACTCCTTCCAGCTGGTGTCCGACCACACCACGGTGCTGTACCCGACGAAGGGCGTCTCCGAGCTGACCCGGTTCACTCCGGAGAAGGTCGTCGAGAAGTACGGGTTGACGCCCGCCCAGTACCCCGACTTCGCGGCCCTGCGCGGCGACCCGTCCGACAACCTCCCCGGCATCCCCGGTGTCGGCGAGAAGACCGCCGCGAAGTGGATCAACCAGTTCGGTTCGTTCGCCGACCTGGTCGAGCGCGTCGACGAGGTCAAGGGCAAGGCCGGGCAGAACCTCCGCGACCACCTGGACGCGGTCAAGCTCAACCGCCGCCTGACCGAGATGGTCAAGGACGTCGAGCTGCCCAAGACGGTCGTCGATCTGGAGCGCGCTCCGTACGACCGCACGGCCGTCGCGATGGTTCTCGACACCCTGGAGATCCGCAACCCCTCGCTGCGCGAGCGCCTGCTGGCCGTCGACCCGGGCGCAGAGGAGGCCGACGCGACCCCGCCCGCCGAGAGCGGTGTCGCGGTCGACGGCTCGGTCCTCGCCACCGGCGAACTGCCCGGCTGGCTCGCCGACTACGGCACCGAGCCCCTCGGCGTCGCCACCGTCGACACCTGGGCGCTCGGCTCGGGTTCGGTGACCGAGGTCGCGCTCGCCACCGCGGGCGGAGCGGCCGCCTGGTTCGACCCGGCCGAGCTGGACGAGAGCGACGAGAACGCGTTCGCGGCCTGGCTGGCCGACGCAGACCGCCCCAAGGTGTTCCACAACGCCAAGGGCGCGATGCGGGTCTTCGCCGAGCACGGCTGGACCATCAACGGCATCACCATGGACACCGCGCTCGCCGCCTACCTCGTCAAGCCCGGCCGCCGCTCCTTCGACCTGGACGCGCTGTCCCTGGAGTACCTCGGCCGCGAGCTGGCCCCCGCCGCCACGGCCGACGGCCAGCTGGCCTTCGGCGCGGACGACGGCGCCGAGGCGGACGCCCTGATGGTGCAGGCCCGCGCGATCCTCGACCTGGGAGACGCCTTCGGGGAGCGCCTCCAGGAGGTCGGCGCGGCGGACCTCCTGCGGGACATGGAGCTGCCCACCTCGATCCTGCTGGCCCGCCTGGAGCGGTACGGCATCGCGGCCGACAAGGCCCACCTCGAAGCCATGGAGCAGATGTTCGCCGGTGCCGTCCAGCAGGCGGTGAAGGAGGCGCACGCGGCGGCCGGACACGAGTTCAACCTCGGCTCGCCCAAGCAGCTCCAGGAAGTCCTCTTCGGCGAACTCGGCCTGCCCAAGACCAAGAAGACGAAGACCGGCTACACCACCGACGCCGACGCCCTGGCCTGGCTCGCCAACCAGACCGAGAACGAACTGCCGGTCATCATGCTCCGCCACCGCGAACAGGCGAAGCTGCGCGTCACCGTCGAGGGCCTGATCAAGACGATCGCGACGGACGGCCGTATCCACACCACGTTCAACCAGACCGTCGCCGCGACGGGACGTCTGTCGTCGACGGACCCGAACCTGCAGAACATCCCGGTCCGCACGGACGAGGGCAGGGCGATCCGCAGGGGCTTCGTGGTCGGTGAGGGCTTCGAGTCCCTCATGACCGCGGACTACAGTCAGATCGAACTCCGTGTGATGGCCCATCTCTCCGAGGACGAGGGCCTGTTGGAGGCGTTCACCTCAGGCGAGGACCTGCACACCACGGTCGCCTCCCAGGTGTTCTCCGTCGAGGGCTCCAAGGTCGACGCGGAGATGCGCCGCAAGATCAAGGCGATGTCGTACGGCCTCGCCTACGGGCTCTCCGCCTTCGGCCTCTCCCAGCAGCTGAACATCGACGCGGGCGAGGCACGGGTCCTGATGGACACCTACTTCGAGCGCTTCGGCGGCGTACGGGACTATCTGCGCCGCGCGGTCGACGAGGCACGCGCCACGGGCTACACGGCAACCCTCTTCGGGCGCCGCCGCTACCTCCCCGACCTCAACAGCGACAACCGTCAACGCCGCGAGGCCGCCGAGCGCATGGCGCTCAACGCGCCGATCCAGGGCACCGCGGCGGACATCGTCAAGATGGCCATGCTCAAGGTCGACACCGCCCTGCGCGAGGCCGGCCTCAAGTCCCGCATGCTCCTCCAGGTCCACGACGAAATCGTCCTGGAGATCGCCCCCGGCGAACGAGCGGCCACGGAGGAACTGGTCCGCCACGAGATGGCGGGCGCGGTGCATCTCCGGGCGCCGCTCGACGTCTCGGTGGGTGTGGGCCCGGACTGGGAGTCGGCGGCGCACTAGCCGGCGGTGGTGCGGCGGAGGGGCGAGCCTTTCGACCGAGGTTGCCTCGACTCTCCGCCGCAACGGAGCGCACCCACCACGGTGCATCTCGGCGGTGCCGAACCCACCTCACCCCTCCCCGGCAACAGAAACTCCCCGCACGACCCCCGCCCAACCCCCGGAGGGCCCGTCACCCGCGTGGCCCCCGCGGAGGCGCCCCCCGCGCCCGGTGACCGTAAGGATGCGGGCATGGGTATACGCATGCTCCATCGCCGGTCGGGCCGGGCGCGGACCCGGATACAGGCAGCGGGCGCCGCTGCCGCCCAGGTCACGCCCCGCCCGCCGGTCCCGGCCCTCGCCGCCGGCGCAAGCACCGCCCGCATCCCCGCCGACCTCGCCATGGCCGTCCGGCACACGGCCGCAGGACTCCGGCACCGCCTCACGTCCCGGGACGACACGGCCGTGGACCCCCGAGAGCAGGCCAGACACCCGCAGGGGCCGGCCACCACCCCCACCGGCACCCCCGTGTGGCGGCTCTGGGCCGAGCTGGGCCGCGGCTACCTGGACCTCGTGCTCACCCTGCTCCCGAGGTCACGCTCCGTGCACACCATGACGGTGTTCATCGCGACCCCGCCGGACGGCTCCGCTCCGCGCTGACCCCGTCGGGTACCCCGGAGGTCGCCGGGCGCCACACACGGACGCCCACGGCGTACAGCAGCACGCCCAGGACCAGCCCGGCCCCCGCCCCGAAGCACAGGGTCGGGATCAGGTCCCAGGCGCTCGCCGTCGACCCCCAGTACGCCCACCAGTGCGAGGCCCGTTCCACCGCCGCCATCAGTGCGCAGCCACCGATCACCGCCCCGGCCGCCCACCGGTCCCGTACCGACAGTACGGGCACCCCGACCGGCGCGGTGGCCGGAACCCGTCGTAGCGCACGCACCAGGAACGCGGCGATCAGCAGCGCGCCGACGGCCGAACTGCCGTACTGGAGAGCCGAGAACAGCGGTCGGCCGCCCACCGTGCGGTCGAGGACGGGGAACAGCCGGACGCCCCACCGGTCGTGGTGCGTGAACGCGTCCCACACGACATGGGTCAGGCCGCCGACGACCGCGGAGACGTACCACCACGCGGCCGGTGACGGGGTGGCACGCGCGCGTGGCGTGCCGCAGCGCAGGAGGGTCGCCGTTCGCGGTTGTCGGGCGCGCGGCAGCAGGGCCACCAGGGGTTCGCGCAGCAGGAGCCAGAGGGCGACCGCGGTCCAGGTGATGAGGACGTCGACCGTGAAGACGCCCGGGAAGGAGTGCGTGACGTTCCCGAACTCCATCGCCCCGGGGACCGCGCTCGCCGCGTAGTAGGTCATGTCGGGGGCGAAGGAGCCCGCCACCAGCACCGCCGGTACCAGCCGGCCGCGGCCCCTGCCGTCGCCGCGCACGGCGGGCAGTACGGCGGCGGCATGACTCAAAGTGAACGGCAACAGGGGCTCCCCGTAGGAGTCATCGGCATATGGCCAGGTGGTGAATAACGGTCACCAACGGGTGCCCGTGCAAAGCAAGTTGTCGTAGGGTCGCCTGGGCCCCCACGCGGGGCCCACGGGCGGGCGGAGACGGAGAACAAGTACACACCATCCGATAACCACCACGAGGGCAACCTGCGGGGCGGCTCGACCGTCACAACAGGCGCAGAGGCAACAGACAAGGACGGGCGCTCGGGCGTCCCTGGGAGGGGTTCACTCCATGACGGCGCATTTCGGCAGGCGGTTGCGCAAGGGTGCGGCGACGACAGCGGTGGCCGCGGCAGCGGTCGCGGCACTGTCCGCTTCCCAGGCTCCGGCGGCGACCGGCGGCCACAGAACGCTCCCCGCCGGCCGGTCCGCGCTCGACGGGAGTGACGGAACCACTGGTAGCAGCGCCACCGGAGACTCGCCGTACTACACGGACCTCCCGCCGCTGAGCAGCCCGAACCCCAGCACGAGCGCCAGCCAGTCGCCGTCCATAGGGACCCCGGTCTCGGTGGGCGAGGCCGAGGCGGGCATCCCCGCGACCGTCCTCGACGCCTACAAGAAGGCCGAGGCCGAACTCGCCACCTCCAAGCCGGGCTGCAATCTGCCCTGGCAACTCCTCGCCGCCATCGGCAAGGTGGAGTCGGGCCAGGCGCGCGGCGGCCAGGTCGACGCGAACGGCACCACGACCTCCAAGATCCTCGGCCCCGCGCTCGACGGCAACGGCTTCGCGCTCATCAGGGACACCGACAACGGCAAGTACGACGGCAACAGCGAGTACGACCAGGCCGTCGGGCCCATGCAGTTCATCCCGTCCACCTGGGCGTGGGCGGGCCGTGACGGCAACGGCGACGGGGTCAAGGACCCCAACAACGTCTACGACGCCGCGCTCGCCGCCGGCCACTACCTGTGCCGCAACAACTGGAACCTGTCGACCGACGCGGGCCTGCGCAGCGCGATCCTCAGCTACAACAACTCGACGGACTACCTGAACACGGTCCTGTCGTGGCTGGAGTACTACCGCAAGGGCACCCACTCGGTCCCGGACGGCACGGGCACCCTGCCCTCCGGCCGCAGCGACGACGGCTCCGGAGCCAACCCCTCGCCCTCGACCTCGACTCCGGCCACCTCGACGCCGAGCCCGAGTCCGAGCAAGCCCGGCGACACCACCAGCCCCAGTCCTTCCACGCCGGCGACCCCGACGCCCACGCCGACGCCGACCCCCACCGACACGGTGGCCAAGCTGGCGGACGCGGGCACGGCGAAGCTCACCGCTACGGCGGGCGACGCGTTCACCAAGAAGATCAGCACCCGCGCCCAGGACTCGGCCGGCAAGGGCGTCGCCAAGGTCAGGATCCGGTTCACCATCGTCGGCACCACGGACGCCACGTTCGCGGGCGGCGAGAAGGTCGCCCAGGCCGTCACCAACGCCTCCGGTGTGGCCGTCGCCCCGGCCCTGCAGGCCGGCGAGACCACCGGTGACTTCACCGTCCGCGCCACACTGCTGGGCCGTACGATCACCGCTCTCGACTACACGGCGAGCGTCACGCCCCGCGTCGCCGACACCCTCGCCCGCACCAGCACCACCGCGCTGACCTGCACCCCCGGCGGCGAGTTCGCCGACCAGGTCGAGGTGAAGGCCACCTACGGCGGCGCCGTCGCCGACAAGGTCGCGGCCACCGCGACCCTCATCAAGGCGGCCGACGACGCCACCGAGAACGACAAGGGCCCCTACTTCAAGGACGCCGACGGCAAGACCGTCCGTACCCTCACCGGCCTGGCCACGGACGCCGACGGCCTCCTGAAGCTGCCGAAGCTGTACGCGGACGACACCACCGGCACCTTCCTGCTCCGCATCACCACCACGGGCGGCGCGACCCTCACGGTCGAACTGACCGTGGCCGCGGCGACCGACACCTCCTCGCCCAGCCCGAGCGCCTCGGCCGACCCGAGCCCGTCGGCCTCGCCGAGCGCGTAGCCCGGCCGCGCGACCGTACGACAAGGGCGCCCCTCCGCTCCGGCGGGCGGGCGCCCTCGCCGTGTCCGGCCTTCGTGTCTGTGCAACGTGTTCTCATCTCGCCCGCGCGTTGCTACGGTGCCCGACCTGACGACCTATCAGTTCCTGTCCGTCGGGAGGCCCGTCATGCGTGCCCTGATCGCCGCCGCGACCGGACTCGTGCTCGCCTTCGCGCTGGTCCTGACCATCACCGCGATGGGCTCACCGATGGGGAAGACCTCCCCGAAACCGCTGCTGACGACGGTGCCCGCGCACCCGTAAACGATTGCGCAAGCGTTTAACTCCTTGGTAGGGAGGCCGAGTTGCGCCGCAAGGCCAGCCTGATCCTGCTCGCCCTCGCCGTGTTCTTCACGGCGCTGTCCCCGCTGCTGCGCTGGTACGCCTTCCCGCGCCTGGCCAAGATCCCGGCGAACCAGTACCAGGACATGGTCCTGGAAGCGAAGAACGCCACCCTCCTCGACTACGGCACCATGCAGGCCAAGACGGTCCCCAAGGTCACCATCGTGCAGACCCTCAAGGGCAACGTCGAGGCCGCCAAGAAGATCGACAGGACCGCCGGCCGGGACGTCGTCGTCTGGGACGGCCTGTCCTACGTCCAGGGCCCCGACGGCAAGATGGTCTCCTCGATCCCCGAGCGCTACATCTTCGACGCGCACACCCAGGACCCCGTCCACGCCACCGGCGAGATGGTCGACGGCGACCCGGTGAAGCGGGACGGCATCGAGTTCAAGTGGCCGTTCCTGACCCAGAAACGGGACTACGAGTACTTCGACGCGCAGACCCGCACCACCAACCCCATCCACTACAAGGGCACCCAGAACTTCCGCGGCGTCAAGGTCTACTACTTCGAGCAGACCATCCCCTGGACCAAGGTCCCCTTCCCGAAGACGATGCCGGTCAAGGGCATCACCCCGGAGTCCGTCGCCAAGACCGGCACCACCCGCTGGTACACCACGATCCGCAAATTCTGGGTCGAACCCGTCACCGGGGCACCGGTCTACGGCGAGGAGATCCACAAGGAGGAACTGCGCGGCGGCACCCTCCTGGGCGGTCGCGCGAAGGTGACGGCGTTCGCCGGTGACGTGAAGATGCGCGAGGACTACATCAAGCACACCGTCGCCCTGGTGAAGTCCAACCGCACCCTCGTCCTGCTGATGGTCTCCTACCTCCCCTGGGGCTTCCTGAGCCTCGGCCTCCTCCTGCTGGCCCTCTCGCTCTACCTGGAGGCCCGCAGCAGGCGCCCCGGCGACCCCGCCCCCACCGAGGTCCAGGAACCGGAACCCGTCACCGCCTGAGCCGCGCGTTGGTGAACCGCGTGGCCTCGGCGGTCGCCGGGTCCTCGGGCCACGGATGCTTCGGGTACCGCCCGCGCAACTCGGCCCGCACGCCCTTGTAGCCGTCCTTCCAGAAGGAGGCCAGATCGGCGGTCACGGCGGCGGGCCGCCCGGCCGGGGACAACAGATGCACGAGCACCGGCACCCCGGCGACCTTCGGCGACTCGTGGAGCCCGAACATCTCCTGCAACTTCACGGCGAGGACGGGCTGTTCGGGGTTCCCGTAGTCGATCCGGATTCTGGATCCACTCGGCACGGCAAACCGCTCCGGAGCCAGCTCGTCGAGCCGCCCGGCATCCCCCGAGGCCCACGGCAGCAACCTCTGGAGCGCCTGGCCGGCCTCGATCCGCCCCAGATCACTCCGCCGCCGCGCCCGCCCCAACTCGGGCTCCAACCAATCGTCCACGCGCGCGTGCAGCGCCTCGTCGGACACGTCCGGCCACAGCGCCCCGACGTTCAGCCGCAGGAACGCCAGCCGCTGCCGCAGCACTTGGGCATCCGCCGACCACCGCAACAGCCCGAACCCCTCCTGCCGCAGCCCTTCGACCAGCGCATCGCGTACGGCAACGGGGTCGGGGTCCTTGAGCGGCCGTACCGCCAGCTCGACCGCCCCCAGCCGCTCGACGCGCCGGGCCACGACGTCGCCGCCGGCCCAGTGCACCTCGTCCACCTCGCTGAGCAGCGCCCCGGCCGCGAACCGGGCGACGTCCTCGTCGACGACGGCCCCGAGCTGCACGCGCGCGTGCCCTTTGCCAATGGGGCGGTCGGCCGCGGCGATGGCGATCCAGGGGGCGCCGCGAAGGGGGCTGCTGTCGCGGAGTTCGGCGCGGGTGCCGGAGACGAGGAGATAGGAACCGCTGTCGGCCTTGGCGACACGTTCGGGGTAGGCGAGGGCGGCGACGAGGCCTACCAGGGCGTCGTCGCTGTCGTGACGGGTGGCCGGTCGGGAAATCTCCGCCCCCACGGCCCGCAGCCGCCGAACCTCCGTACGCCACCGCCCGGAGTAGGCGTCACCCCCACGCCGAGCAAGCCGCAAGGCCCCGGCAAGATCATCGCCGTACTCCCGCGGAGCCTCCTCACTGAGCAGCGCGACAACCTCGGCTCCAGCCGCGCCCGTGTCCAACAGCGCCCGCCCCAACCGGGGATGCAACCCCAGCCGAGCCAACTGCCCACCTCGAGACGTGGCACGCCCACCCGAGTCGACCGCACCCACGGCGGTCAGCACATCCCGCGCCGCCGCCATCGCCCCGGCAGGCGGCGCGTCGAGCAACGCCAGCCCGGACGCCCCAGGATCGCCCCAGCAGGCCGCCTGGAGCGCGAACGCGGTCAGGTCGGCCACCTTGATCTCCGGCGCCGGAAAACGCGGCAGACGCGCGTCCTCGGCCTCCGCCCAGCACCGGTACACCGCCCCCGGTGCCTCGCGCCCGGCCCGCCCCGCCCGCTGCCGCCCGGCCGCCTGCGAGGCCCGTACCGTCGCGAGCGCGCTCAGCCCGCGCGCGTGATCGACCCGCGGCTCGCGCGCCAGCCCGGAGTCCACGACCACCCGCACACCGGGAACCGTCAGCGAGGACTCCGCCACGGACGTGGCCAGCACCACCCGCCGCCGCGCTCCGGGAGAAAGCACCGCGTCCTGTACGGCGGCCGGCGCCCGCCCGTGCACCTGGAGCACCTCGACGTCACCGAGGTTCCCCAACTGCCCGGCGACACGGGCGATCTCGCCGACCCCGGGCAGGAAACACAGCACATCCCCGTCCCGCTCGGCCAGCGCCCGCCGCACCACCGACGCCACGTGCGTGAGCAGGGCCGGGTCCACGCGCATCCCGTGCGGCGGCCGTACCGGCCGTACCGGAGGCGTCCACACGACCTCCACCGGGTACGCGACACCCTCCGCCTCTACAACGGGTGCCCCGCCCAACAGCCGGGCCCAGCCCTGCGCATCGGTGGTCGCGGACGCCGCGAGGAGACGCAACTCGGGCCGCAGCGCCTCCCGTACGTCGACCAGGAAGGCGGCCACGGTGTCGGCGTCCAGGTGCCGTTCGTGGCACTCGTCCAGGACCACGGCGTCGACGCCCGTCAACTCCTGGTCCCGCTGCAGGCGTTGGAGCAGCACTCCGGTCGTGACGACCTCCACGCGCGCGTGCCGTCCCACGACCCGCTCGCCGCGCACGGTGTAGCCGACGCTCTCCCCGACCTTCTCACCCAGCAGCCACGCCATCCGCCGGGCCGCCGCCCGCGCCGCGATCCGCCGCGGCTCGGCGACGACCACCCGCCGCGCGGGCCTCTCGTTCCCCTTGCCCAGCAGCCCGGCCAGCGCGAGCGGCACCAGCGTCGTCTTGCCGGTGCCGGGTGGCGCCACGAGGACCGCGGCCCCGCCCGCCTCCAGGGCGGCGTCGAGTCCGGGCAGGGCACTGCGGACGGGCAGCGCGTCGAGGGCGTCGTAGCGGATCACGCCCCCAGTGTCGTACGGCTTCCGGAACGACCTGTACGCGCGCGTGCCCGCGTTCTGTTCAGTCCCGCCCGCGGTCGCGTTCGCAGACGTAGATGGCCGTTCCCGGGATCAGGTTGCCGCGCAGGGGCGACCAGCCGCCCCACTCGGCGGTGTTCCAGGACGGCCACTCCGGCTCGACCAGGTCCACCAGGCGCAGGCCCGACGCCACGATGTCGCGGATGCGGTCGCCGAGGGTGCGGTGGTGCTCGACGTAGACCGCGCGGCCGTCGTCGTCCTGCTCGACGTACGGAGTGCGGTCGAAGTAGGAGGCGGAGACCGTGAGTCCCTCGGGGCCCGGCTCGTCGGGGAACGCCCAGCGGATCGGGTGCGTGGCCGAGAAGACGAACCGGCCGCCGGGCCGCAGCACCCGGTGCACCTCGCGCAGCACCAGGGCGGGGTCGGCGACGAACGGCAGCGCCCCGTACGCCGAGCACGCGAGGTCGAACGACGCGTCCGCGAAGGGCAGCGCGCCGGCGTCGGCGCACACCAGAGGGAACGATCCGCCGATCCGCAGCGCGTGCTGGAGCTGGCGGTGCGAGAGGTCCAGGGCCACCGGACGGGCGCCCTGGGCGGCCAGCCAGCGCGAGCACTGGGCCGCGCCGGCGCCGATCTCCAGGACGTCCTTGCCCTTCAGCTCCTCGGGCGGGCCGAGGAGTTCCGCCTCCACCTCGTCGAGGCCCTCGGGGCCCCACACGAACCGGTCGTCGCCGAGGAACGTGCCGTGCTCGACCTGGTAGTCGTCCGCGTTCCGGTCCCACCAGCCGCGGTTGGCGCGGGAACTCTCGGTGACGTCGGCGTCACGTCGGGTGGCTTCCGGTTCGAACGTATCGGGCTCTTGGATGATCGGCTCCCTCGTCGTACTCTTCCGTCACCTCTACGGTGCGGCTGCCCCGGTGGCGTCACTGAAGGGGTGTGTCAGGCCTGCGTGGCCTCGCGGGACACGTTTTGTGCCGGGTATGCGGCGATCCGCCCCGGGTGTGCGCCTTCGCGCATTGACCCTGCCTGGCTGCCCCCGTATGCTACAAGTTGCGCTGCGGGCCTGCGCACCTCAGACGTAGCAGGTTGCGCTCGCATCTGTATGTATGTCCCCTCGGTTTTCGAGGCGCCACCGGACACCTGGTGTTCCGGATCGGCGCTTCCTTGGCTGTCCGGCCTTCTGCAGAGCGAAGCGAAAAAGGCTCTCGGCGTGAGCAGTACCTACGACTTCAATGTCCGTACCGGAGCCCTTTCCCACATGACGAGCAGCACCGAGACCACCGCCACCACCCCGCAGGTAGCGGTCAACGACATCGGTAACGAGGAAGCCTTCCTCGCCGCGATCGACGAGACGATCAAGTACTTCAACGACGGCGACATCGTCGACGGCGTCATCGTGAAGGTCGACCGGGACGAGGTCCTGCTCGACATCGGTTACAAGACCGAAGGTGTCATCCCGAGCCGCGAGCTCTCGATCAAGCACGACGTCGACCCGAACGAGGTCGTCAAGGTCGGCGACGAGATCGAAGCCCTTGTTCTCCAGAAGGAGGACAAGGAAGGCCGCCTGATCCTCTCGAAGAAGCGCGCCCAGTACGAGCGCGCCTGGGGCACCATCGAGAAGATCAAGGAAGAGGACGGCATCGTCACCGGTACCGTCATCGAGGTCGTCAAGGGTGGTCTCATCCTCGACATCGGCCTCCGTGGCTTCCTGCCGGCTTCTCTCGTCGAGATGCGCCGTGTCCGCGACCTCCAGCCCTACGTGGGCAAGGAGCTCGAGGCCAAGATCATCGAGCTGGACAAGAACCGCAACAACGTGGTCCTGTCCCGCCGTGCCTGGCTGGAGCAGACCCAGTCCGAGGTCCGCCAGACCTTCCTCACGACCCTCCAGAAGGGTCAGGTCCGCTCCGGCGTGGTCTCCTCGATCGTCAACTTCGGTGCCTTCGTGGACCTGGGTGGCGTCGACGGTCTGGTCCACGTCTCCGAGCTGTCCTGGAAGCACATCGACCACCCCTCCGAGGTTGTCGAGGTCGGCCAGGAAGTCACCGTCGAGGTCCTCGACGTCGACATGGACCGCGAGCGCGTCTCCCTGTCGCTGAAGGCGACCCAGGAAGACCCGTGGCAGCAGTTCGCCCGCACCCACCAGATCGGCCAGGTCGTGCCCGGCAAGGTCACGAAGCTGGTTCCGTTCGGTGCGTTCGTCCGCGTGGACGAGGGCATCGAGGGTCTGGTGCACATCTCCGAGCTGGCCGAGCGCCACGTGGAGATCCCGGAGCAGGTCGTCCAGGTCAACGACGAGATCTTCGTCAAGGTCATCGACATCGACCTCGAGCGTCGCCGGATCTCGCTGTCCCTGAAGCAGGCCAACGAGTCCTTCGGTGCCGACCCGGCCTCGGTCGAGTTCGACCCGACGCTCTACGGCATGGCCGCGTCGTACGACGACCAGGGCAACTACATCTACCCCGAGGGCTTCGACCCCGAGACCAACGACTGGCTCGAGGGCTACGAGACCCAGCGGGAGGCGTGGGAGCACCAGTACGCCGAGGCGCAGCAGCGCTTCGAGCAGCACCAGGCGCAGGTCATCAAGTCCCGCGAGGCCGACGCCCAGGCGGCGGCCGAGGGCGTCGACACCCCGGGTGCGGCTCCGGCCGCTGCCGGTGGCGGCGGTTCGTACTCCTCCGAGGGTGCGGACACCTCCGGTGCGCTGGCGTCGGACGAGGCGCTCGCTGCCCTGCGTGAGAAGCTGGCCGGCGGCCAGAGCTGATCACCTGAGCAGTAGCTCTTGAACTGAGGGACCGTACCTTTCGGGGTGCGGTCCCTCAGCCGTTTCCCCGGGCTTGCAGAAACTTGCGGGATACATCAGTAACTGCCGTGCCGTAACCGGCCGTTGGCACGCTTCCCCGGTCATTCATGATCGGAGAGGGGAGCCGGACCATGGCAAGCAACCAGAGCCGACGTGCTTTTCTGCGGAACGTCGGCCTCACAGGCGGCGCGGGCACGATGTTCGCCACCATGGGGGCCCTCGGGCTCGCCCCCACCGCGCAGGCCGCCCAGCGCGAGCAGCCCTTCCGTGCCCTGAGCGCGAGCGACTTCACGCTCACCGGACGCGGCGCGGCCAAGGTCGTCATCGTCGGCGGTGGCATCGCCGGACTGGCCACGGCGTACGAACTGGGCAAGGCCGGCTACGACTGTACGATCCTGGAGGCCAGGGACCGTACCGGAGGCCGCAACTTCACCGTGCGCGGCGGCGACACGACGACCGACCTCTACGGCAACCGGCAGACCGCCCGCTTCGCCGACGGGCACTACATGAACTGCGGCCCCGCGCGGATCCCGCAGTGGATGGTCACCCTCGACTACTGCCGTGAACTCGGCGTCCCCATCCAGGTGTTCACCAACGTCAACGCGGACGCGTACATCTACAACGAGTCCGCCGGCATGACCAAGCCCGAGCGCTACCGCACCGCCAAGGCCGATGTCTACGGCTATGTCTCGGAGTTGCTCGCCAAGGCCACCGACAAGGGCGCCCTGGACAAGGAGTTGACCACCAGCGACCAGGAGCGGCTGGTCGAGTTCCTCAAGGACTGGGGCGAGCTGGGCGACACGCTGAAGTACACGGGCGGTGAGCGGCGCGGGTACACGACCGTACCGGCCGCCGCGGGCACCCCTGGAGTGCTTCTGGGTGACGTACCCACCGCCTCCGATGTCCTCGCCAGCGGTGTCGGCCGCTACTTCTCCTTCGAATTCGGCTTCGACCAGGCCATGTTGATGTTCCAGCCCGTCGGCGGCATGGACCAGATCCCGAAGGCGCTGACCCGGGCGATCGGCGCCCATCGCATCCGTACCGGAGCGGTCGTCTCGAAAATCACCGACAAGGGGAGCGGTGTTTCGGTCACCTACACCCAGGGAGGCCGTACGAGGGTCGTCGAGGCCGACTACTGCGTCGGCGCCCTGCCGCCCAACATCCTCGCCAAGATCCCGCACAACCTCGGCACCGGCGTCCAGACCGCCCTTGAGGCGATCACCCCGTCGTCCGCCGCGAAGATCGGCCTGGAGTACAAGTCCCGTTGGTGGGAACTCGATCACCGCATCTACGGCGGCATCACCGAGACCGACCAGGACGTCACCCACATCTGGCACCCTTCGTACGGCTTCCACGGTGAGCGGGGCGTCCTCATCGGGTACTACAACTACGACGACAACGCGGACTCGTACGCGAAGCTCACCCCGAAGGGGCGTGAGGAGCGGGCGGTGGCCGCGGGCGTGAAGATCTACGGGGAGAAGTACCGCAGCGAACTGGCATCGTCCTTCTCCCACCACTGGCGTCAGACACCCCACCTGGAGGCCGCGTGGCACGACACCCCCGGCGGCCCCGACGACGCCCGCTACAAGCCGCTCAACGAACCCACGGGACGCGTCTACTTCGCCGGCGACTGGCTCAGCTACACCGACGCCTGGCAGCACGGCGCGTTCTCCTCCGCCCGCAAGGCCGTGACCGCGCTCCACGCGCGCGTGCTGTCCTCGTGACGTGGGCGTCCTCCTGGTGACACGGGGGAGCGGCGCATGAAAAGCCCGTAAGAGGTGCCTGATCAGGGGCATGGGTGGGAATGCCCATGCCCTGCAGGGCGTTGTGCAGTACGAACACGAGGAGGAGCGGTCACAGTGCTTGATCCGCAGGGTTTGTACGCATGGGAGCCGAAGGGCCTGGCCGTCGTCGACATGGCGCTCGCACAGGAGTCGGCCGGTCTTGTCATGCTCTACCACTTCGACGGATACATCGACGCGGGCGAGACGGGCGACCAAATCGTCGAACGACTGCTCGACTCGCTGCCCCACCAGGTCGTGGCCAGATTCGACCACGACCGGCTCGTGGACTACCGCGCCCGCCGTCCGCTGCTCACCTTCAAGCGCGACCGGTGGACCGACTACGAGGAGCCCACCCTCGACGTACGGCTGGTCCAGGACGCCACCGGAGCGCCCTTCCTGCTGCTCTCCGGCCCCGAGCCGGACGTGGAGTGGGAGCGCTTCGCCCTGGCCGTCCAGCAGATCGTGGAGCGCCTCGGCGTCCGCCTGTCGGTGAACTTCCACGGCATCCCCATGGGCGTCCCGCACACCCGCCCGGTGGGCCTGACCCCGCACGGCAACCGCACCGACCTCGTCCCGGGCCACCGCAGCCCCTTCGACGAGGCACAGGTCCCCGGCAGCGCCGAGGCGCTCGTCGAGTACCGCCTCATGGAGGCCGGCCACGACGTCCTGGGCGTCGCCGCGCACGTCCCGCACTACATCGCCCGCTCCCCGTACCCGGACGCGGCTCTGACCGTCCTGGAGGGCATCACGGCGGGCACCGGACTGGTCCTGCCGGGCATCGCGCACTCCCTGCGCACCGAGGCCCACCGCACGCAGACCGAGATCGACCGCCAGATCCAGGAGGGCGACGAGGAACTCGTGGCGCTCGTCCAGGGCCTCGAGCACCAGTACGACGCCGCCGCGGGCGCCGAGAGCCGCGGCAACATGCTCGCCGAGCCGGTCGAGATCCCGTCCGCGGACGAGATCGGGCAGGAGTTCGAGCGCTTCCTGGCGGAGCGCGAGGGCGACAGCTGACCGGCAGTCGGCGGTCGCCGGTCGCCGGGTGGCCTGTCAGTGACAGGCCGTAGGCTTCTGTCCATGCTGAAGGTCGGCCTCACCGGGGGCATCGGTGCCGGTAAGAGTGAAGTGTCGCGGCTGTTGGTCGGATACGGCGCCGTCCTGATCGACGCCGACCGCATCGCACGCGAGGTCGTCGCGCCCGGAACTCCCGGGCTCGCGGCCGTCGTCGAGGCCTTCGGCGAAGGCGTGCTCGGCGCGGACGGCGGCCTCGACCGGCCGAAGCTGGGCTCCATCGTCTTCGCCGACCCCGAGAAGCTGGCCGTCCTCAACTCGATCGTCCACCCCCTGGTCGGCAGACGCTCCCGCGAACTCGAAACCGCCGCGGCCGACGACGCCGTGGTGATCCACGACGTCCCCCTCCTCGCCGAGAACGCCCTCGCCGCGCTGTACGACCTCGTGATCGTCGTCGACGCGAGCCCCGAGACACAGCTCGACCGGCTGGTGCGGCTGCGCGGCATGACCGAGGAGGACGCACGCGCGCGCATGGCCGCCCAGGCGACGCGCGAGAAGCGGCTCGCCATCGCGGACATCGTCATCGACAACGACGTACCCCTGGAGGCGCTCGAGCGGCGCGTACGGGACGTATGGGCCGAACTCGTGCGCAGGGCACACGCGCCCCAGCAGCCACCCCAGGAATAGCGGGCCTTTCATCGGGCGTTGAAACGTGCGAGCGAGGGAAGGAATTCGCCGTGCCCGAGAACAGCGGAACGACCGGACGTACTCCGGAGACGCATGTCATCGACTTCCGTGCCGCCGAGCAGCTGCTCGCCGCGCGGGACCCGCGGGGCGCGGTGAAGCTGCTCGACAACGTCATCGACGCGCACCCCGAGAACACCGCCGCCCGCCTGCTGCGCGCGCGTGCCTTCTTCGCCGCCGCACAACTGCGCCCCGCCGAGCTGGAGTTCACCATCGTCCTGGAGCGCGAGCCGGACAACGCGTTCGCGCACTTCGCGCTCGCCCGCACCTACGAGCGGCAGGGACGCGCCGACCAGGCCAAACGCCACTTCCGGCTGGCCGCCGCACTCGATCCCCAGCCGCAGTACCTGAAGGCTGCCCGCTTCGACGGGTAGGCTCCCGTGCGCGCGAGCCGGTCAGGGGTGGCGGTGCTCCGGCGGCCGGTACGGCGGAATGTCGGGGCCCGGCTGGTAGTGCGGGCCCTGGCGCATATGTCTGAGGATCATGGTCATGTCGATCGTGACGACCAGCCACAGCACCCCGCAGGCCGCCGCCCAGCCGGGGCGCCCGGCGAGCGCGAACGCCGCCGTGCCGAAGATCGTCCAGACCAGCCCCCACACGCTCAGCCAGAACCGCGCCCGCAGCGGACTGCGCGCGGTCGTCGGCTCACTGCCCGTACGCATCAGGATCACTACTCCTCCTTGAAACGTACTCTTCGGGTCGGACGTTCTCCACAGGTAGGAGACGCCACAGGTAGGGGACTCCACAGGGAGGGGAAACGCACTGTGCTGCCGGACGCCGAGGAACTGCCCGAGATCCTGCTCGACCTCGCCGTACCCCACGAGGACATCAACGAACTGGTCCGACTGCGCCGGGTGCTGGCGCGCGACACCGACGCGATGCGGCTCCTGGAAGAGTGCGTCGAGGCGCTGGTGAAGGACATCGGGGAGCACGGCCACTGGACCCGGCTCACCGAGCTGCTCCTGGCCCGGCTGCCCGAGGCCCCGCCGGAGATCGGCACCTACTTCTCCGTGTACGTGTTCGCCGCCGCGCTGCCCGCCACGCGCGCGTACCACCGCGAACGCGGCATCCCCGCCGACGTCTCCCAGCACACCCTCGCCGACCTGGGCCGCAACATCGCGGTCAACCACAAGCGGTACGGCGCGGGAGGCGTACCCGTCCCGCAGTGGCTCGTCCCGCACTTCCGCGGCGAGCTGTACCAACTGGGGCGACTGCAGTACGAACGCGCGCGGCTCGGGGAGCGCACCGCGCGGGGGCTCGCGGCGGCCGGACTCGACGTCGAGCCGGGGACACCCTGCCTGAACCTGCACATCCCCGACTTCCAGGGACCGCTCTCGCCGGCCGCCTGCGACCGCTCGCTCGACCTGGCCCGCCCGTTCTTCGCCCGGCACTTCCCCGAGGAACGCCACGCGGTCGCGGTCTGCCACTCCTGGCTGCTGGACCGGCAGTTGAAGCAACACCTCCCCGCCGACTCGAACATCGTCCACTTCCAGGAACGGTTCCGGGTGGCCTACGACGACAAGGAGCCGGCCGACGCCGATCCGGTCCAGTTCGTGTTCGGCAACTCCGGACTGCCGGTGGCGACCCTGCCTCGGCGCACGTCGGTGGAGCGGGTCGTCGGGGACCATCTGCGGGCGGGCGGGCACTGGTATCTCGGGCACGGGTGGTTCCCGCTCTGAGCCCGGGCCCGCCGTCCGGGTCCGGCAGCTTCCGCTCCAACGGTTGCCTCTCCAAAGGGAATTGACTCGTACGGGTGAACCAGTGCGAGTCGGGAACGGGCGTGCGGACGCGGGCCGTTGGACGGGCATGCGAATCGAAATGCGTGAGGGGCATGAGGGGACAGGACCCGGGGCGATCACCCCGGACGGCTGCGCGGTGGAGCTGTACTCGCGGCTCCCCGTGGGAGCGGAGCCGGACATCATCACGGCGGCCGTGCCGGCGGGCGCGCGCATCCTGGAGCTGGGCAGCGGGGTGGGGCGGATGACCCACCCCCTCCTGGAGCGCGGATTCACGGTCACGGCGGTCGACGAGTCCGCCGAGATGCTGGAGCGGGTCGGAGGAGCGCGCACGATATGCAGTCCGATCGAGAACCTCGATCTGGGCGAGACCTTCGACGTGGTGATGCTCGCGTCGTTCCTGGTGCACGCCGGGGACGAGGAGGAGCGGCGCGCACTGCTGCGGACCTGTGTACGGCACGTCGCGGCGGGCGGCTGTGTGCTGATCCAGCGGGAGGGCGAGGACTACCACTCGAACCTGCCGCGCGAGCGGGCCGACCCCAGCGGCTTCACTGTGCGGATCGTGTCGGCGGATCCGGTCGGGGACGGGGTCAACTCGGTGCGCGCGGAGTACGTCTTCCCGGACGCGGTCTGGACCCAGACGTTCCTGGCCCGGCCGTTGACGAAGGACCAGTTCGAGGAGGCGCTCGCGGAGGCGGGACTGAAGGTGGACAGCTATCTGACACCGGACCGGGTGTGGGTGCGGGCGGTGCCGATGGACTGACAGCCGACAGCCGCGCCGGATCTCATCGTTGGTTGCCCCGGCGGGTGTTGTGGCGGGCGGTGCCGTGCGCTCCGCGATGCGGATCGGGCGTTTCGCCGGGGGAGTTGGGGGTGGGCAGATCGCGCAGCCGTTCCAGCTCGCGGCGGTCGCGCTTGGTGGGGCGGCCGGTGCCGCGGTCGCGGATACCGGCGGGGGCGACGGTCTCGCGGGGCGGGGGCGGCGGGGAGTTG
This sequence comes from Streptomyces hokutonensis, assembly GCF_000376565.1. Classification (GTDB taxonomy): domain Bacteria; phylum Actinomycetota; class Actinomycetes; order Streptomycetales; family Streptomycetaceae; genus Streptomyces; species Streptomyces hokutonensis. Next base: position 197,317 of record NZ_BARG01000021.1, on the reverse strand, counting down.
TTCACATAGCACTCGGCGGCGACGGGAGCGCCGACCCGTTTGCGGATGACGCGCTTCACGACGACGATCCGCTCCCGGCCCTCGTGGCGCAGGCGTACCTCGTCGCCGACGCGGACGGAGTGGGCGGGCTTCACCCGCTCGCCGTTGACGCGGACGTGGCCGCCCTTGCAGGCGGCGGCGCCCATGGAGCGGGTCTTGACCAGCCGGACGGACCAGATCCAGCTGTCGACGCGGACACTCTCGCCGTTCGAGGGACCGGCGGCGACGGCGGCGGCCACGGCATCGCCCTGCGGTTCGGGCGCGGGGCGACGGTCGTCGGTCTCGTCGCTCACGTCGTCGCTCTCGTGCACGCCCTCGGAAGCCATGCCGTGATTTTAGTCCCCGGGGGAGAGCGGGCAGGGGCGGTTGCCGACGCTGCTGGTCGGGGTGATCGGCTGATCCGAGGCTGCCCGGTGCTCGGCGAGGTCCTTGCCGGAACGCGCACGGTCCTTGCCGGAGTCGGCGCGGTCCTCGGCGGAGCCCGCGCGGTCCTCGCCGGAGCCCGCACGGTCCTTGCCGGAGTCGGCGTGGTCCTCGGCGGAACGCGCGCGGTCCTCACCCGAGCCCGCGCGGCCTCGCCGGAGCCAGCACGGTCCTCACCGGAACCGGCACGGTCCTCGTCCGGGCCCCTGCGGTGATCCCCTGGCCCGTACGGTGAGGGGATGAACCTGTCCGACCTCGATCGCGGGATCACCGGCTGCCGGGCCTGCCCCCGGTTGGTCGCCTGGCGCGAGGAGGTCGCCCGCACCAAACGCGCGGCCTTCGCCGACTGGACGTACTGGGGCCGCCCGGTTCCCGGCTTCGGTCCCGCCGACGCGCCTCTGCTGATCATCGGCCTCGCCCCGGCCGCACACGGCGCGAACCGGACCGGCCGCATGTTCACGGGCGATCGCTCCGGGGACGTGCTGTACGAGGCCCTGTACGACGTGGGTCTCGCCTCGCAGCCGACGGCCGTGAGTGCCGACGACGGCCTGGAGCTGTACGGCGTGCGCATCACCTCGCCGGTGCGCTGCGCACCGCCCGACAACAAGCCGACCCCCGAGGAGCGGAACACCTGCCGCTCCTGGCTCGTCGACGAACTGACGCTGCTGCGGCCGACGTTGAAGGCCGCGATCGTGCTCGGCGGCTTCGGCTGGCAGGCCGCGTTGCCGGCGTTCGCGGCGGCGGGGTGGGCCGTGCCGAGGCCGCGGCCGGTGTTCGGGCACGGGGTGCGGGTGCCGCTCGACGGCCTCGACCTCTTCGGCTGCTTCCACGTCAGCCAGCGCAACACCTTCACCGGAAAGCTCACCCCCGAGATGCTGCGGGACGTGCTGCGCACGGCGGCCGGGGCGGCGGGGCTGCCCGTCGCGCGATAACCGGTGGCGGGCGGCTCGCGGCGGGCGTTACGGTCGCCGGATGGGCCTGTATCCGGAGATCGAACCGTACGACCACGGCATGCTCGACGTCGGGGACGGCAACCTCGTCTACTGGGAGACCTGCGGAAACCCGCAGGGCAAGCCCGCGGTAGTGCTGCACGGCGGCCCGGGATCGGGCTGTTCCCCTTACTCGCGGCGCTTCTTCGACCCCACCGCCTACCGGATCGTGCTGCTCGACCAGCGCGGGTGCGGACGTTCCACACCGCACGCGAGCGTCTACGACACCGACATGAGCGTGAACACCACGGCTCACCTGATCGCCGATCTGGAGCTGCTGCGACGGCACTTGGGGATCGAGCGGTGGCTGGTGCGGGGCGCGTCATGGGGGTCGGTGCTCGGACTGCGGTACGCGCAGACGCATCCCGAGGCGGTGTCGGAGCTGGTGCTGACCTGTGTCGCGAGCGGTTCCAACGCCGAAGTGACCTTGCTGACCAGGGGACTTGGGAAGCTCTTCCCGGAGGCGTTCGAGCGGTTCGTCGGTGAACTGCCCGTGGGGGAACGCGACGGGAACCTCGCCGCCGCTTACAACCGGCTCATCGAGTCTCCCGACCGGGCGGTGCGGGAGCGGGCGGCGCGTGCGTGGACCGACTGGGAGACGGCGATCATTCCGGCGCCGCCGCGCTCCGAAGAGCGCTACGAGGACCCGGAGTTCCGGATGTGCTTCGCCCGCACCGTTACGCACTACTTCGGCAACGACCACTTCCTCGGCGAGGGCAACGACGAGGGTGTCGTGCTCCGGGACGCGCACCTGCTCAAGGGCATCCCCGGCACCCTGGTCCAGGGCAGCCTCGACCTCGGCAACCTTGTCGGTGTCGTCTGGCGGCTTCAACAGGCCTGGCCCGACAGTGAGTTGGTGATCGTGGACGAGGCCGGGCACGACCTGAGCACGCCGGGTGTCGTGGAGGCCCTGGTGGCGGCGACGGACAAGTACGCCCGCCGCTAGCCCAGTTGGTAGTCCAGCCCAGTTGATCGGCTAGTCCGGTTCGTCGCCGAAGAGGTGGCGCACCGTGGAGCGGTAGTTCGCCTGGACGTGGCTGAGGGCGTGGGCGCGGGCCCGGTCCGGGTCGCCGGAGGCGATCGCCTCGTACAACTCCTCGTGCTCGGTGAGGAGCTGGGGCCACTCCTCGTTCTGCCGGGTGAGCCAGCGCAGCCGGCCGTCGACCGGTTCCATGACCGAGATCAGCAGGCTGTTGCCGGCCAGGGACAGAATCCGGTCGTGGAAGCGGGTGTTGACGTCGGTGATCGCCTCGGCGTCGTCGGACCTGGTGGCTTCCGCCGCGCTGTCCAGCAACTCCCTTAGTTCGGCGAGTGCTTGAGGGGTGGCGCGGGACGCGGCGAGCCCGGCCGCGTACACCTCCAGCGCCTCGCGCAGCTCGAACAGCTCCTTGACGTCGGTCGGGGTAAGCCGCCGTACGACCGTACGGCGCGCCGACTCGAACAGGACGAAGCCCTCCGCGACCAGGGCCCGGATCGCCTCCCGGACCGGCACCCGCGAGACCCCGAAGCGCTCGGCCAGCTCGCGTTCCACCAGCCGGTCTCCGGGACGGAGACGACCGGCGATGATGTCCTGCCGCAGGGTCGCCAGGACGCGTTCGCGCACCGCCCCGAGGGGTTCGATCTTCGCTGTCATGGAGCTCATGGGGCCATCTTCGCCGACTCCGGGGGTCTTTTACGGAGCGTTAACAGTGGGGACATCGGCCGGAACGGTTGACGGGAGGACTATGACGGCAGTTTGGTATACCAAACGACATCGACGGCCGTCCCGCTCACTTCTCCCACCCCCCACCCCTCCTCGCACCTCCGTCCCCTTGCCCTGGAGGCCCCGTGTCCCTCGCCGACCGTGCCGAAGCCACCGGCACCCCAGCGTTCGTCCCCGACCCCCGGCTCACCAACGAAGACCTCGCCCCCGCCGACAAGCGCAACTGGAAGGTCTTCGACCTCTTCGCCATGTGGATGTCGGACGTCCACAACCTCGGCAACTACACGTTCGCCGCGGGCCTGCTGGTCCTCGGCATGAACGTCTGGCAGGTCTTCACCTCTCTCCTCGTCGGCTTCGTGCTCATCTACGTCGGCATGAACTGGATGGGGAAGATCGGACAGGCGCACGGCGTCCCGTTCCCGGTCGTCAGCCGTATCAGCTTCGGCGTCTGGGGCGCCAACATCCCGGCCCTCATCCGGGCTGTGATCGCCATCATGTGGTACGGCATCCAGACCTACCTGGCGTCCGTAGCCGTCAACGTGATGCTGCTGGCCGCCTGGCCGGGCCTGGAATCCTGGACTCACCACTCCTTCCTGGGACTTGACGCCCTCGGCTGGGTCTCCTTCGTGTCCCTGTGGCTGATCCAGGCGGTGATCATCAGCCAAGGCATGGAATCCGTACGGAAGTTCCAGGACTTCTGCGGCCCCGCGATCTGGCTCGTGATGATCGCGCTGGCCATCTGGGTGCTGGCGAAGGCCGGTTGGTCGATCTCGCTGACCTCCACCCCGCACCCGGTCTCGTTCGGCGAGCAGTGGCGCCAGTGGTTCGGCGCGATCGGCCTGATCCTCGCCACCTACGGCACCCTGATGCTCAACTTCTGCGACTTCTCCCGCTTCGCGCCCGACTACAAGACCGTCCGCCGCGGCAACTTCTGGGGCCTGCCCATCAACTCCACGGCGTTCGTGGTCGTTTCGGTCATCGTCACAGCCGGCTCGCTCGAGGTCTGGGGACAGGCCATCACCGACCCGGCCGAGTTGGTCGCCAAGGTCGGCAACACCTGGGTGATGGTGCTGGGCGCGTTCACGTTCGCCGTCGCCACCATGGGCGTCAACATCGTCGCCAACTTCGTCTCACCGGCGTACGACCTGGCCAACGTCTGGCCGCAGAAGATCACCTTCAAGATCGGCGGCATGATCAGCACGGTCGCCGCACTCGTCGTCACCCCGTGGAACCTCTTCTCGAACCCCACGGTCGTCAACTACTTCCTCGGCGGCCTCGGCGCCTTCCTGGGCCCGCTGTTCGGCGTGATCATGGTCGACTACTACTGGGTGAAGCGCGGCCGTATCGACGTGGACGAACTCTTCGACGCGACCCCCGGCTCCCGCTACTACTACCGCAAGGGCGTCAACCCCAAGGCCCTGTGGGCGTTCCTGCCCTCGGCGGGCGTCGCGGCCGTACTCGCACTGGTGAAGACGTTCAGCGACGTCGCCCCGTACTCCTGGTTCATCGGCACGGCACTCGGCGCCGGCCTGTACCTGCTGATCTGCCGCTCCGAGCGAACCGCCGCCCAGCCTCTGGAGGTCTGACGAGCGTGCGCATCGTCGTCACCAACTGCAACACCACGCAGGAGATGACCGAGGAGATCGTACGAGGTGCCCGGGCCGCCGCAGGCCCGGGCACCACCGTGACCGGACTGACCCCCGCATGGGGACCGGAGTCGGCGGAGGGCTGGCTCGACAGCTACCTCTCGGCGGCGGCCGTCATGGACCTGCTGCGGACATACGACGGCCCGTCCTACGACGCGGTCGTCATGGCGGGTTTCGGCGAGCACGGACGGGAAGGCGTCCGGGAGTTGGTGGACGTACCGGTCGTCGACATCACCGAGGCGGCCGCCCACCTGGCCTGCCTGCTGGGCCGCCGCTACGGTGTCGTCACCACGCTGGAACGCTCCTGCGGCCAGATCGAGGACAGCCTGGAGCTGGCGGGGGTGGGCCGCAACTGCGCGGCGGTGGTGGGGACGGGGCTCAGTGTCCTGGACCTGGGCGGTGACGAGGCCCGCACGGAGGCCGCGTTCCTCACGGCGGCGGAACGGGCGCGCGCGGCCGGCGCCGAGGTACTGGTGCTGGGCTGCGCCGGGATGACGGGACTGCAGCGGGCGGTGGGGGAGAAGCTGGGGCTGCCGGTGGTCGACGGGGTCGGCGCGGCGGTGAAGCTGGCGGAGTCGCTGGTGGGACTGGGACTGAGGACGAGCAGGGCGGGGAGCTATGCGCGGCCGGTGCCTAAAAGGAGGGCGTGGGGCAGCGCCCCTTCAGGGGCGCGGGGAACTGCGCGACCAGCCACGACGCCGCCGCAGCCGCCAAACAACACATCGCGGCACTCTCGATAGCGCATCCATAGGGGTGATCTCGCAACGACCTGACCGAAGCTACGGCGACTCGTCGAGGTGTGCCCCGCAAACTCCCGGAAGGACAAGACCCCACCGGCAAGAACGGAGCCTCCCTTGCCCACGCCGGTACAGCGAGCCCTCCTCGCCACGCTCCTCGCAGGACTCTGTGCCGGGGCAACCCGCGACGTACCGGAACCCTTCTGGACCACCCCCGACTCCCGAGCCGCGCTACAGGCGGCCATCTGGCGCGAGGACGGCCGAACAGCCGACGCCACGCTCATGGACCGCATCGCCACCAGACCCGAGGCCGAGTGGCTCAACGGCCCCGACCCCGGCCCGGTCGTCCGCGCCCGCACCACCGCCGCCGCCCGCGCCGGACAGACCGCGGTCCTCGTGGCGTACTACATCCCGAACCGCGACTGCGGCCAGTACTCACTCGGCGGCGCCCCCACCGCGGCCGCCTACCGCACCTGGATCGACGAGTTCGCGACCGCCCTGGGCGACCGGGGCGCCTACGTCGTCGTCGAACCGGACGCCGTCGCCCAGGTGGTCGCCGGCTGCACCCGGGTCGTGGCGACCGACCGCTACGCCCTGCTCGCGTATGCCGTCGACCGCCTCAAACGTCAACCACGCACCCACGTCTACCTCGACGCCGGCAACTCCGGCTGGATCCCCGAGGCCTGGCGACTGGTCGACGCGCTGAAGGCGTCCGGGGTCGCCCGTGCCGACGGGGTCGCTCTGAACGTCTCCAACTTCCAGACGAACAAGGTGAGTTCGGCGTACGGCGACGAGCTCTCCAAGGACCTCGCCGGCAAGCACTACGTCATCGACACCAGCCGCAACGGCAACGGCCCCTACGCCGGCACCGACGCGTGGTGCAATCCGCCCGGCCGCGCACTGGGCACCCCGCCGACGACCCGCACGGACAACCCCCTTCTCGACGCCTACCTGTGGATCAAACGCCCCGGCGAGTCCGACGGCACCTGCCGGGGCGGCCCGGCGGCGGGCGAGTGGTGGCCGTCGTACGCCTTGGAACTGGCCCGCAACGCAGCCAACGCAGGCCCCTGACCTAGGACTTGGGCTCCCACACGTACCGCACATCGGGCTCGCGCTCCTCGTTGCCGCTGCCGTCCGTGAACTCGACGGCGACGAAGCCGTGCCGCTCGTAGAACCGGTGCGCGGGCTTGTTGACCTGAAAGGTCCACAGCTCCAGGCCCTCCGGACTCCGCTCCTTGGCCAGCTCCACGAACCGGTCCCCGAGACCGCGCCCGCGCCAGTCCGGATCGAGGTAGAGCTGCGACAGCAGACCGCCGTTGAGCACCATCAGCCCCACAACTCCGCCGCCGTCTCCCGCATCGGCCACCCACACCTCGCGCAACGGCACGACGACATCCCGGAAGTATTCGCGCACGTCATCGGCGGACCGCGGGCTGACAACGGTCGGCAGCGCGGCGGCGAAGGACCGCAGCCACACGTCGGCGACGGGGCGAGCGTCGGGGGCGGTCGCCCGGCGGAGGGTGACGGCGGTCCCGGGGTCGGAATTCACGGCTGCGCCACCTCTTCCGGTGCGGGCGGTACGACGGCTGTCGCAGTGATCTCCACGAGCTGCCCGCGGTACCCGAGGCAGGCCACGCCGACGAGCGTCGACGAATGCGGCCCCGCACCGAGCCCGGATGCCTCGACCACCTCCCACACGGCGGACAGCACCGAGGGCTCACTGCTCACGACGTACACGTCCGTCGCCACGACATGCTCCAAGTCGCTGCCGACCGCCCGCAGTTGCTCACCCAGATTCACGAGCACCTGCTCGGCCTGCCGCACCGCGTCCCCCTCACCGACCACGTTGCCGTCGGCGTCGAGCGGAACGGCACCGGCGAGGAGGGCGAGCTTCGTCCCGGCCTCGACGACGGTGGCGTGGGAGTACGTGGGCGGTGGAAAGAGACCGGGGACGGTGACGCGTTCGAGCACGGGGTCTCCCAGGGGTGGGGGTCGGCGGCGGGCTTCGCCCTGCGGGACGTCAGCGGATCACGTGGACGACGGCACCCGCATCCGAATTACCGGCGGACTGCCGCCAGCCGGCGTTCGCACTCCTGTGCAAGGAGCGGGTACGCCTCGGTGATGGCCGCGTAGAGCCGGCGCCGGAGCAGTTCCTCCGCCGCGGCGCGGCCGGTGGTGCCGTGCAGCCCGCTCAGGAGTTCGTCGTAGCGAGTCAGGCGATGGCGCAGATAGTCGACCTTCCACCGGTCGAGCTCGGAGGGATCGGCACCTTCGACTGTGGCTGTGTACGTGCGCTCCTCGTCCTGCCGGTTGCGGTGCTCGACCGCCAGTGCCGTCAGCCGCTGCGGGGTCAGGCGCGGTACGTCGATCGGCTCGGCCGTGATGCGCGTCAGGACCTCCCGCCGCCTGCGGCGAGCGGCGCTCCTGGCCGCGGCGGACCGTCGCGCGGCAGTCGCCGCGACGGCCCGGAACGCGTCGCTGCGCTCGGCGGTCTCGACCCGTTCGACGCGGTACAGGCGGGTCGGCGGGGACGACCTGACATGCGGGTTGGCCCGCAACAGATCGGGTTCGCCGAGCAGTTGACGCACCATGCCGGCGGTCCATCCCCGCGCGCGCAACCCGGCCGCCGAGAGATGCGTCCGTGCGGCCTGCGGGTCGCCGCCACCCGCAGCTTGCCCCGGCCCGCTCTCATACATCCCGTGCGCTGTCATCGACCGCTCCCCCGTGGTGACTCTCAGTGACCACTCCATTGAAGCGCGCACCACTGACAATCGGTCCGAGGGCCCGGTCTCAGGCCGCGAGAGCGACTTCAGCCGGTCGTGTCGGAGGTGTCAGGACCCCGCTGAGCCTCCGGGGGGGGGTGCCCCGATTCGCCGCCGTCGGCGTGTTCTCGGGGCCGCGCGGTGCGGGCAGGTCGATGAGGTCGCTGACTCCCGCCACCTCCTGCAAGGTCCGGGCCAGTGACATCAGCGAACTCCGCACCTCGGAGATCGCCCGGCGCAGCGCGTCCTCGTGTTCCCACTCCCGCTCCCACGCCACCGGGTCCCGGCCCTCGGGCCGCTGCGACTCGTAGGCCGCGAGGCGGGGATGCCAGGACGCGAGCAGGGGGCGCAGGACGCGGTTGAGGACGGTGACCGCGAGGACGGCGAAGCTGACGTGGCCGGGGGCCAGGGGCGGGGCGATGTCCGGGCCGTAGCGGCGGAGTATGTCCCGGGTGGTGCCGAAGAAGGTGTAGAGGGAGGACAGGGCCTCGCGCAGGAAGCCCTCGTCGGGGGAGAGTTCCTCGACCGAGACGCGGGTGACCAGTTCCAGGTACAGCTCCCAGGCCGCGCTGCGTTCCGCGTCGGCCGGTTCCCAGGTGCCCGAGATCTCGCCGACGAACGGGATCGTCAGCCTGGCCGTGATCTGCGACGGACCGCCCGGACCCCGCCGCCTGCGCTGCCTGTGTCTCATGATCGCCCTCCCCGGTACCCACAGTAGGGTAAGTCGCCGTGTGGGACGTCTTTCTCAGCTACAGCCGCGGTGACGTGGAGCGGGTGCGACCGCTCGCGCGGCTGCTGCGCGACGGCGGGCTCGACGTGTTCACGGACGAGACCGGGGTCGCGTCCTTCGCCGGCATCAGCGACACCATCCGGCGCGAACTGGCCCGCTCCAAGGCGCTGCTCGCCTACTACTCCGCCGGCTACCCCGAACGCGAGGCCTGCCAATGGGAGTTGACGACGGCCTACCTGGCCGGCCTGCGGGAAGGTGATCCGCGCGGTCGCGTCATGGTCGTCAATCCCGAGGCGACCACGGACCACATCCACCCCGTCGAACTCCGTGACGCCCGGCACGCCCCGGCGCACGACCTCAGCGCCCTGGTGGCCGACGTACGCGAGCACGTCGCCCGCCTCGACGGCCCGATGGCGATCCAGGAACGCGCCGTACGACGATGGCTGTTGGGCTCCCCGGAACCGCGCCCCGAGTTCCTGGGCCGCCTCTCCGAACTCTGGCAGGTGCACTCCGCCCTGCACGCCCACTCCGCGCCCCTGGTCACCGGCCGCGCCGCCGCACGCGCCGTACAGATCCGCGGAATGGCCGGCATCGGCAAGTCCGCCCTCGCCCAGGAGTACGCCCTCCGCTTCGAGGCGGCCTACCCCGGCGGTGTCTTCTGGGTGAGCGGGCAGGCGTACGACGACGCCGTGCGCGCGCTCTCCGACTCCGGCGTCACCTCCTTCGGTACCGCCGAACCGTTCCTGTGGATCGTCGACTCCGTCCCCGACGACCGGCTCACCGCCCGCGACATCGCCGCGATGGCCGCGCCCCACCCGCTCGGCCACACCGTCTTCACCCTGCGCAGCCGCGCCTACGACGGGATCGGCACCCCCGTGGACCTCGGGCCGCTCGACGCCCCGCACGCGCGCGTGCTCGTCGGCGGGGACGAGGCACTGGCCGAGGCGCTGGACGGACATCCGCTCGCCCTCGGCCTGCTGGCCCGCGCGATCCGGGCCGGTCATCAGCCGCGCGAGCTGTACGGCAGGCTGCACGCGCGCGGGACGTCACTTCTCGACGCCCTCGCCGAGGGGGACGTGACCGGTGCTCTCGTCCGGGACGTCGACACGGCGGACGCCGCCGACGTGCTGCGCTGCGCCGCCGTACTGCATCCACTGCCGTTGACCGCGGAGGACGCGGAGCGGGTGCTCGCCGCCGCCGACCGGGTGCCCAGGGCCGTCGCCGCGCGGCGGGCCGCGAACGGCGTCGCCGAGCTGCGCGTACGCAGCCTGCTCGCACCGGCGGACGACGGCGGCTGGCGGCTCCACCCCGTCACCCTGCACGCCTGGCACCACCACGACCCGGCCCCCGCCCGCACCGAGTCCCTGCGGCACGCCGCGCTGCGCAGCCTGTGCGGTCGCCGTGGCCCGGCTACGCTGGCCTTCCCCGGAGGCCGGAGGGAGGCACCCATGGCGGCACCCAGCGAGTCGGAGCGGATGGCCGCCTTCGACATCCAGGTCGAGCTGGTCACCCGGATCGGGGTGCAGGAACTGGCACCCGGCACGGGCAGTCTGCGCGAGGCGCTGGCGTCCCTGAAGTCGCTGATCGACTTCACGCGCGGGACGCTGCACACGTACAGCGTGGGCCTGGAACGCGGCTCCGGCGCACCGACCGTCCAGAGCCTCGCCTACGCCCTCGTCAACGACACCATCCGCCCCTTCACCAGCACCTGGCATCCCCGCCTCGCCGCCTACGAGGCCCGCTGCCCCGCCGACACCGCCCCCCTCGACCACGAGGCCGCCTGGCCCCAGGCCGAGACGATGCGCACCGAACTGACCGTACTGCGCGAGCCGTTGCTGCGGATCACGGAGGCGCTCGGGGACATCTCGGGGGCGGACTTCGGGGTGACGGCGACGGGCTGAGGGGCTCGGCGATATCGCGTGGCGCCGGGCGCACCGCGTGCGTACGCTTCCGGCGATTCCCTTCCCCGACCGACCGGTTGGAGCCGCAGTCGTGCCCACGCTCGACGACGCCCAGTTCCTCGACACCACCGCCGACCGTCTCGCCGCCCTCCCCACCGTCCGTGCCGTCGCCCTCGGCGGCTCCCGCGCCCAGGGCACCCACCGCCCCGACAGCGACTGGGACTTGGCGGTCTACTACCGCGGCTCCTTCGACCCGGCCGATCTCCGCGCCCTCGGCTGGGAGGGCGAGGTCTCCGAGGTCGGCGGGTGGGGTGGCGGAGTCTTCAACGGGGGTGCCTGGCTCACGATCGACGGGCGGCGGGTCGACGTGCACTATCGCGATCTGGCCGTGGTGGAGCGGGAGTTGGCGGAGGCTGAGGAAGGGCGGTTCCGGGTGGAGCCGTTGCTGTTCCATCTCGCCGGAATCCCCAGCTACCTGGTGGTCGCCGAACTCGCGATCAACCGTGTGCTGCGGGGTGAACTGCCTCGCCCCGACACCTATCCCGAGCAGCTGCGGCGCTCCGCCGCCGAACGCTGGCACGGCACCGCCCGCGCCACCCTCGCGTACGCGCGGGACCACCACGCCCCGAAGGGCCGCCTCACCGAGGTCGCCGGCGCGCTCGCCGTGGCCGCCGTACAGGCCGGGCACGGGGTGCTGGCGGGGCGGGGGGAGTGGGTGACGAACGAGAAGCGGCTGCTGGAGCGGGCCGGGCTGCGGCGCGTCGACGACATCGTGGCGGGGCTGCGCCCGGAACCGGAGGCGCTCACGCACGCGGTTTCCGACGCGGAAGCCCTCTTCCGGGCGTTGCGTTCATAAAGAAGGCACCGCTACGGCCAACCTTCACACCCCCGAAATACCACCGGCCCGTTCCGCACAAGTCCCCGAACTACCGTGGACACACAGCCTCAGTTCCGCCCCGGCCACCGTCGCCCGAAGGCACACCCCGCCCTCGCCACGACAGGAGCTCCGTGTCCCGACGCACCGTCGCACTGTCCCTTCCGCCCTGGCTCGCCCACGCCCTGCGCGCCCAGCGCGGGCCGGTTCCCTGGAGCGCGGTCACGCGGGGGGCGCTGTCCGCCGGGCCGCTCCTCCTCGTCGCCGTACTCGTCGACCGGACGTCTCTCGGCGTGCTGGCCGCGCTCGGCGCCATGCTCGCCGGGATCAACGACCGGCCCGGCAGCCGGCGGGCCTCCGTCAAGCGGCTCGGCGGGCCCGCCCTCGCGGGCGCCTCGGGGCTGCTCGTCGGGACGTATGCGGGGGAACACGTCGGAGCCGTCGTGCTGACTCTGCTCCTCACCGGGATCGGGCTGGTCGCCGGCGGGTTCAGCGCCGTCGGGCCGGTCGCGTCCGGTGCCGGTACGCAACTGCTCGTCGCCTCCGCCATCGGTGCCGGGATGCCCCTGCCCGAACCGGGCTGGCAGCGGGCCCTCGCGTTTCTCGCCGGGGCCGCCTGGCTGGTCGGGCTGCGGCTGGCGCTGCCCACGCCCGGGGCCATCGCCGGCGACTACCGCTTCGACGGCGAGCGGGACGCCGTGGCCGCCGTCTACGACGCGATCGCCGCGCTGCTCGACGCCACCGGCGGTCCGGACGCGACGGCCCGGCGCGCCGCGCTCACCGCCGCTCTCGATCACGCGCAGGACGCCCTCGCCGGGCCCCGGCTGCGGCGGTACGCCAGTTCCGCGGCCGAGCGGCGGCTGCACGGGCAGTACGCCGCCGCGCTGCCGCTCGCCGAGGCCGCGACCGCGCTCGCCTGGGCGGGGGAGGCGGTGTCGGCCCGCGTGGGTGAAGGGCCGCGTCGGCTCGCCGCCGCCGTGCGCGACAACGCGCACACCGGGCCGTTGCCCGCGCCCAACCGTTCCGCGCCCGCGCTGCGCGCCCTCGACGACGCCCTGCTGCACGCCGCCGACGCCTTCGACCAGGCGGAGGGGAGTGATCTGCACACCCGCCGGAGGACCACAACTGATCTGTTCCGTACGGCCTTTGGTGCCGGAGGGCGTGAGTACGGCTTCCGGGTCGCCCTCTGCTTCGGGGCCAGTGTCGCTGTCGCGCAGGCCCTGCACCAGGCCCGCTGGTACGGGCTGCACGAGCACTGGTACTGGCTGCCCGCCACCGCCGTCTTCCTCGTCAAGCCCGACCTCGGACCGCTCGCCTCCCGGGCGCTGAGCCGGGCGGCGGGGACCGTGCTGGGGGCGCTCCTCTTCGCCGGGTTCGCCGCCGTGCTGCCCCGACCGGAGGGGCTCGTCGCGCTCGTGGCGCTCTGCGGTGCGCTCATTCCGGTCGCCACCCGGCACTTCGCCGCGCAGACCGCCGTCGTCACCGTCCTCGTACTCTCGCTCGTGATGGTCGGCGGCGAACCGCAGGCCTCCGCCGGCCGGATCGGGGAGACGCTGATGGCCTGCGCGATCGTCCTGATCGTCGGGCATCTGCCGATGCCGGGGAAGCGCGGCGGGGGAGTGCGGGCGCGGCTCGCGGCCGCCGGCGAGGCCGCGCACGCCTATCTCGTGCATGTGCTGAGCGAGTCCGGCGACCGCGCCGAGCGCTGGACCCTGCGCCGCGAGGCCTACCGCACGCTCGCCGAGGCCCGCGGCGCCATCGCCGTCTCGGCCGCCGAACTCCCCGCCCTCGCCCGGCACACGGAGGGCACCGACGAGGTCGCCGCCGTCCTCGAACGACTCGTCGACACCACCACCGCCTGCGCCGTCCACCTCGACGACACGGGACGGCTCACCCGCCGGCACATCGAACAACTCACCGATCTGCTGGAGGAGTTCGAGCGGGGGCGCGGGCGGGTCGGGCTGCGTGCCATCGAACTCCCCGTCGCCGTATAGCCGGTTCGGTACGTCGGTGGCTACTCCACCCGCACCCACACCGGTGCGTGGTCCGACCCCGGCGCCTCGCGCCGTGCCGCCGGATCCGGCCCCACGGACGGCAGTCGGGGCGCTCCGGCACCCGGAAGGCCCGTCCCCGCCGCCGTCACCTGGTGCACGAGGTGGTGGCTGGCCAGAATGTGGTCGATCAGTTCGCGGCGCCCGGAGTTGATGCGGGAGTAGCGCTGGTCGGCGGGGATGAGCGGGGCCACGTCCCACAGCCGGACCGCGTCGCCCTGGTCCGGGCGGTCGTAGCCGGGTGTGCCGATCTCGGAGCCGGGCGGGCCGAGCAGGATCTGTGTGGTGGCCGCCTGCACCTCGTCGTTCATGTCACCGAGGACGGCCACGTCCCGGGTACGGCCGTCACCGGCGAGCAGTTCGTCGGCCAGCGCCCGCAGGGTCGCCGCCTCGGCGGCCCGCCGGTAGAGCGCGTAGGCGCCGTAGCGGGCCCGTTCGCTCTCGTCGTGGGGGAAGAAACGGTTACCCGGGTAGGTCAGCAGCTTGGACTTCAGATGGGCGACCGCCACCGTCAGCGTGCCGGTGTCCGTCGTGACCTCCACAGCCAGGAAGCCCCGGCCCGCGGTCGGTTCCACGGCCCCCGAGTCGTCGGACTGCACAGGGCGCAGCTTCGCCGGGAACGCGTTCGTGTCGGCGATCACCTGTGGTGCCGTGCGGCTGAGGAAGCCGACCCGGATGCCGCGGCCGTCCGGATGCGCGGACAGGGCGATGTGCCACTCGCCGCTCAGCATCCCGGCCAGGTCCTGGAGCGCCTCGGGCTCCCCGACCTCCTGGACGCCCAGCAGCACCGGGTCCAGCTCCGTGATCACCGCGGCGAGGGAGGCGAGCTTCGCCTCGTAGGCCGCCTTGTCCTTGGGGCCGAACGGGCCGCCGGGACGGTACAGGTTCTCCAGATTCCAGGTGCCGAGGAGCATGCGGGGCTCCTTCCAGAAGCCTTGTCCTGAGCCAAGGGTGTGGGCCCGGACCGGTCCGCGAAAGCACAACGCCGGGATGCGCGGTTCGGCTCACGCGGCACGAGGACGGCGTCGTACGTTGGCGTGATGAGGCCCTCTCGAACCGAAGCTGCCGCCGATCTCATCATCACCCGATGCACCGTCCTCGTGCACGACGATCAAGAGCGGATCGGGTTCCGGGAGGACGCCGAGATCGTCGTACGGGACGGGCTCGTCGCGTCGGTGACGAGCGCGGCGGACGCGGTCGGCCTCGCCGCCGTCGAACGCATCGACGCGCGCGGGCAGGTCGCCCTGCCGGGGCTGATCAACTGCCACACCCACGCGCCGATGGTCGCGCTGCGCGGGCTCGCCGAGGACCTGCCCACGGAGGAGTGGTTCAACGACGTCGTCTGGCCCGTCGAGTCAAACCTCACCGAAAAAGACGTCGAGTTGGGGGCGCGGCTCGCCTGTGCCGAAATGATCCGCGCCGGGGTCACCTGCTTCGCCGACCACTACTTCTCGATGGACACGGTCGCCGCCGTGGTCGCCGAGTGCGGGATCCGCGCCCACCTCGGCGAGGCCTACTTCTCCTCCCAGGGCCCTCAAGGCCGGGAGAAATCAGTGGAGTTCGCGCTACGGCACCGGGGCACGGCCGGCGGTCGCATCACCACCGCCCTCGCCCCGCACGCCCCCTACACAGTGACTGACGCCGACCTCACCGCCACCGCCGAACTCGCCCTGGAGCACGGCCTCCCCGTCCACATCCACGCCGCCGAGAACCGCGACCAGACCGACACCAGCCTCGCCCGCCACGGCGTCACCCCCATCGAAGTCCTCGACCACGCAGGCCTGTTGGCCACCGACCTGCTCATCGCCCACGGCACCGGCATCACCGAACGCGACCTGCCCGTCCTGGAGGGCGCGAGCGGCCGTGTCGCGGTGGCCACCGCGCCCCGCGGCTACCTCAAGTTCGGCTGGCCCGACACCACTCCGATCCGTGCCCTGCGCGCCATCGGCATCCCGGTCGGACTCGCCACGGACGGCGCCGCCTCCAACAACTCCCTCGACGTATGGGAGTCGATGGCCCTCACGTCCCTCGTCCAGAAGTCGACCGAGGGCGACCCCCGCTGGCTGACATCCCGTCAGGCGCTGCACCACGCCACCCTCCAGAGTGCGCAGGCGGTCGGACTGGGTGACTCGATCGGGTCCATCGCGCCGGGCCGGCGGGCCGACATCATCCTGGTCGACCTCACCGGGCCGCACACCCAGCCCGTCCACGACCTCGCCGCCACCCTCGTGCACAGCGCCCGCTCCGCCGACGTCCACACCACGATCGTCGACGGCCGCGTCCTGATGCGCGACCGCGAGCTGCTGACCCTCGATGTGCCCGCAGTCGTACGGGAGTTGGAGGACCGGCTGCCCGCACTCGTCGACCGGAGCCACGGGCGGCGCATTCAGGAATACGACACCTGAGCCGCGCCCCGGTCGCCTCTAGGCTGTCCTCCATGGATCTCGCGGACGGCCTTCTCGACCACCCGTACGACGTGTACCGGCGCCTGCGCGACAGCGCCCCCGTGCACCGCATCGCCGGCCCCGACGGCACCCCCGCCTGGCTCGTCACCCGGTACGAGGACGTCCGGGCGGCGCTGGCCGACCCTCGGCTCTCGCTGGACAAGAGGCATGCCACCGCGGGGACCTACAAGGGGTTCGCGCTGCCGCCCGCGCTCGACGCGAACCTCCTGAACATGGATCCGCCGGACCACACCCGCATCCGCCGCCTGGTCGGCCGTGCCTTCACCCCTCTTTCTTCCGCGGCTCGCCTCCGGGGCGCTCCAGCCGGTGTCGAGAGCACGACCGTGCTCAGCCCTTCGGGCCTCCGCGCGCCCGCACTCTCGACACCGGCGCGCCCCTCCGGCTCACTCGCGGTGCGCCGAACCGAGTTGCTCCGTACGCCGATTCGACGCACCGCCGACCAACTCCTCGACGCACTGGGCGAGAACGGCGACACCGATCTCATCGCCTCCTACGCGGCGCCCCTGCCCATCACCGTCATCTGCGACCTGCTCGGCGTGCCCGACCGGCACCGCAGGGACTTCCGGGTGTGGACCGACACCCTGGTCGCGCCCGCCCCCGGGACACCGCCCGAGGCCGGCAAGCACGCGGTCGTCGCGATGCTCGGCTTCTTCACCCGACTCCTCGCCGACAAACGGGAAGAGCCCGGCGACGACCTGCTCTCCGACCTGATCGCCGTACGCGACGAGGACGACCGGCTCAGCGAGGACGAGCTGATGTCGCTGGCCTTCCTCATCCTCTTCGCCGGGTACGAGAACACCGTCCAGCTCATCGGCAACGCGGTGCTCGCCCTGCTGCAACACCCGGAGCAGCTGGCCGCGTTGCGCAAGGACCCAGGCCAACTCCCCGCAGCCGTCGAGGAGTTCCTGCGCTACGAAGGGCCCGCGCTGCTCGCCATCCGGCGCTTCCCCGTCGAGGACGTCACCATCGGCGGGGTCACCATCCCCGCCGGCGAGACGGTCTGGGTGTCCCCGTCCGCCGCCAACCGCGACCCCGGCCGCTTCCCCGACCCGGACCGGCTCGACCTCGGCCGCGACACCACCGGGCATCTCTCGCTGGGCCACGGCATCCACTACTGCCTGGGCGCACCGCTGGCCCGCGCCGAGACCGAGATCGCCCTCGCCGCCCTGCTGGAGCGCTTCCCCCGGCTGGAGTTGGGGGAGGGCGAGGTGCGGTGGCGGCCCTCGCTGCGCGCGCGGGGGCTGCTCACGCTCCCGGTGTCGTACGGGAAGCACTCGGCCTGAAATTCTTTTCGCGGCAGCGATGAGTTCCGGTCCGCGCCCCGGTCCACCCCTGAACGGACCGTTGTCACAGGAGGGCCCATGTCGCTTCCGGAGATCGTCTCGCGCGCGCAGTGGCGCGCGGCGCGCGAGGAACTGCTCGGCAAGGAGAAGGCGGCCACGCGCGCGCGGGACGCGCTCAACGCCGAGCGGCGCGGGCTGCCCATGGTGGAGATCGACAAGGAATATCTCTTCGAGGGCGGCGACGGGAAGGCCGGCCTGCTCGACCTCTTCGAGGGACGCGGCCAACTCGTCGTCTACCACTTCATGTTCGCGCCCGAGTGGGACGCGGGCTGCCGCAGCTGCTCCGCGTTCCTCGACCAGATCGGGCATCTCGCCCATCTGAAGGCGCGCGGCACCACGTTCGCCGCCGTGTCGAGGGCGCCGTACACGAAGATCCTGCCGTTCAAGGCGCGGATGGGGTGGACGGTGCCCTGGTACTCGTCCTTCGGCGGGGAGTTCAACTGGGACTTCGACGTGACGCTCGTCGGGGACGGGGAACCCGTCGAGCGGCCCGGGGTCAGCTGCTTCCTGCGGGACCGCGACCGGGTGTTCCACACCTACTCGACCTACGAGCGCGGGCTCGACGGGCTCGGCTCGACTACGTCGTTCCTCGACCTGACCGCGTTGGGGCGGCAGGAGGAGTGGGAGGAGCCGAAGGGGCGCGCGTCGGTGCTGGGGGCGCCCGCCGGCAGCGCACGTGTTCTGTACCACGACGAGTACGAGGACTGATACGGAAACCTGTGTTCAAGATGTGTGGCCAGGTGTCGACTATGTCTCAGTACCGTCACTTCGCGAGCCGTTCACCGTACTGTCGGCGTTTAACTCTACGAGGCTTCACGAAGCTCTCCGAGTTCAGCACGACAGGGAGGTACAGGGTGAACGGGCGAACGGTGCTTCAGCGTTTTCCCGCCGGCGGGCCGCGTGGCTCGTGGCCGGCGGAGGAGTTCGCGCAGGCACGCCGTCTTGAAGGGCTGCCCGCCGAGGTCGTCATGGACATCGCGACCGACATGTTTCTGGTGATCGTGCGCAGTGCCGACACCGTGGACGTGGCCGCCTGACCCGTCAGCCCGCCTTCGGGGCGGGCACCTTCGCCGTGAACTGGTCCGCCTGGAGCGCGTACAGCTCCGCGTAGACACCGCCGCTGAGCAGGAGTTCGTCGGGCGTCCCGGACTCCACCAGCCGCCCCTGGTCCAGGACGTGCACCAGGTCCGCGTGGCGTACGGACGCCAGCCGGTGGGTGATCAGGACCACCGTCTGGCCGGTGCCGGCCAGCGCGCGGATCTTCTCGAAGACCTCCAGCTCGGCACGGGCGTCGAGGGCGGCGGTCGGCTCGTCCACGATCAGGATGCGGCCCTTGCGGTAGGCGGCCCGGGCGATACCGAGCCGCTGCCACTGGCCGCCCGACAGCTCGTGCCCGCCGCTGAAGTTGCGGGCCAGCAGGGTGTCCAGGCCGCGCGGCAGATCCGCGACCACGTCCTCGGCGCCGGCCTCGGCGAGCGCACCGGCCAATCGCTCCTCGGTGAGCGGCGCGGCGGACCGCCCGACGGCCACGTTGACCCGGGCCGTGAACGGCCAGCGCTTGAAGTTCTGCGCCACCATCGCGATCCGGTCGGCCAGTTGGTGCCGGTCGGCCGTCGCCGCGTCGACGCCGTCCCACAGGATCCGGCCCCGGTCCGGCCGGTACAGCCCGGCCAGCAGCTTGACCAGGGTCGTCTTGCTGGAGCCGTTCTCGCCGACCAGCGCGATGATCCGGCCGAGCGGCAGCCTGAGCGTGACGTCGTCGAGCGCGGGGTGGGTGGACTCGCCCGGGTAACTGAACGTGACGTTCTCGAAGCGGATCTCCCGCGGTTCCTCGGGCAGCGCCGCCCCGCCGACCGAGATCGCCCGCTCCGCCGCCTCCTTGTACAGCTTCTCCAGATCGCCCACGAACAGGGCCTCCTCGTGCAGCTGGTTCACCGCGAGCACCAGCGTGTCGAGGCTCCCGGAACCGGTGCGGATCGCGATCACCGCCGTACCCGCCACCGACAGCGCCATCGCACCGGACAGCAGCAGCCCGCCCAGCGTCGCGTACGTCGCCGCCGTCGCCAGGCCCGTCCAGGTCGCCGCGATCAGCCCGGTACGGGCCGCGAGCCGGGCCAGCCGGGCCTGCTCCGCCTCCGCGCTCTCCGACATCGAGTGGAAGTGGCGCAGTAGGAACGGGCCGACCCCGTGGACCCGGATCTCCGGCGCCGCCTCCGGTTCGGTGAGCAGACCGCTGATGAGATGGCCGGCCCGGGCGTGCTGCACCCAGATGTGGAACGACTCGTAGCGGCGGCGCGCGTTCGTCAGGGCGCCCCACGCGCTCGGCAGCGTCATCGTCACCAGCAGCGGAAGCAGCGCCGGATGCAGCACGGTCAGCACACCCGCCGCAGCGATCAGCGAGATCACCGCGTTCATCACCCGCGTCGCCAGCGAGATCATGCGGCGGGCCGAGGAGGCGCCGTACTGCGCGGTGTCCAGCAGCTTGTGGAACGCGTGGTCCTCGATCGCGGCCAGCTCCACGGCCGCCGCCCGCTCCAGGTACAGCTCGGTCGCGACCCGCTCCACCTTCGGCTCCAGCCGGCCGGTCGCATACGTCGACGCGGCCCGCAGCAGCGCGCCCACCAGCAGTACGGCGGCCATCGTGACCAGCGCGGGCACAGCGCCGTGCAGTCGGTCCGCGATCGCGCCGCCGGTGATCAGCCGCCCCAGCACGCTGTTGACCGCGAGCAGACTCACCGCCTGCGTGACACCCCGGCCGGCCTCGGCGGCCAGCACGATCCGCGCGGCCCGTGGATCGGCCTGCCAGGCCAGCCGGAAACTCGACCCCAGCATCGCCGGCAACCGCGTCACCATGGCCCGGAAGCTCAGCTCCAGGAACGCGTCGGTGTGCTGGTTCCACCCCATGTCGTACCGCAAGGGCCCACCGAACAGCAGCTGCTCCGACGCGGACGGCCCCGCCTGCCCCGAGTCACCCTTGCTTCCCACCGTCGACCTCCCCCGATAGCGGACGAACGGCCACTATCGCGGGGCGGGGCGGTGTGGGGGAGAGCGCGAGGAAAAGGGGGTGCGGACGCGCGGGCGTACGCCGGGATGGGTGCGCCCCGTCAGGGGCGCGGGGCTGTATCGATATGCGGCTCCGCCGCGTGGGCGCGACCAGCCCCACCGGCCCGCAGACAAAAACAACGCACCCCGCAGAGCGCTACGCGCTGATGGGCCGTGACCAGGAAGGCGTAGCCCCCGTAACCCGACACACAGCCAGATACAACGGAATCGGCGGCGTATACGGCAGCTTCCCGTCAGGCCGATGAATGAGCCCGGGCGCGCGAGGCGCGTCCGGCACCAGCGCCCCGGCGGTGTACCGCGCCGGCGAAGGCCAGTCCAGCGCGTAGTCGGAGTCGGACGGCACGATCCACCACCAGTGCGCCTCGTCGGCGTAGACACAGCCGACGCGCGGCAGCCGGGGCAGGACCAGCGGTCCGAAACGCGCGGGCACCGCCACCGCGTCGCAGCCGAGCGGAGCGGTCATGCCCTCGGGGACGGGCAGTCGCCGGGGCGTGCCCGGTCCGTGCAGCGCGCGTCCCAGACGGACCAGCGTGTCGAGACTGAGTACCTGGCCGGGACCGGAAGCGCCGCTCAGACCCATTCGACCCCCGACCCGAAGTCCCCGAACCCGCTGGAGGTGCCCAGCGCACCCGGATTCACGAGCCCACTGGGATCCCCGGTGTTCGCCGTGTCCGCGGAGTCCGGGAGGTCGCCGGCGTCCAGGTGGCCCCGGCCTCTGGAGGATCCTGTTTCCTCCCGGCCCGGCTCCCCGAAGTGCCCGGCGACCTCCCGGCTCCGGTGCCCGGAGCCGGTCCCGACGCCGGGACCCACCCCGTTTCCGTGTTCCCGGCCCCCGAAGCCGCCGAGATCCAGGCCTCCGAACTCGCCGGCACCCCCATGCCCGCGGGGGGCATCCCCATGCCCCCGTGCCGGATATACGCCCAGATTCTCGAAGGCCCCGAAGTGTGCCGTCGCCTCGTCCTCGTCGCCCGAACCGCCCGACGGCACCGGTTTGGGTCGTGCGCCCCATCCCAGGTCGTTGCGCGGTACGGAACCGTCGTGGCCGGGGGCCGGGTGGTGGCCGTGGGACGGGTCGGCCTGCCGGGGCAGGTCGGCCCAGACGAGCAGGCCGGGTCCGTGTTCCTGAGCGCCCCAGGCCCGGCACAGCCCGTCGATGAGGAGCAATCCCCTCCCGTGCTCCTCGTCGGGCCGCTGCGGGGACGGATACGACTCACCCGGAGCGCAGCCCTCGTCACGGACGGCTATCCGCACCAGGTCGTCGCCGTCGTGCAGCTCGCAGACTATGTGGCTGCTCGCGGTGTGCACGATGGCGTTGGTGACCAGTTCGGAGACGACCAGAACCGCCGTGTCGCAGGTGTCCTCGCACACGGACCAGCCGGACAGCCGGGCCCGCGTCAGGCGTCTCGCCTGGGCAGGGGAACCCGGATGGGCGGCCAGCTCGAACCGGAACCGGCGCTCGGCAGCGGCCCCACCTGGGGCGGCTCCCGTGGCGGCACCGAGACCGAGGCGGCCTGCGGCGGCGTCTGTTCCTAAGGGCGCGGACGGAATCACGCTTGCCACTATCGCCCCGCCGTGAACACTTGGCAAGTGTCACTATGAAAAATGCAGAGTGCCGTATGACGCTCTGCACGGTCGTGGCACACTGCTCGCAACAGAACGTCGCGCGGCGCCAGTTGGAATCTCCGGAGGTCCCTCCCGATCTTCGAATGAGTCTTCGAATGGCGCCGCAGGGCTGTCAGGATTCAACCGCCGGGCTCATTCGCCGTACGGGACTCAACGGGACTCATTGGGGGGAGGTGGAGCGTGAGCGAGCCGCGGTCCGCACCGACGGTCGGCCAGGTCGTCCTCGGCCGGCGCCTGCTGGACCTGCGGGAACGCGCCGGGCTCAAGCGCGAGGAGGCCGCCAGGGTCCTGCGCGTCGCGCCCGCCACGGTCCGCCGTATGGAGATGGCGGAGGTCTCCCTCAAGATCCCGTACCTCCAGCTCCTCCTGAAGTCCTACGGCGTCTCCGACGAGGAGGCGGTGGCCTTCGTCCAGCTGGCCGAGGAGGCCAACAAGCCGGGCTGGTGGCAGCGTTTCCACGACATCCTGCCGGGCTGGTTCTCGATGCACGTCAGCCTGGAGGGCGCCGCAGCGCTCATCCGGTCGTACGAGCCGCACTTCGTGCCCGGGCTGCTGCAGACCGAGGAGTACGCGCGCGGTGTGCTGCTGTCGGGGGCCATCGGCCAGACCGAGCCCGACGAGATCGAGCGCCATGTCGCGCTGCGCATGCAGCGCCAGGACCTGCTGACGCGTCCCGAC
Organism: Streptomyces hokutonensis; assembly: GCF_000376565.1. GTDB lineage: Bacteria > Actinomycetota > Actinomycetes > Streptomycetales > Streptomycetaceae > Streptomyces > Streptomyces hokutonensis. The sequence continues at coordinate 174,291 of NZ_BARG01000021.1, read as the reverse complement.
GCGCCCCGTTTCTGGGCCGTCATGGACGAGACCGCCCTGCGCCGCCCGGTCGGCGGCCCGGAGGTGATGCGTGCCCAGATCGACAAACTGCTCGACGCCACGAAGCTGCCCAACGTGACCCTGCAGGTCGCCCCGTTCTCCTCGGGGCCGCACCCGGGCACGTACGGGCCCTTCGTGCTGTTCCGATTTGCCATGCCGGAACTGCCGGACATGGTCTACAGCGAGTACCTGACCGGCGCCGTCTATCTGGACGCGCGCGAAGAGGTGGCGACCCATCTCGAGGTCATGGACCGCATGGCGGCGCAGGCCGCTACGGCACATCGCACGAAGGAGATCCTCAGGGATCTCCGCAAGGAGCTGTGAATGGATCGCATCAAGCCGCGTATGAGCGTCTACAACGGTATGCCCGCGCGGGACTTGGGAAGCGAAGGCTGGCACAAGCCGTGGAGCGGCGGCAACGGCGGCAACTGCCTGGAGGCGATGAAGCTCGCCGACGGCCGGATCGCCGTCCGCCAGTCCACCGACCCGGACGGGCCGGCACTGATCTACACCACCGACGAGATGACGGCCTTCATCGAGGGGGCGAAAGCGGGCGAGGCGGATTTCCTGCTCTCATGACCCGGCCTGTGACCCGACTGTGCTGAATGCTTTTTCCTTAACGAACCTGCTCATTTTGCTATCAGTCACCATTGGTTCTGATCGAATCCGTTGATTCCGATGTGATGGGATGCGCCCCATCGCTGTCCGCGCCCAGGCTCCCGAGCAGGCGCAGCCCGTCCTCGGCGGGGCTGCCGGGGGCCGCGGACAGCACCAGCAGTTCCATGCCTGATTCGCCCGGCAGCGCGAAGTTCTCCTGATGCAGTTCCAGCAGCCCGACCATCGGATGCCGGTACGCCTTGCGCCCATGGGTGCGGGCGCGCACGTCCGCACGGGCCCAGAGGCGGCGGAAACGCTCGCTGCCCATCGCCAACTCGCCGATGAGCGAGGCCAGTCGGGGATCCTCGGGGTATTTGCCTGCGGCCAGACGCAGATGCCCGACCACGTCCAGGGTGCACTGCTCCCACTCCGCGTAGAGGCCGCGCTCGGCCTCCTCCAGGAAGATGTGCCGTGCGGTGTTCAGGCCCGGCAGCGGCCGGCCGAAGAGAAGCCCGGCGAGGCGGTTCCCGGCGAGCACGTCCAGGCGGTGGTCCATGATCAGTGCGGGTGCGCCGGCGACCAGGTCGAGGACGCGCAGCAGCTCCGGCCGGACCCGCCCGCCCCCCGGTGTCTTCGCGCGCCGTCGGCGTTGCCGGGCGAGCCGGTGGAGGTGCCCGCGCTCGGTCTCGTCGAGGCAGAGCACGCGGGCGAGCGCGTCGAGGATCTGCCCTGAGGGCTGGGTCGCACGGCCCTGCTCCAGGCGTACGTAGTAGTCCACGCTGACTCCGGACAGGTGGGCGACCTCTTCCCGGCGCAGCCCCTCGACCCGGCGACGGCTGTCGGCGGGGATACCGACGGCCGCCGGGTCGACCCGGGCACGCCGGGTCCGCAGAAAGCCCGCAAGATCGTCCATGCCCCCAAGTATCGCCTCGGTCAAGGCACTTGAAGGTGGCCCTGCCGATACCAGGAAGTCCCGTCCGACGGAAGCGGCGCCCCTGTCACGACGCGGCCCCGGCGGCCGAGCATCTGTGGCGACACACCTTGCCGAAGGGAACAGCCATGAAGACGCTCGTCGTCCACGCCCACCCCGAGCCGCGTTCGCTGAACGGCGCGCTGAAGGACCTCGCCGTGTCCACTCTCGAAGCCGCCGGGCACGAGGTGCGGGTGAGCGACCTGTACGCGATGAACTGGAAGGCCGTGGTGGACGCGGCGGACTTCGGCGAGCACGCCACGAACCCGCTGCGGGTGGTGCCGAGTTCGGCCGGGGCGTACGACGCCGGTGCGCTCACGCCCGACGTGGTGGCCGAGCAGCAGAAACTCCTATGGGCCGACACCATCGTCTTCCAGTTCCCCATGTGGTGGTACACCATGCCGGCGATCCTGAAGGGCTGGGTGGACCGGGTGTTCTCCTTCCACTTCGCCTACGGAGTCGGCGTGCACGACGAGACGCGCTACGGCGAGCGTTTCGGTGAGGGGACGCTGCGGGGGCGCCGGGCGATCCTGTCGGTGACCGTCGGGGGCCCGGAGTCCCACTACACCGATCGCGGGATCAACGGTCCGATCGAGGACCTGCTGTTCCCCATCCACCACGGGATCCTGTACTACCCGGGAGTGGAGGTGCTGCCGCCCTTCGTGCTCTACGGCACCGACAGGATCACCGGCAGCGACTTCGAGGACGCCGCGAAGGCCTGGCGGGAGCGGCTGCTGTCACTGGAGACGACCGAGCCGATCGCGTTCCGGCGCCAGAACTTCGGCGACTACGAGATCCCGTCACTGCGGTTGAAGGAGGGCCTGGAGGTGCCCGGCCGCAAGGGGTTCGGCCTGCATGTGCGCGGTTAGCCGTGGACACGGGTGGGCGTCACCGGTCGCAGGGGGCGGGCGGCTTCGTCGGACGAGCCCGGTCAGGGCCAGGGCGAAGGCGCCCGCGATCAGTGGCAGCGGCGGGCGGGACGCGACTCCGGCCGGGGCGGGAGATGTCCACGCCGTACGTCCACGGCGATGGGCAGCACCTGCGGCCCCCGCAGACTCATCCCGTGGCCGGGAAATCCGTCGGCCCGCCGGGCGGGAGCACCTCGCACAGTGCCTCCAGCGCGGCACCGAACCTGGCCTCCGAGGGCGTCGCGTACCCCACGACGAGACCGTCCTGAACTTCCGCCCCGGGCCCCGTGATTGCCGCCTCGGGGTGTCGAAACGCGGCCAGCCCGTCCAGCGCCACGCCCTGCCACGCGGCGGCCTTCAGCGCGGAGCGCTCCGTGCCGGGCGGCAGCCGCAGCACCGCGTGCAGGCCCGCGGCGACCCCGGTGACCTCGATGTGCGGGGCCCGCGCGGCGAGCGCCGCCACCAGGCGGTCACGGCGGCTCCGGTACCGCTGCCGCATCCGCCGCACATGACGGTCGTAGGACCCCGACGTGATGAAGTCGGCGAGGCTCAGCTGGTCGAGGACGCTCGCCCAGGCCTCGCGTTCGCCCTTGGCCGCGAGCACGTCCTCGACGTACCGCTCCGGCAGGACCATCCACCCCAGGCGCAGCGCGGGGGAGAGGCTCTTGCTGACCGAGCCGAGGAGGATCACCCGCTCCGGGTCGAGGCCCTGGACGGCGCCGACGGGCTTGCGGTCGTAGCGGAACTCGCCGTCGTAGTCGTCCTCCAGGACCACTCCGCCACGCGCGCGTGCCCAGTCGATCACGGCGGCCCTGCGCTCGGCGTGCAGCGGGCCGCCGGTGGGGAACTGGTGCGCGGGCGTGAGCAGTACGGCCCGCTCCTTCGCCAACTCCCCGACGCGCGCGCCGTGTTCGTCGACCGGCAGTGGAACGGTCCGTACGCCGGCCGTCCGCAGCAGCTCCCGATGGAAGCCGAGTCCGTACGCCTCCACCGCCAGCGGTCCGCGCAGCACCCCGCCGCCGCCCTGGCCGAACAGCAGCCGCAGCCCGTGCGCGAAGCCGGAGCAGATCACGATCCGGTCGGGTGCGGTGCGTACGCCACGTGCGCGTGCCAGGTATTCGGCGAGCGTCTCCCGCAGCTCGATGCGGCCGGCCGGGTCGCCGGGCCCGAACACCTCGTCGGGCGCCTGCTGGAGCGCCCGCCGGTAGGACGCCAGCCAGGCGGCACGCGGGAACGCGGACGCGTCGGGCGTGCCCTGCCGCAGGTCGTGCCGGGGCGCACGCGCGCGTGGAGGTGCCGTAACCGGGCCGTTCCCGGCGTGTCGCGCCGGCTGCGCCCGTAGGGGCAGGGTTCGGTCCGCGACCCGGGTGCCCGAGCCCTGGCGCGCGGTCAGCCAGCCCTCCGCGACGAGTTCCGCGTACGCGTCCGCCACCGTGTTCCGGGCCACCCCGAGGTCCGCGGCGAGCGAGCGGTACGGCGGCAGCCGGGTGCCGGGGGCGAGCCGCCCGCCGCGCACGGCCTCCCGCAGCGCGTCGATGAGAGCGGCCCGCCGGCCACCACTGCCCGACAGCTCCAGATGCAGATCGGCCCCGATCCGCTCCGCCGAATTGACCCATGATTCCGCCATGGAAATGCACCCTACAGTGGGTCTTTCCGGCTCGTAGATTTGTCACATGACGACGAACACGAACACAAACGCCCAGGTCACCACTACGACGCCCCGCCTCGGCCTCGCCCGCACCGCCCCGAAGGTCTTCCGCGCACTCATCGGCTTCGACGCCGCCGCCCGCGAGGGCCTGGACCCGGCCCTGGTCGAGCTGATCCAGATCCGCGCCTCGCACCTCAACCACTGCGCGTACTGCCTCCACATGCACACGAACGACGCCCGCAAGGCCGGCGAGAGCGAGGACCGGCTGCACATGGTCGCCGTCTGGCGCGAGGCCCGGCACTTCTTCACCGAGCGCGAGCAGGCGGCCCTCGCCCTCACCGAGTCGGTGACCCTGGTGGCCGACGGCGGTGTCCCGGACGACGTCTATGCGCAGGCCGCGGCCCAGTTCGACGAGGAGGAACTGGCCCACGTCCTGTCCCTGATCCTCACGATCAACACCTGGAACCGGGTGGCCCTGTCGACCGCGAAGACGGCGGGCACGGACCAGCGACGCTGAGCCGGCACATCACACCGCCACGCGTCACGCCTCGCGCTTCCCCGCGTCACACCGTCATCGGCCGGTCGTACGGCCCGATCGGCGCCGGCAGCTGCGAACTCCCCGTCAGATAGCGGTCGACGGCCGCCGCCACCGCCCGTCCCTCCGCGATCGCCCACACGATCAGGGACTGGCCCCGGGCGGCGTCCCCCGCGACGAACACGCCCCGCGCGCTCGTCGCGAAGTCCGCGTCCCGGGTGATCGTGCCGCGCGGCGCCATCGCCAGCCGCAGTTGATCGATGAGCCCGTCCGCCCGGTCGGGCCCGGAGAACCCGAGGGCCAGCAGCACGAGATCGGCGGGCAGACTGCGCCCGGAACCGTCCAACGGGCGCCGCTCCGCGTCCACTTCGACCAGGTGCAGCGACCGCACCCGCCCGTCCGCGTCCCCCTCGAAGCGGAGGGTCGAGGCCGCGAACAGCCGGGCGTCCGCGTCCGCCGCGGGTGCCGTCTCCAGGTCCCGCGCCTCCTCGTGCGCGGCCGACAGCCGGTAGATCTTCGGATACGTCGGCCAGGGCTCCGCGTCCTCGTCGCGCTCGGCGTCCGGCTGGGCGTAGATGTCCAACTGTGTGACGGACGCGGCCCCTTCACGCACCGCCGTGCCGAGACAGTCGGCCCCGGTGTCACCGCCGCCGACGATGACGACATGCTTCCCGGCGGCGGACAGAGGGGAGGCCGCCAAGTCTCCTTCGCACACCCGGTTGGCCAGCGGCAGATACTCCATCGCCTGGTGGATGCCGGTCAACTCCCGCCCGGGTACGGCGAGTTCACGCCACGCGGTGGCTCCCGTGGCGATCACCACCGCGTCGTAGCGCGCCCGCAGTTCGGCCGCTCCGACATCCCGCCCGACCATGGTCGACGTACGGAACTTGGTGCCCTCGGCCCGCATCTGCTCCAGCCGCCGCTCCAGATGCCGCTTCTCCATCTTGAACTCGGGGATGCCGTACCGCATCAGCCCGCCGAGCCGGTCGTCCCGCTCGTACACGGCGACCGTGTGCCCGGCGCGCGTCAACTGCTGTGCCGCGGCGAGGCCGGTGGGCCCGGAACCGACCACCGCGACGGTCCGCCCGGACAACCGGTCCGGCGGTCTCGGTGGCGTGAAACCGTCGGTCCACGCGCGGTCGGCGATGGCCACCTCGACGTTCTTGATGGTGACCGCGGGCTGGTTGATGGCGAGCACGCAGCCGGCCTCGCACGGCGCCGGGCACAACCGCCCGGTGAATTCGGGGAAGTTGTTGGTGGCGTGCAGCCGGTCGGCCGCCGCCCGCCAGTCCTCCCGGCTGACCAGATCGTTCCACTCGGGGATCAGGTTGCCGAGCGGGCAGGCGTCGTGGCAGAACGGGACACCGCAGTCCATGCAGCGGTCGGCCTGCCTGCTCACGATCGGCAGCAGCGCGCCCGGGACATACACCTCGTCCCAGTCCCGCACCCGCTCGTCGACGGGCCTGCGGGGCCACTCCTCGCGCGGAGTGGTCATAAAACCCTTGGGATCGGCCATGGCGGTCTTCCTCGCGTCCGCATGCGACAGGCCGTGCGTCATCGAGCGGCACTCTTTCAGCCACGATAAGGCCCCCCGGCCGAGCGCGCAGAGTGGGCGAGACCGCTTTCTGGCGGGGGTTTCCGCAGGCTTGTGCCGCCCTTTGCCCGCGTTCCTCAGCCCCCACCCAGTTGATCTTGGGACTTCGCTCAGGCGAGGGCCAGCATGTAGACCAGCGCGGCGGCGGCCGAGGTCACCGCGCGGACGTGATTCCACATCGTCCACTCGCGCACGTACGACGGCCAGTACGCGGCGGCCTCCGGGGTCCCCGGGTCCAGCTTCAGCAGGGCCTCGTTGCGGGGCACGTTCGCGACGAGGGTCAGCCCGAACGCCCCGAACAGATACAGCGCGCTGCCCAGCAGCAACTCCGCCGTCCCCTGATCCGGCCACAGCACGAACGTCACCACCGCGATCACCGCGCACACCAGCGCCGAACCGGCGAACAGCAGCATGAACGCGGGCGTCATCGCCGCCCTGTTGATCGCGTTCATCGCGGCGACCCCCTGCGCGGGCGGCAGCTCGGCCAGCCCCCGCATGACCAGCACGGAGAAGGCACAGAACACGCCCGCCATCACCCCGGTCGCGAGCACCCCCAGAACCGTCAGCGCGAAATACGGTTCACCGATCATGCCGACACCAACTCCCGCCCGTAGAGCCGAGATCCTGCCCACCACCAACCATCACGACAAGTCGAACCCATCCCCGCCCGCGCAACCATGGCCGAGAATCGCCGGGGCATACGCGGGCGTCCACGGCGCCGTGCGCCTGCCGGTACCGGTGGACAGCGGCCTGCGCTTGCCGGATCGGCCTGCGCCTGCCGACAGCGGCCTGCGCTTGCCGGATCGGCCTGCGCCCGCCGACAGCGGTCTGCGCCTGCCGGATCGGCCTGCGCCTGCCGGATCGGCCTGCGCCTGCCGACAGCGGTCTGCGCCTGCCGGATCGGCCTGCGCCTGCCGACAGCGGCCTGCGCCCGCCGACAGCGGCCTGCGCCTGCCGACACCGGCGGACGTCATGCCGGGGCGTCCCGCCAGTCCCTCAGCACGCGTTCCACCCTCGCCGTGATCCGTCGTCGTGCCTCGTGTCTCGGCACGCCGCTCATCAGCAACTGGTCGTAGGGCGTGTCCACATGCCGTACGGACGCCACCACCGCCGAGACCACCGCGCCCTCGGACAGCGCCCGTCCCGCCGCGCTTCGCCCCACCCGGCCGCTGCCCCGCAGCGAGGCGTGCGCGGCGATCGTCCGGGCCCGCGCCTCGGGGCAGCCCGGGAACAGTCGTCGTATCTCCGCCGCGAACGCCTCCGTGAACCGCACGTCCTCCACGGCCCGCCGCCCCGCGTCCCGCACCCGGCGCCACCGCCGTGCCTCCGCGTCCGCGAGGCACCGCTCCTCGGCCCGGGCGAGCCCCGCCTCCTCGACGAGGACGCCCTGCCGCTCGTACCGGCCCCGGCGCCGGTCGAACCGCACGACCACCGCCGACAGCGCGCTCTCCTCCCGCGCCCTGCGCGTCAGCGCCGTGTCGCCGCGCGGCAGGAACACCAGATGCCCGAGGTCCACGCAGTCGAGACACCGCGGCACCCCGCCCTCCACGACCAGCAGCGCCAACGGCCCACGACGACACCCCGCACAGTGCCGCTTCCTGAGCGGCTGGACGACCACAAGTCCGCCGCCGACCACAAGTCCGTTGCGGAGCGGGGGAGTCGAGAGCGATGCCATACGAGATCCATTCCCTGCCACCGACCACCTCTCTCCTGTCTCTTTTCTCCTACGTCCGCCGCACATGTCCCTCGCGCGGAAGAGGCTCACGTCTCGGCCGACGGCGAACGGGTGGCCGGCCGGGAAACGGGGGTCTGGGGGCGGAACCCATGCCCTCCCCCTCTCGGCCGCGGCCTCGACCCCTCGACCCCTCGACGCCGCCCGCGCCTGGAGCGAGACCCGTCTCCCGCACCTGCTCGCCGCCCGCCGGAGCGACCCGGACGACACCCCCTGGCCGAGGGCTGACGCATCATGGGCCCTGTGCGACTGGAAGCGATCACCTGGGACCGGCTCGGCGACCTCCTCGCCGAGCGCCTGCTCGACCTCAAGCCGGCCGACGGCGGCCCCTGGCCGCGCGTCGCCTTCGACGGTGCCCCGGCGGCCCGCCCGGGCGACCTCGCCGAGCGGGTCTCGGAGGCACTGCGCATCCGCGGCCGTTCCTCGCTCGTCGTCGGTACGGAGGGCTTCCTGCGCCCCGCCTCGCTGCGCCTGGAGTACGGGCACCAGGACGCCGACGCCTACTACGACGGCTGGTTCGACACCCGGGCCCTGTGGCGCGAGGTCTTCGGGCCGCTCGAACCGGACGGCGACGGCCGTGTCCTGCCCGACCTGTGGGACCCGGCCGCCGACCGCGCCACCCGCAGCCCCTACGTCCAACTCCCGCCCGGCGCCCTTCTGTTGCTGCACGGCCCCCTCCTCCTACGGCACTGGTTCCCCTTCGACCTGACCCTCCACGTCCTCCTCTCACCGGGCGCCCTGCGCCGCCGTACCCCCGAGACCGAGCACTGGACCCTGCCCGCCTTCGAACGCTACGAGGACGAGACCGACCCGGCCGCCACGGCGGACGTCCTGGTGCGCGCCGACGATCCGCGTCACCCGGCGTGGGGCGGGTTGCCCAAGGGGTGAGTGGCCCGCCTCACCCAAAGGCTTTTATATGCGTGTGCATTTAGTTAGGGTGTTGTCATGCCGATCATCGACGACTCCGTCCGCGCTCTTCTCGACGGCAAGAACTTCGCCAGCGTCGCCACCCTCGGCCCCGACGGCGCCCCGCAGAACTCCGTGGTCTGGATCAAACGCGAGGGCGACACCGTCCTCTTCTCCTCCCTCCAGGACCGTCAGAAGGTGCGCAACCTCCGCCACGACCCCCGCGTCAGCCTGTCGGTGTTCGACCTCGCCAACCCCTATGCCTCGGCCGAGATCCGCGGCACCGCCGAGATCCTCCCCGACCCGGACAAGCGGCTCCCGCACGAGCTCTCGCACAAGTACCTCGGCGTCGATCCGCCCGGCGAACGGGACGACCAGATGCGGGTGATCGTCCGCGTCGTGCCGCGGAAGATCGTGGGCTTCAAGGTCTGAGCGCCGTCCGAGTGCCGCCCCGGCGCCGTCCCGGACTTCCCCTCGGCGCACCGGAAGTCGCGACCGTCCGGGTGCGTTCGCCCCGCCGCGCGGCGAGAATGTAGGGCGCCGGGACTAGCGGAACGTTCTGTGCCGCGCCGGCCGTCCGGCACCGGGAGGTACTTCATGACCACCGCCGGAGACATCATGCACCGGGGCGCCCAGTGGATCCCCGCCCATGAAACCCTGGACCGCGCCGCCCAGCTGATGCGTGAACTGGGCGTCGGAGCCCTGCCCATCAGCGACGAGAACGAACGGCTCTGCGGCATCCTCACCGACCGGGACATCGTCGTCGGCTGTGTGGCCATGGGCCACGATCCGGCGAAGATCACCGCGGGCGAGATGGCCCAGGGCACGCCCCGCTGGATCGACGCCGGCGCCGATGTCGGCGAGGTGCTCCAGGAGATGCAGGGACACCAGATCCGCCGGCTTCCCGTCATCGAGAACAAGCGCCTCGTCGGCATGATCAGCGAGGCCGACCTCGCCCAGCATCTGACGGAGGAACAGCTCGCCGGCTGGGTCGAGAGCGTCTACGCCCGGAGCGGTATGCGCTGAACCACCGGACGGTTCCGGTTCAGCGGCTGCCTCTCAGAGCCAGCCGTTGCGCCGGAAGCCCCGGTACAGCGCGAGACAGGCGAGGGATATCACGCCGAGGACCAGGGGATAGCCGAACCGCCAGTGCAGCTCCGGCATGTGGTCGAAGTTCATGCCGTACACACCGCACACCATCGTCGGCACGGCGATCACCGCGGCCCAGGCCGTGATCTTCCGCATGTCCTCGTTCTGCGCGACCGTCACCTGCGCGAGGTGCGCCTGCAGAATCGAGTTGAGCAGTTCGTCGAAGGACGCGATCTGCTCCTTCGCCCGCAGCAGGTGGTCGGAGACATCGCGGAAGTAGGCCTGTATCTCCGGTCCGACCACCCGCATCGGCCGTGTGGACAGTGCCTCGAGCGGGCCGCTGAGGGGGACCACCGCCCGCTTCAACTCCAGCAGCTCACGCTTGAGTTGGTAGATACGGCCCGGGTCCGCCCGCGCGCCGTTCTCCGCGAACACGTCCGTCTCCACCTGGTCGATGTCCGCCTGCACCGAGTCCGTGACGCTCAGATAGTCGTCGACCACGTGGTCCGCGATCGCGTGCAGCACTGCGGCCGGCCCCTTGGCGAGCTGCCGCGGGTTCGACTCCAGCTCCTCGCGCAGCGGCCCCAGTGAGCCGTGCCGTCCGTGCCGCACGGTGATGACGAACTCGGCGCCGACGAACACCATGATCTCGCCGGTGTCCACGACCTCGCTCGTCGCCGTCAGCTTCTCGTGCTCGACGTAGCAGACCGTCTTGAACACCGCGAACAGCGTCTCGCCGTAGCGCTCCACCTTCGGGCGCTGATGGGCCTCGATCGCGTCCTCGACCGCCAGCGGGTGCAGGTCGAAGAGCTCGGCGATGCCCGCGAACTCCTCGTTCGTCGGCTCGTGCAGTCCGAGCCAGACGAACCCGTCGTCCTTCTTGCGCACCCGCTCGACGGCGTCCACCAGATCGCCGCCGACCGGGACCCGGACTCCGTCCTGATACGTGACGCACTTCACCACCGAGGAGCCCAGGGGCGACCGGGCGTGGTGGCTCAGGTCGACCCGCGGGCGCCGTCGCGCCAGCCGTGCCACCTTGCGGAGGCCGCCGACCCTGCCGAGGCCCGTGACCTTCCGAAGATTCCCTGCCATGGACATCCGGATCTCCTTGCGTGGATCCCCTCGCATCGCATTTCTGCGCCTGGCGTGCCAGTTTGCCAGGCCGACGTGAGCGGCGGGTAAGCCTGTGGGAACGGAATCCTCCGCTTTGTTCCCGGCTGTGGATGAACAGGTGCACGGTCGTGGCGAGGGGGTGGGGAACCGGAGCGTCGCCCCCTCCCGAGAAGCGGAGCAACTGGGATGATCGCGGCATGACGCGATCCGACGGGTATCTCCTCGACAACCGGCAGTCCGAGGCGGGGCAGCGCTTCGACGCCTTCGCCACGCTCTTCGACCCCACCACGTTCCGGCACATGGAGGGGTTCGGCGTCGGACCCGGCTGGCGGGTCTGGGAGGTCGGTGTCGGCGGCACCTCGGTGGTGTCCTGGCTGGCCAAGAAGGTCGGACCGACCGGGAAGGTCGTCGCGACCGACATCGACATCTCCCAGGTCGCCTCGGTGGCCCGCCCGCCGATCGAGGTGCGCGTCCACGACGTCGGCGCCGAGGAACCGCCGGGGGAGGGCTTCGACCTCGTGCACGCCCGCCTTGTCCTCGTCCATGTCCCGGACCGGGAACGGGCGTTGCGCTCGATGATCAAGTCCCTGCGCCCCGGTGGACGCCTCCTGATCGAGGACGCCGACCCCGCCCTCCAGCCCCTGCTCTGCCCCGACGAACACGGCCCCGAGCAGCAACTCGCGAACCGCCTCCGCCACGGCTTCCGCAAACTCCTCGCCGACCGGGGCGCCGACCTCTCCTACGGCCGCAAACTCCCGCGCCTGCTCCGCGAGGCCGGCCTGCGCCGGGTGGAGGCCGACGCGTACTTCCCGGTCACCTCACCGGCCTGCGCCGCCCTGGAATCCGCCACGGTCCGCCAGATCCGCGACCAGCTCGTCACCGCGGGCCTCGCCACGGACGAGGACATCGACCGCCACCTGGCCAACGTCGCCTCCGGCACGATGGACCTGGCGACGGCACCGATGATCTCGGCCTGGGGGCGGAAGGGGTAGGCGGGGAGCGGGAGTTGACGCCGGGCGGGTGTCGCTTGAGATGTGATGGCCGGCCCTTCCTCCAAGGGGCACTGCCCGTCACCCCCGCCCAGGCGGTCGCCCTCCCACTCGTTGCACCGCTCGCGCCCCCGCTCGACACCCTTCCCGTGCCGCCTCCTCCGGATCGGCGCCCGTCAGCAGCGTCGCGAGGAACGCCCCCGTGAACGCGTCGCCCGCGCCCGTGGTGTCCCGGGGCGTGGCGGGCTCGGCCGGTACGTGTGCGTGGACCGTCCCGGAGTGGGCCACCAAGGCCCCCTGCGCGCCCTGCTTGGTCACCACCAGGGGGACATGACGGCTCAACTTGGCCGCCGCGTCCGCCGGATCGGGCAACCCGGTGAGCAGACACGCCTCGTCCCGGCTGGGCAGCAGCATGTCCACCCCCTCGACGAGCGCCAGGAATCGGTCCACACCCAGCTCCTCCAGGAACCCCGCCGATGCCGGATCCAGACTCACCGGCACCCCACGCGCGCGTGCCGACTCCACCGCCGTGGCCACGAACGCCCGGCTCGGCCCGGAGAACAGCAGATACCCAGACAGATGCAGCCGTACGACGCCGTCCAGCAGTGCGTCCGACCAGTCCTCGGGGCCGAGCCGCAGCGCCGCGCCACTGTCGGTGAGGAACGTCCGCTCGGCCGACGCCCCCGTGTCGACCAGGCAGATCACCGTCCCGGTCGCCGCCTCCGGATCGACGACGAGACGGGGCCGTACCCCGGAGGCGACCAGCTCCCGCTCGTGCCATGCCGCCGAGTCCGCACCCACGCGACCGAGCAGCCGTACGTCAGCGCAGCCCCAATGGGCCGCCCAGCACGCCACGTTGGCGCCCGCGCCGCCCGGCACGGTCCGGATCACGGCAGCCGTGTCGGTGCCCGGGGCGAGCGGGCCCCGATGCCGGGCCACGATGTCCGTGACCACGTCCCCGACGACCAGGAGCGCGCCGGCCGGCCCGGTCGTCACGCCTCCTCTGCCCAGGCCGCCGCGATCCGCCCCGCCAGCCGTACGTTGCCGCGCACGGCCGCCAGATTGGCGCTCAGCGAGGCACCGTCCGTGTGCTCCACGAGGTAGCCGAGGAGGAACGGGGTGACCGCCTGCCCGGTGATGCCCTCCGCCTCGCACGCGTGCAGCGCGTCGGCGAGCACGCGCGCGTGCAGCGCGGGATCCAACTGCTCGTCCTCGGGCACGGGGTTGGCGACGATCAGCGTCGACTCCGGGGCGTCGAGCGCGTCCTGCGCCCGCATCACGGCCGCCACCTGCTGCGGGGTCTCCAGCGTCCAGTCCACCGGGTATCCGGAGTCGGAGAGGTAGAAGCCGGGGAAGCGGTCCGTGCCGTATCCGGCGACCGCCACGCCAAGCGTCTCCAGGCGCTGCAAGGTCGCCGGCACGTCCAGGATCGACTTCACGCCCGCGCAGACCACCGTGATCCGGGTGGACGCCAGCAGCCCCAGGTCGGCGGACTCGTCCTGCGTCACCGTCCACTCCCGGTGCACCCCGCCCAGGCCCCCGGTCGCGAACACCCGGACACCCGCCCGCGCCGCCAGCAGCGCCGTCGCCGACACCGTGGTCGCCCCGCTCGCGCCCGCCGCCACCGCGAGCGGCAGATCACGGTGGCCGAGCTTGCGGATCCCGTCCTCGTTGGCGACCCGCTCCAACTGCTCCTTGTCCAGGCCGACATGGGGCCGCCCGTCCAGCACGGCGATCGTCGCGGGGACCGCGCCCTCCTGCCGTACCGCCGCCTCCAGTTCCAGCGCCACCTGCAGATTGCGCGGGCGCGGCAGCCCGTGCGCGATGATCGTCGACTCCAGGGCCACCACGGGTCGACGCGCGTCGATCGCCTCGCGTACTTCCTCGGACACCACTAGCACCACGCGCCTCCTGTCGTTCGGTCTTCCCTCATCCCTGGCGGGCTCAGTGCCCGGTCAAACCCTCGCGGGCTGTGGGAGACATCATCACCGTCCGACATGGAAAACGGGGGCCACGCGTGCGTGGCCCCCGCGTTCCCGTGCGTCAGACCGGGCTGATGCCGGCCAGCGTCCCGTGCGGATCGAGCACGTACTTGCGGCTGGCGCCCTGGTCGAACTCGGCGTAGCCGCGCGGTGCGTCCTCCAGCGCGATCGGGGTCGCGTTGACCGCCTTGGCGATGTGCACGCGTCCGTGCAGGATCGCCATCATCAGACTCCGGTGGTACGTCATCACCGGGCACTGACCGGTCGTGAACCGGTGGCTCTTGGCCCAGCCGAGGCCGAGCCGCACCTTCAGGGTGCCGCTCTTCGCGTCCTCGTCGATCCCGCCGGGGTCGTCGGTGACGTACAGCCCGGGGATGCCGAGGGCACCACCCGCGCGCGTGACGCCCATCAGCGAGTTGAGGACGGTCGCCGGTGCCTCCGGGGCGTTCGGGCCGTGTGCCCGTGCCTCGAAGCCGACCGCGTCGACCGCCGCGTCCACCTCGGGTTCGCCGAGGATCCCGGCTATCTGCTCTCCGATGTCGCCGCGCGAGACGTCCACGGTCTCGCAGCCGAAACTCCTTGCCTGGGCCAGGCGTTCGGCGTTGAGGTCGCCGACGATGACGACCGCGGCGCCCAGCAGCTGCGCCGACGCTGCCGCCGCGAGCCCGACCGGACCCGCCCCGGCGACGTACACCGTGGACCCGACCCCGGCGCCCGCGGTGACCGCGCCGTGGAAACCGGTCGGGAAGATGTCCGACAGCATGGTCAGATCGAGCAGCTTCTCGCGTGCCTCGTCCCGGTCGGGGAACTTCAGCAGGTTGAAGTCCGCGTACGGGACCATGGCGTACTCGGCCTGACCGCCGACCCAGCCGCCCATGTCGACATAGCCGTAGGCCGCCCCAGGCCGGGCCGGGTTGACGTTCAGGCAGATGCCGGTCTTGCGCTCCTTGCAGTTGCGGCACCGCCCGCAGGCGATGTTGAACGGTACGGAGACGATGTCGCCCACGTCGATGAACTCGACGTCCGGACCCCGTTCGACGACCTCTCCGGTGATCTCGTGTCCGAGGACCAGCCCCTCGGGCGCGGTCGTCCGACCGCGCACCATGTGCTGGTCGCTGCCGCAGATGTTGCTGGCGAGCACCTTCAGGACCACCCCGTGCCGGACCTTGCGGCCGACGTTGGCCTGGGCGACTCCCGGCCCGTCCTGCAGTTCAAGCGTCGGGTAGTCGATGGTCCTGACTTCGACCGCTCCCGGCTTGAGATACGCGACTGCCCTGTTTCCGCTTCCACTCATGCGTGATCGCCGTCCCTTCGGCTCCGATCCCCCGGATGCCAGTGGCTGTGCGCGCGCATGGCGGAGTCTGCTACCGGCTCGGCGTCCCGGCCACCCTCCGCGGGCCATCGGAAACCGGGGTTTTCCGGGAGCGGGTGAACAGCGCCAGCGCGGCCAGGGGTATCAGCAGGCAGGCGGCGGCGAGGTTCAGCCAGCCGTAGCTGGCCTCCGCGACCACCAGACCGGCCACCGCCCCGCCGATGCCCGCCGAGCTGTTCATGGTGAGGTCGGACAGGCCCTGTGCGGCGGCGCGCGCGGGCTGCGGGACCGAGTCGGTGAGCAGCGCCGAGCCGGAGACGAGCCCCGCCGACCAGCCCAGGCCCAGTACGAACAGCCCCAGCGCGATCCGCCCGTGACTTCCGCCGGCCGTACCGGCGAGGAACGCGGCGCAGGCCAGCAGCCCCACCGCGAGCCCTATCCCGGACAGCCGCCCGACCCGGTCGGACAGCCTCCCCATGAGCGGCGAGAACGCGTACATCCCCGCGATGTGTCCGCTGATCACCAGCCCGACCAGATCGATGCTCGCCCCGTGATGGCCCAGTTCGACCGGAGTCATCGCCATCACCGACACCATCGCGGTGTGCACCACGGCCACCGTCACCAGCGCGAGCCGCGCCCGCGGCGAGGCGGCCACCGCGGCGAACCCCGCCCGCAGCGACCGCGCGGCCGGTGACCGGTCCTCCTCCGGCGCGAGCGCCCGGGCCGTCAACAACGGATCGGGCCGCAGCAGTACGGCGACCACGACCGCGGCGACCAGGAAGATCCCGCCCGCCCACAGGAAGGGGCCCGCCGCCTCGGGTATCCCGAGCCCGGAGACGCTACGGCCCGCGGGCGCGGCGATGTTGGGTCCGAGGACCGCCCCTATGGTCGTCGCCCACACGACACGTGAGATGGCCCGCGCCCGCTGCTCCGGCTCGGCCAGATCGGCGGCGGCGAACCGGGACTGCAGATTCGCCGACGAGGCCGCCCCGAAGCAGGCCATGCCGCACAGCAGCAGCGGAAAGCTCCCGATGCTCGCGGCGAGCACCACGACACCGGCTCCCAGCGCCCCGACCAGATAGCCGAGGACCAGGCCGGGACGCCGGCCGCGTGCCGTCATCAGCGCCGCCAGCGGCATCGACAGCAGCGCGGTGCCCGTGACGGTCGCCGTGGGCGCCAGCCCGGACAGCGACTCGGTCCCGCTGATCTGCTTGGCCAGGACGGCGGCCAGCGCGATCCCGGTGGCGACACCGAGCCCGCCCAGGATCTGGGTCGCGATGAGCACGCCGGAGATCCGACGCCGCAGGGCGGGCAGCCGTTCGGCCGTGACGGCCCGCTCCTCCAGGGCGGTCACAACGCGCACCCGCAGTCACTGTGACCGCATGTGCAACCGGTCTTCCCCAGCACGGTCTCTCCCCCCGTAGTCACCTGCCCGAGCTCAGAACAACGGCTCGGGCAGCACCCCCTCCAGCGCCAGCAGCTTCCGCTTCGTCTCCAGGCCGCCCCCGAACCCGCCGATACCGCCGTCGCTCTCCACGACCCGATGGCACGGCACCACGACCGGCAGCGGATTGGAACCCATCGCGACCCCCACCGCCTGGGCCGCACGCGGCTGACCGACCCGCCCGGCCAGATCGCCGTAGCCGACGACCGAGCCGTACGGGACGCCGGACGCCAGCTCGCGCAGCACCTGCCGGTTGAAGCCGGAGATCAGGGACCAGTCGAGCGGCAGGTCGAAGTCGCGTCGCGTTCCGGCGAAGTAGGCCTCGAACTGACGTATCGCCTCGGCCAGCAAGGGGGAGTCGGGCGCCTCGACCGGTTCGGTGCCCAGCCGGGACGCCAGCCGGTCGAGTGTCCTGTCGCGCACCGCGTCCGTGGCGTGGAAGACGACGTTGACCAGGCCGTCCTGTGTCGCGGCCAGCAGCAGCGGACCGATGTCGGTGCCGACGACGGTCCACTCGACCCGCTGCTCGTTCTGCCCATGGCTGTCCATGCGCCCACCGTACGACCCGGCACTGACAACGCCCCGCGAGCGGTCTCAGAACCCGTTCAGCGCGGACCGCACCACGTCCGGTTTGTTGGTGATGATGCCGTCCACGCCGTACCCGGCGACCTTCCAGGCGGTGGGCGCGTCGTCGACGGTCCAGGCGTACACCTCCATCGGAGTGCCGTGCGGGCCCGTGAGCCCGTGCACGGCGGAGACGTAGCTCGTGGAGATCGAGCCGTACGACGGGTTGATCAGGTCGGTGAAGGCGGCGTACTCGTGCAGGGCGGAGACGGAAGGCGTGCCGAGGAAGCCGGTCCTGATGCCGGGGCTGAGGTCGTGCACGATCCGGATGCTGTCCGCGCTGAAGCTCTGCACGATCAGCCGGCCGCCGAGGTGGGACTGGTCGAGCCATCCTTCGTTGCCCAGGACCTTGAGGGTCTGCTGCTCGATGCCGGGGTACAGCTCCGGGTTCTTGATCTCCAGGAGCAGGCTCTGGTGGTTGTGTTCCACCTCGCGCATGTACTGCGTGAGCGTGGGCACGCGCGTGCCCGTGAACGCGGGGCCGAACCAGCTGCCCGCGTCGAGGCGGGCGATCTCGGCGGCGGTGAAGTCCTTCACCTTCCAGGGGGCCCGGTCGGGGAACACCTTCGCGACGTCGGTGGTGCGCTTCAGGCTGTCGTCGTGGATGACGACGAGTTCGCCGTCCTTGGTGCGCTGGACGTCGTTCTCCACCCACTGGAAACCGAGCCGGGCCGCCTTGTCGATGGAGGCCAGGGTGTTCTCGGGGGCGTAGGCGGACGCGCCGCGATGGGCGACCACGGTGGGCCACTGGGCGGCGTCACCGGCACTGGCCCGGGGGGAGGGGAGCAGGAGGGCGGCGGCCCCCAGGAGCGCGGTGGTCGAGGCGGCAACTGCGCGCAGGTGCATGCGTACTCCTCGCGTCGAGCGATCACATACGGCTCGAGAATGACAGCGGAACGTCACTACCCGTGGGGTACGGGATGGACACAGAATGAATGGAGTTGCCCAAGTCCGCTCACCGGTGCCGCACAAGTGGGGCGGGGCCGTGTTTCTTTGCCGGAAAATCGTTCGACCATTCCGGTGGGGGTCATACTCTCTGCGTCGACCCTGACCGTTCCTGCGGTCCTGGGGCTGGGCGGGTTTCAGGAATTTGCGGGACGGAACAGGGCGGAAGGGTTACTGCGCATGCAGGGCACGGTCGACGGTTTCAGCTACGGACTCGTCACACCGCTGGTGGCCTACCTCATGGCCTGCCTTGGCGGTGCGCTCGGCCTGCGCTGCACCACCAGATCGATGCTCGTGGCCCAGTCCTGGAGGCCCGGCTGGCTCGCCCTGGGATCGGCGGCCATCGGTTCCGGCATATGGACGATGCACTTCATCGCGATGATGGGTTTCTCGGTCCGCCAGACACCGGTCCACTACGACAAGCCGATGACCTTCGCGAGCCTCGCCGTCGCCATCGTCATGGTGGGCGTCGGGATCTTCATCGTCGGCTACCGGGGAGCCAGGGGGACGGCCCTGTTCACCGGCGGCACCCTCACCGGCCTGGGCATCGCCTCGATGCACTACCTGGGCATGGCCGGCATGCGCCTCAACGGAAAGCTCGAGTACAACACCTTCACGGTCACCGCCTCCGTCGTCATAGCGGTCGTCGCCGCGATCAGCGCCCTGTGGGCGGCCGGACAGGTCCGCGGATTCCTGTGGAGCGTGGGCGCGAGCCTCATCATGGGGCTCGCCGTCACCGGCATGCACTACACCGGGATGGCCGCCCTCACCGTCCACGTCCACGGCACGGCCGCGACCACCGACGGAGTCTCCGCCGCGTCACTGCTCGCGCCCATGATGATCGGCCCCCTCGCCTTCCTGGCCCTGGCCGGTGTCGTCGTGCTGTTCGACCCGCTGATGGTCATGGGGAAGCCCGCCCGGCTCCCCGTCGAGCACAAGCCCGGCGTCCCGGCCGGCGCCGTCGTCCCGCACCCCCGGCGCACCCCGGTCCGCGCCGACCGCGACCTCGGACACCGTCGCTCCCGCACCCCGCAGAACCGCTGATCCGACCCCGTTGTCAGTGGCGGGTCGTACGGTTGGTTCCATGCGGCCCGTTTCCCACATCGAACGCACGGTGGCGCCTTTCGAGGTCGTCAGTTCCTACCAGCCCAGCGGCGACCAGCCGGCGGCCATCGCCGAGCTGGCCCGGCGCGTCGAGGCAGGTGAGAAGGACGTCGTCCTGCTCGGCGCGACCGGCACCGGCAAGTCGGCCACCACCGCGTGGATGATCGAGAAGCTCCAGCGCCCCACCCTGGTGATGGCGCCGAACAAGACCCTGGCCGCCCAGCTGGCCAACGAGTTCCGCGAGCTCCTGCCGAACAACGCGGTCGAGTACTTCGTCTCGTACTACGACTACTACCAGCCCGAGGCCTACGTCCCGCAGTCGGACACCTACATCGAGAAGGACTCCTCGGTCAACGAGGAGGTCGAGCGCCTGCGCCACTCCGCGACCAACTCGCTGCTCACCCGCCGCGACGTCATCGTGGTCGCCTCGGTCTCCTGCATCTACGGCCTCGGTACTCCGCAGGAGTACGTGGACCGCATGGTCCCTCTCAAGGTCGGCGACGAGATCGACCGCGACCAGCTGCTGCGCCGCTTCGTGGACATCCAGTACACGCGCAACGACCTGGCCTTCACCCGCGGCACCTTCCGCGTCCGCGGCGACACCATCGAGATCTTCCCGGTCTACGAGGAACTGGCCGTCCGCATCGAGATGTTCGGCGACGAGATCGAGGCCCTCTCCACCCTCCACCCGCTGACCGGCGAGATCATCAGCGAGGACGAGCACCTCTACGTCTTTCCGGCCTCCCACTACATCGCGGGACCCGAGCGCATGGAGCGGGCCGTCAACGACATCGAGAAGGAACTCGGCGAGCGGCTGGCCGAGATGGAGAAGCAGGGCAAGCTCCTCGAGGCCCAGCGCCTGCGGATGCGCACCACGTACGACCTGGAGATGCTTCGCCAGATCGGTTCCTGCTCCGGCGTCGAGAACTACTCGATGCACTTCGACGGCCGCGAGCCCGGCTCAGCGCCGAACACCCTGATCGACTACTTCCCCGAGGACTTCCTCCTCGTCATCGACGAGTCGCACAACACGGTCCCGCAGATCGGCGCGATGTACGAGGGCGACGCCTCCCGCAAGCGCACCCTCGTCGACCACGGCTTCCGGCTGCCCTCCGCCCTGGACAACCGCCCCCTGAAGTGGGAGGAGTTCCAGAAGCGCATCGGACAGACGGTCTATCTCTCGGCGACCCCGGGCAAGTACGAGCTCTCGCGCGCGGACGGCACCGTGGAGCAGATCATCCGCCCCACCGGCCTCATCGACCCCGAGGTCGTCGTCAAGCCCACCGAGGGCCAGATCGACGACCTGGTGCACGAGATCCGGAAGCGCACCGAGAAGGACGAGCGCGTCCTGGTCACCACCCTCACCAAGAAGATGGCCGAGGACCTCACCGACTACTTCCTCGAACTCGGCATCCAGGTGCGCTACTTGCACAGCGACGTCGACACCCTGCGCCGCATCGAGCTGCTGCGCGAGCTGCGCTCCGGCGAGTTCGACGTCCTGGTCGGCATCAACCTCCTCCGCGAGGGCCTCGACCTGCCCGAGGTCTCCCTGGTCGCCATCCTGGACGCCGACAAGGAGGGCTTCCTGCGCTCCGGTACCTCCCTGATCCAGACCATCGGCCGCGCGGCGCGCAACGTCTCCGGCCAGGTCCACATGTACGCCGACAAGATCACCCCGGCGATGGAGAAGGCCATCGAGGAGACCAACCGCCGCCGGGAGAAGCAGGTCGCGTACAACACGGCGCACGGCATCGACCCCCAGCCGCTCCGCAAGAAGATCAACGACATCGTCGCGCAGATCGCCCGCGAGGACGTCGACACGGAGCAGCTGCTCGGCTCGGGCTATCGCAAGGCCAAGGACGGCAAGGGCGCCAAGGCCCCCGTGCCCGCGCTCGGCGGCAAGGCCGCCAAGGCGTCCAAGTCGGCCAAGGGGAAGGCCAAGGACGGGGTGCCGACCGACCGTCCCGCGGCCGAACTCGCGGAGCAGATCGAGGAGATGACTGCGCGTATGCGCGCCGCCGCCGCGGACCTCCAGTTCGAGGTCGCCGCCCGGCTGCGCGACGAGGTGCACGAGATGAAGAAGGAACTGCGGCAGATGAAGGAGGCGGGCCTCGCCTGACCCCCTTGGGGGAGCGCCGGACCTCGGGATATGCGCTCTGTGTTGCAAGACCGACACAAAGTCCGATGCGGGGTTCGGCACTGTCAGTGCCGCTGCGTAGGGTTCTGGGCAGCCGTGGATTCCGCGGCAACAGGGGACAGTTCGAGAGGGGAACAGCCGTGACCGTCAACATGACCAAGGGTCAGGCCATCAGTCTTGAGAAGAACGACGGGACCGGCCTGACCGCGGTGCGCATGGGTCTCGGCTGGCAGGCGGCTCCCCGGCGCGGCCTGTTCGGCTCGCGCACCCGGGAGATCGACCTCGACGCGTCCGCCGTACTGTTCGCCGACAAGCAGCCGGTCGACGTGGTGTTCTTCCGCCACCTGGTGAGCGACGACGGCTCCGTCCGGCACACCGGCGACAACCTCGTCGGCGGTGTCGGCCAGGGAGGCGACGACGAGGCCATCCTCGTCGACCTCGCGCGCGTGCCGGTCCACATCGACCAGATCGTCTTCACCGTGAACTCCTTCACGGGCCAGACCTTCCAGGAGGTGCAGAACGCGTTCTGCCGCCTGGTCGACGAGACCAACGGCCAGGAGCTGGCCCGCTACACGCTGGCGGGCGGCGGCCAGTACACGGCCCAGATCATGGCGAAGGTGCACCGCACCGGCTCCGGCTGGACCCTGACGGCCCTCGGCACACCGACCAACGGCCGCACCTTCCAGGACCTGATGCCGGCGATCCTGCCGCACCTGTAAGGCGGCTTGGCGCACACGGGACGACACGGCTGAGCAGGGGGACGAGAGCGATGGCGGCCGAGCTGGTGCGAGGGCAGAACCACCCGCTCTCCCAGATGCGTCTGGAGATCCGGGTCGCGGCCGGCAAGCCGGTCGTGGCCGCCGCCACGCTCGGCGACGAGCGCGGCAGGATCCACGGCGTGGAATGGGTGGCCCACCCGGGCACACCGACCCTGCCCGGCCTGGAGGTCTCCAAGCAGGCCGCCGCCGACCACCGTCTCGCGGTGGACCTGGGCGCCATGCCGGAGGCCGTGCACCGCGTCAGCGTGCTGCTCGCGCTGCCCCTCGGCGCCGGCGGCCCCACCCGCTTCGGGGCCGTCGCCGCACCCTTCGTAGCGGTCACCGGCCTCGACGGCACCGAGGTCGCCAGCTACACGATCACCGGCCTGGACGCCGAATCGGCAGTCGTGGCCCTGGAGTTGTACCGCAGACAGGGCGCCTGGAAAGTACGCGCCGTCGGCCAGGGCTACGCGGGCGGCCTGGCCGAACTCCTCACCGACCAGGGCCTGCCCCAGGCCGCCCACCTCGCGGGCGGCATCAACGAAGCGGTGGCCCGGGGCCTGGCCCGCTCCGTGGCAACACCCCCACCTCGAACCACGGACGGCGACCGCACCCGCCAGACGGCCACACCGGGCATCGGCCCCGACGCGAGCGGTCCTACGACACCGGGCGCCTCCGGGGCCGTAGCACCGCAGCCGTCGACCTCTCCGTACGGTGCGCAAGGCGCTGTGGCGCCGCCGTCCGGATACCCCGCGGACCCGGCCGCCGCCCAGCCCGCCGCCCCCGCCACCGGTGGCCCGATCGACTACAGCCACCCGCGTCGGGGGACCGGGGCGCCCCCGTCGCCCGCGCCGACCGCGCCCCCGGCTCCGCCCGGACAGGCCGCGCAGCCCGTCGCCGGTGACGCGACCGGGTGGTCGATGGAGGAGCGGCTCTACAACCAGGTGTGGGGCATGTTCGAGGACCTGGCCCGCACCATGGCCGCGTACCGCAGCGCGGTCGACTTCGCCGACTCGCGCATGGAGAAGGAGCTCGACCAGGCGCTGTCCGACCCGCGCAGCCGGATCGGCGGCCAGGGCGACGCGGCCCGGGAGGCGGCCCAGGCCAAGCACGCCCAACTCGTCGACCAGGCGCGGGCGGCCCTCGACCGGGACCTCGCCCAGCTGGCCGCCGAGTCCGAGGTGGTCGAACCCGCGCTCCCACTGGCCTTCGCCGGCTGGGACAACCCCGTCTGGCACGGATACCGCGTCCCGATGGAGATCCCCATGGCCCTGCGCCTGGGCGACCTCCACCTCCCGGAGAGCCCCGACCTGCGGATCCCGATGCTGGTGCGGCTGCCGTTGGAGCGCGGTCTGTGGATCGACAGCGGTGGCGGGGAGTCCCTGGACGGCTCGTTCGCCGACTCCCACGAGCTGCGGCGCCTCGCGCTCGACACGGCCGTGGCGCACGCGGCCCGGCTGCTGGCCGTGTATCCGGTGGGCGAGTTCGCCGTGCACGTCATCGACCCGGCCGGTTCGGCGGCGCAGGCGCTGGTCCCGCTGGTGCACACCGGCGTGCTCGCGGCGCCGCCCGCCGTGGGGGCCGCCGGGGTCGCGGACGTGCTGGCCCGGCTGACCCAGCGGGTGGACCTGGTGCAGATGGCGGTGCGCGGCGGAGCCGCCGACTCACTGCCGCCCGGCCTCGACACGGCCGAACAGCTGCTGATCGTCAACGACTTCCCGCACGGCTTCGACGACCGTGCCGTGACCCAGCTGCGCTATCTCGCGGACGAGGGACCGGCCGTCGGCGTCCATCTGATGATGGTCGCGGACCGCGAGGACGCGGCGGGCTACGGCCCGTTGCTCGACCCGCTCTGGCGTTCGCTGATGCGACTCACCCCACTGCCCGACGACCATCTCGCCGACCCGTGGGTGGGTCATGCCTGGACGTACGAGCCCTCGCTCGTGCCGCCCGGCAGTCAGGTGCTCCAGCGGGTGCTGACCGAGGTTGCGACAGCGCGTACCAAGTACAGGTAAAGAGCTCTCACCTGCTACTTTGTCTTTTCTTTGCCCATCTCTTTACCTTTCCTTGGTGATTGGGGTAAGCTCTTCCGTACGGAGGGGAGTACTCCCTATCTGCTGCGGCGTACCCGTCAATACGGATCAGGCCAGATCCCGGGGCGTCGGCCCTGGACGCCCGTCCAAGGTGGAAGAGACCTCCGGTAGCGACGACGCTGACCATTTGCCGTTAATACCGCCGGAGGAGCAGTAGTGGATGTTTCCGTGACCCTGTGGGTCCTGACCATCGTGGGGCTGGCCGCCCTCATCGCCGTCGACTTCTTCATCGGCCGCAAGCCGCATGACGTGTCGATCAAGGAAGCCGGGATCTGGACGATCGTCTGGATCGCCCTCGCCGGACTCTTCGGACTCGGACTGCTTATCTTCGGAGGCGGCCAGGCCGGCGGCGAGTTCTTCGCCGGATTCATCACCGAGAAGTCGCTGAGCGTCGACAACCTCTTCGTCTTCGTGCTGATCATGGCGAAGTTCGCCGTGCCCTCGCAGTACCAGCAGCGGGTGCTGCTCGTCGGCGTCCTCATAGCCCTGGTCCTGCGCGCCGTCTTCATCGCGGCGGGCGCGGCCGTCCTCGCCAACTTCGCCTGGGTCTTCTACATCTTCGGCGCCTTCCTCATCTGGACCGCCTGGAAGCTCATCCAGGAGGCCCGCGCCGACGAGGAGGACGAGGAGTTCGAGGAGAACAAGCTGCTCAAGGCCGCCGAGCGCCGCTTCGGCGTGGCCGACCGGTACCACGGCACCAAGCTGTGGATCCAGGAGAACGGCAAGCGGGTCATGACCCCGATGCTGGTCGTGATGCTCGCCATCGGTACGACGGACGTGCTGTTCGCCCTCGACTCCATCCCCGCGATCTTCGGCCTGACGCAGGACCCGTACATCGTGTTCACGGCCAACGCGTTCGCCCTGATGGGCCTGAGGCAGCTGTACTTCCTCATCGGCGGCCTGCTCAAGAAGCTGGTCCACCTCAGCTACGGCCTGTCGGTCATCCTCGGCTTCATCGGCGTCAAGCTGGTGCTGCACGCACTGCACGAGTCCGGGGTCCATGTCCCGGAGATCTCCATCCCGGTCTCCCTCGGCGTGATCTGCGGTGTCCTGATCGTCACCACGATCACCAGCCTGATGGCCAACAAGAAGCAGGCGGCGGCCGAGGCGGCGCAGACGGGGACCGAAGGCGCTCCGAAGGACAGCATCGACGCCTGACCACGCCGGACGTAGGAACAACGAACACCGGGAGCACCGCACGATGAATTGCCGACCACCGCTCCCGGTGCTTCGTTGGATACCGAGCGCCCCCACCCCGGGGGTGGCACGGCCGGGTGGAGGCATCCATGGACGCAGCGATGAAATTCGTGCAGATCGTCGACTTCGAGACCGACCGCTTCGACGAGATGCGAGAGCTGGCGGAGGAGGCGGACAAACGCATGGCCGGCCGCGACGGCGGGCCCACCCACCGCCTCGTCCTGCGGGACAGGAACAAGCCCGGCCACGTCCTCGTCGTGATCGAGTTCGACTCGTACGAGGACGCCATGCGCAACAGCAACGATCCCGGTACCACCGAATTCGCCCAGCAGATGGCCGCGCTGTGTACCAGGCCGCCGTCCTTCACCGACTGCGACGTCCTGGACATGACCGAGTTCAAGTAGCGCGCGACGGGCTCCGCGACGCCGGAGTGCGGGGCCCGTACGCCTCTGCGAGGATCTCTTCATGATCACTCGGCTCAGGTCGCTCACCACCCGGTGGACGACCTTCGTACCGGTGCTCGCGGCCGTCCTGCTGATCTTCACCTGGGGGCGCAAGGACCTGCCCGGCGTGGTCGTCGCCCTGGTGACCCTGGTCCTCGCCGGGGCCGTCCTGGCTGCGGTGCACCACGCCGAGGTCATCGCCCACCGCGTCGGCGAACCCTTCGGCTCCCTGGTCCTGGCCGTCGCCGTCACGATCATCGAGGTCGCCCTGATCGTCACCCTGATGGCCGACGGCGGCGACAAGAGCTCGACCCTCGCCAGAGACACCGTCTTCGCGGCCGTCATGATCACCTGCAACGGCATCGTCGGCCTGTGCCTGATCGTCGCCTCGCTGCGGCACGGCACGGCGGTCTTCAACCCCGAGGGCACCGGCGCCGCCCTCGCCACCGTGGCGACCCTGGCGACGCTCAGCCTGGTCCTGCCGACCTTCACCACCAGCAAGCCGGGCCCGGAGTTCTCCGGCGCCCAGCTCACCTTCGCCGCACTGTCCTCACTCGCCCTGTACGGCCTCTTCGTGGCCACGCAGACCGTGCGGCACCGCGACTACTTCCTGCCGGTCTCCCGGCAGGGTGCGGTGATCACCAAGGACCACCACGCGGACGCGCCGACCGCCCGCACCGCCCTGATCAGCCTGGGCCTGCTCGGCCTCGCCCTGATCGGGGTCGTAGGACTGGCCAAGGGCGTGTCGCCGACCATCGAGTCCGGCGTCGAGGCCGCCGGGCTGCACCACGCCGTCGTCGGCGTGATCATCGCGCTGCTCGTCCTGCTCCCCGAGACCATCGCCGCCCTGCGCTCCGCCCGCCGCGACCGCGTGCAGACCAGTCTCAACCTCGCGCTCGGCTCGGCCATGGCCAGCATCGGCCTCACCATCCCCGCCGTCGCCCTGGCGTCCATCTGGCTCTCCGGACCGCTCGTCCTCGGCCTCGGCTCGACCCACATGGTGCTGCTCGCCCTGACCGTGGTGGTCAGCTCCCTGACCGTGGTGCCGGGACGGGCGACACCGCTCCAGGGCGGCGTCCATCTGGTGCTGTTCGCGGCGTACTTGGAGCTGGCGATCAACCCGTAGCCGAGTCACCAGCCGGCTCACCCGGTGGCCGGCTCGGGGACCGCCAACCGCACAGGCCGCGTCTCCGGCAGCAGCGCGAAGCAGCCCAGGCTGAACAGCGCCACCCCGGTCAGATAGGCGCCCACACCCCAGGGAACGTGCCCGCCGTGCTCGGCGAGCGCCGTCGCCACGATCGGGGTGAGCGCGCCGCCGAGGACCCCGCCGAGGTTGTAGCCCACGGCGGCGCCGGTGCAGCGCACCCGCGGCTCGTACAGCTCCGGCAGATAGGCGCCGAGCACGGCGAACATCGTCACGAAGGCAAGCAGCGCCCCCAGGAACCCGAGGAACATCAGCAGCGGCGCACCCGTGGCGAGCAGCCCGACCATCGGGAACATCCACAGCGCGGCGGCCGCGCACCCCAGCAGGCAGAGCGGCCGGCGCCCGTAGCGGTCGCTCAGCAGCGCCACCAGCGGGGTCAGTGAGCCCTTCACCACCACGGCGGCCATGATGCAGGCCAGCATCTCGGTACGGCCGACCCCGAGCCGCTCCGTGCCGTAGGCGAGGGACCAGGTCGTCACCGCGTAGAAGATGGCGTACCCCACCGACAGCGCCCCGGCGGTCAGCAGGACCAGCCGCCAGTGGTCGCGCACGACCTCGGCGAGCGGCACGCGCGCGTGGTCGTCGATTTCGAGGAACCGGGGACTCTCGACGAGCGACGAACGCAGCCACAGCCCGCCCAGTGCCAGCGCCCCGGCCACCCAGAACGGCACCCGCCAGCCCCACTGCGCGAACTGCGCGTCGGTCAGGGTCGCCGACAGCGCCAGCATCACGCCATTGGCCAGCAGGAACCCCACCGCCGGCCCGATCTGGGGAAAGCTCGACCACAGTCCGCGCCGCCCGGCGGGCGCGTGCTCGGCCGTCAGCAGCACCGCCCCGCCCCACTCCCCGCCGAGCCCCAGCCCCTGCAGAAATCGCAGCATCAGGAGGAGCACGGGAGCGGCCACCCCGATCGAGCCGTACGACGGGACGCAGCCGACCGCGACCGTCGAAGCACCGGTCAGCAGCAGCGAGGCGACGAGAACCGGCCGTCGCCCGCGCCGGTCCCCGAAGTGCCCGAACAGGATCGAGCCCAGTGGTCGCGCCACGAAGCCCACACCGAACGTCCCGAAGGCGGCCAGGGTCCCCGCGACCGGCGAGAACGTCGGGAAGAACAGCGGACCGAGGACCAGAGCGGCCGCCGTGCCGTAGACGAAGAAGTCGTAGAACTCGATCGCGGTTCCGGCGAGGGAGGCGGCGGCGAGCCGCAGCATGGACGGGGGGCCTACGGTGCGTGCATCGTGCATGCCGCGTCAACTACCCACAGTGAACAACGGTTACGGGGGCGCACGGTGGTGCGCAGGCGGCGTGATAGACCGGGTCCGAGCAGTGGCCGTCAATCGGCGGCCCATCTCGAACGACATGTCCGAACGGACCGGAGGAACCGTGCCCCGCACCCTGGCCAACGCCCCGATCATGATCCTCAACGGCCCCAACCTGAACCTCCTCGGCCAGCGCCAGCCGGAGATCTACGGCTCCGACACGCTCGCCGACGTCGAGGCGCTGTGCGTCAAGGCGGCGGCCGGGCACGGCGGCACGGTGGACTTCCGGCAGTCCAACCACGAGGGCGAGCTGGTCGACTGGATCCACGAGGCGCGGCTCAACCACTGCGGCATCGTGATCAACCCGGGGGCGTACTCGCACACGTCCATCGCCATCCTGGACGCCCTCAACACCTGTGACGGGCTGCCGGTGTTGGAGGTCCACATCTCCAACATCCACCAGCGCGAGTCGTTCCGGCACCACTCCTACGTCTCGCTGCGCGCCGACGGCGTGATCGCGGGGTGCGGTGTGCAGGGGTATGTGTTCGGTGTGGAGCGGGTCGCCGCGCTGGCGGGGGCTGGGAAGGCCGACGCGTAAGCACCGGCCTCCAGGCGCACGCCCCTTACAGACGACCCGTCACAGAGGCCCCGTCACAGCGGCCGGTCACAGCCGGCCCGCCTCCACGATCCGTCGCAGGAAGCGCTGGGTGCGCTCCTGCTGCGGGTCGCCGAAGATCTGCTGGGCGGTGCCGCGCTCCAGGACGACGCCTCCGTCCAGGAAGCAGACCTGGTCGGCGACGTCCCGGGCGAAGCCCATCTCGTGCGTGGCCAGCACCATGGTCATGCCCTCGTCCTTCAAGTCCCGGACGACGGCGAGCACTTCACCGACCAGCTCGGGGTCGAGCGCGGCGGTGATCTCGTCGAAGAGCAGCAGCCGGGGCCGTACGGCCAGGGCGCGCACGATCGCGACCCGCTGCTGCTGGCCGCCGCTCAGCCGGTCCGGGTAGGCGCCCGCCTTGTCCCCGAGCCCGAGCCGCTCCAGCAGCTCACGCGCGTGCGCCTCGGCCTCCGCGCGGGAGCTGCCGTGCACCCGGCGCGGGGCGAGGGTGATGTTCTCCAGGACCGTCATGTGCGGGAACAGGTTGTACGCCTGGAAAACCACGCCGATACGGCGCCGTATCGCGTCCTGGTCGACGCGCGGGTCGGTGATCTCCTCGCCGTCCAGCCAGATCGCGCCGTCGTCGATGTCCTCCAGGAGGTTCGCGCACCGCAGCAGCGTCGACTTGCCGGAGCCGGACGCGCCGATCAGCGCGGTCACGGTGTGCTGAGGGACCTCCAGGTCGACGTCCCGCAGGACGACGGACGTGCCGAAGGTCTTGCGGACGGACTCCATGCGCAGCACAGGAGCGGTGTCGTCGGTGCTCATGTCGTGCCTCCCTGGGCGCGCTGCCGGTCCATCCGCGCGGTCACCCAGTCCGTGAAGCGGGTCATCGGGATGGTCAGCGCCACGAAGACCAGCCCCGCGACGATGTACGGCGTGTAGTTGAGGGCGCGCTGCGCGATGATGTCGGACGCCCGTACGGCGTCGATCGCGCCGCCGATCGACACGAGCCCGGTGTCCTTCTGGAGGGACACCAGATCGTTCAACAAGGGCGGCACTTGCCGGCGTACGGCCTGGGGGAGCACCACGTGCCGCAGCGCCTGCCGGTTGGTCAGGCCCAGGGCGCGGGCCGCCGCGCGCTGCGAGGGGTGGATGGACTCGATGCCGGCGCGGAACACCTCGGCCACGTACGCCGAGTACGTCAGCGTCAGCGCCGTACCGCCCAGCCACACGGGGTCGACGGTCACGCCCTGGAGCCGCAGCGCGGGCACTCCGAAGACCACGATCATCAGGTTGATGATGAGCGGCAGCCCGCGGAAGAAGTCCGTGTACGCCGCCGCCAGCACCCGCAGCGGGAAGAACACCGGCCCGCGCAGGGTGCGCGCGATGGCGATCAGCATCCCCAGGACGAGCACCAGGACACCGCAGATCAGCAGCAGCCGGATGTTCAGCCACAGGCCTTCGAGAACCTTGGGGAACGCCTCGCGCGCGTAGTGCCCGTCGAAGAACGTCTCCTTGGTGCGCTCCCAGCCCGGCGCGCTGACCACGACCACGTACAGGACGACGGCGGTGACCAGGGTCGACACCGCGGCGATCGCGGTCGCGCGACGGGCACGCGCGCGTTTGTGCCGCTCGCGCTCCAGGCGGCGCTCGGAGGGGACGTACGTGTCGCCCCCGCCGGGCATGTCGCCCTTGTCGTCCGCGCCCTCCCGGCCCGGCTCGTCCTTCACCACGGTCACTTGAGGACCGGGGCGTCGACGGCGTCGGACAGCCACTGCTTCTCCAGCGCCGCCAGGGTGCCGTCCTTGCGGAGCGCGTCCACGGCCGACGTCACGCAGGAGGTGAGGTCGCTGCCCTTGTCGAGGACGAGCCCGAACTGCTCGGGCGTGCCGCCCTGGTTCTCGAACTGGCCGACGATCTTGGCGTTGGTGACCTCGGCCGAGGTGATGTAGAAGGCGGTCGGCAGGTCGACGACGATGGCGTCTACCTGGCCGTTCTTGAGCGCGGAGACGGCCTGGTCGTTCTTGGAGAACGCGGCCTCCTGCTGCGTCGGCTTCACCACGTCGCTGATGTAGTTCAGGCTCGTGGTGCCGACCTGGGCGCCCAGCTTGAGGCCCTTCAGGCCGGCGATGGTCGTCGCCTTGGCGGCCTTGCTGCTCTTGAGCGCGATGACGGCCTGGCGGACGTCGTAGTAGCCGGACGAGAAGTCGACGGCCTTCTTGCGCTCGGCGCTGATCGACACCTGGTTGATGTCGAAGTCGAAGGTCTTCACACCGGGCGCGAAGGCCTTGTTGAAGGGGACGCTCTGCCAGACGACGGCGCTCTTGTCGTAGCCGAGCTGCTTCGCCACGGCGTAGGCGACCGCCGACTCGAAGCCCTTGCCGTTGGCGGGCTTGTCGTCCTCGAACCAGGGCTCGTACGCCGGTTCGTCCGTCGCGATCGTCAGCTTGCCGGAGGTCTGGGTGGCCAGCTTGCCCTTGGCGCAGGTGGTCCCGGCGGACGTGGAGGCCTTGTCGGAGGCCTTGTCGTCCGGTTGCGGAGCACAGCCGACAGCGGTGGCGAAGAGGGCTATGGTGACGGCGGCTATCGCGCGACGCGGTGCGCGAGGGGCAAGGTGCATGGCGGGAGAGTGACAGCCAAACGTCCTGTTTGTCGAGGTCACAGCCCTCAATGTCCGCATATTGGGAACGGGTGTTGCGTTTTCGTGAACAACCCCTGTGCGATCCCGCCCGCGACGCGCTTGCCGGGGCCGCCGGTCGAGGGCGGGGATCGATGGACCGGCGGCCCATCCGCACAGGAGCCGTCATCCTGAGCGGGGCTGCTTCCAGTTGACCGCGCAACCATGTGTGCCGGGAGCGCGCGTACGACACCGGCGCGTGCGAAGGATTCACACGGGGCGCGCGGGAACCGCTTCACGCCCGGGAGTTCACCACCCGCGCGCGTGCCACTCCGGCAGATGCGGGCGCTCGGCGCCCAGGGTCGTGTCGTTGCCGTGCCCCGGGTAGACCCAGGTCTCGTCCGGGAGCGTGCCGAAGATCTTCGTCTCGACGTCGTGGATCAGACTGGCGAACGCCTCGGGGTCCTTACGGGTGTTGCCCACACCGCCCGGGAACAGACAGTCCCCGGTGAACACATGGGGATGCCCGTGCGGGTCGTCGTAGACGAGCGCGATCGAGCCCGGGGTGTGGCCCACGAGGTGACGCGCGGTCAGCTCGACCTGCCCCACCCGGATCGTGTCGCCGTCGTCGACCAGGACGTCGGTCGGCACCGGGATGCCGTCGGCGTCCTCGCGGCCCGCGTACGTACGCGCGCGCGTGGCCGTCACGACCTCGGCGAGCGCCTGCCAGTGGTCGCCGTGCTGGTGGGTGGTGACGACGGACGCGATGCCGTCGTCACCGATCGTGCCGAGCAGGGTCTCCGCGTCGTTGGCCGCGTCGATCAGCAACTGCTCGTCCGTGGCCCGGCAGCGCAGCAGATAGGCGTTGTTGTTCATGGGCCCGACCGCGATCTTGGTGATCATCAGGTCCGTGAGCTCATGCACGTCCGCCGGACCGCCGACCGTCACCTCTCCGCTGTACGTCATGGCGGTCACCCTATAGCGGGGGAAGCGCCGGCAAAGAGCCGCCGTCGACCGTCAGACCGGACCCGTCACGGCGTCCGCAGAGCCAGCCGAGCAGCTCCGCCGGGCTGCCGGTGACGGTGACTTCGGGCTTCTCGGCGGCCCGGCCCGTGCTCCACGCGCGCGTGGAGTCCGAAAGGTGTGTCGACGGCACGTCGGGGTGCCCGGTGAACCGCTCGGCGAGGAAGTCGATCTCCCGCCGGGTGAACTCCTCGGGCAGGTCCTCCAGCTCGTACCCGATCCCCATGTCCACGTGGTGCAGCTCGACCTCGACCCACCGCCGGAACGGCACGCGCGACGCGGTGTCGACGACCCCGTTGCGCAGCTCCACGGTGCGCGACCAGTCCGCCGGAGCGGCACCCGCCTCCTGGAAGCGGGCCCCGCTCTCGCGCACGTCGGCGAGCTGGACGTCGAGGGAGCGCGGGGCGTCGCGCTCGATGTCGGCGTCACGGACGCCCGCCGTGGCGTACATGGGGCGCCCCTGGAGGACGTTCACGAGGGCGTCCGCGTTGCGGGCGATGTGGGCGAGGACGTGATTGCGGCTCCAGCCGGGGAGCCGTGACGGCTCGGCGGCCGAGGCGTTGTCCAGTGCGGCGGCTGCGGTGAGGAGCCGTTCGGTCGCGTCATGTACAGAGGCCAGGTCATGAGCGTGATCAATCATGCTGCTGACCCTAGTCCCGCCACACCTTTGGGTGAAGGTGGTGAAGCTGTGCCGTAAATCGAATGCACGTGCTATATCGTCGGGTGCGGCGTCGGGCATGCTGGAAGGCCGGAGGTTGTTATGCCTCGGCCGGGATTCCGACCGGCGTTGTCAGTGGCTCCCCCTAGTCTGAGAACGACGGGGGCCCCGCCCCTGTCACTTCTCTCAAGAAAGGTGCGGACCGGCGTGGCCGACCGTCTCATCGTCCGTGGCGCGCGCGAGCACAATCTGAAGAATGTCTCGCTCGACCTGCCACGCGACTCGCTCATCGTGTTCACGGGCCTGTCCGGGTCGGGCAAGTCCTCCCTGGCCTTCGACACGATCTTCGCCGAGGGCCAGCGGCGCTACGTGGAATCGCTCTCCTCGTACGCCCGCCAGTTCCTCGGCCAGATGGACAAGCCGGACGTCGACTTCATCGAAGGTCTCTCCCCGGCCGTCTCCATCGACCAGAAGTCGACCTCGCGCAACCCGCGCTCGACGGTCGGCACCATCACCGAGGTCTACGACTATCTGCGTCTGCTCTTCGCGCGCATCGGCAAGCCGCACTGCCCGGAGTGCGGCCGCCCGATCACGCGCCAGTCGCCGCAGGCGGTCGTCGACAAGGTCCTGGCGCTGCCCGAGGGCAGCCGCTTCCAGGTCCTGTCGCCGCTGGTGCGCGAGCGCAAGGGCGAGTTCGTCGACCTGTTCGCGGACCTCCAGACCAAGGGCTACAGCCGCGCGCGCGTGGACGGCGAGACCATCCAGCTCTCCGAACCGCCCGTCCTGAAGAAGCAGGAGAAGCACACCATCGAGGTGGTCATCGACCGCCTCACGGTGAAGGACTCCGCCAAGCGCCGCCTCACCGACTCCGTGGAGACCGCCCTCGGCCTCTCAGGCGGCATGGTCGTGCTCGACTTCGTCGACCTCCCCGAGGACGACCCCGAGCGCGAGCGCATGTACTCGGAGCACCTGTACTGCCCGTACGACGACCTGTCCTTCGAGGAGCTGGAGCCCCGCTCCTTCTCCTTCAACTCGCCCTTCGGTGCCTGCCCCGAGTGCTCCGGCATCGGCACGCGCATGGAGGTCGACGCCGAGCTGATCGTCCCGGACGAGGACAAGTCCCTGGACGAGGGCGCCATCCACCCCTGGTCGCACGGCCACACCAAGGACTACTTCGGCCGCCTCATCGGCGCCCTCGCGGACGCCCTGGGCTTCCGCACCGACATCCCCTTCGCGGGCCTCCCGCAGCGCGCCAAGAAGGCCCTGCTCTACGGCCACAAGACCCAGATCGAGGTGCGGTACCGCAACCGCTACGGCCGCGAGCGGGTCTACACGACGCCCTTCGAAGGCGCCGTCCCCTTCGTGAAGCGCCGGCACGGTGAGGCGGAGAGCGACGCCAGCAGGGAGCGCTTCGAGGGCTATATGCGCGAGGTGCCGTGTCCCACCTGTCAGGGCACGCGCCTGAAGCCCGTCGTCCTCGCGGTCACGATCATGGACAAGTCGATCGCCGAGATCTCCGGCATGTCCATCAGCGACTGCGCGGAGTTCCTGGGCGGGATGAAGCTCGACGCCCGCGACAAGAAGATCGCCGAGCGCGTGCTGAAGGAGTGCAACGAGAGGCTGCGCTTCCTGGTCGACGTAGGCCTCGACTACCTCTCGCTGAACCGCGCGGCCGGCACCCTCTCCGGCGGCGAGGCCCAGCGCATCCGCCTGGCCACCCAGATCGGCTCCGGACTCGTCGGCGTCCTCTACGTCCTCGACGAGCCGTCCATCGGCCTGCACCAGCGGGACAACCACCGGCTGATCGAGACCCTGGTCCGGCTCCGCGACATGGGCAACACACTCATCGTCGTCGAGCACGACGAGGACACCATCAAGGTCGCCGACTGGATCGTCGACATCGGCCCCGGCGCGGGCGAGCACGGCGGCAAGGTCGTGCACAGCGGCTCCCTGAAGGAACTGCTCGCCAACGACGAGTCGATGACCGGGCAGTACCTGTCCGGCAAGAAGGCCATCCCGCTGCCCGAGATCCGGCGCCCGCTCGACCCCTCCCGCCGGCTCACGGTGCACGGCGCCCGCGAGAACAACCTCCAGGACATCGACGTCTCGTTCCCCCTGGGCGTGTTCACCGCGGTCACCGGAGTCTCCGGCTCCGGCAAGTCGACCCTGGTCAACGACATCCTGTACACGCACCTGGCCCGCGAGCTGAACGGCGCGAGGAACGTACCGGGGCGGCACACGCGTGTGGACGGCGACGACCTCGTCGACAAGGTCGTGCACGTCGACCAGTCGCCCATCGGCCGCACCCCCCGCTCCAACCCGGCGACGTACACCGGTGTCTTCGACCACGTCCGCAAGCTGTTCGCGGAGACCACCGAGGCGAAGGTGCGGGGCTATCTGCCCGGCCGCTTCTCCTTCAACGTCAAGGGCGGCCGCTGCGAGAACTGCGCGGGCGACGGCACCATCAAGATCGAGATGAACTTCCTGCCGGACGTCTACGTCCCGTGCGAGGTCTGCCACGGCGCCCGCTACAACCGGGAGACGCTGGACGTCCACTACAAGGGCAAGTCCATCGCCGACGTCCTGAACATGCCGATCGAGGAGGCCACGGAGTTCTTCGAGGCGGTCCCCGGGATCGCCCGCCACCTCAACACCCTCAAGGACGTCGGCCTCGGCTACGTCCGGCTCGGCCAGTCCGCGACCACCCTGTCCGGCGGTGAGGCCCAGCGCGTCAAGCTCGCCAGCGAGCTCCAGCGCCGCTCCACCGGCCGCACGGTCTACGTCCTGGACGAGCCCACCACCGGCCTGCACTTCGAGGACATCAGCAAGCTCCTCACGGTGCTCGGCGGCCTGGTCGACAAGGGCAACACGGTCATCGTCATCGAGCACAACCTCGACGTGATCAAGGTGGCCGACTGGGTCGTCGACATGGGCCCCGAGGGCGGCGCGGGCGGCGGACTCGTCATCGCCGAGGGCACCCCGGAACAGGTCGCCGCGGTGGGGGCCAGCCACACCGGCAAGTTCCTGCGCGAGATCCTCGACGCCGACCGGATCAGCGACGGAGCCCCCGTGAAGGCCCCGCGCAAGGTGGCCGCCAAGAAGACCGCGGCGGTCGCGGCGAAGAAGGCCGCCGCTCCCGCCAAGAAGGCCGCGCCCGCGAAGAAGACGACGCGGGCCCGCAAGGCCTGACCATCGCGGAGCGGCTACACGGATGCGGCGCCCCACGGGAACTCCCGTAGGGCGCCGCACTCGCTCAACACCCGCTACAGATCGCCCAGTTCGGAGGCGTACGGCGGTTCCGCCCCCGCCCGCGAACACGTGATCGCCGCCGCCCGCGCCGCGTACCGCAGCAACCGGGTCCAGCCGTCGCGACCCAGGCCCGTCAGCCCCTCCGGGGACAGCGCGTCCCGGGCGGACAGACCGTGCAGCAGCGCCGCGTTGACCGTGTCGCCGGCCCCGATCGTGTCCACGACGTCGACCTTCTCGCCCGGCACCGGATACACCTTGCCGTCCCGGGTGAACGCGGTGAGACCGTCGCCGCCCTGGGTGATCACGACGGCCGAGGGACCGGCGTCCAGCCATTCGACGGGAGTGCCCCCGAGCCACAGCGCGTCCTCCTCGGAGAGCTTCAGCAGCGACACGTGCGGCAGCCAGCTCTTGAAGCGCGCCCGGTAGGCATCGGCGTCGGGGATCAGACCGGCCCGGATGTTCGGGTCGAGCGCGGTGAACACGCCCTGTGCGGCGGCGGTCCGCATCAGCTCCTCGTAGGCGCTCGCGCCCGGCTCCAGGACGAGCGAACAGGTGCCGAAGGACACCGCCTCGGTCTCGGCCGGCAGCGCGTAGGGCATCGCGAAGAGCCGGTCGGCGGTGCCGTCGACGTAGAAGGAGTAGGTGGCCGAGCCGTTCGCGTCGAGTGTGGCCGCCGCGAGCGTGGTCGGCTCCGGGCCGCGCTGTACGTCCAGGACGTCCACGTCGGCCTGTCGCAGCCCGGCGAGCAGGGCCTCGCCGAAGGCGTCCTGGGAGACGCGCGAGCAGAAGGCGGTGGCGGAGCCGAGGCGGCCCAGGGCGACGGCGGTGTTGTAGGGGCCGCCGCCGAGCGCCGGCTTGAGGACCGCGAGGGCGCCCGGGCCCTGCGGTACCAGATCGATCAGGGCCTCACCGGCGACGACGATCACGAGACGTTTCCCTTCGTGGACTTCTCGGGCTGGTCGGGGCAGCCGCACGACGTGCGGTGGACGAACGAGCAGGGGAGCCGCAGCACACGGGCGGGCCGGTCCGGCGCGGCCAGCCGGTCCAGCAGCAGCCGTACGGCCCCGGCGCCGATTTCCTTGCTGGGCTGGGCGATCGCGGTGAGCCGGGGCTCGAACAGGTCCGCCCAGGCGAAGTCGTCGAAGCAGCACAGCGCGAGGTCGCCGGGCACGGACAGACCGCGTTCGCGCAGGGCGCGCAGGGCGCCGATGGTCATCGCGTTGTTGGCGGTGATCAGGGCCGTGGGCGGGGCGGTGAGGGACAGCAGGGCCGCGGTGGCCCGCTCGGCGGCGGCCGACTCGGAGTCGCCGTACGCCAACAGCCGCTCGTCGTAAGGGAGTCCGGCGGCGGCGAGGCCGTGCCGGTATCCGGCGATCCGCTCGCCGGTGGTGCTGAGCCCGGGAAGGCCCGCGACGAGGCCGATCCGGCGGTGGCCGAGTCCGGCGAGATGGGTGACCAGCTGCGCCGTCGGTTCGATGTTCTCGGCGCACACCTGGTCGAAGGCGCCCGCTCGACCGGAGGCGCTCGCCTGGTCGGAGGGGGACGCGTCGTCCGGGGGCGCCTTGACCACCCGGTCCAGGAACACCGTCGGTACGGAGTGCCGCCCCAGGTAGGCGACGAGGGCGTCGGGGTCCGCCGACGGTGCGACGATCATGCCGTCCACCCGGCGCTCGTGCAGGAGCTGAGCGACCTTGAGCTCGTGCTCCGGGTCGTCGTGCGGGTCGGTGATGAGCAGGCTGTAGCCGTGCTCCAGGGCGCCGGCCTCGACGCCCTGGAGGATCTCCGTGAAGTACGGGTTGCTGATCGCCGACACCGCGAGGCCGATGGAGCGGGTGCGGGACGTCACCAGGGAGCGGGCGAGGGTGTTGGGGATGTAGCCCAGCTCCTCGATCGCGCTCAGCACGGCCTGCCGGGTGCCGGGCAGCACCGGGCGGGTGTCGTTCAGGACGTGCGAGACGGTCGCGACGGACACACCGGCGCTGCGTGCGACGTCGGCCATGGTGGCCATGACGGGTCCCTCCCCGAGTCCCTGGATTGCGGCGGGCCTTCCGGCCGGGAACGTATCTCATCCGGCGCCTCGCGTAAACGCTTGCGCAAACGTTTACGTACGGTGAGCGCTCATGGGGTGAACCCGACTCAAAGCGGGCGGAACTCCACCGGTATCGTCAGCGTGCACGACCTCTGAACAGCCCGAACAGCTGGAGACCCGCATGCCCGGCCGCCCCGTCCCGAGCCGTCGTACCGTCCTGCGCGGAGCGGTCCTCACGCCCGTCGCCGGGCTCGGGCTCACCGCCTGCTCGGGCGGCGGCTCGGCGACCTCCGCGACGCCGACCGCGCCCGTGGACCTCGGCGCGGAGAGCGAGATCGCCAAGGGGAGCGCCAAGCTCTACCGGGACAGCAATGTCGTCGTCAGCCGGGCCGCGGACGGCACCCTCAAGGCGTACAGCACGATCTGCACGCACGCGCAGTGCCCCATCAACAAGCTGGACGGCACGACTCTCATCTGCCCGTGCCACGGCAGCCAGTTCGACGCCACCACGGGCAAGGTGCTCCAGTCCCCGGCCACCGAGCCGCTGACGGAGCTCAAGGTGACGGCCGAGAACGGCAGGATCGTCGCGGGGCCGGGCGCCTGACCCCTGGGGCGTCCGGGCCGCCGCGGCTCACTCCCAGTCCCAGCCGATCCCCACGATCCCCGACCGCATCCGCGGCTCCACGAGGTGCACCGAGTGGTGTCCGGTCAGCCGCAGCTCCTGACGGCCGCTGCGCGGGGCCGCCGCCGAGTGCTGGGTGAAGCGGTGGCAGCGCGCCGGCAGCGTGTTCTCGTCGAAGCTCACCTGGAGCGCGTACTGGCCGCCCGCGGAACCGAAGTCGCGGACGTACTCGCGGGAGACGCCGGCGGTGCCGTCCTCGACGCCGTAGCGGAAGAGGAACGTATCTCCCGAGCGCAACCGGGTGCCGAAGAGGAGCTCGGCGACCAGCATGCCGGTGTCGTGGTGGCGGCGGACGCGGCCCGTGCGGCAGTTCTCCAGGGCGTGCACCGTCATGTGCTCCGGGGTGCAGCCCGGGTCGCCGTAGTGGACGGCGATGAAGCGGTCGATGCCGTCCCGGTGGGCGCGGACGATGTGGTGCGACTCGCGGCTCGCCAGCTCGCGGCGCGGGCCGACGCGCACCCGCTCGTGGTGGCCGAAGGTGTGCAGCCCGCTGTCGGGCGTGGACTCCAGTTCGGCCAGGAGCTGCTCCAGGACGCCCGAGGCCTCGACGAAGGAGCGGTAGGAGCGGGCCGCGGGGCGGGCGGCGACCGAGCGTTCCTCGGCCTCGGCGAGCAGCCGGATCAGGGACTCCTCGGGGAGCTGGAGGATCTCCTCCAGGGCCCGTACGGCGCGCAGCGACTCGGGGCGCTGCGGGCGGCGGGCGCCCTGCTGCCAGTAGCTCAGGCTGGTGACGCCGACCTTGACCCCGTAGCGCGTCAGATGGTGCTGGACGCGCTGCAGCGGCAGTCCGCGGGCGGCGATGGCGGCGCGCAGCGCGACGTGGAAGGGGCCGCCGCGCAGGGCCGAGTCGAGTTCCGCGGTGGCGGCGTCCGCCTGCTGTGTGGCGTGCGGCATGCAGGGGCCCTTTCTGTGAATGTTCACAACGGCTGGTCAGGCCGTTCGCGCGGGTTGCTTCGGGGCCCCCGTCGGCATCGGAGAAGGGTCTTCACATCCGTACGCCGTCGTTCACGCCCCGAGTTCCCCCGCATTGAAGCGTGTTGACCAAGTCCCGACAACACCTGTCGCCCAACAGTCCGGTGTGACCTGGCCGAGTCGTGGTGGGTGGGTTCAGGGCGGTGCGGTCGGTCCGCCGTCGCTCAGGACGTCCCTGATCGCCCGCGCGGACAGGGACGACTTGTGCAGGAATCCGCGCGCGGGGCTGGCGGCGATCAGTTCCTGGAAGTCCTCCCGGGAGTGGGTCGAGATGAGGATCACGGCCGGTACGTCGCCCACCAGGCGGCGCGCGACGTCGAAGCCGTTCTCGCCGTCGAGGTCGAGATCGACCAGGACGACGTCAGGGGCCGTCTCCCGGGCCCGGGAGACGGCGTCCGCGCCCGTCGAGGCAATACCGACGACCTCGACTCCGCCGCGTTCCAGCAGGGCGCGAGCCGCCTCCAGGAACCGGGCGCTGTCATCGACGAGGAGACAGCGCAGCGACATGTCCACAGCTTGCCAACGAGCGGTCCCTCGCGCCTTCCGGCTAGCCGGAAAGTGCTGAAGTCCCGTGCCATGAAAGGAGGTTCTCGTGCACACAGGGCGATGGCGACACGACGGGCGGTAGCATGTCGCCACCCTGGGGAGGCCGAGTCGGCCGGTCGAGTGGGGGTGTGCCATGAGCGGTACGAGCGCCACGCGCGCGTGGCCCGCGGTTCGCCGGGTACGGGGCACCCTGGTCCCCTGGGTGCTGTGCGCGGCCCTGCTGCTGGCCGCGTGCGACGGCGGCGGGAGCGACGCCAAGGGGGTGAGCGCGTCCCCGAAGGACACCACCTGCGACGGGAAGATCAACGGCACGGCGCACATCACCGTGTGGTTCCACGCGGGCCCGAGCGGCGAGTTCACCACGCTGCAGAGCCAGGTGAAGGAGTTCAACCAGCGGCAGAAGAAGGTGCGGGTCTCGCTGGTCACCCTCCCGGAGAACCGCGTCTACAACGACCTGGTGCTGTCCGCCGCCGCCAGCGGGGACCTGCCCGACCTCCTCGACTTCGACGGGCCCAACCTCTACAGCTACGCATGGTCGGGCAAGCTCCGGCCGATCGACTCCTGCGTGCCCGCCAGCGTCCGTGCCGACCTGCTGCCGACGATCCGTCAACAGGGCACCTACGCGGGCAGGTTGTGGGGCATCGGCACCTTCGACTCGGGCATGGGCCTGTATGTGCGCAAGTCCGTCATGAAGAAGGCCGGAATACGGATCCCCACCGGCCCCAAGGACGCCTGGACGGCCACCGAACTGACCGGCATCCTCCGCAAGTTGCGCACCCAGGGCTACAAGGCACCGCTCGACCTGCGGCTCGTCTACTCGCAGCCGGGCCAGGAGTGGAACACCTACGGCTTCGCACCCGCCGTGTGGTCGGCGGGCGGCGACCTCGTGGAGCCCGGCAACCACCGCACCGCCGAGGGCTATGTGAACGGCCCCGGTTCGGTCGAGGCGCTCACCACCATGCAGAACTGGGCCAGGGCCGGGCTCATCGACATGGTCAAGGACGACAAGGCGTTCGTCAGCGGCCGCAGCGCGATCTCCTGGTGCGGCCACTGGACCTATCCGGAATTCAACAAGGCCTTCCCCGGGGACGTCACGATCGTCCCGCTGCCCGATTTCGGCCAGGGCACCGTCACCGGCATGGGCTCCTTCCAGTGGGGCGTCCCGGCGGGCAACGCCGACGGGGACGCCGTCTGGCGCTTCCTGTCCTTCCTGCTCCAGCCCGCCCAGGTGCACCGGATGACCGTGGCCAACGGGGCGATCCCGGCCACCGAGAGCGCGATCAAGCTCTCGTCGCAGTACGCACCGGGCGGCCCCGAGCATCTGTTCATCGAACAGCTCCGGGACGGCGTGGCCCGGCCCCGGCCGCAGACGCCGGCCTATCCGGCGATCAGCGACGCCTTCTCCCGGGCCTTCGCGAAGATCATCTTCGATCGGGCTCCGGTCCGGGCCACCCTGGACGAGGCCGCCAAGAAGATCGACAAGGACCTCGCGGCGCACGACGGGTATCCGACGAACACCTCGTGAAAACGGGCGGCACGCGTGCGTGCCCGCCCCGAGCGCCACGCGTGCGTGCCCGGCTCGGCGGTACTCGTCCTAGCCAAGACCCTGACGATCATGGCTGGTTCGGGGCAGGCTGAGCATGTGACCGACCACCATCCGCACTCCCCACCCACCGGCCGCTGCTGAAGCCCGCCATGCGCCGCCCCCGGCCCACCGCCAACCTCCGCATCCCCTTCCTCGCCCGGCTGCGCGTCGGGCGCAAGCTGATGCTCCTGGTGCTGCTCCCGGTGACCGGCATGATGGCGTTCACCGCGTTCGGCGCCGTCTCGCAGTGGCACGACGCCCAGACCCTGCGGGACTTCAGGACGGCGACCGAGCTGTCGTTCCGGACCACCGCGCTGACCGACGCGCTCGCCAGGGAACGCATCGCCGCCGTGAAGGCCCGGCTGCGTCCGGGATCCGCGACCCTGAAGGAACGCGCCGGGGCACAGCACGCGACCGACGGAGCCCTGCGCGCGGCCCTCCTCGACGCCGCCGACCGGACCGGACCGCTCGACGTGCCGGGCCGGCTCGACGCCCGCAGCCGCCAACTCCGCGCCCTGCGGCTGCAGACCGGGACCGGCTCCCTCACCGCGCCCCAACTCGCCGACCAGTACGACACGATCGAGCACGACCTCCTGGAGCTGGCCGCCACCCTGGAGTCCGGCCGCCCGACCCGCACCTCGGGCCAGGCCGCCGACGCCCACGTCGCGCTCCTGAACGCCATCGAGGCCGCCGAACGCGAACGCACCGAGCTGGCCGTCCTGTTCGCCGCCCCCGACGCCCCGCACCCCATCGCCACGGACCGCTGGTCCGCCCTGGAGAAGGCGCTCCTGGACGACTTCGGCCGGACCGCGCCCGCCGGCCTCAGGGGCAGGCTGTACGTCGTCCTCCTCCAGCACCCAGGTCTCGTCGTCCGCAAGACCCGCGAGATCCTCGCCGACCCGCACACCCAGCGGAACGCCTGGCCCACGTACGACAGTTGGCTGACCGCCTCCACCCGGCGCATCGAGGCGCTGCGCGTCGTCCAGCACCGGGCCGCCGCCGAACTGGGCCGTGACGCCACGCGCGACCTGGACACCGCACGCGCGCGTGAGACCCGCGACCTCGGCGTGTCGCTGGCCGTCCTGGCCGCCGTCACCGTCCTCGCACTGGCCCTGCGGCTGTCGATCACCCGCCCGCTCGGCGAGGTCTCCGCCGGCGCCCGGGCACTCTCCGGGGGCGATCTGTCGTACGACATCCGGTACGCCGGCCGGGACGAACTCGGCGCCGTCGCCGACACGTTCCGCGAACTGAGGGTCACCACCGGACGGCTCGCCGCCGAGATCAACGCCATGAGCGTGGCGATCGACGACAACCGACTCGGCCACCGCGCGGACGTCGCCGCCTTCGAAGGGGCGTGGGCGCGGCTCCTGGGCGGCATGAACGGCACCATGGCATCCTTCGCCGCCGCCCACGGGCGACGCGACAAGGCCGAGCAGGAACTGGCGAGCATCTTCCACCTCTCCCTCGACCTGTTGTGCATCGCGGGACTCGACGGCTACTTCAAGCGCGTGAACCCCGCCTTCGAGCGGACCCTCGGCCACTCCGCCGAGGCGCTGCTCGGCAGACCCTGGCTGGAGTTCGTGCACCCGGAGGACCAGGCACGCACGCGTGCCGCCCTCGACCGGCTGGCGAAGGGTGTCGAACTGGGCGAGTTCGAGAACCGCTTCCTCCGGGACGACGGCACCGAACGCTGGCTCCAGTGGAGCGCCCACCCGGTCACCGCGGAGGGACTGATCTACGCCGCCGCGCGCGATGTCACCGAGAGCCGCCGTGCCGCCCGTGAACAGGCCGCGCTGCGCCGGGTCGCCACCCTCGTCGCGCGCGGGGTGCCGCCGCACGAGGTGTTCTCCGAAGTCGCCGACCAGGTGGGCAAGGTCCTGAGCAGCGGCTCGGCCGCCGTCCTGCGCTACGGCGCCGACGGAACGGCCACCGTCCTCGGAGCCGCCCACGGGCCCACCGCCGAGACCGACCCGGCCGCGACGGAGGCCGCGGAGGAGGTGGCCCGCACCGCACGCCCCGCGCGCGTGGGCCGCTCGGTGGGCGCCCCCATCGTCGTGGACGACCGGCTGTGGGGTGCCGTCGTCGCGACCGCCGCCGGACCCGAACCGCTGCCCCCGGGCACCGAGTCCCGGCTCGCCGACTTCACCGAACTCGTCGCCACCGCCCTCGCCAACGCCGACAGCCGCGACCAGCTCACGGCGTCACGCGCGCGCGTGGTGGCCGCCGGGGACGCCTCCAGGCGCCGTATCGAACGCGATCTGCACG
Organism: Streptomyces hokutonensis; assembly: GCF_000376565.1. GTDB lineage: Bacteria > Actinomycetota > Actinomycetes > Streptomycetales > Streptomycetaceae > Streptomyces > Streptomyces hokutonensis. The sequence continues at coordinate 129,442 of NZ_BARG01000021.1, read as the reverse complement.
ACGGCGTCCAGCAGCGGATCGTCTCGCTCCAACTCGACCTCAGAACGGCCCAGTCGATGCTGGACGAACAGCCGGAGGAACTCGCCGAGCAACTGGAACACATCGCCAAGGGCCTCGACGACGCCTTCACCGACCTGCTTCAGGTCGCGCGTGGCATCCACCCCGCGATCCTCTCCAAGGGCGGCCTGGGCCCCGCCCTGCGCGCGCTCGCCCGCCGTTCGGCCGTCCCGGTGGAACTCGACCTGCGGCTGCCTCCGGGCCGTCTCCCGGAACAGACGGAGGTCGCCGTCTACTACGTGACCTCCGAGTCCTTCACCAACGCCGCCAAGCACGCGCGCGCGAGCTTCGTGCGGGTGACCGCGCGGGCCGGGGACGACGTCCTGGAGGTGACGATCGCCGACGACGGAGCGGGCGGCGCCGATCTCGGACACGGCTCCGGGCTCATCGGACTCGTCGACCGGGTGGAGGCGATCGGCGGCAAGCTGCGCGTCGACAGCCCACCGGGGGAGGGCACGACACTCACCGTGCGGCTGCCGCTGCCCGCAACGGAGCTGTGACCGCCCGAGGCGTACGCGGTGGGGTCCAGGCCGGGGGAGCGTGGACTCGGTGACGTCGCGTACGCGTCGGGCGGTCTTCTCGGACGGAGAGGCGACCGTCCGGCTTCAGGGGTGCCGCGCGGGGTCGGCGCGCAGCTGCTCGGCACGCACCACGTCCGGGTCCCGGGGGTCCAGGAAGTCCTTCGGGGACCGGGTGTCGTCCTCGTACCGGTGGACACGGACCGACCGCCGTCGTCTCTCCGCCCGTGTCCGCCGCATCTCCCGCAGCCCTTCCGACCCGCGGCCCGAAACCCCTCACCCGGGGCGACCGGTCCGCTCGCGTCCGCACTGCTTCGAGAATCGTCCGGACCCGGCCCCCTGTCGTCACGGTCACCCCCCAATTCCCTTACCCACTAGCCGTACCCGACCGGGTCCGGCAGGCTGTGCCTGGCGCACGGCACCGGTCGGGCAAGGGGAGCCGAGACGATGGACGCATCGCAGCAGACCGCGCGGGGAAGGGTCGTTCTCGCGGATGACGACGTCCTGCTCAGAGAGGGCCTGGCGAGCCTGTGCGAACGCCTGGGCTACCAGGTGGCGGGCCAGGCCGGTGACGCGGAACGGCTCCTGGAACTGGTGGACACCGAGCGGCCCGACCTCGCGATCGTCGACATCAGGATGCCCCCGGACCACTCCACCGAGGGCCTCAAGGCGGCCCGTAAGATCCGGGAGCGCCACCCCGGCACCGGCATCCTCGTCCTCTCGGCGTACGTCGAGGTCGAGGAGGCCCTGGAGCTGCTGGCCGGCGGGCACCGGATCGGGTATCTCCTCAAGAGCCGGGTGACGGTCGTCGACGACTTCATCGAGGCCCTCGACCGCATCCACAAGGGCGGCTCGGTCGTCGACCCCTCCCTGGTGCACGAGCTGTTCTCGGCGCAGCGCCGCGACGACCCGCTGTCCGTCCTCAGCACCCGCGAGCGCGAGGTCCTGGCACTGATGGCGGAGGGCCGCTCCAACGCCGGCATCGGCCGCAGGCTGTGGGTCACCGAGGGCACCGTCGAGAAGCACGTCCGCAGCATCCTGGGCAAACTCCGCCTTCCGGAGGCCGCCGACGACCACCGCCGGGTCCTGGCGGTTCTCACCTTTCTGGAGTCGCGGTAGGAGTTCCGCCGGGGCGTGCCCGGCGTTGTCCACAGCCCCGCCGCGCTGTCACTCCGCGCCAGTAGGGTGTGAAACATGGCCGATCCCTCCAGCTACCGCCCCAGGCCGGGAGAGATCCCGGACTCGCCCGGGGTCTACAAGTTCCGCGACGAGCACCGCCGGGTGATCTACGTCGGAAAGGCGAAGAGCCTGCGCCAGCGCCTGGCGAACTACTTCCAGGACCTGGCCGGACTCCACCCGCGCACGCGCACGATGGTCACCACGGCCGCGTCGGTGGAGTGGACGGTCGTGTCCACGGAGGTCGAGGCACTTCAGCTGGAGTACTCCTGGATCAAGGAGTTCGACCCCCGGTTCAACGTCAAGTACCGCGACGACAAGAGCTACCCGTACCTCGCGGTGACGATGAACGAGGAGTACCCGCGCGTACAGGTGATGCGCGGTCACAAGAAGAAGGGCGTCCGCTACTTCGGGCCGTACGGACACGCGTGGGCGATCCGCGACACCGTGGACCTGCTGCTGCGCGTGTTCCCCGTCCGCACCTGCTCGGCGGGCGTCTTCAAGAACGCCGCCCGTACTGGCCGCCCCTGTCTGCTCGGCTACATCGGCAAGTGCTCCGCGCCCTGCGTCGGCCGCGTCTCCGAGGAGGAGCACCGCGAACTGGCCGAGGAGTTCAGCGACTTCATGGCCGGCCGCACCGGCACGTACATCCGCCGCCTGGAGCAGCGGATGACGGAGGCGGCCGAGGAGATGGAGTACGAGCGGGCGGCCCGCCTGCGCGACGACATCGAGGCCCTGCGCAAGGCCATGGAGAAGAGCGCGGTCGTCCTCGCCGACGCCACCGACGCCGACCTGATCGCGGTCGCCGAGGACGAGCTGGAGGCCGCCGTCCAGATCTTCCACGTCCGCGGCGGACGCGTCCGCGGTCAGCGCGGCTGGGTCACCGACAAGGTCGAGGACGTCACCACCGCGGCCCTGGTCGAGCACGCCCTCCAGCAGCTCTACGGCGAGGAGACCGGGGACTCCGTCCCCAAGGAGGTCCTCGTCCCGGCCCTGCCCGACCCGGTGGAGCCGGTCCAGCAGTGGCTGACGGACCGGCGCGGGTCGAACGTGTCGCTGCGCATCCCGCAGCGCGGCGACAAGAAGTCCCTCATGGAGACCGTCGCGCGCAACGCCCAGCAGTCGCTGATCCTCCACAAGACCAAGCGCGCCTCCGACCTCACCACCCGCTCGCGCGCCCTGGAGGAGATCTCCGAGGCCCTCGACCTGGACAGCGCCCCCCTCAGGATCGAGTGCTACGACATCTCGCACCTCCAGGGCGACGACGTGGTGGCGTCCATGGTCGTCTTCGAGGACGGGCTGTCGCGCAAGAGCGAGTACCGCCGCTTCCAGATCAAGGGCTTCGAGGGCCAGGACGACGTCCGCTCGATGCACGAGGTGATCACCCGCCGCTTCCGGCGCTATCTCGCCGAGAAGGAGAAGACGGGGGAGTGGGCGGACGGCGACGAGCTCACGGACCTGAAGGACGACGAGGGCCGTCCCAAGCGGTTCGCCTATCCGCCGCAGCTCGTGGTGGTCGACGGCGGCCAGCCGCAGGTCGCCGCCGCCAAGAAGGCCCTCGACGAGCTCGGCATCGACGACATCGCCGTGTGCGGTCTCGCCAAGCGCCTGGAGGAGGTCTGGCTGCCCGACGAGGACGACCCGGTGGTGCTGCCCCGCACCAGCGAGGGCCTCTACCTCCTCCAGCGCGTCCGCGACGAGGCCCACCGCTTCGCGATCACCTACCAGCGCGCCAAGCGCGCCAAGCGCTTCCGGGCGAGCCCCCTGGACGACGTGCCCGGACTCGGCGAGACCCGCAAGCAGGCGCTGATCAAGCACTTCGGTTCGGTGAAGAAGCTGCGATCCGCGACAATCGATCAGATCTGCGAGGTTCCGGGCATAGGTCGCAAGACCGCCGAGACCATCGCGGTGGCCCTCGCCCAGGCGGCCCCGGCCGCACCCGCCGTGAACACGGCGACTGGAGAGATCATGGATGACATGGAAGACGGGACACCCGCGACGACGGCGGGTGCACCGGGGGAGCCCGTACCCGCGGGCGCCCCGGACGAGCGACGGGGGCAGGAGACATGACGGAACAAGAGAAGCAGCCCACAGCGGACCGAGATCGGACGCACAAGGAAACGGGCGACGATCAGGCTTCGCAGCAGGCGGTCCAGGACGACGGAGCACAGGTGAGCACGGACAGCACGACAGCCGGCGGGGTGCCCGAGGCGGCCATCCCCGAGCTGGTGATCATCTCCGGCATGTCCGGGGCCGGGCGGTCCACGGCCGCCAAGTGTCTGGAGGACCTCGGCTGGTTCGTCGTCGACAACCTCCCGCCCGCCCTGATCCCCACCATGGTGGAGCTCGGCGCCCGCTCCCAGGGCAACGTGGCACGGATCGCGGTCGTCGTCGACGTACGCGGCAGGCGCTTCTTCGACAACCTCCGCGAGTCCCTCGCCGACCTGGAGTCGAAGAACGTCACCCGGCGGATCGTCTTCCTGGAGTCCTCCGACGACGCCCTGGTGCGCCGCTTCGAGTCCGTGCGCCGCCCGCACCCCCTCCAGGGCGACGGCCGCATCGTCGACGGCATCGACGCCGAGCGCGAGCTGCTGCGCGAACTGCGCGGCGACGCCGACCTCGTCATCGACACCTCCAGCCTCAACGTCCACGAACTGCGCGCCAAGATGGACGCCCAGTTCGCCGGCGAGGAGGAGCCCGAACTGCGGGCCACCGTCATGTCCTTCGGCTTCAAGTACGGCCTCCCCGTGGACGCCGACCTGGTCGCCGACATGCGCTTCCTGCCCAACCCGCACTGGATTCCGGAGCTGCGCCCCTTCAACGGCCTCAACGAAGAGGTCTCGGCGTACGTCTTCAACCAGCCCGGCGCCAAGGAGTTCCTCGACCGGTACGCCGAGCTGCTGCGCCTCATCGCGGCCGGCTACCGCCGCGAGGGCAAGCGGTACGTGACGATCGCGATCGGCTGCACCGGCGGCAAGCACCGCTCGGTCGCCACGGCGGAGAAGCTCGCCGCGCGGCTCGTGGCCGAGGGCGTCGAGACGGTGGTCGTACACCGGGACATGGGACGGGAATGACGGGACGTAGCCCACGGCTCGGCCGGCTGCGCCGAGTGGTGCCCGAGGGACGTACGACCAGGCCCGTGGAGGCCCGCGGCGGCAAGCCGCGCCGACGGGGCACCCAGCCCAAGGTGGTCGCCCTCGGCGGCGGTATGGGGCTGTCCGCCTCGCTCACCGCACTGCGCCGGATCACCGGCGACCTCACCGCCGTCGTCACCGTGGCCGACGACGGCGGCTCCAGCGGCCGCCTGCGCGACGAACTGGGCGTGCTGCCCCCGGGCGACCTGCGCAAGGCCCTGGCCGCGCTGTGCGGCGACGACGACTGGGGCCAGACCTGGGCCCGCGTCATCCAGCACCGCTTCCAGTCCAAGGGCGACCTGCACGAGCACGCGGTCGGCAATCTGCTGATCGTCGCCCTGTGGGAGCAGCTCGGGGACCATGTGCAGGCCCTCGACCTGGTCGGCAAGCTGCTCGGCGCGCACGGGCGCGTGCTGCCCATGTCCGCCGTACCGCTGGAGCTCCAGGCCCTGGTCAAGGGGCACGATCCGGCGCGGCCCGACGACGTCGACACCGTGCGGGGCCAGGCGACCGTGGCGCTGACGCCCGGCGAGGTGCAGTCCGTGCACCTCGTGCCGCACGACCCGCCGGCCGTGCCCGAGGCGGTCGCCGCCGTGCTCGACGCGGACTGGGTGGTGCTCGGTCCCGGCTCCTGGTTCTCGTCGGTGATCCCGCACCTGCTGGTGCCGGAACTGCTCGACGCGCTCACCGAGACGAAGGCGCGCCGGGTACTCTCCCTGAACCTCGCTCCGCAGCCCGGAGAAACCGATGGCTTCTCCCCGCAGCGTCATTTGGAGGTTTTGGGACGACACGCCCCTAAACTCGCCCTGGACGTGGTGCTGGCCGACGAGGCCGCCGTGCCCGACCGAGCGTCGCTCACCGAAGCCGCCAAGCGGCTGGACGCCGCGGTCGAGCTGGCGCCGGTGGCTCGGACCGACGGAACTCCAAGGCACGACCCGGAGCTGTTGGCCGCCGCGTACGACCGTATTTTTCGGATGCATGGAAGGATCGGCCCATGGCGATGACGGCAGCGGTGAAGGATGAGATCTCCCGGCTCCCCGTCACCCGGACCTGCTGCAGGAAGGCGGAGGTCTCCGCCATTCTGCGGTTCGCCGGAGGCCTCCACCTGGTGAGCGGGCGCATCGTGATCGAGGCGGAGCTGGACACCGCGATGGCGGCGCGCCGGCTCAAGCGGGACATCCTGGAGATCTTCGGCCACAGTTCCGAACTGATCGTGATGGCGCCCGGCGGACTGCGCCGCGGCTCCCGTTACGTCGTCCGGGTGGTCGCGGGCGGCGATCAGCTGGCGAGGCAGACGGGCCTCGTGGACGGCCGCGGACGCCCCATCCGGGGTCTGCCGCCACAGGTGGTCTCCGGGGCGACCTGTGACGCCGAGGCGGCCTGGCGCGGCGCGTTCCTGGCGCACGGCTCGCTGACCGAGCCCGGCCGGTCCTCCTCCCTGGAGGTGACCTGCCCGGGTCCGGAGGCCGCGCTCGCGCTGGTCGGCGCCGCCCGCCGGCTGTCGATCGCGGCGAAGGCCCGTGAGGTGCGCGGGGTCGACCGGGTGGTCGTCCGTGACGGCGACGCGATCGGCGCGCTGCTCACCCGGCTCGGCGCGCACGAGTCGGTGCTGGCCTGGGAGGAGCGCCGGATGCGCCGCGAGGTGCGCGCCACGGCGAACCGTCTCGCCAACTTCGACGACGCCAACCTGCGCCGCTCGGCCCGCGCGGCCGTCGCCGCCGGCGCCCGGGTGCAGCGCGCGCTGGAGATCCTCGCCGACGAGGTCCCCGAGCACCTCGCGGCGGCCGGCCGGCTCCGCATGGACCACAAGCAGGCCTCCCTGGAGGAGCTGGGCGCGCTCGCCGACCCGCCGCTGACCAAGGACGCGGTGGCCGGCCGTATCCGCCGCCTGCTGGCGATGGCCGACAAGCGGGCCCAGGACCTCGGCATCCCGGGCACGGAGTCCAGCATCACCGAGGAGATGGCCGACAACATGGTCGGCTGACACCCCCTGTCGCCTGACGATCTCTCAACACGCCGGTGCGGATGTCCCCTTGGGATATCCTCACCGGCGTTTGTCTGTCCTTGTGTCGCCCTTGACTCGATCATGAAGTGTCATGAGCCTGGCAACTGTTCGCTGCTGTGGCGAACAATCGCAAGGGGGGTTCATGAGACACAGAGCGAGATCGATCCTCGCTGTCGGCGCGCTCCTGATGGCCGGGGCGAGCATCGCGCCCATCGCCCAGGCGCAGGGCGGGAGCTCCGCGAAGGCCGACCCCGACGAGGTCAAGGTCTTCCACGCCGACGTCACCCAGAAGCAGATACCCCTGCTCCTGAAGGCCGGACAGGACGCGCACGAACTCGGCGACAACCAGTTCTCGGCCGCCGGCAAGACCTCCGTCGAGGTCTACCTGACCGACCAGCAGGCCCAGAAGCTGGAGAAGCAGGGCGTCGACCTCACCGAGCACACCCTCTCGGCGAAGGCCGAGACCCGCGTCGAGAACGCGGCGCAGGGCGTGTTCCGGCCGTACAGCGGAAGCGGCGGTCTGAAAGAGGAGATCGTCAGGACGGGGCAGGCCAACCCCGGTCTCACCAAGGTCGAGTCCATCGGCAAGACGATCAACGGCCAGGACATCCTCGCGCTCAAACTGACCAAGAACGCGAAGAAGACCAAGGACGGCTCCAAGCCCTCGGTGCTGTACGTGTCCAACCAGCACGCGCGCGAGTGGATCACGCCGGAAATGACCCGCCGGCTGATGCACTACTACCTGGACAACTACAAGACCGACAAGCGCGTCAAGAAGATCGTCGACTCCACGGAACTGTGGTTCGTGCTCTCCGCCAACCCGGACGGCTACGACTACACCTTCAAGGACACCAACACCCGCCTGTGGCGCAAGAACCTGCGGGACGTCAACGGCGACGGCACCATCTCCACCGGCGACGGCGTCGACCTCAACCGCAACTTCGCCTACAAGTGGGGCTACGACGACGAGGGCTCGTCCCCGAACCCGACCAGTGAGACGTACCGCGGCACGGCCCCCGCCTCCGAGCCCGAGACGCAGGCGCTCGACAACTTCGAGAAGCGGATCGGCTTCACCTACGGCATCAACTACCACTCCGCCGCCGAACTCCTCCTCTACGGGGTCGGCTGGCAGGTCGCGACACCCACCCCGGACGACGTGCTCTACAAGGCGCTCGCGGGCACGCCCGACAACCCGGCGATCCCCGGCTACCACTCGCAGGTCTCCTCGGAGCTGTACACGACCAACGGCGAGGCGGACGGCCACGCGTCGAACGTCAACGGCATGTCGATGTTCACCCCGGAGATGTCGACCTGCCAGACCGCGTCGAACATCGACCCCAACGACGCCTGGAACGCGGCCGACTGCCAGTCCGTCTTCAACTTCCCCGACGACGAGAAGCTGATCCAGGACGAGTTCGCGAAGAACATCCCCTTCGCGCTCTCCGTCGCCGAGACGGCCGTCCACCCCGACCAGCCGAAGTCGTCCGTCGGCCTCAGCGCCGCCGACTTCACCCCGGCCACCTTCGCCACGTCGTACGCGCGCGGCGCCGACCAGACGGTCTCCGTCGTCGTACGGAAGTCCGTGCGCGACAAGGAGCTCAAGTACCGCGTCAACGGCGGCCGTACGCAGGACGTGGCGCTCAAGCCCTGGAAGGGCGGCCAGACCTACGGCGGGGACGACAACCTGTACTTCGACGAGTACCGGGCCAAGGTCAAGGACGGCGACCCGGGCGACAAGGTCGAGGTGTGGTTCACCGGCAGGACGAAGGCCGGGAAACCCACCTCCAGCGCCCACTTCACGTACACGGTGGCCAAGCTGCCCTCGGCCGACACCCTTGTCGTCGCCGAGGAGGGCGCCGCCGCCACCCAGGCGCAGGCCTACGTCGACGCGCTGAAGGCGAACGGCCGCAAGCCGCTCGTCTGGGACGTCGCCACCCAGGGCGCGCCCGACGCGCTCGCCGTGCTCGACCACTTCAAGACGGTCGTCCACTACTCCGGCGCGGCCGGACCGGGCAACGACACCCAGCTCCAGCTGCGCGCCTTCCTCAACGAGGGCGGCAAGCTGATCGAGGCCGGCGAACAGGCCGGCGGCTCCGTCGCCCTCGCCGACGGCACCCCCTCGAACGACTTCAGCCAGTACTACCTGGGCGCCTACTCCCGTACGTCCACCCCCGGGGCCACCGGCTTCACCGGCTCCAACAAGCTCGACGGATTCACCGGAGCGCTCAGCGGCGCGCCCGGCAACCCGCTGGACCGGGCGGGCACCTACAGCGTCACCTCCGACTCGCTGTCCCCCGCCAAGTACCCGCAGTTCGCGAGCGCGGGGGCGGGCAAGTTCGCCGGGACCGTCAACCCGTACGGGCCCTACGCGGGTTCGTACATGGCGGCGGCCGTCCACACCGACGACGCCTACAAGCGCCTCACCCGCACCATCGACCTCACCGGGGTGACCGCGGCCGACAAGCCCACGCTGCGCAGCGAGCTGCTGTGGGACACCGAGCCCGGCTACGACCACGCCGTCGTCGAGATCCACACCACCGGGGCCGACGACTGGACCACGCTCCCTGAGGTCGGCGGCGCCACCAGCACCGCCGTACCGACGGAGTGCGAGGCCGGATTCCTGGTCGCCGAGCACCCCTGGCTCAAGCACTACCTGACGGTCGCGAGCAGCGGCTGCACCGCGACCGGCACCACCGGCTCGTGGAACAGCCTCACCGGAGCGTCCAACGGCTGGCAGCAGGTCGGCTTCGACCTGAGCGCCTACGCGGGCAAGTCCGTGGAGGTCTCGCTCAGTTACATCACCGACCCGGGCACCGGCGGCCACGGCGTCCTCGCCGACGACACCTCGCTCGTCGTGGGCGGCACGGCCACCCAGATCGAGGGCTTCGAGACCTCCCTCGGCGCCTGGACCGTGACCGGCCCGCCCGCCGGCAGCCCCGCGGTCCTGAACGACTGGACCCGCACCGGAGCCCTCTTCCAGACCTACGGCGCGGTCACCACCGACCGGACCGTACTGCTGGGCTTCGGCCTGGAGCAGGTCACCTCGGCCACCGACCGCGCGGCCCTGCTCAAGAAGGCACTGGCGGCTCTGAAGAGCTGACTCGGTGTGACGATGTCATGAACATCCAGGGCGGTCCGTACCCCTACTGGCGGGTACGGACCGCCCTGCGGTGTATGGGGCAACTCGATGTCACCTCGGCGGGCTCAGGAGGGTAGGGTCGTAGGCGGTCGGGGACATCCCATACAACTCGCCGGCACTGAGCCGGCGTACCAACGAGGAGATCGGTTCGTGACGATCCGCGTAGGCATCAACGGCTTTGGCCGCATCGGTCGTAACTACTTCCGCGCGCTGCTGGAGCAGGGTGCTGACATCGAGATCGTGGCTGTCAACGACCTGGGTGACACCGCGACCACCGCTCACCTTCTGAAGTACGACACCATCCTGGGCCGCCTCAAGGCCGAGGTGTCGCACACCGCCGACACGATCACCGTCGACGGACACACCATCAAGGTGCTGTCCGAGCGCAACCCCTCGGACATTCCGTGGGGCGAGCTGGGCGTCGACATCGTCATCGAGTCGACCGGCATCTTCACGAAGAAGGCCGACGCCGAGAAGCACATCGCCGGCGGCGCCAAGAAGGTCCTCATCTCGGCTCCGGCCAAGGACGAGGACATCACCATCGTGATGGGCGTCAACCAGGACAAGTACGACGCGGCCCAGCACCACGTCATCTCGAACGCCTCCTGCACCACCAACTGCGTGGCGCCGATGGCCAAGGTTCTCGACGAGAACTTCGGCATCGTCAAGGGCCTGATGACGACGGTCCACGCGTACACCAACGACCAGCGCATCCTGGACTTCCCGCACAAGGACCTGCGCCGCGCCCGCGCCGCCGCCGAGAACATCATCCCGACGACGACCGGTGCCGCCAAGGCGACCGCCCTGGTCCTCCCGCAGCTCAAGGGCAAGCTCGACGGCATCGCGATGCGCGTCCCGGTCCCGACCGGCTCGGCCACCGACCTGGTCGTGGAACTGACCCGCCCGGTCACCAAGGACGAGGTCAACGCCGCGTTCAAGAAGGCCTCCGAGGACGGTCCCCTCAAGGGCCTCCTGGCGTACACCGAGGACGAGATCGTCTCCTCGGACATCGTCAGCGACCCGGCCTCCTGCACCTTCGACTCCTCCCTGACGATGGTCCAGGACGGCACCTCGGTGAAGATCCTCGGCTGGTACGACAACGAGTGGGGCTACTCCAACCGCCTCGTCGACCTCACGGTCTTCGTCGGCGGCCAGCTCTAGTTCCCAGAGCAGGCAACTCGATGTGAGCCAGGGCTCGGGCAGCGCACGCCGCGCTGTCCGAGCCCTGCGCTGCGTAGTGATCGATCGCCTACTACGTAGTGATCGATCAGCCCTCTCGGATCCGAAGAGCCCGAAGAGCCTTCCCTAGGAGCCCCTTTCATGAAGACGATCGACGAACTTCTCGCCGAAGGCGTGGACGGCAAGCGGGTCTTCGTCCGCGCCGACCTCAACGTCCCGCTGGCCGACGGCCTCATCACCGACGACGGCCGCATCCGGGCCGTACTGCCCACGATCAAGGCCCTCGTCGAGGCCGGCGCCAAGGTGATCGTGGCCTCGCACCTCGGCCGCCCCAAGGGCGCCCCAGACCCGGCCTTCTCCCTCCTCCAGCCCGCCGAGCGCCTCGCCGAACTCCTCGGCGCGCCCGTCGCGTTCGCCCAGGACACCGTCGGCCCCGCCGCCCACGACGCGGTGCGGGGCCTGGAGCCCGGCCAGGTCGCGGTCATCGAGAACCTGCGCTTCAACGCCGGCGAGACCGCCAAGGACGACACCGAGCGCGGCGAGTTCGCCGACCAGCTCGCCGCCCTGGCCGATGTCTACGTGGGCGACGGTTTCGGCGCCGTGCACCGCAAGCACGCCTCCGTGTACGACCTCCCGGCCCGGCTGCCGCACTACGCCGGCTACCTCATCGCCACCGAGGTCGGCGTCCTGAAGAAGCTCACCGAGGACGTCAAGCGGCCCTACGTCGTCGCCCTCGGCGGCTCCAAGGTCTCCGACAAGCTCGCCGTCATCGACCAGCTCCTCGGCAAGGCCGACCGGCTGCTCATCGGCGGCGGCATGGCCTTCACCTTCCTCAAGGCCAAGGGCTACGAGATCGGCGCCTCCCTGGTCCAGGACGACCAGCTGCCCGCCGTCACCGAGTACGTCGAGCGCGCCGAGAAGAACGGCGTCGAACTGGTCGTACCCGTCGACGTCGTGGCCGCGACCGCCTTCCCGGACCTGAAGACGAAGGCCCCGTCCCACCCCGTCACCGTCGCCGCGGACGCCATCCCGGCCGACCACATGGGTCTCGACATCGGTCCCGAGACCGGTGCCCTGTACGCCTCGAAGCTCGCCGACGCGGCCACCATCTTCTGGAACGGCCCGATGGGCGTCTTCGAGCACCCCGACTACGCCGAGGGCACCAAGGCGGTCGCCCAGGCCCTCGTCGACTCCCAGGCCTTCACCGTCGTCGGCGGTGGCGACTCCGCCGCCGCCGTCCGCATCCTGGGCTTCGACGAGACGGCATTCGGACACATCTCGACCGGCGGCGGCGCCTCCCTCGAATACCTCGAGGGCAAGACGCTCCCCGGCCTCGCCGCACTGGAGGACTGACCTACATGAGCACGCGCACGCCGATCATGGCGGGCAACTGGAAGATGAACCTCAACCACCTCGAGGCCATCGCCCACGTCCAGAAGCTCGCCTTCGCCCTCGCGGACAAGGACTACGAGGCCGTCGAGGTCGCCGTCCTGCCGCCCTTCACCGACCTGCGCTCCGTGCAGACCCTGGTCGACGGCGACAAGCTCAAGATCAAGTACGGCGCCCAGGACATCTCGGCCCACGACTCCGGCGCCTACACCGGCGAGATCTCCGGAGCCATGCTGGCCAAGCTGAAGTGCACGTACGTGGCGATCGGCCACTCCGAGCGCCGCCAGTACCACGCCGAGACCGACGAGATCGTCAACACCAAGGTCAAGGCCGCCTACAAGCACGGCCTCACCCCGATCCTGTGCGTCGGCGAGGAACTGGAGATCCGCGAGGCGGGCAACCACGTCGCCCACACGCTCTCCCAGGTCGAGGGCGGCCTCAAGGACGTCCCGGCCGAGCAGGCCGAGTCGGTCGTCATCGCCTACGAGCCCGTCTGGGCCATCGGCACCGGCAAGGTCTGCGGCGCCGACGACGCCCAGGAGGTCTGCCAGGCCATCCGCGGCAAGCTCGCCGAGCTGTACACCCAGGAGCTCGCCGACCAGGTCCGCATCCAGTACGGCGGCTCCGTCAAGTCCGGCAACGTCGCCGAGATCATGGCCAAGCCCGACGTCGACGGCGCCCTGGTCGGCGGTGCCTCGCTGGACGCCGACGAGTTCGTCAAGATCGTGCGCTTCCGCGACCAGTGAGACCGTGAGTAGGCCTTAGCGACGATCCGTCGTACCCTTGCGGGGACATGGCTCCACGGCCGTGTCCCCGTCGTCCGTCCGAATCCGAGGAAGTTGGTCCAGCCGTGGTTTTGGGGTTCTCGATCGCCCTGATCGTCTTCAGCCTGCTGCTGATGCTGCTGGTGCTGATGCACAAGGGGAAGGGCGGCGGTCTCTCCGACATGTTCGGTGGCGGCATGGCGTCGTCCGTCGGTGGTTCTTCGGTCGCCGAGCGCAACCTCGACCGCATCACCGTGGTGCTCGGTCTGCTCTGGTTCGCCTGCATCGTCGTGCTCGGCCTGCTGATGAAGACGAACTGACCGCACGTTCCTTCGCACATTCCGTACGTAAGGCCCCATGTTCGGTACGCGCAGCTGAGCGCGGCCTATCATGGGGCTTGCGTCTAGGTGTAGGGGCTGTAACTCCAACCACTGGACGCGCGTTGGGCCTTACGTAGACTGAGGCGCTCGCAACGGAGCGAAACGCCGACTCGCTTCGCGGCACCATCACGCAGGGAGTTACGACCGTGGCAAGTGGCAACGCGATCCGTGGAAGCCGGGTCGGGGCGGGGCCGATGGGCGAGGCCGAGCGTGGCGAGTCCGCGCCCCGGCTGCGCATCTCCTTCTGGTGCTCCAACGGGCACGAGACGCAGCCCAGCTTCGCCAGCGACGCGCAGGTCCCCGACACCTGGGACTGCCCCCGCTGCGGCTTTCCCGCCGGACAGGACCGGGACAACCCGCCGGACCCGCCGCGCACCGAGCCCTACAAGACGCACCTCGCGTATGTACGGGAGCGGCGCAGCGACGCGGACGGCGAGGCGATCCTCGCCGAGGCACTCGCCAAACTGCGGGGAGAAATCTAGGAGTTGAACCGGCCGGACGCCCACAAGGTGTCTGGCCGGAGCTGTTTCCCACCCCGGCGTCCGGCCGCCTCCGGACCCATTGTCAGTGGCACCCTCTACGGTTTGTGCATCGACGAATCGTGAGGGGGAGCCGTGACGACGGTCGAGGTGACGGGCAGTCATGTGCCCGCGTGGCGCGGGGGGTTCGGGCGGCTGTGGAGCGCCGCCGTGATCTCCCGGTTCGGGGACGCGCTGCGCGGTGCCGCCCTGCCGCTGCTCGCCGTCTCGCTCACCGACCGGCCCCTGCTCATCGCCTCCGTGACCGCCTGCGGCTATCTGCCCTGGATCGTCTTCGGGCTGCTCGGCGGCGCCGTCGCCGACCGGGTGGACCAGCGGCGCGCGATGTGGACGGTGGACGCGGTCCGCGCCCTGCTCGTCGCCGCCTTCGCGGTGGCCGTCGCCCTAGGCCACGCCTCGATCCTCCTGCTCATCGCGCTGGCCTTCGCGCTGACCACACTCCAGACACTCTTCGACAACGCCTCTACGGCTCTGCTGCCGGCCCTCGTCGACCGCGCGGCGCTCAGCAGCGCCAACGCCCGGCTGATGACCGGCCAGCAGATCGCGGGCGGCCTGATAGGGGCGCCCGTGGTGCCCCTGCTGATCGCCGCCGGGGCGGCGGTGCCCTTCGTGGCCGACGCGGGGACCTTCCTGCTGGCCGCCGCGCTGGTCGCCTCCCTGCGGGCCGGCGCACCCGAGCGAGCGCCTAGGGCCTGTCGCGAAAGCCCCGCCTGCCCCGCGACGCCCGGCACGCACTCTCGCCGCACCGGGCACAAACCCAAGTACGTCCAGTACGAGGGCTTGCACCCGGCACGCCGAGAGCACGCACCAGACGCCGCGGGGCCCGCCCTCCGGGCGGACGACGGGACTTTCACAACAGGCCCTAGACCGGCGGGCGGCACCCTGCGCGGGGAGATCGCCGACGGGCTGCGCACCCTGTGGCGCGACCGGCCCCTGCGCGGGCTGTGCGCCGCGACGGCCCTGTGCAACATCGGCATGGGCGCGCTGATCGCCACCCTGGTCGTCCTGGTGACCGGCCGGCTGGACGCGGGCACCGCCGGATACGCGGCGGCGACCACCGCGTACACCGTCGGCGGCCTGGCCGGGGGAGTCCTGAACCGGCGGATCACGGCCCGGCTCGGCCCGCTGCGGAGCGTGTTGCTCGCGGGCCTGGTGCAGATCGTCGCCCTCGTCGTCATGGGCAGCGTGCGGAGCCTGACCGCCGTGGTGGCGGCCCTCGCGGTCTTCGGCTTCATGGGGATGCTGTGGAACGTCAACACGACCACGCTGATGCAGCAGCGCACCCCCGCCGACATGCTGGGCCGGGTCAGCTCCGCCTTCCGTACCCTGGCCGTCGCCGGAGCCCCGCTGGGCGCCCTCCTAGGCGGTGCCGCCGCCGAGGCCTGGGGACTGAACGCACCCGCGCTGCTCACCGCAGCCTTCTTCGTCCTGTCGGTCATCGCACTGATACCTGGGGTCAAGCCGGACGTACCTGTTGTTGCCCCGCAGGACAACGGGACGACCGCTCGCGCCACGGGCTGATCAATTAGGTTGGAACCGGCCCCCAGGTCGGTAGGAAAGAAGGCTGAAGTCGCAATGAACGCAGACGGCCGTACCAGGCTCAACCAGACGCCCGAGTGGACCGCACTGGCCAAGCACCGTAAGGAGCTCGGCGAGGTCCGGTTGCGGGAGCTGTTCGCCGCCGATCCCGGACGCGGCACCGGCTACACGCTCCGGGTCGGTGACCTGCACCTCGACTACTCGAAGCACCTCGTCACCGACGAGACCCTGCGGCTGCTGCACGCGCTGGCCGCCGCCACGGACGTGTTCGGCCTCCGGGACGCCATGTTCCGCGGCGAGAAGATCAACGTGACCGAGGACCGCGCGGTGCTGCACACCGCGCTGCGCGCCCCGCGTGACGCGGTCATCGAGGTCGACGGCGAGAACGTCGTGCCGGCCGTGCACGCGGTCCTCGACAAGATGGCGAACTTCGCCGAGCGGGTCCGCTCCGGCGAGTGGACCGGCCACACCGGCAAGCGCATCAAGAACATCGTCAACATCGGCATCGGCGGCTCCGACCTCGGCCCCGCGATGGCCTACGAGGTGCTGCGCAGCTTCACCGACCGCGAGTTGACGGTCCGCTTCGTGTCGAACGTGGACGGCGCCGACCTGCACGAGGCCACCCGCGACCTCGACCCGGCGGAGACGCTGTTCATCATCGCCTCGAAGACCTTCACCACCATCGAGACGATCACCAACGCGACCTCCGCCCGCGACTGGCTGCTCACCGAGCTGAAGGCCGGTCAGGACGCCGTCGCCAAGCACTTCGTGGCGCTCTCGACGAACGCCGGCAAGGTGAGCGAGTTCGGTATCGACACGGCCAACATGTTCGAGTTCTGGGACTGGGTCGGCGGGCGTTACTCGTACGACTCGGCGATCGGGCTGTCGCTGATGATCGCCATCGGCCCGGACCGCTTCCGGGAGATGCTCGACGGTTTCCACCTGGTCGACGAGCACTTCCGCACCGCGCCCGCCGAGTCCAACGTGCCTTTGCTGCTCGGCCTGTTGGGCGTCTGGTACGGCAACTTCCACGACGCCCAGTCGCACGCGGTCCTGCCGTACAGCCACTACCTGTCCAAGTTCACCGCGTATCTGCAGCAGTTGGACATGGAGTCCAACGGCAAGTACGTCGGCCGGGACGGCCAGGAGGTC
This sequence comes from Streptomyces hokutonensis, assembly GCF_000376565.1. Taxonomy (GTDB): domain Bacteria; phylum Actinomycetota; class Actinomycetes; order Streptomycetales; family Streptomycetaceae; genus Streptomyces; species Streptomyces hokutonensis. The sequence goes on along the minus strand of NZ_BARG01000021.1, from coordinate 112,471 downwards.
GACTGGCAGACGGGCCCGGTGGTTTGGGGCACGCCGGGCACGAACGGGCAGCACGCCTACTACCAACTCATCCACCAGGGCACGAAGTTGATCCCGGCGGACTTCATCGGCTTCGCCGAGCCGGTGGCCGAGCTGAGCGACGGCCTCAAGGCGCAGCACGACCTCCTGATGGCCAACTTCTTCGCCCAGACACAGGCGTTGGCGTTCGGCAAGACGCCCGACGAGGTGCGCGCGGAGGGGGTCCCCGAGGAACTCGTGCCGCACAAGACGTTCAAGGGCAACCACCCCACGACCACGATCCTGGCCCGCGAGCTGACGCCCTCGGTGCTCGGCCAGCTCATCGCGCTCTACGAGCACAAGGTGTTCGTGCAGGGCGCGGTCTGGAACATCGACTCCTTCGACCAGTGGGGCGTCGAGTTGGGCAAGGTCCTCGCCAAGCGCGTCGAACCCGCGCTGACCGAAGGCGCGGACGTGCCGGGCCTGGACGCGTCGACGACGGCTCTGGTCACCAAGTACCGCGAGCTGCGCGGGCGTTGAGACAGCGAAGAGCCCGTACGACCGAAGTCGTACGGGCTCTTCAGCAGCACGCAGGCGTCAGGGCGAAGCCGGCGGATACAGCGCGCGGGGCAGTTGTGAGGCCGCCGCCGCGTCCAGCAGCCACAGGGTGCGGGAGCGGCCCTGGGCACCGGCGGCCGGTGCCTGGATCTCGCCCGCGCCGGACAGCGCGATCGCCGCGGCCTCCGCCTTGTCCTCGCCCGCCGCGAGCAGCCACACCTCACGGGCCGACCGGATCGCCGGCAGGGTCAGGGTGACCCGGGTCGGCGGCGGCTTGGGCGCTCCGTGCACGCCGACGACCGTGCGCTCGGTCTCCCGTACGGCGGGCAGCTCCGGGAAGAGCGACGCCACATGGGTGTCCGGGCCGACGCCCAGCATCAGGACGTCGAAGGTCGGCACGGAACCGTGGTTCTCGGGACCGGCGGACCGGGCGAGTTCCTCGGCGTAACCGGCCGCTGCGGCGTCCACGTCGGCGCCGTAGAGACCGTCCGAGGCGGGCATGGCGTGCACGCGCTTCGGGTCCAGCGGCACCGCGTCGAGCAGCGCCTCGCGGGCCTGGGTGACATTGCGGTCGGCGTCGCCCTCGGGCAGGAACCGCTCGTCGCCCCACCAGAGGTCCAGCCGGCCCCAGTCGATGGCGTCCCGCGCGGGCTGTCCCGCCAGGGCCGCCAGCAGACCGTTGCCGTTGCGACCGCCGGTGAGCACGATCGAGGCGTAGCCGCGCGAGGCCTGCGCGTCCACGATCTTCGTGATCAGCCGGGCCGCGGCGGCCTGGGCCATCAGTTCCTTGTCGCGGTGGACGACGAGCTGGGGAGTGCTCACTGCGGATCAGCCTTCTTGCTTCTTGACCGGGGGCATCTTCGCGGGGGTCGGCCGGTCGGCGTCACCCTGGCCCGCGGAAGCCGGACCGGAGGCCGAAGCCGACCCCGACGCGGCAGCCGGAGCCGACGCGGGCGCCGCCTCCGGTACCGCGCGCACCGGCAGCGCCGGTACAGGCTGGTCGGCAGCCGCCTCGGCCCGCTCCGCCGCCGACTGGATCCCGCCCAGCCGGTCCACGCCGAACCGCAGCGCGGAGGCGTAGGTGTCGTCCGGGTCGAGCCGGCGCAGCTCCTCCGCGAGGAGTTCGGACGTCTCGCGGCGCTTGAGGGCCACCGCGCGGTCCGGCTGGCCGGGCAGCGCCAGGGTGGCCATCGCCCCGTCCGACCGGTGCAGCGTGATGGGACCGCCGGTCGTCTCCAGGCGGACCTGGGTCAGACCGGGACCGGCCGAGACCGCCCGCCGGACATGCACGTGGAGGCGGTCGGCGAGCCACATCGCGAGCAGTTCGACGCTCGGGTTGGACTCCTCGCCCGCCACCTCGACGGAGACGATCTCCGAGGAGACCTGGTCGAGCGCGGCGGCCAGCATCGAACGCCACGGGGTGATCCGGGCCCAGGCCAGGTCGGTGTCGCCCGGTTCGTAGCTCTCGGCGCGGGACCGCAGCTCGTCGACGGGCTTCTCCGCCGCGTAGCTGTCGGTGACCCGGCGCTGGCTCAGGGCGCCCAGCGGATCGTTCGCCGGGTCGCGCGGCGCGTCCACCGACCACCAGACGACCACCGGCGCGTCCGGCAGCAGCAGCGGCAGCACCACCGACTGGGCGTGGTCGGAGACCTCGCCGTACAGCCGCAGGACGACCGTCTCGCCGCTGCCCGCGTCCGTACCCACCCGTACCTCGGCGTCGAGGCGGGACTGGGTGCGGTCCCGGGGCGAGCGCGAGACGCGCTTGATGACGACGAGCGTGCGCGAGGGGTGCTCGCGCGACGCGTCGTTGGCGGCCTTCAGGGCGTCGTAGGCGTTCTCCTCGTCCGTGACGACGACGAGGGTGAGCACCATGCCGACGGCCGGGGTGCCGATGGCGCGGCGGGCCTTCACCAGCCCCTTGTTGATCTTGCTGGCAGTGGTGTCGGTGAGGTCTATCTTCATGGCCGGCGCCAGCTCCGTCCCTCTCGTGCGAGCATTTCGTCGGCCTCGACCGGACCCCAGGTGCCGGACTGGTACTGCGCCGGCTTGCCGTGCTTGTCCCAGTAGCGCTCGATCGGGTCGAGGATCTTCCAGGACAGCTCGACCTCCTCGGTGCGCGGGAAGAGGTTCGAGTCGCCCAGGAGGACGTCGAGGATCAGCCGCTCGTACGCCTCGGGGCTCGACTCCGTGAACGACTCGCCGTAGGCGAAGTCCATGGAGACGTCCCGGATCTCCATCGAGGTGCCGGGGACCTTGGAGCCGAAACGGACCGTGACGCCCTCGTCGGGCTGGACGCGGAAGACGATCGCGTTCTGGCCCAGCTCCTCCGTCGCCGTCTGGTCGAAGGGGGAGTGCGGGGCGCGCTGGAAGACGACCGCGATCTCGGTGACGCGGCGGCCCAGGCGCTTGCCGGTGCGCAGGTAGAAGGGGACGCCCGCCCAGCGGCGGTTGTCGACCTCGACCTTGATGGCGGCGTAGGTGTCGGTCTTCGACTGCGGGTCGATGCCGTCTTCCTGGAGGTAGCCGACGGCCTTCTCGCCGCCCTGCCAGCCCTCGGCGTACTGCCCGCGGACCGTGTTCTTGCCCAGGTCCTTCGGCAGCCGTACCGCGCCGAGCACCTTCTCCTTCTCGGCGGCCAGCGCGTCGGCGGAGAAGGAGGACGGCTCCTCCATCGCGGTCAGCGCCATCAGCTGGAGCAGGTGGTTCTGGATGACGTCACGGGCGGCGCCGATGCCGTCGTAGTAGCCGGCCCGGCCGCCGATGCCGATGTCCTCGGCCATCGTGATCTGCACGTGGTCCACGAAGGACCGGTTCCAGATCGGCTCGAACATCGTGTTGGCGAAGCGGAGCGCCAGGATGTTCTGGACGGTCTCCTTGCCGAGGTAGTGGTCGATGCGGAAGACCTGGTCGGCGGCGAAGACCTCGTGCACGACCTTGTTGAGGTCCTCGGCCGACTTGAGGTCGTGGCCGAAGGGCTTCTCGATGACCGCGCGGCGCCAGGAACCCTTCTCCTGGTCGGCGAGACCGTGCTTCTTCAGCTGCTGGATGACGACCGGGAAGGAGCGCGGCGGCACCGACAGATAGAAGGCGAAGTTGCCGCCCGTGCCCTGCGCCTTGTCCAGTTCGTCGATCGTGTCACGGAGCCGCTCGAACGCGTCGTCGTCGTCGAAGGTGCCCTGGACGAAGCGCATCCCCTGGACGAGCTGCTGCCAGACCTCCTCACGGAACGGCGTACGGGCGTGCTCCTTGACCGCGTCGTGGACCTCCTGCGCGAAGTCCTCGTGGGCCCACTCGCGCCGGGCGAAGCCGACGAGCGAGAAACCCGGCGGCAGCAGACCACGGTTGGCGAGGTCGTACACGGCGGGCATCAGCTTTTTGCGTGACAAATCGCCTGTGACGCCGAAGATGACCAGGCCCGACGGCCCCGCGATACGCGGGAGCCGTCGGTCGGCGGGGTCACGCAGCGGGTTGCTGCTCGACAAGGTTTCAGCCCTCCGAGGGGGCGAGGCGCGAAAGCTCCGCCTCGGTCGACTTGAGCAGGTCGGTCCAGGCCGCCTCGAACTTCTCGACGCCCTCGTCCTCCAGCAGCTGCACCACCTCGTCGTACGAGATACCGAGCGCCTCTACGGCGTCGAGCTCGGCGCGGGACTGCTCGTACGTGCCGGCGATGGTGTTGCCGGTGATCTGACCGTGGTCCTCGGTGGCCTCGAGAGTGGCCTCCGGCATGGTGTTCACCGTGTTCGGCGCCACCAGGTCGTCCACGTACAGGGTGTCCTTGTACGCCTTGTCCTTGACACCGGTCGAGGCCCACAGCGGACGCTGCTTGTTGGCCTGCGCCTTGTCCAGGGCCAGCCAGCGGTCGGAGGAGAAGACCTCCTCGTACGCCTGGTAGGCGAGGCGGGCGTTGGCGAGACCGGCCTTGCCGCGGGCCGCCTTGGCCGCGTCGGTGCCGAGCGCGTCGATCCGCTTGTCGATCTCGGTGTCCACGCGGGACACGAAGAAGGACGCCACCGAGTGGATCTTGGAGAGGTCCAGGCCGCGCTCCTTGGCCTTCTCCAGGCCGGTGATGAACGCGTCCATGACCTCGCGGTAGCGCTCCAGCGAGAAGATCAGCGTGACGTTGACGCTGATGCCCAGGCCGATGGTCTCGGCGATCGCCGGGAGGCCCGCCCTGGTCGCCGGGATCTTGATCAGGGTGTTGGGACGGTCCACCAGCCAGGCCAGCTGCTTGGCCTCGGCGACCGTCGCCGCCGTGTTGTGGGCCAGGCGCGGGTCGACCTCGATCGACACGCGGCCGTCCTGGCCGCCGCTCGCGTCGTAGACCGGGCGCAGGATGTCGGCGGCGTCACGGACGTCCGCCGTCGTGATCATGCGGAGCGCTTCTTCGACGGTGACCTTGCGGGCGGCGAGGTCGGTGAGCTGCTGCTCGTAACCGTCGCCCGACGAGATGGCCTTCTGGAAGATCGACGGGTTGGTGGTGACGCCCACGACGTGCTGCTGGTCGATCAGTTCGGCGAGGTTGCCGGACGTGATCCGCTTGCGCGACAGGTCGTCCAGCCAGATCGCGACGCCTTCCTCGGAGAGGCGCTTGAGTGCGTCTGTCATGGAAAATGCATCTCCTACGTGTCGTTTGTCAGCGTCAGCTCTGGGCGGCGGCGAGGGATTCCCGGGCCTTGGCGGCCACATTCTCGGCAGTGAAGCCGAACTCCTGGAAGAGCACCTTGCCGTCGGCGGAAGCCCCGAAGTGCTCCAGGGAAACGATGCGGCCGGCGTCCCCGACGAAGCGGTACCAGGTCAGACCGATCCCGGCCTCGACCGCGACCCGCGCCTTGACCGACGGCGGCAGCACGCTGTCGCGGTACTCCTTGTCCTGCGCGTCGAACCACTCCACACACGGCATGGACACGACCCGCGTCGGCACCCCGGAGGCCTCCAGCTGCTCGCGCGCCTCGACGGCCAGGTGCACCTCGGAACCGGTACCGATGAGGATCACCTCGGGCGTACCCGTGGACGCCTCGAACAGGACGTAACCGCCCTTGGCGGTGCCCTCGTTGGCCTCGTACGTCGGCACACCCTGACGCGTCAGCGCGAAGCCGTGCGGGGCGCCCTCGCCGTAGACCTTGGTGTAGCGGCGCAGGACCTCGCGCCAGGCGATCGCGGTCTCGTTGGCGTCGGCCGGGCGGATCACGTTCAGGCCCGGGATGGCGCGCAGCGAGGCGAGGTGCTCGACCGGCTGGTGCGTGGGGCCGTCCTCGCCGAGGCCGATGGAGTCGTGCGTCCACACGTACGTCACCGGTACGTGCATCAGCGCGGAGAGACGGACCGCGTTGCGCATGTAGTCGGAGAAGACGAGGAACGTACCGCCGTAGACACGGGTGTTGCCGTGCAGCGTGATGCCGTTCATCTCCGCGGCCATGGAGTGCTCGCGGATGCCGAAGTGGATCGTGCGGCCGTACGGGTTCGCCTCCGGGAGCGGGTTGTCCGCGGGGAGGAACGACGAGGTCTTGTCGATCGTCGTGTTGTTCGAGCCCGCGAGGTCGGCCGAGCCGCCCCACAGCTCCGGGATGACCGCGCCGAGCGCCTGGAGGACCTTGCCGGACGCGGCACGGGTGGCGACACCCTTGCCCGCCTCGAACACCGGGAGCTTGTCCTCCCAGCCGGCCGGCAGCTCGCCCGCGGCGATGCGGTCGTACTCGGCGGCGCGCTCCGGGTTGTTGGTGCGCCACTCCTGGTACGACGGCTCCCACGCGGCCTTCGCCTCGCGGCCCCGCTCCAGCGCCTGACGGGTGTGCTTGAGGACGTCGTCGGAGACGTCGAAGGACTTCTCCGGGTCGAAGCCGAGAACGCGCTTGGTGGCCGCGACCTCGTCGGCGCCGAGCGCCGAGCCGTGCGCGGCCTCGGTGTTCTGCGCGTTCGGCGCGGGCCAGGCGATGATCGAGCGCATCGCGATGAACGACGGCTTGTTCGTCACCTTCTTCGCGGCCTCGATGGCGTTGTAGATGGCGTGCGGGTCCAGGTCGCCGTCCGGCTTCGGGGCGACGCGCTGGACGTGCCAGCCGTAGGCCTCGTAGCGCTTGACGGTGTCCTCGGAGACCGCGGTCTCGGTGTCGCCCTCAATGGAGATGTGGTTGTCGTCCCACAGGAGGATGAGATTGCCGAGCTCCTGGTGGCCGGCGAGCGAAGAGGCCTCTCCGGAGATGCCCTCCTGGAGACAGCCGTCACCGGCGATCGCGAAGATGTAGTGGTCGAACGGGGACTCGCCCTGCGGGGCGTCCGGGTCGAACAGACCGCGCTCGTAGCGGGCGGCCATGGCCATGCCCACGGCGTTGGCGACACCCTGGCCCAGCGGGCCGGTCGTCGTCTCCACTCCGGTGGTGTGGCCGTACTCGGGGTGACCCGGAGTCTTCGAGCCCCAGGTGCGGAACGCTTCCAGGTCGGCCAGCTCCAGGCCGAAACCGGCCAGATAGAGCTGTGTGTAGAGGGTCAGGGACGAGTGGCCGGCGGACAGCACGAACCGGTCGCGCCCCACCCAGTCGGCGTCGGCGGGGTCGTGCCGCATCACCTTCTGGAAGAGGGTGTAGGCGGCGGGCGCGAGGCTCATGGCCGTACCGGGATGGCCGTTACCGACCTTCTGTACGGCATCGGCGGCCAGGACGCGGGCGGTGTCCACGGCCCGCTGGTCCAACTCGGTCCACTCGAGGTCTGTGGTGGTCGGCTTGGTGCTCACCCTGAGTCAGGGCTCCTCTCCACATGTCACGCATGTCGGATGCCGGTGCACTTGGCGCCCACCGGCCGTTGTCGAGCCTACCCCCGTAAGAACGTGCATTTTTTCGAGTCATTCCAGACTGCCGGGACTCTCGCGGATCCGCCTCCCGACTGGCCCGTTTCGTATTCGGCAACTGAATACGGAGGTGCTCGTTCGAGTGCTCAACAGAGTGCTGATCAGCTCTTCCGGGGGTGCCGTCCAACACGACCCCACCCCCGCGAATGTCCGGGTCTGGGCAACGTCTACAGTGGCGTGGTACGCGCGAGCCTTTACCGGGAGTTCACACCCGGAGGCTCGCTGGGATGTCTCTGTCAGGGGTGTGCGTGACGGCCGTTGAATCCCGTCCAGCGGGGATTGTCGGGGCGAGTCAGAGCCCGAGCCGGCGGCCGATCGGGGCCCGGGTCATGGCGTTCGTGGCGCTGACCAAGCCGCGGATCATCGAGCTGTTGCTGATCACCACCGTTCCGGTGATGTTCCTGGCCCAGCAGGGTGTGCCCGACCTCAAGCTGGTCCTCCTCACCTGCCTCGGCGGCTATCTCTCCGCCGGTGGCGCGAACGCGCTCAACATGTACATCGACCGCGACATCGACGCGCTCATGGACCGCACCTCGCAGCGCCCCCTCGTCACCGGGATGGTCAGCCCCCGCGAGTGCCTCGCCTTCGGCATCACCCTCGCCGTCGTCTCGACACTCCTCTTCGGCCTGACCGTCAACTGGCTGTCCGCGTGGCTCGCGCTCGGAGCGCTCCTCTTCTACGTCGTCGTCTACACGATGATCCTCAAACGACGTACCTCGCAGAACATCGTGTGGGGCGGAATCGCCGGCTGCCTTCCGGTCCTCATCGGCTGGTCCGCGGTCAAGGACTCCATGTCCTGGGCCCCGATCATTCTCTTCCTCGTCATGTTCTTCTGGACGCCGCCGCACTACTGGCCGCTCTCCATGAAGGTCAAGGACGACTACGCGCGCGTGGGCGTGCCGATGCTCCCGGTCGTCGCCTCCAACAAGGTGGTCGCCCGGCAGATCGTGATCTACAGCTGGGTCATGGTCGCCGTCTCCCTCCTCCTCACACCCCTCGGCTACACCGGCTGGTTCTACACCCTGGTCGCCCTGCTGGCCGGCGGCTTCTGGCTCTGGGAGGCGCACGGCCTCCAGAACCGCGCCAAGGCCGAGGTGACGGGCGGCAAGCTCAAGGAGATGCGGCTCTTCCACTGGTCGATCACCTACGTGTCGATCCTCTTCGTGGCGATCGCGGTGGACCCCTTCCTCAGGTAGTGCGCTACCTCCTCCTGAGGTAGGAGTCACTCCCCCCGCCCGTCGCCGTTCGACCTACCCGTCGGTAGCATCCTGGCCATGGCAGACACGCAGCAGGTTGACGCGAAGGCCGAGCGCCAGGTGGCCCGCCTCGCCAAGCAGATCGGCACCTTCTCCAAGGCGCACGGCGGGGCCGAGGGCCAGGTCGCGTACATCGGGGAACGCGGCGCCCGCATCGTCCTCGTCGGCGAGGACGGCGGCTGGGGAGACCTGGTGGCCACGACCTACGAGATCGCCCAGCAGGCCGTCGAGAAGTCCGGCATCACCGTCCACGAGGCCTTCGACGGCGAGTTCGCGTCGAAGGTGACGACGGGGCGGTACGAGTGGAAGCGGATGGCAGGAATCCAGATCGGCGGCCCGAGCAACGGCTGACGACTGGGCGCCCCCCTCACACGGGGTGCGTACCAGCAACACCTCACCCCCGGTTCACCCGTTAGGCCCCGTACAAGCGACGCGGTCAACTGCCACGGGGAGCCCGGATGATCGAAACGCCGTCCCTCGTGGACCAGTACTGCCACGGCGTACTGAGAACGGAGCTGGGCCTCGGCACCTTCGAGGCCCAACTCGCCCGCACCGAGGGCCCACCCGCCCCCGGCACCACCCTCTTCGACACCCAGACCGGATTCGCCGTACGGCGCTGGTGCCCGCCGCTGCTCGGTCTGGAGCCGCACTGTCCGCCCGCCCGCTATCTCGCCCGGCGCCGTGAACTCGGCGTACTGGAGGCGGGCCGCAGGCTGCTGCGCGGCAGTGGCATCACGACGTATCTGATCGACACCGGCCTGCCCGGTGACCTCACAGGGCCCGCCGAGATGGCGAACGCCGGCCAGGCGGACGCGCGGGAGATCGTCCGCCTCGAACTCCTCGCCGAACAGGTCGCCGACACCTCCGGCACCGTCGAGTCCTTCCTCGCCAACCTCGCCGAGTCGGTGCACGGCGCCGCGGCCGGCGCGGTGGCCTTCACCTCCGTGGCGGGTGTACGGCACGGTCTCGCGCTCGCGCCGGAACCGCCCGGCCCGGGCGAGGTCCGGGGCGCGGCGGCCCGCTGGCTGGCGGGCCGGCGGGTGGGCGGCCCGCTCACCGATCCCGTGCTCCTACGACACCTGCTGTGGATCGCCGTGGCGTCCGGGCTGCCCCTCCAGCTGCACGCGGGACTCGGCGAACCGGGCCTGCGGATCGACCGCACCGACCCCGTCCTGCTCACCGACTTCGTGCGCGCGACGGCCGGGCTCGGCACCGACCTCGTGCTGCTGCACAGCTACCCGTACCACCGGCACGCGGCCCATCTCGCCGGCGTCTTCCCGCACGTCTACGCCGACTCCGGCGCCGCCCTCGTCCGCACCGGCGCCCGGGCCGCGACCGTGCTCGCCGAGATCCTGGAGCTTGCCCCCTTCGGGAAGATCCTGTTCTCCAGCGGGGCCCACGGGCTGCCCGAACTGCATGTCGTGGGCGCGCGGTTGTTCCGCGAGGCGCTCGGGCGGGTGCTCGGCAACTGGGTCGCCGAGGGGGCCTGGTCCCTTGCCGACGCGCAGCGGGTCGCGGGACTGATCGCGGTCGGCAACGCGAAACGGGTGTACGGGCTGGAGTGAGCTGTACAGACTGGGCCAATGCCGACCGACGCGTTGCTCGACCGCTTCCTGAACGAACTGGCCCCCCTGAAGCCCGTCGCCGTGTGGGCCCACGGTTCGCTCGCCGGGGGCGACTACCAGGAGGGGCGCAGCGACCTGGACCTGATAGCCATCCTGGACCACCCCCTCAAGCCGAGCACGGCCCGCCAACTCGTCGCCCTGCACCGGGGGTTGCGCACCGACCCCCTCGCCACCCACCTGCACTGCAGCTACCTCGCCCCCGGCACCCAGGACGCCCCGAACCAACGGCACCTCACCTGGGCCCACGACCATGTCACCCGTCGGCCCGTCACGCCCGTGACCCGGCGTGAACTGCACGACTTCGGGCGGGTGTTGCAGGGCGGATCACCGAAAGAACTGCTGCCGACCGTGACGGACCAGGAGCTGGGCGAGTTCGTCGTACGCGACCAGCGGGAGTACTGGCGGCCGGCCGTGGACAAGCCGCAGCTCTGGCTCCAGGACATCTGGGTCGACGTGGGCCTGACCACCTTCGCCCGCGCGACCGTCACCCGACGGGAGGGCCGCCTGATCACCAAGCGCGAGGCCCTCGACATACTGCCCGGCCTCGGGGCCCCGGCGGAGGTCGTGGAGGACGTCGTACGACGGCGTTACGACGATCCCGCACCCTCCGGAGAGGGCGACTGGCCCGACCGCCGGGCGAAGCTGACCCGGGCCTATCTCGGCCCGGCGATCGACGAGTTGGTCACCCGCTACGGGTGATGCCTCACGCGCGCGTGGGCAGCGACTGCTCCACCGACGGACCCGGCAGGTCCGCCACGACGGCCGGCCGCTCGCGCAGCGACAGCAGCACCCGCAGCACCCCGATCCACACCAGGCAGGAGCCGAGCATGTGGAGGGCGACGAGGGCCTCGGGGAGGTTGGTGAAGTACTGGACGTAACCGATGACGCCCTGGGAGAGCAGGATCAGGAACAGCTCGCGGGTGCGGTCCAGGGGGCCCTTGGGGGCGTCGACCGCCTTGAGGACGAACCACAGGGCGAACGTCAGCGTGACCACGATCCAGGCGAGCACCGCGTGCAGCTTGGCGACCGTCTCCCAGTCGATCGGGATCCGGTCGACCTCCTTGGAGTCGCCCGCGTGCGGGCCCGCACCGGTCACCACCGTGCCGACCGCGATCAGCAGCACGGAGGCGGTGACCAGGAACCACACCAACTGCTGCACGGCCTTGCCGACCAGCGGCTTGGCCTCCGCGTCACCCTCCCGGCTGCGCTGCCACATCAGCGTGGCGACCGCGATCAGCGCCGAGGAGAGCAGGAAGTGGGCCGCGACCGTGTACGGGTTGAGGCCGACGAGAACCACGATCCCGCCGAGGATCGCGTTGCTCATCACGATCCAGAACTGCGCCCAGCCCAGCCGGGTGAGGGTGCGGCGGTACGGCTTCTCCGAGCGCGCGGCGATGATCGCCCAGCCGACGGCGGCACACAGCACGTACGTCAGCATCCGGTTGCCGAACTCGATGGCACCGTGGAAGCCCATCGCGCTCGTCGTGGTCAGCGAGTCGTCCGTGCACTTGGGCCAGGTCGGGCAGCCGAGCCCCGACCCCGTCAGCCGCACGGCACCGCCGGTGACCACGATGACCACCGACATCACGAGCGCGGCGAGAGCCGCCCGCCGAACCGTCCGGGGATCCGGGGTCCAGCGTGCGGCGATGAAGGCGAGGGGGTTGCGCGCGGCGGCTACGACATCGGCGCGGGTCACGTTTGGCACGGGGACCATCGTAGGGGGGTGCTTGTGCACGCTTTCACGAGGGTCCGGTGCCGGCCTACTCCCAGCGGAAGAACGCCCCCGCCGCACCCAGCCCGAGGACCGCCCAGACGCCCAGGATCCCCAGGTCGCCCCACGGCATTCCCGCCCCGTGCTGGAGCACGTCCCGCAGTCCGTCCGAGAGTGCCGAGATGGGCAGGAGCCCCAGCACGTCCTGGACCCCCGACGGGTACTTGTCCATCGGCACGATCACCCCGCCGCCGACCAGGAGCAGCAGGAACACCAGGTTCGCGGCGGCGAGCGTCGCCTCCGCCTTCAGGGTGCCCGCCATCAGGAGGCCGAGGCCCGAGAAGGCCGCCGTGCCGAGGATCAGGAGCAGGAGGACCGCGAGGGGGTTGCCGTGCGGGGACCAGCCCAGCGCGAAGGCGATCGCCGTCAGCAGGACGATCTGGAGGACCTCCGTGACGAGCACCGACGCCGTCTTCGCGGTCATCAGGCCCCAGCGCGGGAGCGGGGAGGACGCGAGGCGCTTCAGGACGCCGTAGCGGCGCTCGAAGCCCGTCGCGATGGCCTGGCCCGTGAACGCCGTCGACATCACGGCGAGGGCGAGGATGCCGGGGGCGAGGAAGTCGACGGACTTGCCCTTGCCCGTGTCGACGATGTCCACCGAGCTGAAGAGGACCAGCAGGAGGGTCGGGATGACCACCGTGAGGAGGAGCTGTTCGCCGTTCCGTAGAAGCATCTTCGTTTCGAGGGCCGCCTGCGCCGCGATCATGCGGGGGAGCGGGGCCGCCCCCGGCTGCGGGGTGTACGTCCCCGGAACAGTCGTCGTCATGAGCGCAGCTCCTTGCCGGTCAGTTCCAGGAAAACGTCCTCCAGGGTGTGCCGTTCGACCGAGATCTTCTCCGGCATCACCCCGTGCTGCGCGCACCACGAGGTGACCGTGGCGAGGAGCTGCGGGTCGACCTTGCCGCCGACGCGGTAGGAGCCCGGGGTCAGTTCGGCGGCCGTGGAGTCGGCCGGGAGGGCCTTCAGCAGGGAGCCGACGTCGAGGCCGGGGCGGCCGGTGAAGCGGAGGGTGTTCTCGGCGCCGCCCCGGCAGAGCTCCTCGGGGGAGCCGTGCGCGATGACCTTGCCGGCGTCGATGACGGCGACGTCGTCGGCGAGCTGTTCGGCCTCGTCCATGTGGTGGGTCGTGAGGACGACGGAGACGCCGTCCGCGCGGAGGTCGCGGATCAGGTCCCAGGTGGCGCGGCGGGCCTGCGGGTCGAGGCCCGCGGTCGGCTCGTCCAGGAAGACCAGTTCGGGGCGGCCCACGACGGCCATCGCCAGCGCGAGGCGCTGCTGCTGGCCGCCGGAGAGACGGCGGTAGGTCGTGCGGCCGCAACTGCCGAGGCCCAGGCGCTCGATGAGGGCGTCCACGTCCAGCGGGTGCGCGTGCAGCTTGGCGACATGGCGGAGCATCTCGTCGGCGCGGGCGCCCGAGTAGACCCCGCCGGACTGGAGCATCACGCCGATTCTGGGGCGCAGCGCGGCGGACTCGCGGACCGGGTCGAGGCCCAGGACGCGCACCGTGCCGGAGTCCGGCTTCCGGTACCCCTCGCAGGTCTCGACCGTGGTCGTCTTGCCCGCCCCGTTGGGACCCAGCACTGCGGTGACACCCGCATCGGCCACCAGGTCGAGGCCGTTCACCGCGGTCTTCGTGCCGTACCGCTTCACCAGGGCCTGGACCTGGAGCACGGGCTCGCTTCGCATGGGCCCGAGTCTAGGTACGCGATCTGCGGGTCAGACGGGCGGGTGCAGGATCTCCTCCTCACGAGGGCGGTGCAGGGGCAGCCACCGCTCGGCGTAGGCCACGGCGTCGCCCACGGGGAACAGCCGTACGTCGGCCGCGCCCGCCTTTCCGCGGACGACGGGACGGTCCCGTTCGAAGTCGTGGCCCAGTTCGTCGAAGCGGTCGGAGGAGATCGACACCTCGGTCACCGTCTCCCAGCCGTCCGGACCGGGGCGGCCCAGCTCGACCAGCGGGGACGGGACGCGGTACTCGGCGAGATGGAAGCTCGTACAGGCGTCGTAGCCCGCGCCGAGCAGCAGCACGCGTGCGTGCAGGCCCTCCAGGCGCGCCAGCGGGCTGCGCTCGCCGAGCCGGCAGTCGAGGGCGTGGCCGTCGAGGATCTCGGCGGCGTGCGGGCCGATCGCCGCGAAGGAGGTCTGCGGGTGCGCGGAGCGCAGGGCACCGGGCCAGGTGCGGACGGTCTCCGGAACGACGCCCACGCCGAGCGAGGGCGTGACGAGGGGGTCGTAGGACGGCATGGAGGCGCGGATGGCGGGCCACCATTCGCGGGGGACCGGCGGGTTTCCCCAGTGGGCCGGGTCCGAGAGGTCGCCGGTCTGGGTGGGGACCACGAGGGTGCCGGTCGGGCCGAGGGTGTCGAGGAGTCCCTGGACGACCGACACGGCGCCTCCGCAGACCCATCCGAGGGAGCTCAGGGAGGTGTGTGCGAGGAGGATCTCGCCGGGGCGCACGCCTGCCTCGCGCAGGTCTGCGGCGAGGCTGTCCCGGGTGACAAGTGGGCCGGTGGGAGGGGGTGCGGGCATGGTCCTGGAGTCTCCCGGTAGGGGGTCGTCGGCGCCACCCGATTGATCGATCAAAGATCGTTTCCGCAGGTCAGATTAGGTATACCTAAGTGACGCAGCGCACCGCCGGGTGGCCGGGGCGCGGGTTGCCTGCCTCTGAGGAATTACGCAACAATGGCGTTGTGAAAAACGTTGGCGAGGCTCCGCAGGAGGAACTCGCGACCGGTGAGCGGTCCACCCGCAACCGTGTCGCGCGCTCCATCCTGGACCACGGCCCGTCGACCGTGGCCGACCTCGCCGGCCGGCTGGGGCTGACCCAGGCCGCCGTACGTCGTCATCTCGACGCACTCGTCGCCGACGACGTCGTGGAAGCACGTGAGCAGCGGGTCTACGGAGCGCGTACGCGCGGCCGGCCCGCCAAGGTGTTCGCCCTGACCGACTGCGGCCGGGACGCCTTCGACCAGTCCTACGACAAGCTCGCCGCCGACGCGCTGCGCTGGATCGCCACGCACAGCGGCGGGGACGAGGCGGTCGTCGCCTTCGCCCGCGACCGCATGGCCGCCCAGGCCATCGCCTACCGCAAGGTCGTCGAGGCCGCCGCCCCCGAGGACCGCGCGGAAGCGCTGGCCAAGGCCCTGAGCGCGGACGGGTACGCTGCTACGGCGCGTAGCGCACCGGTCGGTGAGCAGCTCTGCCAGCACCACTGCCCGGTCGCCCATGTCGCCGAGCAGTTCCCGCAACTGTGCGAGGCGGAGACAGAGCTCTTCTCCCAGCTGCTCGGCACTCATGTCCAGCGACTGGCGACCATCGCCCACGGCGACGGTGTGTGCACCACGTTCATCCCAAAGATTTCCAAGACCGTCTCTGATCTACCCAACGCATCTGCAAGTACCGCCGGGAGGAACCCCGCATGACGCTCCCCATCGAGGAGACTGCCCACCCCGAGCTCGAGGGTCTGGGTACGTACGAATACGGCTGGGCCGACTCCGACGTGGCCGGTGCCTCCGCCAAGCGCGGCATCAACGAGGACGTCGTCCGGGACATCTCCGGCAAGAAGAGCGAGCCGGAGTGGATGACCAAGCTCCGCCTCAAGGGCCTGCGCCTGTTCGAGAAGAAGCCCATGCCGAACTGGGGCTCCGACCTCTCCGGCATCGACTTCGACAACATCAAGTACTTCGTGCGCTCCACGGAGAAGCAGGCGGAGTCCTGGGAGGACCTGCCCGAGGACATCAAGAACACGTACGACAAGCTCGGCATCCCCGAGGCGGAGAAGCAGCGCCTCGTCGCCGGTGTCGCCGCGCAGTACGAGTCCGAGGTCGTCTACCACCAGATCCGTGAGGACCTGGAGGAGCAGGGCGTCATCTTCCTCGACACCGACACCGCGCTGAAGGAGCACCCGGAGCTCTTCAAGGAGTACTTCGGCACCGTCATCCCGGTCGGCGACAACAAGTTCGCGTCGCTCAACACGGCCGTGTGGTCCGGCGGTTCCTTCATCTACGTCCCCAAGGGCGTGCACGTCGAGATCCCGCTCCAGGCCTACTTCCGCATCAACACGGAGAACATGGGCCAGTTCGAGCGGACCCTGATCATCGTCGACGAGGGTGCCTATGTGCACTACGTCGAGGGCTGTACGGCGCCGATCTACAAGTCGGACTCGCTGCACTCCGCGGTCGTCGAGATCATCGTCAAGAAGAACGCCCGCTGCCGTTACACGACCATCCAGAACTGGTCGAACAACGTCTACAACCTGGTCACCAAGCGCGCCGTCGCCTACGAGGGCGCGACCATGGAGTGGATCGACGGCAACATCGGCTCCAAGGTGACGATGAAGTACCCGGCCGTCTACCTGATGGGCGAGCACGCCAAGGGCGAGACCCTCTCCATCGCCTTCGCGGGCGAGGGCCAGCACCAGGACGCCGGCTCCAAGATGGTCCACATGGCGCCGAACACCTCCTCCAACATCGTGTCGAAGTCCGTGGCCCGTGGTGGCGGCCGTACGTCCTACCGCGGTCTCGTCGAGATCGGCGAGGGCGCCCACGGCTCCAAGTCGAACGTGCTGTGCGACGCGCTGCTCGTCGACACGATCTCCCGCTCGGACACGTACCCGTACGTCGACGTCCGCGAGGACGACGTCTCCATGGGCCACGAGGCGACCGTCTCCAAGGTCTCCGAGGACCAGCTCTTCTACCTGATGAGCCGCGGTCTGACCGAGTTCGAGGCGATGGCGATGATCGTGCGCGGCTTCGTCGAGCCGATCGCGAAGGAGCTGCCCATGGAGTACGCCCTCGAGCTCAACCGGCTGATCGAGCTGCAGATGGAAGGCGCGGTCGGCTGACCCCGCCCCCTCGGTCAGCACACTTCTTGACTTCAGAAAGCGAGCACTACGACAGCCATGGCTGAGGCTCAGAACTCCACGGTGGGGTCCTCCACCACCGCCGGATCGATCGCGGTGGCCGCCGAGTCGACCGTCGCCACGCGCATGAGCGCGCCCCCCTCCTTCGACGTGGCGGACTTCCCGGTCCCCCACGGCCGCGAGGAGGAGTGGCGGTTCACCCCGCTGGAGCGCCTGCGCGGGCTGCACGACGGCACCGCGGTCGCCACCGGCGACGGCGTGAAGGTCGCCATCGGTACCCCGGAAGGGGTCACCGTGGAGACCGTCGGCCGTGACGACGCGCGGCTCGGCAAGGCCGGCACCCCGGTGGACCGCGTGGCCGCCCAGGCCTACTCGTCCTTCGAGAAGGCCTCGGTCGTCACCGTCCCCAAGGAGACGGTCCTCACCGAGCCGATCCGCATCGTCGTGCACGGCGAGGGCGGGGTCGCCTACGGCCACCAGGTCGTCGAGCTCGGAGCCTTCGCCGAGGCCGTCGTCGTCATCGACCACACCGGTGACGCGGTCCTCGCCGCCAACGTCGACTACATCCTCGGCGACGGCGCCAAGCTGACCGTCGTCTCCGTCCAGGACTGGGACGACAAGGCCGTGCACGTCGGCCAGCACAACGCCCTGATCGGCCGGGACGCCACCTTCAAGTCGTTCGTCGTCACCTTCGGCGGCGACCTCGTACGCCTGCACCCGCGCGTGGCCTACGCCGGACCCGGCGGCGAGGCCGAGCTGTTCGGCCTGTACTTCACGGACGCCGGCCAGCACCAGGAGCACCGCCTCCTGGTCGACCACAACGTCCCGCACTGCAAGTCCAACGCCATCTACAAGGGCGCGCTCCAGGGCGAGGGTGCCCACGCGGTGTGGATCGGTGACGTGCTCATCGAGGCCAAGGCCGAGGGCACCGACACGTACGAGATGAACCGCAACCTCGTGCTGACCGACGGCGCCCGCGTCGACTCCGTGCCGAACCTGGAGATCGAGACCGGCGAGATCGTCGGCGCCGGACACGCCTCCGCGACCGGCCGCTTCGACGACGAGCAGCTCTTCTACCTGATGGCCCGCGGCATCCCCGCCGACGACGCCCGACGCCTGGTGGTCCGCGGCTTCTTCGCCGAACTGGTCCAGCAGATCGGTGTCGCCGACATCCAGGAGCGGCTGCTGGAGAAGATCGACGCGGAGCTGGAGGCGTCGGTCTGATGTCGGCCTTCCTGCGCGCCTGCGCGCTGAGCGAGCTGGAGGAGGACACCCCGAAACGGGTGGAACTCGACGGCACGCCGGTCTCGGTCGTGAAGACCGAGGGGGAGGTGTTCGCCATCAACGACATCTGCTCGCACGCGAACGTCTCGCTC
Source organism: Streptomyces hokutonensis (assembly GCF_000376565.1). Taxonomy (GTDB): domain Bacteria; phylum Actinomycetota; class Actinomycetes; order Streptomycetales; family Streptomycetaceae; genus Streptomyces; species Streptomyces hokutonensis. The sequence continues at coordinate 94,186 of NZ_BARG01000021.1, read as the reverse complement.
TCCGAGGGCGAGGTGGAGGACTGCCAGATCGAGTGCTGGCTGCACGGCTCCGCGTTCGACCTGCGCACCGGCAAGCCGTCCGGCCTCCCCGCCACCCGCCCCGTACCCGTATACCCCGTAAAGATCGAAGGGGACGACGTGTTCGTCTCCCTCACCCAGGAGTCCTGAGGAACCCATGGCAACGCTTGAAATCCACGACCTGCACGTCACCGTCGAGGCCGACAACGCCACGAAGGAGATCCTCAAGGGCGTCGACCTCACCGTGAAGCAGGGCGAGACCCACGCCATCATGGGCCCGAACGGCTCCGGCAAGTCGACCCTCGCCTACTCGCTCGCGGGCCACCCCAAGTACACGATCACCAGCGGCACCGTCACCCTCGACGGCGAGGACGTCCTGGAGATGTCCGTCGACGAGCGCGCCCGCGCCGGCCTGTTCCTCGCGATGCAGTACCCGGTCGAGGTCCCCGGTGTGTCCGTCTCCAACTTCCTCCGTACGTCCGCCACCGCCATCCGCGGTGAGGCCCCCAAGCTGCGTACGTGGGTGAAGGAGGTCAAGGAGACCATGGAGCGCCTCTCCATGGACCCGGCCTTCGCCGAGCGCAACGTCAACGAGGGCTTCTCCGGCGGTGAGAAGAAGCGCCACGAGATCCTTCAGCTGGAGCTGCTCAAGCCGAAGATCGCGATCCTCGACGAGACGGACTCCGGCCTGGACGTCGACGCCCTGCGCGTCGTCTCCGAGGGCGTCAACCGCGTCCGCGAGACCGGCGAGGTCGGCACCCTGCTGATCACGCACTACACGCGCATCCTGCGCTACATCAAGCCCGACTTCGTGCACGTCTTCTCCGGCGGCAAGATCGTCGAGTCCGGCGGCGCCGAACTGGCCGACAAGCTGGAGAACGAGGGCTACGAGGCTTACACGAAGGGTGGCGTATCAGCGTGACGCAGTTGCCGGGCCTCCTCGACACCGAGGCGATCCGCAAGGACTTCCCCATCCTGGACCGCACGGTCCACGACGGCCGGAAGCTTGTGTACCTGGACAACGCGGCGACCTCGCAGAAGCCGCGCCAGGTGCTGGACGCCCTGAACGAGTACTACGAGCGCTACAACGCCAACGTCCACCGCGGTGTGCATGTGCTCGCCGAGGAGGCCACGGCGCTGTACGAGGGCGCGCGGGACAAGGTCGCCGCGTTCATCAACGCGCCCTCCCGCGACGAGGTGATCTTCACCAAGAACGCCTCCGAGTCGCTCAACCTCGTCGCGAACATGCTGGGCTGGGCCGACGAGCCCTACCGCGTGGACCACGAGACCGAGATCGTCATCACGGAGATGGAGCACCACTCCAACATCGTGCCGTGGCAGCTGCTCTCGCAGCGCACGGGCGCGAAGCTGAAGTGGTTCGGCCTCACGGACGACGGCCGGCTGGACCTCTCGAACATAGACGAGATCATCACCGAGAAGACGAAGATCGTCTCCTTCGTGCTGGTCTCCAACATCCTCGGCACCGTCAACCCGGTCGAGAAGATCGTGCGCCGTGCGCAGGAGGTCGGGGCCCTGGTCCTGATCGACGCCTCGCAGGCCGCCCCGCACATGCCGCTGGACGTGCAGGCCCTCCAGGCCGACTTCGTGGCCTTCACCGGCCACAAGATGTGCGGCCCGACGGGCATCGGCGTCCTCTGGGGCCGTCAGGAGCTCCTTGAGGACCTCCCGCCGTTCCTCGGCGGCGGCGAGATGATCGAGACCGTGTCGATGCACTCGTCGACGTACGCCCCCGCCCCGCACAAGTTCGAGGCGGGCACCCCGCCGATCGCGCAGGCGGTCGGTCTCGGTGCGGCGATCGACTACCTGTCGGCGATCGGCATGGACAAGATCCTCGCCCATGAGCACGCGCTGACCGAGTACGCGGTCAAGCGCCTGCTGGACGTCCCCGACCTGAAGATCATCGGCCCCACCACGGCCGAGGACCGGGGCGCGGCGATCTCCTTCACGCTCGGCGACATCCACCCGCACGACGTGGGTCAGGTCCTCGACGAGGAGGGCATCGCGGTACGTGTCGGACACCACTGCGCACGGCCCGTCTGCCTGCGCTACGGAATTCCTGCGACCACGCGAGCGTCGTTCTATCTGTACTCCACGCCGGCCGAGATCGACGCACTGGTCGACGGCTTGGAGCACGTACGGAACTTCTTCGGTTAAGGGACGTGAGCTGAGACCGTGAAGCTTGATTCGATGTACCAGGAAGTCATCCTGGACCACTACAAGCACCCGCACGGGCGGGGCTTGCGGGATGGCGACGCCGAGGTGCACCACGTCAACCCGACGTGCGGCGACGAGATCACGCTGCGCGTGAAGTACGACGGCGAGCAGATCACCGACATCTCCTACGAGGGTCAGGGCTGCTCCATCAGCCAGGCCTCGGCCTCCGTACTGAACGACCTCCTCGTCGGCAAGGAGCTGTCCGAGGCGCGGAAGATCCAGGAGACCTTCCTGGAGCTGATGCAGTCCAAGGGCCGCATCGAGCCCGACGACGACATGGAGGAGGTGCTGGAGGACGCGGTCGCGTTCGCCGGTGTCTCCAAGTACCCGGCACGGGTGAAGTGCGCCCTCCTCAGCTGGATGGCGTGGAAGGACGCGACGGCCCAGGCCCTGGGCGGAGCCGAAGCCGAAAGGAAGACGGCATGAGCGAGACCATCGAGATCAAGCCCGCCTCCGAGGAGGAGGTCCGCGAGGCCCTGCTCGACGTGGTCGACCCCGAACTGGGCATCGACGTCGTCAACCTCGGCCTCATCTACGGCGTGCACATCGACGACGCGAACATCGCGACCATCGACATGACGCTGACCTCGGCGGCCTGCCCGCTGACGGACGTCATCGAGGACCAGGCCAAGTCCGCCACGGACGGCCTCGTCAACGAGCTCCGTATCAACTGGGTCTGGATGCCGCCGTGGGGCCCGGACAAGATCACGGACGACGGCCGCGAGCAGCTCCGCGCGCTGGGCTTCAACGTCTGAGCCCTCGGGTTCTTTCAGGTTCATCGGAAACGGCCATACCTTTCGGGTATGGCCGTTTCGCTGCATCACGTAGTCATCGACACACACGATCTGCCGGGCCTGGCCCGCTTCTGGTGCGCGGTGCTCGACTGGCGGATCCTGTCCGAGAAGGAACGCGAAGTCGTCATCGGCCCGGGGGAGTTCGCGGAGACCGGCATCTGCTTCATGCCGGTGAGCGACCCGAAGACCGCCAAGAACCGACTCCACTTCGACCTCGCCCCCGACGACCAGGACGCCGAGGTGGAGAGGATCCTCGCGCTGGGTGCGCGGCGGGTCGACATCGGGCAGAGCGAGACCGTGGGCTGGGTGGTCCTCGCCGACCCGGAGGGCAACGAGTTCTGTGTGCTGCGGCCCAAGGCCTCGCTGATCGCCTTTCGTGAAGTGACCGTCCAGGGGCCCTAGTTGAGCCCCGCCACCAGCTGGAACGCCGAGTCCGCCCAGTACTGGCTGCTGTTCTGGTACTGGTCCAGCTTGAGCTGGAAGTTCTGGTGGCGCAGGAAACGGCCCGGGTAGTTGACCGACTCCAGCATCACCGCGCCCGAGTAGGGCGACGTGCGGGGGCAGAAGGTGGCGTCCTGCTTGAAGAGGGACGAGCCGTCGTTGCGTTCCGCGCGGAGGATGAAGTTGCGGTGGCGGAGATAGCTGCCGTCGGCCGTCGTGAACGAGTAACAGGAGCTCTTGGCCAGGCCCTTGACCACTTTGAAGGTCGAGGCGCGGCGGGCCGCGGTGGAACCGGCCGGGTTGAGCTTCACGTAGTCGCCGCTCACCTGCCAGTACCGGTCCGGGTAGTTGACCGAACGGACCGACTTCCAGGCGGACGAGGAACTCGACGAGCCGCCCGACCCGGACGATCCCCCCGAGCCCGACGAGGACGAACCGCCCTGCGACGACGCCGACTTGGACGGCGCGGGCGCCTTCGAGGAGGGCGTGGAGCCCTGCTCCGAGGCGGTGGCCGACGAGGAGGGTGACTTCTTGGCGGCCGGTGTGTGCGCGCCGGGCGCGGGCGTGCCCGTCTTCGACGGCGAGGCGAAGGAGAGCAGCCCCGGACCCTCCGCTCCGATCGACGACGGGTCCGTCGCCGCCTTGGTGCGAGGCGTGTCGTCAGATTGCTTGTCCGTGATGACGATCGCCGTGGCGCACACGGCGATCGTGGTGAGAGCGAGCGCCCCGGCCAGCCAGAGCCGGCGGGTTCCGGGGGCCCGGGAGGTGTCGGGGGCCCAGCCGTTCTCCCATGAGGTGGGATGCGGGGGAGGGTGCTGGGATGTGTTGTCTGGCATGCGCTGTTCCTCCAGCGGAGCCCATGGCGACGGCCGTGGCCGTGAAAACCAGGTGAGTGAACGGTGAAACAGTAGTGGAGCGAGAGGGCTGTGAGCAGCCGTTTCAGTGAGCGGTTTCTATCAGTTCCGGGCCCGGCGTGCGACGTATGGGACTTCACCCCTCATTCCCAGTGCTCTTTTGTCGACTCCGTGTGGAACACGGCTACTTGGACCAGCCTCGCGCCCCGGCCGAAGAGCTGCCGCCGTCAGGGGCCGACCGCTCCGTCCGCCGTTATGTACACTCGTACACATGGGATTCCTGATGCTCCTCACGGCGATCGCCGCGGAGGTGGGCGGCACCACCGCCATGAAGTTCAGCCACGGCTTCAGCCGGCTGTGGCCGTCGGTCCTCACGGTCGTCGGATACGTGCTCTCCTTCGCCCTGCTCGCGCAGACCCTGAAGTCCATGTCGGTCGGTACGGCCTACGCGATCTGGGCGGGCCTCGGCACCGCCGCCATCGTGGCCATCGGGACGGTGTTCCTGGGCGAGGGGATGACCTTCGCGAAGGCCGCCGGTATCTCGCTGATCATCATCGGGGTGGTCGTCCTCAACCTGGGCGGTGCGCACTGATGGCCCGGCGCTACGACCCCGAGCGGCGCCAGCGGATCATCGACGCGGCGATCCGGGTCGTAGGGCAGAAGGGCATCGCGGGACTCAGCCACCGCTCCGTCGCCGCCGAGGCCGACGTCCCGCTCGGCTCGACGACGTACCACTTCACGACCCTCGACGAACTCATGGTCGCCGCACTGCGCCAGGCCAACGAGGGCTTCGCCAAGGTGATCGCCGCGCGCGGCGGCCTGGAGGACCCGCACACCGACCTGGCCGGGGAGTTGGCCGGCTGGATGGGCGAGTGGCTCGCGGGCGACCGCACGGGCGTCGAGCTCGAGTACGAGCTGTACCTCGCCGCCCTGCGCCGCCCCGCCCTGCGCCCCGTCGCCGACGAGTGGGCCCGCGACCTCGCCGACCAACTGTCCCGCCGCACGGACCCGGTGACCGCGCGGGCCCTGGTCGCACTGATGGACGGCATCTGTCTCCAGGTACTGCTGACGGACGCGGCGTACGACGAGGGGTATGCGCGGGAGGTGTTGGGGCGGGTGATTCCCTGAGGGGAGGTGTGAGGCGGGAGGCGGGGAGATGGGTGGCGGGCGCATGGCGACGGGTGACTGGTGATCGCCGCGCGGCGACCCGTGGCCGTCGGCGGGAGACCGGGGCGTAGTGACTGGTGACCGTCGCGTGGTGACCCGCGGTTGTCGGCTGGAGGTTTGGGCGTGGTGATGGGTGGCCGTCGCGTGGCGATCTGCGGTTGTCGGCTGGAGGTTTGGGCGTGGTGATGGGTGGCCGTCGCGTGGTGACCCGCGGTTGTCGGCTGGAGGTTTGGGCGTGGTGATGGGTGGCCGTCGCGTGGCGATCTGCGGCTGTCGGCCGCAGACCTGGGCGTGGCGATCGGTGACCGCCGCCCGGCGACCCGGGGCCGTCGGCCTGAGACCTGCGTGTGGCCCGTGACCTGTTGCTGCGACGTAGCGCGACCCGCGCTCCGGTACCCGCATTAATCGCGCCCCGGGCCGACCCGCGCCGCCCTGCCTACGCCCCGTCAGCCGCTCCCGCCGACCGTGGCGCGGGCCGTGCCGCGGCCCCGTGCGTGTCGTTCCCTGAGACGCCCCGTGGACGAGTTGGTCCCCGCCGCCCCCTCCAGGTTAGGTTTCCCTCATGACCGACACGACCGCACCTCGCACCACCGGCGCCGTTGCCGCCGGCCTCGCCACCGTCACCGCCGACGGAACCGTCCTCGACACCTGGTTCCCCGCGCCCGAGCTGTCCGCCGAACCCGGCCCCGCCGGTACCGAGCGGCTGTCCGCCGAGCGTGCCGTGGAGCTGCTCGGCGAGGGTGCGGCGAAGGCGATCGGTCCCGACGCCCGCCGCGGCGTCGAAGTGATCGCGGTCCGCACGGTCATCGCCTCCCTCGACGACAAGCCGCTCGACGCGCACGACGTCTACCTGCGCCTGCACCTCCTCTCGCACCGCCTGGTCAAGCCGCACGGCCAGAGCCTGGACGGCATGTTCGGCTTCCTCGCCAACGTCGCCTGGACCTCGCTCGGCCCGGTCGCGGTCGACGACGTGGAGAAGGTCCGGCTGAACGCCCGCGCCGAGGGTCTGCACCTCCAGGTGACGTCGATCGACAAGTTCCCGCGCATGACGGACTACGTGGCCCCGAAGGGCGTCCGCATCGCCGACGCCGACCGGGTCCGCCTCGGCGCGCACCTCGCCGAGGGCACGACGGTCATGCACGAGGGCTTCGTGAACTTCAACGCCGGCACGCTCGGCACGTCGATGGTCGAGGGCCGGATCTCCGCCGGTGTCGTGGTCGGCGACGGCTCGGACATCGGTGGCGGCGCGTCCACGATGGGCACGCTGTCCGGCGGCGGCAACGTCCGCATCACCATCGGCGAGCGCTGCCTCGTCGGCGCCGAGGCCGGCGTCGGCATCGCGCTCGGCGACGAATGCGTCGTCGAGGCCGGCCTCTACGTCACCGCCGGCACCCGTGTCACCATGCCCGACGGCCAGATCGTCAAGGCCCGCGAACTCTCCGGCGCCTCCAACATCCTCTTCCGCCGCAACTCGGTCACCGGCACGGTCGAGGCCCGCCCGAACAACGCGGTCTGGGGCGGCCTGAACGAAATCCTGCACAGCCACAACTAGCGGTGCGGTGACGTGAGTCGAGCGCCCTTCCGGTCACCGGGAGGGCGCTCGACATGTATCGGGGCTCATGTCCGCACGGTCGCCGCGAACCCCGCCAGTGCCGTGAAGTCCCCCTCGCGCAGCCCGAGTCGGGGGTTCACATGGTGCAGCAGCGCCGGGCCGGGGTGGCGGGCGGTCACGAAGTCGCCGTCCAGCGGGCTCTGTTCGTCGTCCACCCAGGCGAAGGGGCGGCCCTCGGCGTACACCACGATCGCCTCGGTCTTCCAGTGCACACCGTCGGGCCGTTCGGCGAACAGCGCGTCGCCGAAGTCGACGTAGGGCAGCTCGGGCAGGCCGACGACCGGGGCGATCCAGTGGTTCGCGGCGGCCATCCAGGTGGTCGCCCAGCACAGGTCGTAGCCGAGGCCGAGAAGTGCCGGGCCGTGGGAGGGGTTCAGCCAGACGCGGAGCGGAGGGCCCGGACGCACGGTGGCCCTGATCGTCGTATAGCCGTCCGGGCGGCGCTCCGGCTGGGCGGCGTACGGGTTGAGGGGGCCGTCGACGTCGAGGAACAGCAGGGGGCGGCGGCTCATGCGGCCACCGTAGGGGAGCGGTGGCGCGGAGTGGGTGGAAATTTCTTGGGCCGGCAGGCATAGCCACGCGGTCCCGTGAGCGTCACCAGGAATACAGGGGCGGGGCACGGGCACCGCCGGGGAAGAGAAGGTGACGATGAATGCCGAAGGGCTGGAGAGTTTCCGGGACTTCGTGGACAGCAGATCGTCGGCCCTGCTGAAGACGGCCGTGCTGCTCTGCGGGGGAGACCGGCACGCGGGGGAGGACCTGCTGCAGAACGCTCTGGCCAAGGCCGCCGGACGGTGGCAGCGGATCGACGAACCCGAGGCCTACGTACGGCGGATCCTCTACCGCCAGCAGGTCAGCCGCTGGCGGCTGAAGTGGCGAAGACGCGAGGTCAGCGTCGCCGAACCGCCCGAGGCGGGCGCGGCGCCCGACGCCGCGTCGGCGGCCGAACTGCGCCTGGTGATGCGCGAGGCGCTGTCCAGGCTCACCGCGCGCCAGCGCACCGTGCTCGTGCTGCGCTACTTCGAGGACCTGCCGGAGGCAGACGTGGCCCGTCTTCTCGGCTGCTCCGTCGGCACCGTACGGTCCACCACCCACCGTTCCCTGGCCCGACTGCGCGTGCTCGCACCGGAGTTGGCCGCCCTCGGCCCGGCCGATGGCGAGGAACTGCCGTCCCGTGACTTCTCGCCCGCGGAGGTGCGTCCATGAACATCGAGGAACTGGTGCGCGACTCCCTGCGCGAGCAGGCCTCCGGGCAGGCGTCGCCGGCGACGGGCTTCGCCGACCGGGTGCTGGCCGTCCGCCGTCGCCGTATCCGCAGGCTCGCGTCCGTCGCCGCCGCCACGGCCGCCGTGGTCGCGGTCGCGGTGTCCGTGCCGCTGCTGGAGTCGGGCCGGACCGACGTACGTCCCGCCGAGGTGATCGACGGGACCGTGGCGCACCCCGACCAGTGGCTGCCGCGCGACATGATCGCGGCCGGCCGGACGGTGCTCGCCGCGTACTACACGGAGCAGACCGTGCCGACGACCCCCTATCGGGGAGTCGCCAGGCGCACCTACTGGCTGCTCGACCCGCAGACGGAGAAGTACCACATGATCAGCGGGTTCTCCCACGTCGCCATCGCGCCCGGAATGCGCACCGCCGCGGTGCTGGAGCAGAGCCTGCCCACCCACCGGATCGGGATCCTCGACCTCACGACGGGGAAGATCCAGCGGTGGATCAAGGTCCAGCACGGGGTCGGCGGCCTCGCGTTCTCACGCGACGGCAGCAAACTCCTCGCGACGACATACAGCGAGAACCCCGATGTGCGCGCGCCCTCGACGGTCAACGAGAAGACCGGGGAGTGGTCCTGGCAGGGGCCGTTGGGTTCGCCCCGCGACGGTTTCTACGTCCTCGACGCCGTCTCCGGAACCGGCCGGTGGAGCTCCGTCCCGTCCGGCCGCGAGATCAACGGCCGTGAGGACTTCGCCTTCAGCCGGACCGGCGAGCAGGTGTTCTCGCGGATCGTCGGGGGCCGGGACGGTCTCCAGCAGTTCTACGACCTCGACGGCAACAGGATCGCCGCGCCCGCGAACGAGAAGTACCTGCGGTCCGACGTCGACGCGCGGCTGTCCCCGAACGGCAGGCTGGCCGCCCTCGGCCTGACGAAGGAGGTGGGCGGATCCCCCGGAAAGTCGTACTCCTCGATCCGTGATCCGCTCACCGGCAAGGAGATCACCAAGGTCCGTGGCGCCCAACTGCTCGCCTGGGCCGACGACAAGCACCTCATCGCCTGGGAGCGGACCACGAGCCTGGATGCGCCGTACGTGCCCCGGCTCGTGCTGGTCACGATCGGCAGCGACGAGGTCGTACCCCTCAGCGGCCCGTACAAGAACATCGGGAAGGTCGTCTGGAAACCCGTCTTCGCCGAGCGGTGACGACCGCGCGCGGGAACGGGCACGGGGTCAGCCGGCCACGAACTCCTCGTACGCCGCCACCAGCCCGTCGGTCGCCTCGCGGCCGGCGGGCCGCAGCGGTGCCCGGACCGAACCACCGGGCAGGCCGAGGGAGTTGAGGAGTGCCTTCGCGGTCACGGTGCCGGGCAGTCCCGCCGCCATCATCAACTCGATGAGGGGCGTGGCGCGTTGCTGGAGGCGGGCGGACACGGGGGTGTCGCCCGCCTCGAACGCGTCGAGGATCGCGCGGAGTTGAGCGGGCACGACATTCGCGACCGTGCTCACGTACCCCGTCGCGCCCACCGCGTACAGCGCCAGAATGTGTTCGTCGCAGCCCGCGTAGTACGCCAAGTCGGTCCGGTCCAGCACCTTTTGGGTGCCGAGGAAGTCGTAGGAGCAGTCCTTGACCGCCACGATCCGGGGGTGCTCGGCGAGCCGGATCATGGTCTCCGGTTCGATACGGGTCCCGGTGCGGCCCGGGATGTCGTAGAGCACGAGAGGCAGTCCGGAGGCGTCGGCGACCTCGCGGAAGTGGGCCTCCAGGGCGTCCTGCGGGGGCCTGCTGTAGTACGGCGAGACCACCAACACCCCGTCCGCGCCCGCCTTTTCGGCCTGCAGGGCGAGTTCGACGGTGTGCCGGGTGTCGAAGGTGCCCACGCCCGAGACGAGCGGGACGCCGTCGCCGACGGCCTCGCGGACGGCCGTGACGAGCGCCGCCTTCTCCGTGTCGGTCGTGGTCGGCGACTCACCGGTCGTCCCGGACAGCACGAGCCCGTCGCACCCCTCCGACACCAGCCGTACGGCGAGGAGTTGGGCCCCGTCGAGGTCGAGCGCACCCGACTCGGTGAAGGGAGTGATCATCGCGCAGAGAGCACGGCCGAAAGGGGACGGGGCAGAGGTCGCGGGGTTCGTCATGGAAGTAGTCTCGGCAGAGCGACAGTGAAGCTCCACTTAAATTTCCTACAGGGTATTGATAAGGGATGCTGCGGAATGGCTGAAGCGGGCAGGACCGACGAGCCCGGGGCGGCCGCTCCCCCCAGCCCGAGGCCCTATGTCCAATTGGCCCCTTCATGGGTCACCATGGCCAGGAAGGTCACCGGCGTGGGACGTTCATCCACCCCCTGGTCACGGGAGGCGTCATGAAGCTCGGCAAGGCACTGGCCACCGGAGTCGCCGAGGAGCGGCCGCAGATCCGCCACGAGGAAGTCGAACTCCCGGAGAACATCGCGGAGTTCACGGAGGAGAAGGCGCCCGAAGAGGTTCCGGCCGCCCGATGAGACTGCGGCTCCCCGAGGAACGCCCGACGGAGCCGCCGACCGGATTCAAGATCGCCCACCCGGTGCTGTCCCAGGACGGCAACCGGGCCGGGTTCACCGGTGTGTCGCTGGGCGGCGCGCTGCCGTACGGAGTCGTGGCCGACGCGTCCTGCGTCTACGGCCGGCGGCACCGTTCGCCCGCGCGCCGCTGCGACTGCGGCTTCCACTGTGTGCACGAACGGACGGCTGCCGAGGCCCTGTTGTGCACCGCCGAGCACCGCGAGGCGGTCCTCCTCGACATCACCGTCCTCGGCCCCTACATCCGTTTCGAACGCGGCTTCCGCTACGCCCGCCAGCGCGTCCGCACCGCCACCGTCGGCCCCTGCGCCTGCGGCGCCCGGGCCGTCGCACTCGCCGACGCGGGCTGGGGCAGGCCGGGTTGGCGCGCCCTCGCCGCCGCGTGCGCGGGGTGCGTGCGGGGGCGTACGTCCGTCTCGCTCGCGGCGTTCGCGCGGCTGGCCGGGGACGGGCTGCGGGTGGCGGCGGGGAGCGTCGGGACAGTGGCGACCGTCGACCCCGGACTGCCCGAGGGACTCGGCGTGCCCGAACTCGTCGCGGAGGCGGCCCTGTTGCAGGCGCGGCTGGACTGGTTCCAGAGTCGGCTGGCGCGGTTGGAGGGGGGTACAGCACAGCAGTAGTCCGGGTCTTGACCTCAACTTTGGTCGAGGTTGAAGGCTGATCGGTGTACCCACCCGTACCGATCAGCGGAGGCTCGCATGACCCGTCGTACCGACTCGCATCCCGACCTCGCCGACCCCCGCGTCGGCGCCCCCTTCTTCAGCACCTGGCGCGTCGGCACACCGCTGCGCCAGCGGCAGGCCGTCGAGGCCGTCGCCGTCGCCTGGGAGCGCCGGCCGTGGCCCGCCGACGACCTTCTCGGCTATCACCTCTACACCGGGCACGACGCCTCCACCCTGCTGCACTACTCGCAGTGGACGAGCGAACAGGCCTACGAGGCCTTCGTCAGGACCCGCCGCCAGGAGCGCGTCGACGAGATCGACACCGCCGTGCCGGGCATCGAGCGGCTCGGCCTCGGCCGCTACCGCCACTACCGCAGTGGCGGCCCGGCGGACCGGGGCGCGCGCGTCCCCGGGTGTGTCGTGATCGTCGACGTCGAGTTCGAGGGACCCGACCCCGACCGCCAACGGGCCTGGGTGGACGCGGTGTTCGAGGCGCTGGAGAACGAGCCCGCGCCGCATCCCGGCGGTATCGCCGCCCACTTCCACCTCTCCACCGACGGCACCCGCGTCCTCAACTACGCCGAGTGGACCAGCGCCCAGGCCCACCTGGAAGCCCTCGCGGCCCCCGGCGACGGCATCGGCTCCGCCACCGCGTACTGGGAACGCGTCCAGACCTGGCCGGGCCTCAAGAGCACCACGGTCAGCCGCTACGACCACGCGCTCGGTCTCGTCCGCGAGTGATCGCGGTGTTCACGGCCGCGCGGCCTTCCGGAGGCCGGCTTCGGTGACGTGCCGCTGATACTCGGCCTCGGCAGCGGCATCCAGGAAGGACACCTGCCGCCAGCGGGCCCGGTCGTAGCCGTCGCTCTCGCGCCAGATCTGAACGATGCCGTGGAGCTGGTTCCAGTACTCCCTGGTCATGGTGAGTCGCTGCTTCTCCTTGGCGATCCGCTCGCTCTCCGTCGGGGCGGGGGCGGGGGCGGGAGCGGGCGGCCGGGCCGAGGATTTGGCGAGACGCGGTCTCATGGGGCCACGGATGTCACGTTCGATCAACAGGATGAGGGCCGACACCGACTCGGCGAGAGCCGCTGCTGCGCGGTGCTCCTCCGTGCCGTCGCCGTGCGCGCGTTGCAGCGATTCGAGGCGCGGCACCAGAAAGTCGTAGATCGCCCAGGCGTCGTCCATGGTGATGTCCGTGGCGCGGAGCGGCTTGTGCTCCGGATCGGTGTTCATCGGTCAAGAATGACGCACTCCACCGACAACTCTCACCGACAATCTGACTCCCCTGGACAAAAAAAGTTTTCGGTGAGACGGTGGACGCATGCTGGATGTCACCGTGATCGAGGACCCCGAGGCCGCAGCCGTCTCGCTGGACCCCATAAGGGCCCGGCTGCTCGCCGAGCTGGGGGCGGGACCCGCTTCCGCCGCCATGCTGGCCGGCAAGGTCGGACTGCCCCGGCAGAAGGTGAACTACCACCTCAAGGCGCTGGAGCGGCACGGCCTCGTCGAGCTGGCGGGGGAGCGGCGCAAGGGCAATGTCACCGAGCGGCTGATGCGCGCGACCGCCGCGTCGTACGTCATCTCGCCGCTCGCGCTCGCCGCCGTGCAGCCGGACCCGGACCGCTTCCGCGACCAGCTCTCCGCGCGCTGGCTGCTGGCGCTCGGCGCCCGCCTTGTGCGGGACGTCGGTTCGCTGATCACCGGCGCGGCCAAGGCCCACCAGCGGCTCGCGACCTACGCCCTGGACGGCGAGGTGCGCTTCGCCTCCGCCGCCGACCGGGCCGCGTTCATCCAGGAACTGACCGCCGGGGTGAGCGCCCTCATCCGCAAGTACGACGCGGATGGGGCGGAGGAGGGCCGCGACCACCGGATCGTGGTCGCCGTCCACCCCACGGTCAAGAAGCCGTCCACCCCAGAACTGGACCAAGAGGGCCAGTAGAACCCGTAGTACTCAGGAGTCAGCCATGTCCAAGGAATTCGAGATCGTCTACGAGTTTGAGGTCGACGCCACGCCGGAGCAGGTGTGGGACGCCATCACCTCCGGCACCGGCGGCTGGCTGTGGCCGATGGAGTTCGACGGCGAGAAGCGCGTCGGGCCCTTCGGGTCGACCCTCACCAACTTCGACCCGCCGCACCGGCTCACCGCGCTCACCGAGGACGTCGGCTTCCCGACCCAGAGCCTCAACCAGATCGACGAGACCATCGAGCCCCGCGACGACGGCCGGCGCGCCTGGGTGCGGTACGTGCACAGCGGGATCTTCACGGACGACTGGGACAACCAGTACGACGGCGCGCGCAAGCACAACGCCTTCTACCTGCACACGCTGCGGGAGTACGTCGTCCATTTCGCGGGCCGGCCGGTCGCGTTCGCGACACTCAACGGGCCCGACGCCTCAACCGCCGCCGATGCCTTCGGAGTTGTCGGCCGGGCGCTCGGCCTCGCGGACGACACCGAGCAGGGGGCACGGGTCCAGGCCCGCGGCCCCGAGGGCCAACTCCTGGACGCCGTACTGGACTTCCGCGACCCGTACTTCATCGGACTGCGCACCGACAGCGCGCTGATCCGCTTCTTCGGGCGCAACCACTGGGGCGCCCCGGTCGGCATCAGCGTCCACGACTTCGCCCCGGACGCCGACGCCAAGACCAACGAACTCGCCTGGCAGAACTGGCTGGACGGGGCCTTCGCCTGACCTGGTGCAAGCCGGCGAGACCCCGTCCACCCACCCCCGTGGGCCCGTAGGTGCTACGGCTGGAAGCGCAGCACCTGCGGGTCGTGGTCGCTGATCTGGTCGTTGAACTCCGAGTTGATGTGGACGCTGTCGTACTCGAAGCAGTCCTTGCGGATCGACGGGCTGATCAGGATCTGGTCCAGGACCTGCTCGTTGCCCTGGTAGTCGTACGTGTAACGCTCGTTCTTCGGCAGGGACTTGATCGCCGAGTACAGCTCGCCGTCGCCCTCGAGGATCTTCGCGGTGTCGGAGAACTCGAAGTCGTTCATGTCGCCGAGCGTGATCACGTCCGCGTTCTTCTGCGCGGCCAGGATCTCGTCGACGAAGGCGTTGACCGCCGTCGCCTGCGCGTGGCGCTGGGTCTCCGAGCTGCGGGTGACCGGCTGGTACTGCGCGGTCAGCGGCTGGTCGCCGCCCTTGGAGATCAGGTGGTTGGCGATCACGAAGACCGTCTTGCCCTTGAACACGAACTCGCCCGCGAGCGGCTTGCGGCTCGCGGTCCAGGCCGCGTTGGCCGGGTCGATCCGGCCCGGCGATACGGTGAGTTGGGCCTTGCCGTGCACCTTGGTGACGCCGACCGCGGTCGTGGAGTCGCCGCCCGCGCGGTCGGTGAAGGAGACCCGCTCCGGGTTGAACAGGAACACCTGGCGGATGTTGCCGCCGGGCTCGCCGCCGTCCTTGTCGTTGACGGGGTTGATCGAGCGCCAGTCGTACTTCGGGCCGCCCGCCGCGACGATCGCGTCGATCAGCTTGTTCACCGTGACGCTCGCGTCGACCGTGCCGTCGTCCGTGGCGCCGTTGTTGTCCTGGATCTCCTCCAGGGACACGATGTCGGGGGACTGGAGGTTGTTCACGATCGCGGCGGCGTGCGCGGCGAAGGTGCCGTCGGAGGGGTCGAGGTTCTCGACGTTGTACGTCGCGACCGCGAGCTGGTTCCTCGACTGCTTCTTCGTCGTCTCGCGCTTGAGGCCGCCGCTCTTCACGGTGCCGATCTCGTTCGCGACGAGGGTGTAGCCGCCGTACTGGTTGAAGTCCAGCGGGCCGGCCGTGGTGCCTGTCAGCTTGTCGCCGACGTTGACGACCGGGAAGTCCGCCGTCGCGCCCAGGGACTGGATCTGGAGGCGCCCGCCGTTCTGCGAGTCGTAGGACCCGTAGACCGTGCCACCGCGCGGGGTGGCGTTCTGGTGCGGCTTCACCGTGACCCACAGCTCCGCGTACGGGTCGGTCGCGGTGACCACGCGCGCGTCGGAGACCTGGACGTTCATGCCCTCGAGGGACTCGTAGTAGTCCAGGGCGTACTTCTTGGGCTCCAGGGCCAGCGCGTTGATCGAGTTGCTCGCGGCGGTGTCGCCGGCCGGGGTGTACGCGCTCGGCACGGACTTCGAGTCGATCACGACCGGTGCCGGTACGGCGTTGCCGCTGGAGACGACGGTGACCGTCGGCTTGGTGATCTCGGTCAGCGACTGGTTGCCCGTGGCGGCGCCACCCGGGACGTACTCGGAGACCGTGCCGGAGACGGTGACCGAGTCGCCGACCGCGACCTTCGGGGCCGAGCTGGTGAAGACGAACACGCCCTCACTGGTGGCCGGGTTGTCGTCCGGGGTCGCGTCCTGGAACCAGAAACCCTTGGACGAGCCGTACGTACGGACGCCCGTGACGATGCCCGGTACGTCCGCGACCTTCTGGCCGGCGTACGGCGACAGCCGGGTCGTGCCCTGGATGTCGTGGATGCGGACGCCGTCGGCGTGCGCGGGCGAGGTGAGAACGATCGTGGACGCCACGGAACAGACGGCGGCGACGGTGAGCGCGGCGAGACGCGCGGAGGACTTGCTCGGCAACGGGATCCCTCCGGGGACATGCATGAGCCGGGACGAGGGTGGATGAAGCTGTGCAGCGGCGGTGGGAGCCGCGACCGGTGGGGCGGTAGCGACGCGCGTAGAAGATACCTGGACTAGGTGTCCATGACATTTCTACGCGCGTCAATCTCATTGCGGGGCCGCCCAGTTGTCAAGGTTTCAGCCATGTACTCCTCGTGGCCGGGACATGAACCGGGCGGCATGGGTCGAAATCCGTCTAGGCTGAGCGGCTGAGTCGTGTGTCGTGTGCGGCCGTCGTACGGCCTTCGAGGCGCCCTAGGAGAACCCCCCGATGTCAGACAGCTCCCCCCTGCCGCCGGTGCGGCTGCACTCCGAAGCGGAGCTGGCGCGTGACGCGCTGTCCACACCCCTGCTGGCCCGTGCGGCCCGGCTCGCCCGCTGGGCCGGCCCCGACACCCGCGTCGAGGCCGGTGGCGGCCTTGTCGACGAGCAACTGCCCGCCGCAGCCGAGCTGCTCGGGCTGACCGGCGACGACGCGGCGGCCGACGCCAGCGAGGCCTGGCGGGTCGCGGTCGACACCGGGCTGGTCGAGATCGTCGACGAGGAGGAGGGCACCGTGGCGGCCGGCGAGGAGCTGGCGCTGCTCACCTCCGGCTCGCCGCACGACGTCCTCGCGGTCTGGCTCGGCGCCCTCGAGACCCTCCTCGCGGACGCGAGCGTGCCCGATCTGGACGGTCTTGTCGACGCCGTCGGCGAGGGCGGCGAGGTCGATTTCTCGTCACTCGACTGGGACCCCGAGGCGGAGGCAGAGTTCCTCGACGGCGTCCTCGGCAACCTCTATCTCCTCACCGTCAACGAGGAGGGCCCCGGCGACGGCCCCATTCCGCTGCCCGCGCTGGCCGCCTCGATGATCGTGCCCAGCGACATGGGGGAGCCCACCAACGACGTACTGGAACAGGTCTCCGACGCGATGATGCGCCTCGACGACCAGTTCCGGCTGCTCGCACCGGTCGGGATCGTCGAGTACCAGCCCGTGGACGAGGCCCTGATGGCCGACTTCGACGAAGCGGCCGACGGAACCCCGCCCGCCGTCGACGAGACCGATGTCACCCGCTACGGCATGGTGCGGCTCACCCCGCTCGGCCTCTACGGCCTGCGGGCCCGCCTCCAGGAGGCCGGCTTCGTGGCGCCCGCCGTCGGAGACCTCGCCGACAAGGGCGCGGACGCGCTCCTCGACGGTACGTCCACCTTCCCGCAGAAGGCCGCGCGGGCCGAGACCGAACAGTGGCTGGCGGGCCGTCAACCCCTCGCCGCCGCACGGGAGTTGCTGGCGGCGGCCCGCGGCGCCGACAGCGGGGCGCCACTGCGCCGCCTGCTCTGCCAACAAGCCCTCTCCCTCGTCGGCCAGGAGGCCGAGCCCGCACTGCGCGAGGTGCTCGACGACCCCGAACTCGGCGGCCTCGCCCGGGTCTGGCTGAGCGAACGCGGCGCGAGCGACGTCCCCGCGCCCTCCGAGGACCTGGTCTTCTGGCTGACCGTCGACACGGTCGCCGCGCAACTGGCCGCCGAGGGCAACTCCGAGGAGCTGCAGGCCCTGGTCGAGGGTCTGGCCCAGCAGCACAACGGGTTCTTCGCGGCGGCCTGGCGGGTCGACCACCCCGCGACCGCCGACGTCCTGGAGGCGATGGGCCGGCTGCACCCCGACAAGCGGATCGCGAAGGAAGCCCGCAAGGCGGCCTTCAAGGCGCGCTCCCAGCAAGGGAGTTGAGCCGATGCGGCACCGGTGGCTTTTGAGTCCCATGGGTGACGGCATACGACTTCCTGGCTGATCGCAGACGAATCCATGGCCGATCACATAGAGATCGATGGCCGATTGCATACGGATTCATGGAAGAGAGCCCGGCGAAGTCGACCGGTGTTCAACTCGTGTTCAGACATGGGCGGAAGCGTGGCGCCGACCGAGGTCCGCCACCCTCCACGGCACACCCACCGTCACATGAGACACACCATGTCGCTCACCCGCAGAGACTTCGCCGCGAAATCCGCGATCACCGGTGCCGGGGTCGCCCTGGCGGGCAGCGTCGGCGCCCTCGCCACCGCCCCGAACGCCCTCGCCGCCACCGACACCGAGACCGCGGCCGAGGAGTCGGCGACCGGCTACGGCCACGGCCATGCCGGCGTCGGCTACGGCCCGCTGGTCGCCGACCCGGACGGCCTCCTCGCCCTCCCCGCCGGCTTCAAGTACCGCGTCATCACCTACAGCGGCAAGACCAAGCTGGAGTCGGGCGAGTTCACCCCCTCCAACCACGACGGCACGTCCACCTTCGACGGCCCGCGCGGCGCCACCCTCCTCGTCAACAACCACGAGCTGGCCGGCCCCCGCGCCAACTGGCCCCACCCCGTCCCGCTGACCGAGGGCCTCGTCTACGACCCCGCCGCGGCCGGCGGCTGCACGGTCGTCGAGGTCCGCCGCGACCACGTCGCCGAGTGGGTCGGCATCGCCGGCACCGCGACCAACTGCGCGGGCGGCAACACCCCTTGGGACACCTGGCTCACCTGCGAGGAGACCGAGGACAAGGCCGGCACCAACGGCTTCACCAAGGACCACGGCTACGTCTTCGAGGTCGACCCGGTGGACCGCCGCGCCAACAAGAACCCCAAGCCGATCAAGGCACTCGGCCGCTACGCCCACGAGGCCGTCGTCGTCGACCCCAAGCGCGGCCACCTGTACCTGACCGAGGACGCGTCGAACCCCAACGGCCTCCTCTACCGCTGGACCCCGCCCGAGCACTTCCACCACGGCCGCGGCAAGCTCCGCACCCTCGCCGACGACGCGGGCGTCCTCGAAGCCTTCAAGTGCTTCGACTCCGGCGGCAAGTTCGTCGACGACCTCTCCCGCGCCACGAAGATCGGCACGGTCTACGGCGTCGACTGGGTGACCGTTCCCGACCGCGACGCGAAGACGACCTCCGTCCGCAAGCAGTTCGCGGCCGGCGAGATCACCCGCGCCCGCAAGCTCGAAGGCATGTGGTGGGGCGACGGCGGCACCTACATCGTCTCCTCCTTCGCCCGCACGGAGAGCCCCGTCCAGCACGACGGCGCCGTCTGGTTCTACGACCCCAAGCGTCGCACCCTGACGCTGAAGGTGCTGCTCGGCGTCAACCCCGACCCCTCCGTGGACGGCGCGTTCGACGGCCCCGACAACATCACCGTCTCCCCCTACGGCGGCCTCGTCATCGCCGAGGACGGCGAGGGCGTACAGCACCTGTTCGGCGCGACCGAGAGCGGCCGCACCTACCCGATCGCCCGCAACGAACTCAACATCGGCACCGCGGAGAAGCCGGAATACAGCGAGTTCACCGGCGTGACCTTCTCGCCCGACGGCAAGACGCTTTACGCCAACATCCAGACGCCCGGCATCATGCTCGCCATCACGGGCCCCTGGAAGCGCCAGAAGAAGTAGTTAATTCGTTCGCCCGACTCGCAGCCGCCTCCTAGAGTGAAGAACGTCCAGGTGCGAAGGCAGGACCTACTTCCACTGATAATGGGGCGGCCGCGGGTTCGAGTCCCGCCACCGGTACAACGCGCCGGTGTAGCTCAGGGGTTAGAGCACCTACGTCGGTTCCGCCGGCCTTGAACTCTGGACACCACAACTTCATGCACCTCCCGGTGCGCGGGCCGCGGCTACTTCTTCCAAAGAATCCCATGCCGCCGCCGATTTGATCTCGGGAGGCGCGGCATTTGGTGGGTGCCCGGTGCGCAGGCAGCGGATACTTCGGGAACTGGTGGGGGTGAATCCCTCATGCGGGTTCGAATCCCGTCATCGACTCAGGTCGATGTGGCGGAACGGAAGACGCGCCAGTTTATAAGCACCGCAGCCGACTTCGACCTCGGGCGCTCTCCCTTTGCCGCTCCTCCCTCCGGAACACCAATGAATTCGGGGGGAATTCATCATGTCGCGATTCAACAACAAGACGGCGAAGGCGCAGCCCACGTCGCGAGTGACCTCGACGGGCCGAGTACTCCGCACCTACCAGGGCGGCCGAGGCCGTGAGCGGGACGCGCGCTCCGAGCTCTTTCTGCTCGCCGTCACCAACTTCGTCTCCCAGCAGACCTTCTACGAGTCCGGCGCCGACCGCGACGACCGCTTCGCGACCCTCGTGCGCGAGCTCGCCGTCACCGACCCGGCCTGGACGGCCGGCCTCCTCGGCTGGCTCCGCGGAGAGGGGAACCTCCGTACGGCCTCGATCGTGGGCGCCGCCGAGTACGTGAAGGCCCGCCTCGACGCGGGTGCCACCGACGGCCCCTCGAACCGACAGGTCGTCGACTCCGTGCTCCGGCGCCCGGACGAGCCCGGCGAGCTCCTCGCGTACTGGACCGCGCGCTACGGCCGTGCCGTCCCGAAGCCCGTCAAGCGCGGTGTCGCCGACGCCGTACAGCGGCTCTACAACGGCAAGTCGCTGCTGAAGTACGACACCGCGTCCAAGGGCTACCGCTTCGGCGACATCCTCAACCTGGTGCACGCGGCGCCGGACCCGGACAAGGCGTGGCAGGGCGAGCTGTTCCAGTACGCCCTGGACCGCCGGCACCACCCGGACACCGCCGTACCGCCCGCGTCGAACCAAGTCCTCACCGCGCACCGCGAGTTGATGGCGCTGCCGGTCGCCGAGCGGCGCGCGGTCGTCACGGCGCCGGACGGAGCGGCGCGGCTCGCGGCGGCCGGGATGACCTGGGAGGCGCTGGCCGGCTGGCTCCAGGGCCCGATGGACAAGGCGGCCTGGGAGGCGGTCATCCCGTCCATGGGTTCGATGGCGCTCGTCCGGAATCTCCGGAACTTCGACGAGGCCGGAGTCTCCGACGAGGTCGCGGCCCGGGTCGCGGCGAAGATCAGCGACCCGGCGGAGGTCGCGCGCTCGCGGCAGTTCCCCTTCCGGTACCTCGCCGCGTACCAGCACGCGCCCTCGCTGCGCTGGGCGTACCCGCTGGAGCGGGCGCTCGGCCACTCGCTGGCCAATGTGCCCGCGCTGCCGGGCCGCACGCTGGTGCTCGTGGACCGCTCGGGCTCGATGTTCTACTCCCGGCTGTCCGACCGCTCCGAGCTCAACCGGGCCGACGCGGCGGCGGTCTTCGGCACGGCGCTCGCGTTGCGGGCGGCGGACGCGGACCTCGTCGAGTTCGGCACCACGAGCAGGCGCCTGGACTTCGCCGCTGGCGAGTCGGTGCTCAAGGTCCTGGGCCGCTTCGGCGACCTGGGCGGCACCGACACGACCTCGGCGGTCCGCTCGCACTACCGGGGCCAGGACCGGGTGCTGATCATCACCGACGAGCAGGCCGAGTACAGCCACTACGGCGACCCGACCGAGCAGGTCCCGGCCCACGTGCCGGTCTACACCTGGAACCTCGCCGGGTACCGGGCGGGCCACGGCCCGTCCGGCACCGCCAACCGGCACACCTTCGGCGGCCTCTCGGACGCGGCCTTCCGGATGGTGCCGCTGCTGGAGGCGGCCCGGGACGCGGACTGGCCCTGGGCTGCCTGAATCCCGGCACCTGGCCCGCACCCACGCACGGGTGCGGGCCACACCCTTGTCCGAAGGGAGATTGACATCTAACATTTCAGTTCATGAACGCCCTACGGCCCGTCCCGCGCACCCTCCTCCGTGACCGCGCCTACGAAGCGATCCGTGACGCCATCGTCGCCGGGGAGATCGAACCCGGCGCGGTGGTGCGGGACGCCGAGCTGGCCGAGCGGCTCGGGCTGTCGCGGGCGCCGGTGCGGGAGGCGTTCTCGCGGCTCGTGGACGACGGGCTCCTGGAGAGCAAGCCGCAGAGCTACACCCGGGTGACCCCGGTGGTGGCCGCCGACGTACGGGACGCGGCGGCCGTCGTCGGCGCCCTGCACGAGTTGGTGACGCGGATCGCCGTACCCCTCTTGCAGGACACGGACGTCGATGTGATGCGCGCGGCCAACGACCGGTTCGCCGCCGCCGTGCGCGCCGGGGACGTGGACGCGGCGCTGCGCGCCGACGATGAACTGCACGACGTCCTGGTCCGGGTGAGCGGCAACCGCGCGGCCGCGGCCACCGTCGCCCGCTACACCCCCCTCATCCGTCGGCTGGAGCGACGGCGCTTCGGCGAGGGCGGCAACTGCCGTTCGGCAGGACTGCACGAGCGGCTCATCGAGGCCTGCTCCGACGGTGACGTGGACGACGCGGTCCGCGTGACGGCCGAGATCTGGCGGGGTCTCGAAAGCCTCGCCGACACCGACTGACCCGGGAGAACCCCATGTCCCTTTCCTCGTACGACCGTTACCCCCTCCTCTTCGGCCCCTCGCCCGTCCACCCGCTGGAGCGGCTCACCGCCCACCTCGGCGGCGCCGCCCTGTGGGCCAAGCGGGAGGACTGCAACTCCGGTGTGGCGTACGGCGGCAACAAGACGCGCAAGCTGGAGTACCTCGTCGCGGACGCCCTCGCGAAGGGCTGCGACACCCTCGTGTCGATCGGCGGTGTGCAGTCCAACCACACCCGTCAGGTCGCCGCCTGTGCCGCCCGCGCCGGGCTCAAGTGCGTGCTGATCCAGGAGAGTTGGGTGGAGTGGCCCGACTCCGTCTACGACAAGGTCGGCAACATCCTGATCAGCCGGCTCGCCGGAGCGGACGTACGCCTGGTGAAGGCCGGGTTCGGCATCGGCTTCAAGGAGAGCTGGGAGCAGGCGCTGCGCGAGGTCGAGGAGAGCGGCGGCAAGCCGTACGCCATCCCGGCCGGCGCCTCCGACCACCCGCTCGGCGGCCTCGGTTTCGCCAACTGGGCCCACGAAGTCGCCGAGCAGGAGCGGGAGTTGGGCGTCTTCTTCGACACCGTGGTGGTGTGCTCGGTGACCGGCTCCACCCAGGCGGGCATGGTCGCCGGGTTCCGGGCGCTGGAGGAGGCGGGCGGGCGTGAGCGGCGCGTGCTCGGCATCGACGCCTCGGCCAAGCCCGCCGAGACCCGCGAACAGGTGGCCCGCATCGCGCACGGCACCGGCCAACTGATCGGGGTCAAGCGGGAGTTGACCGTCGAGGACGTCGAGCTCGACGACCGCTACCACGCGGGCATCTACGGCATCCCGGACGAGACCACCCTGGAGGCGATGCGCCTCGCCGCCCGCACCGAGGGGATGGTCACCGACCCCGTGTACGAGGGCAAGTCGATGGCCGGGATGATCGACCTCGTCGCGCGCGGCGAGATCGCCGCCGACTCCACCGTGCTCTACGCCCACCTCGGCGGACAGCCCGCGCTGAACGCGTACAGCGCGCTGTTCTAGACGGCCGGCTCGGTCTTCTTCCTGCCGGTGATCACGAACGCCGACACCAGCAGTGCGGTCAGGGCGATCAGCGCGCCGACGGCGAACGCGCGGGCCGAGCCGTGGACGAGGATGTCGGACGGCGATCCGGTCGCGTGCCGGGTCGCCGTGCCGAAGACGGTGACCAGGACGGACAGTCCGAGGGTGCCGCCGAGCCACTGGAGGGTCTGGAGCAGACCCGCCGCCGAACCTGCCTCCCAGGGTTCGACGCCCGCGAGGATCGTCGCGTTGAGCGGCATGAAGCTGAGGCCGACGCCCACGCCCATCAGGACGAGCGGGCCGAACAGCCCGGTCAAGTAGCCGTCGCCGGAGCTGAGTTGTGAGAGCCAGCCCGCCGAGGCGACGAGCAGGGTCATGCCGGTGAGGAGGACCGGTTTCGCGCCGAGACGGGCGAGCAGGCGCGGCACGAAGCGGACGACCGTGAACATCGCCAGGGTCATCGGCAGGAATGCGAAGCCCGCGCGCAACGGGCTGTAGTCCAGGACGCGTTGGCAGATCAGGGTGAGGAAGTAGAACGCGCCGAACATGCCCGCCGGCAGCAGCAGGACGCCCGCGTAGCCGCCCGCGCGGTTGCGGCTCGCGAACAGCCGTAGCGGCATGATGGGTTGGTCGGCGCGGGACTCGACCAGGGTGAAGCCCACGAGCAGGGCCGCCGCCGCGCTGAAGCCCAACCGGGCCTGGAGGTCGCCCCAGCCGTCCGAGGAGACCCGGATGAACGCGTACACCAGCGAGGTCATCCCGGCGGTGCCCGTGAGTGCGCCCGCCGCGTCGAACCGGCCCGCGTGGCGCGGGGTTTCGCCCACGAAGCGGGGGAGGGCGAGGGCCACGGCCGCGCCGATCGGCACGTTGATCAGGAGGGACCAGCGCCAGGACGCCCAGGAGGTGAGCATGCCGCCGATGACCAGGCCGATCGAGGCGCCGATGCCGGCCATGGACGTGTAGATGCCCAGCGCGTGGTGACGGCGCGGCCCCTCCGGGAAGTTGGTGGTGATCAGGGCGAGGGTGTTGGGCGCGATGAGCGCGGCGCCCAGGCCCTGGAGCGCGCGGGCCGCGAGCAACCAGGCGCTGTCGGTGGCCAGTCCGCCGAGCAGCGAGGACGAGGCGAAGAGCAGCACGCCGATCGTGAGCGTCCGGCGGCGGCCGACGATGTCGCCGACCCGGCCGCCGAGCAGGAGCAGTCCGCCGAAGGCGAGGGTGTAGGCGTTGAGGACCCAGGACAGGCCGGTGGGGCTGAAGCCGAGGTCCTTCTGGATGTCGGGCAGCGCGACGTTGACGACGGTGGCGTCGACGCCGACCATCAGGTAGGCGGTGACGACGACGAAGAGGACGATGCCGAGCCTGGCGGGCCCGGGTGGCGCGGAGAGAGCATGGGCGGTGGTGGACGGTGCGGACGGGGTGGACATGGAGTTCTCCCGGTCTGGCGTCCCCGGCTGAGAGGCGTGCGGGCAGCGCGGACTGCCCGCCGAGGTAAGCGGGGACTGTCTCCGTTTAGTACTCGGTAAGATACGGAGAGAGTCCCCGGTTCGCAAGGAGTATCTGGATGACGCAGGTCAGGCCCATGCGCGCGGACGCTCGGCGCAACTACGAGCGCCTGCTGAAGGTGGCGGCCGAGGCGTTCGCCGAGCACGGGGAGAACGCGTCGCTCGACGACATCGCCAAGCGCGCAGGTGTCGGCTCCGGCACGCTCTACCGGCACTTCCCGACCCGGCAGGCGCTGCTGGAGGCGGCCTACGTCGACCGGATCGAGGCGCTCGGGACCCGCGCCGACGAGCTCGCGAAGGAACTGCCGCCGGGCGAGGCACTGGCCGAGTGGCTGTACGAGGTGTGCGTCGGCACGATCCAGGTGCGGGGAATGAAGGCCCTGTTGGGCTCGGCCGTCTCGGACGGCACCAATGTCACGCTCACGGTCTGCGGCACGCACATGAAGAGCGCGGCACAGCGACTGGTCGAGGCGGCGCAGCAGGAGGGCACTCTGCGCAAGGACATCGAGCCGATCGAGGTCCTGCGACTGGCCCACGGGGTGTCCACGGCCTCGGAGCTGGCGAACGGCCAGGGGAAGCACATCCGCCGCTATCTGTCCCTGCTGACGGACGGCCTGCGGCCCGCCGCCCAGGGGGAATGAACGCCGGGCGCCCCTCGATCAGGGGCGCCCGCAGCGGTCGTAGGACTGTGTCCCTGGTGGTTACAGTGCCTGGGCCGCCGGCTTCACCATGCCGCGCACCGTGCGGGACTTCACGAAGTCGCCCATCGCGGTCATGTCCCATTCGCCGGAGAACTGCTTGACGAGCTTCGCCATCATGACGCCGGTCTGGGCCTCGGCGTTGGTGAGGTCGAAGCGGACCAGTTCCTCGCCGGTCGCGGCGTCCAGGAGGCGGCAGTAGGCCTTGGCGACCTCGGTGAACTTCTGGCCGGAGAAGGAGTTGACCGTGAAGACCAGGCCGGTGACCTCCTGGGGGATGCGGCCGAGGTCGACCACGATCACCTCGTCGTCACCGCCGCCCTCGCCGGTGAGGTTGTCCCCGGAGTGCTTGATCGCGCCGTTGAGGATGGACAGCTTGCCGAAGTAGCAGCTGTCGACGTGGTTGCGCTGCGGGCCGTAGGCGATGACCGAGGCGTCCAGGTCGATGTCCTTGCCGCGGTACGCGGGCTCCCAGCCGAGGCCCATCTTGACCTGGGAGAGCAGCGCGCGGCCGCCCTTGACCAGGGACACCGTCTGGTTCTTCTGGAGGCTGACGCGGCCCTTGTCCAGGTTGATCTTGCCGGCGCCGAGCGGGGGCGCGGCGGGCGGGGCCGGGGGAGCGGCGGGCGCCGGAGGCGCCATGGGGACCTCTGTCGCGGGGGCGGGCGGAGCCATCGGGGCGGGCGGAGCCGCCGGCGCCGGGGCCGGTTCCTCCACCGAGACGCCGAAGTCCGTGGCGATGCCCGCCAGGCCGTTCGCGTAGCCCTGGCCGACCGCGCGGGCCTTCCAGACGCCGTTGCGGAGATAGATCTCCACGACCACGAGTGCCGTCTCGGCGCCGAGCTGCGGGGGCGTGAACGTGGCCAGCACCGAGCCGTCGGCCGCGTTGCGGATCGTCGCCGTGGGCTCGATGCCCTGGAAGGTCTGCCCGGCGGCGTCGGGGCTCGCCGTGACGACGATCTTCTCGATCCCGGGCGGCACCGCGGCCGTGTCGACGGTGATCGCGTCCGGGGACGTACCGCCGCCGGAGCGGTACGTCACACCCGGGCCGTTCGGCTGGTTGTAGAAGATGAAGTCGTCGTCCGAGCGCACCTTGCCGTCGCCGGTGAGCAGCAGGCTCGACACGTCGAGCCGCACGGGGGCGGAGACATCGACCGCCACCCGGGAGACCGGAAGAGGGATGTTCGAGCCAGGGGTCATAGCTGTCATGCCTCGTGAACGACCGAGACCATTTTGCCGTTCCCTTACCAAGTGACCAATTGGCCAAGCTTTGGCATTACCGGCCCGAATCCCGTCGATCCCTAGGGGATCACCACGATCTTCCGCCCCACTCCGGCCGCGAACTGGGCCAGCGCCTCCGGATACCGCTCCAGCTCCATCCGGTCGCTGATGAAGATCCCGGGGTCGAGGACCCCGTTCGCGAACAGCTCCGCCGCGCGCTCGAAGCTGTGCAGCACGGCCATGGAGCCGGTGATGGTGATCTCCTGGTTGTAGATGCGGTACGGGTCGATCGACACCCGGGTCGCGTAGTCGGCCACCCCGAACTGCAGGAACGTGCCCGCCTTCGCCACCCGGTCCAGGCCGTCCTGGATCGCCGCCGCGTTGCCGGTCGCGTCGATCACGAGGTCCCAGCCCTGCGGCCTCTCCAACTCGTCCGCGTTCGCCGCCGACCCGGAGACACCGAGCGTGCGGGCCGTCTCCAGGCGGGCCGGGTTCAGGTCCACGACGTCGACGCTCGCCGCGCCGGTGCGCTTGGCCAGCTCGAGCATCATCAGGCCCATGGTCCCGGAGCCGTAGATCAGGACATGGGCGCCGAGCCGGGACTGGAGGACGTCGTAGCCGCGCACCGCGCAGGAGAGCGGTTCGATCAGGGCCGCGTCCTCGGTGCGGACGTGCTCCGGCAGTTTCACGCAGTTCGCCACCGGGGCCACCGCGAACTGGGCCGCGCCGCCGGCGGTGGTGACGCCGATCGCGGCCCAGCGTTCGCAGAGGTTGTTGTGGCCGTTGCGGCACTGCCGGCACTCGAAGCAGTACAGCGACGGATCCACGGCCACCTGGTCGCCGACCGAGACCTCGGTGACCTGGGTGCCGACCGCGACGATCTCGCCGGCGAACTCGTGGCCCGGCACGATCGGCAGCTTGGGCGCGAACTCGCCCTGGAGGATGTGCAGATCGGTGCCGCAGAGGCCGCACGCGGCGACCTCGACGACGACCTCGCGGGGACCCGGCGTCGGGTCCGGGACCTCGGTGACGACGGCGCGGCCCACGGACTCGATGACGGCGGCCTTCATTTGACGGCTCCCAGGGAGAGGCCCTGGACCAGCTTGTCCTGGGCGGCGAACCCCGCGGCGAGCACCGGCAGGGAGATGACGAGCGACGCGGCGCACACCTTCGCCAGGAACAGGCCCTGGCTGGTGATGAAGCCGGTCAGGAACACGGGCGCGGTCTCGGCGACGACACCCGTGAGGACCCGGGCGAACAGCAGCTCGTTCCAGCTGAAGATGAAGCAGATCAGGGCTGTTGCCGCGATGCCGGGGAGGGCGATCGGGGCCACCACGCGCGCGAGGATGGTCGGCAGCCGGGCGCCGTCGATCTGCGCCGCCTCGATGACGGCGACCGGGACCTCGGCTAGGAAGGACTGCATCATCCACACCGCGATCGGCAGGTTCATGGAGGTGTAGAGGATGACCAGGAGCCAGATGTTGTCCAGCATCCCGGCGTTCTTCGCGAACAGGTAGATCGGCAGCAGGCCCGCCACCACCGGGAGCATCTTCGTGGACAGGAAGAAGAACAGGACGTCGGTCCACTTCTTCACCGGGCGGATCGACAGCGCGTAGGCCGCCGGGAACGCCAGCAGCAGTACGAGGAGCGTCGAAGTCACGGACGCCACAAGGGAGTTGACCAGCGCGGGCCAGGGGCTCGCGCCGCCGCCGGTACCGAAGAACTCCCGGTAGCCGTCCAGGGTGAGGGCGGCCCCGAAGGACGGCGGATTGGTCGCAGCGTCGCTCTCCGAGTGGAAGGACGTCAGCGCCATCCAGGCGATGGGCAGGAAGAACACGATGCCCAGGAGCCAGGCCACCAGGCCGAGGCCCGAGCCTTTGCGGCGGGCACGCGCGCGTACGGCGATGCTGCTCATGCGTGCGACGCCTCCTCTCGGAACAGGGACGACACGACCCGCAGGGCGAAGGTCGCGATGATGATCGAGCCGATGACGACCAGGACGCCGGCCGCCGAGGCGAGACCGTTCTCGTGGGCCTGGTAGAAGCTCTGGTAGACGGTGTACGGCAGGTTGGCCGTGCCCAGGCCGCCGGACGTGATCGTGAAGACCGCGTCGAAGTTCTGGACGATGTAGATCGAGCCCAGCAGGGCGCCGAGTTCGAGATAGCGGCGCAGATGCGGCAGCGTCAGATAGCGGAAGACCTGCCAGTCGCTCGCGCCGTCCACCTTCGCGGCCTCGATCTGCTGGTGGTCGCGGCTCTGCAGCCCGGCCAGCAGGATCAGCATCATGAACGGCGTCCACTGCCACACGAGAGACGCCTCTACGGCGAGCAGCGGGGTGTTGGAGATCCAGTCCGGCTGCGGTCCGCCCACATAGTGCAACAGACCGTTGAGCAGGCCGTATTCGGGGTTGTAGAGCACATGCTTCCAGAGCAGGGCCGCGGCCACCGGCACCACCAGGAACGGGGCGATCAGCAGGGTGCGGACGAAGCCCCGGCCGCGGAACTTGCGGTCCAGGAGCAGGGCGAGCAGCAGGCCGAAGACCAGGCTGGCCAGCACCACCGCGACGGTGAGCAGGACGGTCGTCCACACCGAGTGGCGCAGGTCGGCGTCGCTGAGGACCTGCTGGTAGTTGTCGAAACCGGTGAAGTGCCGGGCCTTCGGATAGAGCGCGTTCCAGTCGAAGAACGAGATCACCAGCGTGGCCACGAAGGGGAGCTGGGTCACGACGATCATGAAGACCAGGGCGGGGAGCAGCGGGGCACGGGTGGCCCAGGCGCGCAGTCGGTCCGAGGGCTGCCGCGCGGTACGGGTGGGGCTGGTGGCCAGAGGGGCCGTGGTCGTGGCGGTCATCGTCCCTCGTACTCCTTGGAGATCTTCTCGGCGAGCTTCTGGGACTTCTTCAGGGCCGAGTCGACGGACTGGCGTCCGGCGATGGCCGAACTGATCTCCTGGGAGACCTTCGTACCGAGGTCGGTGAACTCGGGGATGTCGACGAACTGGATGCCGGGCGCGGGCCGCGGCTGTACGCCGGGGTCATTGGGCTTGGCGCCCTCGATGGCCTCCTTCGTCTGCTCCTGGAAGGCGGCGGCCTCCTTCACGTACTCGGGGTTCGTGTACGTCGAGGCGCGCTTCCCGGCCGGCACGTTGGCCCAGCCGTCCGTCTCGCCGACCAGCTGCTCGTACTCCTTGCTGGACGCCCAGGACACGAACTTCCAGGCCTTGTCGGAGTTGTGGGAGGCCTTCTGGATGCCCCAGGCCCAGGTGTAGAGCCAGCCGGAGGAGTCGGTCTTCTCGACGGGCGCGGGGACGTAGCCGATCTTGCCCTTCACCGGGGAGCCCTTGGCCTCCAGCGAGCCCGCCGCCGAGGTGGCGTCGTACCACATGGCGACCTTGCCCTGGGTGATGTTGTTGAGGCACTCGGCGAACCCGGACTGGGCCGCGCCGGACTCGCCGTGCTTGCGGACGAGGTCGACATAGAACTTCGTCGCCTGCTCGAACGCGGGGGAGTCGAGCTGTGCCTTCCAGTCCTTGGTGAACCAGCTGCCGCCGAAGGTGTTCACGACGGTGGTCAGGGGCGCCATCAGCTCGCCCCAGCCGGGCAGCCCGCGCAGGCAGATGCCCTTCATGCCCGACTTCGCGCCGTCGACCTCGGCGGCTATGTCGGCCACCTGGGTCCAGGTCGGGTGCGCGGGCATCGTGAGGCCCTTCGCGGCGAGCACGTCCTTGCGGTACATCAGGAAGGACGACTCGCCGTAGAACGGCTGCCCGTAGAGCTTGCCGTCGTCCGCGGTCAGGGACTCCCGCATCGGCTTGAGGATGTCCTGCTCGTCGTAGGCGGGGTCCTTCGCGACGTACGAGTCCATCTCGTGCAGCCAGCCGTTGCGGGCGTAGATCGGGATCTCGTAGTTGGAGAGGGTCGCCACGTCGTACTGGCCGGCCTGGTTGGCGAAGTCCTGGCTGATCTTGTCGCGGACGTCGTTCTCGGGCAGCACCGTGAAGTTGACCTTGATGCCGGTCTCCTTCGTGAAGTGCGGGGCCAGTTTCTGGAGTTCGACCATCTGGGGGTTGTTGACCATCAGGACGTTGATCGAGTTGCCGCCTGATCCGGCGCCGCCCGCTCCGACCCAGCAGCCGGAGAGCAGCGGGGCGAGCAGCGTCCCTACGGCGGCCAGGGCGAGCGTGGCTCGCGGCGGCCGTCGTCGGCTCTGGGTTCGCATGGATCGCTCCTGCACATATGGGGAGAAAAAGGCGCCGGCCGGGCGTGGCCGTGCCCTACGTGGAGACTCGGTTGGAATTTCAAACGGCGTGCTAGACGCGGATGACCTGTGGCCCCAGAAGTGAGTACCGGTGGGCTTCGGCCGACGGGAGCAGCGTGCTCGTGACGATCGTCTCCAGGGCGCCGATCTCGGCGAACCTGCAGAAGCTGACCGCTCCGAACTTGGTGTGCACACCGGCGAACACGGTGCGCCGGGCGGCGCGGATGGCCTGAGCCTTGACCTCGCTGACGGCGGGGTCGGGCGTGGTCAGGCCGTGTTCGCGGGAGATGCCGTTGGCGCCGATGAAGGCGAGGTCGAGGACGAAGCCGGCGAGCATCTTCGTCGTCCAGTGGTCGACGGTGGCCAGGGTGCCGTGCCGGACCCGGCCGCCGAGCAGCAGCACCGAGGTGTTCTCGGACTCGGCGAGCACGCCCGCGACCGGCAGGGACGCGGTGACCACGGTCAGCGGCCGGTCCCTGGGCAGCGCCTCGGCGATGAGCTGGGGGGTGAAGCCCTCGTCGACGAAGACCGTCTCGGCGTCCCCGAGCAGCTCGGCCGCGGCGACCGCGATCCGGCGCTTCTCCGGGACATGGCTGGTGGCGCGGAAGGCGAGCGTCGTCTCGAAACCGGCGCTCTCCACGGGGTAGGCCCCGCCATGGGTCCTGCGGACCAGCCCGTGGTCCTCCAGGGCGCGCAGATCCCGCCGTACGGTCTCCTTGGCCACGCCCAGCTCGGCGGCGAGCGCGGTGACGTCGACCGAGCCGGTGCGGCGCGCGGCTCGTACGATCTCGCGCTGACGTTCTTCCGCCGAACTCGTCCCCATGGCCGACACCGCCTTCCCGCTCACCTGGAGTACTGCCCGTTCGGGCCTGGTGGGACCCTTGGGGGAAGTTCTACAGCGGGTGCGCGGCACTGACCAGGCCTGTTGCACGCCCGATGCTGCCCGTATGCGACCGTTTACCGCGCGCCGTGCCCGTCGCGGACCTGCGCCGCTGTCCGCCGGGGCGTGAGATCGGGCAGCGTCCGCGCCCGAACACGCCGGCGGGCGGGCCCGTTCGGTGCCCGCCCGCCGCCGCGAAGGTGCTTTTCCCGTCAGTACGACCGGATGTACGGCCCGTGTCAGTACGGCCAGATCGGCGGGTCGTTCACGAAGTGGCCGCCGAGGTAGGCGTGCGCCTCGACATCCGGCTGGAGCTCGCCCTGCTCGGCGATCAGCTTCTCGGCGTACGGCTCGGAGTCGTCCCGCGGCTCGTAACCCAGTGCCCGCGCGGTCGACAGGTCCCACCACAGGCGGGTGTTGGCGGAGGAGCCGTAGACGACCGTGTGCCGTACGTCCTCGGCGGTCAGGGCCGCGTGGAAGAGGCGGGCGCCGTCGGCGGGGCTCATCCAGATCGACAGCATGCGCACACTGCTGGGCTCCGGGAAGCAGGAGCCGATGCGCACGGAGACGGTCTCCAGACCGTGCTTGTCCCAGTAGAGCTGCGCGAGGTCCTCGCCGAAGGACTTGGACAGGCCGTAGAAGGTGTCGGGGCGGTGCGGGGTGTCGATCGGGATGAGCACGCTTGAATCAAGAGGTGTGTCGCCCTGCGGCCTCGGGGTGTAGCCCACCGCGTGGTTGGAGGAGGCGAAGACGATACGGGCGACACCCTCCTCGCGGGCGGCCTCGTAGAGGTTGTACGTGCCCTCGATGTTCGACGCGAGGATCTTGTCGAACGAGGCCTCCAGGGAGATGCCGGCGAGGTGGATGATCGCGTCGACGCCCCGCACGGCCTCGCGGAGCGCCGCCCGGTCGGAGAGGTCGGCGGTGATCGCGTCCGGCTCGCCGTCGATCGGGCGCAGATCCAGCAGCCGCAGTTCGTAGCCGTAGGAGGGGAGCAGGTCCCGCATCAGGGTGCCGAGTCCGCCTGCGGCGCCGGTGAGCAGAACGGTGCGGGGAGCGGGCATCCTCGGTCTCCTAGGATCATCGGCTTTATCTGTGAACGTCATTCACATTCATAGACACGCTAAGGATCGTTCACCCTGCCCGTCAAGTGTGGCGTGGACCTGGGAAATCCGCTTCCTTCTTGCTCAATTGCCTGCTTGACCCGCCCTGAGGCAGATCCTTAGGGTGGGGCTGTTCAGAAATGTAGACGTTGATCAGAAGAACGCACGCGCCTGTTTCAAGGGAGAGCCCGTGACGCCAGCCCCTCTCGCCGACCGGCTCAGTATCCCCAGCGGTCCGCTCTTCTTCCCCGTCACCGCGTACGGCCCCGACGGCGCCGTCGACCTCGACGTGTACCGCGCACATGTCCGCCAGGGCGTCGAGGCCGGTGCCGCCGCCGTGTTCGCGTGCTGCGGCACCGGCGAGTTCCACGCGCTGCTGCCCGAGGAGTTCGAGGCGTGCGTGCGCGCCGCCGTGGAGGCGACCGGGGGCCGGGTGCCGGTGGTCGCCGGCGCGGGCTACGGCACCGCGCTCGCCGTACGGTACGCGCGGCTCGCGGAGGCCGCCGGGGCGGACGGGCTGCTCGCCATGCCGCCGTATCTGGTCGTCGCCGGGCAGGAGGGACTGCTGCGGCACTACCGGGAGGTGGCCGCGTCGACCGCGCTGCCCGTCATCGTCTACCAGCGCGACAACGCCGTGTTCACCCCGGCCACGGTCGTCGAACTCGCCCGCACCGACGGCATCATCGGCTTCAAGGACGGCCTCGGCGACCTCGACCTGATGCAGCGGATCGTGAGCACCGTGCGCAGCGAAGTCCCCGGCGACTTCCTGTACTTCAACGGTCTGCCCACCGCCGAACAGACCCAACTCGCCTACCGGGGCATCGGAATCACCCTCTACTCGTCCGCCGTGTTCTGCTTCGTCCCCGAGCTCGCGCTCGCCTTCCACCGGGCCCTCGCGACCGGCGACGACACCACGGCGAACCGCCTCCTGGACGGCTTCTACCGGCCGTTCGTCGAACTGCGCGCCCAGGGACGCGGTTACGCGGTCTCGCTGGTCAAGGCGGGCGTGCGGATGCGCGGTCTGGACGTCGGCGAGGTCCGTCCGCCGCTCACGGAACCGACCGAGGACCATCTCAAACAGCTGGCCCAACTCATCGAGCGCGGCCACACGTTGATCGATACGCTGACCGGGACGTCGATCGAGGAGGACGCGTGAAGGCATCGGCGTTCGTCTATCCCTGGGACGTCAACGGCGACCCCGAGGCGGGCGGCAGGATCGCCGAACTCGGAGTCCAGCAGGCGACCTTGGCCTCCGCGTACCACTCCACGCGCGCGCTGACCCCCCGTCACCCGCGCCACCGCGTCGTCACCGCCGAGCACGCCGCCGTCCTGTATCCGCCGGACTCCCGTTGGCAGGGGCGGGAGTTGAGGCCGTACGCGGCCGGCGACTGGGCGCCGGGCGATGCCTACGGGGAGGCCGCCGCCGCCCTCGCGGACGCGGGCCTGGAGGTGCACACCTGGGTCGTACTCGCCCACAACTCCCGGCTGGGCGCCGAACATCCGGACACCTCGGTGGTCAACGCCTACGGCGACCGCTACCCCTGGGCACCCTGTATCGCCCAGCCCGCCACGCGCGCGTACCTCGTCGACCTCGCCGCCGAGGCGGCCGTACGCCCCGGCGCGCACGGCACCGAACTGGAGTCCCTGGGCTGGTACGGCCTCGCCCATCTGCACGCCCACGACAAGACCGGCGGAATCCCCCTCGGGGACGCGGGCCAGTACCTGATGTCCCTGTGCTTCTGCCCGACCTGTCGGGAGGGCTACGGCGAACAGGGGCTCGACGCCGAGGAGTTGGCGGCGGTCGTACGGGCCGCGCTGGAACCGGCGTGGCAGGGGGCGCCCTCCGACGGCGGCTGGGCAGGCGTCGAGAAACTCCTCGGCGAGGCCAACGCGACGGCCACGCGCGCGTGGCGCGACGACAGGGCCCGCACACTCCAGGAGACCGCGGTCACCGCGGTCCGGGCCGCCGCACCCGCCGACTTCCAGGTCCTCCTGCACGCGGACCCGGAGTCGTACCACTGCGGAGCCAACGCCGGCGTGGACCCCCGGCACATCCTCTCCGTGGCCGACGGCGTGGTCGTCCCCTGCACGGGCGGCGCGGGCCTGCTGACCCCGTTCGCCGAACAGGGCCCGGACGGCCGGGTGCTGGCGGCCAACTTCACGGTGGTCTCCGGAATGGGCGGCCGCCCGGGAGCACTCGCGGCGGACGCGACACGCGCACGAGGCCTCGGTGCGACGGAACTGCGGCTGTATCACGCGGGGTTGGCGTCGGACGGGGACTTGGCGGAGGTGCGGTCGGCGCTGGCCGGGCTCTGATCGGGGGACGCGGCGCTTGCGGGTGAGATCGGGGGCGCGCTGCTCGTCGGTGGCGTCGGGGACGCGCTGCTCGCGGGCGGCGCCGGAGGTGTGTTCTTCGCGGGCGATGCCGGGGACGCGCCTTTCGTGAACGGCGCCGCCCTCCTCCTGCACAGAGCCAGGGCCGCGCGCCTGCCAGGCGGCGCCGGGGACGTTCGCTTTCCAGGCGGCCTCGGGGACGCGCCTCTCCCGAACAGCGCCCTGGTCGCCCTCCTCGCGAAGAGCGCCGGCGCCGCCCCCCTCCCGAGCAGCGCCGAGAATCCACCCGTCCCGACCAGCCCCAGCCACATCCCCGTCGAGACCAACGCCAGCCCGACCGTCATCAACACCACCCGGAAGTCCGCCAGTTCGACCAGTGCCGCCCCCGCCGCCAACCCGATCACGTTCGGGGTGAAGAGCAGGGTGTTGGCGGTGGCCGTCGCCCGGCCCAGCAGCGGACCCGGCAACTCCCGCTGCACCGCGGTGAACACGGCGATCAGTACGCAGGGGAGCCCCAGGCCGACCGCCGTGCCGCCCGTGAGGACCGCCGGGTCGGACGGCACCGCCCGTGCGGCCACCCCGACCGCTGCGAGGGCGATCCCGGCGGCTCCGAAGCGGCGCTCGCCGAGCCGTCGTAGCGCGGGACCGGAGACCAGGCCGACCGCGACCGAGCCGATGCCCTGGGCGACGTACAGCACCCCCGTGTAGGCGGGCGCGTGCCCCAGGGACTCGACGATCGCGTAGTTCGTCGAACTGCTGAGGGAGGCGAGGAACATCATGGTCCCGCCCGCCACGACCAGTCGGCGCAGCCCGGGACGTGCCCACAACTCGCGGACGCCCTCGGCGGTTTGGGCCCGCCAGTCGCCGGCGGGGCGCTGCGGCCGCTCCTCGTGCGCGCGCACGAACAGCCACAGGCCCGCCGCCAGCGCGAACGTCGCCGCGTCAAGACAGGCCACCGAGGGCCCGCCGAACGCGGCGTACAGACCCGCGCCCGTCAGCGGCGCGACCAGCTTCATGCCCTCCACGGCCGTCATCCGCAGCCCGTTGAAGTCGCCGAGGAGATCCCGGTCCACCACGGCGGCGACAAGGGCCGACTCGGCGGGGTCCTGGACGACGACGAGGGTGCCGTAGACGAGCAGGACCGTGAACAGGAGCCACAGGTCGGCGCGGGAGTCGACGGCGAAGAGGGTGAGGAGGAGGGCGGCCAGGGCGAGGTTCGTGCGGATCAGCAGAGGTTTGCGGCGGACGCGGTCGGCGATCGTGCCGAGGGCCGGGCCGCACAGGGTCGGCGCCCAGACCGCGAACATACACAGCGCGGCCAGACCGTTCGAGCCGCTGAGGTCCTTCACCCACACGCCGGCCGCCAGCCCCAGCGCGGACGTGCCGAAGGCGGACACCACCAGCCCCGTGAAGTACAGCCCCGCGTTGCGGTCCCGGAGGATGCGAGTAACCGTCCAGTTCTTCGTCATGCCTGGTCATCGTGGGTCTAAGGCGGAGGGTGCGGCATCGGGCAGGTGCCCTAGAAACGCGTCGCGCGGCGCGGGCGGGAATCCGTCGCAAGCTGTCGGCAATACCCCTGGGGCGTCGCGCGGGACGGTTCTGGCGTCGCCGCATGCGCTACCTCATGCCGATCGTCATCGGCCTCCTCTACGTGCTGGTCATGTCCCTCGTCCCCGAGGCGCACCGGCGGCGCCTCAACGCCGTGACGGTCGCCGGCGCGGGCGCCGCGTATCTCGGCGGAGGCGGCCTGGGCGGCTGGGAGTTCGCGTTCACCGCGGTCGCCACGTACGTCGCCTACCGCGGCCTGGAATCGTGGACCTGGATCGGCGTCGGCTGGCTGCTGTACACCGGGTGGGACACCGTGCACCACCTCAAGGGGCACCCGATCGTCCCGTTCGCCCACGACTCCTCACTCGGCTGCGCGATCTGCGACCCGGTGATCGCGCTGTGGTGTCTGCGCCAGGGGCCGTCCGCGTGGGAACTGATCCGGGGCCGGGCGATGAGTTCCCGGACCGCCGTCGGTCTACCTCCTGAGTGAGACCGATCTCCGGAAGGGAAGCGCATGTCCGACAGCATCTTCGACCTCGGCCCGCAGACCCGTGTCGTCGCCCGGCTCGTGGAGGGCGTCACCGACGAGCAGCTCAGAGATGTGACCCCGTGCCCCGGCACCGCCGTGCGCAACATGCTGGGACACCTGCTCGGCCTGTCCGTGGCCTTCCGCGACGCCGCGCGCAAGGACCTGGGCGTCCTGACGGACACCGCACCGGACAGCGCCGCATCCGACATCGGGCCCGGCTGGCGCGAGGAGTTCCCCAAGATCCTCGACGGACTCGCCGAGGCCTGGCGCGACCCGGCGGCCTGGACCGGCATGACCCGCGCGGGCGGCATCGACCTCCCCGGCGAGATCGCCGCCGCCGTCGTGGCCGACGAACTGGTCGTCCACGGCTGGGACCTGGCCCGCGCCACCGGCCAGCCCTACGACCCCGACCCCACCGCGCTCCAGGCCTCGTACACCTTCCTGCTCGCGGCGGCCGAGGACCCGACCGGCGGCGGAGGCATCTTCGGACCGGTGGTTCCGGTACCGGCGGACGCACCGCTCCTGGACCGGGCGGTCGGCCTCAGCGGACGGGACCCGGGCTGGAAGCCGTAGCCCAGCGCCTTCAGCCGTGGACCGGAGTCCTCAGCCGTAGCCCAGCGCCTTCAGCTGTGGACCAGCGCCTTCAGCCGTGGCCCCGGCGCCTTCAGCCGTGGCCCCGGCGCCTTCAGTCGTGGACCGGCACACTCAGTCGTGACCGGCGCCTTCAGCCGTGGCCCAGCACCCTCAGTCGTGGACCGGCACCCACACCCGTAGACCGGCGTCTCAGCCGTGAACCGGGAACGACGCCTGGAACGCCAGCCGTTCGTCCGCCCCGTCCCCGATGCGGGCGAGGACCTCGTCGAGCGCCATGAACTCCTCCCACACCGCCCGGCCGCTCGCTCCGGCCAGCCGGGCCACGACGAGATCCTCCAGCTCGGGGACCCGCTTGTTCTTCCACACCTTGTCGGCGAGGCTCACCAGGAGGTCCTCCAACCCGACATCCGGCCGTGCCCACGAGGCGTGCGTCGCGGCGAAGCGGGCCAGCTCCGGGGCGACACCGTGGGCCAGCAGCAGGGTCCGTCCCGCCTCCTCGTGCGCGGCCCCGGGCCCGGAGAGCTCGGAGACGTGCACCGTCTTGCCCATGTCGTGTGTCGCCGCCCCGAAGAGCACCGCCTCGCGGTCGAGGGACAGGGCCGGGCAGCGCTGCTCCACCCAGTCGACCAGCTGGTGCGCGACGTCATGGACGGCCCGCAGATGAGCCGCCAGCCGCGGCGGGCTGCCCAGCTCCGACAGGAGTTCGACGACCCGGTCCGGCAGCGGCAGCAGCGGGGTGTCGACGGTGCCGCTCATCGCCCTGGACAAGGGAGTGTTGGCCATCACCGCGTCAGGGTACTGACCGCGGCATCCTCGCCCCCGGTGGGCCGGGCGTGGCGAAAGGTCCCGAACTGTGAGTGCCGCGGGCCCCGGAACCGTACTCTTCCCCGACATGCCTCTCAGTCTCACGATCCTCGGCACCGCCTCCCCGCATCCACGTCCCGGCCGCCCCTGCTCCGGGTACCTGCTGCGCGGCGGCGGCGCCGAGGTGTGGGTGGACGCGGGCACCGGAACGTTCGCGGAGTTGCAGCGGCACACCGACCCGGCGCGGCTCACCGCGATCTGGATCTCGCACCTGCACGCCGACCACAGCGCCGATCTCCTCGCCGCCGCCTACGCGTTCGCCTTCGGCGGGATGACCCCGGCCGCCCCGATCCCGCTCTACGCCCCGCAGGACTGCGCCCGCCGCCTCGCCGGCTTCTTCGGACAGCCGGACGTGCGGTTCCTGAGCGGCGTTTTCGACTTCCGCCCGCTCTACGACGGCCACGCCGTCCGGCACTGGAACCTGCGCCTCACCGCACGCGCCGTCGTCCACGACAGCGAGGCGTACGGGCTGCGCGCCGAGTGCCAGGGGAGTGTCCTCGGCTACTCCGGGGACAGCGGACCCTGCGAGGCGCTGTCCGAACTCGCGGGCGGCGCCGACGTGTTCCTCTGCGAGGCCGACATCGACCGGCATCGCGAAGGCGAACGGCAATTCCATCTCACGCCCGAGGACGCCGCCGCCTGCGCCAAGGGCGCGCGCGAACTCCTCATCACCCACGTGGGACCCACCCTCACGAGGGAGGCGGCGCTGGAGCGCGCCGCCGCGATCTTCCCCGGCCGGACCTCGGCCGCACTCGAAGGCGTCACCAAGACCATGTGAAGCGCGACGATGCATCAAGACCGTGTGAAGCGCTTTCTAGTTCTTCTGTCAGAAGCATTGACGAAACACAGGGCCGCTCCTACCTTCAACGCGTCGTACTTCGTACGTCATATATGAGACGCGATATGTGAGATCCGAGAGGCGCGCATGACCTCTGTGCCCACGCCGATCCCGTCCCGCACGCAGTTCGTGCTGGAAGGGATCAAACACCGCATCCTCACCGGGCAGTTGACGCCGGGTCAGCCACTGGTCGAGACCGAACTCGCCGCACAGTTCGGGGTGTCCAAGACCCCGGTGCGCGAGGCGCTCAAGACCCTGGCCGGCACCGGACTCGTCGTGATGAACCAGTACAAGGGCGTCACGGTGCGCATGGTGGACGCGGACATGGCGCGCGAGGTGTACGACGTCCGGCTGCTCCTCGAACCCGAGGCGCTCCGGCGGGCCGTACGACTGGGCGCCTCCCTGGACGCCGCCCGTGAGGCGCTGACCCGCGCCGACGAGGCCGGCGACACCGCCGAACGCTCCCTCGCCAACCGGGAGTTCCACCGCGCCCTGTACCTGCCGTGCGGCAACCCGCTGCTCGGCCGGATGCTCGACGAGGTCCGCGACCAGGCCGCCCTGGTCTCCGCCGTCGCCTGGGCCGCCTCGCCCTCCTGGGAACGGGAGGCCGGCGAACACCGCGAGATCCTGCGGCTCGCCCTCGACGGCGACGCGGACGCCGCGGCGACCGCACTGCACGCCCACATCGCGTCGTTCGTGCAACGGGCCTTCCCCGGCACCGAGTTGGGACAGGGGCCCGGCACCGGGACGGGAACCCAGGGAGAGGAAGGTCAGGCATGACAGCGGCGTTCGAGGCCCAACGGGCCGCCCTGGCCGACGTGGTGGCGATCCCGGTGACCCCGTTCGCCGCCGACGGCACCGTCGACCAGGACACCCACCGGACTCTCCTGCGCCGCCTGCTCGACGGCGGGATCGGCATCCTGACGCCGAACGGGAACACCGGCGAGTTCTACGCCCTCACCCCTCAAGAACGCCGGCTCGTAACGGAGTTGACCCTCGACGAGGTGGGCGCACGCGCCGCCGTCCTCGTCGGCGTAGGCCACGACGTGCCCACCGCCATTGCCTCCGCGCGGCACGCCCGCGACCACGGTGCCCAGATGGTGATGGTCCATCAGCCCGTCCACCCCTACGTCTCGCAGGGCGGCTGGGTCGACTACCACCGCGCGATCGCCGAGGCCGTGCCCGACCTGGGTGTCGTCCCGTACATCCGCAACGCCCAACTCCTCGGTGCCCGCCTCGCCGAACTCGCCGACGACTGCCCGAACGTCATCGGCGTCAAGTACGCCGTCCCCGACGCGGCCCGCTTCGCCGCCTTCGCCCGGGACGCGGGCCTCGAACGCTTCGTGTGGGTGGCCGGTCTTGCCGAACCGTACGCCCCCTCCTACTTCTCGGCGGGCGCCACCGGCTTCACCTCGGGACTGGTGAACGTCGCCCCGTCCGTCTCGCTGAACATGATCGAAGCGCTTCGATCGGGGGACTATCCCGGGGCGATGAAGGTGTGGGAACAGATCCGCCGATTCGAGGAACTAAGGGCCGCAAACGGCTCCGCGAACAACGTCACGATCGTGAAGGAAGCGCTTGCGTCCCTCGGCCTGTGCCGCCGTGACGTACGGCCCCCCAGCAAGGCCCTGCCCGAGAGCGAGCGCGCCGAGGTCGCCGCGATAGCCGCCGGATGGTCCATATGAAGGCACCGGAAGAGCTCAGAAGCCACCAGTGGTACGGCACCGACGGGCTGCGCTCCTTCAGTCACCGGGCCCGCACCCGTCAGCTCGGCTACCTCCCCGAGGAACACCTCGGCAAGCCCGTCATCGCGATCCTCAACACCTGGTCGGACATCAATCCCTGTCATGTGCACCTCCGTGACCGCGCCCAGGCGGTCAAACGGGGCGTGTGGCAGGCGGGCGGCTTCCCCCTCGAATTCCCGGTCTCCACACTCAGTGAGACCTTCCAGAAGCCGACCCCGATGCTCTACCGCAACATGCTCGCGATGGAGACCGAGGAGCTGCTGCGGTCGTATCCCGTCGACGGCGCCGTCCTGATGGGCGGCTGCGACAAGTCGACCCCCGCGCTCCTCATGGGGGCCGCCAGCGTCGACCTGCCCACCGTCTTCGTCCCCGCCGGGCCGATGCTGCCGGGCCACTGGCGCAACGAGATCCTTGGCTCCGGCACCGACATGTGGAAGTACTGGGACGACAAGCGGGCCGGCCTCATCGGCGACTGCGAGCTGACGGAGTTGGAGAGCGGCCTGGCGCGGTCTCCCGGGCACTGCATGACCATGGGGACGGCGTCCACGCTGACGGCCGCCGCCGAGGCGCTGGGTGTGACCGTGCCGGGCGCGTCGAGCATTCCCGCCGTGGACTCGGGGCACGATCGGATGGCCGCGCAATCCGGCATGAGGATTGTTGAACAAGTCCACAAGGGACGTGGTCTCTCGTCGATCCTCACTCAGGACGCCTTCGAGGACGCGGTCACCACCGTCCTCGGCCTCGGCGGCTCCACCAACGCCGTGATCCACCTGATCGCCATGGCCGGCCGCGCGGGCGTCCGCCTCACGCTCGACGACTTCGACCGCATCGCCCGCACGGTCCCGGTCCTGGCGAACGTACGCCCGGGCGGACGGACGTACCTCATGGAGGACTTCCACTTCGCCGGCGGCCTGCCCGGCTTCCTCTCCCGGATCACCGACCTGCTCCACCTCGACCGCCCGACCGTCTCCCACGACACCCTGCGCGAACAGCTCGAAGGCGCGAGGGTGCACAACGACGACGTCATACGACCCCGCGACAACCCGGTGGCAAGCGAAGGCGGAGTCGCCGTCCTGCGCGGCAACCTCTGCCCGGACGGCGCCGTCATCAAGCACATCGCCGCGGAACCGCACCTGCTCAAGCACACCGGCCCCGCGGTCGTCTTCGACGACTACCGGACCATGCAACGCACCATCAACGACCCGGAGTTGGACATCACCGCCGACAGCGTGCTGGTGCTGCGCAACGCGGGCCCCAAGGGCGGCCCCGGCATGCCCGAGTACGGCATGCTCCCGCTCCCCGACCACCTCCTCAAGCAGGGCGTCCGGGACATGGTCCGTATCTCCGACGCCCGGATGAGCGGGACGAGTTACGGCGCGTGCGTGCTGCACATCGCGCCCGAGTCGTACGTCGGCGGACCACTGGCGCTCGTACGGACCGGGGACACCATCACCCTGGACGTCGAGGCGCGCACCCTCCAACTCAACGTGGACGACGAGGAGTTGGCGCGACGCAGGGCGGAGTGGACACCGCCGCCCGCACGGTACGAGCGCGGCTACGGCGCGCTCTACAACGACCAGATCACCCAGGCGGACACCGGCTGCGACTTCGAGTTCCTGGCCCGGCCGGGCAAGGTGCCGGACCCGTACGCCGGTTGAGTACCTCCGCCTGCCCATCGAGCAAGCGCTTCCTGCACCTGCTGCACCCGCCCCACTGGAACGGAGAACAGTCATGGCCCAAGCCGCAGCCGTGGCGAAACCGCCCGCGCCACCCCGGCGGCGCCGTGCCTCCGCGACCCCGCGCAGGCTCCCGTATCTGCTGATCGCCCCGGCCGCGCTGCTCATGCTGGGCTTCATCGCCTACCCGGTCATCAGCGTCTTCTACTACAGCCTGCAGAACTACAACCCCACCAAACCGTGGCGCAACGGCTTCGCGGGCCTCGACAACTTCACCCACGCCTTCACCCAAGACCCCCAGTTCTGGGACACGTTGACCTTCAGCGCCAAGTGGGTCGTCGTAGAGGTCGGCCTCCAACTCCTCTTCGGACTGGCCCTCGCGCTGATCGTCAACCAGACCTTCGTGGGCCGGTCCATCGGCCGCGCTCTGGTGTTCTCCCCGTGGGCCGTGTCAGGCGTGCTGACCTCCGCGATCTGGGTGCTGCTCTACAACTCGCAGACGGGCGTGACCCGTTATCTCGCGGACATGGGAATCGGCCAGTACGGCACGAGTTGGCTCTCCGACCCCTCAACCGTCTTCTCGGCGGCGGTCGTTGCGGACCTCTGGCGGGGCGTCCCCTTCTTCGCGATCCTCATCCTCGCCGACCTCCAGTCCGTGTCGAAGGACCTCTACGAGGCCGCCGAGGTGGACGGCGCGAGCCGCTTCAAGCAGTTCCTGCACATCACGCTCCCGCACCTCAAGGACGCGATCGTCCTCTCCACCCTGCTGCGCGCGGTGTGGGAGTTCAACAACGTCGACCTCCTCTACACCCTGACCGGCGGCGGCCCGGCCGGCGAGACGACCACGCTCCCGCTCTATGTCGCCAACACCAGCGTCGAAGCACACAACTTCGGCTACGCGTCGGCCCTCACCACGGTCGCGTTCGTGATCCTGCTGTTCTTCTCGATCGTCTATCTGCGCCTGAGCAAGTTCGGAGGCGGCGACAAGTGATCACCGAGATCGCCCCGGCCCGCGAGCGGGAGTCCACCGCACCACAGCAACCGCGCAAGGCCCGCCGCGCCTGGGACGAGGTCCCGCGCTGGCAGCTCTACGTCCCCCTCGGCATCTACCTCGTCTTCACCCTGATCCCCTTCTACTGGATCCTGCTCTTCGCGTTCCGCCCGGCCGGCTCGACCTCCCTCGTGCCCTGGCCGATGACGCTCGACCACTTCCAGAAGGTGTGGACCGAACGCAGCTTCGGCGTCTACTTCCAGAACAGCGTCTACGTCGGCGTCGCCACCCTGGTCCTCACCACGGTCGTCGCCCTGGCCGGCGGCTACGCGCTCGCCCGCTTCGAGTTCAGGATCAAGCGCACCTTCATGCTGGCCCTGCTCTGCTCCCAATTCGTTCCGGGCGCACTGCTGTT
This sequence comes from Streptomyces hokutonensis, assembly GCF_000376565.1. Classification (GTDB taxonomy): domain Bacteria; phylum Actinomycetota; class Actinomycetes; order Streptomycetales; family Streptomycetaceae; genus Streptomyces; species Streptomyces hokutonensis. The sequence goes on along the minus strand of NZ_BARG01000021.1, from coordinate 49,580 downwards.
GGTCCCGCTGTTCCAGATCTTCGCCAAGCTCCAGATGATCAACTCACTCGGCAGCGTCATCATCGCGGAGACCGTCTTCCAGCTACCGCTGTCGATGATCCTCATCAGCGGCTTCATCCGGAACGTCCCGCAGTCCCTGGAAGAGGCAGCCTGGGTCGACGGCTGCAACCGCTTCGCCGCGTTCCGCATCGTGGTCCTCCCGCTGCTGCGGCCCGGCCTGATCGCCGTCGGCTCCTTCGCCTTCGTGCACGCCTGGAACCACTTCCTCTTCGCCCTGATGTTCCTCTCCGACCAGAGCAAGCAGACCATCCCGGTCGGCCTCAACACCCTGATGAGCGCGGACAGCGTCGACCTCGGCGCGCTCGCCGCAGGCGGCATCGTCGCGGCCGTACCCGTGGTGATCGTCTTCGCCTTCATCCAGAAGTGGCTGATCACCGGCTTCAGCGCGGGGGCGGTGAAGGGATGAGGCAACCGCTTACCCTGCTGGCGAAGATCGTCGACGCAGGGAGAATCCCATGACCCGCCCGAGCGGTGCCACGACCGTTTCCACACCCGTCCCCGTCGTCCTCGCCGGCGCCCGCGGCCACGGCCGCTGGCACGTCGAGAACATCCGCCGGCTCCAGGACAAGGGACTCGTACGCCTCGTCGGCATCTGCGAGCTGACTCCGCTGACCGAGGAGGAGTTCGGCGCCGAACTCCCGGCGCAGTCACCGGACTTCGGCGCACTCCTCGACTCCACCGGCGCCCAGGTGGCCGTGGTCTGCACCCCGATCCCGACCCACACGGACCTCGCCCTCGCCGCCGCGAAGCGGGGTGTGCACCTGCTGCTGGAGAAGCCGCCCGCGCCCTCGTACGCCGAGTTCCGCCGGATGGCCGACGGGGTCGCCGCGGCCGGGGTGGTCTGCCAGATCGGGTTCCAGTCGCTCGGCTCGCACGCCGTACCCGCGATCCGCGAGCTGATCGCCAAGGGCACCATCGGCACCCTGACCGGGGTCGGCGGGGCCGGTGCCTGGGCGCGCGACGAGGCGTACTACCAGCGGGCCCCCTGGGCGGGCAAGCGTCGCCTCAACGGCGTCGACGTGATCGACGGCGCGCTGACCAACCCCCTCGCGCACGCCGTCGCCACCGCCCTCGCCCTCAACGGCACGACCCGCGCCGAGGACGTCGTCCGCATCGAGACCGAACTCGTGCGTGCCAACGACATCGAGTCCGACGACACCTCCTGCGTCCGCGTCACCACGGTCCAGGGCCGCCCGGTCACCGTCGCGGTGACCCTGTGCGCCGAACACCCCGGCGATCCATATGTGTTGGTGCACGGCAGCGAGGGCCGGATCACCTACTGGTACAAGCAGGACCGCGTCCTGCTCCAGCGGGCGGGCCACGGCCCGGAGGAGTTCGAGTACGGCAGCACGGACCTGTTGGAGAACCTGGTCGCCCATCTCGTCGACGGCGAAGCCCTGTTGGTCGAACCGGACGCGACGGGCGCCTTCATGAAGGTCGTCGAAGCGATCCGCCAGGCCTCCGACCCGGCCCAACTTCCCACCAGCGCCTGGCACTTGATCCCCACCGAGAACCGCCGGGTCGTCCCCGGCATCGACGCCCTGGTCACGGCGGCGGCCGACACCCTCGCCCTCTACTCCGAGCTGGGCGCCCCCTGGGCCCCACCGAAAGAGGTGAGCACCTGATGATCACCCATGACACACCGGTGCTGCGCGTCGCGGGCCGCCCGGTCGCCCGGTACGTCACCAGGCCCGAGCTGCCCGCCCGGCTCTCCCCACGCCCGTATCTGCACCCCGTAACCACCTTGTCCGGTACGGCGGTCACCGAACTGAGCCCCGTCGACCACACCCACCACCTCGGCGTCGGTGTCGCCGTTCCCGACGTCGAGGGGCACAACTTCTGGGGCGGCCGGACGTACGTCCGCGACGAGGGGCCGACCGAACTGGACAACCACGGCGCCCAACGCCACTCCGCCTTCCAGCTCCGCGACCCCGACGGCTTCGTCGAGGAACTCCGCTGGGTGGCCTCCGGCGCCGAGCTGCTACGCGAACGCCGTACGGTCGCCGCCACCGAACTCACCGACACCGCCTGGGCGTTGGACTTCACCTTCTCCCTCACGAACGCGACGCCCGAACCCCTGTCGATCGGCAGCCCCGCCACCAACGGCCGCCCAGGAGCCGCGTACGGCGGGTTCTTCTGGCGGGCCCGCAAGGAGGCGGAGACCCCGCACGTCTTCACCGCCGACCGCGAGGGCGAACCGGCCGTCCACGGCACCCGCGCCGACTGGCTGGCCCTCGCCGGCTCCGGCTGGACGCTGGTCTTCGCCGGTGCCACGGACCGTTCCCGCCAGGACCCGTGGTTCGTCCGCACCGCCGAATACCCGGGCGTGGGCTCGTCGTTGGCGTTCGACGAACGGCTGCCGATCCCGCCCGGCGACACGGTCGTACGGCGCATCGTCACCGTCGTCGCGGACGGCAGCCTGGACCGGGGCGAGGCAGCGGTCCTGGTGCGGAAGGCGGTCGGCCAGTGACCCCCGAGACGTACACCAACCCCGTACTGAACGCCGACTGGTCCGACCCGGACGTCATCCGCGTCGGCGACGACTTCTACCTCACCGCGTCCAGCTTCGGTCGCGTACCCGGTCTGCCGCTGCTGCACTCCCGCGACCTGGTGAACTGGACCCTGGTCGGCCATGCCCTGCAACGCCTCGAGCCAGCAGGGGAGTTCAGGACCCCACGGCACGACTGCGGTGTCTGGGCTCCCGCGTTGAGGTACCACGACGAACGCTTCTGGATCTTCTGGGGCGACCCCGACCAGGGCATCTTCCAGATCAACGCCCCCGAGATACGCGGCCCTTGGACCCGCCCCCACCTCCTCAAGGAGGGCAAGGGCCTGATCGACCCGTGCCCCTTGTGGGACGAGGACAACGACGAGGCCTACCTCGTCCACGCCTGGGCCAAGTCCCGCGCGGGCATCAACAACCGCCTCACCGGCCACCGTATGCACCCCGACGGCACGACCCTGCTCGACGACGGCAAGGTGATCGTAGACGCGGACCACCTCCCCGGCTGGTTCACCCTGGAGGGCCCCAAGGTCCACCGCCACGACGGCTGGTTCTGGATCCTCGCGCCCGCAGGGGGAGTCGAGACCGGCTGGCAGGGCGCGTTCCGCTCGCGCGGCTTCTTCGGACCGTACGAGGAGAAGGTCGTCCTGGAGCAGAAGGACACCGAGGTCAACGGCCCCCACCAGGGCGCGTGGGTGCGCACCCCGTCCGGCGAGGACTGGTTCCTGCACTTCCAACAGCGCGGTGCTTACGGCCGAGTTGTGCACCTCCAGCCGATGAGCTGGGGCGACGGAGACTGGCCGGTCATCGGCGACGCGGGCGCCCCCGTAGCCGTACACCGGAGACCGGATCTCCCGCCGCAGCCGCCCGCCGCGCCCGCCACCGACGACGACTTCCCCGGCGGACGGTACGGCCGCCAGTGGCAGTGGACGGCGAACCCGCAGGACGGCTGGGCCACCCACCACTCGGGCGACGGCCTACGACTCACCTGCGCCCGCTCCGCCGAGGCACACGACCTGCGCAGGCTTCCCAACCTCCTCACCCAGCGACTGCCCGGCGCGCCTGTCGCGGTCGAGGTGGAACTGCGTCTCCACAGCGAGGAGTTGGGTGCGCGCGCCGGACTGGCCGTGCTGGGTGACGCGTACAGCTGGATCGGACTCCAGCGGGGCGCGGACGGGCTGGTGCGATTCGTGCACCGCTTCGCCGAGCCGGTCGCCGAGCGGGAACGGGACGCGGGGGAGTCCTGCCTCGCACCGGAAGGCCGGGTCCGGCTGCGGATCGAGATCGGTGCCGGGGCGCGGTGCCGCTTCTTCTACGACGTCGGGGACGGGCCGCGGCCGAGCGGTCAGGTCTTCGCCGCCACCCCTTGGCGCTGGGTCGGGGCCCTGCTCGGGCTCTTCGCGCTCGCGCCCGCCGGCACGGGACATGCCGGCGCGGCCGTGTTCACGCGGTTCCGGATCAGTTCTCTCCATTAACTCGCCCTGCCCGTACGCCTGTTGGGAGTCGCAATGACGCACCTCCGTAGCAAGCGCTTGCCGGTCGCTGCCAGTGACCTCGTCACCCCGTTGGATCCACAAGAAGAGAGCCGACCTATGAAGACCAGCATCCGCAGAAGCCGGCGGGCCGCGATGGCCGTCGCCCTGGGCTCCGTGCTCGCGCTGACCGCCACCGCCTGCGGAGACGACGGCAGTGGCGGAGCGGGGGACAAGGGCGACGAGGGCTCCGGCAAGGGCACGATCACCTTCTGGGACAACAACGGCGGTGTCCGTACCGACATCTGGAAGCAGATCATCGCGGACTTCGAGAAGAAGAACCCCGACATCAAGGTCAAGTACGTCGGGATACCGGCCGCGAGCGCCCAGTCGAAGTACGACACCGCGATCCAGGGCGGCGGGTTGCCCGACGTCGGCGGGGTGGGGACCGCGGTGCTCGCCGAGGTCGCGGTGCAGGGGGCGCTTGAGCCGTTGGACAGTCGGCTCAAGTCCAGTTCTCTGAACGGAAAGTTGAGCCAGAACCTGCTCGACGTCAGCAAGTCCGCCGGTGGCGGGGACACGCTGTACCAGATTCCGACCTCCGCCAACAACGGCACGCTGTGGTACCGCACGGACCTCTTCAAGGCGGCCGGTCTTGACGCGCCGACCACCTGGTCGAAGTTCTACGCAGCCGCCGACAAGCTCACCGACAAGGCCAAGAACAAGTTCGGCTTCACCATTCGGGGCGGTGAGGGTTCCATCGCGCCCGCCCTCGACGCGGTGTACGGGCAGACCGGGATCACCTCGTTCTGGAACGGCGACAAGACGACGGTCAACGACCCGAAGAATGTTGCCGCGTTGGCGAAGTACGTGAGCCTGTTCAAGAAGGACACTCCGTCCGCCGACCTCAACAACGACTTCACCAAGATGGTCGCGCAGTGGGACAGCGGCACGATCGGGATGCTCAGTCACAACCTCGGGTCGTATCAGGACCATCTGAAGGCGCTGGGCGCGGACAAGTTCAAGGGCATTCCCAATCCGACGCTGGACGACGGCACGCGTGTGCAGATCTCCAACCCCGTTGACGGGCTGAGTCTGTTCAAGTCCAGCAAGAACAAGGACGCGGCGTGGAAGTTCATCGAGTTCGCGGTGTCCGCGGCGGAGAACTCCAAGTTCAACGAGTCTGCGGGGCAGGTGCCGGCGAACACGGATGCGGCTCGCTCCGCGTGGATTCAGAAGTCTGAGCCTACGCAGTTGGCGGCTGAGGCGCTCAATGGGGCCGACACGAAGATTGTGCAGTTGCCGTACTACCTGCCGGACTGGAACACGATCTCCAAGGCCGACAATGAGCCGAATTTCCAGAAGCTGTTGCTGGGGAAGGTGACGGCGAAGGAGTTTCTGGACACGTTGGCCGACCAGTTGAATGCGGCGCAGGCGGATTGGAAGAAGAACCACTGAGATCGGGTGGTTTCGGTTTGTGGGGGGCTGCGGGCCGGTGGGGGCTGGTCGCGCAGTTCCCCGCGCCCCTAAAAGACAAAGCCGGAAGGTGAGCCATCGTGCCTCTTACCCGCAGACAGATCGCCCTTGCTGGTCTTGCTGCTGTTCCCTTAGGAGTCGGTCGGCAAAAGGGCCGTACTCTCTACATCGCCGGTGATTCCACCGCCGCCCAGAAGTACTCCACCGAAGCCCCGGAAACCGGGTGGGGAATGGCCCTTCCCTTCTTTCTCCGCAAAGAGGTGGAGGTCTCCAATCAGGCCGTCAACGGCCGGAGTTCGAAGAGTTTCGTCGACGAAGGGCGGCTGGACGCGATCCTCGCCGCCGTCCGGCCCGGTGATCTTCTGCTCGTCCAGTTCGCGCACAACGACGAGAAGATCGCCGATCCGACCCGCTACACCGAGCCCTGGACGACGTACCAGGACTATCTGCGGCTCTACCTCGACGGCGCCCGCAGCCGTGGTGCCCGGCCCGTGCTCGCCACACCCGTCGAGCGCCGCAGGTTCGACGCCGACGGCAACGCCGTTCCCACGCACGGCGATTACCCGGCGGCGATGCGTGCGCTCGCCCAGGAGGAGCGGGTCGCGCTGCTCGACGTCGAGGCCTTGTCGCTGGCGTTGTGGCAGCGGCTCGGGGTCGAGGAGACGAAGGTCTACTTCAACTGGACCGACACAGAGCAGGACAACACGCACTTCAATCCGCCCGGTGCGATCGCCGTGGCGCGGCTCGTGGCGCGGGAGTTGGCGCGTACCCGGGTGCTCGCGCCGCGTGATGTGGTCCGGCTGCGCGACGAGATTCCCACGTCCTGGATCACCTGGCCCGAGGCGACGGACGCCTCGGACGTCCTCTGAGCAAGGAGACCCGTACAGTGCATTCCTTTATATGTCATGGACGCGTCATAGCTTCGCTGGTCGGGTGCACGGCGCTCGCTCTCGCTCTCACCGGCACCACCGCCCAGGCCCATCCGCGCAGCCTCGCCCGCGAGACCCTCGGCGCCGGTGACGGCTGGGCCTCCTACGGCACCGGCACCAGCGGCGGGGCCGCCGCCACCCCCGACCACGTCTACACCGTCTCCAACTGGGCTGATTTCAAGGCCGCGTTGGCCGCCGGCGGCACCGCGCCGAAGGTCATCAGAGTCAAGGGGATCATCGACGCCAACGCCGAGGGCTGCGACTCCTTCGCCGCGCCCGGCTACGACTTCGCGCAGTACCTCGCCACCTACGACCCCGCCGTCTGGGGCTACGACCAGAACCTCGACAACGAGCCGGCCGACAGCCCTGAGGGGCTTCGCCGGGTGTCGGCCGCCAACCAGAACACCGCCATCAAGGCGTTCGTGCCCGCCAACACCACCATCATCGGCATCGGCAAGAACGCGGGGTTCAAGGGCGCCAGCCTGCAGATCACGGCCGTCGACAACGTCATCGTCCGCAACCTCGCCTTCGAGAGCCCGCTCGACTGCTTCCCGCAGTGGGACCCGACCGACGGCGACACCGGCAACTGGAACTCCGAGTACGACAGCGCCGTCATCTACGGCTCCACCCATGTGTGGCTGGACCACAACACGTTCACCGACGGCGCCCACCCGGACAGCTCACTGCCCACCTACTACGGGCGGATCTTCGAGCAGCACGACGGCGAACTCGACATCGTCAAGGGCGCCGACTACGTCACCGCCTCCTGGAACGTCTTCTCCGACCACGACAAGACGATCCTCATCGGCAACAGCGACAGCGCTTCGACTGCCGCTGTCGACCGGGGGCATCTGAAGGTCACGCTCCACCACAACCTGTTCGCCAACCTCGTCGAGCGCGCGCCCCGCGTCCGGTTCGGTCAAGTGGACTCCTACAACAACCACTTCGTCGCCGAGCCCGGATACGGCTACAGCTACGGCATCGGCCTGGAGTCCCAACTCGTCGCGGAGCACAACGCGTTCACCGTTCCGGCCGGCATCTCCGAGGCCACCATCCTCAAGAAGTGGTCCGAGGCGCCGCTCACCGCCGACGACAACTACGTCAACGGCGAGCTCACCGACCTGATCGCCGTCCACAACGCCGGTGTGCCCAGCGAGATCCTCCAGTCCGGCGCGGGCTGGACCCCGACCCTGCGCACGAAGGTCGACCCCGCGCGGGCCGTGCCGTTCCTCGTCGACCACAACGCCGGTGCGGGCCGCCTGCGCTGACCCCTCGTCGTCTCGCCATCCCGCCATCCCGCCATCTCGTCATAAGGAGCACCCGCATGCCCTTGCACGAGCACCTCCAACGCCCGCTGTCCAGACGGGGGTTCCTCGCGGCGGGCACCGTCGCCACGGGCGCCGCGCTCGGCCTCACTTCCGCCCCCGCCCGGGCCGCCACCCGGCCCCGCCCGTTCGGCCGCTACGGCTCACCGGCCGTGCGCCTCACCCCGCTCACCCTGTACGTCGACCCGTACGGCCGGGGCGACTTCACCACCGTCCAGGCCGCCGTCACCGCCGCGACCGGCGCCGGGTACACCCTGGTCATCGCCCCCGGCGTCTACCGCGAGACGGTCACCGTCGGCGTCACCGACCCGGCGACCGGCCAACTCACCGACGCGGCAAGCGAGATGACCTGGCTCGGCGCCGACGACGACCCGCGTGCCGTCGTCATCGTCTACGACCACGCCAACGGGACCCAGAAACCCGACGGTTCGGGTACCTACGGCACCTCCGGCTCGGCCACCACCCTCATCCGCACCGACGGGTTCACCGCCCGCCGCATCACCTTCGCCAACGACTGGCTGCGCGCCGAGCACCCCGACATCACCGGCACGCAGGCGGTCGCCATCAAGGTGCAGGGCGACCGTTCGGCGTTCTTCGACTGCCGCTTCCTCGGGCACCAAGACACCCTGTACGCCGACTCGTCGGCCCTCGGCGTCTTCGCCCGGCAGTACTACGCGCGCTGCTACGTCGAGGGAGACGTCGACTTCGTCTTCGGGCGGGCGACGGCCGTCTACGACCACTGCCACTTCCGCACCCTGAACCGCACCGACCTCGCGACGGCACCGTACGGCTTCGTCTTCGCGCCCTCCACGGCGGTCGCCAACCCGCGCGGATACCTGGTGACGCACAGCCGTGTGAGCAGCCAAGCCCCGGACGGCTACTACAAGTTGGCCCGCCCCTGGGTGCCCGGCTCGGACACCACCGCCCGTCCCATGCTCACCGTGCGGGAGACGGCGCTCGGTGCGGGGATCGACGCGGTGGCGCCGTACACCAACATGTCCGACACCTATCCCTGGCAGAGCCAGCGGTTCGCCGAGTACCGCAACACGGGCCCCGGTGCGCTGATCGGGGTCCCGGAGAACCGGCCCCAACTCACCGCCGAACAGGCCGAGTCGGCGACACGAGAGGTCTATCTCGGCGACTGGAAGCCGGGGCGGAGATGACCCTGCGCAGACGCACACTCCTGACGGGGATCGCCGGGGGACTGGTGGCCGCCGGCGCGGCACCGGCTGTCGCTCTCGACCGTCGTCGTGTCCTGCACGTCCGGCCCGGCGACTCGGTGCAGGCGGCGGTGGACGCGGTGGAGGGCACCGGCTGGACGATCGTCGTGCACCCCGGGACGTACAGAGAAGTCATCAACGTGCCTGCGGAGACAGGTGAGTTGACCTTGCGTGGCGCCACCCGCGATCCGCGTGACGTCGTCATCGTCTACGGCAACGCCAACGGGACACAGAGGCCCGACGGTTCGGGGACCTACGGCACGGCGGGCTCCGCGACCTTCACCTCGGCAGCGCCCGGGCTGACTGTTCGGGACCTCACGCTCGCCAACGACTGGCTGCGCGCCGACCATCCGGAGATCACGGGCACGCAGGCGGTGGCCGCGTACGTCACGGGCGACCGTTCGCGGTTCTCACACGTCAGGCTGCTGGCGCACCAGGACACCCTGTTCGTGGACACCTCGGCGCTGGACGCCTTCGACCGGCAGTACTTCTCCCACTGCTACATCGAGGGGGACGTCGACTTCGTCTTCGGTCGGGCCACCGCCGTCTTCGCGGACTGCCACTTCCACACCCTCCAACGGGACGTGGCCTTCACGCCCAAGGGCATGGTCTTCGCCCCCTCCACCGCCCGCGCCAACCCGCACGGCATCCTCGCGGTCCGCTCCCGGATCACCTCCGGTGCCGAGGACGCCGCGTACAAGCTGGCCCGCCCGTGGGTCCCGTCGTACGAGACGACGGCCTGGCCGTCCCTCGTCGTGCGGGACACCCGGATCGGGCCCGGCATCGACCCGGTCGCGCCCTACACGAACATGCGCGACGCCTACCCCTGGCAGTCGATGCGCTTCCACGAGTACCGCAACACGGGCCCGGGCTCCGTGATCACCGTCCCGGAGAACCGGCCCCAACTCACGCCCGCCGAGGCCGCGTTGCACACCCCCGCGACCTATCTCGGCGACTGGCGTCCCTGAAGTCCCCCCATCCGCAAGTGAACGACGAAAGGACCGCACTCCTATGTCTCGTCGTACCGCTCTCACCCTGGCCACGGCCCTGGCGCTCGGCACCGGTCTCGCCGTCCTCCCCACCCAGGCCCAGGCCGCCACGGTCGTCGTCGACACGACCGCCGAACTGACCAGCGCGATCTCAACCGCCACCGCAGGCACGGTCATTCAGGTCCGCGGCGGCACGTACTACCCGACGGCCACCCTCCAGTCCACGACCAACGGCACCTCGTCCTCGCCCGTCACGCTCACCGCGTACGGCTCGGAGACCGTCAAGATCGACGGTTCGTCGCTGCCGTCCGGGTCCTGGATCTTCAAGCTGACCGCCGACTACTGGAACGTCTCCAACATCACTTTCCAGAACTCCCCGGACAGCGCGGTCGTCTGCCAGTCCTGCACCGGCACCAACTGGAACAACGTCAAGACCATCAACGGCGGCGACTCCGGCTTCACGCTCACCGGCGACGGCACCGTCAACAACACGGTCAAGAACCTTGACTCGTACGGCAATTACGACGCCGCCACGCACGGCGAGAACGCGGACGGGGTCGCCATCAAGTTCGGCTCCGGCAGCGGGAACCTCGTCACCGGCGCACGTCTCTACAACAACTCGGACGACGGGATCGACTTCTGGTCCTTCTCCACCCCGGTCACCGTCGAGCACACCTGGTCCTTCGGCAACGGCGTCAACCGCTGGTCCGACTCTGCCTTCGCGGGCGACGGCAACGGCTACAAGCTGGGCGGTGACGGCGAGGTCGTCGCGCACGTCATCAACAACTCGGCGGCCTGGGGCAACGCCGGCAACGGCTTCACCGAGAACTCCAACACCGGTGCCCTGGTCATCAACCGGACCACCGCGTACGCCAACAGCAAGTGGGGCTACTACTTCGCCACCAGCTCCGCCAAGCTCGGCAAGAACCTCGCGGTGAGCAACGGCGGCGGCTCGGTCACCAAGGGCTCCGCGGTCACGTCGGCCGGCAACAACTGGGACTCCGGCATCTCCACCCCGTCCTTCGTCTCCACGGACGCGTCGACGACGTACAACGCCCGTTCGTCGAGCGGCACTTTGCCGGCGACGACGTTCCTGACGACGGGATCCACGACGATCGGCGCGACGATGAACTGACCTGTTCCGCGGGCCCGGTTCGGGAATCCGGGACCGGGCCCATGTCAGCCCCTGTCGCCCCACACGGCCTCCAGATCCTGGCAACGCACCGTGATGCTCGCATCGGTGAGCACGATCTCGTGCACGCAGCCGCCGTCCTCGTCCGGGGGTCAGCCCGTTTCATCGAGCCTTCACCAGTGGGTGAACGGCCGCACCGCGGCGATGTCCGGGCAGGCCAGATCCAGTGCTCGCCTGAAGTCGTGGGCCAGGGTGGCCAACGTGGCCTTCGCCTCTTCTGGCGAGACGGTCTCCGTGCCCGGATCGGGAGTCCAGTCGGTCTCCGTCGTACAGGTGATGACGACCTGTCCGTCGTGCGGAGTGAACGTCACGAGCCGTTCGACTCCCTGGCCGTAGAAGTCGATCTGCGTGGGCTTCCCGTCGCTCAAGGAGGCCATGGCCTCGGGCAGTTGCTCCATGACCGACGAGAGGTCGTAGGAGATGTCGACCGGCCAGGGATCCTGGCCGAAACCCGCGACGTGAAAACGACAGTCCGTCTCCGCCAACAGCTGACATGTGTCCATGACCAGGGACTCGTAGTCCTCGTCGAGCTCGAAGTCGGGCGTCAACGGGGTTTCGCGGGACGGCGGAACCAGACTCATTCGGAATTCCACGGGCGTACTCACTTCTTCACGATCGGAAACGCTGTTTTGTAGGATCCGTCGGGTTTGGGCACCAACCTCGCGTAGTTGGCCTCCACAATCTCACCGTTGGGCATGATGACCTGCCCCATTCCCTTCGGGAGCGCGACCTCACGCACTCCGCCCTCGGGGTCGTGCTGCGCCTTGAGGAAGTCCAGAGCCTTGTCGTTGTCCAGCCACTGTCCTTGTGAATTCCCCGTGGTGCGTGCGCGGTCGGTCAGACTCTTCGTGTTCTTCGCGCCTGCTCCGTGCTCGCTGAAGGTGTGCCCGAAGGTCGGTCGACTGCGGGCGTTCCAATTCAGTTCGTCAGTCGGAATCTTCTTGCAGGCGAGCCCCAACGGGTCGAGCCAGGCGAAGGGGTTGGACGCGTACGCGTAGTGGTTGGGATGAGGATCGAGACCGAGCGGATCGGCCGAGATGAATCCTCCCGTCTCCGGATCGAAGTACCGGAAGACGTTGTAATGCAGACCGGTCTCGGAATCCGCGTACTGGCCGGGGAAACGCAACGGGCAGTCCACCGGCACCTCGCCGTAGGGCACCGACGGCAGCCCCGTCCCCCACACAGAGGTACGCCGCTGCCACGCGACCCGGCCGTCGGGAGTGATCAACTCGGCAGGCGTGCCGACCGGATCGGTGACGATCACGTGGAAGCGGGTGTCGTCGCCGGCTGTCGTCTCCTCGGCCAGCCGGGCGAGGAACGAAGTCCCGGGTCGGACAGCCGTCGGCCGGTGATCCGTCTGGGCGAGAGGACGGTCGGTGTCCGGCGCGTAGTCCCAGGTGATGGCCCTGCCGTCCGGGCCGGTCTGCTCGGCAATCCGGGAGTCGTCCCAGGAAAAGTCGACGCGGTCGGTCTCGGTCCCGTCCTCCCTTACCCGATGCTTGGAGATACGGCGCCCGAACGGGTCGTAGGCGTAACGCCAACGATCCCCTTCCGGGGTGACCACCTCGGTGAGCCTGTCCTCCGCGTTCCAGTCGTACGACCAAGCGCGTGTCCGGCCGTCGAGGAGCTTGAGCCTCTTGCCCACCAGGCGGCCCTGGGCGTCGTGTTCGTAAGTGGTGCGCCCCGCGCCACGGACGAGCGTGCCGTCGAACTCGCGCTCGCCGGGGGAACCGTGCCCAGGTGCCTGCGCCGACACGATGTTCCCGGCGGGGTCGTACGCGTAGGTCTCCGTCCAGCCGTGAGCGTGCACCCCGGTGACCCGGCCCATGCCGTCCAGGACGAAGTGGCGGGTGCCGGAGGTCAGTTCGCGGATCTCGGTGAGGTAGCCGTCGGCCCGGTAGGCATAGGTGCGGTGCTGAAGCAGTCGGTCGGCCCCGGCCGTGGCGGACGGTGATGCCACCGTCTGTGTGGTCAGACGACCGGCCGCGCTCCAGCTCTGGGTGAGAGAGACGGCGTCGCCGACGCGCCGCTCGGTCTCACGGCCCGCCGCGTCGTAGAGGAGAGTCAACTCCCTTTCGGCGGTGCGAAGTCCGGTTGCCCGCCCGGCCGGATCGTATGTCCAGTCGGAGACCAGCCCGGACGGCGTCACGCGTCGAGTGCGCTGCCCGAGGGCGTCGTATTCGAAGGTGGTCGTCCGGCCGTTGACGGTCTCCGAGACGACCCGGCCGAGTGGATCTCGGCCTACCACCACCTCGGCGTCCCTGTTGCCGGCCCGACTCAGCCTTCCGCCCGTGTCGTACGCGTACGTGCTGATGTCGCCGGACGCCTCGTCGCGCTGCTCCACCACACGTCCCAGGGGACCGCGGGTGAAGCGCAGCGACTGCCCGGCCCCGTTCGTACGGCAGTTCAGCCGCCCAGTCGCGTCATGCGCATACGTCAACGTCCGCCCGTTGAAGTCGGTCTCCGCGGTCAGCCGGCCGGCCTCGTCGTACGTGTACGACCACGTCCGCCCCTGCGGATTGGTCACTCCCGTCAGCCGCAGCTCCGTGTCGTACGCGAACTCGTACCGCGCCCCGTCCGGGTCGGTCCGCGAGGCAGGCACGTCGAAGTGGGTGGCGGAGTGGTGGGTGACATTGCCCGCCGCGTCGGTGTGGACGCTCAGGTTGCCCTCCGCGTCCCACGTCCACGACTCCCTTGCCCCGTCCGCCAGTTCACGCCAGGACGGCTTGCCCTCCGGGGTCCAGCCCATGTGGGTGGTGTGGCCCAGCGGGTCGGTGATCGCGGTGATCCGGCCGAAGGAGTCGCGGCGGAGCGAGGTCGTGTGGCCCAACTCGTCGGTCAGGGACACCGGGAGACCGGCCGCGTCGTACGCGACCGTCCGGGTGTGGCCGAGCGCGTTGGTGATCGAGGTCGGCCGGCCCGACGCGTCGTACGCGTAGCGGGTCTCAGCGCCCGTCGGCTCGACCGTCGCCAGCGGGTTGCCGCGCTCGTCGTAGGTATGCCGCCACACCGCCCCGCCGGGCTCCACGACCTCCGTCGGCAGGCCGAGCGCGTTGTACTCGGCCCGCGTCAACGACCCGTCGGGCAGGGTGAGTTCGGTGAGGTTGCCGGCGTCGTCGTAGGCGTACCGGGTCGTGTGGCCCAGCGGGTCGGTGACCGAGACGGGGCGGGAACCGTACTCGTCCCACCGGGTGCGGGTTACGTTGCCGAGCGGGTCGGTCTCCTCCTCGACCAGGCCCTCCGCGTTGTGGCGGTGGGTGGAGACGCGGCCCTGCGAGTCGGTGTACGTCGTCGTGCGTGACGTGTCGTCGTAGGTCAGCGTGCCGGACAGGATGCCGTCGACGCCCTCGGTGCGCACGACCCGGCCGTGCTCGTCGTAGACGTAGGCGAACCAAGTGCCGTTGCGGTCTGTCCACTTGGTGACCCGGCCCTGCTCGTCGTACGCGAACCGCAGAGGTTCCCCACTGGAGTTGACGACCTCCGTGAGGTTGCCGGCGCCGTCGTAGCCGTAGCGCATCACGACCGTGCCCTCGCCCACCGGGCCCTCGGGGCCGTAGCGCGAGGGGGGTTCGTCGAGCAGGCGCAGCGCGGTGATGCGGGGGCCCGTCGTGTCGACGGCGACGTAGTAGCCGCCCGAGTGGCGGAGCCCGAACGGCACGCCCTCGTCGTCGCGTTCCACGTCGACGCGGTGGCCGTTGCGGTCGCTCCAGGAGTCCAGCGCGAGGTGGAAGACGCCGAAGGTGGGGGAGGGGACCGGGGCGGCGAACGTGCGGACGACTCCCGTCGCCGGGTCGGTGACCGTCATCGCGCTGTCCGGCTTGCCGTCCCACTCCAGCGGCCAGCGCACACCCTTCACCGGCATCGTCGGCACGCCCGCTTCGGGCACCGGGTAGACCAGGCGCATGCCGTCCGCCGCGGCGAACACCACGCCCTCGCCGTCGATCTGGAGGCATTCGTCGAGGGTGGAGATCCAGGTCGGGCCGAAGCAGACGCCACCGCGGTAGGAGGACAGGTGGGTGCGGGTGAACTCCAGCGGCAGGCTCCCCGGCAGCGCCAGGTCCGTCGCCGTCATCAGCATCGCACCGGTGGCCACGTCGATCGGCTCGCCCACGCAGGGGGTGCGGTCGGCGTTGCGGGCCGCCGGGCCCAGCTCCACCAGGTCGGGGCGGAGCGACGGCGGTCGTAGCAACAGCGGGGTGGTGTCGCTGAACGCGCCCTCGATGCCCGCCTTGACGACCCCGCCGCCGGCGCCCAGCGCGCCGCCGAAGAGCATGCCGTCCTGGGCGGCCTGGTTGACCTCGTCGAGGCTGAAGCCCTGCTGCAGACCGGTCGCGATCTTCAGTGGCTGGGCGACGGCCAGGTCGACGGTCACCGACTCGATCCCGCCGAACGCGGCGGCGACCAGCGTGCCCCCGGCGATCTCGGCGATCGTCGTGGAGACCGCGACACCGAGGCCGGCACCGAACTCGATGACCAGGTCGGCCGCCGCGACCGCCGCGCCGGAGGCCAGGCCCGCGGTGAAGAACGCCAGCGCCACCCCGCCCGCGATCACGGCCGCGTCGATGCCGATCTGCGTCCAGAGCTTGTTGATGGCGTCGTCGATCGCGTCGGCGAACTTCTCCAGCGCGGTGGCCATTTCACGCCCGGAGTCGGCGAGGTCCTTCAGCCAGCCGCTGTCCTTGTCCTTGGCGTAGCGGTCCCAGAACTTGCCGAACGCCTCGATCGACTCACCCGTGTTGTTGTGGATGATCGACGACGCGCTCTGGTTGACCGGGCCGCGCACATCGTCGACGGCACCCGCGAACGTACGCCAGGCCGTCGCCGCCGACCGCAGCTTCCCCGAGTCGGCCTCCGGCCACCACAGGCCCAGATGCAGCAGGATCTTCCGGGCCTCGTCCTCAACGCTCACCGGCACCGTCCGCCTTGGTGACCTTCACTTCGGTGAACATCCCGGCGATCAACTCGTCGTTGTCCACATGCCCGTCCGCCATGTCCACCATGGCCTCGTGAATGCTCGTCAGCCCGAGCACCAGCGTGCCCGCCGCGCTCTCGATCTTCTTCTGCAGCGGCTTGTAGGAGTCCCCGAACTCCTTGCCCTGCTTGTCATTCCCCCACGGCTCGCCCAGCCCGTCGAGGGACTTCACCAGCGCGGTCAGCGCCTTGCCCAGGTCAACTGCCGCCGTCTGGAAGTCCGGTGCCGCCCGCTTGATGTCGGCGGTCTTAATATCGAGAACCTTGGCCGGATCCTTGCCGTCACCCATCGCGCGTTCCCCCGTTCGCAGTCGCGTCCACGACGGTAGGGGAAGCCGATCAAGAGGAGGTCAAGTGGGCCCCAAGGAAGGGTAATTCCCCACCCTGTGGGTTATGTATCGATCGGATAAAGACCCTCACCCCCATGGTGTGATGCGCGTAGACAGTCCCTGACCTGGTGCATCACCCCAAACAACCAGATCCGGAGATTCCATGCGGAAGTCCCTCAGAGCGGCCGCCGTCGGCGCCGCCTGTGTCGTCGCCGGTGCGGCCCTCTACGTCACGGGCGTCGCCACGGCCGGTCAGTCGACGGCCA
Source organism: Streptomyces hokutonensis (assembly GCF_000376565.1). Lineage (GTDB taxonomy): Bacteria > Actinomycetota > Actinomycetes > Streptomycetales > Streptomycetaceae > Streptomyces > Streptomyces hokutonensis. Next base: position 32,848 of record NZ_BARG01000021.1, on the reverse strand, counting down.
ACTCGACCCACGAGCCGTACAACATCGGCCTGTTGACGAAGGACATCGACACCTACTACGGCACCACGCTCGACGCCAACGGCGTCTACCAGGCCTCGGCGACCAGCCCCTACGCCAAGGACCTGGCGCGCATCGACGCGTCCGCCAAGAAGTACATCGACGAGGCCGTCCGCAAGCACCACAAGGGCGCCAAGCCCGCGGTCGTCTTCGACATCGACGACACGCTGCTGCTCAGCCTCGACTACGAGAAGAAGAACAACTACGGCTACAGCTCGGCCACTTGGGCCACCTACGTCGCCCAGGCCAACCGCCCGGAGGTCTTCGGCACCCCCGAGCTGGTCAAGTACGCCGCGTCCAAGGGCGTCACGGTCTTCTACAACTCGGGCCTGAAGGAGTCGCAGCGCACCTACGCGGTCGACAACCTGAAGAAGGTCGGCGCGGACGTCAACCTCGACGCCGACCACATGTTCCTCAAGGACACGGCCAACCCGCCGGCGTACCTGAGCGACTGCGCCACCGTGACGGCCTGGACCTGCACCACCGTGCAGTACAAGTCCGGCACCCGGAAGCACATCGAGGACCTCGGGTACAACATCATCGCCAACTTCGGCGACCAGTACTCGGACCTCGACGGGGGCTACGCCGACAAGACGTACAAGATCCCGAACCCGACGTACTTCGTCAGCTAGTTCGTACGTGTTGTCGGTCGGGGGCTGATCGACCCGAGGGTGGGCACCACCGGCAGGATCGTTCCGTCCGCCGCGAACCGCAGGCGGTCGATCGTGGTCTCCCGGTGCGTGCCGTCCCCACCAGGCCTTCCTGGCCCGTTCAGGGCGAACCGGTGATAGACGATGTACCAGTCGTCGGTCCCCGGGGCGTTCACTACGGAGTGGTGGCCGGTGCCCAGGACGCCGTACTCGGGGTTCTTGGACAGAATCGTGCCCCGCTCGGTCCACGGACCGAGCGGGGACGGTCCCGTCGCGTAGGCCACGTGGTAGTTCTCGCTGCGGGTGTCGTCCTCGGACCACATGAAGTAGTACGTGCCCTTGCGCTTCACCACGAAGGACCCCTCACGGAAGTCGCCCGTCGTGATGTCCTTCACCTTCGCCGCGTCGTACGACGTCATGTCGGCGTTCAACGGCACCACGTACGCGTGCCCGTTGCCCCAGTAGAGATACGACTGCCCGTCGTCGTCGGTGAAGACGGCCGGGTCGATCATCTGGCCTGCGAACTGGCCTTTCCGCACGAGGGGTTGACCCAGCACGTCCTTGAAGGGGCCTGCGGGCGAGTCCGCCACCGCGACCCCGATCTGTTGCTCGGCGCAGAAGTAGAAGTAGTACTTCCCGTCGCGCTCCGCGACCGCCGGTGCCCACGCGTTCTTGTCGGCCCAGGAGACGTCAGGGCCCAGGTCGAGGACGACTCCATGGTCCTGCCAGTTGACCAAGTCCCTTGAGGAGTACGCCTTGAAGCTCGTCCCGCCCCAGTTCGCGTAGCCGTCGCTCGTCGGGTAGATCCAGTACTGGCCGTCGAGATAGTGCACGTCCGGGTCGGCGGTCAGCCCCGGCAGCACGGGACTTCGCGTCGGTACCGCCTCCACCGTCCAGGTCCGGCTCGTCCCGTCCGCGGCCGTGACTGTGTAGGTCTGCGGTGTACGGAAGTCACGTCGGCCACCGGACGGCGGGTTGATTTTCGCCCCCGCGCCCACGGTCAGCGTCGGCGCCAAGTGCCGCAGATCCGCGCCGGGTTGCATCGGCAGCACTACCTTCGACGAGGCCTCCGTGACGATCGCGTACCCCTTCTGCCCGTGCGCCGTCGCGTCCACGACCGACGTCGCGGTCGCCGGATACGCGGCCAGCAGCCGGTCGTACTCCACCTGAGTCACGGGAAGTACCGTGCCGTGCCGGGGACTTGCGGGGAGCTGGTAGTCCGTGGACGGGGTCCACCGGCCGGAGTCGAGGTCGGTCGTCTCGAAGGGGACGTAGCCGCGCAGCCCGTACTCGTCGACGAACAGGTACCACTTCTTCTCGGTGTTGGACTTGAACACAGTCGGGCCTTCGCCCCGCTCGATCGCACCGCTGCCTATGCACTCGGAGACGAAGTCGTACGACGTGGAGGTCAGCGAGGTCGACTTCTCGCCGGTGATGAACTTCGAGCAGGGGGAGCTGGAGGACGGGTCGCGCTCGTCCTTGGTGTAGCGGTAGTAAGTGTCCTTGTACTTCACGACAGTTGAGTCGATTACCGAGTAGCCCGGGTCGTCCCAGACCTTCGGCGCGCTGAAGGTGCGGAAGTCCTTCGTCGTCGCGTACATCATGCGGTTGTACGTCGAGCCGGTGTGGTCGGGGTCGTCGTCGGCGTACAGCTTCGACGCCCAGAAGACGACGTACTCACCGAGCGAGTCGTCCCAATAGGCCTCCGGCGCCCAGGTGTTGCCCGCGTTGTCCGGGGCCACCTTCACCAGCCGCTGGTCGGTCCAGTGGACCAGGTCGGTCGACTCCCAGATCATCACGGACTTGCTGCCGTGCCGCTGGACGTCGTCCCAACTCCCGCTGCTGTTCCGGTACATGCGCAGGTCGGTGGCGATCAGGTAGAACTTGTCGCCCTTCGGCGAGCGGATCACGAACGGGTCGCGCAGCCCCTTCTCGCCGATCGTCGAGGTCAGCACCGGCTTGCCCTGGTTCAACTCCCGCCAGTGCAGCGGGTCGTTGCCACGGCTGAGGGCGTAGCGGATCTGCTCGCCGTCGGCGGTGCCCTCGCCGGTGAAGTAGGCGAAGAGATAGCCGGCGTACTGGGGGTGGGTCACGGGCGGTGCTCCTGAGTGCGCGGTACTTGGCGGGGCGGCGAGCAGGCTGAGGAGGAGGGTGACAAGGGCCAGGAAGGGGAGCAGGAGGGCGCGGGCGGTGCGGGGTCGCATGGTACATCCTGTGGGGGTGTGGGGGATTCTGTTGAATGGCTGTGCCTTCGGAGTGTCACCAGTGGGGTGCGGTGCGTCAATCGGTGCGGGTGGGGCCGGGCTGATCGAAAGTTTCGGTCCGCTCCCCGTGAGCCGGGGCAACCTTTCCGGCCACGGCGGCGACCAGGAACCAGAAACGGGCCGGGGCGGCCCCTCCGGCCCGTTTCGTCCTCGTCATCCAGGAAAGGAACCAACGCCGTGCGTACGAGCACCGGACGCCACCGCAGGACCCGCACCCTCTCGATCGCCGCCGCGGTGGCCGTCGCCGCGGGGGCGGGCGGCGTCTACCTCGGCCTCAACAGCGGTGGCGCACAAGCCGCTTCGTCGACGGTCACCGTGTCCACCACCGCCCAGCTGGAGTCGGCCGTAGCCAACGCCACGGCGGGGACGGTCATCCAGGTCCGCGCCGGCACCTACACCCCGGCCGCGACCCTCAAGTCCACGGCGAACGGCACGAGTTCGGCCCGGATCACGCTGGAGCCGTACGGCACGGAGAAGGTGAAGATCGACGGCTCCAAGCTCCCGGCCGGCCAGTGGCTGGCCGGCATCTACGGCGACTACTGGACCGTCCAGAACCTGACCTTCCAGAACTCCCCGGCCCAGGGCTTCGTAGCCACGTCCTCCGTCGGCGGCATCTTCAAGAACCTGGTCACGGCGAACAACGGCGACTCGGGCTTCACCCTGCGCGGCGACGGCACGACGAACAACCTCGTGCAGAACCTGGACAGTTACGGCAACTACGATGCCGCCGGGCACGGCCAGAACGCCGACGGCATAGCCATCAAGTTCGGCTCCGGAACCGGCAACAAGGTCACCGGCGCCCGCCTCTACAACAACTCCGACGACGGCCTCGACCTGTGGCAGTTCTCCTCACCGGTCACCATCGACCACTCCTGGGCCTTCGGCAACGGCAAGAACCGCTGGAACGACTCCGCCTTCGAGGGCAACGGCAACGGCTTCAAACTCGGCGGCGGAGGCGTCGCGGTCGCCCACGTTGTCAACGACAACGCCGCCTGGGACAACAGCCTCAACGGCTTCACCGAGAACTCCAACACCGGCGCGATCATCCTCAACCGCAACACCGCGTACGCGAACACGGCGGCGGGCTTCTTCTTCGCCACGAGCAAGTCCCGCCTCGCCCGCAACCTGGCGGTCGCCAACAAGGGGGGCCTGGACAAGCTGGGTTCGGGGACGGTGTCCGCGGCGAACAACTGGGACGGCGGCGTCACGACTCCGTCCTTCAAGTCTGTGGACGCTACGACGGCGTACGGGGCGCGGTCGTCGAGTGGGACGCTGCCGGCGACGATGTTTCTGACTACGGGGTCTACGGCTATCGGGGCGACGATGGACTGAGGTGACGCGGGTCGAGGCTCCGGTCGGTGCGAGTCGACCGGAGCGTGAGTGATGTGGCGGTCAGAGGTCGTGGAGGGCAGCTTCGGCGAACAGTCGGCGGTAGAAGGGGCCGAGGCCGTCGGGGACGGCCACGGACTGGAACACCTCCTCCGCCGGCAGAAGGCGGCGGTGCGCCATCTCGAACCGTGGGTCCCACGGAGCCAGACGCACCTCTGCTCGCCACATCGACCGGACCAGCACCAGCCCTTCCTCCGGGCCGCGCACACAGATGCCCCGGCTGAACCCGAGGAGTCGGCAGTCGGTCACCTCGGCGCAGGCCTCCTCACCGACCTCGCGGCGCATCGTGTCGACCCACTGCTCCTGGCCCTCAGGGCGACCGGCGGGCAGGCCCCACCGCTGTCCGTCCGGGCTGACCACGACGATTCGACCATCGGCGACGCATACTGCCTCCGCGCCGTGCGGCCTACCCGGCGGCGCGTCAGAAGGCGGATACCACGCAACGCGCCATTCCTGACCGTTGATGGATGCGGTGACGTAGGCGCCGTTCTCAGCGATGTCGTTCATGGCTCCGTTCCAGTGCACTTGAGTCTCCAGTAAGGGGAGACGTAAGGGTGGGGACATGGACGGCGACACGCTCTACTCGATCGGCGAGCTGGCTCGGCTGACCGGGCTCACGGTCAAGACGATCCGGTTCTACTCCGATCGCGGAATCGTGGCGCCGACGGACCGCAGCCCCGCAGGTTACCGGCTCTACGACATCGAAGCCGTTGCACGCCTGGACCTTGTAAGGACCCTGCGCGAGCTGGGACTTGACCTCTCCACGATCCGGAAGGTCGTGGACCGGGAGCTCTCGCTGCCCGAGGTTGCCGCGGCGCATGCTGAAGCGCTGGCCGTGCAGATTCGTGTTCTGCGTCTGCGACAGGCGGTGCTGGCGGCGGTGGCCGCGCGGGGGTCTACACCTGAGGAGATGGAACTCATGCATCGGTTGGCTCGGCTGTCCGAGGACGAACGGCGGCGTCTGGTCGGAGAGTTCCTCGACGCGGTCTTTGGTGGCCTTGACGCCGCCGTCCCCGCGTTCGCCGGGGTCAGGCGCTCGATGACTCCCGAGCTGCCCGACAACCCGGATGCGGAACAGGTCCAGGCGTGGGTAGAGTTGGCCGAACTGTCCCTGGATCCAGAATTTCGCGCCTCCGTGCGGCAGTTGGCCGAGGAGCAGGCCGCCGAGCAGGTTCGAAGCGATGCGACGACGGGCCCGCGTCGCGATATCGCCGCCGTCGTCCGTGACCAAGTCGGGCCGGCCCTCGCAGCCGGTATTGAACCGGCCTCATCTCAGGCCGATCCGTTCGTTGCGGCCTTCGCCGCGGACTATGCGCACCTCTTCGACCGCCCCGACGACATCGACCTTCGCCGTCGGCTGGCCGCTCGGCTGGAGCGCGTCAACGACCCCCGCAGGGAGCGGTATCTCCAGCTGCTCGCCGTGGTCAATGGCTGGCCCGCCCCGGAGAGTCTGGCTCCGGCGCTCGACTGGTCCGTTCAGGCTCTGCGTGTCCGGACACCGCTGTGACAGGGCAGACGTGAGACACGGCAGGGCGAAATCGGCGCTGAATATGATCAGTTCATGACTGCTCCCGTCGTACTTCACGTAGCCGCGACGCCCACCGCCCCCGCCCTCGTTCTCCGCCCCTGGCGGCTCGCGGACGTTTCCGCACTGGTCGAGGCGGGCCGGGATCCCCTCTTGCGTCAGTGGATAACTTCCCTCGTCGACAACGAGGTTGACGGGGCGCGGTGGGTGCGGGAGCAGGAGCGGGGTTGGGCAGCGGGGGAGCGGTTCGCGTTCGCCGTTCTTGGGGTCCAAACCGGTTCGGTTCAGGAGCAGTTGGTGGGCAATATGGTTCTCAAGGAGGTCACCCCCGGCAAGTCGGCCGCCGAAGTGGGCTATTGGACCGCCGCACACGCTCGCGGGATGGGAGTGGCACCCCGCGCCCTCGACGCAGTCAGCGACTGGGCCTTCGACACCTTGGCCGCCGACGGGCTGGAGCGGCTCGAACTCCTGCACCAGGTGGACAACTTGGCCTCGTGCCGGGTCGCGGAGAAGGGCCGGTACGAGTTCGACAGGGTTCTGCCCGCCGCGCCGCCCGCCTTCCCTCGTGACGGTCACCTCCACGTGCGGCGGCGCGCGGACCGCTGAGATGCCGAGCCCGATGGACAACGCCCCCGCCGGTCGTCACCGGCGGGGGCGTCGCTCTGCTGACCGAGGGGGGCTCAGGTCAGCAGGTCGATGCAGTCGAACGACGTGCCCGGGCTGAGGTACGCCGAGCCCGTCGAACCACTGACCACGTTGATCTTCAGGACGTTGTACTTCGTCGTGTCCGAACTCCACGCACTGGAAGGGACGTTGAAAACGAAGGTGTGGTTGTTTCCACGGTAGGAACCCGTGGTGAGATCGCGCGTCGAGGGCTGCGTGGGTGGGGTGGGGACAGTCGAAACCCAGTTGTTCACGGTGACTTGGGGGCGGGCGTTGATGTACGCCGTCGTCACGCCGACCCGCAGTGTGTGCGCTGCCGCGGCCTGTGCCGCCGTCAGTTTGAAGTAGACCAGGACGCCGTCGTTCACGTCCTTCCAGATGTACGCCGGGAAGGTCGCCGCCTCGCTTCCGCTCCCGATCGTCACGTTCCCCGTCCACTTCGCAGCCCGCGCGTCGGACGGATGCGCGTACGTCATCAGCTCCGCGTTCTTGAACTCCCCTGGTGTGCCGTCCCAGTTGCCCAGACGCCACACCGCCGCCGCGGTCGACGGGTCACCCGTGATCGTCAGGGTGTGCAGCGACGTCGTACCGCCCGCCGTCACCACTACCGACTGCGTGTGCACCGCGAGTTCGCCCTTGAAGACGGTCAGCGTGTACGTCCCGGGCAGCATCCCTTTGCAGGAGAAGGCGCCGGTGCCGGTCGCGGCCTTCGCCCAGTACTGCGCGTCCGCGTTGGAAAAGCCCACCGTGTAGGGGTACTTGGCGTCCATCCCCTTGAGGCCGACCCCCGCCACCTTCCCGCGGCCCGCCTTGCCCACCCAGCCCGTGATGCCCAGCGAGTCCACCCACGACGTGTCGAGGTTCGCCGCGAAGAGCGAGGACGAGGGCGTCCCGCCGTCCGTGAACGTCACCACGAACGGGCCCTGGAGGCCGAAGCGTTCGGGCTCCGTCTGGGCCTCGTTGTAGTGCAGGATCTCGTACAGGCCCGCCCCGCCCTCGTTCGAGTGGCGCAGCAGGGAGCGGTAGAAGGGGCCGCCGGACGCCTTCTCGTGGTTGGAGCGGACAACCCACAGACCGACCGAGCCCGTCGCGAAGCCGACATGGTCGTAGTCGATGGTCCGCCTGCCCGAGTAGTGCTTGGAGCGGGTCGTGCCGTCGGGGTGCTTCCAGACGTCACCCGCCTCGATGATCGTGTCCGTGGTCGAATCCCAAGCGTCCGAACCGGAGTTGGGGAACACTCCCGGCTTCACCCGCACGATGTAGCGGGTCGCGGTGAAGGACGCGTCCGCCTTGTTCGTCCACAGGTAGACGTTGTTCTCGCCGCTGCGGGCCGCGTACCACTGGGTGATCGGGCCGTGGACCACCTTCACCAGGATCGTCGAACCCGACTGCCTGATGGTGACCGTTGAGGCGCCGAGCCCGGACTCGACATGCGAGTGCTTGCCGCCGTAGCCCTCGTACTCCTTGCCCTTGTAGGCGAGGGACGTGAGATCGCCCGTCGACTTCGAGACCTTGAACACGAGCGAAGCGCCCGTGGTGATCACGTAGTTGGAGCCGTCGTCGGTGTAGCCGAAGGCTGCGGCGGAGGCGGACGAGAGGAGGCCGGTGCCGCCCGCGACGGCCGCGCCGGTGGCGGCGACACCGATCGCGGAGGCCCCGAGCACCCGCCTGCGGGTGAGGTGCTTCTTGTGCGTGCTCAAGGACTTGCTCCGTGTGCTCCGTGCGAGAGGGACCTTGCGCTTCCTTGTCGCCGCCGGAGGAGAAAGGGTTGCCGCCTGTACGAGAATTCCGGTTACGACTTCTGCGCCGCGAAGTCGCCCTTCACGGACAGCTGTTGGCCGGCCGCCGTGCCCGCCGCCGAGTAGCTGTCGTCCTTGGCGTCCCGGCTGCCGCGGTCGTGGTTGTACTGCCCGGCGAAGACCCACTCGCCGACCGCGACCGTACGGCCCTCCTTGAGCACCCAGGTGTAGACCAGGAACCCGTCCTGCTCCGTCACCGTCTGCGTGAAGTCCTGCTCGGGCAGCGAGCGCCAGGCTCCCGCGGAGCTGACCCCGCCGGTCAGCCTGACCTTCAACTGGACGGTGAGGGAGGTGAGTTGCTTGGTTGTTTTGAGGGTGATGTCGCTCTGGGCCCAGAAGTCGTTGCTGCCCGGGTCGATCGAGCCGTCCGACCACAGCGGGCCGTCCTGCGTACCGGAGGCGGGCGGCAGCACGGGCGTGGACGGCGAGGCGGTCGCGGAAGTCGTCGGGGAGGCGCTCGCCCTGGTCGAGCTGTGCGAGGTGCCGGAACCCGAACTCGGCTTCGGAGCAACGGGTTTGACCGGAGTGCGGCTCGTCGCGTCCGGGGACGGCGTGGGTGTCGGGGTCGGTGAGACGGACACCGTCTGCTCGGCGGGGGAGTCGCTCTTCACCGCGGACGCCACCGCGTAGCCGCCGATCGCGAGGACGCTCGCCACCGCCGCCGTCGCGCTGACGACCCGCACCCAGCCGAACACGGGCGGCCGGGTGGCCCGGTGGTCGGGACGCGACTGCGCGGCCATGCCGCGTTCGAGCCGGGCCAGGATGCGCGCCCGGTCGGGCTCGTGGGCCTCGGCCGCCTCGTGCAGCCGGGCGCTCAACTCGTCGTCGTGGACGTCCTGGTGCCTCATCGGTTCCTCCCTCCGGTCTCGCCGCCGCGCGCCATCGCCGCCCGCATCTGCAGTGGAGGGCTCTGCGGGCCGAGCAGGCGCTGCAACTCGGCCATGCCCTTCGACGTCTGGCTCTTAACCGTACCGACGGAAACACCGAGGGCGAGCGCGGTGTCCTTCTCCGACAGATCGAAAGCGTGCCGCAGCACCACACAGGCCCGCTTGCGGAACGGCAGTCTGCGCAGGGCCTCCTGGACGTCGACCACGCCGGCCACGTCCGGGTTCTCGGTCTTCTCCTCGCGCTGTGACCAGAACAGGGCGACCCGCCGCCGCTCGCGCACCGCGCTGCGGATCCGGGTGCGGGCCAGGTTGGCGACGACCCCACGGGCGTAGGCGGCGGGGTGGTCGGCGGCGCGTACCCGGTCCCAGCGGTGCCAGAGCGCGAGCAGCGCGTCGGCCGCGAGATCGTCGGCGGCGTCCGCCTCGCCCGTCAACAGGTGGGCGAGGCGCGACAGTTCGGCGTAGTGGCGTTCGAAGAAGGCGTGGAACTCCACGGAGGCGGCGTCGTCGACGACTGTGCCCACGGCGGACCTCTCCTCGCTGTGGTGTGTGCGTGTCATGTAGATGACACGTGATCATTCGGGGAGGACCCCGACCGGATCGGGAGCGTAGCAGTGATCAACTGAGTGGATTGGTACAGGCCTTCGAACATCGTCTGGCGCGTCGACCCTGATTCCGTAACACGGGGAAAACCTGAAACAGGTTCGACGCGGGAACAATCCAGCCAGCATCCGCGCACCGATCACTGAGGCAACGAGGAGTACCCGCATGTCCGAGTCACAGAAGGTGGCTGACCGGCCAAGTGCCGAACCACCGGCGGCGAACAGCGTCGACCGGTACTTCAAGATCTCCGAACGGGGGTCCACCTTCGGCCGTGAGATACGCGGCGGCTTCGCCACGTTCTTCACGATGGCCTACATCCTCGTCCTGAACCCGATCATCCTGGGCAGCGCCAAGGACAAGTTCGGGCACTCGCTCGACACCGGCCAACTGGTCACCGCCACAGCCCTGGTGGCCTGCGTGATGACGGTCATCATGGGCGTCGGCGGCAATCTGCCCCTCGCCATCGCCGCGGGCCTCGGTCTCAACGCCGTCGTCGCCTTCCAGCTGGCGCCGCTGATGAGCTGGCCCGACGCGATGGGTCTCGTCGTCATCGAGGGCGTTCTGATCTGCGTCCTGGTCCTCACCGGGCTGCGCGAGGCGATCATGAACGCGATCCCGCAGCAGCTCAAGCAGGCCATCGGTGTCGGCATCGGCCTGTTCATCGCCTTCATCGGCTTCGTCGACGCCGGCTTCGTGAGTCGTATACCGGACGCCGCGCAGACCACGGTCCCCGTACAACTCGGCGCCGTCGGCAGACTGACCGGCTGGCCCGTCCTGGTCTTCTGTCTCGGCGTACTGCTGACCATCGCGCTGGTCGCCCGCAAGGTGAAGGGCGCCATCCTGATCAGCATCGTCACGATGACCGTCCTCGCGATCATCATCAACTCCGCCGCCGACATCAAGAGTTGGGGCCTGATGACCCCCAAGGTGCCGGACAAGATCGTGGCCGCGCCCGACTTCGGGCTCATCGGTCACTTCAGCCTGTTCGGGGCCTTCGGCGAGACCAGCGCGATCACCGTGATCCTGCTGATCTTCACGCTGATCCTCTCGGACTTCTTCGACGCCATGGGCACGATCGTGGGTATCAGCGCGGAGGCCGGTCTCCTGGACGACAAGGGACAGGTGCCGAACATCGGTCGCGTCCTGTTCATCGACGGTGCCGCGGCCGTCGCCGGCGGCATCGGGTCCGCCTCCTCCAACACCGCCTACATCGAGTCGGCTTCGGGGGTCGGTGAGGGGTCGCGTACCGGGTTCTCGAACCTGATCACCGGCGGTCTGTTCGGGCTCGCGCTCTTCCTGACCCCGCTGCTGACGATCGTGCCGTTGCAGGCCGCCGCGCCCGCGCTGATCGCGGTCGGGTTCCTGATGATGACCCACGTCAAGCACATCGACTGGGACAAGTACGAGATCGCGATCCCGGCGTTCCTCACGATCGCCGCGATGCCGTTCACGTACTCGATCACCGACGGGATCGGCGCCGGGTTCATCTCGTACGTCGTGATCAAGGCGGTGCTCGGCAAGGCGAAGGAGGTCAACTGGCTGCTGTGGGGAGTGTCCGCGCTGTTCCTCGTGTACTTCGCGATCGACCCCGTGGAGCAGATCCTGGGCGTCAAGTGAACGACGGCCCCGGCCACCCGGCCGGGGCCGCTCGCTAACTCTTCAGCGCCGCCTTCATCATCGCCTTGGCCACCGGGGCCGCCAGGCCGTTGCCGCTGATCTCCGACCTCGCCGCGTCCGACTGCTCGACCACGACCGCCACGGCGACCTCTTTCCCGGTGTCGTCGGACTTGCCGTAGGACGTGAACCAGGCGTACGGGGACTGGTCGTTGTTCTCGCCGTGCTGGGCCGTGCCCGTCTTGCCGCCCACCGTCACGCCCGCGATCCGGGCGTTCGTGCCGGTGCCGTCGGTGATGACCGTCTGCATCGCCGACTGGAGCTGCTGGGCGGTGTGCGAGCTGACGATCTCCTTCGTCGTCGTGCTGTCGTCGTAGTTGTGGACCACGTCGCCGCCGCTGTCGGTGGTCTCCGACACCATGTGCGGGGAGACCAGCTTGCCGTCGTTGGCTATGGCGGCCGACACCATGGCCATCTGGAGCGGGGTGGCGGTCACGTCGTACTGGCCGATGCCCGTCAGGGCCGTGGACGACTTGTTCATGTTCGACGGGTACACGCTCGGATACGCCCGCACCGGGATGTCCAGCTTGTCGTCGTTGAAGCCGAACTTCTCGGCCATCGCCTTGACCTTGTCCTGCCCGAGGTCGACGGCCATCTTCGCGAACACGGTGTTGCACGAGTACTGGAGCGCGACCCGGATCGAGGCGTTGGTGCAGGGCGCGGAGGAACTCTCGTTCTTCAGCGGGGTGACCGTGCCCGGCAGGGTGTACGGCGAGGGGCTGGTCGTCTTCTCGTCCACCGAGGAGTAGAGCCCGTCCTCCAGGGCGGCCGCCGCCACGACCAGCTTGAACGTGGAACCCGGCGGCAGCGGCTGGCGCAGCGCGCGGTTGGTCAGCGGCTTGTCAGGGTCGGCGTTGAGCTGCTTCCAGGCAGCGGCGGCGGTGTTCGCGTCGGTCAGCTTCGAGGGGTCGTAGGACGGCGTCGAGACGACGGCGAGGATCTTGCCGGTCGTCGGATCGATCGCGACCGCGGCGCCCTTCTTGTCGCCGAGCGCCTCGTACGCGGCCTTCTGCACAGCCGGGTCGATCGTCGTGACCACGTTGCCCGGGGCCGCCCGCTCGCCGGTGACCGTGTCCATGACGGTCTTCAGGCCGCTGTCCGTGCCGTCGAGGAGGTTCGCGTAGATCCCCTCCAGCTGCGTCGGCGCGTAGCTCTGCGAGGCGTAGCCCGTCACCGCCGCGTACAGCTTGCCGTCCGTGTAGGTGCGTTTGTACGCGAGGTCGCTGCTGTCCCCTGTCCGCGTCGAGCCGGTGATCGCGTTCCCGGCCACGATGATGTTCCCGAGCGGGTCCGCGTACGTCGCGATCGCGTTGCGCCGGTTGTCCTTGTCGTCCGCGAGCGCCTGGCCGTCGTAGAACTGCACCCAGGTCGCCCTCACCAGGAGGGTGAGCACCAGGAGCAGCGCGAAGACGGAGGCGCGCCTGATCGTCTTGTTCATCCCGCATGGAGGACGAGCGGACGGGACGGGATCGTTCCCTTACGCCGCTTTTCTCATCGAGTGCTCATGAAGTCAGCGTCAGGAGGAGCTCGTCGATCTCCTCGCCGCGCGCGTTCGCGAACCCCCGGTCATCGCCGGTGACCACGAACCCGCACTTCTCCAGCACCCGCCGCGAACCCGCGTTGTCGGCCGCCACGCGCGCGTGCAGCGGTCGTTCGGGCACCTCGGCCAGCAGGTCGCGCAGCGCGGCCGTCGCGATGCCCTTGCCCCAGTAAGCGCGGTCGATCCAGTACGTCACCTCGCGCTCGCCCGGTTCGCCGTACACCGCGGCGCTGCCCACCACGTCACCGTCCACCAGGACCGTGCGCAGCACGTCCGACGAGGCCCGGATGCGCTTCCAGTGGGCGTCGAAGGCGTCCCGGTCGGCCGGGTCCTTGGGCGCGAAGGCGGCCATCCGGAGCGACTCGGGATCGTTGACCTGCCGGAAGAAGACCGGCAGGTCGCTGTCGTGGACCGGGCGGAGCGCGACCTCCATGAATACCTCCATCATGCGGAGCTCCACGAGTCAGAGCCTCCGGGTGGCGAGGGTGAGCCGGTCGCGGGCGTCGAACAGCGCGTCCTTCACCATCTGCTCGTGCGCGGGCGTCAGCCGCGCCACCGGCACCGAGCAGCTGATCGCGTCCCGCGCGGGGGTGCGGTAGGGGATCGCGACGCCGAAGCAGCGCAGCCCGAGCGTGTTCTCCTCGCGGTCCACGGCGAAGCCCTGCTCGCGGACCTGGTGGAGCTCCTCGATGAGCTTCTCGCGGTCGGTGATCGTGTGCTCGGTGAGCGCGGGCAGCGTCTCCGGGAGCATCTTGCGGACCTGCTCGTCCGAGTAGGTGCTCAGCAGCGCCTTGCCCAGCGAGGTCGAGTGCGCCGGGAGGCGGCGGCCGACGCGGGTGAAGGGCCGTAGATAGTGCTGGGACTGGCGGGTGGCCAGGTAGACCACGTTCGTGCCGTCCAGGCGGGCGAGGTGGATGGTCTCCGTGGTGTCGTCCGAGAGCCGGTCCAGGGTGGGGCGGGCCGCCGCGACCACCTCGTCGCCGTCGATGTACGACGTGCCGACGAGCAGCGCCCGTACGCCGATGCCGTACCGCGTGCCCGTGGCGTCCGTCTCCACCCAGCCCAGCTCCACCAGCGTGCGCAGCAGCATGTAGAGGCTGGACTTGGGGTAACCGACGGCCTCCTGGACCGCCGCGAGGGAGTGCATACCGGGCCGGCCCGCGAAGTATTCGAGCAGCTCCACCGTCCGCACCGCGGACTTGACCTGTGCCCCGCCGCCTGTCTCGCCTGCCGACATCGCCCTTGACCCCTTCGTTCGACGAGAACCTTGAGTTATCGTCTCCACGAGCATATTCATCATCAGAGACAGCGTTCAGCATATCGAACGAGCCTGGTGAATGACCCAGAACTGCGGCATTACATGTGGAGGGACCCGCGGTGGCAGCAGCACCAGTCTGGAGTGTCGACCCCCGAACCGGGAAGCAGCGGGAACAGGTTGCGGTGGAGGCCACAGCCCAGGAGGTGGACGCCGCCGTCCGCGCCGCGTACGCCGCACGGGGTTCCCTCGCCGACCGCACGGTCCGCGCGGCCTTCCTGCGCGGCGCCGCCGACCAGCTCGAAGCGGCCAAGAACCAGTTGGTCGAGGTCGCCGACGCGGAGACCGCGCTCGGCCCGGTCCGGCTGAACGGCGAACTCGCCCGCACCTGCTACCAGTTGCGCGCCTTCGCGGACATCGTCGACGAGGGCGCCTTCCTCGACGTCGTCATCAACCACCCCGACGACACGGCCACCCCGCCGATCCCCGACCTGCGCCGCTACAAGGTGCCGCTGGGCGTCGTCGCCGTCTACTCGGCCTCCAACTTCCCCTTCGCCTTCTCCGTCCCCGGCGGCGACACCGCGAGCGCGCTGGCGGCCGGCTGCCCGGTCGTCGTCAAGGCCCACCCCGACCACCCCGGCCTGTCCGAGCTGGTCGCGAAGGTGCTGCGCCGGGCCGCCGCCGAGCAGGGCATCCCGGACGGGGTCCTCGGTCTGGTGCACGGGTTCGAGGCGGGCGTGGAGCTCGTCAAGCACCCACTGGTCTCGGCCGCCGGTTTCACCGGGTCGGTACGGGGTGGCCGTGCCCTCTTCGACGCGGCGGCGTCCCGTCCCGTGCCGATCCCCTTCCACGGCGAGCTGGGTTCCCTCAACCCCGTCGTGGTCACCGAGGCTGCGGCGGCCGAGCGGGCCGAGGCGATCGGTACGGGGCTCGCCGGGTCGATGACCCTGGGCGTCGGGCAGTTCTGTGTGAAGCCGGGTCTGGTGCTGGTGCCGTCCGGTTCCGCCGGGGACGGGCTGGTCAAGTCCCTCACCGACGCCGTCAGTGACACGGACTCCGGGGTGCTGCTCGACCACCGGATGCGGGACAACTTCCTCGCGGGTGTCAGCGAGCGGGTTCAACTCCCCGATGTGGACTCGCCGGTGACGCCCGGCGCGGGCAGCGAGCACACGGTGAGCCCGGGGTTCCTGACAGTGCCGGCGGAGAGGCTCGCGGCCGAAGGGGCGTACGACCTGCTGCTCGAGGAGTGCTTCGGGCCGGTCACTGTGGTGGCCCGCTATGACGATGACGCGCAGGCCAATGCCGTGCTGTCGCGGCTGCCGGGGAATCTTACGGCGACTGTTCATCTGTCGGCGGAGGAAGCGGCCGGGGAAGGGCGTGGGGCGGAGATCCTCGCCGAACTCACGCCGCTCGCCGGGCGGGTGTTGGTGAACGCGTGGCCTACAGGCGTTGCCGTTGCGGCGGCTCAGCATCACGGGGGGCCGTACCCGGCTACGACTTCTACGTCAACGTCTGTTGGTGGTACGGCTATTGAGCGGTGGCTGCGGCCGGTCGCTTATCAGAACACCCCTGAAGCGTTGCTGCCGTTGGAGTTGCGGGACGAGAACTCCCTTGGGCTGCCTCGGCGTTATGACGGGCGGTTGGAGCGGTAGCGCCGTTGGGGTGCGGTGGACTTCGGACTGACGGTCCGTTGTGGCTGGTCGCGCAGTTCCCCGCGCCCCTGAAAGACCTTCGCCTGGGCCTGAGATAGTTAGTGGATGGACTTGGAACTTCCCGAACTGCCCTTCCCCCTCCGCACTTATGGTCCCGACGGGCATTGGTCCTACGAGGACGGTGTGCTCACCGGGTGGGCAGGGCCCCGGCAGGATCGGTTTGTGACGCCTACCGGGGAGGGGCTGGACCCCGCCTCGGACGCGCCCCGGTTGCTCGGGGCGCCGCATGGGGACTTTCAGCTGATCGCTCGGGTGACCGTGGGGTTCGCGGGGTCGTTCGATGCCGGGGTGCTCTACGTCCATGTGGGGGAGCGGGCCTGGGCGAAGTTGTGTCTGGAGTACTCGCCGGACGTGCCCACCGTCTGCACGGTGGTCACGCGGGGGCACTCGGACGACGCCAACTCCTTCACCGTGGACGGGAGTTCGGTGTGGCTGCGGGTCAGTCGCACCGGGCGGGCCTTCGCGTTTCATGCCTCTCGGGACGGCGAGCGGTGGGTCTTCGTGCGGCTCTTCACGCTCGGTGACGAGAAGGAGACGGACGCCGCTCTGGTCGGCTTCATGACGCAGTCGCCGATGGGGGAGGGGTGTGTCGTGACGTACGACCACCTTGAGTTCAGGGCGAGTTGGCCGGACGACCTGAGAGACGGAAGCTGAGCGAGGCCGTCACCGCGAAGAGGGCCGCGCTGATCGCGAGGCTCTCCCGCAGGCCCGTCGTGAAACCGCCGGAGACCAGCGCCCCGAAGACGGCGATGCCCAGCCCACCGGCCACCTGGCGCGCCGAGTTGAGGACACCGGCCGCCAGCCCCGCCCGCTCGGCCGGTACCGCGTCCATCATCACGATGGTCAGTGGCGGGACCGTCAGGGCGCAGCCGACGGCCATCGGTACGAGCAGCACGGCCACCAGGAGCGGGGGCGTGTGCTCGTCGACCCAGAGCAGGCCGAGTGTGCCCGCCGTGGCCAGCAACTGGCCGATCAGCATGGGGAGTCGGGCTCCGTAGCGGCCCGCCAGTTTGCCCGACAGGACGTTCGTGACCGCGATCAGAGCGGCCATCGGGAGGAACATCAGCCCGGCGTACAGCGCCGAACGGCCCTGCACCTGCTGGAAGAAGAGGGAGAAGAGGAAGACCACGCCGTAGAAGGCGATGCTGCACACCGCACCCGCCGCGACCGCCACGGACACCGTACGGCTGCGGAACAGACCGAGCGGCACCACGGGATGTGCCTGGCGGAGTTCGACCCGGACGAAGGCCGCGCCCGCGACGAGGGCGACCAGCGAGGCCACAACTCCCGTCGTGCCGCCCTCGATCACCGCGAAGGTCACGGCGGTGAGTGCCACCACCGCCAGCACCTGGCCCGGCAGGTCGAGCGGCGCGGGGCGGCGTTCCGAGCGCGGTGAGCGGACCAGCAGCGCCAGTGCCACCGCGCCCAGGGGCAGGTTGATGAAGAAGACGCCGCGCCAGTCCCAGACCGTGGTCAGCGCGCCCCCGGCCACCGGGCCGAGGGCCATCGCGATCGCACCCCCGGCCGCCCAAGTGGCCACCGCCCGCGCCCTCTTGGCGGGGTCGGGGTAGGCCTGTCGGACGAGGGACAGCGAGGCCGGCAGGACGACGGCCGCCGCCACACCCTGCGCCACGCGCGCGGCGATCAGCGTGGGCAGGTTCGGGGCCAGGCCGCAGGCCGCCGAGGCGAGGGTGAACACCGTGATGCCGATCGCGTACGCCCGGCTCGCCCCGGCCCGGTCCGCGAAGGCGCCGGTGGACAGCATCAGGGCGGCGAAGGAGAGGGTGTAGGCATCCACCACCCACTGCAGGCCCGCCATCCCGCCGCCGAGCGCCTGTCCGATCGACGGCAGCGCCACGTTCACCACGGACGCGTCGAGGGTGATCAGCGCGAAGCCGAGGAGGGCGGCGGTGAGGGTGAGAGCGGGGGAGGACGGGGTCAAACCGGCGGTGCGGGGCGTGAGTTGGGTGGTCGGCGTTGGCATGTACCCATGCTGCGGAACCGCGACGGCATAGAGTAGTGGCCGGAACGCCATACAGCCGGAGGTTCTGGCCATGCCGAGGAACACGCCGAGGAAACGGCCCCCGCACCGTGTCGCGATCGTCGCGCCGTCCCCCGTCTCCATGTTCAACCTGGCCATCCCGGAGCTGCTCTTCGCCAAGGTCGAGATCGACGGCACCCCCGGCTACGAGGTGACGATCTGCAGCTCCGACGGCGGCCCGGTGGTGACGACCGGCGGCCTGGACCTCCAGGTGGGCCGGGGCCTCGACGTCCTGCGCACCGCCGACACCGTGGTGCTCGCGGGCACCGGTGAGCGCTACGAACCCGATCCGGCCGCGGTCGCCGCCGTCCGCGAGGCCGCCGCCGCGGGCAAACGCGTCGCCTCCATCTGCAGCGGCGCCTTCCTGCTCGCCGAGGCCGGGCTGCTCGACGGCCGCAGCGCCACCACGTACTGGGGCATGGCGGACGAGCTGCGCGAGCGCTACCCGGCCCTCGACCTCAGGGGCGACGTCCTGTACATCCAGGACGGCCAGGTCCTGACCGCCTCCGGTTACGCCGCCGGCATCGACCTCTGTCTGCACATCATCCGCACCGACTACGGCGCCGCCGTCGCCAACGAGGTCGCCCGCCTCGCCCTCGTCGCACCCGTACGACCGGGCGGGCAGACGCAGTTCACCCAGACCCCGCTGCCGCCCGAACGCGGCACCGCCTGCGCCGACACCCGGGGCTGGGCCATGCGCAACCTCGACAAGCCGCTCACCCTCACCGACCTGGCCCGGCACGCGGGCGTCAGCGTCCGCACCCTCACCCGCCGCTTCCACGCCGAGAGCGGGGTGAGCCCCCTCCAATGGCTGCTCCACCAGCGCGTCGAACGCGCCAAGGAACTCCTGGAGACCACCACCCTCCCCATGGACCAGGTGGCCCGCGCCTGCGGCCTGGGCACGGCGGACTCCCTGCGCGGTCACCTGGTCCGACGCACCGGGCTGACCCCGAGCGCCTACCGGGCCCAGTTCACCCGCCTGGGAACCGGAGCGGCGGACCTCACGTCATCGGTCGCATGACGAGTGATCGCGCCACCGACACCCTGATGATCCGCACGGCCCTGCCCGCCGAGGCCGGGGCCGTCGCCGACCTGCACTTCCGCGCCCGGTCGACCTACTACCCCGACGGCCTCCCGCCGTCCGACTTCGACTGGCGCGCCGCCTGGCTGGGCTCCATCGAGCGGCCGGACGGCCATGTGCTGTGCGCGGTCGAGGAGGGCCGTATCGTCGCCGTCGCCTCCTTCCGTACCCCGGAGGACGGCCCGGCGGAAACGGTCAAGCTGTTCCAGTTCCACGTCGACCCCGACCGCTGGCGCTCCGGCCTCGGCACGGCCCTGCACACGGCCTGCGTCGAGCAGTGGCGGGCCGACGCCCGGAAGACCGCCGTACTCGACGTGCATGTCGACAACGAACGGGCGCAGGCCTTCTACGTCCGTCAGGGCTGGGTCGCCGATCCGTCCGACGGCGGTCACCACCTGGGGATGCGGCTGACCCTCGCCGGGGAATGAAGCGGGCCGGAGGAACGTTCACGGGGGAAACGGAGGGACTCTCCGTCAACCGCACACGTCCTGGAAAGAGCCGAAGAAGATGCGCGTCGAAATCTGGTCCGACATAGCGTGCCCCTGGTGCTATGTCGGAAAGGCCCGCTTCGAGAAGGCTCTCGACGCCTTCCCGCACCGCGACGGCGTCGAGGTCGTCCACCGGTCCTTCGAGCTCGACCCGGGCCGCGCCAAGGGCGACATCCAGCCCGTGCTGAAGATGCTCACCAAGAAGTACGGCATGAGCGAGGCGCAGGCACAGGCGGGCGAGGACAACCTCGGCGCGCAGGCCGCCGCCGAGGGCCTCGACTACCGCACCCGCGACCGCGACCACGGCAACACCTTCGACATGCACCGCCTCCTCCACTTCGCCAAGGAGCAGGGCCGCCAGGACGAGCTGATCCAGGCGCTGTACAAGGCGAACTTCGCCGAGGAGCGGTCCGTCTTCGGCGACGACGAGCGTCTCGTCGAACTCGCCGCCGGCGCCGGCCTCGACGCGGACGCCGCCCGCAAGGTGCTGGCCGACCCGGCCGCCTACGCCGACGACGTCCGCGCCGACGAGCGCGAGGCCGCCGAACTGGGCGCGAACGGCGTCCCCTTCTTCGTCCTCGACCGCAAGTACGGCGTCTCGGGCGCCCAGCCCGCCGAGGTCTTCGCCCAGGCGCTGACCCAGGCGTGGGGCGAGCACGCACCGCTCAAGCTGATCGACAACGGTGACGCCGAGGCCTGCGGCCCCGACGGGTGCGCGGTGCCCCAGGCCTGAAAGCCGCAGGTCAGGGGCGACGCATAAGCATCGCTTAGAGGATTCACGCAAAAACGCGCAATGGACGAGGGGCGCACGGCACCGCAGAGTGGAGCCATGGAGACCTTCGAGAGCCTCGTCCGCGCCGAGTTCGCCCCGAAGAACACCTACCTCAACACGGCGAGCACCGGCCTCCTCCCGAGGCGCACCGTCACCGCCATGCACACCGCCGTCGAGGCGGCCTCGGTCGGCACACCGACCGACATGTTCGACGACGTCGAGGCCTCCCGCGCCGCCTTCGCCCGCCTGGCGCGGGTGCCGGTCGGCCGGGTGGCGGCCGGCGCCTCGGTGGCGGTGTACAGCGGACTGATCGCCTCCTCGCTCCCGTCCGGCGCCGAAGTCCTCACCGCCGAGGCCGACTTCAGCTCGGTGGTGAACCCCTTCCACATGCGCGCCGACCTCAAGGTGCGCGCCGTCCCGCTGGAGCGCATCGCCGAGTCGGTACGCCCCGGCACCGCGCTCGTCGCGGTCAGCGCCGCCCAGTCCGCCGACGGCCGGATCGCCGACCTGCCCGGACTCCGGGCGGCGGCACGCGAACACGGGGCGCGCACGTACGTCGACGCCTCGCAGGCCGCCGGCTGGCTGGACCTCGACGCCGACGCCTACGACTACGTCGCCGCCGTCGGCTTCAAGTGGCTCTTCTGCCCGCGCGGAGTCGCCTTCCTGGTCACCCCGGAGGACCTCGGCGACCTCAACCCGGTCTTCGCGGGATGGGTCGCGGGGGAGGCCCCGTGGGACAGCTGCTACGGCCCGGTCGCCGAACTCGCCCACTCCGCCCGCCGGTTCGACGAGAGCCCGGCCCTCTTCTCCTACGCCGGCGCCCGCCACTCCCTCGCCCTGCTGGAGGAGTTGGGCGTGGCCGCCGTACGCACCCACGACCTCACCCTCGCCGACCGCTTCCGCGCGGGCCTGGCCGGCCTCGGTCACGAGCCGGTCCCGTCCCCCGGCGCACCGATCGTCTCCGTCCCCGGACTGGGCCACCGCCAGGGCGAGTTGAGCGCGGCCGGAGTCGAAGTCTCCAACCGGGCGGGGAACCTGCGCGCCGCCTTCCACCTCTACAACACCCCCGAGGACGTCGACCGCCTGCTGGACGTCCTGTCCGGCTGACGCTAGGAAGGGCACCAGGGGGTGGTGCCGGTGCAGCCGACGGGCAGCAGCACGTCCGTACCATCCGCCGCCGACACGGAGCTGCACCGACGGCTCGTGTACGGCGACGAGTCCGCGCTGACCGAGGCGTACCGGATCTACGGCGGCCTGGTGCGCGGGGTCGCCGCACGGGTCACCCGCAGCCCGCTCGCCGCAGAGGACGTGGCGCAGGAGGTCTTCGCCCAACTCTGGAGCAGGCCCTACGCCTTCGACGCGCGCCGCGGCTCGCTGCGCACCTGGCTGTCGCTGCTGGCCCACCGGCGGGCCGTGGACTGGGTGCGCGGCGAGGCCAGACACCGCAAGCACCGGCACGCCGACGACTCGGCGCTGCACGCGATCCCGGACGCCGGGCCGGGCCCGGACGAGACGGTCGTGGACCGCGAGCGCGCCCTGCTCCTGCACACCGCGCTCGCCGAACTCCCGCAACCCCAGCGGGAAGTGGTGCACCTCGCCTACTTCGCGGGCCGCACCTACCGCCAGGCCGCCGCCGAACTCGGCATCCCCGAGGGCACCGCCAAGACCCGCCTGCGCACGGCGTTACGCACCTTGGCCGAGTCTTTGGCGGACCCTCCGGACCCGGCGCTGGAAAGAAGCGCATGATGACGACAAGGAAGGGGGACGTCCGATGACCGACCACGACGGTGTACGGGACCTGCTGGCCGCCTGGGCCTTCGGCGCGCTCCCGCCCGCCGAGCGCAGAAGCGTCCAGCCGCACCTGGCCGAGTGCGAGAGCTGCTCCGCCGAGGCCGCCCGACTGCGGGAGACGGTACGTCTGTTGGACGGCCCGCCGGCGAATGGCACCCAGGCCGAACCCGCCGTGCCCGTCCTCACCCGTGCCCTGCGCACCCGCCCCGCCGCACCCCAAGTCGCCCCGCACGCGGCCCCTTACGCCGCGGCCGTCTCCGGACTCCGCGCCCTGCTCCCCGAGTTGGAGGGCAAGTGGGGCACTCCGGTGGTCCACGACTGGGACGCCCACGCGACACTCGCCCATCTCCTCGCCGCCGACGAGCACTTGGCGGTACGCCTGGGCATCGGCGCGCGCGTCCCCGCCTCCCGGATCGAGGAGGGCGCGGCCTGGGAGGACGCCTGGGACCGCCGTACGACGGACGTCATCGCCCATGAACACGGCCGTGACCCCGGGGCGACGGTCGCCGACTGGTCCGCGCAGGCGACGGACCTCCTCGCGACACCGGAGGCACGCGACTCCGAACTCGCGTCCTGCGCCACGCTGTTGATGGGGATCAGGCTGCCCGTGTCCGACCACTTCGTGGTGCGGGCCTTCGAGACGTGGATCCACACCGACGACCTGGGCCGCGCCCTCGGCCTGCGCGTACCGCCGCCGCCCGAGGAACACCTCGGGCAACTGGTCCGGCTGGCCGTCCGCATCCTC
Organism: Streptomyces hokutonensis; assembly: GCF_000376565.1. Classification (GTDB taxonomy): domain Bacteria; phylum Actinomycetota; class Actinomycetes; order Streptomycetales; family Streptomycetaceae; genus Streptomyces; species Streptomyces hokutonensis. Next base: position 9,912 of record NZ_BARG01000021.1, on the reverse strand, counting down.
GGCCTGGCGCTCGGTCCCACCGCGCCGCCGGTGCTCTTCGCGATCACCGGCGGGGGCGAGTGGGTGCTGGGCTCCGAGGACGAGCCCGTGCGGGCCGAACTCGTCCTGGATCCCGTCGACTTCTGCCTGCTGGTGGGCGGGCGGTACACCCCCGACGCGGTGCCGCGCGGGGCGACGGGCGACGAGGACGCCGTACGGAACGTACTGGAGCGGGCCGCGGCCCTGGCCTGGCTCTGACCCCGTTCCTCACCTCACCGGCGTGAAGTCCCGGGCCCCGATGAACTCCGGCCGTCGCACCGGCGCCGCGAACGGCTCAACTGCCTGGTTCTCCACGCTGTTGAAGACGATGAAGACGTTGCTGCGCGGGAACGGGGTGATGTTGTCGCCCGAGCCGTGCATGCAGTTGCAGTCGAACCAGGTCGCCGAACCTGCCCTGCCCGTGAACAACTTGATGCCGTACTGGGCGGCCATGTCGGTCAGCGCCTCGTCGGAGGGAGTGCCCGCGTCCTGCATCTGGAGCGACTGGCGGTAGTTGTCCTCGGGGGTCGCGCCCGCGCAGCCGAGGAACGTGCGGTGCGAGCCCGGCATGATCATGAGGCCGCCGTTGGTGTCGTGGTTCTCGGTGAGCGCGATCGACACGGACACGGTCCGCATGTTCGGCAGACCGTCCTCGGCGTGCCAGGTCTCGAAGTCCGAGTGCCAGTAGAAGCCGCTCGCGCCGAAGCCGGGCTTGACGTTGATCCGGGACTGGTGGACGTAGACGTCCGAGCCGAGGATCTGCCGGGCCCGCCCGACGACCCGCTCGTCGCGCACGAGCCGCGCGAACACCTCGCTGATCCGGTGCACCTCGAAGACGGACCGGATCTCCTTCGACTTCGGCTCGACGATCGACCGCTCGTCGGCCCGGATCGCGGGGTCGACGACGAGGCGCTCCAACTCCCGCCGGTAGACGTCGACTTCGTCGTCCCGCAGGAGCTCCGGCACGGCGAGGAAGCCGTCGCGCTCGAAGGCCCCGAGGTCGGCCGGCGGGATCGGTCCCGGGGTGTCGGGGGAACCCCAGACGACGGGGTCCTTGCGCGGGACGGACACCTCGGTGGTGCCGCGGCTGGGGTACAGGTCGGTGACTGTGGTCGTCATGCTCGTCAGACCTCCTCGGGTTCGGTCAGCAGCGGGTAGACGCCGTTCTCGTCGTGGTCCTCCCGTCCGGTGACGGGCGGGTTGAAGACACAGATGCAGCGGAAGTCCTCCTTGATCCGCATCGTGTGCCGCTCGTGTCCGTCGAGGAGGTACATGGTCCCGGGCGTGATCGTGTACGTCTGCCCGGTCTCGTTGTCGGTCAACAGGGCTTCGCCCTCGACGCATACGACGGCCTCGACGTGGTTGGCGTACCACATGGACGTCTTCGTACCCGCGTAGAGGACGGTCTCGTGGAGCGAGAAGCCGACCCGCTCCTTGGCGAGGACGATGCGCTTGCTCTCCCAGGTGCCGGACGCGGCCTTGATGTGCCGGTCGGTGCCTTCGAGTTCCTTGAACGAACGGACAATCACGGTGCTGTGACGCCTCCTTGATGTGGTGTCAGATGGTCGGGCGGGTCGGGGTGTTCAGACGGTTTCGCGTACGGCTCGGGCGAGGATGCTCAGGCCCTCGTCCAGCTCCTCCGGGGTGATGGTCAGCGCGGGGAGCAGTTTCACGACCTCGCCCTGCGGGCCCGACGTCTCGACGAGCAGGCCGAGTTCGAAGGCGCGGGCGCAGATCCGTCCGGCGCGCTCGGGGTCCTTGAACTCGATGCCCCAGACCAGTCCGCGGCCCCGGTACTCCTTGATGTCGGCGAGGTTCTCCTCGGTGATGGAGATCAGCCCCTGCTCGACCTGCTCACCGCGGGTCCGGGTCTGCTTCTCCATCGCGGAGCCGTCCGCCCAGTACGTCTCCAGGGCTGCGGTCGCGGTGACGAACGCCGGGTTGTTGCCGCGGAACGTGCCGTTGTGCTCGCCCGGCTCCCAGATGTCCAGCTCCGGCTTGAACAGGCACAGCGACATCGGAAGGCCGTAGCCGCTGATGGACTTGGAGACGGTGACGATGTCGGGCACGATCCCCGACTCCTCGAAGGAGAAGAACGCGCCGGTGCGGCCGCAGCCCATCTGGATGTCGTCGACGATGAGCAGCATGTCCTGGCGTTCGCACAACTCGGCGAGCGCGCGCAGCCATTCGGGGCGGGCGACGTTGATACCGCCCTCGCCCTGCACGGACTCGACGATCACGGCGGCCGGCTTGTTGAGGCCGGAGCCCTGGTCCTCCAACAGCCGCTCGAACCACAGGAAGTCGGGGACCTTGCCGTCGAAGTAGTTGTCGAACGGCATCGGCGTCCCGTGCACCAGCGGGATGCCGGCACCGGCCCGCTTGAAGGCGTTGCCGGTCACGGCCAGCGAGCCCAGCGACATCCCGTGGAAGGCGTTGGTGAACGACACGATCGACTCGCGGCCCTTCACCTTCCGCGCCAACTTCAGCGCGGACTCGACGGCGTTGGTGCCGGTCGGGCCCGGGAACATCACCTTGTACGGCAGGTCGCGGGGCCGCAGCACCAGGTCCTGGAAGGTCTGGAGGAACGCGCGCTTGGCGCTGGTCGACATGTCGAGCCCGTGGGTGACGCCGTCGCGCTCCAGGTAGTCGATCAACGCCCGTTTCAGGACAGGGTTGTTGTGCCCGTAGTTGAGCGAGCCGGCGCCCGCGAAGAAGTCGAGGTAGGCGTGGCCGTCCTCGTCGTACATACGGCTGCCCCGGGCCCGGTCGAAGACGGTGGGCCAGCCGCGGCAGTAGCTGCGGACCTCGGACTCCAGGGTCTCGAAGACAGTGAGATCGGGCTGGGTGATGGTCACGCGAATCGCTCCTAAGGGGGTGTGGGGGGTGTCGGAGGCCGCGGCCTCAGAGGCTCAACGGGCCGATCCGGTACAGCACTTCGGGGTCGTGCGGTCCGTCCGGGAAGTCACCGGCCTCGAACAGCACCGTGCGCTCGACGGTGGCGCCGTGGCGTTCGGCGTACGACGTGAAGAGGCGCTCGGACGCGGTGTTGCCGGGCGAGATCGTGGTCTCGATGCCGGTCACGCCGTACTCGGCGGAGACCCGCTCGGTGAGCCCGTCGAGCATCCGCGCGGCCAGCCCACGGCCGCGCTGCGCGGCGTCGACGGCCACCTGCCACACGAGCAGCGTGCCCGGCCGGTCCGGCGGTACGTACCCGGTGACGAAACCGACCGGCTCCCCGCGCTCGTCCCGCACGACGGCGGACGTACCGGCGAAGTCCCGGCACCACAGCAGATAGCTGTACGACGAGTTCAGGTCGAGGGCGTTCGAGTCCTTGGCAATACGCCAGAGCGCGGCGCCGTCGGCCACCGTGGGGCGGTCTATGTGCAGGTCTGCTCGGGTGGCGGTCATGCAAATTTAATTTACCGAGGGAAATTCGAAATTGCATGGAGGATCGGGGTTACGTCTGGGGCTGTGCTGTGTTATCACGCGTGCGAGTGCGGGAGGTATGCGGCGGTTTGACCATTAGATAAAGGGCAAAACGGTCCGTCTGTGTAACGGGTCACAAGGGTGTAACCCTCACGAGATCTACGCGAATTATTTGCGTTTAGGTGCGCGGAAATCGGGCAGAAGAATTCTGGAATTACATCCGAATTAGGCGCCGGTCATACCGTCGATACTTTCCCGCAAGATATCGGCGTGACTGTTGTGCCGCGCGTACTCCTCGACCATATGAATAAGCACCCACCGCAGACTGACCTCGACGCCGGCCATCGGCCCGTCCGGGATCCGCCCGAGGTAGTCCGGCGCCGGCCGGGCACAGTGCTCCTGCCGTGCACCGGCTGCACGTCGAGCCCGAACACCCGCTGGAACCAGATCCGTTCGACCTCGGAGTCTGTGACTGCGGACCACTGCCACTCCCAGCCCGCCCGGCCTTTGAGGACGAGGCCGTTGAGGCCGATCGGGAGTCCGGGGGCGGAGCCCCTGGGGGGTACCTCGGCCGAGGGTTACCGCCACGCCCCGTCCACGGCGGTCCGAGCCGCCTCCAGGTCCACCCGCACCCCCTGCTCGGCCAGCGCCGCGCCCAGTGCAGCCACAGAGCTCTGTACCGCGTCCGGTGTCGCGTCGACGCCGTAGTGGTTGACCCGGATCATCTCCTTCGCCAGGGCGCCGCCGCCCGCTGCCAGGGGCAGGGTGGGGTTCGTCGCCAGGGCGCTTGCCGTCAGGTCCGACGCGATGATGTCCGGCGGTGTCCTGAGGGTCGTGGCGACCGGTGCGGCCTCGGTCGCGTCGCGGACGTACGGTTCCAGGCCGCCGCCCAGGGCCAGGGCGCCGGCCCGTGTCGCCGCGGCCGCGACGGCGTGGCGGCGCATCACCTTGTCGAGGCCCTCCGCCTCGATCCGCTCGACGCATGCCTCCAGGGCGAGCATCTCCAACTGGGCCGGGGCGTGGAGGAGGGTCTTGCGGCCCGCGTCCACCCAGCGGTCCTTCCAGTCGAGGAGAGAGAGGTACGAGCGGCGCGGGGCCCCGGGGTTCGACGTCATACGGGCCCATGCCCGTGCGCTCACCGACACCGCCGACACGCCCGCCGGGCCGCCCATCGCCTTCTGCGCCCCGATCACGCACAGGTCGACACCCCACGCGTCCGGCAGCACCGGCTCGGCGCCGATGGAGGCGACCGCGTCGAGGTAGAAGAGGGCACCGTGTGCGCGGACGGCCTCGCCGATCTCCGCGACCGGGTTGGTGTTGCCGGTCGCGGCCTCCGCGTGGACCAGGGAGACGAAGTCGATCTCCGGGCGCTCCGCGAAGGCCTCCCTGATCTGGTCCGCCGTCACCGCCGTGTGGAAGGGGACCGCCAGGTCGATCACCTCGGCGCCGCAGTCCCGCAGCCAGTTGCCGAAGGTCTGCCCGTAGGGGCCGGTGATGACGTTCAGCGCGACCGTGCCCGGACCGGCCGTCGAACGGATCGCGCCCTCCAGCGGCAGCAACGCCTCGCCCTGCATGATCACGACATCCTGCTCGGTGCCGAGCAGCCGGGCCACCCGGTCCTCGATCGCGGCGAAGTGCGCGGCGCTCAACGGGGCCAGGTCGAGGAAGGGGTGCGTCACGGCGGTGCTCTTTCACTCGCGGGGGTCGATGGGAACGAGGGTATCCGGCGCCCCTGGGGCCCCTCTGACCGGCGACTTCTTAGCCCGTACGGCCCCCTGGCCGGCGCCTCACCACGAGCGGTCCGCCCCGCCCATCCGAATAATCGGAAGCCACAGTTCCGTCACAGGAGGCCTCCGTGAACACGCTCCTCGGCCGCCGGGCCCGCACCCTGGCCGCCACCACCGCGACGGCCGCACTCGTCCTCGTGGCCGGCTGCACGTCGAGCGACAGCGGCGGCAGCGGTTCGAAGACCGCCGCCGGTGGCGTCGAACTCGTCAAGGCCGGCCGGCTGACCACCTGCACCCACCTGCCCTATCCGCCCTTCCAGTCCGAGATCGACGGCAAGGTGCAGGGCTTCGACGTCTCCCTCATCGACCTGGTCGCCAAGGACCTCGGTGTGAAGCAGCAGATCCTGGACACCCCGTTCGAGAACTTCAAGACCGGTGCCTTCCTCAACGCCGGCGAGTGCGACCTGGCCGCCGCCGGCATGACCATCACCGCCGAGCGCAAGAAGAACGTCGACTTCTCCGACCCGTACTTCGACGCCACCCAGGCCGTCCTCGTCGACAAGAAGAGCGGGATCACCTCCCTCGCCGACGTCAAGACCAAGGGCAAGAAGCTCGGCGCGCAGGCGCAGACCACCGGCGAGGACTACGCGAAGAGCAAGGGCTTCGACCCCGTCTCCTTCGAGTCCTCCGACGCCGTCCTCAACGGCCTGCGCACCGGCCAGGTCCAGGCCGTCATCATCGACTACCCGGTCGTCCAGGGCTGGCTCAAGACCAAGGCCAACGCCGACGCCTTCCAGGTCGTCGACAACCTCAACACCGGTGAGCAGTACGGCTTCACGGTCAAGAAGGGCAACACCAAGCTCCTCGCCGCCATCAACAAGGCGATCAAGGACGCGAAGGCCGACGGGACGTACAAGAAGCTGTACGAGAAGTGGATCGGCCCGTACGACGCCTCGGCCGCCTCGCCCTCGGCGTCATGACCGCTGCCGACACCCAACTCCAGCCCAAGGCAAAGGGGCTGACGCGCCGTCAACGGCGCAGGCTGTCCAGGGGAGTTCAGTACACCGTGTTCCTCGGCGCGGTGATCGCCTTCGCGGTCACCGCCGACTGGGGCCGCCTGAAGAACCAGTTCGCGCAGTGGAGCATCGCCAAGCAGATGTTCCCCGACGTCATCACGCTGGCGCTGAAGAACACCGTGCTCTACACCCTGTCCGGCTTCGTCTTCGGACTCGTGCTGGGCATGGTCGTCGCGCTGATGCGGCTGTCGTCCGTCGGCCCGTACCGCTGGCTCGCCGGGATCTACATCGAGATCTTCCGCGGACTGCCCGCCCTGCTCATCTTCATCTTCGTCGGTGTCGCCGTGCCCCTCGCCTTCCCCGGAACGGAGATCGTCGGCGGCACGTACGGCAAGGTCGCCCTCGCGCTCGGCCTGGTGTCGGCCGCGTACATGGCGGAGACGATCCGGGCCGGCATCCAGGCGGTGCCCAAGGGGCAGTTGGAGGCGGCCCGTTCGCTCGGCTTCTCGCCGGCGCGGGCCATGGTGTCGATCGTCGTCCCGCAGGCCTTCCGGATCATCCTGCCGCCGCTGACCAACGAACTCGTCCTCCTTTTCAAGGACTCCTCCCTGGTCCTCTTCCTCGGCGTCACGCTGGAGGAGCGCGAACTGTCCAAATACGGACGGGACTTGGCGAGTACGACGGCCAACTCCACGCCCATCCTGGTGGCGGGCCTGTGCTATCTCCTCGTCACGATCCCGCTGAGCTTCGTCGTACGCCGTATGGAGACCAAGACCGGGGAGGCCGTGCGATGACCGCTCCACCCGGGAACCCCGAGATCGAAGTGCGCGGCCTGCACAAGTCGTTCGGCACGAATGAGGTACTGCGAGGCATCGACCTGGAGATCGGGCAGGGCGAGGTGGTGTGCGTCATCGGCCCGTCCGGCTCGGGCAAGTCGACGCTGCTGCGGTGCGTGAACCTGCTCGAAGAACCCACGCAGGGTCGGGTGTTCGTCGGCGGTACCGAAGTCACCGACCCGGACGTGGACATCGACGCCGTACGCCGCCGTATCGGCATGGTCTTCCAGCAGTTCAACCTCTTCCCCCACCTGACCGTCACCGAGAACCTCACCCTGCCCCAACGCCGGGTCCTGCGCCGGGACAAGGCGGCGGCGGAGAAGGTCGCCGCCGAGAACCTGCGGCGCGTGGGCCTCTCCGAGAAGGCCGCCGCCTACCCCGCGTCCCTCTCCGGCGGCCAGCAGCAACGCGTCGCGATCGCACGGGCGTTGGCGATGGACCCCGAGGTGATGCTCTTCGACGAACCGACCTCCGCACTCGACCCGGAACTGGTGGGCGACGTACTGGCGGTCATGCGGATGCTCGCGAACGAGGGCATGACGATGATGGTGGTGACTCACGAGATGACGTTTGCGCGCGAGGTCGCCGACCGGGTGGTGTTCATGGACGGCGGGGTGATCGTCGAGGACGGCACGCCGGACCGGGTCATCGCCAACCCGCAGCACGATCGAACGCGCCATTTCCTGTCCCGTCTATTGGACCCGGCGATGTCTGAGGTACCGGACGACGAGAGCGCCCCTTAGAGGCGCGGGGAACTGCGCGACCAGCCACATCGAAACCCGCACCCGACGAACTATCGTGCGTCCCATGAGCGATCAACCGGTGCTGCACGTAAAGGGCCGGGTCCTGGTGGGCCCCGAGGACATCCGCGACGAACTCTGGGTGATCGACGGCCGCGTCTCCTACGACCGTCCCGTCGACGCCGATGACATCCGCACGGTCGACGGCTGGACCCTCCCCGGCCTCGTCGACGCCCACTGCCATGTGGGCCTCGGCCCCCACGGCCCCGTCGACGCGGCCACCGCCGAGACACAGGCGCTCACCGACCGCGACGCCGGCACCCTGCTCCTGCGCGACGCCGGCTCGCCGTCCGACACCCGCTGGATCGACGACCGCGAAGACCTCCCGAAGATCATCCGGGCCGGCCGGCACATCGCCCGCACCCGCCGCTACATCCGCAACTTCGCCCACGAGATCGAACCGGACGAACTCGTCGCCTACGTCGCCCAGGAAGCCCAACGCGGTGACGGCTGGGTCAAGTTGGTCGGCGACTGGATCGACCGCGACCTCGGCGACCTTTCGGCCTGCTGGCCGCGTGAGAGCGTGGAGGCGGCGATCGCCGAGGCCCACCGGCTCGGCGCGCGCGTCACCGCGCACTGCTTCGCGGAGGACGCGCTGCGCGACCTGGTCGAGGCCGGCATCGACTGCATCGAGCACGCGACCGGCCTCACCGAGGACCTCGTCCCGCTGTTCGCCTCGCGGGGCGTGGCGATCGTCCCGACCCTCGTGAACATCGCGACCTTCCCGAAGCTCGCCGAGGGCGGCGACGCCAAGTACCCACGCTGGTCCGCCCACCTGCGGCGACTGTACGAGCGGCGCTACGACACCGTGCGCGCGGCCTACGACGCCGGCGTCCCGGTGTACGTCGGCACCGACGCGGGCGGGTCCCTGGCCCACGGCCTGGTCGCCGCCGAGGTCGCCGAACTCGTCACCGCCGGCATCCCCGCCGTAGAAGCGCTGTCGGCGACCGCGTGGGGTGCGCGGCGGTGGCTCGGACGGCCCGGGCTCGAGGAGGGCGCGTCGGCGGACTTCGTGGTCTACGAGACGGACCCGCGCGCCGATGTGCGCGTCCTGGCGTCGCCGCGACGGGTGGTGCTGAACGGGCTGGTGGTCGAATAGTCGGCAGCCGATTCGAATACGTTCACGGAAAACCCACGATGGGGTGAAGTGACGCAGGATCGCTGACGGTTCACCCTTCGTGGGTAATTCTTACCGGGTCCCAAGCATGTCTCTTCTGGGGGTCCCACACCTTGAACGGCACCAACTTCCGCATGCCCGCACGCCGTTGGGCCACCGTCGCCGCGGCCACCGTCCTCGCCGCCGGGCCCGCGACGCTGGCCGGCGCGGGGTCCGCCCAGGCGACCACCGACCAGGGTCGCGCGAGCGCCGTCGTCCTGCGTACCGGGCTCGACGTGTCCCTGCTCAACAAGACCGTGGACGTCCCGCTCTCGGTCTCCCTCAACGAGGTCCAGGCGCCGGGGAGTGCCGAAAAGACCGCGCTCTCCGCCCAGTTGGACGCGGTGAACGGCGGGCAGCCCTTCAGTGTGCTCAGCGCGGATGTCGCCACGGCGAAGGCGACGGTCTCCGCGACGAAGGCCGAGGGGTACACCGACCTCGCCCATGTCCGGCTCCATGTGCCCGGGTTGCCGTTGCTCTCGCTCATCGAGGTCGACGCGGTCACGTCCAAGGCGACGTGCGAGGCGGGGAAGGCGCCGGTCGCCACGTCGCATCTGCCGGGTTCTGTGACGGTGCTCGGCAAGCGGGTCACGGTGACCGCCAGTGGTCCTACGGAGGTTCAGGTGCCGGGGGTCGGGTCGGTGCGGCTCGACTTGTCCAAGACGTCGACCACGTCCCGTACGGCCGCGGCCACCGCGCTCGAACTCAAGGTGTCCGTCAACCCGTTGAAGCTGAACGTGGCGGATGTGGAGGGGACGGTGACGTTGGCGCGGGCGACTTGTGAGGCCCCCTCGGTCGCCGCCGACGTGAAGCCGCAGGGGGCTCCGGTGGAGGAGGGGTTGGCCGAGACGGGGGGTAGCTCCATGACGCCGTATGTCGCGGGTGGGGCGGTGGTGTTGCTGGCGCTGGGTGCGGGAGCGGTGATCACGGCGC